>CAWAWS010000004.1:0-223738 GCA_963785725.1 uncultured delta proteobacterium | reverse complement strand
GGATGCGCGACCAAGTTCGGATCCCAGACGACGAAGAGCGGATGCGAGACGTGCACGCCTTCCGTCGCCGGCGTCACCAGCATGATGTCCGACAGCTCGATCGACGTGCCCACCATCTTGGCGCTGAAGGTCAGCTTCTGACCGGCGAGCGTCGCGTCGAGCACCGAGAGGTCGACCGTGTTCGTGGCCGTGAAAGAAGGCGCAAACGGCGTCACTTGCGGCTTGGCCACGCCGGCGTCGACGGCGAGCGTCGCGTCGTACGTCGTCAGCCAATCGAGCACGACGGGCAGCTGCGCCGGCGTGAACGCCGGACCTTCGTGCGCGCCCTTCGAATACAAGAGCGACTGCGCCGGCGGATTGCTGACGAGCCCCGGGTACGCGAGGATGTTCTTGAGCATGTCCGGCGTCGACAACATGAACGGCGGACCCGCGCCGCCGGTGACGCCGTGGCAGCCGCCGCAGGCCGGCATGATGATCGGCGCGACGTTCGCGTAGAACAGCGCCGAGACGTCGGGCGCCATGTCGGGCGTGCCGCCCACGCCGTTGCCGCCACTGCCGCCGCCGCCACCGCCGTTGGTGCCGTTGAGCGCCGAGCCAAGGCAGCCGGAGACGGCGACCAAGAGCAGCAGCGCGAAGCAGAGAGGGCGGACGCTCATGACTCCAGACCCCCATTGCGAGTCGCGTGCCGCGTTTACATTTTTTTATTCCTTAAATTTTAATAATTCTTACGGTTAGTTATAAAATCGAAGCGGTAACACGAAAGTTGTCACACCGGGGGGGCAGTCACCAGCGTCGAAAGCCGAATAGGCGCATCGCGTGGGGACAAATGGACCCAGGAAATGCGAGTGCTCGACGGAGAATGCGCAAACGAGGGGGCACTGGGGAAAACGCTCCCAGACCGGTGACCGCAATCGCTTGGGAAGTGTACGGAGGCGTCAGAGCGGATCGAGCTTGCGCGGCGCGGCCTGAATATCGGCGACGACTCCGTAATGATCGGTAGGCCAGATGCCGTCGCCGTTGGGCTGATTGAAGCAGAGCCGCGCCGACAACGGCTCGCCGCGCAGCTCGCGATCGGGGCCGCGCGAGAAGATGTAGTCGAGGCGGCGATTGGGCTCGTGCGCGCGCAGCGCGTAAGGATTCGCGCGCGCGTAGCTGTAGCCGGGCGAGCCGTCGCCGGCGGCGGCGAAGCAGTCGGCGAAGTAGATGCTCTTGCCGAGGCGTGAGTTGAAGCCGCGCAGATAACGGATCTCGTCCGACTCGGGCTCGGCGTTGAAGTCACCCATGAGGATGGGCGGAAAGCCGTGGCCGTCGATCGGCGCCAGGTCGCGCACTTTGCCGGCGATGAACGCCACCTGCTGCTGCCGAATGTCGGACTGATGCAGCTTCCAGGACAGGTGCGTCACGAAGACCGAGATGCGACCATGCGGCGAATCGAGCACGCAATGCAGGAGCCCGCGCGTCTCGTCGTCGGGCTCGCACGGCAGCTGAAAATTGTCGGCGTGCACGATGGGCCAGCGCGACAAGAGCGCGTTGCCGAACTGCAGGCCGCCACCGATGTGCCAGGCCGACGCGAACGCGCTGTAGTAGCCGAGGCCGTCGCCGATGGCCTGCGCTTGGTCGGGCGCGGCCTGTTGCGCCGGCTGCTCGAGGTGCAGCACCTCCTGCAAGCCGACGATGTCGGGCGAAAGCTCGGCGAGCTCACGCCGAATCAGGCGCAGCCGCTCGGGCCACGGACCTTGGTTATTCCAAATGTTGAGGGTGAGGACGCGCAGCGTCTCGGCGGGCATGTCGCCCGACATTGTAGAGGATCGGCGAAGAATCAGCCGAGTATCAGCTGAAGAAGGCGAGACCGGCGGCGGCGAGGCAGACGCCGCACAAGACGCCGAGCAGGACGCACTCGATGTGCAAGCGGCGCAGCAGCATGGCGGGCGTGCCGGCGGCGACGATGGCGCGGCCGATCGTGGCGCGGCCGACGCGCGCTTGCGTCGACGCCGAGCGGCACAGCGGATCGGCGGCCGCGGCATCGGCGGGCACGCGCACGGCCGCGCCCAGCACCGTCAACGTCTCGCCGGCGACGCAGATGCCGTTGGCGAGGCGCGACAGGATGCGCGCGGCGCGATCGTCGACGTCGGCTTGCGCCAGCGCCACGCGCGCCAATTCGCCGTCGCTCGAAGCCGACAGATCGGCCATGAACCAGGGGACGCGACCGCGCGCACCGGGCGGCGGCAACAGCTTCTTGGGCTCGAGCTCGGCGAGGACGAGCGTGCCGTCTTCGAGGCCGCCGAGCCGACCCATCGCCGCCCAGCGCAGCCGCGACGCCAGCCGCTTACGCGCCAGCAGCATCGAGAGCGCCATGCAAGCCAGCGCCGACGCCATCAACAGCACCGGCGAGGGCAAGATCTCGCGCTCGGCGTGCATCAACACGAGCGGCGGCACCACCGGCGACAACAGGCTGAGCACGACCGCCGCCGGCACCGGACGCCGCGCCAAGACGGTCATCGCGAGTGGACGGCGCATCTGGCCGAGCCGCGCCAAGCCGACGCCCGCCAGCGCGACCGCCAGCAGCGCCAGGAGGCCCGACGCCAGCGACTGCATCCAGGCGTGCATCGCCGTCGCCGTCGCCGACTCCTCGGCTTGGAAGGCCGCTTCCATGGCCGCGTCGTCGTCGCCGCTGCCGCCGTAGAGGCTGTCGGACAGGCGCAAGCCTTCGTCGAGCAGCGTCTCGCGGTCGGCGACGCCGATGGTCGACGTCGACCACTGTCGTCAATCGGTGCCGCAGTTGGCCAGGCAGTGGACGACTCGGATGCCGTCGATGACGAAGGCCGCGCGGTCGTTGGGGCAGGCGTGAACGGGCGGGGCGACTAAGAGCAGTGTTCCCAGACCCAGCAGCAAGGCGGTCTTGGTCATGATGGCCTCACCCTGAGCAAATCACGCGCCCACCACTTCGGTCTGTATTCGCGCGCACTTTACGCGATGAAGCTGGGAGCGCCGGCCCCAGTTAGTACGGTTATTTGTCGCCAGCTTGCGCCGCGTTCGCGCGACGCGAGGCTCGAAACGAGAGGGCGGTCGTCCAAAAAATTGCGTGCGAGCGGTTGCGCGGCGATGGTGTGGACAATGGATGCGTCGCCGCCGTCAGCATCTTCGGGAACCAGCGCAACCGCCAGCTGCACGGTGTGCCGCAAGTCGGCCGATTCGCTCGGCGTCGGCCTGCGGCGCGGCATGTGTCGCGCCTGCTATCTGCGCCATTGGCGCGGCACGGCGCTGCCCGAAGGCGCGTCGTGCGTCTCGTGTAAAGAGCGGCGCCGCTTGGTCTTGCGCTGGACGCGGCTCGGCTCGGCTCGCGTCGTCACCTGTCAGAACTGCGGCTTCATCGCCGACAAAGCCCGGCCACGCGCGCGCACGCTCGACGAATTGCGCGCGCTCTTGACGCGCGAGCGGCGTTTGGCGCGCGAGCGGCGCAAGAACTACGTCATCGAGCCCGGCGACCCGGCCGAGCGGCGCAATCAGCTGCGCCGTCGCGGTCGCGCCAAGTAATCAGCTCGGCTTCTTCGTCTCGTCGTCGTCGTTCGTCGTCATCGGCGGCGGCTCGGGCTTCGCGTCGATCGTGGCGGGCGGCGCCTCGATCTTCTGCGCCCACTTGCCGAACGCCTCGGCCAGCGCCTGACCGAGGCCGACGCCGAGCCCTTTGACGACGGCGGCCGTCTTCGCCCGCGAGGCCTCGTCGCTGCCGCCGACGCGCACGGTGCCGTCGGGATCGGCCACGCCGGCCAATTCCCGCGCGATCGCCGCCATCACCGGCTTCAGGAACTCGTTGGCGTCGACGTTCACCGCCGTCGGCTCGCCGACCTCCGCCGCGTTCGACGGCGCGTCCTTGGCCTGCGCCTTGAGCCGCGCGTCCTCGATCGAGACGACGTCGGCGCCCGGCGCTTTCGGATCCTTCGACTCAGGCGAGCTCATGGGAGGCAGTCTAAGCCGCGACCCCAGCGCTGTCACGTGACGCGCTCACCCTGCCGTCGACGTCGCGCGTCAACGTCGCGTCAACGTCGCCGGAGGGGCTCGGTCGGCTCGTGATCGTGGATTTCGTGCGGCACGCTCTCTTCCTCGCGCAGCCGGCGCACGCCCGGACCTTGCGCCGCTTGCACCGGCAGCGCCATGCCGTCGACGCGATCGCCGCAGCCGAGACAGCTGGCGCTGACGTTGGCGCGCGCTTCGAAGAGCAGCTTACAGCGCGGACATCGCCGCAATACGTTCTCACCCTCGCCGATTTTCATTTGCGCTTGAGCTCCCGCGGAATGATGTGGTGCCGTCGCAATAGGCGTTGAAAGTTGCGCCGATCGACGCCCGCTTGGCGTGCCGCTTCCGACACGTTGGCGTCGCAGCGCTCGAGAATGTCGGTCAAATAGCGGCGTTCGAAGGCGCCCACGAACCGATCGCGCGACTGCATGAACGGCTCGGGACGATCGGCGTCGGCGTCGCGCGCGGTCGGGCTGCCGAGCTTGAGCGCCGCGCGCTCGACGGCGTTGCGCAGCTCGCGCACGTTGCCGGCCCACGGCTGCGCGCTCAGCCGGGCCAGCTCGAGCGCCGACAGCTGCGGCGGGATGTGCGCGCCTTCGCGCTGCCGCAGGTCGACGAGAAAGGCTTCGACGAGCATGGGAATGTCGTCGAGCCGCTCGCGCAGCGCCGGCACATGCAAGCGGACCACCGCCAAACGAAAGAAGAGGTCGGCGCGAAAACGGCCTTCGTTCACCTCGCGCGCCAGGTTGCGGTGGGTCGCCGCCAAGACGCGCACGTCGAGCGGCCGCGACGCCGACTCGCCGAGCGGCGTCACGCGGCGCCGTTCGAGCACGCCGAGCAGCTTGGCTTGCAGCGGCAGCGGCAGCTCGCCCACTTCGTCGAGGAAGATGGTGCCGCTATCGGCCTGCTGCAAGAGGCCGCGACGCTCCGCGTCGGCGCCGGTGAACGCGCCTTTGGCGTGGCCGAACAGCTCCGATTCCATCAAGTCGCCGGCGATGGCGCCGCAGTCGACGACGACGAACGGCGCTTCGCGGCGCGCCGATTCGTTGTGAATGCTCTCGGCGACCTGCTCCTTGCCGACGCCGGTGTCGCCTTCGATCAACACCGAGCACTCGCTCTTGGCGACGGCGTCGAGCTGCTCGAACAATTCGCGCATGACCACCGAGCGGCCGAGCACCGACCCGAAGCTCGTGCGCGTCGAGGCCGGCACTTCGGCCTCGGCGGACGCGGGCACGATGCGAATGCTCGTCGTGCCCAATTGCAGCGTCACCGGCTCGCAGATCGTGACGTCGGCGACGCGCACGCCGCCCATGAACGTGCCGTTCGACGACGACAAATCGACGATGCGATAGCCGTCGCTGCCGACGCCGACCTCGAGGTGATGCTTGGACACGGCGTCGTCGGCGAGCACGAGATCGTTCGATTCGTGCGCGCCGATGCGATAGAGCGGCTTGTCGATCTGCGCGACCTTGCCGACGTCGCGGCCGCTCAAGATCTCGACGCTGCACGTGTGCATGAGGCGCACTTCGGCGCCGTCGCGCGCCACGAGCCGACAGAGCTGCCCGGTGAGCCGGCGAGTGGCATTTTCCATGGGGCTCGGAAAGCATATCACGATCGTGCGTAACGTTTCGGTAGCGCGACAGACGTCGTTTGCCGACAAGCTGCGGCGCGTTACGAATGCTGGCTTTACGGCGCCGGCTTCGTTATCACCACGGGATGCCGGAGCCACGCAGCGAGCTGGCGATTCAGGTCAGCGGGTTGGTCAAGCGCTACGGCGCCGTCACCGCCGTCGACGGGCTCGATCTGTCGACGCGACGCGGCGAATGTTTCGGGCTCCTCGGTCCGAACGGCGCCGGCAAGACGACGACCGTCGAAATCCTGGAAGGGCTGAATCAGCCGACCGCCGGCGACGTGCAGGTGCTCGGCAAGCGCTGGCAGGACGACGAGCCGTGGCTGCGCGCGCGGCTCGGCATCTCGCTGCAAGAGACGCACTTGCAAGAGCGACTGACGGTGTTCGAGACGTTGCGGCTGTTTCGCAGCTTCTATCCGCACGGTCGCAATGTCGAAGAGGTCATGCGCCTCGTGTCGCTCGAAGACAAGCGCGACGCCTGGTATTCGCGGCTTTCCGGCGGGCAAAAGCAGCGGCTGGCGGTGGCCTGCGCGCTCGTCGGCGATCCCGAGCTGCTCTTCTTGGATGAGCCGACGACCGGTCTCGATCCGCAGTCGCGCCGGCAGCTGTGGGACATCATCACGGGCCTGCGCGCCGAAGGTCGCTCAGTGCTCTTGACCACACATTATATGGACGAGGCCGAGCGGCTCTGCGATCGCGTCGGCGTCGTCGATCAGGGCAAGATGATCGCGCTCGGCACGCCGCGCGAGCTGATCGCGTCGCTCGGCGGCCAGCAGGTCATCGAGTTCACCTCCGACGTGCCCGTGCCCGAGGCGCCGCTGTCGTCGCTGCCGGGCGTGCGCAGCGTGCGCAAAGTCGCCGACGCGTGGGCGCTCACCGTCGACGAAGTGCACCTGGCGATCCCGGCTCTCTTGGCGCATTTGACGTCGGCCAACGCGCCGCTCACCCGCTTGTCGACGCACCACGCGACGCTCGAAGACGTCTTCGTCTCGCTCACCGGGAGGCAGCTCCGTGAATGATCGCCACGAATCGCCGCTGTGGCAGCTGGTGCTGGCCCGCTGGCGCAGCTTCTATCGCGAGCCGTCGACGCTGTTTTGGGCGTTCGTCTTCCCCATCTTGCTCGCGGTCGTCCTCGGCGTCGCCTTTCGCAACAAGCCGCCCGAGCAGGTGTTCGCGGCCGTCGAAGAGGGCGACGACGCCGGCGCCATCGCCGACGCGCTGACGCGATTGGGCGAGGTCAAAGTCGAGCGCCTGGCGCGCAAAGCGGCCGAAGAGGCGCTGCGCATCGGCCGCGTCGCCATCATCGTCGCGCCCGGCTTCGGCGACAAAGACGAGATTGGCGCGCCCCGCCGCTACTTGTACGACCCGACGCGACCCGAGTCGCGCCTGGCCCGCGCCGTCGTCGACGACGTCTTGCAGCGCGCCGCCGGCCGCGTCGATCCCGTCCGCGTCGCCGACGGCAAATTGACCGCGCGCGGCTCGCGCTACATCGACTTCCTCGTGCCCGGCCTCATCGGCCTCAACTTGATGTCGTCGGGCATGTGGGGCATCGGCTACGTCATCGTCGACATGCGCACGCGCAAGCTCATCAAGCGCCTGCTCGCGACGCCGATGAAGAAGTCGCACTTTCTCATCGCCTTCGCGGCCATGCGCGGCCTCTTCTTGCTCGGCGAATTGCCGCTCTTGCTCGGCTTCGGCTGGCTGGCGTTCGGCGTCGGCATCCACGGCTCCATCGCGCTGCTCTTGGCGACGGCGACGCTGGGCTCGCTGACGTTCGCCGGCCTCGGCCTGTTGACGGCGGCGCGCGCGGAGAATACGCAAACCGCCAACGGGCTCATCAACTTGGTGCAGCTGCCGATGATGATGTTCTCGGGCGTCTTCTTCTCGTCCGAGCGTTTCCCGGCGTTCGTCCAGCCGGTCATTCGCGCGCTGCCGCTGACGGCGCTGAACGAAGCCATGCGCGGCGTCATGATCGACGGGCGCACGGCGCTGCAGCTGTGGCAGCCGCTGACGATCGTGACGGTGTGGGGCGTCGTGTCGTTCGCGTTGGCGCTCAAGCTGTTCCGCTGGAAGTAAGCACAACGCCAAAGCTGCGCTAACATGAAGCGCGCGATGCTCTCCGTCTTGGCCGTGGTGCTCACCCACGCCCACGTGCTCACGATGTCGCCGGCGCAGCCGACAGCCACGACGCTGGCGGTGGTCGACGGTCGCGTCGCTTACGTCGGCGACGACGAAGCGGCCGCGCGCCGCGCCGCTGGGCCCGACGCCGCCGAGCTCGACGTCGGCGGGCGCACGATCATGCCCGGCTTCAACGACGCGCACGTGCACTTCGGCGTCGCCATCACGTTCGGCGGCAGCAAAGGCATCGACGTGCCCGAGCTGCCCGCGAAAAAGTGGCTCGCCGCCGTCGCCGAAGCGGCGCGCATCGCGCTCGCCCCATCGACCGTCGAGAACCCGGGCGTCGACTATCGTCGACACCGCGCACCAGCGAGGAACCCGGGCGTCGACTATCGTCGACACCGCGCACCAGCGAGGAACCCGGGCGCGATTGGCTGTTCGTGACGACGCCGGAGCTGCCCGCCGGCGTCAAGCGCGCCGAGGCGCTCGATTTTCTCGGCCGTCCGGTGTTCGTCGTCAGCCGGCACGGCGGCGTGCTCAACCATCGCGCGATGGCGTTGGCGCACGTCAAAGCGTCGGAAGCGCCGCACGGCTTCATCGGCGGACGCGAGGTGTCGATCGTGATCGCGCGCGCCGTCCGCGCGCAGCCGAAAGCCGAGCTCGCCGCCGAAGCCGTGAGCTTCTTGGGCGAGCTGTCGCGGCTCGGCATCACGTCGGTGCAGCTGATCGCGCACGACGAATTGCCCGACATCTTCGAGTCGCTGCGCCAGGAGGGTCGCCTCGGCGTGCGCGTGCGCATGGTGCCGTTCGGCCTGCGCTTCGGCGATCGGCTGTACGCGTCCGATTGGCACGCCGCGGCGCCGGAGTGGGTGCGCGTCGACGGCGCCAAATACTTCCACGACGACTGGGCGCGGCTGACGCGGCTCGATTTCCAGCGCATCTTCGACGACGTCGCCAAAGCCGGGCACTTCGTGGTCTTGCACGTGTTGTCGCGCCACGCGCTGCAGACGTTCCTCGACGAGCTCGAGCTCTTCGCAGAGGCGCATCCCGAGCTGACGCGCTGGTTTCGCATCGATCATGTCGACGAAGCGACGCGCGCGCAGGCGGAGCGGCTGGCCAAGCTGCACGTCATCGTCTGCGCGACGCCGGCGATGCTGCCGCAATGGCGCTCCGATCACGCCTTTCCGCTGCGCACGCTCATCGATGCCGGCGTCCAGCTGTGCCTCGGCACCGATTGGCTGGGCCGGCACACGCCGCCGCGGCCGCTGTCGCCGCTGGCGTCGCTACAGACCGCGGTCACGCACGGCGGCTTCGGCACCGTCGAGCGCATCACGCCACTCGAGGCGCTGACCGCGTACACCGCCGGCAGCGCGGCGGCCGAAGGCGAAGGCGACGACAAAGGCCGCCTCGTCCCCGGCATGTTCGCCGACCTCATCGTCCTGTCGGCCGATCCGCTGACGACCGCGCCCGAGCATCTCGGCGAGATCGACGTGCTCATGACCATGGTCGGCGGCCGCGTCGTCCACCGGCTGGGCGGCTTCGGCGCGCCGCCGCCGTCGAGCATCGGCCGACCGAACCCGGCGCCGCAGCCGACGATCGGCCCCTTGCCCGAGCGCAAGCGCTAGTCCCTCAGCGACATACAGCGCCGTAGCGCGTCTGACGACGTCACTCAGCCGATGGTTCCCGTTTTTGTTGCGTTTGCCAATCCGTAGCTTGGCAGTCGTGCACGCCTGTGGTTCAGTGCGCGCATGCGTTTTTGGACCTGTTTTATTTCTGTATTGGCCATCGCCGGCTGCGGACACTCTGGAAACAAAAATCCGACGCCGACCGCCCGCTGTGGCGACGGCATCGTGCAGGCCGGCGAGCAGTGTGACGACGGCAATCAGGTCTCCGGCGACGGCTGCGAGAACGACTGCACGAAGACGCCGACGCCCGGTCAATCGACCGGCCCGGTGGTGACCGAGTGCGCGCGCGCCAGCGAGAAGCCGTTCAGCGACGCCGTCTGCCACATCACGCCGGGCGCCACCGGCAACAAGGCGCAGCTCATCACGGCGACGGTGCTGTTGCCCGGCAAGGTGCTGCACGGCGGCCAAGTGCTCGTCGATACGACCGGCGTCATCAGCTGCTCGGCGTGCGACTGCTCGACAGCGGCGGCGGCCGCGGGCGCGACGACCATCGACTGCCCGACCGGCGTCGTGTCGCCCGGCCTCATCAACGCGCACGACCACATTACCTATACGCAGAACGCGCCCACGCCCGACACCGGCGAGCGCTACGAGCAGCGCAACGACTGGCGCGAAGGCTTGCGCGGTCACACCAAGATCAAAGCCGTCGGCAGCGCCACCACCGCCGAGATGCAGTGGGGCGAGCTGCGCTTCATGATGGGCGGCGCGACGGCCATGATCGGCTCGGGCGGCGTCGCCGGCTTCCTGCGCAACCTCGACGAAGCGGCCGACAACGGCGGTCTGTCGAAGGCGGCGGTCGACAACAACACGTTCCCGCTCGGTGACAGCGACGGCACGCAGCTGACGTCCGGCTGCGCCTACCCGAGCTTGCCGGTGATGTTCGACCTCGACGAGGACGCGTCGTACCAAGGCCACGTCTCCGAAGGCATCGACTCGGTCGCGCGCAACGAGTTCTTGTGCTTGTCGGGCGGCCAGACGGGCAGCGAGACGATCACGATGCCGCAGACGTCGATGGTGCACACCGTCGGCTTGACCCCGCCCGACTACAAGATCATGGCGCAGACGGGCACGGCGATGGTCTGGTCGCCGCGCTCGAACACCCGCCTCTACGGCAACACCGCGCAAATCACCGTCGCGGCGCGGCTCGGCGTGCAGATCGCGCTCGGCACCGACTGGACCTACTCGGGCTCGATGAACCTGCAGCGCGAGATCGCCTGCGCCGACGCCTGGAACAAGACCTACTACGGCAACTACTTCACCGACGAGGATCTGTGGCTGATGGTGACGCGCAACGCCGCCGCCAGCGCGCACTTCGACGACGTCCTCGGCACGCTCGACGTCGGCAAGCAGGGCGACCTCGCCATCTTCGACGGCACGACGAACAAGGATCACCGCGCCATCCTCGACGCGCAGCCGCAGGACGTCTTGCTCGTCGAGCGCTCGGGCACGGCGCTGTACGGCGACGCCACCCTCGTCAACGCGCTCGCCACCGGCTGCGACACGCTCAGCGTCTGCAGCGCCAACAAGGCCTTGTGCACGAGCGACGTCAAGACGACCTACAGCGCGCTTCAGACGGCGAATGCGGCCAACTACGCCAACTTCTTCTGCGGCGTGCCCGACGCCGAGCCGAGCTGCGCGCCGGTGCGTCCGGCGTCGGTCAACGGCTCGACCATCTACACCGGCATGCCCAGCGCCACCGACTCCGACGGCGACGGCGTGCCCAACACGATGGACAACTGCCCGATGGTGTTCAACCCCATTCGGCCCGTCGACAACGGCGTGCAGGCGGACGCCGACGGCGACGGCATCGGCGACATGTGCGACGCCTGCCCGCTCGACAAGGCGGCCATGACCTGCGCCAAAGTCGATCCCAACGATCTCGACGGCGACGGCGTGCTCAACAACGTCGACAACTGCGTCACCATCGCCAACGCCGACCAGAAGGACAGCGACTCCGACGGCAAGGGCGACGCCTGCGACGCCTGCCCGAATACCCCCAATGCCGGCACGCTCGCGTGCCCGGCCTCGATCTACGACATCAAGACCAACACGGCGCTCCTGAACACGACGGTCGGCCTCACGAACGCGCTGGTGACGGCGGTGCAGTGGAGCGGCGCGAATCAGACGGGCCACGTGGCCGCGTTCTTCGTGCAGGTGGCGCCGAGCGATCCGGGCTACGTCGACGCCAACAACTCGGGGCTCTATGTCTACGGCGCGCTCGATGCCAGCGTGAAGCTCTTGCCGGGCCAGCGCGTCGACGTCAATCCGGCGCAGGTCACCAACTTCCACGGCGAGATCGAGCTCGAGTACGGCACGCCGACCATCCTCAACAACGGCGCGGTCGAAGCGCTGCCGCCGCCGGTGCTGGTCACGGCTGACGACGTCACGACGGGCGGCGCCAAAGCCACGGCGCTCGAAGGCGCGCTCGTGCAGGTCGCCAACGTCAGCGTCACCGACATCGCGCCCGCGCCCGCCGGCGGCGACACGGCCCCGACCAACGAGTTCGTCGTCGGCACCTCGCTGCGCGTCGACGATCTGTTGTTCACGACGCTGCCGCTGCCCGTCGTCGGCGTCAACTACACGACGCTCACCGGCATCCTCGCCTTCCGCAACGCCAACTCCAAGCTGGAGCCGCGCGCGGCCGCCGATTACGTGCTCGGCGCGCCGGTGTTGACCGCGCTCGGGCCCAACGGCTTCACGCGCGTCGGCTATACGAGCCTGCCGACCATCCCGGCGTCGGCGCCGCTGACGGTGCAGCTGAGCGGCGTCGTGACGACGGCGACCGACGTCGCGCTGACGTCGTCCGATCCGACGACGCTGACCGTGCCGGCGACGGTGACTGTGCCGGCGGGCCAGAGCTCGGTGGTCGTGCCGGTCACCGGCATCGTGCGCAACACGACGCCGATTACGGTGACGGCGACGTTGGCGAGCGCGACGATGACCGCGACCGTGCAGGTGCTCGACGACGGCACGCTCGACGTGCCGGCGTTGGTGTCGCTGACGCCGAAGACGTCGCACGTCGCCGACTATGGCGACGCGGCCCCGCTGGCGGTGACCTTCTCGCTGCCGATCGGCGCCACGCCGCCGCCGCTGAACCTCTTGTCGGCGAACGGCTGGATCCTCTCGACGCTGACGACGGCGCCCGACACGCTGACGGGCACGTTCACGGCGACGCAGCCGGGCGCGACCGGCGCCACGACCGACACCATCACCGCCGCGCTCGGCGCGGTCACGCTGACGGCGTCGGTCTCGATCTACACCGCGCCCGTGGTCAACGAGGTCGACTACAACCAGCCCAGCACCGACACCGCCGAGTTCATCGAGATCTACAACCCGGGCAAGATCGACGCGGATCTGAGCACCTTCTCGGTCGTCCTCGTCAACGCCACCAAAGAGTACAAGCGCTATCCGCTCACCGGCTCGCTCACCGCCGGCAACTACCTCGTGCTCGGCCCGCCGGCGATGACCGTGCCCGCGGGCGTCATCAAAGTGAACTTCGCCGCCGCGCAGGACAACATCACCAACGGCACCGACGTCGGCGCCATCGTGCTCCTCGACACGTCGACCAACACCATCGTCGACGCGCTGGCGTGGGGCGTCGGCGGCGTGCCGGCGGCCACCATCACCGGCATCACCGGCACCGTCGACTTGAACCAAGGCACGCCGCCCGGCCTCATCGACAGCTCGTCGGTGGCGGCGTCGATCATTCGCAACCCGAACGGCCAGAAGACCAACAACGACACGGCCGACTTGAAGGTCACGAAGACGATCACGCCCGGCGCCGCCAACATCTACACGCCGTAAGCGTTCGCCGTCGCTCGCCTCATCCGCACGACAACCCCACCGCTCGGCCTCACGGCGAGCGGGCATGGCTGGCATTCGACGTCCTGCGTCATTATATGAGTGACATGAGCCCGAGCGAAAATGCGCGTCCGCGTGTGGTCATCATCGGCGGCGGCTTCGGCGGCCTCTATTGCGCGCGCGCCTTGGCGAAGCTGCCGGTGCAGGTGACGCTGCTCGATCGGCGCAATCATCACCTGTTTCAGCCGCTGCTCTATCAAGTGGCGACGGCGGCGCTGAACGCGTCGGACATCGCGCAGCCGATTCGCTCGATCTTGCGCAAGCAGTCGAACGTCGAGGTGCTGCTGGCGGAGGTGACGGCCATCGACGCGCCCGGCCGCCAAGTGCGCGTCGCCGACGGCAAGCCGATTCCCTTCGACTACTTGGTCGTGGCGACGGGCGCGACGCATTCGTACTTCGGGCACGACGAGTGGCAAGCGCGCGCGCCGGGGCTGAAGACGCTGGAAGACGCGATCGAGATCCGCAAGCGCATCCTGTCGGCGTTCGAGGAGGCCGAGCGCGCCGAAGATCCGGCGGTGCAGCAGGCGTGGCTGACGTTCGTCGTCGTCGGCGGCGGTCCGACGGGCGTGGAGCTCGCGGGCGCGATCGCCGAGGTCTCGTTCACCAGCCTCAAGCGCGACTTCCGCCGCATCGATCCGGCGGCGGCGCGCGTCATCCTGCTCGAAGGCTCGCCCAATCTGTTGGCGTCGTACGCGCCCGAATTGCGCGAGAAAGCGGCGCAGCAGCTGCGCAAGCTCGGCGTCGACGTGCGCACCAACAAGCAGGTCAGCGCCATCGACGCCACCGGCGTCACCGTCGCCGGAGAGCACCTCACGGCGCGCACGGTCTTGTGGGGCGCGGGCGTGGCGGCGTCACCGTTGGCGAAGTCGCTGGGCGTGCCGCTCGACAAAGCCGGCCGCGTGCTCGTCACGCCGACGCTGAACGCGCCCGGCTACGAGCGCATCTTCGTCATCGGCGACTTGGCCGCCGTGCACGACGACAAGGGTCACCTCGTGCCCGGCGTCGCGCCGGCGGCGATGCAAGAGGGCGCGTATGTCGCCGGCTTGATCGAGGATTTGCTGCACGACAAGCCGGTGTTCGGCCACCCGTTCAAATACTTCAACAAAGGCGCGCTGGCGACGATCGGACGGCGGAAAGCGATCGCCGAGCTGCCCGGCGGTCTCAAGTTGTGGGGCGCGCCGGCGTGGCTGACGTGGCTGTTCATCCACGTGCTGTTTCTCGTCGGCTTTCGCAACCGCATCCTCGTGCTCATCGAGTGGGCCTGGGCCTATTTGACCTTCCAGCGCGGCGCGCGGCTCATCACGGGACCGGCGGCCAAAGAGCAATTTCTCGGCGAAATACCGTCGGAAGCGCGCTCCATCGGCGACGCGCGCGCCGACGCGGCGGCGGGCGAGAGCGCGGCCGGCGGCGCTGCGGCGCGCCGCGACACGCCCACGGCCGCGTGAGACTTTCGACCAAACATCGCGCATCATAGTCGGGATGTCGCGTATCGGTGGTATCGCGTTCTTCTTCGTCTTCGCCCTCTCGTTCATCGGCGGTCTGCACTACTACTTCTGGGCGCGGCTCGTCCGTGACACGGCGCTGCCGCCGCCCTGGCGCGGCCTGGCGACGGGCCTCTTGTGGCTGCTCGGCCTGTCGATGCCGCTGACGATGATCTTGTGGCGCACGCACTCCTATCTCGGTCGTCGCTTGGCCTGGCCGGCGTTCATCTGGATGGGCATGCTGATCATCCTGCCGCTGGTGCTGGTGGCCGCCGACGTCGTGCGGCTGGCGCTGCATTTCGGCGGCGGCAGCGACGATCCCGAGCGGCGCCTCTTGTTCAAGCGCGCGCTCGGCGCCGCGGCGGCGACGGTGGCGGCCGGCTTGGGCGCGCTGGCCGTGCGCGAAGGCACGCGCGGCCCGAAAGTGCACGAGGTCGAGGTCACGCTCGCCAAGCTGCCGCGCGCGCTCGACGGCTTCACGATCGTGCAGCTCACCGACGTGCACGTCGGCCCGACCATCGGGCACGACTTCCTGCAAGACGTCGTCGCGCGCACCAACGAGCTTTCACCCGACGTCATCGCCATCACCGGCGACTTGGTCGACGGCAGCGTCGCCGAGCTGCGCCAGGCGATCGCGCCGCTCGCCAATTTACGCGCGAAGAAGGGCGTCTTCTTCGTCACCGGCAACCACGAATATTACGCCGGCGTCGACGAGTGGCTGGCGCACCTGACGACGCTCGACGTGCGCGTCCTGCGCAACGAGCGGGTCGCGCTCGCCGACGGGCTCGACTTGGCCGGCATCGACGACGTCAGCGCCAAAGGCGTGCCCGGCCACGGCCCCGACTTGCCGCGCGCGCTCTCCGGTCGCGACGACAAGCATGCGCTCGTGCTCATGGCGCATCAGCCGCGCGCGATCACGACGGCGGCGGCGCACGGCGTCGGCCTGCAGCTCTCGGGTCACACGCACGGCGGGCAGATTTGGCCGTGGAACTTCGCGGTCTATCTGCAGCAGCCGTTCGTCGCCGGCCTGGCCAAGCACAAGGACACGCAGATCTACGTCAGCCGCGGCACCGGCTATTGGGGACCGCCGATGCGACTCGGCGCGCCGTCGGAG
Source organism: uncultured delta proteobacterium (assembly GCA_963785725.1). Taxonomy (GTDB): domain Bacteria; phylum Myxococcota_A; class Polyangia; order Palsa-1104; family Palsa-1104; genus JAQBQH01. Next base: position 207,835 of record CAWAWS010000004.1, on the reverse strand, counting down.
ATTACGCGCATTCGCCTGCGCGCGCCGGCGTGACGCAGTCGCCGCCGACCACCTGCGCGCGCCGGCCTGACGCACAGTCGCCGCCGACCACCTGCGCGCCGGCCTGACGCAGTCACCGCCGACACCTGCGCGCGCCGGCGTGACGCAGTCGCCGCCGGCCGCGCAGCTCCAGCCGATCCAGCCTCGTAAACGCCTGTCGCCGTGGGATTTGCGACACTGTCTCATCATGTCTCAAAAATAACGATAGAGCGTGGCGCGCGAGACGCCGAGCTGCGCCGCGATCTGCGCCATCGTGTGCTTGCCGCCGCGCCGCAAGCGGTGCGCGGCGGCGACGAGCTCGGGGCTCATCGCGGTCGGACGGCCGACCGCGCGCTTCTGCGACGGTCGGCCGTATTCGACGGCAGCGCGGTCGCGACGCTGACCGGCGCCACCGCCGCGATCGCCGCGCGGGGCCGCGCGCGCTGGACTGCGGCTGTCGGGATGGTCCGCGCGCGCTGGACTGCGACTGTCGGGACGCGCAGCGCTGCGTTCGTCGGGCGCGTCGATCGTGCGATCGTCCGTGAAATCGAGGGGCGGCGGACCCAAGAGTCGCGCCAGGCCGGAGAGCACTTCACGGCGCAGTGTGGGCGTCGGCGCGTCGGCGAGCAGGATCACCGGATCGCTGAGCATGGCGATCGCTTGCGCCGCTCGCACGCGCGCCGCCAAGTCGGGCCGCGGACCGGCGACGCGGCGGTTGGCCTCCGTCGTGACGGCGACGAAGCGGTCGAACATCGGTGCGCGCGCGAACAGCGCCAGATCGCGTAGCAACAGCTGCAGCGACTGGCGATGGGCCAGATAGACGTCGAGAAAGCCCGTGCACACCTGCCAGCGCACTGTCTCAAAATCATATGAGACAGCTTCGTCCAGCGCGCGCGACAGATCGTTCACCAGCGGCTCGGCCAGCGCCTCGATGAGGTGCGCCTTGGTCGGAAAGTGGTAGAGCACCGCGGTCTTCGTCAGCTGCAGCTGCTCGGCGATCTGGCGCAGCGACGTATTTTGGTAGCCGTATTCGCCAAACAGCTGACGCGCGGTCGCGAGGATGCGCAGTCGCGTCGAAGGTGCGGTCGTGTCGTTCAGTGGATCGGGCACGACCGCACGATAGCACTTGCCTGACCCGAGGTCAGGAGTTACGGTGAATCTACTGACCGATGGTCAGGACAATCCCAACACAACGCAGGAGCGCGCCATGCCGCTACGCAACCGTCACGTCCTCATTTCCGGTGCCAGCGTCGCCGGGCCGATGCTCGGCTGGTGGCTGGTGCGCCACGGATTCACGCCGGTCATCGTCGAGCGCGCGGCGCGACCGCGCGACGGCGGCTATCCCATCGACGTGCGCGGCGCCGCCGTCGTCATCGCCGATCGCATGGGGCTCGGCGCGTCGCTGCGCGCGGCCGCCATCGCCACGACCGCCATCGGCTTCGTCGACGCCGCCGGCCGACGCACGGCCACCATCGACACGACCGCGCCGCGCGACGGCGACGCGCATCGCGACCTCGAGCTGCCGCGCGGCGATCTCGTGCGCATCCTCTACGAAGCCACGCGCAACGACGTCGACTATCGGTGGGACGACTCCATCGCCGCGATCGACGAAGATGACGCGGGCGTCAACGTCACGTTCGAGCGCGGCGACCGCCGGCGGTTCGACCTCGTCGTCGGCGCCGACGGGCTGCACTCGAACGTGCGCCGCTTGGCGTTCGGACGCGAGGCCGAGTTCACGCGTCATCTCGGGTTTTACGTGGCGGCGGCGACGGTCGATCCGGCGCTGGGCGAGCCCGAGCAGTACCTGCAGCACAACGAGCCCGGACGAATGGCGGGTATTTATAACTATCGCGGGCGCGCGACCGGCATCTTCGTGTTTCGGCATGCGGCGCAGCTGCCGTTCGATCCGCGCGATACGACGGCGCAGAAGGCGCTCGTGCGCGCGCAGTTTCCCGACGCCGCCTGGCAGACGCAGGCGCTGCTGGCGCAGATCACGAGCGCGCCCGACTTCTACTTCGACGCCGTGAGCCAGATTCGCATGCGCGGCTGGTCGCGCGGCCGCGTCGTGCTCGTCGGGGATGCCGCGCACGCGCCGGCGCTCTTGTCGGGACAAGGGACGTCGCTGGCGATGCTGGGCGCGTACACGTTGGCGGGCGAGCTCTTGGCTGCGAACGGCGCTCACGACGTGGCATTCGCGCGTTACGAGGCGCATCTGCGACGGCCGGTGCGGCTCGGCCAGCGGCTGGTGCACGCGGGCGCGGCGCACCTGGTGCCGAGCTCGCGGCTGGGCATCGCGGCGCGCGATCGGATCGTGCGCGTCGTGGCGCAGCTGGTGCGGCTGCGGCGTCTGTTGCCGCCGACGCGCGCGCACGCGCCGAAGCTGCCGCGCTACGAGGCGCCAGTCACGACGGGCTGACCGCGAGCGCCGGCGACTGCGCGCGCGAATTCGACGAATACGGCAGCGCAAAACGAGCGCCGGCGACTGCGCGTGCGAATTCAGCGAATGCGGCAGCGCGAACGCGAGCGCCGGCGACTGCGCGCGCGAATTCGACGAATACGGCAGCGCCAGTGCGAACGCCGGCGACGCGCGCTAATTCAGCGAATACGGCAGCGCCAGCGCGAACGGCGCGACTTGCGCGTCGAACGCTTCGCCCGTCGGACGCACCATCTGATACGTGCCGCGCATGCTGCCGTGCGGCGTCGCCAACATGCACCAGCTCGTGTACTCGAAGGCCTGGCCGGGCTTGAGCAGCGGCTTCTCGCCGACGACGCCGTCGCCGCGCACCTCCTGCACTTTGCCGTCGGCGTCGGTGATGATCCAGTGGCGCGTCTTGAGCTGCGCCGTGTCGTCACCTTCGTTGGCGATGCGCACGGTGTAAGCGAACGCGTATTGGCCCGCCTTGGGCGACGAGCGCTCGGGAATGTACTGACTGCGAACGGTCACGCGAATGCCGCGCGTCACAACGGAAGACACGCGCGGACTTTACCTCTTGACGCACCCCCGGGCAATGGCCATACGTTTCCGCCCGATGATCGAAGTACAGGGATTGACCAAATACTACGGCGAGCACGCGGCCATCCGCGATTTGTCGTTCAACATCCAAAAGGGCGAGGTCATCGGTTTCCTCGGCCTCAACGGCGCCGGTAAGTCGACGACGCTGCGCGTCCTCGGCTGCGTGCTGCTGCCGACGGCCGGGCAGGTGCGCATCGACGGGCTCGATCTGGCGACCCAGCCGCACGAAGTGCGCAAGCGCATCGGCTTTTTGCCCGACGTGCCGCCGCTCTACAACGAGATGACGGTCGGCGGCTACTTGGCGTTCGTCGCGCAATTGCGCGGCGTGGCCGCGGCCGATGTCAGCAAGCGCGTGCGCGAGGTCGAGGAGAAGACGGCGCTCGTCGACGTGCATGACCAAGTCGTGGGCACGCTGTCGCACGGTTATCGGCAGCGCGTCGGCCTGGCGCAGGCGATGGTGCACAACCCGCAGCTGCTCATCCTCGACGAGCCGACCAGCGGGCTCGACCCGGTGCAGATCGTGGAGATGCGCAAGCTCATCAAGGATTTGCGCGGGCAACACACGATCCTGTTGTCGAGTCACATCTTGTCGGAAATTTCGCAAACGTGTGACCGGTTCTTGGTCATCAACGAGGGAACGCTGGTCGCGCAAGGCTCGGAAGCGGAGCTGGCGCAGAGCTCGGTGGTGACGGTGGATATCGAGATCGTGGGCAATGTCGAGACGGCCAAGACGGCGCTGAGCGCGGTGACGGGCGTCAAGCAGGTCGAGATCGTGCGCGCCACCGCGAACGAGGCGGGCGCGCCGCATATACGCGTGCAGGCGGCGGCCGAGCTGCGGCCGCAGCTGGTGCGCGCGCTGGTGCAGGCCAACGTCGACGTGTTGCGCGTCGATCGCGGCGCTTTGCAGCTGGAGTCGATCTTCATGAAGCTGACGCAGACGAGGCACGCATGAACGCCGCGCTCTTGATCGCCCGCCGCGAGCTGGGCAACTACTTTAGGACTTGGACGGGCTGGATCATCATCGCCACCGTCCTCTTCGTCGACGGCCTGCTCTTCAACGCCTTCGCGATGGGCACCGACAAGAAGACGACCGACGTCCTGTCGCAGTTCTTCTTCTTCTCGAGCGGCGTGACCATCATCGCATCCCTGTTCATCGCCATGCGCCTGCTCGCCGCCGAACGCGAAGCGGGCACGGTCAACCTGCTCTACTCGTCGCCGATTCGTGACGGCGAGATCGTCGCCGGCAAGTTCTTGTCGGCGTTCGCGTTCCTCTCGGTGATGCTGCTGGCGTCGCTGTACCTGCCGCTCCTGCTCATGACGGCGGGCAAGATCAGCTTCGGCCACGTCTTCGCCGGCTATGTCGGCCTCTTGCTGCTGGGCGCGGCCACGATCGCCGTCGGCACCCTCGGCTCGGCGCTGACGCGCTCGCAGATCTTGAGCGTCATCTTGTCGGCGGTGATGGTGGTGAGCCTGCTCGTGTCGTGGTGGATTGGGCGCGTGACGGAGCGGCCGCTGTCGAGCATCTTCGAGAGCTTGGCCTTGTGGAACATGCACTTTCCGCCGTTCCAGTCGGGGATCATTCATCTGCGCGACGTCGTCTACTACTTGGCGATTACTTACGTCGCGCTGTTCGCGGCCACGCGCGTGGTCGAAGCCCGGAGGTGGCGCTGATGTCGCGCCCGAGTTGGTTCGTCTCTACCGTCTATTTCGTCGGCATGCTGTTCGTGTTCGTTGGCGAGCGCATCTATGGCGCCGGCCCCGGGCGCGCGCTCACGGCCGTCGGCGTCGCGGTCATCGGCGCGGCCATCGCCATTCGCGCGGCGCGCACGCGGCAAGCGGACGTCGAGCGCCGTGCCGTCGAGCGCATGCTGCTCGCGCTGTACACGCTCGGCCTCGTCGCGGTCGCGCTCTATATCGCGCAGTCGGACTTGTCGTCGACGGTGCTGGGCCATCCGCTCGAGCACGACTGGCCGAAGCTGTCGACGGTGCTGGCGGCGTTGTGGCCGGCCGTGTGGCTGTTCGCGGCGCTGCCGATCTTCATGTCGGAGTTCAGCTACGCCAACGTCGCGCGCGCGCCGAAGCTGGAGCTGGCGCGCATTCGCGACGCGCTGTGGTCGGGCGTCGGCTTGGCGGGCGCGCTGGTGTTCGCGTTCGCGCTGACCTACGTGGCGTCGGAGCGCGACAAGAAGGTCGATCTCAGCTACTTCCGCACGGCCAAGCCGGGTGAGTCGACGCGCAAGATCATCGCGACGATGGATCAGCCGGTGCAAGTGTCGCTGTTCTTCCCGCCGTCGAACGAAGTGCGCGAACAGGTGCTCGGCTACTTCGAGGATCTGCAAAAAGAGTCGAAGCTGCTCGAGGTGCAGAGCTACGACCACGACGTCGACGTGACGAAGGCCAAGGAGCTCGGGGTCAGCGCCAACGGCACGATCGTCGTCAACCGCGGCGGGCACAAAGAGCCGATGTCGGTGGGCCTCGAGCTGGAAGGCGCGCGCAATCAGCTGCGCAACCTCGACAAAGACGTGCAGACGCGCCTGTTGAAGGTGGCGCGGCCGCCGCGGACGGTCTATTTCGTGACCGGCCACGGCGAGCGCAGCTTCGAGCCGGGCGGCGACAGCGACAAGCGGCCGACGTTGCGATCGCTCAAGGAGATGCTCTCGTCGCAGGGTTACAACATCAAGTCGTTCGGCGCGGCCGAGGGTTTGGCGCAAGATCTGCCCGCGGATGCGACGGTGGCGGTGCTGATCGGGCCGCAAAAGCCGCTGCTGGCGGAAGAGTCGGCGGCGCTGCAGCGCTACTTCGATCGCGGCGGGCGGCTCTTGATCGCGCTCGAGCCGGACGCGGGCGTCGACGAGAAGGAGCTGCTGGCGCATCTCGGCATCAAGTACGTGCCGGTGGTGATGGTGACGGATCAGGCGTTCGCGCGGCGGACGAATCAGATCAGCGATCGCGCCAACATCATGACGGCGACGTATTCGTCGCATCCGTCGGTGACGACGCTCGGTCGCTTGGGCTCGCGGGCGCCGCTGGTGCTCGTCGGCGCCGGCCATTACGAGGAGCTGAAGGACAAGCCGGCGCATGTCAGCTCGGACGCGACGGTGAAGTCGCACGCGTCGACGTGGGCCGACCTCAACGGCAACTTCGCGTTCGATCCGCCGGCCGAGCAGCGCAAGCAGTGGCCGCTCGCCCTCGCCGTCACGAAAAAGGGCACGGACAAGGACAAGAAGGACGAAGGACGCGCCATCGCCGTCGCCGACAGCGATCTGCTCAGCGACGGCGTCATCGACGTCGCCGGCAATCCCGCGTTCGCGCTCGACGGCATGAAGTGGCTCATCGGCGAAGAGGGCATCACCGGCGAAGTCTCGAGCGAGAACGACGTCCCGATCGTACATACGAAGAAGCAGGATCAGGTGTGGTTCTACGGCTCGTCGTTCTTCATGCCGGCGCTGGTGCTCGCGCTCGGCTATTTCGTCACGCGCCGCCGCGGCGGCAAGCAGCTCAAGAAGGAGAAGCAGTCATGAACGTGCGCGGGGCTGCGGTGCAAAGCGGTCTGGCGGCGCTCGGGCTGGTCGTGGCCTACGGGACGTGGCAGCGCGAGCCGGAGCGGGCGCCGGGCGAAGTGGTCGTCGTCGACGCCAGCAAGAACGAGGTCAGCAAAGTCTTTTACTCCGACGACAAGGGCAAGACGGTCGAGCTCGAGCGGCGGACGGAGAGCGGCGAAGAGCCGCGCATCTGGTTGAAGCTGTCGGCGGACGCGGCGAGGAAGACGCCGGCGCGCGAAGTGCCGGGCAACGAAGGCGCCCAGCGATTGTGGGACAAGTTCGCGCCGCTGCATGCGACGCGTGGGCTCGGCGTGTTGTCGGACGCCAAGCAGAAGGAGCTCGGGCTCGACGCGCCGAAGAAGAAGCTGGAAGTGACGGCGCGCGGCGGGCTGTCGACGTTCGTGATCGGGACGTCGCCGTTCGGCGTCAGCGATCCCTACGTTCGCGACGAGCATGACAAGCGCGTCTATGTCCTCGGCGGCGGCGTGCTGTCGGATCTGGATTCGGCCGGCGTGCGCCTGGTCGATCGCACGCTGCATGCGTTCAAGGCCGGTGACTTCGACGGCGTGACGGTGTCGGCGGGTGGCAAGAGCCGCGAGCTGACGGTGCCGGCGTCGGAGAACGCGTTCACGGCCAAGCTCGTCGGCAAAGGCGGCAAGCCGGACGAGCAGGCCAAGAACTGGCACGACAAGATCTGGCGCACGATGGTCACCGAGGTGCTCGGCAAGGGCGAGATGCCGGCGGGTGGGACGCCCGAGCTCGTGTGCAAGGTCGGGTACACGTGGAAGGGCAAGCCGAAGGGCTTCCTCGAGCTGGGACGGCTGCCGGCGCCCGCGCCGGCGACGGCGACGTCCACGCCGGCCGCGGCGGCGAGCGACGTGTGGGGAAAGAGCGAGCACACGGCGAGCTGGGTGAAGTTGCCGGCGACGATGGATGCGCTGCTGACGGAGTGCGCGAAGGTGGCGACGGAGTAGCAACTTTCTTGCGCGCGGCGCGATGACTAGGGAGGGCGGCTGGGGGTCGCTAGTCGGAGTCCGCCGGGAACCCACCATCCTCCGGAATCGATCGTCGCGGTTCGCGCGCCGTATCCCGACCAGCGTACACACCACCACCGATCGAGACGCGCCAATCGGAGCGCTTGCGATCGGCCGCCCCGAAGCGCGGGCGGACCGACACTTGCTGCAGTACGCTATCCCCTACGGCACAGCCTTGACGGTCGCGACGGCCGGCCGCGGTCGGCGCGGCGCACCACTGGTCGCGGTCGCAACCTGACGGCGGCAACGGCCAGCGACGGGCGACGAGGAGCACAACCTGGCGGACGACGGAGCAAAAGCGCAGGCCGGCCACGCCATCGCCGCGGCGCTCGCCGAGAAATACGCGCGGCTGTTGGCGCTGCGCCATGCGCTCGGCGTCGGCGGTCGGCCCGACGACGCGGCCCGCGCCGAGCTGCGCGCCGTCGCGCGCCAATGGCCGGGCGCGCTGCGCGAGCTCGACAGCCTCGCCACCGACGAACTGGAGCGCCGCGCCGCGGCCTGCCGCGGCGACGGCGCGAGCGCCGACTGGGTCGGCTGGATGGCGCGCTATCACGAGCTCATGCGCGCGGCCTTGGCCATCCGGCGCGGCGAGTCGCCGAGCACGGTCGACGCCACCTTCGCCGCCGAGGTGGCGCGCCCGCAGCATGGACGGCTGAACGTCGTCGTCTTCGCGCGGCTCGCCGTCGAAGTGGGCCGGCCGGCCGCCGAGCTGTGGAATAGGCTGTTTCCGCGGCGTGGCAGCGCACCGCGCGGTTACCGCGATTGAGCGCGTCGTGATACAAATCCCGTAGGTGTCTTCGCCACCGTCGAAAAAAGAGGTCATGCTGGCGCTGCTCGAGCGAGCAGAGGCACGGGTCCACCTCGACGCGCGCCGCGAGGGCGTGCGGCTGCCCGCGCGCTTCTTGAGCGAAGCGCATCTGCGGCTCGACTATGGCTATGGTTTCGCGCCGCCGATTCCCGATCTGACGATCGACGACGACGGGATCCACGCGACGCTGTCGTTCAGCCGCGTGCCATTCCCGACGTTCATTCCGTGGACGGCCGTTTATGTCATCGCCGATTTCGAGGGCAACGGCGCCGTCTGGCAGGATGACATCCCCGCCGATTTGCCGGTCGAGAAGTCGCCGCCCGACGGTGGCAGCGGCGATGGCGGCGGCGGCAGCGGCAGCGGCGGCGAAGCGAGCCCGACAGCGAAGCCGGAGCCGCCGCCGAAGAAGCGGCCTGGACACCTCAAGCTAGTCAAGTAGGGCCCGCGTGCGTACTGATGATCGCGTGCGTGACGGGGCTGCGGTGAGCGCCGGACGATCGATCTCGGACGCGGGCGCGCGACGGTCGCGTCGGTCGCGGAGCACACGGCTCATCTTCAGGCGCGCCCCGTGACGACCGACGACGTTCGCGCCCGCGTCCTCGCCCTCGTGCGCCGCCACGGCTGGAACGCCACGTCGTTCCAGAGCCTGGAGGCGGATTTCGAATATTGGTTCGACGGCGACGACGCCTGCGTGGCCTACGTCGAGACGCGCGGCGCCCGCGTCGTCGCCGGCGCGCCGCTGTGTGCGCCCGAGCGGCTGGGGGAGGTCGCGCGCCGCTTCGTCGCGGCCGCCCGCGCCGACGGGCGCCGCTGCGCGTTCTTCGCGGCCGAAGCCCGCCTCGTCGAGGCTGCCGGACTCGCGGCCATGCCCGTCGGCGAGCAGCCGGTGTGGGATCCGGCGCGCTGGGAGGCGACGCTCGCCGGCGCGCGCAGCCTGCGCGAACAGCTGCGCCGCGCGGCCAACAAAGGCGTACGCGTGCGCGCCGTCGCCGCCGACGAGCTGGCGTCCGAGCGTCCGTTGCGCGGCGCGATTACGACGCTCATCGAGCGCTGGCAGCACGCCCGCCCGATGGCGCCGATGGGCTTCCTCGTCGACGTGCAGCCGTTCGAGCTCCCGGCCGAGCGCCGCTATTTCGTGGCCGAACGCGACGGCGCCGTCGTCGGCTTCTTGGCCGCCGTGCCGATCTACGCGCGCAAGGGCTGGCTCTTCGAGGACTTCCTGCGCGATCCGGCCGCGCCCAACGGCAGCGCCGAGCTCCTCATCGACGCCGCGATGCGCGCGCTCGCCGCCGAAGGCGCGCATTACGTGACGCTGGGCCTGGCGCCGCTGTCGGGTCCGGTGTCCGGCTGGCTGCGCGTCGTGCGCACGCTGTCGGCGACGCTCTACGACTTCGACGGGCTGCGCGCCTTCAAAGCCAAGCTCAAGCCGCACGCTTGGGAGCCCATCTTCCTGGCGCATCCGCCGGGGACCTCGAGCCACGTCGCGCTCGTCGACGCGCTGGCGGCGTTCGCGCGCGGCAGCTTCCTGCGCTTCGGCGGCGAAACGCTGTTGCGCGGACCGGCGCTGATCGTGCGGCTCTTGGCGACGCTGCTCGTGCCCTGGACGCTGCTCTTGGCGCTCGCCGACAGCCGCTGGTTCCCGCGTCCGTGGGTGCAGACGGCTTGGGTGACGTTCGATGTCGCGCTCGTGGCCGTGCTGTTCAGCCTCACGCTGCGCTGGCGCCATTGGGTGGGCGTGCTCGTGGCGTCGGCGATCAGCATGGACGCGCTTCTGACGGCGCTGCAGGTCGCGTTGTACGACGGCCCGCGCGCTCCCGCCGCCGACTGGCCCGTCATCGCCATTTCGCTCGCCGGCCCGATGCTCGCCGCGATCGTGCTCTGGGGCGCGGTCGGTCATCGCCGCTCGCAGCCCGAAGCGCCCGCCGGTAAGCCCGCCGCCTAAGCCGCCTGCGCGCGCCAGCAGCGAAGCCGCCGCCGCACAGCGCCTCGTCGCCCGAAGCTCACCTCTTAGTCAAGCGACCTTACTACTTCGTCAAGCGACCTTACTACTTCGTCAAGCGACCTTACTACTTAGTCAAGCAGACTTACCATGTCGCGGCGGCAGCGTGCTCGATGAGAACCGCTGGCCAAGGGCATCCGCTGCGCAGCGCGCCGCACTCGAGCGATTCCGAAGACGCCCGCTTGCTGGGGCACGACAATGAATCGGAGAACACGTCGAGGCGTGAAGTGGTTGGCCGGAAGAGCTGGTTGTTCGTCGGCAACGACGGCGCCGGCGAAGTCGACGCGACCTTCTGTCGCTGCTAGCCAGCTGCCAAGTGCATCTGTCGCTGCTAGCCAGCTGCCAAGTGCACGGCGTCGAGCCGTTGAGATACCTGCGGGACCGGTTCTGCTGATGCCGACGACCGCGAAGTCGCGTGCTGGAGCTGGCGTCGCTGCGCTAGCGTCAGACGTTGCTGCGGCCCGATGTGCAGCAGTGGCTGGGTGCCAGGTCTACCGTCGTGTCCCTTGGTCCGGTCGACGCGGTTGTCTGCATCGATCGACAACGGCTCGGCGCCTCGGGCCACTCTCAGCGACGTGGCTCGACGAACGCTTGCAGTACATCTGTCGGCGCGCGATACAGTCCGCTTGCGCAGTTTCACCCACTTACGTCGGCACGCGCGGTGCAGAGTGCGACGCACGGGAGGAACCCAGAATGAGCCAAATAGTCCGCGGTCTCGCGATCGCCATCGCCTGCACGGCGCTGCTCGGGCGTGCCGACGCGCAGGAGGGCTGGGGCGCGACGTTCTCGCCTCAGAGCCTGTCGGCGATTACCGCGCCGCTCAACACCGTGATGGTAATCCCCGCTGGTGCCGAGGGCGCGCGTGGGCCCGCCGCGGCGGCGCTCCTCGCCGCGCTGCGCACCTCGGGGACCGTCTCGCTGGTGGTGGACTCGTCGGCGCTCGGCGACGTGTCTGCGCTCGACGATCGAACGATCGTCGGGCGCGCCGCGGGTGAGCCCGTAGCGACCTTCGCGATCGTCCGCGTGTTCCCTGGCGGGGATCGTCCAAGCGTGGTCGTCGCCTTCTATGACAAGTCGGGACGCTCGCTCGGGTCGGCGAGCGCCGAAAAAGGGCGACCGCTCTCGTCGACCGCGCCGCCGCCGCCCGAGCCGGCGCCCGACAACGCAGCGCCGACGGCCGAGCATGTCAGCGTCGACGCCCCGCCGGCCTCGGCCCAGCCCGCGACGACCGTGCCCACGCCACCTCCGGGCACCGTGCCGGTGACCTTCACGTCGGCTTCGGCGCAAGTCCCGCTGCGGCTCAGCGCCTACGAAGGCTCGTACACCAGCATCGAGAGCAGCCGCCACCACGGCACCTATCTCGCGATCAACTCGCAGTATCAGCCGCTGTGCATCACGCCGTGCACGCTCCAGCTCGCGCCGGGGAAGCTTGCGATCGGCGTCGACGGTCAAGGCGTCGCCAGCTATGGCACGACCGTGAACGTCCCCCCGACGGGTGCCGACGTCCGACTGCGCGTGACCTCGCCGGTGGGCCGCTATTTCGGCAGCGCCCTCATCTGGCCGGGCGCGATCGCCGCGCTGGGCGGCGCCATCGTCCTCGGAGTCGCGGCGCCCACCACCAAGAAGGTCACCACCGTGTCGGGACAGGTCATCACCTCGCACCAGTACGCGCACGCCCCGCTCGTCGCCGGTGCGACGATCCTCTCTATTGGCGCGGCCATGGTGGCCATCGGCGTGCCGCTCATCGTGATCAACAGTGGCGCCGGCGCCGCCTCGGTGCGTGCGCACGCGGCCACACAGCCGACGGCAAACCTGACCGTCGGCCCAGGCAGCCTGGGCATGAGCGGGAGGTTCTGAGCATGGGCCACCTGCGTTGGATCCAAGCGGTCGGCTTGTGCCTCGCGCTCGCGAGCTGCAACGTCTCGAGTGAGGTCAAGCTGCGGCCACACTGCTACGCGAGCACGCACTCGTTCGAGACGACGGGGCAGTGCGAGTGTCAGGCCTCCGCCGACGACGAAGCGAGCTTTGCGAGCAGCGATTGGAACGCCAACACGTCGTGCGGGGCGAGCGAGCTGCCGCCGAACACGGTGTGTTGCGCCCAGTTCGGCGGTGTGAGCGCCTGCGCCTGCGCAAGCCCGCACTGCTCCGTCGGCGTCACCGGCGAGTGCATCTGCAACGTGTCGGTCCCGACGAGCTCGAGCGAAGCCGACGACGACACCGCCGTCACCGACTGCAATCCCGACTCCACGATGGACTGCTGCACCTTCGCCAGTGGCGTGTGCACGTGCACGCCGGGGCACAACGACCAGTGCGACACGGCCGACGGCACGCGCGTGGCCGACTGCACCGTCAAGAACGCAAGCGTGGCGTGCAGCGACAACCAGCTGGGCCTCTCCATGCAGGTGGCGTCGTGCAAGGACGTCATCTACGAGTGCTCGACCGACGCCGACTGCGACAAGACGTGCAGCCATTCGTCGTGCGCGCGCTGCCTTACGAACGGCAGCTGCCTGTGCGGCACGGAGAGCGGGAACGGCTGCTCGTATTGAGGCGGGTGCGAAGCGGAGCTCGAAGGCCGCGTCGGTTCATGAAGGCCCTGCGCGATCACGCTCCGCTCCACTAAGGCGTGGATCACGCGCGCATCGTGGCGGGCACGATGTGCATCCCCGCGACGAAGTAGTCAAGAACCCTTACTATTTAGTCAAGCTACCTTACCGACTGGTCAAGCAGCCTGACCGGTTGTGTCTAGGGAGATCGATGAAGGAGTGACGGTCCGACTTCGGTCGCCGGGGTCGGCGCCGGGCTGCCGGCGCCGTGATACGATGGCGTCGTGACCGAGCTGTCGACGGCGATTGCCGAGCAGAACCGGCGGCGCTTGCGCGCGCTCGGGCCGCTCATGATCGTGCTGCACACGCTGCACATCGCCTTCTTTCACGTGACCGCGGCGCAACGCCAGACCTTGACGGCGGACACGCTGCGCTGGCGCGACTCACTCGTCCTCGCGCACGCCGTCACCTTGCCGATCGTCATCGTCCTGACCATCTTCGCCTATCGCGTCCGCCGCCCGTCGCTGTCGGCGCTGCTCGGGCCGGCCACCGCCCTGCTCTACGTCATGCACGGCGCGCTCGTGGCCGGGATCGATCAGCTGGTGTCGTCGAATATCAGCGCTTATATCGGTTATTGCATCGGCATCGCCGTCATCGTGTCGCTGCCGCCGCGCGTGCTCATCGTCGTCTATGCGCTCGGCGAGATGACGCTGCTCGTCGGGCTCGCCAACTTTCAGCACGCCGCCACGGCGCGCATCACGAACCTGCCGACGAGCGTCACGGTGGCGCTCGTGAGCATCGCCATCGGCTGGATCCTCGACAACGGCCGGCGCCGCGAAATGACCCAGCGCTGGACGATCGATCGCCAACGCGACGAGCTGGCCACGCTCAACGCCAACCTCGAGCAGCGCGTGCGCGATCAGGTGCGCGAGATCGTCACGCGCGCCGACGAGGTCGAGCGGCTCAACGCGCAGCTGCAGGCGCAAGTCCGCGAGCGCTCGAGCGAGCTGTCGATCGCGCTCTCCCGTCTCGCGCGCCATCGCGAAGCCGACGGCACGCTGATGCCTGGTCACCTGCTCGCCGGTCGCTTCCTCGTGCACGAGCCCATCGGACGCGGCGGCATGGGCACCGTCTACTCCGGCATCGATCGTTCCACCGGCCGACGCGTCGCCATCAAGGTCATCCAGGCGTCGAGCACGAGCCAGCTCGACGCCATGCGGCGCTTCATCCGCGAGGCGGGCGCCGCCGCGACGGTCAATCATCCCGCCGTCGTGCGCACACTACATGTCGATGTCTCCGACGATGGGCTGCTGTTTCAAGTGCAAGAGCTCGTCGACGGCGAGACGCTGGCCGGCCGCGACCAGAGTCAGCCGTGGCCGCTGCCGGTCGCGGCGCGCGTCGGCGCCGTCTTGTGCGAGGCGCTGGCGGCGGCGCACGCGCTCGGTATCATCCACCGCGACGTCAAGCCCGACAACGTCATGCTCACGACGACCGCGCCCGGGTTGAAGCTGCTCGACTTCGGCATCGCCAAGCTGTCCGACGCCGTCATCGTCCGCGACAGCGACGGCACCGAGGCGCGCATGATCGTCGGCACGCCCGGCTACATGGCGCCCGAGCAGGCCATGGGCGCGGCCGGTGTCGGCGATCGCGCGGACGTCTACGCGGTCGGCGTGCTCCTGCATCAGCTGGTCACGCCGCCGCCGCACGATCTCGAAGCCACGCCGTCGTGGGCGCCGCCGTCGCTGGCGCAGCTCGTCCGCGGCTGCTTGGCCGACAAGCCGGCAGCACGGCCGGCGGCGTCCGAGCTGGCCTACGCGCTGGCGCAGTTCGCCGACGACGCCGGCGCGCCGCCCTTGCCGCTGCTCGCGCCGACGCTGCTCGGCCATCGCCGCGCCGGCCCGCCGTCCGAAGCCATCATCCCGACGACGCCGCAGCGCCGCAATCCCGCCTGACGCGCGCGACCCGACGCGCAAGCCTCACTCCCATGTCGTCAACCCGCTTGACCATTTAGTCAACCGACCTGACCATTTAGTCAACCGACCTGACCACTTAGTCAACCGACCTGACCATTTAATCAATCGACCTGACCATTCAATCAACCTGCTTGATTATGAATTCAAGCAGCTTGACCACTTAGTCAACCTGCTTGACTATTAAATCAAGCGACTTGACCATTTAGTCAACCTGCTTGACTCGGCTAGTCAAGCAGGTTGACCAACTGAATATGTCGGTAGACGCGAGCGGTTTGGCGCGGTTTTTTGCGGGGCTTCGGTGCTACTGGGGCGGGATTCTCGGTTGCGTTCGCTGCTACTTCTCGCCGGCCAAGAGGTTGCGCGCGATGACCATGCGCTGAATCTGCGACGTGCCTTCGTAGATCTGCAGCAGCTTGGCGTCGCGCATCAGCTTCTCGACCGGATATTCCTTGGTGTAGCCGTAGCCGCCGAAGATCTGCACGGCGTCGGTCGCCGCGCTTCATCGCCGCGTCGGCGCCGTAGGCCTTCGCGTACGCCGAGACGATCGAGTCGAGCTTGCCGGAGTCGACCATCCACGACGCCTTCATGTACAAGAGGCGCGTCGCCTCGTACGAGATCGCCATCTCGGCCAGCATGAACTGCACGGCCTGATGCTGCGCGATGGGCACGCCGAACGTCTTGCGCTCCAGCGAGTAAGTGCGGCTCTCGTCGAGCGCGCGCTTGATGATGCCGGCGGCGCCGGCGGCGATCCACGGGCGCGAGCGATCGAACGTCTTCATCGCGACCTTGAAGCCGCCGCCCTCCTCGCCGATCAAGTTGGCCTTGGGGACGCGCACGTCCTCGAAGATGATGTCGTTGGTCAGCGACGCGCGCTGACCCATCTTGTTCTCCTTCTTGCCGATCTTGACGCCGGGCGAATTCATGTCGACGACGAACGCCGTGATGCCCTTGTGCTTCAGCTTCGGGTCGAACGTCGCGAAAGTCGTACAGAAGCTGGCGACGCCGCCGTTGGTGATCCAGCGCTTCTGGCCGTTGAGGATGTAGTCGTCGCCCTTCTTCTCGACGCGCGTGCGCATGCCGGCGACGTCGCTGCCGGCGTCGGGCTCGCTGCAGGCGTAGCAGGCGAACGTCGGCTTTCCGCCGTCGCCGGCCAGCAGCATGCCGAGGTATTTCTGCTTCTGCGCGTCGGTGCCGGCGATGAGCAGCGGCATCGAGCCGAGCATGTTGGCGGCGAGCGTCGTGTTGACGCCGGCGCAGGCCCACGCGATCTCCTCCAGGATCAGCGAGTGGGTGAGACAGCTGAGACCGAGACCGCCGTAGGCCTCGGGAATCTCGAAGTTCATGAGCCCCAGCTCGAAGGCCTTGTTCATGAGGTCGGTGGGGAACTTACCCTCTTCGTCGAGGTGGCCGGCGACGGGTGCGATTTCCTGGCGGGCGAACTCGCGCGCCGCGGCGACGAGCGCGTTCTGCTCGTCGGTGAGCGTTAAATCGAACATGCGCCGGATGGTCATTCCTTTTACTGCGGAGTGTCAAGGGTGGTACGATATGCGCGGCCATTCTCGTGAGCACCCAGTTCGGCAAGTACGTGCTGCAGCGAAAGCTGGCCGAAGGCGGCATGGCCGAGCTGTTCCTGGCCAAACAAGAGGGCATGGAGGGCTTCGAGAAGCTCGTCGTCGTCAAGCGCATCCTGCCGCAGCTCTGTGCCGACGATTCGTTCGTGCGCATGTTCCTCAACGAAGCGCGCGTGGCGGCGCGGCTGAATCACCCGAACGTCGTGCAGATCTTCGACCTCGGGAAGTTGGGCGAGCAGTTCTTCATCGCCATGGAGTACGTGCACGGCGAGGACCTGCGCGCGGTCATTCGCGAGGCCACCGAGCACGGCGCGCGGCTGCCGCTCGGGCTGTGCTGCCGCATCCTCGCCGACGCCATGGCCGGCCTGCATTACGCGCACACGCGCGCCGGCGCCGACGGCAAGCCGCTCGGGCTCGTGCACCGCGACGTGTCGCCGCAGAACGTCATCGTCACCTACGAAGGCGGCGTCAAGATCGTCGACTTCGGCATCGCCAAGGCCACGCGCGAAGCCAACGCCGCGCAGACGCAAGCCGGCCTCTTGAAGGGCAAGTACGCCTATATGTCGCCGGAGCAGGCGCGCGGCTTGCCCATCGATGCGCGCGCCGACGTCTTTTGCGCCGGGATTTTGCTGTGGGAGATGGTGACGTGGCAGCGGCTGTTCAAGCGTTCGACGGAGATGGCGACGCTGATGGCGGTGGCGGAGGAGCCGATTCGCGCGCCCATCACCATCGACAAGACGATGCCGGTGGAGCTCAACCGCATCATCGTCAAGGCGCTGGAGCGTAATCCCGACGATCGTTTTCAGTCGGCGCAGGAGCTGCGCGCGGCGCTCGAGGCGCTCATTCGTACCAGCGGCTGGGAAGCGGACGCGATGGCGCTGTCGGAGTGGATGCGCGGGCTGTTCGCGAAGAAGCTGAAGCGGCAGGCCGAGGACATTCGCGCGGCCGGGCTGGCGTCGCTCGAGGATTTCCTGCTGAAGGTCGAGGAGAAGACCTCGATTTCGTGGATGGGGCCGTCGCCGATCACGCATCGGCCGACGCCGTCGACGGGGCTGCCGTCGGCGCGCGGCGTGTCGGGGCCGATCGCGGTGGATCTGCCGGGCGTAGCCAAGCCGCCGGCGGCATCGCCGCTGACGAAGTCGCCGTCGCCGCTTGCGCGGATTACGCCGACGCGCACGCCGCCGCCGCCGACGCGCACGCCGCCACCGCCGACGACGGCGTCGGCGATGTCGGCGGCGATGAACGCGGCGTTCGCGGGCGCGGCCAAAGGGGGCACGCCGGCGTTCGGCACGCCGTTCACCACGGGCGCGCCGTCGCCGAATGCAGGCGCGTCGCCGCCGAATGCGGGCGCGTCGCCGCCGAATGCGGGCGCGCCGCCGAATGCAGCCGGCGCGTCGTCGAATCCGGCGGGCGCGTCGCCGAATGCAGCCGGCGCGTCCTCGAATGCAGCCGGCGCGTCCTCGAATGCGGCTGGAGCAGCGGGTGCGTCGTCGGGCGCTGCCGACGGTTCAGCGGCGCATTCGCCGGCGCCGAGTGCGGCATCGGCGGGCAACGCGAGCGCGCCGACGGGCAGCGCGACGCCGGCGCCACCGACGGCGCGCGCGGCGACTCCGGCCGCGGGTACGCTGCCGCCGCGGGCGCCGACTCCGGCCGCGGGTACGCTGCCGCCGCGGGCGCCGACTCCGGCCGCGGGTACGCTGCCGCCACCGACGGGCGGCGTCATGCCGGGCGCGGCGGGCTGGTCGATGCCGTCGGCGGCTGGTTGGGGCGGACCGCGTACGCCGCCGCCACCGACGGCCGCGAGCGCGACGCCGCCGCCGCCGAGCGCGCCGGCCGTCACGCCGACGCCGGCAATGTCGGCGCCGACGACGCCGGCGATGTCGGCCGTCGATCCCGCGCACTTCGACGACGGACCGACCGAGCACGCCGTCTCCGCCGACTATGCCGACGGGCCGACGTCGAAGGCCTCGGAAGAGCTGCTCGCCGCCGCGCGCGCCACGCCGCCGCCGCCGCTGGCAGAGTTCGCCGACGACGGCGCGACCGTGCCCGGTGGCGGCTTATTGACGAGCCCGACGACGGGATCGATCGCGCGTCCGCGGACGAGCGACGGGCAGCGCTTCGGCGCCGAGAAGTCGACGCTGAAGCATCCGGCGTGGGCCGAGCCGAAGACGCCGCCGCTCAAGCGCGTGCTCGTCGCGGCGTCGGCGGCGCTGGCGGTGGCGGCGGTCGCGCTCGTCGCGCTGTGGCCAAGCGGCGAGCCGCCGACGGTGGCGCCGGGCGACCCGACGGCGACGCCGAACGTTGCCGGCGCGACGAACGCGAACAGCTCGCCGGCGACGAACGCGAACGGCTCGCCTGCAGCGGCCGCGACGAACGCGACGGGCGCGTCGGCGGCGGGCGCGTCGGCGGCGGGCGCGCCGGCGGCGGGCGCGCCGAACGCGACTGGCGCGCCGGCAACGGGCGCGTCGGCGGCCGCAAACCGCTCGTCGCCGAATGGCACGGGCTCGTCGCCCAACGCCACGTCCGTGAATGCAGGCGCCGCGCAGACTTCAGGCGCGCCGTCTTCGGCTACACCAGCGAACGCGGGCTCGTCGCCGAGCGCGGGATCGGCAGCGCCGAACGCCGCGGGCACGACTGCCGCCGCGTCGATCGTCAAGTCGCCGTCGACCGCCGCCACCGATGGGAACGCCGCGCCGGGCGGCGCCACGACGCCGACGGCCGCCGGCGCGCGATCGGCCGCCGCGAGCCATGCGGGCGCGACCGAAGCCGCCGAGCCGCCCGTCGCCGCCGGCACCGCGCTGCTCGTCATCCACACCGACGCGCCGGCGAACATCACCGTCGACGGCCGCGTGCAAGGCCTCGGCACGTCGGCGGCCGTCAGCGTGCAGCCGGGCGTCGAGCACGTCGTCACCGTTCAGCGGCCGGGCCACTCGCTGCGCCGCCTGCACGTCCCCGCGCTGTCGGCGGGCGAACGCATGCCGCTGCACTTCAACCTCCGCTGACCGCGTCACACCCCGCGAGGTCAATGTAGCCGCGGCCCCGCGCGCGGCTGTGCTCGTCTCTAGCGCTGCGTTTGGGGGCGAACGTCGGCGCTGCGAGACCGAGCCCGCGATAAACCAATCACCGCTTTGCTCGCTCCACCGATGGCCGGCACGACGGGGCTCCGGCGCGCGCGGGCACAGCCCGCCCGCGCGCCTCCGCCTGCCGGCTCCCTTGCGACACCAGCCCCATCGGTACACTGCTCGTCGCCGCCCGGCCGCTCACCGGCTCGCGTGTTCTCGACCGCGACGACGAGCGGTCGCGTAGTAGCGAGTCCGCGACGCGCGGGTCGCGTACCAGCGACCTCTGCGACGCGCGGGTCGCGTACCAGCGACCTCTGCGACGCGCGGGTCGCGTACCAGCGACCTCTGCGACGCGCGGGTCGCGTACCAGCGACCTCTGCGACGCGCGGGTCGCGTCATCTCCACCGAGCGGTTCACCGTCGGCGACAACCGAGCCTGCGACGTCCGCTGCCGTACGCCTACGACGGCTGCGACGTCCCGCCGTCGCCATCCTTCGCGCCCGCCGCCGTCGCCCCCTTGGCCGCCCGCCGCGCCGCGCGCGCGGCCTCGCGCGCCGCTTGCGCGACTTGCGCATCGCGCGCCGCGCGTCCACCCAACACGAATCCGATGACGACGCCCAGCGACAACACCGCCGGAATGTAAATGAAGTGCGCCGTCGTCGGCATTAGCCGAGCTTCTTCTTCAGCGCCTCGACCTCGTCTTCGAGCTTGCGCGAACGCTGCGCCACCGTCGCCACCCACACCAACACGGCGACGAAGATGAACCCGTACGCGAGACCGACGAGCCGCGAGCCGGGGATGGTCTCGCCCGACTGCATCATGTCGCCGTTGACCGCCTCGAAGCCTTCGTCGTCCTTCTTCGGCTGCGCCTGCGCCGACGCGATGCCACCCAAGAAGCAGACGATCAAGAGCGCCTGAAATAGCCGTTTCATGTCAGTTTTCCAATCCGGCGTCTTCCGCCGCCAGGTGCAGCTCGTCGACACGCGCCCGCGCTCGCTCGAGACCGACGCGCATTTCCAAGAGCGCGAAGAACATGATCGTGAACGCCAACATGGCGACGATGAACGGCATCGCCATCCCCGGCTGCGACAACACCGACGGCACGACGCTCGTCTTCGGATGAATCGTCCGCCAGATGCTGACCGAAAAATAGATGAGCGGGACGTCGGCGGCGCCGAAGAGCGCGAGGCCGGCGGCGAGCTTCTTCGAGCCGGGGCCGCCATATTTACGCGCGAACAAGTAGGCGATGAAGATCATCCACAAGAGCAGCGTCGTCGTCAGGCGCACGTCCCAAACCCAGTAGACGCCCCAGGCTTTGCGTCCCCACAACGGGCCGGTCACGAGCGTGCACAGGCCGAAGAGCACGGTGAGCTCGGCGGCGGCGACGGCCAAGCGATCGCCGGCTTCGCTGCCCTTGAACAGGTAGAGCCCGCTGCCGAAGGCGCAGACGAACGTCGCCAGAAAGCAGGTCCACGCCGAGGGCACGTGATAGTAGAAAATCTTTTGCACGAGTCCCATCGTCGCTTCGCGCGGCGCCGACAGGATGAGCGACGGCGCCACCAGCATGCCGAGCATGGCCAGCGCCAGAACGACGAGGAAATACGGTCTCAGCTTCATGCGTCACCTGCCACGAGCGGTTCGAAGACCCAGACGCCGAGCGATACGAAGATGGCGTCGAAAACCAACAGAAACTTCAGCCAGAAGGCGATGACCGCCGGCTCGGCGCCGACGAGCAGCGCGCTCGTGCCGCGCGTGCCGGCGATGAGCACCGGCACGACGAGCGGGTAAACCAGCAGCGGCAAGAGCACGTCGCGCGAGCGGGCACGGCCGAGCGAGGCGCCGAAGAGCGCCGCCACCGCCGCGAACCCGACCGTCCCCAGCAGCAACAGCGCGACCAGCGACACTGTTCCCGACGGCAGCGAGACGCCGAACAAAAGTGAGGTCAAGAGCGTCGTCACCAGCTCGACGATCACCATCAACAGCGAGATCGCGGCCAGCTTCGACAGGTACAAGCTCGCGCGCGGCGCCGGCGAGAGCAAGAGCGCGCGCAAGGTGTCGCCTTCGCGCTCGCGCTCGAACGCGCGCGAGATGCCCATCGTGCCCGCGAGCGCGATGGCCACCCACAAGACGCCGGCGGCGACGTCGACCGTCGGCTTCGGGCCGCCCAAGAACGCGAAGCAGAACACGAGCAGCACCACCGCCGCGAAGAAGACCGTGGCGTAGACCAGCTCCTTGGCGCGCAGCTCGACGAGCACGTCCTTCCACAGGAGCAGGCCGAGCGCGCGCATCGCCGTCATTGTAGCGCGGATACGCGGCGGACGGGGCGCGCGGCGGCGACGCCGGCGACCGCCGTTCGGTAGACGTCGGCGAGCGCGGCGTGGCTGCGCGGCGACGGCGCCGGCGCGTCGTGCGCGATGCGACCGCGCGCCAAGACGACGACGCGATCGATCAGCGGCGCCACGGCGTCGAAGTCGTGCGTGACGACGACGAGGATGCAGCCGCGGGCGCGCTCTTCGTCGAGCAGCGTGGCCAACAGCTCGACGCCGCTGCGGTCGAGGCCGGTGAACGGCTCGTCGGCCAAGAGCAGCTGCGGCTGATGGACGAGCGCGCGCGCGACCGCCAGGCGCTGCATCATGCCGCGCGAATAGGTGCGCGCCGGCCGGCCGGCGGCGTCGTCGAGCCCGACGCGCGAGAGCAGCGACGCCGCCGCTTTACGCGCATCGGCGACGTCGTACAAACGCGCGAAAAATTCCAGGTTCTCGCGGCCCGTCAGATCGCCGTAACAGAGCGACTCGTGCGCGATGACGCCGATGGCGCGCCGCAAGTCGTCGTCGTCGCCGGCGCGCGCGCCGCCGTAGCGCACTTCGCCCGTCGACGGCGTGGTCAGCGTCGCCAGGATGCCGACGAGCGTCGACTTGCCGGCGCCGTTGGGCCCGAGCAGCGCCGTCGCCTCGCCGGCGCGCAAGGTCAAGTCGACGCCGGCGAGCGCGCGCTGGCGTCCGTAGACCTTCGTCAGGCCGCGCGCCTCGACGGCGTCGAACGTCAGCGGCCGACCTCGTCCAATTCGCGATAGATCCGCGTCAGCTGCGCCGTCAGCTGCTCGCGCTTCTTGGCGCGCTTGGCGTCGTCGCCGCCTTTTTGCTCGAGCGCGACGAGCTGACCGAGCAGCTGCTCGCGCTCCTCGACGAGCGCCTTCTCGCGCCCTTTTTTGCGCGTGCCGGGACCGAACGCGTAGATGCCGAAGCCGATGACGAAGGCAATGCACAGCGCGAGCGAGACGTAGCGCCACGTCGGATCGGCGTGCGGCAGGCCGAGCAGGTGCAACACCAGCGTGCCGTTCGCCGTCGTGCCCGAGCCGCGATAGAGGACGAGCTTGCGCCCTTGCAGCTCCTTCTCTTCGGCCGTGAAGTTCTGCCCTTCGACGCTGAAGCCGTCGATCTTCTCCGTCACCACCGCCGAGTCGTCGAACATGACCGGCGTCCGCTGCACGATGTCGAGCGCGCCGCCCTCGTAAGGCAAGCATGAACTGAATCTGCAGCTCGGTGTCGCCGGGCGGAATCGGGCCCGTCCAAATGCCTTCGTGCCCGACGACGCGCAAGGACGGCGAGCTCTGCTGCCCCGCCTGCGCCTGCAGCGCCTTGTCCGGCAGCGGAAAATGCAAGCCGGCCGGCCCCGGATCGATGGCGTTCTGCGACGTGTTCATGAGCCGCAGCACTTCGAAGATCTGCACGACATCGTCCGCAACCTCGATGATGAAGTGCGAGCCCGGCCCGATGTGCAGCGCGCCCAAGTCCTTCGACACCGGCCGCACGTCGACGCTGAGGCGCATGCCGATGTTTTCCTGCAAGCGGAACGGCCGCGACGGAAAGCGCGCGCCCTCTTTTTGCACTTCGATGAGGTAGCCCGAGGTCGGCTTGGCATCGAGCCCTTCGAACTTCGCCTCGCCGTCTTTGTTGGTCTGGGCTTTGCGCTCTTGGACGCCCTTTTCGCCCTGCCGCGCGTGGCCGAGCACGACCGTCAAGTCGGGCAGCGGCACGCCGCCTTCGCCGACGGCGCGCACGATCAGCGTGCCGCCCGGCAGCGACTTGTCGGGATGGGCCACGCCGTTGTCGTTGGCGGCGGCTGCAGTCGTCGGCATGGCGCCGGCCGGCGCCGCGCCTGCCTGGCCTTCGGCAGCGCCTTCGCCCGGCTTGGCCGCGAACACCAGCATGACGCGCACGCCCGCCGAGCTCGGCAGCTCGATCGGCTGCGACGTCAGCTCCTGCAGGCCGTCGGTCGAGCGCGCCTGATAGGTGGCGCCGATCTGCAAGCCGCTGAAGGTCGCGCGCCCTTCGTCGTTCGTCTTCTGGATCGTGACTTTGCCGTCGGCGCTGGCGAGGCCGACGTCGACGCCGACCATGCGGTTCGACAGCTCGCCGCGAATGAGCCGCACCGTCACCGTGCCCGGCGGAACCTGCGGATCGGGCCGCGGAATCCCCGACATCTTCGACGGATCGATCATCATCGGCTGCGCCAACACAGTCGACGACAGCAGCACGAGACCGACGATCACCCGCAGCTTCATGACGCCGCCTCGCTGTTGTGCAGCTTGGATCCGCACTTCTTGCAGAACTCGGCGTCGGCGTCGTTCCGCGTCTGACACTTGGCGCAGCCGTCGCCGGCGATGGCTTCGGCGGCCGTCGCCGGCGTCGTCGCGGTCGCGGCCGGCGCCTTCTTCAGGCGCTTGGCGACGTCGGCCGCGATCATCTTCTGATAGTCGCCGCCGGCGTCATCGAGCCGGCGCAAGACGCCGATGGCGCGGGCGCGATAGAGCGCGCCGATGTCCTCGAAGTCCTTCTGCGACACCTTGCCCATCTCGTGATCGAACTCGAGCTCCTTGAGCGCCTTCAAGAGCGACTGTTTCTCGCGCTCCAGCTCTTTGCGCCGCCGGCCGGTGGCGACGACGTTGTCGCCGACGTCGGGCTCGCGCACGAGCGCCGCCGCCGCGCGGAACAAGAGCCAGCAGATCCAGCCGAGCGCGGCCGTGGCCGCGACCAAAAACGGCGTCGATGCACGACCGCCGACGGAAGCCGCGTACACACCGACGCCAGCGGCGACGACGACGACGACGGCAGGATAAGCGTAGCGTCTCACGCGTTAGTCGAGCTCGTCGAGCTCGTCGTCGAGGCGGGCATTGTAGTCATCGTCTTCTTTGGCGGACTTGTCGTTCGTGACAGGCGGCGTGGGCGTCGGCGACTTGGACGACGACGAGCGGCGCGCCACCAGCACGAGCACGCCCACGGCACCCAGAGATCACGCCCAGCGGCAAGATGTAGAGAATGCGTCGATAGCCTTTGTCGAGCGGCAGCCGCAGCGTCTCTTCGCCGTACTTGTTGATCTCGAGGTCGTTGATCTGGTCGTCGGTCAGGCCGCGATCGACGAAGCCTTGGATCTCGACGCGCCGCATCTCGCCCGAGCCGCACTCGCTCTCGCACTGATCGAGCGAGTGCGTGCAGGTGCCGCAGCCGCATTTGTACTTGCTGAACAGCGTCTGCTCGCGCGGCGACCGCGCCGAATGCATCAGCGAGCCTTGCATGGGTGCCATCGCCGGCGCTTGCGCGCGCGCCACCGAGCCGAGGCCGACGAGCATGAAGATCACGAGCGTCGCCGTCGTCGCTGCTTTGGTCTTGTCTGACTTGGCCGCCGCGCCCGCCAACACATACGCGCGGTCCGGCATGTACGCGATGATGGTGCCGAACGCGAGCAGCATGAAGCCGACCCAGATCCAGTCGACGAGCGGGTTGATGACGACCTTGACGTTGGCGAAGCCGGCCTGCGAGTCGACGCCGTTCAAGACGACGTACAGGTCCTCGCGCGCCGTGCGATGCATGTCGACTTCGGTCGTCGGCGGCTCGTCTTCGTGATGGCGGAAGGCCCACTTGGCCGGATGCATAGTCGCGTACAGCTTGCCGTCGACGAACACCGGCAGCGTCGCCGTCGTCATGTCCTTCTCCGGCGACGACGTCTGCTCGACGCCGTCGTAGCGCAAGGTGTAGCGACCGAGGGTCACCTCTTTGCCTTGCGACACCGTGAAGTCGCCCTCTTGTTTGTAAGCGTCGCCGGCGAAACCGACGAACATGAGGACGATGGCGATGTGGACGATGTAGCCGCCGTAACGACGCTTGCCGCGCGCGACGAGGCCGATGAGCGACGTGAAGAAGTCGAGCTTCGTGTGCGCCTGACGCACCCGCGTGCCGCGGTAGAACTCCTGCGTGATCGTCGTGACGACGAACGCCGACAGCGCGAAGCACAAGACCGGCGCGGTGATCGGCAGCTTCAGCACCGCCGACTTCCACAGGTGCCACTCGCTCCAGCCGCCGAGCGGCGTGAACGCGAGGATGATGCCGGTCAGCAGCATCACGGCGAACGGGCCCAAGAACTGCGCCTTCAGGTTCTCCGTCGACGCTTTACGCCAGGCGATGTTCGGTCCGACGCCGGTCAAGAACAAGAGCGTCAGGCCGGGAATCATCATCCACTTGGTGAAGAACGGCGGGCCGACGGTGATGCGCTCGCCGGTCGCCCATTCGCTGATCGTCGGGAACAAGGTCGCGACGAGGATGAAGAAGGCGCAGCCGAGCAGAATCCAGTTGTTCAGGAGGAACGAGAACTCGCGCGAGATCCACGAGTCGAGCTCGTTACGCGAGCGCAAGAGCGGCAAGCGATAGATGACGTAGCCGAACGAGAAGATGAAGACGACGCCGATGAAGCTGATGAAGATATAGGCGAGCGTCGTATCCTGACCGAACGCGTGCACCGACTGAACGATGCCGGAGCGGGTCATGAACGTGCCCAGCATCGTCAGGATGAAGGTGATGATGACGAGCGAGACGTTCCACACCTTCATCATGCCGCGCCGCTCTTGGATCATGATCGAGTGCAAGAACGCCGTCGCCGTCAGCCACGGCAAGAGGCCCGCGTTCTCGACCGGATCCCACGCCCAATAGCCGCCCCAGCCGAGCTCCTCGTACGCCCACAGCATGCCGAGGATCAGGCCCTGCGACAGGAAGTACCAAGAGACGATCATCCAGCGCCGCGTCGATGCGAGCCAGCTGTCGTCGAGGTTGCCGGTGATGAGCGCCGCCAGACCGAACGCGAACGGCACCGTCGCCGACACGAACCCCAGATACAGCGACGGCGGATGCGTCGCCATGTACGGGTTCTGCAAGAGCGGATTGAGGCCTTTTCCGCTGTGCGGCGTCTCGGTCAAGAAGACGTCGAACGGCCGCTTCTGGAAGATGATGAGGAACAAGAAGAAGCCGATGACGACGTACAGAGATCGCCGCCACGTACGGGATCAGCTCTTTGTGCCGCTCGCGGTTGACGTAGATCGCCAGCGACGAGAACAGCGCCAGCAAGAGCAGCCACCAGACGATCGATCCTTCGAGCCCGCCCCAGAACGACGTGATCTTGTAGATCCACGGCATCGAGGCGTCCGAGTGCTGCTGCACGTACTTGATGGAGTAGTCGTTGGAGAGCAGCGCGAACCACATCACCAGCGACGAGAACGTGATGAGCGCGGTGGCGCCGTAGGACGCGTAGACGGCCGAGCGGACGAGCCGGCGGTCCTGCCGCCGCGCGCCCGCGACACCGGCGCCGACGACGTAGCCGGAGACGATGAGCGCCAGAAATAGCCCGGCATCACCGAGCGTGGCGATGGGATTGCCGTGCATTATTGCGCCGCCGGCGCTTGCGCGGTCTCGATGTTCTTGTCGCCCTTCGTGCACAGCGTCGCCGCCGGGCCATCCGGCCGCGCCGAATACTTCGACGGGCATTTGGCGCTGATTTCGCGCGCGTCGAAGCGGCCGTCGGCGAGCTTGCCCTTCAACACGACCTCCGCGCGATCCTTGAATGTGTCAGGCACAGTGCCCGAATAGCGTGCCTCCATCTCGGCGCCGCAGTTGACGACCTGGAACTTGTACTCGATCGTCTGATGCTCTTTGTCGAAGCGCTTCTTGATCGATCCAGGCTGCACGAAGCCATGCATTTGCACGTGCTTGTGCGACCACTGGCTCGGGTTGGCCATGATCTCGTCGACGTGCTTGTAGTACTCGAACGCTTCGCCCGCCGACGAGTAGAACAAATAGGTGATGCCGCCGATGATCAGGCCGAGCGTGACCAGGCCGCTGATGATCTTACGCTTCTGGCGTGACATGTTGCCTCGCTACGTTCACGTGAGGGGTCTCGTGGTTGGGGCCATTTTACCCCAATTTCGGGGGACTAGCCCCCGATCGCTACCATGTGTTTGCGCGGACCGCCCGCGCCGCATGGGGTGAAGCGATGGCCCTCCTGTTTCGCGGAGACGGCAGTGAGCACCTTTCGTGCCAGCTCCTCGTCAGTCGCGCCGGCGCGTAAAGGTGTGCGCAAGTCGGAGTCGTCATCGATGGCGAGGCAGGTGTGCAATTGGCCGGTGGCGCTCAAACGCACGCGGTTGCAGGTGTCGCAGAAGGGCTCGCTGACCGCCGATATGATGCCGACCCGTGCGCCGCGGTGAACGCCGGACGTCACGCGCAGGTAGCGCGCCGGGCCGACGCCGGGCACGCCTTCACCGTCGTCGGCGGCGAGCGGACCAAAGGCAGCCTCTAGTCGCGCCCGCATGTGCGCGGCCGAGACGAAGCTGGCGCCGCCGTGGAACAGCGCGCCGTCGGACATCGGCATCGACTCGATCAAGCGCGGCACGACGCCGTTGCGCCAGGCCCAGTCGCACAATCGCGGCAGCTCGTCGTCGTTGACGCCGCCCATGACGACGGCGTTGATCTTCGTGCCCGTAAAGCCGGCGGCGCGCGCGGCGGCGACGCCGGCGAGCACGCGCGCCAGCTCGCCGCGGCGCGTGACCGCGCGAAACTTGTCGGCGTCGAGCGTATCGATGGAGACGTTGAGGCGCGACAAGCCGGCGGCGCGCAGCGGCGCGGCCAGCTCGGCCAGGCGATCGCCGTTCGTCGTCATCGCCAGGTCGTCGAGACCGAGCGCGCCCAAGCGCGTCACCAGCTGCACCAGGTCTTTGCGTACGGTCGGCTCGCCGCCCGTCAAGCGCACGCGGCGCACGCCGAAGCCCATCATGACGCGCACGAGCCGCTCGATCTCCTCGAACGACAGCACGTCGGCGCGCGGCACCAGATCGACGCCCGCTTCCGGCATGCAGTAGACGCAGCGATAGTTACAGCGATCGGTGAGCGACACGCGCAGATAGGTCACGCGCCGCGCAAAGCTGTCGCTCAACACCGACGGCAACAGCGGCAGCGTGCGGCGCGGCATCATCGGTGGGTCTCGAACACGAGGTGGCCGAGCTCGGGGATGATGAGCTTCTCGAGCGCCAGCGTGACGGCGCCGGTCGAGCCCGGCGTCGCGAACACGGCCACGCCCTTGTGCACGCCGGCGACGGCGCGCGACATCATCGCCGCGCTGCCGATTTCGGCGAACGACAGCATGCGGAAGATCTCGCCGAAGCCGTCGAGCTGCTTGTCGAGCAGCGAGCTGACGGCTTCGTACGTCGAGTCGCGCGTCGTGATGCCGGTGCCGCCCGACGTGATGACGACGTCGGCGATGCGCTCGTCGGCGATGCGGCGAATGAGCGCGGCCACTTCATGGGGCTCGTCTTTGAGGATGCGATAGCCGGCGACGACGTGGCCCGCCGCTTCGACGAGCGTCCGCGCGGCCCGCCCCGACGTGTCGGTCTCCTCGGTGCGCGAATCGGAGACGGTGACGACGAAGACGCGAACCGACGCTGCTGCGTGCTGCTTGTGGTCGCTGGCTGCCACGCGCTTTTCCTAGCACATTATGCACCTATCGGCCCGTCGCCGCGGACGATCTCCGCTCGCGTTGGCGGCGCGTCAGTCTTGCTGCGACATGTCGATGGTGACGGCGGCGTCCGGTTGGTAGCACTCGTCGGCGGGCGCGCACTCGGCGAACGAGGTGCCGTCGCCGGCGACGTAGTGATAGCCGCTCGGGCAGCTCTTGTCTTGGATGACGCAGCCGCGACCGCAGCAGGCGGCGGCGACGCCGTGCTTGTCGGCGAAGCTGTTGCACGCGCCGCACGCGATGACGTCCTGCGAGGTGCCGCAGCCGGCGAGCAACGAAGCGAAAGCGAAGGTGATGATAAGCGCGCGCATGGATCTCCTTACGACGGCTAGCCTAGCGAAAATGAAGGACGAAGGCGACAAGCGACCGCACCACGAGCGGCTGGGCGGCGCCGTTTGACACAGGCGGTCAAGCGTGACATCTCTTCGCCAAGTTGGAGGCCCGAGCGAAGATGAGCATCAAGAAGACGGTGATGGAGCGCGGGATGCGGCTGATGAGCGATCCGCGCGTGATGAAGCTGATGTCGAGCCCGAAGGTGATGAACGTCGTCATGAAGGGGTTCGAGCTGCGCGGCAAGGCGCAGGCGTCGTTCGATTCGAGCGTGCAGTCGCTGGCCAAGACGTTCAAGCTGGCGACGCGGCAAGAAGTGCGCGACTTGAAGGACACCATCCGCACCCTCGAGCGCAACTTGAAGACGGTGGAAGCGGAAGTGCAAAAGGTCGACAAGGCCCACAAGCACTAAGAACGCAGTTCTCCGCGCTTTCTTCCACCGCTCGTGCTTTTCTCAGGTCCTTCGATGATTGACCCGGCGACCTTACCGCCGGCGCCGCCGACGTTGACGACGCCGCGCCTGCGTTTACGCGCGCTGCGCACCGAGGATGCGGTCGCGCTGTTCGACGTCTTCGGCGACGAGGCGACGATGCGCTATTGGTCGACGCCGCCGCACGCGTCGCTGGCCGTGACCGCGAAGATGGTGGGCGAGATCATCGCGCGCAACATCGCCAACGTCGGCATCGAGTGGGTCATCACCAGCGCCGACTCCGACGTCGCCATCGGCAAGATCGGCCATTGGCAGTGGCAGCGCACCCATTCACGCTCGGAAATCGGCTTCATCCTGCGCCGCGATCAGTGGCGGCGCGGGCTCGGCGTCGAGGCGCTGACCGCCGCCGTGCGCTTCGGCTTCGTGACGCTCGGCCTCAACAGCGTCGAAGCGCAGGTCGACGCCGGCAACGCCGCCTCGGCGCGCACGCTCGAGCGCGTCGGCTTTCGCCGCGAAGGCTGCACGCGCCAGTCCTACTTCGACGGCCGCAATTACGGCGATACGCTCATCTACGGCTTGCTCGCCTCCGAATTCTCGATCGCATAGCGCGTCACGACGCGGATGACGTGGTTGGGCGCGATCGGCGTCAGTCGATAGCGAAACGCGCGAATCGGCGGCGGCGCGGGCGGCTCGTATTCGACGCGTGTACAGCGCGCCGTCGATCTCGATCGTCGCCAGCGAATCCCAGCCGTAGTCGCGCGCGCTGTCGATGACGATGGCGTCGCCTTCACGGCGCAAAATGTCGCGCGGCGGTGGCGGCGGCGGACGCCGCGCGTGCTTGCGTGCGAAGCGATAGAGCACGATCGGCAGCGTCGAGAAGGGCTGATCCATGCCCGACGACAGGACGCGCAACAGCCCTTCACCGAGCAGCCACAGCGACAACCAGCCGAGCGGCGTGCAGAAGAGGAACGTCAGCCAGTCGAGCCCGAGCGTAGACGGACGCCCTCGGCCTTGAGGCCGGTCGCGTTTGCCGTATTCGCGATGGATGTAGCGGTTGCGATAGCCCACGATATTCGATCGCGAAGCCCGGCCGCCACCTGCAACCACCCCACCACCAGCAACAGGAACCGCACGCGACGATTATATACGCGCTACGGCGAGCTCAGCCCCAGGCGTCGAACTTGGCGAAGCGCATGGTGAACGTGGCGCGGCCTTGCGACGCCGAGCGCACAGCCGTCGAGTAGCCGAAGAGCAGCTTCATCGGCAGCTTGGCCGCGACGGTGCGCAAGGCGCCGCGGAAGCCGACGTCCTCGATTTGCGCGCGCCGCGCCGACAGATCGCCGACGACCGCGCCCAGGAACTCCTCGGGCACGACCACTTCGACGTCCATGATCGGCTCCAGCATCGCCGGTCCCGCCGTCTGAATCGCCTTGCGCAGCGCGGTCTGCGCGGCGATGCGCCAGCCGACGTCGGACTTGACGCCTTCGCGCGCTTCGATGGTCAACAGCGTCGCCTCGACGTCCTCCATCGGATAGCCCTCGGGACCGCTGACGACGCCCTCTTTCAGGCCGACGAGCGCCGCGTTCACGGCGACGGCATATTGCGCCTTGAGCGGCCCGGTCAGCTCGGCCGGCGCCGGCGGCACGGCGCTCTTGACGTGCACGCCCGAGCCGCGCGGCAAGGCGCGCAGCCGCACCGTGGCCGCGCCGAAGATGAGGTCGGTCTCGTTCTCGGGGTTGACCCGCTCGATGCGCCCGTCGGCGGTGCCGTCGCCGAGCACGGTCTCGCGGTAGACGACTTGCGGGCGACCCATGCGCGTCGGCACGCCATATTCGCGCTCGAGCCGATTGTGCATGACCTCGATGTGGAGCTCGCCCATGCCCGAGATGATCGTCTGCGCCGTCTCTTCGTCGACGCGCACGCGGAACGTCGGATCTTCGTCGGTGAGCTTCTGCAAGCCCTGCTCGAACTTGTCTTTGTCGACGGTATTGACCACTTCGATCGCCGACGAGATGACCGGCTCGTAGGTGTCGATGCGCTCGAGCACGACCGGATCCTTGGGCGACGACAAGCGAATCGCCGGTCGCGCAGTCCTTGAGGCCCATCACGGCCACGATCCAGCCGGCCGACACCTTGTCGATGCGCTCGCGCCGATCGGCGTGCACGAGGAACATGCGCGCCACCTTCTCCGTCTTCTTCAGACGCGCATTGTAGACGTCGTCACCCACCGCGAGCGTGCCCGAATAGAGACGCACGAAGACCGACTTGCGCCCTTCGATCATCGCCACCTTGAAGGCGAGCGCCGCCAGCGGCAGCTTGTCGTCCGGCGGGCGCGCCACGTGCTCTTCCGGGTCGGTGCCCGGGCGCACGGCCGAGATCGGCGGCACGTCGAGCGGCGACGGCAAGTAGTCGACCACCGCGTCGAGCAGCGGCTGGATGCCCTTGTTGCGCAGCGCCGTTCCCATGAACACGGGCACGATCTTCTGCGCCACACAGGCGCGCCGGACGGCCGCCATCAGCGTCGGCGCGTCGATGGCTTCGCCGGCCAGATATTGCTCGGCCAGCGCGTCGTCGACGTCGGCCACGGCCTCGACCAGCTTCTCGCGCGCGGCGTCGGCGTCGGCGCGCAAGTCGTCGTCGATCTCACCCTCTTCGGGCGCGTCCTCTTCGCCGCCGGTGAACACGATCTGCTTCATCGCCACCAAGTCGATGACGCCGCGAAACTGATCTTCGAAGCCGACCGGAATCTGCATCGGCGCCGGCTTCGCTCCGAGGCGCGACTTCATCTGCTCGATGACGTTCTGCCAATCGGCGCCGATGCGATCCATCTTGTTGATGAAGCTGACGCGCGGCACGTGGAACTTGTCGGCCTGCCGCCACACCGTCTCCGACTGCGGCTCGACGCCGTCGACGGCGCTGAAGACGACGACGGCGCCGTCGAGCACGCGCAAGCTGCGCTCGACCTCGATGGTGAAGTCGACGTGGCCGGGCGTGTCGATGAGGTGCAGCTCGTGGCCGCGCCAGTTGAACGTCGTGGCGGCGGCGGTGATGGTGATGCCGCGCTCGCGCTCCTCGGGCATCCAGTCCATCTGCGTGGCGCCTTCGTGGACCTCGCCGATCTTGTGGATGCGCCCCGAGTAATACAGGAAGCGTTCGGTCACGGTCGTCTTGCCGGCGTCGATGTGCGCGACGACTCCGAGGTTGCGGACTTTATCTAGTTTCGAGGGCTTGGTGGCCATGCGCGGGCTGGCAGTATATGCGGAGTCATGTAAGATGCGCTTTCAAATGCGTACCGTACTTTTTTCGCTCGTGTTAGCGACGGTGACGGCCTTCGCCGCGGTCGCGCACGCGCAAGATTTCGAGGCCGCCGGAAAGCACTTTTCGGCCGCGCAAGAAGCGTTCGGCGCGCGCAAATTCAAGACCGCAGCCGGCGAGTTCGAAGCCGCCTACGCCATCAGCAAAGATCCGGTCGTGCTGTTCAACATCGGCGAGTCGTACGAGAAGGCCGGCGACGGCGCCAAAGCGGTGGCGAGCTACAAGCAGTACTTGAAGGATCAGCCGCAGGCCGCCGACAAGCCCGACGTGCAAAAGCGGATTCGCGCGATCGAAGCCAAGCATCTGCGGCTCGTCGATCAGTCGGCGCCGGATGACAAGCCGGCCGCGGCGGCGACGACGGCGCCGATTGCGGCAGCGACGCCGAGCGCGCCGGCCACGCCTTCGCCGGCCGCGCCGGCCACGCCTTCGCCGACCGCGCCGACGACGAGCGAGACGACCGGCTCGGCCGCGCCGACGCCGACGCCGGCGCCGGCGCCGAGCTCGGTGCCGGAATCGACGGAGCCGAACACGAGCGCGCTGCCGCCGACGACGATGGCGCCACCGACGACGCCGACGCCCGAGCGCGCCGCGCATCCGTCCGCGCCCGAGAAATCGATCGAGCCGGGGCCGCCGCCGACGACCGTGCCCGGCCTCATCGACGAAGGTCCGCCCACCCGTCTGCGCGTCGCCGCTTGGATTGGCGTGGCCTCGACGCTGGCGCTGTTGACGGCCGGCGCCGTGTTCGGCCTGGCCGCGCAGTCGCGCGCCGACGAGATTACGCGGCAGCTGTCGTTCGTCAGCACGTCGGGACAGCCCAATCAGTTCACGTCGGCCACGAACTCGACGCTCAACCAGCTCAAGAGCGACGGCAACCTCTACAACGGCCTCGGCATCGCGTTCTTCTCGGCGTCGGCGGCTTCGGCCGTCGCCACCGTCGTCCTGTTCGTCGTCGACGCCAAGCGGCCGCCCGAAAAGAAGACCGCGACCGCGCTGCGCTTCGCACCCGCCGTCGGCCCGAATTCGGCCGGCCTCTCGCTGCAAGGTAGCTTCTGATGCGCCGTATCGTCCTCGCCACGATCGTCTGCGGGCTCTTCGGTTTCACCGGCTGCTTCAATCCCGACAAGCCGTCATGCTCGTTCGTCTGCTCGGGCACCGCACCCGCCTGCCCCGACGATTACGAGTGCCGCGCCGACAACTACTGTCACTTGATCGGCAACAGCGACACCTGCGGCTTCTCGGACGCCGCCGCCGCGCCGCTCGATCTGTCGGCCACGTCCGCCGACATGGTCGCACCGCCGTCCGACTTCGCCGACCACGACTGATTCGGCGGGCCCAGCGCCCATTACGTGGTATGCTCGTTCGACGCCCTCGCCATGAGCAGCCAGCGGTTTCCTCGCATGTTCGGCAAGTACGCGCTGCTGCGCCCGTTCGCACGCGGCGGCATGGGCGAAATCTATCTCGCCGCGTCGGGCGAGGTCGTCGGCGCCGAGAAGCTGTGCCTCGTCAAGAAAGTCCCCGAAGATCGTGACGCACCCGGTCTGACGGCGCGTTTGCTCGACGAGGCGAAGGTCGCCGTCCGCCTCAACCATACGAACTTGGTCCAGGTCTTCGACGCCGGCAAAGTCGATGACGAGCTCTACATCGCGATGGAGCTCATCGAAGGCCGCGATCTGCGCGCCGTTTGGAACCGCACCGCCGAGCGGCGCTCGCGCATCCCGCTCGACGTCGCCTTGTACGTCGTCCGCGAGATCGCGCGCGGCCTTGATTTCGCGCATAATTACGGCGGCTTAGGACTCGTTCACCGCGACATCGCGCCGCCCAACATCCTCATCAGCTTCCACGGCGAGGTCAAGGTCACCGACTTCGGCCTGGCGCGCTCGATCCTGAAGAACGAGCGCACGGCGCCCGGGATCGTTTACGGCCGCATCGCCTACCTGGCGCCCGAGCAGGCGCGCGGCGAGCAAGCCGACGCGCGCACCGACATCTTCGCGACCGGCGTCATCTTGTGGGAGCTGCTCACGGGACGGCCGCTGCACGACACCGGCGACGACGCGGTCAAGAACCTCGATCAGGCGCGCCATCCGCAAATTCAGGCGCCGTCGCATCTGACGCGCGGGCTGCCGTCGTCGGTGGACGCGGTGTCGTTGAAGGCGCTGGCGACCGATCGCGACTCTCGCTATCAGACCGCCGACGAGCTGCGCAAGGCCATCGCCGACGAGCTGGCGCGCATCGCGCCCGGCACCGATTCGTCGCGCGTGTCGGCGTTCCTCAAAGATCTGTTCGGCGACGAAATCAAGAAGGAGCAGGCCGAGCGCGAGCGGCTGCTGCGCGAAGATCTGCCGAAAGTGCGCGCACAGCGGGTGCAGCCGCCGCCGCGGCAGATGGTGACGCCGCAGCCGCCGAAGCAGCAGGCGGCGCTGACCGCGCTCGACGCCGAGGACATGGGCGACTCGTTCGACCCACCGACGCGGCGCATGGCCAAGCCGGAGCTGCCGCCGCGCTCGACGCCGCCTTTGCCGGGCGTGCGCAACGGCAACGGCGCGCCGCTGCCGGGCATGAAGCCGCCGCCGCCGTCGGACAACAACCGGCCGCCGTCGCCGCCGCCGATCCGCTCGATGCTGCGCAGCGACGCGCAGCCGCAGAACGAGCGCCGCGGCAGCCGCGAGCCCGACGACGACGAGCGCACGATGACGGCGCCGCCGCGCGGCCTGTCGCTGACGCCGGCCGGTCCGCGCGTCGCCGCGGCGCGCGCGCCGGCGCCGCAGCCGGCCTATCCGCGCGCCGACTCGGGCGAGCTGCCGGCGCCGGAAGCGCTGGTCGGGCTCGTCGTCGACAATCGCTACCGCATCGAGCGCGTGCTCGGCACCGGCGGCATGGGCGCGGTCTACGAGGCCGAGCACATCGAGATCGGCAAGAAGGTCGCGCTCAAGGTTTTGCATCCGCAGTTTTCGCGGCAGGCGGATCTGGTGGCGCGCTTTCGTCGCGAGGCGCGCGCGGCGTCGAAGGTCGGCCATCCCAACATCGTCGACGTCACCGACTCGGGCACGACACCCGACGGCGACGTCTACTTCGTCATGGAGCGGCTCGACGGGCTCGACTTGGGCGAGGTGCTGCGGCATGAGCGCCGCGTCGCGCCCGATCGCACCGTCGCCATCGGCACGCAGATCTGCCGCGCGCTGTCGGCGGCGCACGCGGCCGGCATCATCCACCGCGACCTGAAGCCGGAGAACGTGTTCCTGGTGTCGCGCGAAGGCGTGCCCGACTTCGTCAAGGTGCTCGATTTCGGCATCGCCAAGCAGGACATGGGCAACCAGAACTCGCCGCGACGGCTGACGACGCCGGGCATCGCGATGGGCACGCCCGAGTACATGGCGCCGGAGCAGGCGGCGGGCAAGGCGATCGACGGCCGCGTCGACATCTACGCCGTGGGCGCGATCTTGTACGAGATGATCACCGGCGAGCCGCCGCATCACGGCGCGAACGCCATGGAAGTGCTGGCCAAGAAGGCGACCGAGACGCCGACGCCGCCGCATCAGCTGAACTCCGAAGTGCCGGAGAGCCTCGAAGAGGTGGTGATGCGCTGCTTGGAGCGCGATCCCGATCGGCGGCCGCAGACGATGGGCGCGCTCGAGTACGAGCTGACGAAGTCGATGAAGGGGCGCGGCTCGGCCGTCGCCGCCGTGCTCGGTATCAAGCCGTCGAGTGAAGACGGCATTTCGTCGGCGAGCTGGGGCGACGAGTCGTCGAAGCCGCGGCTGTTCGAGGCGGCGACGATCCAGCAGCGGCGCAGCTCGATGCCGTCGATTCCCGTGCAGCGCTCGGGCGCGACGGGCGCGACGCCGCTGGCGATGGACGACGGCGACAAGGTGCGCGTCAACTCGAGCCGCATCGCCTCGCGCGACGCCGTGGCGCCGACGGTGCCGATGACGGAGAAGCAGAACGCCGAGCTGCGCGAGGCGCGCCGCGCCGGCCGTTGGCAAAAGCGGCTCGGCTTCGTCTTCGGCATGCTGTTTTTGGGGCTCGCCGGCTTGGGCGCCTATTGGATTCAGAGCCACGGCGTCAAGCCGCCGATCGTGTCGAAGAATGACACGTTGAAGCCGGATCCGGCGGCGGTGAGCGACAAGCCGAAGAGCGACGAGCTGCCGCAGAATCCGCCGGCCACGACGCCGACGCCGCCGGTCGCCAAGAAGCCGGACGAGCCGTCGAAGGCGGACGTCGAGCCGCTGCTCGAGTGGGCCAAGCGCTGCGCCGAGGCCGGTCGCATCGTGGCGCCGCCGAAGGACAACTTGAAGGAGCTGCTCGATCGCATCGACAAGGTGGACCCGGGCAATCCGCAAGCGGAGGCGCTGAAGACGCGGACGACGCAGCTCTTGTCGCGCAAGGGCATGTTGGCGCTGAAGAAGGCGCGGCTCGACGAGGCCGAGGAAGACTTTCAGACGCTCGTGGTCTTGAAGCCCGATGATGACGCGGCCAAGCAGCGGCTGGCGCGCACGTTGACGATGCGTTCGCAGCGGGCGCTGGGCGCGAAGAAGCAGCAGGCGGCGCTGGCGGACGCGCAGGCGGCGTTGGAGCTGGCGCCGGATGACACGAACACCGCGATGCAGCTGGCCGACGTGCATTTGGCGATGGGCAAGCATGAATTGGCGGCCGAGGAGTATCAGCGGGTGCTCGACGTCAAGCCGCTGGACAAGCGGGCGAAGGCGGGGCTGCTGAAGGCTTCGGCGCCGAAGGCGAAGGTCGTGAAGAAGAAGCGCGGGCGGTAGCGTCGGCGCGAAGGCGGCGGCGGGCGCGGATTCCGGAGCAGATTGACGGTCGATTCCGGCGGGACGATTGATTCGGCCGACGACGAAGTGGTCACGAGCGGTCGCTGACTCTGGCCGGCATGGCGGGCTCGCGCGAGCGTCCGGTGGACGCGCGCGAGCCCGCTCCGTCGGAATCGGCCATCGTGGGAGCGAGCCACGCCGGTGGGAGGTTTATTCCGGCCGCACGCGCTCCGCACCCACGCGCGCCCCCAAGTCAGGCAGCGGCGTTCGCATTCGCGGCCGATTTGCGCTACACGCTATCGCCCATGGCGAACGGCGTGCCCGACAAGACCGCGGCGGACCTCGGCTGGATCCGCCTCCTGCAGGAGCTCGAACGGCGTTGCGTGAGCGGACGCGGCGCCGAGCTGGCGCGCACGCTCGCGCTCTACGATCGGCTCGAGGACGCGCGCGCGCGGCACGAAGAGGTGTCCGAGGCGCGCGCCCTACGTGACGTCGGTGAGCCGCTGCCGTTCAGCGGTCCCGATTGGGCCGTGCGCAACATCGACGAGGCCTTGCAGCGCTCGGCCAAGTCGGGCGCGCTCGATCCGCAGTCGCTGCGCGACGTGGCGCAGACGCTGCTCGCCGGCGCCAAGATCCGCCGCCACCTCGGTCGTCACGGCAACGCGCCGCGCCTGACCGGCCGCGCCGCGCTCATCAGCGACCTCGACGACGTCTCCAGCAGCATCGGCGACTCGTTCGAAGAGGGCGAAGGCCGCGTCCGCCTGCGCGATCGGGCGTCGCCGGCGCTCGGCGGCCTGCGTCGCAACGCGCTGCGCATTCGCGAGGAGCTGGAGCGCAAGCTCGAGCGGCTGCTCGACGGCACCCACGTCGCGCCGCACCTGCAGGATCGCTTCTTCACCCAGCGCGAAGATCGCTACGTCGTGCCCATTCGCGTCGACGCGCGCTCGAAGGTGCGCGGCATCGTCCACGGCACGTCGCAGTCGGGACAAACGGTGTTCGTCGAGCCCGAAGACGTCGTCGATCTCAACAATCGGCTGAAGCTGGCCGAGCTGGAAGTGGCCGAGGAGGAGCGGCGCATCTTGGCCGAGCTGTCGCTGCTCGTGCAAGAAGCGCTGCCGCGAATCCAGACGAACCTCGAGGTCTTGTCGGTGCTCGATCTCGTCGACGCCTCGGCGCGCCTGTCGATTGATCTGCGCGCCACGCCGCCCGATCTCGAGCCGGTCACGCCGAGCGCCAAGCTCGACCTGCGTCGCGCGCGCCATCCGATGATGGTGATCGCCGAGCTCGGCCGGCCCGA
This sequence comes from uncultured delta proteobacterium, assembly GCA_963785725.1. Classification (GTDB taxonomy): domain Bacteria; phylum Myxococcota_A; class Polyangia; order Palsa-1104; family Palsa-1104; genus JAQBQH01. The sequence continues at coordinate 168,304 of CAWAWS010000004.1, read as the reverse complement.
GCCGCGCGTCATCATCCCCAACGACGTGGTCGTCGCCGTCGGCCACACGCTCATCGTGTCGGGCCCGAACGCGGGCGGCAAGACGGTCGCGCTCAAGCTCGCGGGCCTGTTGACGTTGATGGCGCGCGCCGGCCTGCACATTCCGGCGCAAGAGGGCTCGCGCATCCCTTGGTTCACGACGATCTTGTCCGACATCGGCGACGATCAAAGCATCGAGCGCGATCTGTCGACGTTCTCGGCGCACGTGCTGGCGCTCCACACGTTCCTCGACGACGCCGGCCCCAACGTGCTCGTCCTGCTCGACGAAGTCTGCGGCGGCACCGACCCGACCGAAGGCGCCGCGCTCGCGCAAGCGGTGCTGGAAGCGCTGGCCGACAAGGGCGCCAGCGGCGTGACGACGACGCACTACGATCGATTGAAGGCGCTGCCGACGTCCGATCATCGCTTCGTCAACGCGTCGGTGGGCTTCGACTTGGAGCGCATGCTGCCGACCTATCAGCTGCATCTCGGCGTGCCCGGCGCGTCGGGCGCGATCCACGTCGCGCGCCGGCTCGGCGTCGGCGATGCCATCTGCACGCGCGCGACGGCGCTGGCGGGCACCGGTCAAGCGAGCCTCGAGCAGCTGCTGATGGACTTGGAGGGCGAGCGCCAGCGCATCTACGCCGAGCGTTTGGCGACCGAAGAAGAGCGGCAGGAGGCCGCGCGCCAAACCCAAGCCGCCGAGACGCGCGCCAACCTCGCCAAGGAGCAGCTGGAAAAGGCGCGGCGCGGCGCGCACGATGAAGCCGTCGATACGCTGCGCAAAGCGCGCGCCGAGCTCGACCGCACGGCGACGGTGTTGCGCCGCGCCGGCGGCCAAGTCACGGCGGCGAACGTGCAGGAGGCGAAGAAGCAGATCGCCGAAGCGGCGAAGCAGGTCCACGAGCGCGCGCCGCAGCCGGAAGCGCCGCCCGGTCGCCCCGCCACCGTCGACGATCTGCGCGCCGGCGTCGAAGTGTGGGTGCGCCGCATCAACGGTCGCGCGACGGTGCTGGGGCCGCCGAAGGGCAAATCGGTCGCCGTGCAGGCGGGGCCGCTCAAGCTCAACGTCGGCCTCGACGAGCTGACGATTGTCAAGACGAAGACCGAGAAGACGGCGCGCGCGCAACGCGGTCACAACGCGTTCGAAGCACCGCCGCCGCCCAAGGCGGTCGTGCGCGGCGGCTACAACACGCTCGACCTGCGCGGCGAGCGCGTCGACGCCGCCGTCGGCCTGGCCGAGAAGTTCCTCGACGACGCGCTGCGCACGGGACAAGAGGCCGTCTTCGTCATCCACGGCCACGGCACCGGCGCCTTGCGCGAAGCGCTGCGCAAACAGCTGGGCGCGTTCCCCGGCGTCTCCGAAGTCCGCCCGGCCACGCCCGAAGAGGGCGGCGACGGCGTCACCGTCATCGCGCTGGCCTAAGTAACCCGCTGTTTACTTCTGCGTGAAGCGCGGCAGCATGCCCATCGCCAGCTGCATCGCCAGCGACGTGTTGCCGCGCATCTGAATCTTGCCGCTGAAGTAGGCCTCGGGCGGCGCCATCTTGCGCGCCAGAATCGCCGCGTACGTCACGGCGTCGACGGAGATCGTCGCGTCCGGCTCGTCGCCCTCGGCCTGCGTGCCGAACTTCACTTCCATCGCCCAGGTGCGCCCGTGATAGCCGTGCACCTCGAAGCGCACCAGCCCTTTGATGGCGTTCATCAGCTGCCGCGACTGCGGATCGACGAACAGCACATCGAGCGGCGACGCTTGCGGCGGCGCCAGGTCGACGTTCGCGCCATCTTCACCAACGGCCAGCGCGCGCCAATCGGCCACCGACTGCGTCATGCTCACCATCGGCGCCGGCCCCGGCGAGCCCGGCTTCCGGTCCGACAGCGTGCCGCCTTTGACGTCGAGGATGAACTCGCCGCCGCCCTCGCCTTCGAGCTTCACGGCGACGGTAATGTCGGCGGCGGCGCGCTTGCCGGCGCCGAACTCGGCCGCGAACTCGCGCGGCAGCCAGTCACTGAAGAAGCCGGCCGGCGTGATGTCGCGCGGCGGACGATTGGCGGTCATGCGCGGGCTACTCCTGTTTTTCCTTATTATCGTTGGAATCGGGCGACGGCTCGGCGCTCCACTCGACGCGCAGGTGCTGCCGCACCGCCGACTGCACCGGCTGTCCATTGGCCGGCTGCGCCGTGTCCTCGACCTGCGTCAGCTGATCGACCATCGAGCCCATCAGCTTGCCGCGGGCGACGTCGAAGCGGTACTCCGACGTGCTCTTCGCCGACAGCTTGCTCGCGCCCTTCTTGCCGTCGGCGTGGCCTTCGCCGCCGATGATGGCGACGCCGCCGTCCGAGCGCGACCAGGTGTAATCGTAGTGCACGTCGCCTTCGTAGCCGCTCAAGCTCGGCATCGCCATCGACACCTTCCAGGTCGCGCCCAGCTCGACGCGCTCTTCGGGCAGCAGCGCGCCCCGCTGCGCGCCGTAGAGCGCGTTCAACACCTGGCGCGCCGTCTTGTCGTCGAGCGGCTTGCGCAGCCCCGACATCGCGATCGCCATCACCTCGCCGCGCGGCTGGCGCTTGAAGTTGATCTTGAGCTCGTCGAAGGCCAGCGCCATGTCGTCGACCATCGCCTGGCTGGCGCCGCCCGACGCCTGACCGACGGCATCCACGAGCCGCGCCGAGATGATCTGCGAGCCGTCGGGCGCCACCGAGTCGACCGTCTCCTCCTCGCCGAAGCCGAACTGCAAGAGCAAGGGCTTCGTCGCCGCGCGCTTGCTCCCCTGCTCGCCGGCCACTTCCTGCTCGATCAGCAATTTCACATGGCTACGCAGCGCCTCGCCCGCTTTGGGCTTGAGCCGCAAGAGCTCGCCTTTGGGCGGCGGCGGCGGCGGCGGCGCGGGCGCCGGCGGCGGCGGCTTGTGCGCACAGGCGGAAACGACCAGAGCGACGACGAGAAGCCCCCTTTGCATGGTCCGACGTTAACCTTTTCGCCTTTGCATTTACAACTTTCGACTAGACTGCTCGCCCATGGGTTTTGCATGCGGAATCGTCGGCCTTCCCAACGTCGGGAAGTCGACCCTGTTCAACGCGCTGTCGGCCACACAGCAGGCCGAGGCGGCCAACTATCCTTTTTGCACGATCGAGCCGAACGTCGGAATCGTCGGAGTCCATGATCCGCGCCAAGACGCGCTGGTGAAGGTCATCAAGCCGAAGAAGGTCGTGCCGACGACGCTCGAGTTCGTCGACATCGCCGGCCTCGTCCGCGGCGCCTCCAAAGGCGAAGGCCTCGGCAATCAGTTCTTGGCCAACATTCGCGAGGTCAACGCCATCGCGCACGTCGTCCGCTGCTTCGAGGATGAGAACATCGTCCACGTCGAAGGGCGCATCGATCCCGCCGGTGACATCGCCACCATCGACACCGAATTGGGCCTGAAGGATTTCGAGACCGTCGAGAAGCGCGGCGCCAAAGCCGGCAAGTCGATGAAGGGCGCCGACGCCAAGGCCGAGAAGGCGATGTTCGACTTCTGCAACAAGCTGCAAAAAGGGTTGAACGACGGCATCCCCGTGCGCGCGATCGAGATGACCGACGACGAGCGCGTGCTCCTGAAAGAGCTGTCGTTGTTGACGTCCAAGAAGGTCATGTATGTCGCCAACGTCGCCGAGAAGCAGCTGGCGGCGGCGGTGGCCGGCAAGGATCCGTACGTCGAAGCGCTGCGCAAAGTGGCGGCCAAAGAGAACGCGCCGGTCGTCGTCATCAGCGCCGCCGCCGAAGCCGAGATCTCGACGCTGCCGCCCGAAGAGCAGCCGGAGTTCCTGGCCTCGCTCGGGCTCGACGAGCCCGGCCTCAACAAGGTCGTGCGCACGGGCTACAACCTGCTCGGGCTCATCACGTTCTTCACCGCCGGCGAGACCGAAGTGCGCGCCTGGACCATCTTGAACGGCACGAAGGCGCCGCAAGCGGCCGGCGCCATCCACACCGACTTCGAAAAGGGCTTCATCAAGGCCGAAGTCATTTGGTGGGAGGATCTGGTCAAGCTGGGCTCGGAAGCGGCTTGCCGCGCCGCCGCCAAGCTGCACGTCGAAGGCAAGGAGTACGTCATGCGCGACGGCGACACGGTGCACTTCCGCTTCAACGTCTAGCTTGTTTCCCGAGAGCTTCTTCTACTTCCTCGCCGGCGCCGCGCTGGTGACGGCCTGCTACCGCTTCTGGCAATCGCGCCGCTCATGACCTCGCCGCTGACCGATGACGAGCGGCTCGAGCGTGATCAGCGACTACCCCGTCGTGTTCGGCCCACGATGACGAGCGGCTGCGGGTCGCTGCCGCACAAAATCCAGCGCCGCGGCGGCTCGCGGTAGGTCGCGCCCATGCCGTCGAGCGCCGGCACTTCCGCGGCGACGCCGATGACGCTCACCAAATCGCCCGCCTGAATGACGTGGGCGTCGACATGCGGCGGCAGGCGAATCTGTCGTCCGGCGCGCAATTGGAAGCGATCGCCGACGCGCACGAGCACGCTGTCGCCGGCGCCGTCGCGGAGCATGAAGTCCTGCGCCTCGTCGTATTCGCCGGACTCCTCGGGCAGCGGCGGATCTTCGCGCCAGATGCTGTAGGCGACGCAGTCCATCTCGAGCCACGGCGCGCGCAGCGGCTTGCCGATGGGCTCGACGACGCCGTCGACGCGGAGGCGCTCGCCGTCGACCAGATCGGCGATGCGCGTCGCCCGCCAGAAGCCGAAGCGCTCGCGAAAGGTGAGGATCGGCGCCGCGGCGAAGATGCCGAGCATGAGCGCGCCGAAGACGTCGTGCATCACCATCGGCCGCGAACGCCGACCTGCGTCGCCGCGGCGCCCGCCAGCACCCACGAGCCGGCGCCGAAGACGAGCCGCGTCGGCGGCTCGCGATAGCTGCCGACGCCGGTCGGATCGGGCTCTTGGCGCGGCGTGCCGACGACGGTGACGTGCTCGCCCGGCTGCAGCACCGACTCGCGCCGCACCGCCGCGCCGCCGACGCGCTCGACGCTGATGGGGTGGTTCATGGCGACGACGAGCTCGGCTTCGCTGGCGCGCACGAGCACGCGGCCGCCGTCGTCGCCGCGCAGCACGAAGTCGCCGGCGGCGAAGCGGACGAGCCGCTCGGCCAGGCTGTCGCGGGCGATGTCGCGCGTCGACCAGGCGAGACAGACGCGGCCCGAGTAGGGCGCGGTCAGCGGCGTGCCGGCGGCTTCGACGATGCCGGTGACGCGGACGCGCAGCCCCTCCTTCAGATCCGACAGCGTGACATCGGGAATACGCGCCAGCTCGCGCTGCAGCCAGCGATCGCGCGAGCGCGCCCGCCAAGCCGACCAGCCCACCGCGGCGAGGATCAATGGACCCACCCAGTCGTGCACGACGTTATGCTAGCAGGCGATGGGCCATCGCGGTCGTTTCGCACCTTCGCCGACGGGCGATCTGCACTTGGGCGGCGCCCGCACGGCGCTGGCGGCGTGGCTGTGGGCGCGCGCGGCCGGCGGCGCGTTCGTCTTGCGAGTCGAGGACTTGGACCGCCCGCGCGTCATCGCCGGCGCCGAAGCGCGCATCCTCGACGACCTGGATTGGCTGGGAATCGACTGCGACGAAGGGCCGCGCCCAGGCGGTCCGTACGCGCCCTATCGGCAATCCGAGCGCCAGCCGCTGTATGACGCCGCCGTCGAGCAGCTGCTGGCGTCGGGGCGCGCCTTCCGCTGCTGGTGCTCGCGCGCCGAAGTGGCCCGCGCCGCCACCGCGCCCCACGGCGCCGGCGACGACGGCCCGCGCTATCCCGGCACCTGCCGCGAGCGCACGTCGGGACCACCCGGTCGCACGCCGTCGGTGCGGCTGCGCGTCGAGCCCGAAGTCGTGACCTTCGTCGACGGCGTGCACGGCGCGCAGGCCGACGACGTGGCGGCGACGGTGGGCGACTTCGTCATCCGCCGCGCCGACGGCGTGACCGCCTATCAGCTGGCGGTGGTCGTCGACGACGCGGCCATGGCGATGACGGACGTGCTGCGCGGCGACGACCTGTTGGGCTCGACCGCGCGCCAGCTGCTGCTCTATCGCGCGCTCGAGCTGACGGCGCCCCGGTTCGCGCACGTGCCGCTCGTGCTCGGCGCCGACGGCAGCCGCCTGTCGAAGCGGCACGGCGCCATCTCCGTCGGCAGCTGGCGCGAGCGCGGCGTGCCGGCGGCGCGCGTCGTCGGCATGCTGGCCGGCTCGCTCGGCCTGTGCGCGCCCGACGCGATCGTCACCGCGCGCGAGCTCGTGGCCGACTTCGATCTGACGCGCCTCACGCGCCAACCGACGATCCTCGAGCCGCTCGACCGCTGACGCGACGTCAGGGGCCGGTGCTGCTGTGCGTGCTGTAGACGCTGCCCGAGCTGTGCGAGCTGTAGATGCTGCCGAAGCTGCTGCTGCGCGACGGCGACGGCGGCGTCGGCGGTCGCGGCGGCGTCGGCGGCCGCGGCGGCAAGTTGTTGTGCAGCGCGTTCGGGTTGGGAAAGCCGAAGATGCTGTACGGCGGCGGCGTATAGCCGGCCGCGCTGACGGCGCCGCAGGCGAACGTCACGCAGTTCTGCCCGCCGCGCCAGCCGAACAGGTTGTACGGCGACTGCGGGTTGCGATGCGAGTTGATGTACTGATTGACGGCCGCGACCTGCGCCGGCGTCAACGGATAGCGCTGCTGCCGCAGGTGCGGGCTGTCGTAGTGGTCTTCGTCCGGCTCCATGACGAGGCCGCCGACCGACGCCCAAGGACGGCTGGGATCGTAATACTGGTTGTTGTAGATGTTGGGCCACATGCCGATGAGCCGTTCGTTGCCGTTGCCTTCGTTGAAGCCGATGAACGCGTGACCGACGGCGCCCTGCTGCATGTTCTGCACGGTCGGGATGTTGCCGCCCAGCATGCCGGTCGCCTCGATGTCGGCATACAGCGTCAAGTGACCGCTCGGCACCGACGACAGCACGGCTGACGCCGTCGTCGGCTGCGGCGTCGCCTGCGCCACGGCCGTGCTGCCTTGCGTGACCGCCGGCGGCGCCGCGCTGCTGGGCGTGATGATGCTCGGCGGCGGCACGGCCGGAGCCGGCGGCGGCGGTGGCGGTGGCGGACTGAGGATGCCGGGACCGCCCGACTCCGTCGACACCGTCGGCGGCGCGACCGTCGGCGGCGCGATCGACGGCGGCGCCAATCCGCCGCCACCGCTGCTCGCGGGCGGACTGCCGCCGCTGCCGGATCCCTCGCCGCTGCCGCCGCTGCCGGATCCCTCGCCGTCGCCGCAGTCGTTGTGCGCCCAGATCTGCCGTCCACCGACGAAGTAGCTGTGCAGCTCGGCCACTTCGAGGTTGAAGACCGGCGCCGTGCGCGCGACCGACTCGACCGCGCCCACGACGACGTCGGCGCCGCCGGCGTCGACGAGCGACTCGCCCGCCGCCACGTCGCGCGCCTCCACCCAGCCGCGCCCGTCGACGAACAGCCGATGCTCGGGCGTCAGCTCGATCGCGTTGTCGTCGTCGAGCGTCAGCCGCACCAGCGCGTCCGTCGAGCGCGCGAACGTGCGCAGCACCGGCTGCCAGCCGAGCACGCCGGCCTCGTCGCGCGCCAACACGCGCTCGCCGACGGTGATGGTCTCAATCGGCTGCTCGCCTTCGTCGGTGAGCACCAGCGTGCCGGCGACGAAGCACTTGCCGGGCAGGAAGCAGGCGGCGCCTTGGCAGCCGCCGCTGCCGCCGCCGCCGTTTTGGGCGACCGTGGGCGACGGCTGGCATTCGCTCGGCCCATCGGAGTCGGCGAGCTTGTCGCCGGCGCTGGCCATGGCGCAGCGAACGCGCTTGCCGAAGGTGCGGTAGCCGATGATGACGCTCATCGCCACCAGCACCAGCACCACGCCGTACTCGATCGCCGTCACGCCGCGGGTTCGGCGCAGGCTTCCCCTGACTCGCATGGCGCCAGCGAAAAGCAACAATCGTACCTCGCCGGTCACGCCCGCGAGCGCGCCTAAGCCATTGCGCCGCAAGGTGTTGGCGACGCCTCGCCGTCTCGCGATCGAGACGCCGCCGAGCTCACGCGCTCGTGCTCCGGTCGCTCGGTGGGCGGATTCCCAGCGGCTACGGGGCGCTCAGCCTCAGGCCGGCGCGGTCAGACCAGCGACGCCGCCAGCCACTCCGACAGCTTCTCGACCGAGCCGACGAGCCCGTTCGTGTCGCGCAGCCGCTTCGACAAGACGCGAATGACGGTCACCAGCACGAGGTGCAAGACGACCGGATCGTCCTCGAGCAGGTTCGCGAGCGCGTAGTGCGGCACGCGAAACAGCTCGGCGTCGTCGACGGCGCGCACCGTCGCCGATCGCACCGCCGGCTCGACCAGCGACATCTCGCCGAAGAACTCGCCCGGCTTGAGCGTCGCCAACGGCCGCGTCTCGCCGCCGCCCACGTGCACCTCGGCGCTGCCCGACAGAATGAGATAGAGCGAGTCGCCGAGCGTCCCTTCGACGACGATGTCCTCGCCGGCGCGAAATTTCTCCAGCTCGCCCGCCTGCGCGAAGCGTAGCACCTGCTCCAACGACAGCCGCGCCAGAAGCGGGTGCTGTCGTAGCAGCTCAGCGTTGGTCACCGCCATGAACCCGATCATATACTGCCGGCCCCATGCGTAAAACCGTCGTCGCCGTCGCGCTCGTTTTCCTGATCTGGCCGCTGTCGGCGCGCGCGCAGACGAAGCAGATCCCGGTCGGCGAGCCGCCCACGCCCGGCGTCTACAACCCGACCGTCGGCGTCGCCGGCGATGCCGATGCCAGCGACATCGAGAAGAACCCGGCGTCGCTGGCCTACTTGCCGTCGTGGTCGGGCGTCTATTTGCACTCCGAGCTCGATCCGGCGCAGACCGTCGGCGGGCGCGGCGACGGCTTCTTCTTCGCCGCGCCGCTGCCGCTGTTGTCGCGCATCAGCCTCGGCATCGGCGTGCAGCTGCTGCGCCCGCCGGTCGATTTCCCCTTCGGCAACGAGCAGAAGCTCGACCTAGCGCTGGCGGTGCGGCTCTTCTCGACGCTCGCGCTCGGCCTGCATTACGCGCACGTGTGGGCCGACCAAGGGCCGGTGGCGCAAGGCATCGACACGCTCGACGTCGCCTTGACGCTTGCGGCCGGCGCGCTGGATCTCGGCCGCGCTCGTGCTGCATGACTTGCCGTCGCCGGCGGTGGCGCAGTTTCCGCTGCAGCGCGTGTGGGAGCCGGAGATCGCGCTGCGGCCGTTCTCGAGCAACGTCGTCGAGCTGTCGGCGGGCGCGCGCATCGGCGAGCGGCGCGAAGACATCGACCCGCATTTTCGCCTGTGGATCACGCCCACCGCCGGCGTCACGATCAAGTGCGACCTCGAGTGGAAGCGCTACATCGACCTCGACGCCGCGCCCGTCAACGACATCCGCGCCGCGCTCGGCGTCGCCCTCGATCTCGAGCACATCGGCGCGCAAGTGTTCGGCCTCTTCGGGCGCGACCAAGGCGTGACGCGCGCCCACGGCTTCACCGTCGCCGGGCGCCTCTCCGGCGATCGCTATCCGACGTTCTGGCAAGGGCCGACGCACCTCGAGCGCATCGAGCTGACGGGCCAGCTGGGCGCGCGCAAACTGGCGCTCTTGACCTCGTGGATGCGCCGCCTCGAGCGCGACCGCGAAGTCGCCGGCATCGTCGTCGTCATCGGCGAGGTCGGCGGCAGCTGGGCCACGGCCGAAGAGTTACGCGCCTCGTTCATGCGCTTGCGCCGCGCCGGCAAGCACGTCTTCGCGTACATCGGCGAGACCACGACGCGCGGCTACTTCGTCGCGTCCGCCGCCGAGCGCGTCTACCAAGATCCGGCCGGCGGCATTCGGCTCGTCGGGTTGGCGTCGACGAGCCTGTTCTTCCGCGGCCTCGGTGACTTGCTCGGCGTGCGCGCCGACTTCGTCAAGATCGCCGAATACAAGAGCGCGCCCGAACAATACCTGCGCGACAGCTCGTCGGAGCCGGCGAAACAGCAGCGCGAAGCCTACGTCAGCGACACCTACGCGCACCTCGTCAACGGCATCGCCGAGTCACGCAGCGTCAAGCCCGACCAAGTGCGCGACTGGATCGACCGCGGACCTTACACCGCCGTCGACGCCAAGCAGGCCGGGCTCGTCGACGAACTGCGCCACGGCGACGAGGTCGAAGAGGCCATCACGCAAGCGCTCGGCCGGCACTACAACCTGCGCACGCCGCCGACGACGGTCGAGCGCGATCTCGACTGGGAGCGGCCGGCCGTGGCCGTGCTCTTCGTCGACGGCGACATCGTCGACGGCAAGTCGGCGTACATCCCGCTCGTCGACATGCGCCTGACGGGAATGCAGACGCTCTTGGCGGCGTTGCAGCGCGCGCGCGACGACTCGCAGGTCAAGGCGATCGTCGTGCGCATCGACAGCCCCGGCGGCTCGGCGCTCGCCTCCGACGTGCTCGCCCGCGAGCTCGAGCGCACGGCCACGGTCAAGCCGGTCATCTGCTCGCTCGGCGACGTGGCCGCGTCGGGCGGCTACTTCATCGCCGCCGCCTGCTCGCGCATCTACGCCGAGCCCTCGACGCTGACCGGCTCCATCGGCATCTTCACCGGCAAGTTCGACGTCAGCGGCCTGGCCCACAAGCTCGGCGTCAGCTTCGAGAGCTACGAGCGCGGCACGCACGCGGCCATGGACAGCATGTGGCGCCTGTACACCGACGAAGAGCGCGTGTTGATCCTGGAGAAGCTGCGCTATTTCTACGGCCGCTTCGTCGCGCAGGTGTCGCGCGGCCGCAAGCTGACGACGGCCGAGGTCGACGCCATCGGCCGCGGTCACGTCTGGTCGGGCGAGGCCGGCCGCGCCCACGGCCTCGTCGACGAATACGGCGGCCTCATGGACGCCGTCGCCGAAGCCAAGCAGCGCGCCGGCCTGTCCGAGAAGGCACGCGTCAAGCTGGAGGCGATCCCCGACGACACGACGCTGTTGAGCGAGCTCTTGCAGCTGTTCGGCATCGGCGGCGAGCGCGTCGCCGGCGAAGACTTACTCTCGCGCCTGCTGGCGCCGGCCTTGCGCGGCGTGCCCGGCTCGCTGCTGCTCGAGCCGTCGGTCCCGCAGGCGCGCACCGACTTCGAGCTGGCCGAGTAAACGCCTGTTTACTTAGCGCGCGCCGAAGTAACCGGGCGGTTACTTCTTGCGCGCGTCCTTGGCGATCTCGCGCAGCATGAGCGGCTTCATCGGATAGGGCGCGCCCGCGCGGATACGCTGCCGAATCGACTCCGCCGTCTTCGCGTCGCCGCCCAGCTCCATCGCGCGCGCCAACACATACAGATCCTGCAGATCGTCGTCCTTGGTGACGTCGACCGTCGCCGCGGCCGTCTTCGCGCCCGCCGCGTCGCCGCGCTCGATGGCGAAGAACGCCGCCAGCACCGCGAGCCCGTCGTGATCGTTCGGCTCCTTGGCCGTGCCCACGAACTCGGCGCGCGCCGCGTCGGCGTCGGCATCCTTGTGATCCTCGACGAGCAGATAGGCCTTGTCCCAGTAGTAGTGCAAGAGAATGCCGCGCTTGTCGTCGTCGGACAGCGAGGACGCGCGGGCGACCGCCGCGACTTGCTCGTTCTCGGCCAGCGCGCCCGCGCGATCGCCCGTCGCCCAATGCACCCACACGAGCGCGTTGTGCAGCCACGCTTCGTCCTCGGCGCGATGCTCGGCCTTGGCCGACGCCGCCTGCGCCTCGAAGATCCGTTGCGCCTTACTGAAGTCCTCTTTGTCGAGCGCGATGGTCGCCTCGTCGTAGGCGATGTGGAGCAGCTGCTTGGCGTCCGCGCCCGACTTCGCCGCGTCGAGCTCGCGCGCCGCCTCGTCGTCGCGACCGGCTTCCAGCAGCTGATAGACGTTCGACATGCGCTGCTGGAACGTGGGCGCCGTCAGCGTCTCCGTCGTCGCCTGCGTGTGCGCACAGCCGGCCACCACCAACAGCAAAATCGACAATCGCCTCATTGGGCCTCCAGAAATGCGCGCAGATCCCCGGGCAGCGCGCTGTGAACGACGACCTCTTCCCCCGTCATCGGATGCGGAAAACGCAGCTCGGCCGCGTGCAGCGCCTGGCGCGGCAGCGCCAACGACGCGGCCACGGCGTCCCAGCCGTGATCTTGGTAATCGGCGAACAACTTCTCGTCGGGATAGAGCTTGTCGCCGACGATCGGATGGCCGATGTGATCGAGGTGCGCGCGAATCTGATGCTGCCGCCCCGTCTCCGGCCAGCAGTCGACCAGCGTGTAATCACCGTGGCGCGACACCGGCGAAAAGCGCGTCCGCGACGGCAGCCCATCGGCGCGCACCGCCATCTTGACGCGCACGAGCGTGCCCGCGAGGCCGAGCGGCGCGTCGACGACCTCATCGCCCGCGAAGTCGCCGTGCACGATGGCGCGATAGCGCTTGTGCACGCGCCGCTTGGCGAAGGCGCGCTTGAGCGCGACGGCCGAGTCCCGACTGCGCGCGATCAGCAGCACGCCCGACGTCTCGAGATCGAGCCGATGCGTAATCTGCAGCGCTTCGTCGACGAACTTCTCGCGCAGCACCGACGTGATCGTCGAATAGTGATACTTCGCCGTCGGATGCATGGCGATGCCGGCCGGCTTGTCGAGCGCGTAGAACTGCGCGTCCGTATGCAGTACCGGCAGCTCGCGCGGCGCGTCGGGCTCGACCGGCGCCGGCCGGCGGAACGTCACCCGCTGCCCGGCCACCACCGTCGACGACGGCCGGCAGGCGCGCCCGTCGATCCAACAGTCACCGCGAATCACCCGCTGCACGCGCGTCCGGGAGAGGCGCGGGATCTTCTTGTGCAGGAAACGATCGAGCCGCCAGCCGCCGCACTCGTTCTCGACGACGAACTGATGCTCGATGGTTTCCGGCCGACCAATCACGCCCTCGGTCGTAGCACACGTTTTGCGCGGCGTCGTCATCCGCGGCGAAAACGGTCGGGATCGAGCGCGAAGCGGCGCAGCTTGTTGTAGACAGTGCCGCGCGAAATGCCGAGCTGGCGCGCGACGTCGGGGATCGAGCCGGCGTGCTGCCCGAGCGCGTAGATGAGCAGCTCTTTCTCACTCTCTTCGAGCGTCCGCGCCGTCGTCGTCGTGCTCGTCATCGTGCTGCGGGTTTTAAGCAGCGGCGGCACGACGTCCATGACCGTCTCGCTGTCGGCCGCACGATAGACCTCGGCTTCCAAGACGCGCTCCAGCTCGCGCACGTTGCCCGGCCAGTCGTAGGCGGCGAAGGCGTCGAGCACGTGCGGCGCCAGCGCGCGCAGCCGCTTGCCGAAGCGCGCCGCCAACGGGCCGAGCCAATGGGCGACGAGCAGCGGCACGTCGCCCGGCCGATCGCGCAAGGGCGGCAGCGTGATCGGCACGGCGCCGAGGCGACGGACGAGCCCGCCTTCGGCATCGTCGTCGAGCGGCTGCCGCGACGTGGCCACGAGGCGCGCCATGAGCTCGGTCTCGCGCGCGCCGCCGGCGCGACGAATGCGCCGCTCTTGCAGCGCGCCCGCGAGCTTGACCTGCAGCGCCAACGGCAGCTCGCCGAGCGACTCGAGCACCAGCGTGCCGCCGGCGGCCAGCTCCAGCTTGCCGGCCGCGCCGCCGCTCGCGCCGAAGAGCTCGACCTCGAGCAGCGCCCGCGGAACCGCCGCGCAGTCGACGACGACGAAGGGCCCGTGGGCGCGCGCCGACGCGCGATGCAGCGCCTGCGTCAAGAGCGTCTTGCCGCTGCCCGGCTCGCCGATGACGATGACGCCGCCGTCGCCGACCGCGGCGGCGCTTTCGGCGCGCGAAAGCTGCCGGCGCAGCGACGGCGCGCGCCCGACGAGGTCGGCGAAGCTGGCCCGCGCCGGCGTGCCGGCGAGCCGCTGCGCCATCGCCTGCGCGCGCGACAGCGCCGTCAGCGTGACGACGACGGCGACCGCGTCATCGCCGCCGCCGGCCGCGGTCGTCGACCGGCGCGCGCTCGCCCAATATTCGCCGCCACCCAGCGGCACGACGGCCGAAGCCGCGCCGGCCGTTGCGCTCGCTTCGGCCACGATTGCGGCCAACGCCGGCAGCTCGACCGCGACGGCGCCGACGGTGACGCCGAGGCTGCGCGCGACGGCGCCGTGCAGCGCGACGAGCCGGCCGCGCGCGTCGAAGGCGAGCAGGCCGTCGCCGATCGCGTCCAGCGCCGCCGTGCGCACCGCCAGCGCGCGCCGCTGCGTGTCGGCCGTCTGCGTGCTCTGCAGGATCGTCGCCGCTTGCGCGCAAAACATCGTCAACAGCTCGAGGTCATGCGGCGTGAACAGGCCGCCGCACAGCTCTTTGTCGACGTAGATCGCACCCAGCAGCTGCTCGCCGACCCGCAGCGGCGTCACCAGCGCGTGGCCGAGGCGCGGCTCGTCGCCGTGCGGATCGCGCGTCAGCCGCGCGTTTTGCCCGCCAGCCGAGGCCGGCGGCTCGGCCGCGACGCCGGCGCGCGCACCGACGAGCCGGGCGCCGCCGCCGGCGCGCACGCCGTCCATCGCGTCGCGCCAGCCGGCCTCGCCGGCGACGTTGGGCATGCGCAAAGACGCGCGCAGCTCCAGCCGATCGCCTTCGACGAGCGTCACCAACGCGCGATCGGCGCCCGTCAGCTGCGCCGCCATCTTGCACAGCTCGTGCGTCACCCGCAGCGGATCCTCGATCGACGTCAGCGCGCGACAGAGATCGAGCAGCGTGCGCACACTCTCGCGCTCGACGACCATCGTCTGCAGCGCGGCCACGAGGCGCGCCTCGGCCTCGGCCAGCGCCTCGACGCCCGTCGTCACCGCGCGCTCGGCGGCCACGGCTTCGCGGCTGATGGCGTGCAGCTTGCCGCGCGCCACCGACGGCAGCTCGCCGTCGACGCGGCCGATGCCCTGCTCCACCGCGTCGACGAGCTTGTGCACCTGGCGCGTGACGTCGAGCCGCGACGCGCGCAGCCCTTCGCCCAATTCGCGCAGCTCGGCGGCGGCCACTTGATCGGTCGCGCGCCGGCCGAAACGCTGGAACGCCTGGCGCACGCGCTCCAAGTCGGCCAGCGCGCCGTGCTCGCGGAACAGCTCTTGGGCGCGCGCGATGAACGTCGCCGCCGAGCCTACGCGCGCGGCGTCGCGGGGGTCGTCGCCGGAGTCGCCGATCAGGTGGCCGTACGCGAAGTAGGCTTCGGCCAGCTCGCGCGGCATGTTCGCCGTCGACAACAGCTCGATGGCGCGCCCGAGCGCACCCTCCGCTTCGGCGACGGCGCCGCGCTTGCCGCGCAGTCGACCGAGCGTCACCAGCGCCGCCGCCTCGGCCGCGATCGCCAGCACCGACGCCGCCAGCTCGGCCGCGCGCTGCGCCCACTCCTCGCCGCGCGCCCAATCTTCGCCCGCCAACGCCAGCTCGGCGCGACAGGTGTATGTCGCCGCCAGCGCCGCCGCGTCGGGGTGCGACTCGAAGTAAAACCGCGCCCGCTCGATCGCGCGCGCCGCCCGCGGCGCTTCGCCGCGACGCCGGTAAACCTCGGCCAAATGCAGCAACGCGCGCGCTTCCGCTTCGAGGTCGCGCCGCTCGCGCGCGCTCTCGAGCTGCCGCTCCAGGTGCGGCTCGGCGCGCTCGACCTCGCCGCGCCGCAAGAGCGCCACGCCGGTCAGCATGTCGACGCGATCGCGGAGGCGCGGCTCACCCGTCGCCCGCCGCGCGCCGCCGAGGTGCACGAGCGCTTGCCCGTAGTCGCCGCGATCGATCAGCAGCGCCGCGATCTCCGACTCGACGTAGGCGCGCCCTTCACCTTCGGGCAGCCCATCGAGTTGATCGCGTAGCGTGTTCAATCTTTGAACGTCGCCCAGCAAGCGGCAACGATTGTACAAGAATCGGACAGCGCGGACCAACGTCGTAGGGGAAACGGAAGTCCCCGTCCTTCTTGACGTTGGAATACTTTCAACGGAGAATTAGGGTCGGATGACCCCACCTGATCCCAGCTTCGGAGCGCCGCCGCCGGGGCCGAAGAAGTTTCCCGACTACGTGCCGCCGACCAAGGTGCACTACGACGGCGTCAAGCCGGCGACGCTGCACCTACGCAAGTGCAAGCTCATCACCAACGTCGGCGGGCGCGCGCGCGAGCACACGTTCGACAAGGGCAGCATCACCGTCGGCGCGATGGAGGACAACGACCTCGTCGTCAGCGACGACACGGTGTCGCGCTACCACTGCAAGATCGTGCAAGAGGACACCAGCTACTTGCTCGTCGATCTGCGGCTCGACGAACGGCACGTTCATCAACCGCGTGCGCATCAAAGAGGCGTACTTGAAGCCCGGCTGCACGATCGGGCTCGGCAACACCGAGGTCAAGTTCCACGCCGCCGACGAGAAAGTGGAGATCCTGCCGTCGCGCAAAGAGAAGCTCGGGCGCATGGTCGGGCGGCACGTCAAGATGCGCGAGCTCTACACCATGCTCGAGAAGATCGCGCCCACGGCCACGACCGTCGTCATCGAAGGCGAGACCGGCACGGGCAAGGAAGTCGTCGCGCAGACCATCCACGAGCTGTCGACGCGCGCGTCGGGGCCGATCATGGTCTTCGACTGCGGCGCGGTGCCCGACAACCTGATCGAGTCGGAGCTGTTCGGCCACGAGAAGGGCTCGTTCACCGGCGCCATCATGACGCGCCAGGGCCTGTTCGAGATGGCCCACGGCGGCACGCTCTTCCTCGACGAGCTGGGCGAGCTGCCGATCGACCTGCAGCCGAAGCTGCTGCGCGCGCTCGAGCAGCGCGAGATTCGTCGCGTCGGGTCCAATAAGCCGATCAAGGTCGACGTGCGCATCATCGCGGCCACCAACCGCAACCTCGAGGACGAGGTGCGCGCCGGCCGTTTCCGCCAGGATTTGTTCTATCGCTTGAGCGTCGTGCGCGTGTTCTTGCCGCCGCTGCGCGAGCGCACGGATGACTTGGCGCTGCTCGTCAAACACTTCCTGTCGGAAGCGACCTACAACAAGAAGCCCGACGGATCGGCCGAAGATTACCGCGGCTCTCGCGCGCGTCGATGGATCTGCTGGCGGCCTACAAGTGGCCGGGCAACGTGCGCGAGCTGGTCAACACGATCGAGCGCGCCGTCAGCTTCGCCGAGGGCGAGCTCATCGAGCCGCGCGATCTGCCGGAGACCGTGCGCGGCGAGGAGTCGGCGCCGCGGCGCACCGGCGGCACGTCGCAGCCGATCGTCGTCGCCGGCGCCGACGTCGACTCGACGTTCAAGGACGCCAAGGAGCGCTGGGTCTCCAGCTTCGAGCGCGACTACATCGTGACGCTGCTGAAGAAGAACAAGGGCAACATCTCGCACGCGGCGCGCGAGGCCGACATCGACCGCAAGTATTTCCGCAAGCTGATGAAGAAGTACGGCATCGAAGGCGGCGACACGGGCGAGCTGGAAGAAGAGGCCGAAGACACGGTGCCGTAGGCGTCGCCGGCGACGTCATCGCGATTCAACGTTCGAAATCGAGACGCAACCAATGTCCGCGCGCATCCGATAAGCCGTGAACGACTCCGAAGCGCGCATCCCCGCGTCCGTGCACGCGGCGCTCGTCGCCGTGCAGCTCATGTTCGCGTCCTTGTCGATCGTCGGCAAGCTGGCGCTGGTCGAGCTGTCGCCGTTCGCGCTCATCTGCGCCCGCGTCTCGGCGGCGACGCTGATCATGCTCGTCGCCTGGCTGGTCACCGGCCGCGAACGAGTCGACCGCCGCGACTTCCCCGAGCTCGCCGCCTACGCGTTCTTCGGCGTCACCGCCAACATGCTCATCTTCATCCTCGGCTTGCAGCGCACGACCGCGACCAACGCCGTCGTCATCGGCGCCACCATCCCCGTCTTCACCGTCGGTGTCGCCGTCGTCTTGAAGCGCGAGGCGGCCACCGTCGGCAAGATCGTCGGCCTCGGCGTCGCCTGCGTGGGCGCGATGATCATCGTCGGCGCCGGCCGTTTTCAGACGAGCGGCGGGCGCCTCGTCGGCAACCTGCTCGTCGTCCTGAACTCGCTGTCGTTCTCGATCTACCTCGTCATCTCGCGCCGGCTGTTGGCGAAATATCGCCCGCTCACCGTCGTCACCTGGACCTTCGTCTTCGGCACGCTCGGCGTCTTGCCGTTCGGCGCCTGGCCGCTCATTCACGCCGCGTCTTCCTTGTCGCCGAAGACGTGGGGCTACGTCGCCTACATCGTCATTTCACCGACGGTGGGCACCTATTTCCTCAACATGTTCGCGCTGCGCCGCGCGCCGGCGTCGTTGGTGGCGATCTACATTTACGTGCAGCCGATCGTGGGCGCGCTCATGGCCGCGGCTCGGCTCGACGAGCGCCCGTCGGCGGACACCTACGTCGGCGGCGCGTTCATCGGGCTCGGCATCTGGCTCGTCAGCAGAGAGGCGCGCCGCCTACGCCGCGCGCAGCAAACGCGCGCGTAATTCGCAGCGGGCGTCGCGCGCACGATGCGGTACATTAGCGGCGTGCAAGACGATGCGCCGCGGCTGTTCACGCGCCGCCTGGAGCTGATCGCCGCCACCGCCGAGCTCGCCCGCCTCGACAGCGACGGCACGCGCGACAACGACCACGCGGCGCTCGCCGCCGCACTGCAGGCGACGGTGCCGCCGGCGTGGCCACCGCCGCTGTTCGCCGACGATCAGGCGAGCCTGCCGCGCCGCCTCGCCGCCGACGCGACGCTGGTCGGCTGGTCGG
Source organism: uncultured delta proteobacterium (assembly GCA_963785725.1). Taxonomy (GTDB): domain Bacteria; phylum Myxococcota_A; class Polyangia; order Palsa-1104; family Palsa-1104; genus JAQBQH01. The sequence goes on along the minus strand of CAWAWS010000004.1, from coordinate 149,557 downwards.
TTTGGTACGCCGTGCAGCAGGAGTCGCCGACGCTCGTCGGCAATCTCGGCTTCCACGGCAAGCCCGACGGCGACGGCGGCGTCGACATCGGCCACTCGATGCTGGCGCAATTCCAGCGCCGCGGCTACGCCATCGAAGCGTTGGGCGCGCTCATCGACTGGGCGTTCTCGCACGACGACGTCCGCATCATCCGCGCGCGCGTGCTCGCCGGCGACGAGCAGGCGATCCGCGTGCTCGAAAAGAGCGGCCTCGGATTCATCGGTGAAGGCGGCAACCCGCGCATGCTGCGCTTCGAGCTGCGCCGACCGTAGAAGCTGCTGCGCGCCCAATCGCCGCGTTGTCGCTGTGCTCCGTCGACTATCGTCGTCGGCCCGCACCAGCGAGGAACCGGCCGGTGCTCACGGGCGAGAGCCCGCTCCGCTCCGGTGCTCGCTCCGCCTTACACTTGGACCGCTCGCGACGCGTCTACATCCGTCGCGATGGATCCTAACGCTTGCCCTCGTCGATCAGCCGCGCGCCTTCCATCAGGATATGAGTCGTCGTCGACTTCACTTCGTCTTCCATGTCGACGTCGACCGCCGAGAAGTCGAAGCGGCCGTCGACCCACGTCAGCAAATGGTAGACCGCCTCGGCGCCTTTGCGCGCGTTGGCCGGCGCGCGATCGCCGTCGAGCCGCGCGGCGATGACGCGCCCTTCGCGCACGAACACGCGTCCCGTCGCGCCCATCCGCTCGAGCCGCAAGATGCCGCTCTTGCGCTCCATCTCGATCATCACCAAGAGCGACGACAACCCGAGCTGCTCGAGCGTGCCGTGAATACCCGCCGGCTTCTTGCCCGGCAACGGCGGCGGCTCGTGCGGCGCGCGCATCACCTCTTCGGCCTTCTGCTGCGTCACCTTCGCCTTCTTGAGCGCATTGGCGACGCGCAGGTCGAGCTCTTCGAAGCGGAACGGCTTGGGCAAGTAGTCGTCGGCGCCGAGCCGGAAGCCGCGGATGCGATCCTCCTCGCCGCCGAGCGCCGTCAAGAAGATCACCGGCACCAGCGTCAGCTCGGCGCGAGAACGCAGCGCGCGCACCAACGACCAGCCGTCCAACTTCGGCATCATGACGTCGGTGATGATGAGGTCGGGGCGCACGGCATCGGCGCGCATCAAGCCCTCTTCACCGTCGCTGGCGGTGGTGATGGCGTAGCCACGCTTCTCGAGCAAAGTGGAAACCATGCGAAGGATCCACGGGTCGTCGTCCACGACCAGGACGCGGGGCGCTGCCATGATCTTCGAGTCTAGCGCGACGAACGCGCGAGCGGCAAGAAGAGCGCGCGCAATCGTACGAATACGTCGCTGCCCCGACGCGACGGATGTCGCCCGGGCGCGCCGACTGTAGGTCCATTCTCGCTGTCGCAGAGGCGTTGACGGCAATTACTTTGTGTGCGAAATATTTCGCATGCTAACTACTTTCTTCCGCGAAGAGCACGAGATCTTCCGCAAGACGCTGCGCGATTGGGTGCTCAAAGAGCTGACGCCGAACGCCAACGAGTGGGAGAAAGCGGAGCTGTTCCCGCGCGAGATCTTCAAGAAAGCCGGTGAGATGGGCTTCTTGGGCGCGTCCTATCCGGAGGACGTCGGCGGCTCGGGCGGCGATTGGTGGTACACGGCCGTGTGGGGCGAGGAGCTGGTGCGCGCCAACTGCGCCGGCGTCGCCATGTCGCTCGCCGTGCAGTCGACGATGGCCACGCCGATCATCAACGAGCTGGGCACGCGCGCGCAAAAAGACGAATTCCTCGTCCCGGCGCTGAAGGGCGAGCGCATCGCCGCGCTCGGCGTCAGCGAGCCCAACTGCGGCAGCGACGTCGCGTCGATCCGCACCACCGCGCGTCGTGTCGGCGACGAATACGTCATCAACGGCGCCAAATGTTGGATCACCAACGGCACGCGCGCCGACTTCATCACGCTCGCCGTGCGCACCGGCGACGAGGGCTACGGCGGCATCTCGCTCGTGCTCTTCCCGACGGACGCCAAAGGGCTTCAAGGTCGCGCGCAAGATCGACAAGCTCGGCAACCACGCGTCCGACACGGCCGAGCTGACTTCGAAGACTGCCGCATCCCCGCCGCAACCTGCTCGGCGAGGAGAACGCGGGCTTCTACTACATCATGATGAACTTCCAGGGCGAGCGGCTCATCGCGGCCGTCAAGTCCGTCGCCGGCGCGCAGTACGCGCTCGACAACACCATCCGCTACACGACGGAGCGCAGCGCGTTCGGCCGCCCGATCTTGAAGTTCCAAGTGTGGCGCCACACGTTCGCCGAGCTGGCGACGGAGATCGAGGCCGCGCGCTGGCTCACCTATCGCGCCGTCGACCTCTTCAACCGCAAGCAGGACGCGGTCAAAGAGATCACGATGGCCAAGCTGTTCGGCGGCGAGCTGCTCAACAAGACGGTCGACCGCTGCCTGCAAGCGCACGGCGGCTTCGGCTACTCCGACGAGTTCCCGATCTCGCGGCAATGGCGCGACGCGCGACTCATCACCATCGGCGGCGGCACGTCCGAGATCATGAAGGAGATCATCTCGAAGCGCCTCGGTTGGGGTTAACCGCCGACAATCGCGAATTGTTCGCCAGGCGCGAAGAACGCACGGACGGCGCAGGCTGCCGTGCTATTCTCGGCGGCACTATGCGATTGCTTTTGGCGGCGATATGGGCCGCCAGCTTGGCTTTTGCCGCGACGGCAGCGGCGCAGACGTTCCCGACTCAAGCCGACGAAGACGCGGCCAAGGCGCACTTTCTGGCCGGCTCCGCCTACTACGAGCAGGCCAACTACACCGACGCCGTCAAAGAGTTCAACGAGGCGCATCGCCTCTCGCAGCGGCCCGATCTGCTCTACAACATCAGCGTCTGCTACGAGCGGCTGTCGCGCTGGGACGAAGCCATCGCCTCCTTGCGGCAGTATCTGACCGAGCGGCCGGACGCGCCCGATCGCGCCGTCATCGAGTCGCGCATCAAGAACTTCGAGGACCGGCGCACGGCCGAGCAGCGCAAGGCGGTGGTCGCGCCGCCGCCGGTCGCGAATCCGAGCGGGCCGGCGCTCGTGACGACGCCGCCGTCGCGCACCCGCCACGTCGTCAGCCTCGTCGTCGGTGGCGTCGGCGTCGGCTTGCTGCTGGCGGCCATCGGCACCGGCGTCGCCGCGCAGCTGGGCTACGACGACCTGAACAACAAATGTCCGAATAAAATATGTGCCAGCGGCAACCAAACCCTGCGGGATGAGCAGAGCTCGGGCAAGGCGCTGGCGTTGTCGACCGACGTGCTCATCGGCGTCGGCGCCGCGGCCGTCGTCGCCGGCACCGTGCTGTTCATCTTGGAGTCGCGTCGCCCGGTGGCGCACGCGCGGCTGTTGCCAACGAACGGCGGCTTGGCCGTCCACTTTTGAGGTCGTCCATGATGCGATTGCTCGCCTTCGCCTTGATTGTCGTGGCCGGGGCCTGCAGCGCCGTCGACGACTTCTCGCGCTTTCACTTCGGTAACGACGGCGGTAACGGCAGCGGCGGCGGCGGCGGCGGCATCGTCGCCAACGACTTGTCGGTCGGCAAAAGCGACGGCGGCCCAGCCGACGCCGCGCCACCGAGCGGTCCCGACATCGCGCAGCCGCTGCCGACGTTCGGCGACCCGTGCGGCACCGACTGCGTCGCGCCCTACACCTGCTATCACCTCGGCGCCAAAGACACGATGGGCATCTGCAGCCGCACGTGCGTCACGACCAATACCACCGCCTGCCTCGACCTCGGCGCCAGCTGCGTCACCGTCGAGGGCACGACCTTGTGCATGCCCAACTGCGGCCTGACCCAGCCGTGCCGCAGCGATTTGGCCTGCTGCGCCAACATGAAGACCAGCGCCATCGGCGTGTGCGCCCCGCCGATGACCGATTTCTGCGGTAAAGGCTGACGGCGGGAACAAAGCGGTCGCGCGCGGGCGTTCTGCCAGCATGACCGACGCAAGCAAGCTTCCGGCCGATCGCGCCGAGCCGCCGGCGTCCGACGAGCTGTTTCAGCCCTATCGTTCGCCCGGTTTCCTGTTGGATCTCAACGGCGAAGGCCCGGACGGCTCGCTGCCGACGACGCTCGGGCTGTGCGCGGCGTTGGCGCTGCTCGGCGGCTCGTTCACGCTCGCGCACGCCGGCTCGACCGCCCTCGGCATCGGCTGTCTCACCGCCGCCGCCGTGCTCACCAGCGCCGCCCGCCGCGCCGTCTAACCCGACCGCCGTTTCAAACCGCCGCGACCGATCCCACGCGCAGCAGGTTTGCCGCGACTCAGCCGCCGGCGTGCATGCGCAGCGGCTGCGACGGGCGCGAGATCGCCTCCGCCTCCAAAGCGGTCAGCTCGGCCAAACGCGCGGAGACGTCGCCGCCGGCCGCTTCCTCCGCCAGCGCGACGTAGAGCCCGCCATGACGCGCCTCGGCTTCCGCCAGATCGTCGTAAAACGCCGCCAGGCGCGCGTTCTCGGCCGTCTGCGGCAGCGCCGCCAGCGCCGCTTGCAGGCGCACGAAGCGCTCGTGGCTGCGCGCCTCGATGAGCGCGCAAGCGAGCATCTCGTCGACGCGGCGGCCGCGCTCGTCGGCGCGAAAGTGCGTGAAGAGCGCCGCCGCGTAACCGGCCGCGCTGAGCGCGCGAAACGGCACGCCGCGCTCGGCCAGCTCGCGCAAGACGCGATCGAAATGGACGAGCTCCTCGCGCGCCAGCTTCGACATCGCCGAGACCAGCTGTGGCCACTCGGGATACTTGAAGAGGAAGCGCACCGCCGTCGAGGCCGCCTTCTTCTCGCAGTGCGCATGATCGATGAGCAGCGTCGGAAGGTCGGCGAGCGCCGCGCGAACCCACGCATCCGACGACGGAGTGACCGCAATCTCGCTCACGGCAGCTCCACGACGTCGACGTGCAGGACGGCGGCGCGCTCGCGGATCTCGTCGAGCAGCTCGGCCGGCGGCCGCGCGCCCAGCCGAATCTTCGCGCTCGCCGCCCGGGCGCCCTCGAAAATGGTGTTCTCCATCTCCTCGACGTTGATGTCGTGACGACGAATCGCGCCCAACACCTCCGCCAGCACGCCCACTTGGTCGAGGTGCCGCACGAGCAGCTGGAACGCCGCCGGCGAACGCGTCGCCAGGTTCACGCAGTTCGGCACCTCGCCGCGCTCGACGAAGCTGCGCACGATGCGCACCGTCTCGTCGGCGATGGCCGCCTGCGCCTGATTTGTCGACGCGCCCACGTGATGCGTGCCGTAAATGCTGCGGCCGAGCGCGTCGGCGAAGGCGCCGGTCGCCGCCTTGGGCTCGCCGTCGAAGACGTCGCTGGCCACGCGCAGCTGCTTCTCGGCGATCGCGCGCGCCAGCGCCGCCGAATCGACGATCTCGCTGCGCGCCATGTTGATGAGCATGGCGCGGGTCTTCATGCGCCCGAGCGCCGCCTCGCCGATGAGCCCGCGCGTCTCCGGCGCCAGCGCCACGTGCAGCGTCACCGCGTCGGCGCGGCCGCACAATTCGGCCACCGTGCGCACGCGCTCGACGCCGAGCTCGGCGGCGCGCGTGTCGTCGAGCGAGCGCGACCAGGCGACGACGTGCATGCCGAACGCGCGCGCCCGCCGCGCCACTTCTTGGCCGATCGCGCCCATCCCGACGATGCCGAGCGTGCGCCCGAACAGCCCATCGGCCTGCGAATATTCCTTCTTGTTCCACTGCCCGGCGCGCAGATCGCGCACTTGATCGGGGATGCGCCGATCGAGCGACAAGAGCAGCGCCAGCGTCAATTCCGCGACGGCGACCGCGTTCTTGCCCGGGCAATTGGCGACGTAGATGCCATGCGCAGAGGCCGCTTTGACGTCGATGGTGTTGACGCCGGCGCCGGCGCGCACGATCAACGCCAACGCCCGCGCGCCTTCGATCGCCGCCGCTTTCACCTCTTTGCTGCGCGCGACCAGGATTCCGGCGTCGGCGATGGCGCGCGGTAGATCCTCGGCCGCGATCGTCGGCTGATATTCGACGGCCAAACCGAGCGCCGCGAATGCCTCCAAATGCGCTTCGGAAAAAGCGTCGATAATGAGTATTTTCATATTCGATTCACCAGCTGACGACCGGCTTGGCGCGCTCCAAATCCTCGACGGTGTCGATCTCGCGCCAGCCGCCGTCGATGAAGGCCGGCCGCATGATGGCGCCGCTGCCGATTAGATCATTCAACAGGTCGGTCAAGTAGGCGACCTGGAATCGCGGCGCGCGGCCGTAAGGCTTATCCAAATATTCGGTTTTGCGTTCGTGATAACGGGCGCGCATCTGATTGGCGGCCGCGCCCGAAAAGCGCGCCAGGCCGATGAATTCGCCGGTCGCTTCGTCGGCCGGCATCGTCTTCTTGCCGACCAGCGTCACGCGATCGCCGACGACCTTGGCGACCTCACCCTCCTCGACGGGATGATTCAGGCGGCCGACATAAGCCTCGTGCCAGCGACGATCGATCACGAGCGCATAGTCACCCGGCGTATCGAGCGCGGTACGAACGACTTCGGGGCGAAATACGATATCGGAATAAGAAAACAGGAACCCGTCATCCATCGCCGATTCGGCATGGAACAACGAAACTAGAATATTGTTTTCGCGGAACTGATCGTTATCGAAATAGCGCGCGCCTTCGACCTGAATCAGCTCCTTCATATAACCGCGCACGATGATGATGTCGTCGATTCCGGCGGCGCGATAGGCGTCGATCTGCCGCTGCAAGATCGACTTGCCGTTGATCTCGACCAGCGTTTTCGGGCGATCGTCGGTGTAGGGCGCGAGACGACGGCCCATTCCGGCGGCGACGATGATGGCCTTCATGACACCACCTTCTTGCGCGCGGGCCGTCCCAGCTTGATCAAAACGATCAGGCTCGAGCGTCCCAAATAAAGGATATGCGCGCTCAAATATGCGTAGACGAAGATATCGAGACGATTGAACGCGCACACGAAGAGAAACCAGCTCGGATAATGCAAAACGTATTTACCGAGCGCTTCTACCAAGGCCAAAGGCGATAACGACTTGGGCGCGTGATCGCCGCGCTCCGTCGCCGGCGGGATGGGCGGCGCGCCGGTGTATTCGAGATATTCGGGGCGGCGCATGAACGAGGTCAGCGTGATGCCGACGGCGGCGGCGAAGAGGCCGCCCAAGCCGAACAGCAGCCAGCGCGGATCGTGCGTCTGCAAGTAGAGCCGCGTCACCGACGAGCCGATGACCAGGAACGCCTTGACCTCGTCGAGCATGAAGTCGAGCAGCGCGCCGGCGGGCGACGTCATCGACTTGAGGCGCGCCAGCTGACCGTCGACGCAGTCGATGACGTAGGCCAGCTGCAGCGTCAGGCCGGCGACGATGAGGCCGAGCCAAGTGGGCCAGAAGATGAGCGCGGCGCAGCCGGCGGCGGCGACGGCGATGGCGACGAACGACACCTGGTTGGGCGTGATCGGCGTCGGACGCAGCATCCAGACGATCACGGCCGCGGGCGGGCGCGAGACCCACTCGGTCCAAAAGTTGTCGCGCTTCTTCTTCGATTGCCGATAAATATCGCGGACGGCGGCGAGCACGACTCGGTTGTAGCCGTCAGCGGCGATAGGGTCAACGAGCGCGACGGTATGCTAGGCTTGGCGCATGCGTACCAAAACCTATTTAGCCTTGTCGTCTGCGTCGCTGCTGTTGGCCTCGGTCGTCTTCGTCGCGTGCGGCTCGAAGACGAAGTGCACGCCGGGACAGCTCACCATGGACATCGAGCTCGACGAGAACGCGCAATTGGCCGATCGCGTCGTCGTCTTCACCAACACGCCGCCGGCTTCGGTGACGCTGCCGCATACGCCGGGCGACATCTCCGATGTCTACGGCGCGTTGACGTGGCCGTCGGGCTTCCCGGGAAATAAGCTCGTCGACGTCCACTTCGAAGCCTACGGCGGCGTGACCTTGCTCGGCACCGACGTCGAGTCGGTCCATCTCGGCGCCACCTGCACCAGCTCGCTGTTCACGATCGACGGCGATTACTTTCCGCCCGATCTCTACGGCGTCGACGGTATCGACGCGGGCGACTGACCGCGTCACGTCACCGGCGCGCAACACTCCGTTTGCATCGTTGCGTCTCAACATTTGTTGAGATCGGCGATAAAGTGATTCCAATTGGTAACTTCGACCTGCGTGGCGCGTCGATTCACGCGTAACAATTGAATTGTCGCTCACGCTCGTGCTACGCGAATTCTGCGTAGGACTGGAGTGTGCACATGGTTGACGGCACCACCGCTGATGGCTCGGGCGACGCGAAAGACCTCACCACGCCAACCCCGAATGCGAGCGGCAACGCGCCCGCAGCTTCGGCACCAGCGACGGCGCTGCAACCCCATGCGACGGCCGAGGCGCCGAAAGGCAGTCGCAAGGATCGCAAGCGGCAGAAGCGGGAGAATCGCCACCAGGCGGCGCCGGTCGTGACGAACGCGGCGACGGTGACGACGACCGCGCCGGAAGCGCCCGTCGACGCGGCGCCCGACGTCATCGACGACGCGCCGGCGACGGCAGCGGCTGTCGACCACGCGCCCGAGGTCATCGCCGATGCGCCGGCCGTCGCGGCCGTCGGTGAGACCGATGTCGTCGACGATTCGCCGGCGCCGGCCGCGGTCGTCGACAGCGAGCCCGAAGTCATCGCCGACGTCCCCGCGCAAGCGGCCGGCGCCGTCGACGACGAGCCCGAAGTCATCGGCGATGGACCAGCCGCGCCCGCGTCCGGCCTCGTCATCGACATGACCGCCGACGACGCCGGCGACGACGAAGAGGCGCCCGTCGCCATCGCGCCCGAGCTGGTCGCGCTGGCCGAGCGGCTGCGCAACGGTCGCGCCGTCTTGTGCGCCGGAGCGCGCCTCGGCAGCGGCGAAATCCGAACCTATCGCGCGACCGTCGATAAAGTGCTGGCCGCGCTGCCCGAAGGCGACGCCTCCGAGGCGCGCCGCGTCCTCGATCGCCGGCCGCTCGCCGCCGCCGGCTTCGTGCGTCGCCGCTTGGGCGAGCGCTTCGCCGGCGAATTGCAGCGCGCGTCGACGCCGACGGCCGAGCTGTCGGACGCCGTGCGTCTGCTCGGCGAGCTGCCGTTCCGCGCCGTCGTGACGACGACGTGGGACGACGCCTTCGAGCGTGCCTTCACGCGTGACGGGCAGGTGCCGCGCATCTACACGCCGCACGATCACGTCGCGCTCGCGGCCGACGGCAAAGCGCGCTTCATCTTCAAGGCGCTCGGCGATCCGGCGCGCGCCGAGACGGTCGTGTTCTCGGCCGAGGACGTGCAAGCGGCGCTCGCCGACGGCGGTTATCGCTCGGTGGCGCACGATCTCTATCGTTCGCGCTCGTTCCTGTTCGTCGGCTTCGAAGGCCAAGATCCCGATCTAGGTATACTCCTCGAGCGCGTCTTGTCGGGCGCGCGCGCCGGCGACGCCGAGCATTACGCGGTCATTCCCGGCCTCGGCGCCATCGAGCGCGAGGAGCTGTACGCGGCCTATCGCATTCGCGTGCTCGAGGCCGAGGACGTGGTGGCGTTGGCGCGCGCGCTCAAGGCCACCGTCGGCAACGGCGGACCGGCGCTGCCCGACGACGACGACTTCGAAGGCTGGCTCCTGCTCTTGGCCGAGGATCCGACGCGCCAAGACGGCATCGAGCGGCTCGACCAGCTGACCGTGAAGCTGCGCGAGCTGGCCGATTGGGAGCGGCTCGTCGATCTGCAGCTCGGCCGTGTCGGCGTCGAGGGCGAAGCCGCGCGTCGCGCCGAGCTGCTCGAGGACGTCGGTCGCATCTTCGAGGCCGGCGTCGGCGATCTGTCGCGCGCGTTCACGGCGCGCATCGCCGCATATAAGGAGCATCCGCGCGCTTCGGCGTGGGACGACCTCGAGCGGCTGGCGGCAGCGACCGGCATGTGGAACGAGCTGCTCAGCGAGCTGACCGAAGTCGTGCCGACGCTGCCCGACGACGAGCGCGCGCAGACGTGGCTGCGGCTGGCGCGGCTCTACGGCGACAAGCTCAACGCCGCCGAATATGCCCTGACGGCGCTCGACGAAGCCTTGAACCTCGAGCCCAACCTGGCCGACGCCGCCGAGCTTCGGCTGCAGCTCTTGCGTCGGCTCGAGCGTTGGCAGGAGCTGGCGGCGGCGCTCGGTGCGGCCGGCCAGTTCGTGCTGCAAGCCGAAGTCTTGGAGACGCGCCTCGGCGACGCCAACGCGGCGGCGACGGCCTACCGCGCGGCGCTGGCGAAGGACGCGACCGATCAGGACGCGCGCGCCGCGCTCGAGCAGCTGTTCCGGGTGCACGCGCAGTGGCGCGACTTGGCGCCGCTGCTCGACGAACGCGCGACGGCGCAAGAGGCGACGTCGCCCGACGACGCGCGGGCGTTGCGCATGGAAGCGGCCTCGCTCTTCGAGCGCATCGACGATCGCACACAAGCGATCGTGCGCTACGAGGCGTTGGCGACGGCCGAGCCGCGCGATCTCGACGTCCTGCGCGCGCTCGAGCGGCTCTACAAAGCCGACGGGCAAGAGCAGCGTTACATCGAGAGCCTCGGACGGCAGGCGGACGTGGCCGAGCCGCGCGAGCGAGCGGCGCTCTATCGCCGCATGGCTTCGTTGTACGAGGAGCTGCCGGGCGGCGCCGACGGTGCCGAGGAGTGCCTGGAGAAGCTGCTCTCCGTCGACAGCCGCTCCGAAGACGCGCTGCGCTCGCTCGAGCGGCTTTATCGCGCCGACAAGAAGTGGGACGCGCTCGTCGACGTCCTGCGTCGGCACGCGGCCATCGTGCCGCCGCCGATCGCGGGCGAGCTGCACGCGCAGATCGGCGCCATTTACGAGAACGAGCTGCGCGATCCGGCGCGCGCCATCGAGGCGTTCCTCGACGTCGAGACGGCGCTGCCGAACCACGGCGAGACGATGGCGGCGTTGACGCGGCTGTACGAGAAGTCGAGCGAGTGGCAGAAGGCGGCCGACGTGCTCGAGCGGCGCGCGCAGATCGCGGAAGTGAAGGCGGAGAAGCTCGAGCACGTGTTCCGCGCCGGCGAGATTTATGCCGGCAAGCTGAGCGACGCGCGCGCGGCCGAGACGCGCTTCGTGCGCGCGCTCGAGCTCGACCCGACGCACGTGCCGACGATGACGGCGCTGGTCGAGATTTATCGGAAGCATGGCGAGTTCTTGAAGGCGGCCAAGCTGCTCGTGGAAGCGGTGCCGCACACGACGAATCGGCTGGAGAAGACGCGCCTCTACGTCGAGGCGGGCGAGATCTTCGACGGGCTCGACGACGGCAAGAAGGCGACGCAGCTCTATCTGGACGCGCTGGCGGTCGATCCCGAGCACGTCGAAGCGGGCGAGCGCGTGGCCGAGCTGCTGTGGAAGGCCGAGCGCTACGAAGATCTCGTGCCGGTGCTCGAGATGTTGACGCGCAAAGAGAGCGAGTCGCCGGTGCTGGTCGAGCGGCTGGTGCGCTTGGCGCAGTCGGCGGAGCGGCTCGGCCTCGACGACAAGATCGGCAAGGCTTACTCGCGCGCGGCGACGCTCGATCCGAAGAACCTGCCGGCGGCGCGCGGTCGCGCGCAGTGGCATTGGACGCACGGGCAGTGGCCGGAGGCGCTCTTGGCGTTGGAGGCGATCTTCCACACCCACGTCGACGATCTGCCGCCGTCGGAGAAGGTGGAGCTGTTCCAGCGGCTGGCGGCCTGTGAGCTGCAACTGCAGCACAAAGAGGCCGCCAAGGCCTACTTGTCGCGCGCGCTCGAGCTGGACCCGACGCATCGGCCCTCGATCTTGTTGTCGATGGAGCTGGGCACGGCGCAGCCGGAGTCGCTCATCGACGCCAAGAAGGCGCTGTTGTTGACGGCGCCCGTCGACGAGAAGCTGCGGCTGTACACCGAGATCGGCGACCTGTGGTTGACGAAGCTGGAGAACCGCGCCGAAGCCATCGCCGCCTGGCGCGAAGGGCTCGAGCTGCAGCCCGAGAACCACAAGCTCTTGCACAAGTGCCTCGATGTCTATGTCGAGGAGAAGTCGTGGTCGCGGGCGCTGGAGATGCTCGAGCGGCTCATCGCGTGCGAGAAGACGACGTCGGTGCGCGCGAAGTATCGCCACGCCGCCGGCCTCATCTGCCGCGACGAGCTCGGCCGCTCCGAAGACGCCGCGACGCACCTGTCGGCGGCGCTCGACGACGACGGCTCGCTGGAGCGTTCGGCGCAGGCGCTGGAAGAGCTGTATATCGACCGTCGCGAGTGGAAGGCGTTGGCGCGCTTCTACCGCAAGACGCTCAAGCGGCTCGGGCCCGAGTCGCCGGAGAACGCCGACGGCAAGAACGAGGAGCGGCGGCGCATCTGGACGGCGGTCGGCGACGTCTGCCTGTCGCAGCTGGGCGAGCGCGAGAGCGCGCTGGCGGCGCTGGAAGTGGCGCTCACGTTCGGCAAAGCCACGCTCGAGCGGCACAAGCAGATCGCCGATCTGTACGTGCAGGCGGGGCCGGACAAGTTCGACAAGGCGATCCTCGAGCACCAGTACATCCTGCGCAACGAGAAGAACCGCGTCGTCTCCTACCGCGCGTTGAAGCACCTGTATATCCAGACGTCGCAGCGCGATAAGTCGATCCACCTGTCGTATGCGCTGGCCTTCTTGAAGAAGGGCGAGCCCGACGACCTCGAGAAGATCGCGCGGCACAAGGCGCAGCTGCCGGGATTGTTGACGGCGAAGCGCACGATCAGTGACGAGATGTGGCAGCGGCTGACCCATCCCGACGAGGATCGCTATCTCGACGCGCTGTTCGCGATCATGGGGCCGATGTTGGCGGTGGCGCAGGCGCAGCCGCACAAGGCGCTCGGCCTCGTGCGCAAGGAGGCGCTGCCGCTCGATGACGCGCGCTCGTACGCCAAGGCGCTCAAGTACGTGGCGACGGCGTTGGGTGTGCCGGCGCCGGAGACCTACGTGCGGCCGGAGCAGAAGGAGCCGGTGACGTTCGCCTATTGCGTCGACAAGAGCCAGTACGTGCCGGTGTTCGTGCTCGGCGCGCCGTTGGTCGGCGACAAGCGGGGCGAGCGCGAGCAGGTCTTCGAGCTCGGTCGGCGCGTGGCGCAGCTCAGGCCCGAGCGGCTCTTGCGCTTGGTGTTGCCGCAGGCGCAGCAGCTCGGCATCGTCGTCGAGGCGGCGATGGCGCTCGGTGGCGATGTGCTCGACGAGACCACCGACCTCGGCAAGATGGCGGCGGCGATGAAGCGGTCGCTGGCGGCGGCGCAGCTGGAGCAGGTGGCGGCGATCGGCCGCAAGCTGCGCGCGGGCGGCGTGCGCGGCGAGGCGGCGGCGCTAGCGTGGCTGCAGGCGAGCGATCTGACGGCGTTACGCGCGGGCTACATGCTGGCGGGCGATTTGGAGACGTCGGCGCGGCTGGTGGCGGGTGAGCCGCAGCCGGGCACGGCGTTGCCGGCGACGCAGCGACTGCTCGATCTCGTGTGGTCGAGCGTGACGGAGGATATGTTCGCCGTCCGCAAGCACCTCGGGATTCTATAGCCGGCGACGGAGGATGTTCGCCGTCTGCGGGTACCTCGGGCTTCTGCAGCCGGCGACGGAGGATATGTTCGCCGCCGCACGCACCTCGGGATTCTGTGGCCGGCGACGGAGGATATGTTCGCCGTCCGCACGCACCTCGGGATTCTGTGGCCGGCGACGGAGGATATGTTCGCCGTCCGCACGCACCTCGGGATTCTGTAGCCGGCGACAGATCGGCTTCGCCTCGTCCCTGGTCAACCGCGACTAAGATTCCAGAGGATGGTGGGCTCTCCGCAGCTCCGATAACGACCCCCAACCGCCCTCCCTTGGTTATCGCGCCCACCGCAATTAAGTTGCCTGCCTCCGCCGCGCGCTTCATTCACTCCACGCGCCCCGCCAATCAACGCCCGAAAAGCTGCCGCAGCTCAGCCGCCGCCGGTTTGCCGCGCGGGCTGTAGCTGCGTGACGTCGGCCCGCCCCAGCCGTACCAATTCCAAATGTAGACGCCGGCCAACAGCTCGGGCGGCGCGTCGTGCCAGACGCGACGGAAGGCTTCGTAGCAGCGGCGCTGCTCCTCGACGTCGACGGTGCCGGGCGAGCCTTCGTCCCACGGCGACGCGCCGGCGCCGGCGATCGAGCGGTAGCCGACCTCGGTCAGCGTCAGCGGACGGCCTTGCGTGCGCGCGAAGCGGGCCAGCTCGGCGCGCCAATCGCGCCAGCCGCGGATGAGGTCGTCGACGCCGTGGGGCGTGCTGCCGTCGACGAGCGCGAAGTAGGCGCACAAGCCGATGCGATCGACCAGGTCGTACATGGCGACGTCGGCGAAGTGGTCCCAGTTGCCGGAATACAGCAGCGGACCGCTGAAGCGACGGCGCACGCGGGCGATGACGCGCTTCCAGGCGTCGTGATCGGCGGGTCCGTCGAGCGTCGAGAGCTCGCTGCCGACCGAGAGCATGGCGACGTGCTCTTCGGCGGCAAGGCGCGCCAGCGACTCCAGGCGATCACCGTAGCTGCGCCACCAAGCGGCGCGATCGCGGGGCTGCAGCGTGCCGCGCCAGTCGTCGCCATTGCGCGGCGCCGAGAGGCGAACGATCGGAAACAGCAGCACGGCCAGACCGGCGGCATGCGCGTCGCGAATCGCCGCGCGAATCGCCGTCGGTGGCGCCGAGAAGCGTGGATGCTCGCCAATTTCGATCGCGGCGCCGTCGGACTGATACCACGCAACGACGAGCTCGACATGATCGGCGCCGGTCGCGGCGATCTCGTTGAGCAGCGGACGATAGGACCAGCCGGAGTCCTCGGCGAACAAGCCCAGCGAGACGCCCCGATCGAACGACGCCGTTTGCGCGGCCGTCCGCGTCGCGCCCGCCGCCGTGGCTGCCGAACCGACCGTCGTGGCGCCATTCGTCGTAATAGCCATCGCGCGGGTGGTTGTCGCGCCGGGAGCGGTCGCCCGGCTGGTCGCGCCCGTGCCGGCCGCCGCCGCCCCGCTCGTCGTCGCGCCCGCGGTCGCGATGGAAGCGAACGGCGACGACAGTGCCGCGGCAGCGCCGGCGATCGCGACCGCGACGACTCTCGGCAGACGACTTTGTGCGCGAAGCGGCATCGGGCTGCCGCGCAGTGTATCCTTCGTCCGTGCGCGCCGTCCTCGTCTTCGTCCTCAGCGTCACCGCCGCGTCGCCGCCGCCGCCGGCGCGCCCGGCCGCGCCCACGTTCGAAGCGCGCACCGGCCGCGCCACCGTCGTCGCTCGCCCGTTGGAAGCGATGGTGCCCATCCGCGGCGGCCTCTTCACGATGGGCGCCTCCGCCGAAGTCCAAGCCACCGCCCTCGAGCTCTGCCGCGACGAAATCAGCGCCCGCAACCGCCACCAATGCGTCCACGACGCCGTCGAGTCCGAGGGCCCGCAGCAGCGCGTCTTCGTCTCCGACTTCACCATCGATCGCGTCGAAGTCACCGTCGCCTCCTATCGAGCCTGCGTGCGTGCCGGCGCCTGCCCGCCGACGCCGCTCGCGCTCTCCGACAGCCGCTTCATCGCCCCCGAATTCCCCATCACTTCCGTCACCTACGACGAAGCCAGCAGCTACTGCGGCTGGCGCGGCGCCCGCCTGCCCACCGAGGCCGAATGGGAGCGCGCCGCCCGCGGCACCGACGGGCGCGTCTGGCCGTGGGGCAACGTCCTCAAAGCCAACGCCTTCAACCACGGCCGCTTCACGACGCCCGACGACCTCGACGGCGACTACGCCGCGCTCATGCGCCCCGACGCCAGCGACGGCGCCGCCTTCTTGGCCCCGGTCGGCTCGCATCCCGACGGCGCATCGCCCGACGGCGTGCTCGACCTCGCCGGCAACGTCATGGAGTGGACCGCCGACTTCTACCGCGTCGAGCCGCCGCAGACGACGTCGACCGTGAACCCACGCGGTCCCGACGCCGGCGCCATGCGCGTCCTGCGCGGCGGCTCCTGGCGCCAGCCGCCGTTCTTCGCGCGCACGACCTATCGCGAGGCGGCCGTTCCCGAGACGCGCTCGCCCGAGATCGGATTTCGCTGCCTCCGCGGAGTCGTGCTATAGAATCGCGATGGTGCGTTTTCTTAGATTAGCTGCCCTCCTCGTCGTCACGATGCCGCTGGTCTTCCTCACCGCCTGTTCGCAAGGTGTCGGCGAGCGCTGTCAGGTCCAGAGCGACTGTGGCGGCGACCTCCTGTGCGTCTTCCCCGCCGGCGGTACGCCGCAGGCCGGCGGATTCTGCGAGCCGCCCGACTCGTTGCTCGGCGATCTCAGCGTCACCGCCGACATGACCGTCGTCGTACCGACCGTCGATATGGCGCACACGACGACGACGACCGACGGCGGCTGATCACAGCTTCGCCCGCTCGACCCGCCGATTGACCGTCAATCGGGCGCGGCCGGCTCGTCTCCGCGCTTCGTCTTCGCGCAATTCCGTCAGAAACGCCTCGCCATACTTCGCCAGCTTCGTCGGACCAACTCCGCTGACCGTCGCCATTTCGTCGAGCGTGGCCGGTCGTGCGCGCGCCAACGCCGACAGCGTTCGATCGTGAAAGATGCAGTACGCCGGCAACTTCTCGGCCGCCGCCAGCTTCGCACGCAGCGCGCGCAGCCGACCGAACAGCTCTTGATCGACCGGCTCGCCATCGTCCATCGGAGCCGCCGCGCGCGACGACGACGACGACGAGCCGCCGCGTCCGCTCGGCGCCGGCGCCGGGCGCGCGCCCGGCCGCGGAATCGACAGCGACGGGCGCGCCCGATCGTGCATGACCTCGCGACCGGCCGGCGTGATCCGCAAGCAGGGATAGTCGTCCCCTTCGGCCACGATGAGGCCGCCCGCTTCCAACACGCCGAGCACGTCGAGCACGTACGCCACCGGCCGGTCACGCAGCGCGCCCCACGTCGACACCTTGTGCAGCCCGGCGTCGACGACTTCGCGCGCGTCCGAGCCGACGAGGCACAAGGCGACCCGCTTGCGGCCGAACCCGCCATCGAGCCGCGCGACGCACGACAGGACCTTGCGCACCATCAAATGCTCTTCGTCCGAGATCGGCGAGTCGTCACGACGCGCGGCGCAGGCGTCACACGGCAGCGCGTCACCACCGCAACGGCGCGGCTGATCGCCGAAGTAGCTGAGCACGAACGCGCGCCGGCAGCCGCGCGCGTAAGCGTAATTCAGCATGCCGCGCAGCCGCTCTTTCTCCGCCTGGATCGCCGCCGCCGGCCGCGGTCCGTCGTTGCCGCTCGCCGTAATCAGGAACTCGCGCAGCCGCACGTCGGCATGATTGAACAGCAGCACGCAGCGCGCCGGATTGCCGTCACGACCGGCGCGACCGGCCTCCTGATAATAGGCCTCGGCCGAACCGGGCAGCTCGTGGTGAATGACCAGCCGCACGTCGCGCTTGTCGACGCCCATCCCGAACGCGTTCGTCGCCACGACCACGCGCACGCGATCGGCCATCCACGCGTCCTGCACGTCGACGCGCTCGGCATCCGACAGCCCCGCGTGATACGGCCGCGCCGCGACGCCGCGCTGTTGCAGCGACGACGCCACCTCCTCCGCCTTCTTGCGCGTCGCCGCGTAGACGATCGCCGCTTTACCGCGCGCGTCCGGCTCGTCGAGCAGCTGCAGACAACGGCGCAGCTTGTCGTCACCGCCTTGCACCGCCTGCACCGACAAGCGCAGGTTCGCCCGATCGAAGCCGCGCACGAACACCGCCGGCTCGTCGAGGCCGAGCTGCTCGACGATGGCGTCGCGTACGTCGGGCGTCGCCGTCGCCGTCAGCGCCACCGTGCGCGCCGCGCCGAGCTGCGCGCGCACTTCGCCGAGCCGCGCGTAATCGGGACGGAAGTCGTGCCCCCAATCGACCATGCAGTGCGCTTCGTCGACGGCAAACAGCGCCGGCTTGGCGCGATTCAGCTGCGCCACGAACGACGCCGAACGAAAACGCTCGGGCGCGACGTACAACAAACGCAGCTCGCCGCGCACCGCCGCGCGCAGCCGCGACTCGCGCTCATCGGGCGGGATCGAGCTGTTGATGAAGGTCGCCGGAATGCCACGCGCCGTGAGCGCGTCGACCTGATCCTTCATTAATGAGATGAGCGGCGACACGACCACCGCCAGCTGCTCGAGCGCCACCGCCGGCAGCTGATAACAGAGCGACTTGCCGGCGCCCGTCGGCAACACGGCGATCGTCGGCCGACCGTCGAGGATCGCTTGAATGATCTCGCGCTGCCCGGGCCGAAACTCGGTCAGCCCGAAACGCGTCAACGCCTGATCGATCGACAAGGGCATGCTGCTTCTGAAAAGCATGCCTAACTTATCGGGGAACGGTCGGGGAAGTTGCGTAGGTTGCGGAAAAAAATTCGGGAGGCTACAGCTCGCGGAAGCTGACTTCGAGGATCTCGTACTCGCGCGAGCCTTTCGGCGTGCGCACCGTGACGGTGTCGCCGACTTCGCGGCCGATGAGCGCGCGCGCGACCGGCGCGCCGATGCTGATGAGCCCCTTCTTGATGTCCGCTTCCTGCTCGCCGACGATCGAGTAGATCGTCTCCTCGCCCGAGTCGCTGTCGGAGAGCTTGACGGTCGCGCCGAACACGACCTTCGAGCCCGAGAGCTTCGTCGGATCGATGATGTCCGACAGCGCCAGCATCACTTCCAGCTCTTTGATGCGCCCTTCGTTGAAGCCTTGCGCCTCTTTGGCGGCCGAATAATCGGCGTTCTCCGAGAGGTCGCCGTGGCCGCGCGCCTCTTCGATCGCTTTGACGATCGCGAACCGATCGACCTCTTTGCGCCGCTTCAGCTCGTCCTTCAACATCTGAGCGCCCCGTGGCGTCATGGGGATTTTCTGGTCTGGCATGTTCTCGATCCTGTTGGTTTTACTGGCTAAAGCTACGAAGCTACGAATGGTACTCTTGCAACGTGCGCACGTCCAACTGGCCGCGTTGCAGCGCACCGATCGCTTGGGCCGCTGCGCGCGCCGCCGCAATGGTCGTGAAATAGGGAACGTCTTTCGTCAAGGCCGTGCGCCGCAGACTGAAGGAATCGCGGATCGCCTGCGCGCCGACGGTCGTGTTGATGACGAGCGAGATCTCGCCGTTGACGATGGCGTCGACCGAGTGCGGGCGGCCTTCGAGCACTTTGTTGATGCCCGTGGTCTCGACGCCGCGCTCGCGTGAAGTAGCGCGCGGTGCCGTGCGAGGCCAAAATGCCGAAGCCGAGCGCCTTCAAGCTGCGCGCGATCTCCAGCGCCGCCGGTTTGTCGGCGTCGCGCACGCTGATGTACGCGCGGCCCTGCTTGGGATCGATCGGCAGCTTCGTGCCGGCGCCGATCTGCGCTTTGGCGAACGCCATCGCGAAGTCTTTGTCGATGCCCATGACTTCGCCGGTCGAGCGCATCTCGGGGCCGAGCAGCGTGTCGGTGCCGGGGAACTTCACGAACGGGAACACGGCCTCTTTGACGCCGACGTGCTGCGGAACGATCTCGCGCACGCCCAATTCCTTCAGCGTGCGACCGACCATGACGCGCGCCGCGATCTTCGCCAGCGGCTGCCCCGTCGCCTTCGACACGAACGGCACCGTACGCGACGCGCGCGGGTTCACTTCGAGCACGTAGACGTCGTCGCCTTTGACCGCGAACTGCGCGTTCATGAGGCCGATGACGCCGAGCTCCTTCGCCAGCGCCTTGACCTGCCGCGAGATGGTCTCGATCGTCGACTTGGGCAGCGAATGCGGCGGCAGCGCGCAGGCCGAATCGCCCGAGTGAATGCCGGCCTCTTCGATGTGCTCCATCACCGCGCCGATGATCGTCTCCGTCCCGTCGGACACCGCGTCGACGTCGACCTCGATGGCGTCGGACAAGAAGCGATCGAGCAGGAGCGGGTTCTTCTCTTCGTCATGCGCCTGCGACGCGATCGCGCGTGCCACATACGCGACGAGCTGATCGCGATCGTAGACGACCTCCATCGCGCGGCCGCCGAGCACGTACGACGGGCGCACGACCAGCGGCAGCCCGATGCGCTCGGCCACGATCAGCGCCTCGGCCACCGACGACGCCGTGCCGTACGGCGGCGCCTTGACGCCGACGTGCGCCAGCTTCTCGATGACGGCGCCGAACCGCTCGCGATCCTCGGCGCGATCGATCGCGTCCGCCGACGTGCCGAGCAGCTTCACGCCCGCCTGCCCGAGCCCGACCGCGAGCCGCAGCGGCGTCTGCCCGCCGAACTGCACGATGACGCCGTCCGGCTTCTCGATCTCGCAAATGTCGAGCACGTCTTCGAGCGTGAGCGGCTCGAAGTACAGCCGATCGGCGGTGTCGTAGTCGGTCGACACCGTCTCCGGGTTGCAGTTGACCATGATGGTCTCGTAGCCCTCTTCGCGCAGCGCCTGCACGGCGTGGACGCAGCAGTAGTCGAACTCGATGCCCTGGCCGATGCGATTGGGACCGCCGCCGAGGATGATGATCTTCTTCTTCGTCGTCGGGCGCGCCTCGTCGACGGTCTTCGTAAGTCGAGTACAGGTACGGCGTGTCGGCGACGAACTCGGCGGCGCAGGTGTCGACGCGCTTGTAGACCGCGCGCACGCCCAGCTTCTCGCGATGCGCGCGCACCTCGTCGCCGCTGGCGCCGGTGAGCGCGCCGATGCGCCGATCGGAGAGGCCGTCACGCTTGAGCGCGCGCAGCTCGTCGACGGCGACGTCGCCGAGTGCGCGGCCGTGCAGCGCCTGCTCCTCGTCGATGATCTGCTTGATCTGCGTCAGGAACCAGGGATCGATCTTGGTGATCGCGAACGCGTCGTCGACGGACAGGCCGAGCCGGAAGGCCTCGCCGATCTGGAACAGCCGCTCGGCCGTCGGCGTCGCCATCTGCCGCGCGCAGCTCGCTCGAGATCGCTGCGCCGTCCAGGTCGAAGCCGCTGCGCCCGATCTCGAGCGAGCGGATGGCCTTGCCGAGCGCCTCTTTGAAGGTGCGGCCGATCGCCATGACCTCGCCGACCGACTTCATCTGCGTCGTCAGCGTCACGTCGGCGCCGGGAAACTTCTCGAAGGCGAAGCGCGGGATCTTGACGACGACGTAGTCGATCGACGGCTCGAACGACGCCGGCGTCTCGCGCGTGATGTCGTTGCGGATCTCGTCGAGCGTGTAGCCGACCGCGAGCTTGGCCGCGATCTTGGCGATGGGAAAGCCGGTCGCCTTCGACGCCAGCGCCGAGCGAGCGCGACACGCGCGGGTTCATCTCGATGACGACCATGCGCCCGTCGACCGGGTTGACCGCGAACTGCACGTTGGAGCCGCCGGTCTCGACGCCGATCTCGCGGATGACGGCGGCGGCGGCGTCGCGCATGCGCTGGTACTCGTTGTCGGTCAGCGTCAGCGCCGGCGCGACGGTGATCGAGTCGCCGGTGTGCACGCCCATCGGATCGAAGTTCTCGATCGAGCAGACGATGACGACGTTGTCGGCTTGCGTCGCGCATCACCTCGAGCTCGTACTCCTTCCAGCCGAGCACCGACTCTCTCGACGAGGATCTGGCCGCGCGGCGACTGCGCCAGCGCCCATTGCACCTTGTCGTCGAACTCCTCGGCGTTGTAGGCGATGCCGCCGCCGGCGCCGCCGAGCGTGAACGACGGGCGCAGGATCGACGGGAAGCCGATCTCGCGCTGAATGACGCGCGCTTCCTCGAGCGAGCGTCGCGTAGCCGCGAGCGCGGCACGCTCAGGCCGATGCGCGCCATCGCCGCCTTGAAGAGCTCGCGGTCCTCGGCCTTCTCGATCGCTTCGACCGAGGCGCCGATGAGCTCCACGCCGTACTTGTCGAGGATGCCCGCGCTCGCGAGCGCCAGCGCCAGGTTCAGCGCGGTCTGCCCGCCGAGCGTCGGCAAGAGCGCGTCGGGCCGCTCGCGCGCGATGATCTTCTCGCAGCACCTCGACGGTGATGCGGCTCGACGTAGGTGCGCTCGGCGAGCTCGGGATCGGTCATGATCGTCGCCGGATTCGAGTTGACCAGGACGACCTCGAAGCCCTCGTCGCGCAGCGCCCTGCACGCCTTGCGTGCCGGAGTAGTCGAACTCGCACGCCTGACCGATGACGATCGGGCCCGAGCCGATGAGCATGATTTTTTTGATGTCGTTACGGCGCGGCATTTCCGGTGCGCACTATGTCATAGAATGAACGGGATCAAAGCCCGAACCTGCCGGCGATAGTCCCGGTATTCGTCCCCGAAATGGCCGACTAAAAGGCGCTCCTCCAGCTGAATCTTGCGCTGGAAGCAGGCGCCTGCCAGGAGCAGGGCCAAGAGCGCGCGCAGCTGGCCGTGCGCGATCATCGCGCCCACGAAACCCGTGAGAATTCCCGTGTAAATCGGGTGTCGCACGAGCGCGTAGGGGCCGCGGCGAATGATGCGGTGGCCCTCCTTGAGCGTCACGGCGCCCGACCACAGCTTGCCCAGCGTCTCGCGGGCGACGATGGCGAAGATGACGCCGGCCCACTCGACGAAGAAGCCGAGCCATTCGATCGCCGGCGTGCGCGGCCACAGCTGCAGATCGAGCGGACCGAGCGGGCGCGGCGAGCACAACAGCCACACCGCGGTCACGAACGGAACCATGTAGACGACGCGCGAGCCGAACGATTCCTTCTCGGCGACGCGCTCGTTGGCGATGAGGCGAACGCCCCACCACAAGCTGAAGGCCACCCAGGGCGCGAATAGCCACCAGCCGGGCGTCATGACGCTAAGCCTGTTTGCGCTTGATCTTGCCGTGGTTGTCGAGCCGCGCGCCGGGCAGCAGATCCTCGAGCAGCTTCTCGACGCTGCCGGAGAAGCCCTTGGCGTCCCAGCCGAGATCGGCGAAGCCGTCGACGATGCGCCGTTTGATGCGCCGCGACTCCTCTTTTTCGTTCAACAGCGTCTGCAAGAGCGGCTCGCGCGCGGCCTCGGCGTCCTTGTGGTGCAAGAGGCCTTCGACCGTCACGAAGCGCACGCCTTCATCGACGTCGACGAGATAAGGCACGAGCAGCTTGCCGTAACGGATGTCGTCGTGATCGCCGAGATAGTGCAGAAGCTGAATCTTCTTCGACGGATCGCGCGTGTAGGTGTTGTCGTTGCGCGCGCATAAGTCGGTCAGCACGGGCAGGGCTTCGTCGGCGGGCACGATTTCGTGCAGCACCTTCAAGCCGTAGGCGATCGATTCGGCGCGGCGCAGATGCTCCTGCAGCGGCTGCAGCACCTTCGGCCCCAGCTTCACCAACTCGTCGAAGACCCACTGCTTTTCCTGCTCGTCTTCGATCGATTTGTCGTAGCGAATCGTGAAACGGCCGAGCAAGCCTTCGATCGCCTCGATGCCGCCGTCGTCGCGCAGCGCCTCGAGCGACGCGAAGCGATCGGCCGATTGCGCGTCCTTGTTCTTGGCTCGCGCGACGTGCTTGTGGAGGCGGCCTTTGCCGCCGCCAAACAGGTCCATCAACCCCATGGCGCGGTTCTAGCACATCGACGGGCGGGCGGCGCGTGCTAACGTGGAGGCATGGCACAGAGGCCGGGTGGACCGGACCGCCAGTTCCAGCGCATCGCCATCGACGCCTTCGTGCGCGTCATCGGCGGCGACGACATTGCGCGCGAGTACGTCTTTCGCACGCGCGATCTGTCGCAAGGCGGGCTCTTTTTGTACACGAAGGTCGGGCACCTCTATCCGTTCTCGATCGGCTCGGCGCTGCAGCATCGAGCTGTACGACTTCGATCGGGCGGTCGATTTCCGCGCGGTCGTCGTGCGCGTCGTCGAGCCGGGCGGGCCGGAGTCCGAGCGCTTTCCGATGGGCTTCGGCATCAAGATCGTCGAGATCGACGAGGCCAATCGCAAGCGACTCGAGGAGCTGCTCGGGCGCGCCGCGGCCGGCGAAGATCCGTACTAGCGACGCTGTTCAGCGACTGAGCGAAGTCGACGCAGGCGCTATTTGCCGTCGAGATCGGCGCGAATGAAGGCCGCGTCCGACGCGTCCGGCGCCAGCTGCAAATAGCGCCGAAAGTAGGGCTCGGCGCGATCGCGCTGGCCCAGCCGGTTGTAGCATTTGCCGATCTGCCGCTGCGTCCGCGCGTCGCCCGGGTTCATCTTGGCCGCGTCGAGGTAATGCGCCAGCGCGCCATCGATGTCGCCGCTGCGGAAGGCGGCTTCACCATCGGCGAAGACGCCCGCGAACGAATGCGCCGCCGGCGCCGTGCCCGACGACACCGCGGGCGGCGTCGGCGTGACCGGCGGCTTCGCCGGCGCCGCCACCGCAGCGACGGCCGCGGCTGCGCCATGCGCGGCGAGGTGCGGCTTGTCGCGCTTGTGCGCCGTGCGCGCCGCCGGCTCGACGCTCGCAGGCGCCGGATCGATCGCCGCGGCGCGCGCTGAACTCGCGCCCGCCATCGCATTCGCCAGCGCCGGCGGAGGCGGCGCCGGCGGGTTCGCCGCGCCCGCGCTCGTCGTGGACGGCGCCGGCGGCGGATTCGGCGCGACCGATGGCATCGCCGGCGGGCTCGCCGCGCTCGCTGCCGACGCTGCCCGATGCGGATCGTCGCCGCTCGTCGCCGCCGCGACCATCGGCGCCGTCGGCCGCCCGACGACGACGTAGACCACCGAGCCCAGCGCCGCCGCCGCCGCCAACGTGCCGACGATGATACCGCGCCGCCGACTGCCCGCCGGCGGTGTCGCCGCCGCCATCTCGCCGTGCAGCGACCCACCCGACGGCGCGCTCGCCGGCGACTGCGGTGCCGGCGTCGTCATCGGCGCGGCCGCGGCCGTCGGCGCCATCATCGTCGCCGGCGACGTCAGCCCCACCAGCGCCGGCGTCGCCACCGGCGTCGCCACGCCCGTCGTCGCCATCGCCAGCTCGAGCGGCGCCGAATTGCCCGCCGTCCCCATTCCGCTCGACGGCCGTCGCAAGCCGACCGCCTCCAACAGCGCTGCCTTCATCTCCGCCGCCGTCGCGAAGCGATCTTCTTTGCGCTTCGACAGCCCGCGCATGATCAGCTGCTCGAGCGCCTGCGGCATGCCCGAATTCACCCGCCGCTTCGACGGTGGCGTCGGCTCTTCGATCAAATGCTTCGTAATGACGCCGAGCGCCGACTCCGCGCGGAACGGCACGTCGCTCACGACCATTTGGTACAAAATCACCGCGGCCGCGTACAGATCGCTGCGCCCGTCGAGCGCGTCGCCGCGCGCCTGCTCCGGCGACATGTACTCGGGCGTGCCGCAGACCATGCCGGCCATGGTGATCGCCGAGCCTTCGCCGTCGCGCTCGGAGGCGATCTTGGCGATGCCGAAGTCGCACACTTTGACGAAGTCGCTCTCGCCGCGCAGGTCGAGCAGCATGACGTTCTCGGGCTTCAGATCGCGGTGGACGACGCCTTTGGCGTGCGCCTCGTCGAGCGCGCCCAAGATCTGTCCGCCGATGTGACCGATGCGCTCCATCGAGAACGGCCACTCGGCCTTGATGACGTGATAGAGGTCGCGCCCCGTCAGCAGCTCCATCGCGATGTAGAGCAGCCCGCTATCGTCACCGAAATCGATGATCTGCAGGATGTTCGGGTGCGACAGCATCGAGGCCGACTTGGCTTCGCGATAGAAGCGCTTGGCCAGCTGCGCGTCGCCGGCCATGGCGTTATGCAGCACCTTCAGCGCCACCTGTTTGCCGAGGTTGGTCTGCTCGGCCAAGTAGACGCGACCCATGGCGCCCGCGCCGAGCAGCCGATCGATGCGGAACTTCTGCCCGACCAGGCGACCGATCAACGGATCGGCTTCCATACTCTCCGCCACGGGCCGCAGCATATCATGGGTCACTCGCAGCGCCCGAAAGCGGGCGACGTGCCGTCGAAGAGGAGGCAATGGCCGCTGGCGCACTGCGCGTCGGTCGTGCAGGCCCAGTCGAGCGGGCTGACGCAGCTGCCGCCGGCGATTTGGCCGCTGATGCAGCTGTCGGCGTTCGTCGCCGCGCAGCCGGCGGGGATCTTGGGCACGCACTCGCCGCCCGTGCACGTGAAGGTCGAGCCCAGCGTCGGCTCGTTGGCGCAGTCGTCGGACGTCATGCAGCCGAGGGTGCAGACGTTGGGCGAGCCCGGCTCGTCGAGATCGGGCAGGCAGCGCAGGTTGCCGAAGCAGTCGCCGTCGGCCGCGCACGCGGTCTTGTAGGGCACGATCGGCAGGCAGAACCGATCGGCGTTCGGCGTCGCCGCCGGCGCCGGCGGGCACGACATCGGCACGTGCAGCTTGGTGGCGATGTCCTGGCAGCCGCTCGTGTCGCTGCATTTGCGCGTGCAGGTGAGCGCCGAGCCGCCGAACGCGCCCAAGCCCATCGCCGTCGGATCGCCGCCGCCGCAGGCGATGGCCGTCGGATCGCCCATGTCGACCGGGGTCGCGCTCGAGAGCTGCATGCACGTGAGCGGATTGGGATCGAAGTCAATCTGGCAGCGATCGCCGGCGCGCAGGCAGGTGAGCGGGAAGTAGTAGCTCTGCAAGTTGCGGCACACGCCGTCGTGACACGTGTTGCGCGAGCTGGAGTTGGGGTTGCCGCCGCGATCGTACGGCAGGCAGTCGTCGTCGGTCTTGCAGTCGGCGGCGCAGGTCTTGAAGCCGGCGAATACCGGCGAAACGTCCTTCCAGTCGTAGCACTTGCCGGCGGTGCAGCCGATGTCGTCGACGCACAGCCAGTTGGCGAAGCCGGGCGCGCAGGCGGGCGCGTCGATCTGCGGGAACGCGTCCGACAAGCAGGTCATGCCGGGCAAGCACTCGTTGAAGGCGCCGCCATCGGTGGCGCTGCGCGACGACGAGCACAGCGGCGAGCAGATGTCGGGCGCCGGGATCGTGCTCGGCAAGATGTCGCGGATGCAGGCCGAGCCGGGCTCGCAGGCGATGCCGAGCTCCGAGCATTGGCCCTGCACGCAGAACTCGCCGCTCGTCAACAAGCGTGGGCCTTGCAGCGCGCCGTCGACGTCGCTGGTGCACTCGTTGAAGACGCCCTGCGAGCAGTCGGACGAGACCGCGCACGTCGAGCTCAGCGGCAAGCAGACACCGTCGTTGCCGCTGGCGGAGGTGATCGGTGAATCGGTCGTGCGCCGGCACAAGAGCGGCGACGGGCACGGATCGGGCTTGCCGGGAGCGGGCACGATGCAGCCGGTGAGACAGGCGCCGGCGGACGTGCACACGCCATCGCAGACGCGGCTCACGCCCGGCCCGCAGCGCGGCACGCAGATCGATCCGCCGACGGACTGCGTCTCGCCGTAACAGAAGAAGCCTTCGCCGCAGTCGGCATCGGCCGTGCGCGACGACGGCGTGCAGAAGAAGACGGCGTTGGCGACCTTCGCGCGATCGTCGATGCAGCCGACGGCGAAGGTCAACGCCAACAGCAACAGCGACGCGGCATTACGACGCATCACCAGCGCACCTCGATGCCGGCGCCGCCGGGTCCGATCGAGACGTGCTGTTTCGTCGCCTTCTCTTGTCGCGGCGTGGTGCCGAAGATGTCGTGGCGATAGACGATCAGCAACACCGCCGCCGTCGTCGCCAACGCCGCCGTCGCCGTCAAAAAGCCGATGCCGAGGATCGACTCACGATGGCGCAGGCTGGCGTCGTCGATCGCCTCGGCGCGCGTGCCGCCCGTCGACGATTGGCGCGCCAGCGCCTCGAGCACGATGCCGGCCACGCCCGCCAAGCCGCCGACCACGGCGCACGACGCCGCGAAGGCGCCCGGCCAGCGTTTACGCTCGGGCAGCGCCGTCAGCGGCACCTTGATCTCCATCGTCGCCCCCGCCGGCACTTCCACTTCTTTGGTCCAGCCGAGGTGCCCATCCTTCTCGACGCGCAGGGCGTGCATGCCCGGCTCGATGCCTTCGCGGCGCATCGGCGTCGAGCCCACGAACGCCTCGTCGAGATAGACCATCGCGCCCCGCGTCTCCGACGTCACCCGCAGCGCGCCCGGCTCGATCTTGGGCAGGAACAGCTTGTCCGCCGTCGACTGCACGGCCGCGATGAGCTGGTCCTGCTTGCCGCCGGCGACGAGCTCGAAGACACGGTTCTGCACTTGCCCCGTCGAGATGTCGATCAAGTTGAGGTTGTACAAGTAGTCGACGCCGCGCTTGCCCAGCGTGCCCACGACCATCGTCGTCACGCCCAGCTCCGTGCCCGCACGACCGAGGCAGCCCAAGTTCTGCATGCACTCCGCGGCCGCGTGATCGTCGACGCCGAGCTTGCTCTTGAGCTCCTCTTTGCCGGCGATTTCGTGGTCGCCGCGCCGCGCCAAACGACCGATGAGCACCTCGGTCAAGTTGTCGGCCAGATCCTCGTCGACCGTGCCGGTCTTGAGGATGAGCGCGGCCAGCTTCGGCTTCGTGCCCGCCGCCGTCGCGGCGCCGCTCAGGAGTAGCACTACCGTCGCTGCGCACAGAGCCCGCATGTTACGACCATACCCCTGTCGTCGAACGACGGTCAATGCCGCGGCCGCGAGCGGTGCTACGCTTTCACTCGTCATCGTGCGCGTCGCCGCAGTCATATGCGCTTCCATCGTCGCTTCGGGCCTGGCCGCAGCGGGCAGTGCCGTCGCCGTGCCGCTCGATCAAGCGGCCGTCGAAGCCGCTCAGTACGAGACGTATCGGCAGCCGGCGAAGATCGTTGCGTCCCTTTCGCTGCGGCCCGGCATGCGCGTCGCGGACGTCGGCGCCGGGCGCGGATTTTTCACGACGCGGCTCGCCGCCGCAGTCGGTGCGCGCGGCCACGTCGTGGCGCTCGACATCGACGGCGACGCGCTCGGGGCCATCCCCAAGTCGCCCACCGTCGAGACGCGCCAGGTCGCGGCCGACGATCCGCAACTCGAGCCGCATCGGTACAACCGAATCCTTGTGGCGGAAGTCGATCATCTGTTACCGGATCGTGTGGCCTACTTGCGCAAGCTCGCCCAAGCGCTGACGCCGGACGGATTCATCGCCGTCAGCAATCGGATGCTCTATCGTCGTCCGCTGTTGGCGGCGGCGGAGGCGGCGGGGCTGCGCGCGACCGAGGTGCCGCTCGGCCTGCCCGCACAGTTCTTCATTCGTCTCGAGCCTATATTGAGTCAGCAGGAGCTTACGAAATGAACAAGATTCAATTGCTTGCGCTGGGTGCGCTGGTGGTCGCCGGCTGCGGCGGTCCGACGTCGACGACGGGTACGCCGTCGAAGCTGTGGGTGGCGACGAACGGCGACGAGCAGCACCTCAAGCTGTCGCCGGTCGAGCCCAACCCATATTGAGCGCCCGCAGTGGGGGCCGGCGGCTCCCTCGAGGCAGCGTACACGTTGACCGGTCCGATCAAGGGCGGCACGTGGCAGATCGTCGGTGATGGCATCATCATCGACAGCTGCGACGTGACGTTTGCGGTTTTATGGCGACGCACCGGTGTCGCCGACACGACGGTGGCTAGTTTTACGCACCACTTCGATCCGGCGGCGTCGATCACGGACGCCGTGCTCTACGACGGGACCGCGGTCGGCATCGACGTGCCGGCGGCAGCCGACGATCAGCTCGTCCTGCACATCTCGGCGACCGGCGGAATGGCCGGCGATACGTCGCTCTACGGCCTCAACGGCGACGGCGCGGCCGATGGCGGCCGGCAGCCCTTCCTGACGCTGCCACCACAATAATTCCTACCGAAATCAGCCGCCTTTGCGGCGTTCGGCGGCGGCCAAGTTCGAGCGCGCCTCGGCGTGGCCATTGTCGATCTTGAGGACGCCGCGGTATTCGCCGATCGCCTCGTCGTATTTGCCGAGCTTGAAGTAGCTGTTGCCGAGGACCATGCGCGCGGCCACGCCGCCGCCCGACTCGATGGCGCGATGGCCGAGCCGCACGGCCTCCGGATAATGCTCCTGCTGGAACGCCACCTCGGCCAAGCCCGTCAGCGACGGACCGCGCTCGAGACCGCTGGCGCGCACGCGGTTATAGAGCTCCTCGGCTTCGGAGTAACGCTGGCCGGCGCAGGCTTCGTGCGCTTTTTGCAGCATGCGCCGCGCTTCGGCGAGCGCCATGCCCGGGCTCGGCGCCGTCGACTTCGGCGGATCGAGCGGCGGCTTGACGACGACCGGCTTCTCGACGGTGATCACCTTGGCGCCATTCGGCGCCGGCGTCGCGACCGCGGGCGTCGGCGGCGCCGCCACGGCCAGCGTCGGCGCCAGCGGCGTCACCGTCGGCATGAGCGGCGTCACCGTCGGCAGCGGCGGGTTGCTGTTGGCGCGCACACCGCCCGTCGCCGGCTGGCGCTGCGGCAGCGGCTGCGCCGTGGCGCTGCTGGTCGTCGCGCGGCTGAGCACGAGCACGCCGGCGCCGCCGAGCAGCATCGCGGCCGCGATCGCCGCCGCGACATAGGGCGTCTTCTTGCGCGGCACCCGCTCGCTCGCCAAGAACGGCTGCGACAGCGACGGCGCCGGCCCGACGAGCTTGGTCAGCTCCTGCGCCATCGCCTCCATCGACTGCGGCCGCAAGTCGGGCGAGATCGCCAAGGTGCGCATGACGAGATGCTGCAGATCGCGCGGCACATCCGGACGCGACACCTCGATCGGCACCGGCGCGACCGTCGCCTTGCGCGTCAGCACCTCCATGATGTTCTGCCCTTCGTGCGGCGGGCGACCGCTCAGCATCTCGTACAAGATGGCGCCGATCGCGTAGACGTCGGCGCGCGCGTCGATCTGCTGCCCCGCCGCCTGCTCGGGCGCCATGTATTCCGGCGTTCCCATGGCGACGCCCGGGCTCGTCAAGCGACCGACGCGCTCGCTCAACCCCTCCATCGTCTTGGCGATGCCGAAGTCGAGCACCTTGACGAAGTCGGGATTGCCGTCGCGCAGAATGAGGAACACGTTCTCCGGCTTCAGATCGCGGTGGAGAATGTTCGCTTTGTGCGCCGCCATCAGCGCCATGCAGATCTCGCGCGCGATCAGCATCGCACGCTGCGGCATCATCGGCCCGTCGTCCTCGAGCGTCTGCGACAGGTCGCGCCCTTCGAGGAACTCCATGACGAAGTAGACCGCGCCGTCGACGGTCGTCCCCGAGTCGAAGACGTCGATGATGTGCGGATGGCCGATGCGCGTCGCCGCCCGCGCCTCCGAGCGAAAGCGGGCCACGACCTCGTTCTGCCGCGTGTACATCGCGTGCAGGACTTTGACGGCGACGCGACGCCCGATCTCGACGTGCTCCGCTTCGTAGACGAGACCCATGCCGCCTTCGCCGATGAGCCGACGAATCAGATAGCGCCCGTCGATATAGGTGCCGATGATCCCTTTTTCGTCGTGCGGCTGCGCGCTCTGCGCCTCGCGCCGCTCTTTGTCTTTCTCCGGCGGCTGCAAGGAGACGGTATGCGGCTGCGAGTCGGTCTGCCGCACGTCGGGCACGGTCGCTTTGAGCGGCGGCGTCTTGCGCTTCTCGGCCTGCTCGGCCGCCCAGCGCGCGCCCTCTTCGACGAGCACGCCGCGCGTGCGCCGATCGGCCTCGATCTCGTCTTCGAACAGCTGATTGAGGAAGCCGGCCATGCGCGAGGTGTCGGTCGTCGGCGCCGTCTGCGCGAGGAAGCTGGCCAGCGCCGAGCGCATCGCCTCGCAGTCGGCAAAGCGCAGCGTCTTGTCCTTCGCCAGCGCCTTCATGACGATCGAGTCGAGCCCCGGCGGCACGCGCGGCGCGTAGTACGACGGCGCTTCGACGCGCGGGTCGCGCACCTTGTCGATGAGGTTCGGCTCCGACTGCGGGAACAGCTGGCGGCCGGTCAGCAGCTCCCACAGGATGATGCCGACGGCGTACAAATCCGTACGACCATCGAGCACTTCCGAGCGCGCCTGCTCGGGCGACATGTACGAGACCTTGCCGTAGACGACACCCGGCGCCGTCTTCTCGGTCTTCAGCACCGACGAGGCCAAGCCGAAATCGGTCAGCTTCACCTCGCCGAAGAACGAGAGCAGCACGTTCGGCGGCGAGACGTCGCGATGGACCAGCTTCAGCGACGAGAACGTGTGCGCGTGCTGCAGTCCGCGGCAGAGCTCGCGCGCGATGTAAACCGCGATGTCGACGGGAAAGGCGATGCCCTTCTTGGCGCAGCGGTTCCAGACGGCGCGCAGGTCTTTGCCGTCGATGAAGTCCATGGCGAGGAACAGCTCTTCGCCCGATAACCCGCCGGCGGTGCCGGCGTCGAACACCGGCACCAAGTTGCCGTGTGACAGCTTGACGACGACCTTGGCCTCGTCGCGAAAGCGCGCGACGTACTCTTTGTCGGCCAGCTGCGGCAGCACCGTCTTGATGACGCACGCCCGCTCGAGGCCGGGCTCGCCGACACACGACATATAAAGCGCGCCCATGCCACCCTGGGCGAGGTTCTGCACCAGCGTGTAACGGCCGAACGCGCGCGGGAACGGCGACGACATTACGGGCAAAAGCGTATCACCCTCCGTCGGAGTCGTCACTCTTTGCGCAACTTCCGGTTTGCAGCGTCAGCCTCGGTCGGCCGCTCCTACTGCAATTTTCTGCTGCGTCACTTGGATGATACGTAGCCACCTTCCCGCGTTTTTGTTACTTTCCGTTCGTGGCCGGCGAGACGGTTCTGGTCATCGATGATAGCCCGACCATCCTCAAGGTCGTGCAGCTGGTCCTGACCAAGGCCGGCTTCAGTGTGTACACGGCCCCCGACGGTGAGGAGGGCATCGCGCGGGCTCGCGCCGAGCGTCCCGACCTCATCCTGCTCGACTTCGTGATGCCGAAGATGAACGGCTACCAGGTCTGCCGCGCGCTGGCCGAGTCGCCCGATCTCAAGAGCATCCCGGTCGTCTTGATGAGCGCCAAGGGCGATCAGGTCGGCGAACGCTTCGTGAAGGTGATGGGCATCGTCGACTACATCACGAAGCCGTTCTCGCCCGAGGCCATCACCGCCGTCGTGCAGCACACGATCGAGAAGTATCCGGCGCATCCGACGACGCCCAACGCCGTTGACGCCGACGACACGGCGCTCGTCACCGCCGTCAGCGAGGCCGAGCTGCCGGCGCCGCTGCCGACGCTGGAGAACGGCGTGCCCGCGCCCATCGTCGACGACGGCCCGGCGCTGCAAGGCAACCTGCGCGTCGTGCCCATGGCCGAGGTCTTGGGCCTCCTGTCGACGCAGCGGCAATGGGGACTGTTGACGGTGGCGCGAGCGGATTCGGCGCGCATCGAGATCGTGTTCAAAGCGGGCAAGATCGAGCTGGCGCTGGCGAGCGGCCTGCCCGACGAGTTCCTGCTCGGCCGCTACTTGGTCGAGGCGTCGACGCTGTCGCGGCAAGATCTCGACCTCTTCCTCGATGGCCGCGCGCCGACGGGGAAGCCGCTCGGTGAGCAGCTGCTCAAGATGAACTACGTCGACGACGGCGAGCTCAAAGAGGCGCTGCGCAAGCAGACCCAAGAGCGGCTCTACGAGCTCTTGCGCTGGCCCGAAGGTCGCTTCACGTTCGTCGCCACCCACTCGCTGCCGGCGCTGGCGGGCGAGGCGGCGCTCAACCTCGACGTCGACGGCCTGTTGATGGAAGGCATCCGCCGCGTCGACGAGTGGCACCTCATCGAGCGCGAGATCGACGACTTCGACGCCGTCTTCTTGCGCAACGAGGAGGCAGTCCAGCAAGTGGGCCGCGCGCGCTTGACCCGCGACGAGCTGGCCGTCCTCGAGCTGGTCAACGGCAAGCACACCGTCAAAGAGATCGTGCGCCAGTCGCGCATGGCCAGCTTCGACGTCTCCAAGATGCTGTTTCGCCTGCTCAGCATCAAAGTGATCCGCCGGCGCGTCGCGCCCGTCGCCGTGTAATCGTGACCGACGTCGTCGTCGTCGATGTGGGCAAGCGGCGCGTGGCCGTGATGGCGGCGCACGCGCGCGAGGTCACATCGGCCGGCTGGGTCACGCCCGTGCCGACGGCGCCGCCCGTCGTCGCCGGCGTCACGCAGCTGCGCGGCCAGATCGTGCCCGTGCTCGTGCTCGGCACATTGCCGCAGGCGGTGCAGCCGGACGACACGCTGCTCATCGTCGAGTACGGCCCGGCGCGCGCAGCGCTGCGCATCGTCGAGCTGCTGCCCTCCGAGACCGAATCCGAGAAGCTCGACTTGGGCGCGCTCTTCGACTCCATTCGCGCCCGCTAATTTGTCACGGCGGCGAACGCCTAGCGCGAGTAGAATCAAGGTGCAGTGAGCGAGTGGGATCCCGACGAGCTGCGTGAGCTGCGCGCCTTCTTCCTCGACGAAGCGGACGAGCATCTCGGTGAGATCGCGGCCGAGCTGTTGCGACTGGGTGCGCAGCCGAGCGACGGCGAAGTCGTCACGTCGCTGTTGCGCCTCTTGCACACGCTGAAGGGCTCGGCCGGCTCGGTCGAGCTGCCTGACGTAGCCCGCGCCGCGCACGCCATCGAAGATCGGCTCGTCGCCTTGCGCGCGGCGCCGTCGCTGGGTGAGCTGCAGCAGCTGGCGGAGCTGGAGGACGCGCTGGCGCACCTGCGCACGCTCGTCGAGGCCGCGCGTATCGACGTCCGCGGCGACTCGCGGCCCAATCCCATCCCGCTGCAGGTCGCGACGCCGGCGGAAGCCGAGCCGCGCCGCGATCGGCGCGCCATCGAGCGCACGGTGCCGGGCGCAGCCGAGACGGTGCGCGTCGAGGTCGAGCGCATCGACGAGCTGCTCGACGCCGCCAGCGAGCTGGTGCTCGATCGCGCCCGCATCGCGCGCCGCTTGCAGGACGTGCAGCGACGGGCGGAGACGCTGGGCGATCCCGAGCTGACGCGCCTCGGCGCCGCGCTGCACGACGATCTGGAAGGCCTGCGGCGCACGTCGGCGACGCTGCAAGATCGCATTCGGCGCGTGCGCGTCGTCGAGATCGGCCGGCTGTTCGCGCGACTGCAGCAGCCGGCGCGCGAGCTGGCTCGCAAGGAGGGCAAAGAGGTCGCGCTGGTGACGCTCGGCGAAGAGGTCGAGATCGACAAAGCGCTCGTCGAACGCGTGGCCGAGCCGCTGTTACACCTCCTGCGCAACGCGGTCGCGCACGGCATCGAGCCGCCCGAAGTGCGGCGCGCGCTCGGCAAGCACCCGGCCGGCATGGTCGCGCTCACCGCGCGCCGCTACGACGACGCGCTCGAGATCATCGTCTCCGACGACGGGCAGGGCATCGACCTCATCGGCGTGCGCCGCGCCCTCGTGGCCGCCGCGCGCGTCGGCAGCGACGAGGCGGCCGCGCTCGATGAGGCCTCGCTCTTCGCCGCGCTGTTCGAGCCCGGCATCTCGACGCGCGTCGCCGCCGACGACTTGGCCGGCCGTGGCGTCGGCCTCGACGCCGTGCGCGCGGCCTTGACGCGGCTGCACGGCAGCGTCAGCGTCACGTCGCGGCCGGGGCAAGGCGCGGCCTTCACGGTGCGGCTGCCGGTGAACGCGCCGGTGCAAGAGGCGCTCTTGTTCAAGGTCGGCGGCCAGGTCTACGCCGTGCCGGCGGCGCGCGTCGAAGAGACGCTCGACATCACGCCCGCCGACATCGACTGGGGTCACCAAGAGAAGCTGCGCGTGCGCGATAGAGCGTTGCCGCTCGTGCGTTTGGGCGCGCTGCTCGGGGTGCCGCCGCCGCCGGGCGCGCGCGAGCGCCGGTCGGCGCTGGTGATGACCCACGGCGACGTGACCTTCGCCGTCACCTGCGACAAGGTCATCGGCCCGCGCGACATCGTCGTGCGCAGCCTCGGCCCCCTGTTGACGCGGCTGCCGCTCTACGCCGGCGCGACGATCTCGGGTGCCGGCAAAGTGCAGCTCATCCTCGACGTCGCGCAGCTGGCGCAAGCGGCGCTGCGCGGCGTGCGCGGCGATCGTCCGGCGCACGCGCTCGGCCCGCGCCGCGTCCTCGTCGTCGACGATTCGCGCTCGATCCGCGAGGCGGCATCGCTGATCTTGGCGCAAGGCGGCTTCGCCACCGACGTCGTCAGCGACGGCTGGGACGCGTGGGAGCTGCTGCAAGATCGCCCCTTCGACGCACTCGTGACCGACTTGGAGATGCCGCGCCTCGACGGCTGGGAGCTCATCGCCCGCGTGCGTCGCGAGCGCGGCTTGGGCGGCCTGCCGATCGTCGTCGTCAGCTCGCGCGCCGAAGCCACGCGCGCCCGGGTGATGAGCGCCGGTGCCGATGCTGTCGTCGAAAAACCGTTACGTCGTCAGGTGTTGCTGGATGCGCTCGCAGACGCGATCAGCGCACGAGCTGCAAAAATAGCGCCCCGGCGATGAGCCGATAGACGCCGAACGGCAAGAGCCCGCGCCGCTTCAAGTAGGCCAAGAACACCGCGATCACGGCCCAGGCCACGAAGAACGACACGATCATGCCGATCGCGAGCTGCGGAAGGCCGAGCGCGTGCAGCTCGTGGCGCGACTTGAAGCCTTCGTACAGCGTCGCCGCGCCCAACGTCGGCAGCGCCAACAGGAACGAGAACTCGGCCGCCGTCGCCGTCGACAGGCCGATGAGCTGGCCGGTCACGATCGTCGACATCGAGCGCGACGTGCCCGGAATCAGCGACGCGCACTGCCCGATCCCGACGAGAAAACCCTTGAGCGGCGTGACTTCCGTGAGCTTGCTCTCGCCGTCGTCCGCGCGCCGTTTACGCAACAGCTCGACCGCGATCATGACGACGCCGCCGACGATGAGCGCGATCGCCACCGGATGCGGCCCGAACAGGTGCGCCTTGATCGCCTTGCGCAACAGGAGGCCCGCGATCGCCGTCGGGATGAAGCCGGCCAAGATCGCGCCGAACAGCCGCGTCGCTTCCGGCTTACCGATCGTCAGCTCGGTCGCGCGCTGCCACAGCAGCTTTCGATAGTGAACGAGGACGGCCAAGATCGCGCCCAGCTGAATGACGATCTCGAAGGCGCTCGTCGCCCCACCTTCGGGCACGCCGAGCAGATGACCGGCCAAGATGAGATGCCCGGTCGACGAAACCGGCAGATATTCGGTGAGCCCCTCGACGATACCGAGGAGCGCAGCGACCAGTAATGACATGACGCGAGGTTACTTGACCGCGCGCTGCGAGCGGGTGCTGCTGCGGATGAGCGGAACGATCGGCGTCTCGGGCATTTCGGTCGGCTCGGCGGCGGCCGCGCGGGCGCGACCATCGAGCTTCGCCAGCGTGTGCGAGATGCGCCGCACCGCCGTCACGTTCGCCGACAGGCCGAGCAGCGCCAAGGCGACGACGACCGGCACGAACGGCGGCAAGCGACCATGGCCGAACAAGGTCTCGACGATCGGCGACATGCCACTGATTACGCCGAGATAGAACAGTCGCTCGGGACGCTGCATGGTGCCGATGTTGACTTCGACGCCGAGCGCCTCGCCGCGAGCGCGCGTGTAGCTGACCATGATCGAGCCGAGCGACGCCAAGAGCACGACGTACAAGCCCCAGTTGTCGCGATAGAAGATGGCGAGGCCGCTGAAGACGACCAGCTCGGCGTAGCGGTCCATGACGCTGTCAAAGAACGCGCCGCCTTTGGTCACCTTGCCGGTCGCGCGGGCAATTCGTCCGTCGAGAATGTCGAGGATGCCGGTCAGGAGGTAAATCCAGCCGCCGGCGCCGAAGTTGCCGATCGCGAAGAAGAAGCCCGAAAGGCAGGCGGTAATGAAGGACGCGAAGGTCAGGCCGTTGGGCGACACGCGCCAACGAACGAGCGCCCGCTCGTACGGTGCCAAGACCCACATAAGGTAGTGACGGAGAAAACGACCCAACAACTTCGAGGCCGGCCGGCTCGCCACTTCGGCGTCCACCGCGATGCCGACCCAACGCGCACGCAGCGAGAACAGCCCGAGGGCAACGAAGAAGTAGGCCGCCAGTGCGATTAAGGGATACAGCGGCACATACGTCGAAAGCATCCTCAGGCTCCTTTTCCGATGGCCATCAGCAAGCCAGAGGCCAGAGTATTTGTCACGTTTTTCTAGGTCTTATTGAGCCCTTGTAAAGCCTGTGTAAAGGACCGACATGGTGAAAGCGTGTCGGTCGGTGGTTGAAATTGGACAGTTGACCTCCTGCGGCATGGGACTTAGGATGCGCGTTCCAAAGATTTCGACGCTCAATCATCCCTGGGAGGGATTCAAAATGAAGAAGGCCGATCTCGTCGATGCCATCGCGGCCAAGTCTGGGGCAGCGAAGGCCCAGGTTCAGACGCTGGTAGAGGACGTGTTCGAGCTGATGGCTGAGGCGCTCACCCGCGGCGAGAAGATCGACCTGCGTGGCTTCGGCACCTTCAGCGTTCGCGAAGCCGCGGCCCGCACCGGCCGTAACCCGCAGACGGGCGAGCCCATCTCGATCCCGGCGCGCAAGAACCCGGGCTTCAAGCCGGGCAAAGAGCTGAAGGACCGCGTCAACACGGCCGGCGCTGCCGCCGCCGGCGCGCCGCAACACTCGTAACTCCGCACCACCCGCGCCTCTCGCGTCGCCTTGCGTCTTCGGGCAACCGAGAGGCGTTACAATTTTCTGATCCCGATTTCATCTTAGGTCGAAGCGTCACTGCACAAGTCGGCGTCGATCGCGATCGCGCGTCGTGACGATCTTCCGGCAGCGGTGGGTCAGAATGTAAAGCCGATGCCGAGCGTCAGCGCCTTGGCCGAGATGCTCGTCCACGGCGCCCAGATCGAGCGCGGCACGAAGTAGCGGTACATGTCCACCGACGCCGGCACCATGAGCAGCGCGCCGATCTCCCAGGTCGGCACCTGCGCGCCGCGGGCCATCGTGTTCGTGTCCGACTGCGGCGGGCCGATGCCGGCGAACGCCGTGATGGCGTAGCCGACGGCGAGCAGAATGTCGAACATGAGCGCGCCTTTGAGGAACGCGTGGCGGCGCGAGCGAATCCGCGGCGCGATCTGCAGGATCAGCTCCGACGAGACGTCCCCGACGACGAAGCCGGCCGACGCGATCTGATACTCCTGCGCGTGCGTCAAGTTGCAGCAGGGCTGAATGGCGAAGAACGGAATCGGTCCGAGATTGACGCGAACGAAGCTCACGCTCTTGCCTTGGAAGGCGTCCATCATCATGTGGCCCATTTCGTGGCCGGCGAAGGCGGACGCGGCGCCGAGCGCGAACCAGGCGTAATCGGAGAAGTGGCGGAAGTCGGCTTCGGGATGCTCGACCGATTCGTCGGCGTGCGCGGAAGTGGCCGAAGTGGGCCGCGCGACGAGACAGAGCGACAGCAAGAGCGCCGTCAGCGCTCGCAAGACCTTCGCAGCTCGACGTTTCGCTGCTCTCCGCGCGCGCTGCACCGGCCTACGAGCGTGGCTCAGTCGTCGCAGATGCGCAAGCAGACGCTGAGGCGCGCTTCCACCGACTCGTGGCATTGCTCACGCGTCGACTCGAGCAACGGACGATCTTCGCAGGTGGCGTCGTCGCGCTGCCGATCGAGACGACACTGCTCCTCGCACGTCGCTTCCGCGGCCAGCCTGCGCGAACCGGTCTGCCCGTGAGCCGAGCCGGTCGCCGCCACCATCCACAACCCAACCACGCACCCAAAGACAGCGCGCATGGACAACTGCCTCCTTACTTCTTCCATCGGACGATGCGAAGCGCGTTCCAGTAAAAATCGTTGGTGAAGTCCGCCTGCGCCGGTAAAGCGGGCGAAGCCTGGAGCACCCGCTGTGAACGGACAGTCCCACCCAGCGCCACGCGCGGTTCACACTCGCGGCACGACGCAGCCAGACGCGAAACGCGTGCATAACGCACAGCGTGGCGAGCTTCCCGACCTTCGCCCCCGTGGCGGCGCCATCAGCGGCGAGCTCGCCGGCCCTCGGGACGCCCGACGGCGCAACCAAGGGCGAGCCGCCGGTGGCCGGCTGACCGCGCAACGGAGTCAAGCGTCGTTGACTCTCCAGCTGGCGACCTACCTTTGCCGCGG
The DNA here is from genome assembly GCA_963785725.1 of uncultured delta proteobacterium. Classification (GTDB taxonomy): domain Bacteria; phylum Myxococcota_A; class Polyangia; order Palsa-1104; family Palsa-1104; genus JAQBQH01. The sequence goes on along the minus strand of CAWAWS010000004.1, from coordinate 109,654 downwards.
ATGCCACTCGTTGTCTTGGCCGGTCCGCCGCTCCCCGGACGTTGGTCGCTCGCGCGCGCGCTGCACGAGCGGCTGGCGAACTGTCGCTTCATCGCCGACGAACCCGGGAGTGTGCCGGTCATGGAAGTCGAACGCGCGCTGGCCGATGGCGCCTGCGTGCTCATCGACGGCGACTTGGCGACCCGCGTCGAGCGCGCGCAGATGTTGGCGCTGGGCGGTCCGGCGCGCGACCGGCTGCTCGTCGAATGGCGCTGCGGCAAGCAGCAGGCGGAGCGCGAAATCTTCCATCGCTACGCCAAGCGGCCCAAGCTCTTGGCGCGCGACGAGTTCCGCCGCTACATCCACGACGCGCGTGTGCGCCAGCCGATCGTCGACGAGCTGACCGCCGATCGGGTGCTGCACGTCGAAGCCGGCGTGCCGGTGGACGAGCCGATCGACGTCATCGCCTCACGGCTGGGGCTGCCGGCGACGCCGCCGCGCGATCGTAGCGGCGCGCGTCGGGTCATGATCGTCGAGGACGACAGCGACGAGCGCGCGATGTTGGCCGAGGTGCTGCGCGAGCTCGGCTTCACCGTCGAGATCGCGCCCGACGCCGGTGTGGCCATGGCGCTGCTCGACGACGGCGCGCACGTGGAGCTGCTCATCTCGGATCAGCGCATGCCGGGCATGAGCGGCGTCGAGCTCAGCGACGAGCTGGCGCGCCGTCATCCCGACGTTCGCACGGTGCTGCTGACGGCCTACGTCGACCCGGACACCTGTCGCGCGGCCTTGGAAGCACACGCGGTGACGGTGCTGGCGAAGCCGCTCAGCGTGATGGATCTCGAGCGCGTGCTCGACGAAGCGAACGTCTAAACGCTTCGACAATCACCGTCCAAAGTTTCAGACGGCAACGGGCCCCGAAGTACGGCCGGCGTGGACCGGTCGCAATCACCGTGGCGAGGTGCTAGTTCGGGACGCAGCTCTTTTGCGATTGGCGGACACCTTCGACGGTCAGATCGACGGTCTGGCAGTGGAAGGTGAGGACCGTCGCGGTCGGCGGGCAATCGAAGTCGGTCTGGCAGGCGCTGAAGCAGGTGCCGTTGGCGCCGCAGAAGCCGGTCTTGCAGGCGCTGCCGAGCGTGCAGGCGACGCCGGCGCCGCCCGCGCCGACGGGCGCGTCGCAGTAGAACGCCAGCTTGTGTTGGTCGGGGTCGACGAACGGCTGACAGACGAGCATCGCCGTCGGGCTGGCGCTGCATTGCAGCTGCTGCGCGCCGCCGTTGGCGTCACACCGTTGACCCACTTGCGTCGGTAGCTGCTGCGCGGGCGGCGCGCAGTAGGTTCGCGCGCAGCTCGACGCCGACGGGCAGGTGCGATCGGGGGTGAAGGCCCCGTTTTCACAGAACGCCGAGGCCGTGAGCCCCAGGCAGCTGCGCTCGTCGCCGCTGCAGCCGGTCGGCGCCAAATCGGCCGACGCGTCGGGCCCTCCGACGACGCTGCCGTCGCTGGCGACGAAGTGCGGATTGGCGGCCGTGCAGCCCATCGCGACCAGCGCCATCCACGCAAGCGGCAATCGCATGACCTCAAGATAGCGCTCGGTCGGCGGAGGCTCAAGCGCAGGTGTGCGGTTCGCCTGAGGAAGTACATTGATGCAAAAACGTTGAAGACGCGTCGGCCCAAAGCATGCAATATGCGCAACCGATGGTGCACAACGGATCGATGTTGGGGCTTTGGATCGTACGTGATGCGGCTGCCCAACCGCTACTGGCCAAGGTGGAAGACGAGTTGTACGTGCTGGCGTTCACGTCGGCACCGAAGGCAATCAAGGCTCGCACGGCGTTTTCGGCCGAGGGTCTGCCTTTCCTGATCGTTGGACCCAACCTGCGCAACGTCGTCGACGGCGCGCGGGCTGCGGGCGCGATCGGGTTCATTGTCGATTACGACACGGAGCAGGCGCTGTTCGCGTCCGCGCATCCGCTGCCGGTCGACATGCCGCTCGCCGCCGCCCGCTAAAACCAGCGCGCCGTCCTCGGATGGCGGTCACCAGCGGTTCGCCGCCGACGAGGTGCGCTGAGCGCCTCGGACGGCACGTCGCGTCTTCGACGCCGGCGTTGGCGAGCCGCGCCCGCATGACCAGAATTCGCGCCTCGACGAGCGTGCGCTCGCTCGTGCTCACCGACGGGAAACGCTACAGCGGCGCCCGGTTCGGCCACTGGCAAAGCCGGTGACGGTCACGCGCCGGTGACGAGGACGAGCGCGCCCCACGCGGGCAGCGTCACGCGCTCGCCGTCGAGCGTCGCGCCGGCCGCGCCGCCGAAGTGACGGTCTCCGGCGTCGAGCCGTGGCTGCCAGCGCCCGCGCGTGGGCGACGGCAACGTCAGCGTCGTCGGCCGGCCGCGCAGCGACACCGCGACCGCGACGTCGCCGCTCTCGCCCGCGCGAACGAAGGCGAAGCCGCCCGCCTCCTCGTCGACGATGACGCGGCAGCGGCCGCGATCGAGCGCGCGCAGCGCCGGATGCGCCTTGCGCAGGGCCAAGAGCGCCTGATGCCAGCGACGGACGGCGGCGTGACGGCTGCCGCTGTCGTCGGCGAGCGCCAGGTCGACGCGCGAGCGATGGTGCGTCGTCGCAGCTTGCGGATCGGGCACCTCCGAGGCTTCCCAGCCCGGGAACTCGCGGCGGCGACCGTCGCGAACCGCTTGCGCCAGCGCCGCGTCGCCGTGATCGGTGAAGTACTGGAACGGCGCCGGATCGGCGTGCTCTTCCCCCATGAACAGCATCGGCACGGCCGGCGCCAAGAGCAGCACGGCGGCGACCGGCCATTCGCAGCCAGGCGCCAGCTGCGCCAGCCGCTCCCCGACGGCGCGATTGCCGATCTGATCGTGATTCTGCGCGCAGATGACGAAGCGCTCGCCGGGAAGATCGGCCGACGGCGTGCCGAACGGTCGGCCGCGCAGCTTCGAGTGCTCGCCTTGGAAGACGAAGCCCTCCTTGACGGCGCGGGCGAGCTGCGCGACGGCGCCGAAGTCGACGTAGTAGCCCTTGCGCTCGCCGGTGACGACGGCGTGCAGCGCGTGGTGGAAATCGTCCGACCATTGGGCGTCGCAATTCCAGCCGTTCTCGCGGATGACGTTGGCGTCGCCCAAGTCGCTCTCGGCGATGATGATGGCGCCGCGCTCGTGGGCCAGCCGAGCGACGTCGGCGACGATGTGACGCGGCTGATCGTCGGCGATCGCGTGCACGGCGTCGAGGCGCAACCCGTCGATACGATAGTCGTCGAGCCACATGCGCGCGTTCTCGAGGATGTAGGCGCGAACCGCTGGGTTGCCGTAGTCGATGGCGTCGCCCCACGGCGTCTTGTGGCGGCTCGTGAACCAGGGCGCGAGCTCGCCGACGTAGCTGCCTTCGGGGCCGAAGTGGTTGTAGACGACGTCGAGCAGGAAGGTGAGGCCACGGCCGTGCGCCGCGTCGACGAGACGGCGTAAGCCGTCGGGGCCGCCGTACGACTGCTGCGGCGCGAACCAGTCGACGCCGTCGTAACCCCAATTGCGGGCCCCGGCGAAGCTGGCGACCGGCAGGATCTCGACCGCCGTCACGCCTAGATCGACCAAACGATCGAGCTCGGCGATGGCGCTGTCGAAGGTGCCGCCGCGCGTGAACGTGCCGACGTGCAGCTCGTAGACGACGAGCTCGTTCATCGGCCGGCGGCGACGCGGATGCGACCATCGAAACGCGGACGCGTCGACCACCGCCGACGGACCATGCACGCCTTCGGGCTGCGCGCGCGACGCCGGGTCGGGTCGGCGGCGCTCCCCGTCGAGCACGAATTGGTAGCGCGCGCCGGCGCCGAGCCCGTCGGCGAAGCCTTCGAACCAGCCGTCGCCCGTGGGCTTCAACGCGATCGTGCGTGCGTCGGGCGCGACGATTTCGACGGCGATCGTGCGCGGCTTCGGAGCCCACACGCGAAAGCGAACACCCGCGGATTCGACGACGGCACCGATGGGAGCCACGCTTGGTTCATAGGCACCGCCGAGCGCCCAGCCACTCGCCGCAGCAGCCGTTAAAACAGGCGGGAAAAGACGCCGCTCTGCAGATCCCACAGCGTCGCCAGCACGCCCAAGCAGACGGCGACGCCGAAACGCACGGACAAGGGCGGATTCGCCGGCGCCGGCGGGCGCCATTTGCGCACGACGAGCCCGACGGCGACGCGCAGCGGGCGCCACAGCGTCGCGAAGAGCCGGCCGTGCCAGGCCAGCTCGCCGAGCGCGATGAGGCCGGCGCACACGAACGTCAGCAACAGCGCTTCGGCGGCCGCGGGCCAGCCGGCGACGGCGCCGACGACGGCGAGCAGCTTCACGTCGCCGCCGGCCAAACCGCCGAGCAGGAACAGCAGCGACGCCGGCAGCACGCAGACGGCCAGGCCCTCCAGCGACGACGCGAGGCCGGCGAGCCCGTGTTGCGCCAGCTGTAACCCGAGCCCGACGACGATCGCCGGATAGGTCACGACGTTGTAGATTTTGCCCTTCCAGACGTCGCTGATGGCGCAGACGACGGCGACGGCGACGAGGACGACTGCGGCCGCGCTGTCGACGACGCCCGGCTGAAGGAGCCGCATGCGCGACTACTGATTCGGCGCGAGCGTCGAGGGGACCGGCGTCGCCGCCGGCGGCGCGTCGAGCGTCGGCGCCGTCGACGTGTCCGGCTGCAGCCAGTCGTCGAGCTGATAGCGAATGGCCTCCGCCTCTCGGCCTTTCGGATCGAGCTTCAGGTACGTCTGGAACATGCCGCGCGCCCGCGTCGTGTCGTGATAGCTGTCGCGATAGAGCTTGCCGAGCGCCAAGTAGGGATGCGGATCATCGGGCCGCGTGTGCGTCAGACGCGTCAGCTCGCGCTCGGCTTCGCGCGGTCGATCGAGCGCCTCCAAGATCGCCGCCTCCACCATGCGCGTCGCCCGATCGTCGGGTGCGACGCCGAGGCGCTGACGGCAGAGCTCGAGCGCCTCGTCGTAGCGCCGCGCGGCCGCCAGCACGTTGAGGATGCGCGGCACCGTCACCGTCGGCGGTGTGCCCAAGGCTTCGGCGCGGCGGTAATACTGCTCGGCGCGCAGATAGTCGCCGGTCGAGGCCGCGTTGTCGCCGGCTTGCATGTTGACGCGCGCGTCGTCGGGCTGCTGCTGCAGCTTCTTCTCAAGCGCCGTCAGGTTCTTGGGCGGCCGCGGCTCGTCGCTGTGCGCGCAGCCGGCAATAAGCAGAACTATCGGAAAGTACGACCGAATCATTAGTACACGACAGTGCCGCCGTAGTCCTCGTAGCGCTTGAGCGCGTCCTCGATGCGGCGCGCGTTCTCGGGCGACGTGTGCTCGATGACCGTCGGCGTGATGAACAGGACGTTCTCGGTGTTCGTCGAGTCGCCGGCTTCGGTGCGGAACAGGTAGCCGAGAATCGGGATCTGCATGAGGCCGGGGATGCCGGTGCCATTGAGATCTTGCGACTGCTGCTTGAAGCCGCTGAGCATGATCGACTGGCCCAGCTTGACGTGCACCGACGTCTTGGTCTGCGTCACGCTGCGCCCGGGAACGTCTTGGCCTTGCACGACTTGCAGCTGCGACTGCTCGGCGTCGATGGTGACGATGATGAGGCCCGATGCCGGATCGAGCCGCGGCGTAACGGTCAATTGCACGCCGAACAAGATCTTTTGCAGCGTCGACTGGCCGAGCGAGGTCGAGATCTTGACGTTGACCTCGCCGCCGGTGTGATAGGTCGCCGTGCCGCCGTTGGTGGTGATGATCGACGCGGCGTTGTTGACCTTGGCCCAGCCGCGCGTGCCCAAGATGTCGAGCGACGGCAGCAAGTTCTCGGCGATGACGAGCTGCCCCGAAGTGGCCGCTTTCTGTATGAAATCGTAAGTGTAGTTGAAGTTGACCGACGGCTGGCCGGAGCCGTTCAAGTGGGCGCCGATGTTGGCCGGCCAGTTGACGCCGAACTTGTACGAGCTGGTCTTCGAGAACTGGACGAAGTGCAGGTCGAGCTTGATGTTGGTGCGCTGGCGCGACGGATCGATCGTCACCAGCGAGGCCACTTGGCCGGCGTACAAGGCGACGATGCGCTCGACGCGCGCCAAGTCGTCGGGCGTCGGCACGGCGCCGTCGAGGAAGATGCGGCCGCCGATTTCGCGCACGTCGACGCCGTTCATGCCGTTCATCAACTGCTTGATTTCACCGCGAATTGCGGCAGGCGAGCGGGCAAAGACGTTGATGGCGCGCTCTTCGTGGCGGCCGCCTTTGTAGGCCAAGATGAGCGACGACGAGCCGATGCGAACGCCGGTGATGATGAGCTTGTTGCCGTCGACCGTGAACTTGACGATGTTCTGCACCTCGTCGTAGCCGTCGAGGTTGCTGGCGTTGATGACCTTGTGACCGCCGATGGCGAGGTTGATTTCGCCGCCGTCATCCTCTTTTTCGACGTTCGCAGCGCGCGCCGGCGCCGTCAGGGTCATCGAGAGGGCGAGCGCGAATCCAGCCCAGATAAACTTAGATCGTGCCACCACCCGCTCGTTGGTCATCGCGGCGCAAATCATACATCAACTGTGACCTAGGCTGTTGACCGGACGGGTCGCGTGCTTACGTGATCGGGCTCGGCGTGGAACCCCTAGGCGAGCATGGGCGTCCCACTCGTGACATGATGACGTTGTCGTCGTGAAGCTCGCTCTCTTCGTCGGATTTTTGGTCCTGGCCGTGACCGCGCCGGCGCGCGCCTATGTCCGCACGACGACGCAGCACGACGACACGACGATTCCGACCGTGCCGGTGCGCTGGAACATCCAGTGCATCGTCATGCAGCCGGACTCGCGCGGCAGCCAGGACATGCCGATGTCCGACGTGCAATCGGCGCTGCAGCAGTCGATCGACGCCTGGACGACGCACACCGGATCGTGCGGCGGCTTGACGCTGTCGATGACGGCGCCCAAAGGCATCCTCGAGGTCGGCGACGACGGCCATCAAGCGGTCATCTTTCGCAACGTGACCTGGCAGCGGCCGGGTTTTCCGCCCTACGATCCGTCGGCGATCGCGCTGACGACGGTCATGTACGTCGACACGCCGGGCCAGATCGGCGACGGCACGCTGACGGACGCCGACATCGAGGTCAACGACGTCAACTACACGTTCACCATCGATCTCGCGAACGCGACGGCGCGGGACGGGACGATCTTGGTCAACCTCATCAACACGCTGACCCACGAGCTCGGGCACGTCCAAGGCTTGGCGCACACGTGCTGGGACCACATCACGCCGACGGCGCCGATCGACAACACCGGCCAGCCGATCCCCGACTGCGACTCCGAGCTGCCCGACAGCATAATCGCGACGATCATGTATCCGTTTTACGTGCCCGCCGATCCGTCGGCGCGGCCGCTGACGAGCGATGACGTGAGCGGCGTCTGCGACGTCTACGGACCGCTCGCCGGCAAGCTCGGCTGCTTCCTCGAGATCGACGACGGCTACGGCAGCGGCTGTAGCGTCGCGCCGGCCGAGCCGCCGCGCGGGCGCGACTTCTCGCTGCTGGTCGCGGCGCTGGCGACGCTCGGGCTCCTACTGCTGCGCGCGTTTAGAACGGGCGGACGAGCACGAGGATGACGATGCCGAACAGGATCAGCGTCGGCGCCTCGTTGAAGAAGCGGTACCACTTGTGCGAGCGCGTGTTGCGGTCGAGCTTGAAGTCGCGAACGAGGAGCCCGCACCAGACGTGATAGCCGTAGAGCAAGAGCACCAGCGCTAGCTTCGCGTGCAGCCAATGCGTGTGCTGCAGCTGATTCTGCTCCCACGCGTACGAGAACAGCATGATCGCGCCGAAGATCGTCGTCAGCACGGCGCCGATCGTCGCCATCACGAACAGCTTGCGCTCCATGATCTTGAAGCGATCGATCGACGGCTGATCGCTCGACATCGCGTGATAGACGAACAGCCGCGGCAAGTAAAAGAGTCCGGAGAACCACGTCACCATGAAGATGACGTGCAGCGCTTTGACCCACAGCATCGCCTGAGGCTACGACGGCCGGCGCACGGACGCCAGCGCGACGGCGTTGTGGTAGCTTCTCGTCGCCATGCTCGACTTGATGAACGAACTGGCGCAGCGCGCCGAAGTCCCCGTCGCCACCGTCGTGCGCGCCAAGCGCGCCGAGTTCGGCGACTTGCAGATCAACGCCGCCATGTCGCTGGCGAAGGCCGAGAAGAAGCAGCCGCGCGAGGTCGCCCAGCGAATTCTCGACGCGATCAGCGGACATGCGGCGGTCGCCAAAGCCGAGATCGCGGGTCCCGGCTTCGTCAACGTCTTCGTGCGCGACGAGTGGCTGGCGCAGCACAGCAGCGACTGTTTACGCATTCGCGACATCGCCGGCGGGCAGCGCGTCGTCATCGACTACTCGTCGCCGAACGTCGCCAAGCCCATGCACATCGGCCATATTCGCTCGACGATCATCGGCGAGGCCATCAAGCGGTCGTTGCGCGCCGTCGGCTATGACGTCGTCGCCGACAACCACTTGGGCGATTGGGGCACGCAGTTCGGCAAGCTCATCGTCGCCTATCGCAACTGGGTCGACACGGCCGCGTTCGCCGCCGATCCGGTGGGCGAGCTGTTGCGTTTGTACATCAAGTTCCAAGAGGAGACGAAGAAGCAAGGCGGCGAAGCCAAAGAGGACGACGATGCCGAAGGCGAGAAGCAGCCGACGCCGTTGATGCTCGAAGCGCGCGCCGAGCTGGTGAAGCTGCAAGCGGGCGATGCGGCGAACGTCGCCTTGTGGCAGCAGTTCATCGACCTGTCCATGAACGAGTTCCAGCGCGTCTATCGGCGGCTCGGCGTCAGCTTCGACGTCGTGCTGGGCGAGAGCTTCTACAACGATCGGCTGGCGGCGACGGTGCAGCTGCTGCTCGATCGCGGCATCGCCGAGCCGAGCCGCGGCGCGCTCGTCGTGTTCTTCAAGAAGCCCGACGGCACTGAAGAGATGCCGCCGGCGCTGGTGCGCAAATCGGACGGCGGTTACAACTACGCGACGACCGACATCGCCGGCGTGCTCTATCGCGTCGAGCGTTGGAATCCGTCGCGAATCGTCGTGCTGACCGACGATCGCCAGCAGCTGCACTTCAAGCAGGTGTGGACGATCGCCAAGCGGCTCGGCGTCGAATGCAGCTTGGAGCACGTGTGGTTCGGCCTCATGCGCCTGGCCGAAGGCACGATCTCGACGCGCGACGGCAACGTCATCCACTTGGAAGTGCTGCTCGACGAAGCCGAGAAGCGTGCCTACGAGCTGGCCAAGCAGCACGACGAAGGCTTCACCGAGGAGCAGCTGCGCGAGATCGCGCGCGTCGTCGGCATGGGCGCCGTGAAGTACAACGATCTGTCGAAAGATCGTCAGACCGGCGTGACGTTCACGTGGGACAAGGCGCTGTCGCTGGCCGGCAACAGCGGTCCTTATTTGCAGTACGCCTATGCGCGCATTCAGTCGATCTTGCGCAAAGCGGCCGACGAAGGCGCGGCGCCGGGCGCGCTGGCGACGCTGGTGACGTCCGAGCGCGTGCTCCTGACGAAGCTGTACGACTTCGGCGCCGCCGTCGAATCGGTCGCGGCGCAGACGCGTCCGCATCTGCTGTGCGACTACTTGTACGATCTGGCCGGCGCCTTCTCGACGTTCTACAGCGAGCACCCGGTGCTCAAGGCCGAGCCCGAGCTACGCGCGTCGCGATTGTCGTTGTGCCAGCTGACGGCGCGCGCGCTCAAGCAGGGTCTCGACCTCTTGGGTATCGAGGTACTGGACCGCATGTAGCGACGCGCGCCCGCTGACGTGAGCGGCTAGTGCGTGGACGTGGTGCCGCCGCTCGATCCGCCGGTGCCGGTCGACGGCAGGTCGCTCGAAGGCGTGGTCGACGTCGACGGCGGAATACTGCTCGGCGAGGTCGTGTCGACCGGGTTCGACGGCAAGCCCGTCGACGTCGGCGAGCCGGCGTTGTCGTTGCCGAGGTTGCTATTGCCCGTCGCCGGAGCGCCGCCGCTCGTCGTGTTGGGCAGCGCGCCCGGCGTGTTGCCCATGCTCGTGCCCGAGCCGCCGACGCCAGCCGCGGTCGAGCCCGAGCCGGCGCTGCCGGCGCCCGCGCCGGCGCCCTGAGCGAATGCCGCGGCCGGCAGCAGAGCCAGCGGAGCGGCGATGACGAAGGTCCGAATCAGCTTTGAGATTTTCATACCCCAAAGCTTTGCAACGCGCGGTCCAAGTAGGACTTTTGGTTACTTCTGCACCATCGCTTTGACGTCATTCGTCCCGTCGGGGCGCAGACGTAACCGATACTCGACGATCGTGCTGCGCGTCGGCGCGGCGCCCGCTTCCAGCCCGACCATCGCGTGCGCGACGCACTTGCGCTCGTCGGCGGAGAGCGGCTCGTCGGCGGACATGAACATGCGGCGCGAGAGCGCTTCGTCTTTGCCCCACATGACGCCGACGCCGAACGAGATCGTCTTGGCGGCGCGATCGGCGAGGAAACAGCTGCGCGAGGCCTTGGCCACGTTCTGACCGCCGACGTCGGCGTCGAAGGCGGCGGCTTGCGGCGGCGCGGCGGCGACCTGCAGCGCCGGCGGCTCGACATTGCGTGCCGGCTCACCGGCCAGCGGCGCCGCGACCGCCGCGACGGGTGTCGCGACATGGCGCGGCTTGAGCGCGACGTAGGCCGCGATGAGCGCCAAGAGCGCGCCACACGCCACATACGCGACGCGCTCGAGCACGACATAGGTGCGCGCCATCGACGGCGTCACCTGCTGCACTTTGTCGGTCCCGTCGCCGACGACCGGCGCGCTCGGGACGTTCGGAACCGTGACGACGGTGGGAATCGCCGGCCCGAAGCTCGGCTTCTGCTGCAGCAGCGACACCGCGCGCAGCGGCTGCGGCAACGGCTGGGCGGCGTTGCCGTTGACGCGCGCCATCGGCAACATCGGCTGCTGCCCGCGCATCGACGGCTGGGCCGGCGTGACCGGCGCCGCGGCGGTCGCCGGGCGGCGCGACATCACGCGCGTCGGCATGACCTCGTCGACCGGCGCGAACGCCAAATCGGCCGGCGTCGGCGGCAAGCCGCGCAGCGGCCGGCGCAGTCGCGACGGCGTCTCGTCCGGCCGGCCGTCGACGAAGCGCTCGAGCACGTCGCGCAGCTCGGCCAGCGAGCGATAGCGCTCCTCGGGAAACGGGCCCATCGCCTTCATGAGCATGTTGCGCAGCTGCGCCGGCACTTGTGGGAAATACTGCACGCCCGAGCCGAGCTCACACTTTTGAATGCGGGCAAAGCGCCGACCCGACGCCATGGCGCCGAAGGGATGACGACCGGTCAGCTCCTCGAACAAGAGGACGCCGACCGAGAACACGAGCGAGCGTTCGTCGAGCGACTCGCCGCGCGCCTGCTCGGGCGAGGCGTAGGACAGGTCGCCCGCCTGCTCTTGCTGCCGCAGCATCTGCAGGAACGACACCGTCGCCTGCGACACGCCATCGCCGACTTCGCCCGCCCACAGCGCGTCCAAAATGCACAGGACGTGGCGCACGACCGCTTTCGGATCGGGGTTCGTCGTGTCGTCACCCGCGGCTCCGCCCGAACGGGCGATGGACCAGAAGCGTTCGGCGAGGCTCCCCGGTGCGCGTTTGGCGATGGACGGCGTCATGTGTCGTACTCCTCGTTACGTAGACCTTCGCAAGAAAATGGCCACGCCCAGCTAAAGTCCTGACGCGTAGTTGCGATTGATGAGATGGGGGAAAAGCCCCCGATTGCTATGATGCAGGGGTCAGTTGGCATGAGCGAGGTTGTGGGCATGACGCAGCGTCCCAAGGAGATCGTTCCCGCCTTCGTTCGCGAGCACACGCGCTATCCGGTCCAGCTGGCGGTCCGGCTGCGCTGTGAATCGTGGAAGCAGTATCTCGAGCTCTACACCAGCAACTTGAGCCGCGGCGGGCTGTTCGTGGCCTCGGACGATGCCGCGCCGATGGGCTCGGAGGTGATGCTCGAGCTCAGCCTGCCCGACGGCGAAATGGTGGCGCTGCGCGCGCAGGTGGTCCATGTCGTGGACGCGCAGAACGGCCAGCGGCCGGGCATGGGCGTGATGTTCTACGACCTCGACGAGCCGACCAAGCGCGCGCTGGAGATGGCGCTGCAGACGGCGCGCGCGCAGCAGCCGAAGCCGGCGGCGCCGCCCGCGATGCCGCCGCCGCCGCCGGAAGAGGCGACGCGCGCGCCCAAGTTCGGCGACGCCATCGAGCAGGCGCTCGTCGAGGAATTGGCGCGCCGCTCGGGCTTGGCGCCGCGACAGCAGCTCGGCATCTCGGCGCAGGCCAGCGACGCCGAAGCCGACGAGGCGCACCGGCAGCTGCGCGCCCGTTATGCGCCGCACATCTTTACGCGCTACGGCGCGACGACACGGGCGGTCATCAAGTCGATCAACGAGCTCATCGACGGCGCGCGCCGACAGATTGCCGAGGGCGACGCGGCGCCGATGCTGCTCGCCGTGCTCGAAGACGAGCCGCCGACCGCGGCCGAGCTCGAGCAGCGCCGGCGCGGCGACGAGGCGCGCCAGTCGCTGCGCGCGGGCATCGAGCGGCGACTGGAGGAGGCGTGCGGCCACCGCGACATGGGGCGCGTCGACGACGCCATCCGCGGCTTCGAGGCGGTGCTGACGATCGATCGCAAGCACGACTACGCCAAGGACGAGCTGCGCAAGCTGCGCGAGCTCAAGGCCAAGAAGAAGCGCTGACGAGCGGCAAGGTGCAGCGGTTGCACGAACGGCCGCGGCCGGTTGTGCGTCGGCTGCACTCGCCGCTCTTGCAGCCTTAGTCGCGCGCAGACTTGGCAAGCGCACGCCGCTTGCACTACGATGATGCGCCCATGAATGAATTCGAGCTGCAGGGACTGGAGCGCGAGATTCAGGCGTGGCGGCGCCGACTCGCCGCGCACGATGCGCCGCAGGTTCGCGCCGCGCTCGACGACATCGCCCGCGACGTCGTCGAGCTGCGCATTCACGCGCTGACGCCGGATGAGCCCGAGGCGCTGCATGCGGTCGAGCAGCGGCTCTGTCGCCTGCTTTCGCTGTATGACGCAACGAATACGACGCGCGGCTCGGCCTAGCGTAAAGTCTCCACTTCATGTCCGATATGCCTACGCTCGGCCGGTCGCGCAAGCCGCCGACGGCACGCATTGCCACCACGATCTCCGTCGTCGTCGTCCTGATCGGGCTGGCGATCTTCGCGCTCAAGACGCGCCATTCGACGCCGCCCGCGCCGCCGTCGCCGCCCAAAGCAGTCGCGCCGGTGACGCCGCCCGCGGTCGCGCCCGTTGCCGCTGCCGCCGTCGACGATGGCGGAACCGCCGTGACGGCGCCGGCCGCCGACAACAGGCCGGCCGCGCATTCGGCCGCCGACGACGAGCTGCAAAAGGCGGGCATGAAGCGGCTGCGCGTCGAGGTCAACGGGCCGCTGGAAACGGCGGTGGTGCACGAGGTCGGGCCCGAGATCGGCCCGCGCTTCGTGCAAGTGCTGGTGCGCTCGCTCGTGTGGTGGCTGGCGGTGCCGGGCGATCTGCGGCGCGGCGACGTCTTGGAGGCGCTGTACGAAGAGCGGCCGGGCGAAGATCCGATCGTCTACGCCGTGCGCTACAAGAGCGGCAAGAGCAACCGCACGTTCCGCGCCTATCGCTTCAAAGCGCCCGATTCGCAGTGGCCGCGGTTTTATACGCCCGACGGCGCCGAGCTCGAGCTGCGCCTGGCGCATCCGCCGCTCGACGATTACGAGCAGGTCACGTCGCTGTTGCGCGACGGGCGCGGGCACAAGGGCGTCGACTTCAAGACGCCGATGGGCACGCCGGTCAAGGCGCCGTTCGAAGCGACGGTGGCCAAGAAGAACTGGAACTGGAAGGGCAACGGCAACGACATCGAGCTGCACGAGGCGGGCGGCAAAGGTTTGACCGCCATCTTCCTGCACTTGTCGGAGCCGCCGACGATCGCGACGGGCGCGCATGTCTCGCGCGGCGAGGTCGTCGGCAAGAGCGGCAATACCGGGCATTCGTTCGCGCCCCATCTGCATTATCAGCTGATGGCAGGCGCCAAAGTGCTCGACCCGTTCGCGGTGCAGGAGACGACGCGCAAGAAGCTGGGCGAGGCGGCCAAGAAGCAGTTCGCGACCGAGTCGGCGCGGCTCGATCACCTGCTCGATCTACCGCGCTGAACGCTTACGGCGCGTAGGCGCTCACAGCGACGGGAATCAGCCGATGGAGATGGCGCCGGTGTGCACGAGCCGGCGCAGCACGCGCAGCGTCTCCAGCTCGCCGAAGCCGGTCGTCAACGCCAGCGCGCCCACGTCCCAGCGGCCGTTGACGTGTGACAGCACGCGCCGTTCGCGCGGCGTCAGCGGCAGTCGGCGCAGCTTGCCTTCCGAGGCGACGACGCGCGGCACCAGCTCGCGCGGCATGGCTTCGTACAGCGCCTCACGCTGCCGCTCGCGCGAGTCGGCCAAGAGCTGGCGCGCGTCGGCGCGAAAGGGATCGAGCGTCAGCGACGAGCGCAAGAGCGCGGCCGCCTCGTCGTGCTGCCCTTCGTCGATGAGCGCGCGGGCGGCGGCCACGAGGTGCGCCACCGTCGTCGAGCCGCGCGACGTGCGCGCCGCGCGCGCCGTCGCTTCCGGCGTCGGCGCATCGACGGCGACGAGGCCGCGCTCGAACGCGCGGAACAGCTGCTCGCACACGGCGTAACGCGAGTCGCCCTGCTCCGCCAACAGCTGCGCCAGCGTCGGCGGCTCGGGATGCGCGGCGATCTCCTCGAGAATCGGCAGCTCCGGCGCCGGACCGAGCGCGTGCAGCTGCACGTCGTCGGACGGCAACACTTTGACGATGCGCGTCCATTCGTCGAGGCGGCGCATGCCCTCCATGAGGATGCCGCGCGTCGCCATCGGCTCGGCCAGCTCGTACTCGGGCGGCATGTACGCGACCAAATCGGCCGGCGCCACTTCGTTGGTGAACGCGAAGCGACCTTCGGGCCACAAGAACAGGCCGAGCACCGTCTCCTGCACGTGCTTGTCGACGGCGGCGGCGAGCGCCTCGTGCGTCACGGCGCCCGACGACACCAGCACGTCGCCGAGCGGCATCTGGCTCTGCGCCTGCGCTTCGACGGCGCGCAAGATGGCCGCTTCGTCGCACAGGCCGGCGTGCAGCGCCAAGCGGCCGAGGTCGCGCGCCATCGGATCATCCGAGCCGTAGGCGACAATGGACCCGTCTACGAATCGCAGATAGCGCTCTTCGAACTCCAGCGCCACCTGCAACGTTCCCGAGCGACGCGAATCCGAGATCCACTGCAGCAGATCGGCGAACGGCATCGTCACGAACGTTCCCGCCAGCATCGTCAGGCCTCGTCGTCGTCGGGCGCGCCTTTGCCCTCGCGCTCGAGCGTGCGATAGAGCGTGCGCCGATCGATGCCCAAGATTTCGGCGGCGCGCTTCTTGTTCCCGCCCGTTTCCTTGAGGATGAGCTCGATGTAGCGGCGTTCGAGCTCGGCCAAGGGCGGGCGATCGTCGGCCAAGCCGGCCGGCGCCGCGGCAACGGCGGCGGCGACTTGCGTGACCTCGGGCGGCAGATCGGACGGCAAGATGACGCCGTCTTTCGACAGCGCCAACGCGCGCTCGATGACGTTCTCCAGCTCGCGCACGTTGCCGGGCCAGTTGTAGCCCTTCAAGAGCGTCATCGCCGGGGTCGACACGCCGGCGTCGTTGCGCCGTTCGCGCTTGGCGTACTTCGTCAGGAAGTGGTCGGACAGGAGCGGAATGTCGCTCGGTCGCTCGCGCAGCGGCGGCAAGCGGATGGTCACGACGTTGATGCGGAAGTACAAATCCTCGCGGAACCGGCCGGCCTTGACCTCGTCCTCGAGCTCGCGATTGGTGGCGGCGACGACGCGGACGTCGACCTTGACGGCTTCGGTGCCGCCGACGCGACGCACTTCGCCCTCTTGCAGCACGCGCAACAGCTGCGCCTGCATCTTGCCGGCGACGTCGCCGATCTCGTCGAGGAAGACGGTGCCGCCTTGCGCCTCCTCGAAGATGCCGCGCTTCGATGCGACCGCGCCGGTGAACGCGCCTTTGGCGTGGCCGAAGAGCTCGGACTCGAGCAGCGACTCGGTCAAGGCCGTGCAATTGACGGCGACGAACGGCCCGTTGGCGCGCGGCGAGTGCGTGTGAATGGCGCGCGCGACCAATTCCTTGCCGGTGCCGCTCTCGCCGATGACGAGCACCGTCGACATCGTGGCCGCGACGCGCGCGACCATCTTGTAGACGTCGAGCATCGCGGGCGCGGCGCCGACGATGCTCTCGATGCGCGGCGGCTTGTCGCCTTGCAGCGCCCGCTGCGCGCGGTTCTCCTCGAGCAGCCGCGTGCGTTCGAGCGCGCGCGACACCGTCAGCGTCAACTCCCCGACGTTGAACGGCTTGGACACGTAGTCGTACGCGCCCTTCTGAATCGCCGCCATCGCGCCCGTGACGTCGCCGAACGCCGTGATCAGGATGACCGGCGTCTCGCTCGCCTTCTGCTGAAACGCCGCCAGCACCTCGAAGCCGGTGGCGCCGTCGCCCAAGCGCACGTCGCTGATGACGAGGTCGTATTCGGTCTTGCCGGCGCGCGCGACCGCCTCGTCACCCGACTCCAGCGCTTCGACCTCGTGGCCTTCGCGGCGCAGGATCTCCTCGAGCAGCTCGCGGGCGACTTTGTCGTCTTCGACGATCAGGATGGACGCAGGCATATCGATTAGGCCGCCTTGCGCTCGGAGCGCGGCAACGTGACGGTGAAGGTCGAGCCGCGTCCGGGCGCGCTGTCGACGGTGATGCGGCCGCCGAGCGCGTTGGTCAATTCGCGGCAGATGGCGAGGCCGAGGCCGGTGCCTTTGCCGCGCCCTTTGGTCGTGTAGAACGGCTCGAAGATACGCGCGGCGTCTTCGGGCGCAATGCCGACGCCGTCGTCGCGCACCGAGATGGCCACGCGATCGCCCTGCAGGAACGCCAGCACTTCCAAGTGGCCGCGCGGATGTTGGGCTACGGCATCGACTGCATTCGTCACTAAATTCACCAAGATCTGACGCAAGAGGCCGGGATCGGTCTCGGCGTGCGCGGCCTCGGCATCGACGCGCTTGTCGACTTCGACGCGCGCGCGCGCCTCGGCGCCGATGGAAATGCCGAGCGCCTCGTCGACGACGCGCTCGACGTCGACCGGCACGCGCTCGGGCGCCACCGTGCGCGTCGAGTCGAGATAGTCGCGCACGATCTTGGAGACGCGCTCGAGCTCGCGCGTCGCCACTTGCAGGCGATCTTTCAACGCCGACGGCACATCGCGCGCCGTGATCGCCAGCTGCAAGTGGCCCGACACCGAGCCGAGCGGCGTGCCGATTTCGTGCGCCAGCTGCGCCGCCAGCTGTCCGAGCGCCGCCAGCCGCTCTTTGTCGCCCAGCTCCTTCTGCGTCTCGCGCAACAAACGGTTGAGCTGCGCCAGCGCCTCGTTCTTGCGCGCCAAATCGAGCGTCGCCGCTTTGATCTCGTCGGCGAGGCGGCGATTGAACGCGCGAATCTCCGCGTCCGCCTCGGCCACGCGCGTCAGCATCGAGTTGAACCCGCGCGACAACGCGCCCACCTCGTCGTGCGACTTGGCCGGCACGCGCGCTTCGAGCTCGCCGCCTTCGACCCGCTGCATCGCCGCTTCCAACAAGCTCACCGGCCGACCGACGACGCGATCGACGATGAACGCCGTCATCACCATCAAAATGATCACCGCCGACCCGGTAATCAGCGCCGAGTTCAGCTCCTCGGTGCGCACCAGCGCGGCGATCGGCTCGTCCGACTTCGAGATCTCCAGCTTGGCTTGCATCGGACCGGCGGGATCGATGTCCGCCGACACTGCGAAGATGCTGCGACCGCGCGGCCCCTGCGTCCGCACGACGACGTGCTGCTTCGGCGGCGCGACGGCCACGGCGCGCGGTGGCCAGCGATCGGTCGGCTTGTCCGGCGTGCGCCACATCGGCTCGATCGTTCGCGTGCCCGGCGCCCGCGACGACTCGCCGTGATCGTAGTAAGCGCGGCGCGCCTCTTCGCGTCGCTGCTGCACTGTCTTCGTGCGCGTCGGATGCGGCTTCTTGGCCACTTTCAGATCTTCGGCCGACTGCGGCAGCGAGAACGAGACCGACTCGTCTTGCATGTCGAGCGTCAGCGTCAAGTCGGCGCCCGGATGCAGGCGCTGCTCCTCTTTGAGCTGATCGAAGATCTCGTCCTGATCCATGTCCGAGCGCAGCCGCTTCGTCAGATCCTCGGCGATGAGCGTGAGCGTATCCTGCGCCGATTGACTGCAGCTGATCCTCGAGCCGCGAGCGCGTCCAGCGGATGCGCAGCCACGTCGACAGCACCATCGTCGCCACCAGCGCCGCCGATAGAAGCAGGATCAGCTTGGTGCGAATCTTCATCCGAAGTCACCGTAACAGATGGGCGGACAAAAAAAGAGCCCCCCGCCGTTGCCGGCGAGGGGCTCCGGTGAAGCAGAAGCGAAATTACTTCGCGGTCTTCTCGGTCTTGGTCTCGGTCTTCGTGGTCGCGGCGCCGTCGGCGGCCGTGTCCGTCGTCTTCTTGGTCGTCTTCTTGGTCGTCTTCTCGGCCTTGGCCGGAGCGGCGTCTTCAGCGCGAGCCATACCCGAGAACGCGAGGAGGGCGAAAGCGGACATAACGAGAGCGATCTTCTTCATGTGAATTTCTCCTAATGGACGTTCGTCAAATGCTACTTGCCCGGGAACTTTTGCAGTCGTCGTGCCGTCATCTTGCGCTCGGTCGCAGTCATGATTACCGGTAGTTAAGCGGCCCGCCACGCACACACGCGAGGCGTGGATGTCACTTTGCGCACGCCGCAGTGGGGCGAAACGCCGCAGAACACAACCCAAGCGCCGCCGGGAATGTCACACACACGGCTAGCGTTGTAGCGACGAACCAGGAGGATCTAGATGACGCGGAAAAGAAACGTGGTTGGCGGCCTGGCGCTCATGGCGGTTGGCGCTGCCGGAGCGGTTGCGGCGACCCACGTCCAGGTGCAATGGGGTCACCCGGCGAACGCGGCGCCGATTGTCGCCGCCGACGTCAAGCCGGCGCTGCCGCCGCCGTCGCGCGAGCAGGTGACGGACGCGCGCATGTTGAGCCGCACGTTCGCGCAAGTGGCGTCGCAGCTGAGCCCGTCGGTCGTGCGCATCAGCGTGACCAAAGGCGGCCACTCGCAGCGCACGATGCATCGCGGCGGCAATCCGTTCGAAGGCACGCCGTTCGGACGCTTTTTCGGTGACGAGGGTGACGAAGGCGGCGGCCAGCGGCAGTCGGGCCTCGGCTCGGGCGTCGTCATCGACAAGAAGGGCTACATCCTCACCAACAATCACGTCGTCGAGGACGCGGATGACGTCAAGGTCACCTTCGTCGACGGCAAGACCGTGCCCGGCAAGGTCATCGGCACCGATCCGCGCAGCGACTTGGCGGTCGTGAAGGTCGACGGCATCGGCGTCCAGGCCGCGAAGATGGGCGACTCCGACAAGCTGCAGGTCGGCGAGTGGGTCATCGCCATCGGCAATCCGTTCGGGCTCGATCACACGGTGACCGTCGGCGTGTTGTCGGCCAAGAACCGCTCGGTCTCGGGCGGCGGCAAGTTCGAGGACTTCTTGCAGACGGACGCGTCGATCAACCCGGGCAACTCGGGCGGCCCGCTCGTCAACCTCGACGGCGAGGTCATCGGCATCAACACGATGATCGCGGGCATCGGCACCGGCATCGGGTTCGCCGTGCCGTCGTCGATGATGAAACCGGTCACCGAGCAGCTCATCAACGGCGGCCACGTTCGTCATCCCTACGTCGGCATTCGCATGCAGGATCTGACGCCGGAGCTGCAAAAGGGGCTCGGCAAAGGCGCGCCCGAACGTGGCGCGCTCGTCGGTCAGCTGGAGCCGGGGTCGCCGGCCGAGAAGGCGGGCGCGCAGGCGGGCGACGTCATCGTCGCCGTCAACGGCACGCCGACGCCGGATGGTCGCACCGTGCAGCGGCTCATCGCCAACGGCAAAGTCGGGCAGAAGGTCGACCTGACCTTGTGGCGTGACGGCAAGAACGTGCATGTCTCGCCGCAGACAATCGAATCTGCCCGGCGACGAGCGGCAGGCGTCGCGCGAAGGCGGTCAAGGCGGCGGCGAGCGCGCGACCAGAGGCAAGATCGGGGTCGGCTTGTCGTCGCTGACGCCGATGATGGCGCAGCAGCTCGGGGTCGACGGCCGGCTCAAAGGCGCCGTGGTGACGAGCGTGCGCGACGGCTCGCCGGCGCAAGAGGCCGGCCTGCAGCAAGGCGACATCGTGCTCGAGGTCGACCGCAAGCCGGTGGCGACGGCCGATGACGCCGTGCGCGCGCTCGGCGCCGATCGCTCGGGCGGCCACCTGTTGCGCCTGCGCCGCGGCGACTCCGCCATCTTCATCGTCATTCCCACCGCGTAATTCCGCATGAAGCCGCGTGTCGAGGGTCTCTCGGCACGCGGCTCGCTAGTCCTCCGGCATCAGGAGGACCCTATGTACAAAGTCTGGATGTTGGCCGCCGCGGTGACGCTGGCCCCTCTGGCCGCGCATGCGCAGGCGACGCTCGATCAGCCGCACCAGATCCTGGGCGAAGGCGTGCAGCGCGTGGTGCAAGGCAACTTCCCGGAGGCGGAGAAGAAGCTACGCGAGGCGCTGCGCGAAGATCCGTCGCTGAGCGAAGCGCACTACAACTTGGCGGTGGCGCTGCGCGCGCAAGGGCAGTTCGCCGAGGCCGCCAGCGAGTATCGCATCGCCTCCAAGATGTTCGGCGACGAGCCACGGATCGCGCAGGCGTTGTACGGCGAGGCGTTGGCGCGGGAGTCGCTCGGTGACACGCGCGCCTGGGACGTGTATTTGGCGTTCGCGCGACCGCGCGCCGCCGAGCAGCCGGCCGTGCAGATCGCCGAAGAGCACCGCGAGGAGCTCAATGGTGTGAAAGTTCCCGGTGGATATCAGAAGGCGGCGCGCTAGGGGCTGTTCTCAATTGGCGGACCGAGCCAAGCGCCGCGAGGAGCCGCGGCTGCGAGGCGCGAACAGCGAAGCTACTGGCGGTAACTGAGCGATGAGCAACGAAGCAGACGCGGCCCGCAGCAAGCTTGGCGACGGGAGCTGATTGAGAACAGCCCCTGGCTGAGCCGCGCGTTACGAGCGCTACTTGAAGTCGTCGGTCGGCGGCTCGCTGCCGCTCGGCGGCTTGGCGTCGGCTTCGGCGACGAGCGGCGGATCGACGCGATCCGGCGGCGGCGGCATGTTCGCGGCCACGTTCTGCGGCACTTCCTTCTTGCCGAACCGCTTCTTGATGGCCGCCCAAATTCCCACGAAGAAGAGGACCACCGCCTTCTTGGCGATGAGGATGAACGCCCAGATGCTCTTGCCGAACGCGGCGAAGAGGCCGACTTTGGCCAGCTTCAGCGCGCCGATGCCGACGCCACCGAGAATGAGGCCCATCAGGCCGTATTCGGCGACTTTGTCCTTCTTTTGGTCGAAGTCCTCGTAGCGCGCGCCCGGCTTGAAGTGCGTGACCGACAAGATCTTGGCCGCCTGCGGCCGATCGGTCGCGAAGCGATCGACACCGGTGACGAGGTTGATCGCGACATAGCCGCGCCGTCCGAGAATGCGCGTGCTGTAGTTGAGCGAGTCTTTGCCGCTCGTCGTCTTCATCGTCAGCGCCCACACCAGCTGATGGAGCGCGCGATCGTAGCTCGGCGCCTCGTCCCAGCCGTCGACATGCGCCGCCGAAAAGCCGCGTTTGACCCGCTCTTCGTTGGCTTCGAGCGTCCCTTTTTGGATCGCCTCCAGGAGCTTATTGGCATCGATCGGCT
Source organism: uncultured delta proteobacterium (assembly GCA_963785725.1). Lineage (GTDB taxonomy): Bacteria > Myxococcota_A > Polyangia > Palsa-1104 > Palsa-1104 > JAQBQH01. The sequence goes on along the minus strand of CAWAWS010000004.1, from coordinate 87,740 downwards.
CTTTATCGTCGACGTAGCCCTCCTCGGTGTAGCGCACCGTGATGAACCACGGCGAGTCGCCGCCGCCGGCGATGACGACGCCGAGCAGGTTCTCGTTGTAGAGGTTGCCGAGGCTCTCCATCAGCGTCTTGGCGTCGGGCATGCCGAGAAACGCGTAGTTGTCGGGCAGATCGAGCTGCAGCTCGTGGCCGAGGTCGACCCGTTGCGGGCCCGACTGCCAATTGAACTTTGGTCCTTGCGGCTCGGCGTCGGCGGCGGCCGGCGGCGGCGGCGCGGCCGGCTTGGCGGCGTGCGAGTGGCTCGCCAGCGCCGGCGACGCGGCGAAAACCAGGCTCAGAGTGAAGAGGCCATTTCGAAGCTGCATGCTCCCCCCTGTTCAAAAACGCTGTTTCAAAAGCAGGGAGTGAGTGTCTCACGCGGCAATGATGACAACAATGGGCAGTCGCGCTCGAATTTGCGCATATTTCGGGGAAGTGACGGACGGCGCGGCCGCGAATGACGGCAAATACGGCCGGTGGGCGAGGCGGCGGTCAGCTCGCCAAGCGTAGCGGCTCGAGGCGTTCGCGCAGCTTGGCCATGGCCCGCGCCTCCAGCTGGCGGACGCGCTCGCGGGAGATGCCGAACTGCACGCCGATCTCCTTCAGCGTCGCCGGCTTCGCGGCCAAGTAGCGGCGATTGAGAATGTCGCGCTCGCGCGGATCGAGCGCCGCCAGCGCCTCCGCGATCGCGTCATGCGCGCGGTGCTGCAGCTCGTCGTCGGCGACCATCGACTCTGGGCCGGGACCGTCGTCGGCCACGCGATCGCCGCGCGTCTCGTCGGCATCGGCGTACGGGTTGTCGTCGAGCGACATGTCGCGGCGCGTGATGCGCGACTCGATCGCTTCCAGCTCGCTCGTGGTGATGCCGAGCGCCTGCGCCAGCTCGTCGGGATCGGCTTTGGTGCCGCCACGCTCGAGGCGCTGCCGCTCGCGGCGCAGGCGGTAGAAGCAGCGCTGCTCGGCGCGCGTGGTACCAAAGCGTACCAGCGACCAGCCGCGCCGAATCGCCTCTTGGATATAGGCGCGAATCCACCACACCGCGTAGGTCGTCAGGCGCACACCGCGATCGGGATCGAAGCGATCCACGGCGACCAAGAGACCTAGATTCCCCTCTTGGATGAGATCGAGCAGGCGCGCACCGTATGTCCGGTACTCGAACGCGATCTTGACGACGAAGCGCAGATTACCCGTGACCAAGCGATCGGCCGCTTCCGGGTCGCGAAAGTGACGCCAGCGCATGGCCAGCGCCTTCTCCTCTTCCGGCGTGAGCAGCGAATAGCGATCGATTCGGCTCAAATAGGCGCTCAACGGCCCTTGCCGTCCCTCTTCTCCATCTAGACGGTTCATTCTTTAGTGGTCGTGCAGCGCTCGTGCCGATTCGGACGGGCAAAGCCCCGACAAAAGCAAAAAGATCGCTGTGCACGTGGTGTACAGCCGGGTCGCGGCGACGACGTCGCTTCGAAATTGAAATATATGCAATTTCGTTGGTTTGAGACGATCGACCGCCTGCTCGTCGGAGTGGCATACGCCCTGCTATTACCGGCGGCGCGGAGGCTTGAAATGCCCACGAAGATCCTGATCGTCGATGATGACGAGAGGTTGGCGGCGGCCTTGGAGCAGCTACTGAACCTCGAAGGCTACCAAGCGTCGGTTGCGCTCTCGGCCGAGGCGGCGCTCGAACGCTTTCGAACCGACACCTTCCACCTGGTGCTCTCGGACCTGCAGCTGCCGGGACGAAATGGCATCTCGCTCATCAAGATGCTGCACGAGGCCTGCCCGGAGACGAAGGCCGTGCTCATCACCGGGCACGGCTCGGTGCGCACGGCGGTCACGGCGTTGAAGCGCGGCGCCGTCGAATACATGGCCAAGCCGCTCAAGCCGCGCCGACTGCTGGCGCTGATTCGCGCGCTGACGGCCGATCCGCCGGTCTATCTGACCAATCGCATGCTGGCGAACGACAAGATCGCGGCCCAGTCGTTCGACGGCATGCACGCGCGTTCGCGGCAGATGCTCGAAGTATTCGAGAAGATCCGCATCGCCGCGCAGTCGGACACGACGGTGTTGATCGCCGGTGAAAGCGGCACCGGCAAAGAGCTGGTGGCGCGCGCGATTCATCAGCGCTCGCAGTTCGCGTCGGGGCCGTTCGTGGCCGTGCACACGGGCGCGATTCCGCAAGAGCTGATCGCGTCCGAGCTGTTCGGGCACGAGAAGGGCGCGTTCACCGGCGCGGTCGACAAGAAGCCGGGCAAGTTCGAGCTGGCCGAAGGCGGCACGCTCTTTCTCGACGAGATTTCGACGATGGACGAGCGCACGCAGATCAACCTGCTGCGCGTGCTCGAGACGCGCTCGTATGCGCGCGTCGGCGGCAAAAAAGAGCGCGAGTCGCACGTGCGCGTGTTGGCGGCGTCGAATCGCGACTTGGAAGCGATGGTCAAAGCCGGGACGTTCCGTGAGGATTTGTACTATCGGCTCAATATTTTTGCGGTGAATCTGCCGCCGTTGCGCGAGCGGTCGGAGGACATCCCCGTCATCGCCGGCGAGTTCGTCCGTGAATTGGGCGCGAAGTACGGCAAGTCGGTGGCCAGCATTCCGGCGGAGACGCAGCGGCTGCTGACGAATTACAACTGGCCCGGCAACGTGCGCGAGCTGCGCAACGTCATCGAGCAGGCGGTGTTGTTGGCGCGCGGCATCGAGCTCGAGCCGCAGCTGTTACCGCAGATGCTGCACCGCGGGCCGTTGCGCGAGGACATCATCAAGATCCCGATCGGCACGGCGATGGACGACATCGAGCGCGAGGTCATCTTGCGCACGCTGGCGGCCAACAGCGGCAACAAGACGGCGACGGCGGAAGTGCTCGGCATCAGCCGCCGCAGCATCTACAACAAGCTGGCCGTGTACGGCGTCGCCGCGAACGACGAAGCCGAAGAGACCGTCGAGCACTGAGCGACTCTCCTCGATTGGCGACCGGAGCTTTTCGCAGCCGCCGTAGCGTTCGACCGCTCCCTCCCTCAGCTCGTTGCGCGCTTCGGAATACGAACGATATTGGTGCGTCGTCGCGCTGCGGCCTGAACGCGGCCTCGGCAAAATACCGCTCGAAGTCGAGTCGCGCGTGCCGTTACGATCGGCGCGCGCGTGCGGCGATCGTTCCACAGGCAGCGCGACTGCCGAAAAGTCGCTGATTACTGATTCAGCGGAGCCATTTCGGCTTATCCCACACGCACGAGCGCTATGTATCGTTTGTGCACGCGATTTCCGCGCTGTACACATTCGGCCCGGTGCGCGCGATTTATCGTCCGCTCAGCTCATCAACGCCCGATTCTCGACGGCCAGCGCCGAGTCGACGGCCGCACGCAATGCGTTGAGATCTATCGGCTTGGCGAAGAAGGGCACGCCCTCCTCGGCCGCGATCTCGGCGCCGCGCGGATAGCCCGAGACCAGGAAGATCTTGAGCTCCGGCTTGCGGATGCGCGACGAGGTGACGACATCCTTGCCGTCGATCCACGGCATCGACAGATCGGCGATGAGCAGATCGGCGCCGTCGAGCGAGAGCGCGGCGAGCGCGCGAATCGGATCGGAAAACGCGCGCACGCGCCGACCTCGGCCGGTGAGCGCTTGAGCCATCAGCTCCGCCTGCTCCGGATCATCATCCAATACGAAGAGCGTAATCAATGGCCTTGCCTCCCACCCTGTTGTTAAGCAACGCATGTGCCGAGGCCGATTCGCGGCGTTTTTGCGCTACGGCACGCATCTTGGTTCTGTCAGGCGAGAGGAGGCCAGACAGATTCGATGCCTATTGATTCGCCCACGCCACGGGCGCCGAGCAGTGAAACCCCCAAGCGTACGTGGCTCATCTATGTGCTGCTCGGCCTGTTCGCGGCGATGCTGTTTTCGCGCTCGGGACCGTCGGGAAATCGCATCTCGTACAGCGACTTCAAGACCAAGCTGGAGGCGAATCAGATCGCGGAAGTGGAGATCGGCAAGGAGCGCATTCGCGCCACGCCGGCCGACGCCACCGCGAAGAAGAAGGGCGAACGCTGGGTTACGCAGCGCGTGGACGATCCCGATCTGACGAAGCAGCTGGAGGCGAAGAAGATCAGCTTCACGGGCATGCAAGACGGGGATTGGGTCTCGTCGCTGTTCGTCGTTTGGGTGCTGCCGATGTTACTGCTGGCCGGTTTTTGGCTGCTGGTGCTGCGCCGCATGAAGCCGGGCGCGGGAATGATGTCGATCGGCCGCGCCAAAGCGAAGCTGATGGCCGAGGAAGGAACCGGGGTCACGTTCGGCGATGTCGCCGGCGTCGACGAAGCAAAAGACGAGCTGCGCGAGATCGTCGACTTCCTCTCGCAGCCGGAGAAGTTCCGCAAACTGGGCGCACGAATTCCCAAGGGCGTCTTGCTCGTTGGGCCACCCGGCACCGGCAAGACGCTGTTGGCGCGCGCGGTCGCGGGCGAAGCGCACGTGCCGTTTTTCTCGCTCACCGGCTCGGATTTCGTGGAGATGTTCGTGGGCGTGGGCGCGGCGCGCGTGCGCGATCTGTTTCAACAGGCGCAGCAAAAGGCGCCCTGCATCGTGTTCATCGACGAGCTGGACGCGGTCGGTAAGGCGCGCGGCGCCGGCAACATGGCCGGGCACGACGAGCGCGAGCAGACGCTCAATCAGCTGCTGTCGGAGATGGACGGGTTCGACGCGCGCAAAGGGCTCATCATCATGGCGGCGACCAATCGGCCGGAGACGCTCGACTCGGCGTTGATGCGGCCCGGTCGCTTCGATCGCCAGGTGCTCGTCGACAAGCCGGACGTCAAAGGGCGCGAGGCGATTCTGCGCGTGCACGCCAAAGGCGTGACGTTCGCCGCCGACGTCGACTTGAAGCGCATCGCGGCGCTGACGCCGGGCATGGCGGGCGCGGACTTGGCGAACCTCATCAACGAGGCGGCGCTGTTGGCGGCGCGGCGCAACAAAGACGCGGTGACGCCGTCGGAGCTCAACGAGGCGATCGAGCGGTCGATCGCTGGTCTCGAGAAGAAGAATCGACTGTTGAATCCGCGCGAGAAGGAGATCGTCGCGCATCACGAGAGCGGGCACGCGCTGCTCGCCGAGATTCTGCCGACGACCGACCGCGTGCACAAGGTGTCGATGATCCCGCGCGGCTTGGGCGCGCTCGGCTACACGATGCAGCTGCCGCTCGAAGATCGCTACTTGATGACGCGGCCCGAGCTGCTCGACAAGATCACGGTGTTGATGGGCGGTCGCGCGGCGGAGAAGGTCGTGTTCAACGAGACCTCGACCGGCGCGACGGACGATCTCGAGCGTGCGACCGATCTGGCGCGGCGCATGATCGCGCAGTTCGGCATGTCGGGCGTGCTCGGGCCGCAGTCGATCGCGCATTTGAGCGGCGGCGAAGGTCGCTTCTTCGGCGCCGCCGAGCGTGGGTACTCGGAGCGGACGCAGCAGATGATCGACCAAGAGGTGGGCGAGCTGCTGCGGCGCGCGTTCGATCGCGCCGTGGCGCTGCTCGAGCACAATCGCTCGCAGCTGTTGGCGTTGGCGGCGAAGCTGCGCGAGAAGGAGGTCATCGAAGGCGACGAGCTGCGCGTGACGCTCGAAGGCGCCGAAGCGCCGCCGCAGCTGCAAGGCGGCGACGAGCAGAACTGGGCCCAGCTGCGCCACTAATACACGCGTCACTTCCGCTTTCGCACCTCGTTTTCCTTGCACGCTTTGCGTTCGCCGCTGACTTTGCCCTCGCTACGGCCTTTTCCTGCCTCTCGCCACCCGATGATGCTCAGGCGCGCGACAACCTTCACCTTCTCGTCCTCCGCCGACGGTGGAATGGGAGTTGCTCTGCATTCGAGCATGCGAAACGAAGCCGACGAGCAGCGCCGCAAGATCGGGTCGGGAGTCGCGGCGGGCGCGATTGCGACGGCGGTCATGACGACGCTGATGGCGGCCGCGCCGCTGCTCGCCGGCGCGCACGCGCAAGAGGTCAGCGCGCGCTCGACGGCGTGGCTGCGCGAGCGGCCGCTGTGGTTGGCGTTGGCGCTCGTCGTTCACTTCGGCTACGGCGCGCTCGCGGGTGCGATCTACGCGACGGCCGTGGCGCGCATCTCCGTCGTCAGCGGCATCTTCTTCGGTTTGACGTTGTGGGGCGTGGCCGTGGCCGTGTACGCGCCGGCGCTGGGGCTCGGCTTCGTCGCCGGTCACGAGCCGGGCTTGGCGGCGCTGGCGCTGCCGGTGCACCTCGTCTACGGCATCACGCTCGGGGCCATCGGGCCGCGCGGCGAGATCGTGCAGCCGCTGCGGCAGGCGTTGCCATCGGCGCTGGCGAACGCGTAAGTAAACAGCTGTATACTTAGCGCGCGAGCGACGCGTGCGTCGTGGTACGCGCGGTGCAATGGCAGTCAACGTGGAACCCTCCGTCGAACAGCTCGACCTGGCTCTGCTCGCGGCGGCTTTGCGTCGTCGCCTCGGGCGTCATCTTTTTGCCGGCTACCTGCGCGGCAAGACGCTCATGCGCGACGCGCTGGAAGAGCAGCTGGGCTGCTCGGAGTCGCTCGCCGAGGAGCTGGTCGAGACGTTGGAGCTGCAGGGCTATCTGCGCTTTCCGCATTTGGCGGACGCGACCCATCCCGCCAATCAGCACGCCTGGAGCATCGACGAGCACGGTTAACGGCCGACATTCGCGACGCGGTCGGCGGTGGGATATGCTGCCCGCGTGAAAGCCTACTTGCCCGTCGCCTTCGTCATCCTGCTCGTGTCCATCGGCGTCGTCGCGCGGCGCGCGCAGTCGGCGCCACCGCCGCCGCCGTCGCTGCCGTCGGAAGGCGGCCTCGCCTACGACGTGCGCGACGTGGACGGCAACGCGCTCATTCCGTGCAAGCTGACGCTCGTCGGCGTCGACGGCACGCCCGATCCGCAGTTCACCAAGAACGACATCGGCCGCCAAGACGGCGACGGCAGCGTGCTCGCCTACGATCGCGTGCTCAGCATTGCGGGCGCGGGCGTGGTGCACGTGCCGACGGGCAGCTACGACATCTACATCAGCCGCGGACCCGAGTGGACGCTGGCGATTTCGCGCAAGGTCAAGATTACGCCAGGCAAGACGACTAGCATCAGCGGCAAGCTCAAGCACGTCGTCGACACCGCCGGGTTCATCTCGGCCGACTTTCACGTGCACGCGTCGCATTCGTCGGATTCGCACGTGCCGATGCACGATCGCGTGTTCGAGTTCGTGGCCGACGGCGTCGAGCTCATCACGTCGACCGATCACAACGTCGTGTCCAATTATGCGCCGGTCATCGAGGAGCTCGGCGTCGGGCGCTACTTGACCAGCTTGACCGGCGACGAGCTGACGACGAACGGTTGGGGGCACTTCGGCGCGTTTCCGCTGCCGCACGATCTGGAGTCGCGTCGGGCAAGGCGCCGTGCTCGTGCACGGCCGCGGGCCCAAAGACTTCTTCGGCGACGTGCGCACGCACGCGCCGACCGCGGTCATCGACGTGCACCACCCGCGCATCGACAGCGAGATCGGCTACTTCAACATTGCAGGCTTCGACGCGCGCAATGACGTGGCGACGCGGCCGGGGTTCTCGTTCGACTTCGACGCGATGGAAGTCCTCAACGGCTATCAAGATTCGGATCGGCGCACGGTCGACCGCGTGATCGACGATTGGTTCTCGCTGCTCGACGCACGGCCACATCGTGACGGCGACGGGCAATTCGGACACGCATCACCTCGATCACAACATCGGCGGCTACCCGCGCAACTACGTGCGCGTGCAGGAGGACGCGCCGCAGAAGCTGCGCGACGCCGACGAGGTGCCGCGTTCGGTCAAGGGGCACCACGTCGAGTTCACGACCGGGCCGTTCATCGCGCTCAAGGTCAACGGCGGCGGCATCGGCGACACCGTGCCGGCGCGCGGCGGCAAGGCGACGGCGGAGATCGAAGTGCGCGCGGCGCCATGGATAACGGTGTCGACGGTGATTTTGTACGTGGACGGCAAGGAGGCAAAGCGTTGGGCGGTGCCTAAGTCCATCGAGCCGCGACGCTTCAGCGAGAAGCTCGACGTGGTGTTGCCGCGCGACGGCTGGGTCGTCGTGCGTGCCGACGGCGACGAGCCGATGGCGCCGGTGGTCGGGGACCGCAAGCGCTTCGACGTGCGGCCGCTGGCGCTGACGAACCCGGTGTTCCTCGACGTCGACGGCAACGGCAAGTACGACCCGCCGATGAAGCACGGCCCGCATGGGAACTAAAGTTCCTCGGCGCCGGCGAACGGCGTTGTAGTTCCACTTTTGGCCTAGCGCGGTTCGATCGGCTCGCGGAAAACCGACGTGAAGGCGCCTCGCCCGCTTGGCCTCACCTTTGCGAAGGATGAAGGCATGGCGCTTTGGCGCGCAACCGCATACGTAGCTGAATTCCCGTCGCCCGACATCACCAAGGCGTTGTGCGCGGCGGAGTTCGGCGAGTCCTTCGACCTGGCGCGGCTGGCGCCGCAGTCGCTGCGCGATCTGTTCGCAGCCGTTCCGCAGCTCGCCGTGTCGGTTCCGTTCGCGACGGTGCGGCTGTTGGCGCGGCTGACGACCGACAGTCGCGTCGACGTGCGCGTGGAGGCGGCCAAGAACCTGGCCAGCTTCGTCCAGATTTATCCCGACCGCGTCGAGGAGTTGCTGCTGCTCTTGACGTGCGACCCGAGTCGGCGCGTGCGGCACGCGGCGGCGCAGACGCTGGCGGCGTTGTTGCCGCGCATGCCGGATCCGTGGCGGCTCATCGAGACGTGGGAGAATGAGCATCCGGATCGGGCGCGGGAGGCGCTGCGGAATGCGCGGCGGTCGTTGCCGGCGCCGTTTGGGATTTGAAGGGGCAGTCGGGTAGCAACTTTTTGCGGCGCGCGCCGCATCGCCGCGACCTCGACTTTCGTCGCATTCGCGAGCCGTGACCTAGCGTTTTCCCACGCGACAGTCGGCACGTCGCCTGCACCACCGCAGCGCCCATGCGCCCCGTTCGACTGTTGCTTCCACTGTTGACCCTCGTCGGGTGCGCAGCGGAGAAGCCCAATGGGCGTCCTTGGGTGCACAAAATTTACATAGACGGCGTGAAGCACGTCAACAAAGGCGACCTCAAAGACAAGATCGCGCTGCAGGCGACGAGCTGGATTCCGCTGTCGCCCAAGCACTATCTCGACCCATTTACCGTCGACATCGATCGCAAGCGCGTCGAGGCTTATTACGCGGCGCACGGCTACTTCTTCGCGCACGTCACCGAGGCGACGGTCACGCCGCGCGGCAAAGACGGCAAGTCGGTCGACGTCAAGCTCGTCGTCGACGAAGGGCCGCCGACGGTCATCGACAAAGTGGTCGTGCACGGCCTCGAGCCGCTAAGCGAAAAAGAGGGCGCGGCGCTGCAGAAAATGCTCGAGAAGCCGTTTCGTCACGGCAGCGTCTTCGTGCACGACCGCTACCTCGAGCGCAAAGCCATCGGCGAGACGCGGCTGCAGCGCATTGGCTTCGCCTGGGGAACGGTCACCGGCGAGGTCGACGTCAATCGCGACAAACGCACGGCCGACGTCATCTTCAACGTCTCGGCCGGCCCGCGCGCGACGATGGGCTCGGTCTACGTGCGCGGCTACGACACGATCGATCCGCGGCTCATCTTGGCGCGCGCGCAGATCGACAAAGGCGCCAAGTTCTCGCCCGATCTACTCGAAGACGCGCGCGGTCGCATCTACAACACCGGCGCGTTCGGCTCGGTCAAGGTCGAGTACGACCACGACGCCGAGCATCCCGAAGTCGCCGACGTCGTCATCACCGTGCACGAAGGCAAGTTCCGCGAGCTGCGACTCGGCGTCGGTTTCGATTTCGAATCGACGCGTTACGACGCCCATTTCTCGGCCGAATATACCAAGCACAGCTTCTTGGGCGGCCTGCGCACGCTCAAGCTGCGCCTCGAGCCCGGCTGGGTCTTGCTGGTCAATCAGGCGTCGATCGGCGCGCCGCAAAATGGCCCGACGAACGGCCCGTCGCTGCGCGCGAACGCGACGTTCAGCCAGCCCGACTTCGTCTTACGCAACTTCGAGCTCAAATGGACGGTCGGATACGACGTCGGTATCGATTACGGTTACCAATATCACGGCCCGCGAACGAGTATCGGTATCATTCGACCCTTATGGCATAACCGAATCACGTTGGCGCTGAGCTACAACTTCAATTACCTGTTGTTCTTCAATACCGTTCCGGCGCTGACCGAAGATCCGCACGCGGCCGCGCAATTGTACGGCTATACGAATCCTTATCGCGTCGCGTGGTGGCAAGAGGACATCACGATCGATCTGCGTAATAAGCCACAAGATCCGCATTGGGGCGGCTACTTCGCGACCCTGATCGAAGAAGGCGGGACCTACGCCGGCGGCGCATTTACGTATGAAAAGGTGCAGCCGGAGTTGCGACTCTATGCGCCGCTCGGTAAGCGCGTGACGCTCGCGGCACGCGGCGAATTCGGACAAATGTTCGAGCAGGGCAATGACGGCTCGCCGATTACGCGGCGCTTTTATCTCGGCGGTCCCAATTCACATCGCGGTTTCAATTACGATCGCATGTCGATTCAAGTGCCGCTCGGTTATGCCGGCGCGCCGACGTTACCCATTGGCGGCGATCAATTCGTGTTGTTCTCCGCCGAGCTGCGCGTCGACGTCTATCGACTGTTCAATAACTGGCTCGGCTTTACCGCGTTCGCCGACGCCGGCGACGTCGCCGCGCCGTCGACACAAGGCGCCAGCCTGATCACGGTCTTATCGCCGAAGTCTTATGATCCCGGTGGCATCTGCCAAAACGGACAGACGCCCAAGCTTTCGACGACGGTCGATCTGACCAATCCCCACGTCGCCGTCGGTGGCGGGCTGCGATATCACACGATCATTGGCACGATTCGCGCCGATATCGGCGTGCGCGTCAATCGCACGACGCCGTGTGAGAGTGACGGTCGACCCAATCCCGATCCTGGCTCGCGTGTCGCATTCCATATCTCCATTGGAGAGAGCTTTTGATGGGGCGAGCCGCGCGCATAACCGCGAAGATCATTGGCTGGACGTTACTATCGATTGTTCTCTTGGTCGTGTCCGTGCTGTTGACGGTGATCGTCGTCGGGCGCACCGATTGGGGACATCGCAAGATCCTCTCGATTGCATTGCCGCAGATTCAGAATCAGCTCGCAGGTCATTTGAAGATTGGTCATATCGGCGGCGATATCACGCATGGGCTGACGCTATATGACGTCGAGGTCGACGATATCGAGCATCAGCCGGTCGTGAAGCTGGCAGCGTTGACGGTTCATTACGACTTATTAGGACTTACGCATCACACGATCGATCTGACCGAGGTCAAAGCGGAGCACGGTTGGGTGCAGCTACGCCCATTGCGCGACGGCCGCTTGAATGTGGCGACGATCGCCAAGCCGTCGACGACGCCGGAGCCGCCGCCCGATCCGAATGCCAAGCCCTATGTCATCGCGATCGGCCACGTGTGGGCCGATATCGACGCTCGCTATGACGCGCCGAACGTGCAGGCGCCCTATGACCATATCGCGGCGCAAGCGCATATCGAAGGGCACGCGCGCATCGACGGCGGGAAGATCGCGGCCACGCTGCAGACGTTGACGCTGCAGACGGCGCGGCCGCTCGTGGCGCAGGTCTACGTCAAGGGCGGCGTGAAGCTCGAGGGCGGCGCCATTTCCGCGGACGATCTGAAGCTGCTGCTCGATGCCGACGGCGCGCAGCTGCGTAAGCTGGCGCCGAACGTGAAGTTGCGCGGCAAGTGGCAGGTCGAGCTCGACGCCGATGGGCCGGCAGAGAAGCTCGCGATCGTCGTGCACGCCAAGCCGCCGGCGGGCACGCTCGACGTCGACGCGCAGCTGGCCACGGGCGGCGAGAGCTTCGATCTCGATCGGCTGACGTGGAAGGCGACGGTCGCGGCGCGCGGCATCGACCCGGTGGCGGCCGTCGTCGGCACGCCGCGCGGTGACGTGCAGCTCGACGCCAGCGGCGGAGGCAAAGGCACGCACGGCAACATCGATCTGAAGCGCTTGGTGGCGGCGGTCGCGGGCGCGCACGTCAACGCCAGCGGCCACTTTACGCTCGCCGGCAACGGGCAGATCGCCGCCGATATCGCGGCCAAAGATCTGTCGCAGCTGCGCGCGCTCGGCCTGACGGGCATCGCGGGCAGCTTGCACGCCAAGGCCAACGTCACGAAGTCGGGCCCGCGCATCGGCGCCAACGTCGACGCCACCGGCACGAAGCTGGCGTTCGCCGGCAATTACGTCGGGCGGCTCGTCGTGCAGGTGCACGAGCAGGACTTCATCGGCGACGCGCATGTGGCGGCGGTGGGCGTCAAAGCGGCGGGCGTGATGCTGGATTCGCTGAACGTGGACGCGAGCGGCACGACGAAGGCGGTCAAGCTCGCGCTGGCGGCGCATGGGCCGGACGAGGCGTGGATCAGCTTGCAGGCGCATGGCACGCCGACGGTCGTGCGGCGCAACGGCGGCAACGCGGTGACGGGCGCGGATTTGACGCTCGACCAATTGGCGGTGACGCGGCAGCAGCAGAAATGGGCGACGACGAAAGCGGCGACGGTGCGCGTGCACGGCGGAGTCGTCATCGACGGCCTGGCGCTGGCGTCGGGCGCGCAAACGCTGAGCCTCTCGGCGCGTTATCAGCTCGACGGCGGCGCGCTGGCCGCCAAAGTGAACGCGCGCGCGCTCGACCTGCATCAGCTGGCGCAGCTGGCGCAGCCGGCGAATCGAGCGGCGAAGGTGCCGAAGACGAACCTCAACGTCGATATCGACGCGAGCGGGACGAGCGCGCAGCCGGTGGCGACCATCGCGCTCAGCGGCTACAGCGAACGCGCCGATCAGCTGGGTATGCCGCGCATCGACGCCAAAGTGAACGTGCGTTACGCCGACGATCGCGCCAAAGGCGACCTGGCGGTCCATGCCGGCAGTCAGTCACTGAAGGCGACGCTCGATGTGCCGGCGGTGATGACGGGCAGTCGGCCATTGTCGCTCGACCTCGACGTCAAGGATGTGGCGTTGGCGCAGCTCAAGCCGCTGTTGCCGGTGGCGATGGCGGAGCTCGACGGAAAGCTGGACGCGTCCATCAAAGCGCGCGGGACGACCGATCGGCCGGAGCTGACGCTCGACGTGCACGGACGCTCGGTCAATCTCGGGCAGGAGTCGCCGAACGACGATCTGCAGCTGGCGATTGCCTACAAGAATCGCGCGCTCACGGCCAAGCTCGCGGCGACGTTGATGCAGGCGGCGCTGGGGCGAAATGCCGGGCAGCTGACGGCGGAAGTGGCGGTGCCGATTGCATTGACGTTGGGGATGAAGCCGGCGGCGCTGCGGCAGCAGCTCGAGGCGCACACGCCGCTGACGGCGAAGGTGAAGCTGGCGAAGCTGGATATGGCGCGCTTTCCGTTCGAGGCGTTGGGGATGACGCCGCCGTTCAGCAAAGGCGAGCTCGATGGATCGCTGCAGCTGACGGGCACGCTGAAGCAGCCGCTGGTGGCGTTCGATCTCGAAGGGCATCAGCTGGCGGCGGGCAGAGCGGACAAGCTCGAATTCGCGCTGAACGGCGGCTACGCGAAGGCCAAGGCGACGCTGCAACTGACGGCGTCGTTGCGCGGATCGCCGATCGTGCAGCTCAAAGGCGAGGCGCCGATCGACGTCGAGCGGCTGTTGAATCATCAGCCGATCACGGCGACGCCGATCGTCGTCGACGGGCAGATTCCCGGCTTCGATTTGGCGACCGTCAAGGATTTGGTGCCGCAATTGGCGGGCAAGTTGACGGCGGCGGTGACGGTGCGCGGGACGATCGCCAAGCCGACCGGCAAAGTGGACGCGGATATCGCGCAGCTGACCTTGGGGACGATGCAGTACGACAAGTTTGCGGCGCATGTGGTCTACGACGACGCGCAGGCCGTGGCGAAGATCGACGCGCACGAGGTCAAAGGCGGCAACTTGACGGTCGACGCGACCTTGCCGGCGGCGGCGTCGCAGCCGATCGCGGCGACCGTGCGCGCCAAGGATTTCTATATCGATCTGTCGAACGCGAATCTGACGAATCCGCGGCTCGTCAAAGGCACGCTGTCGGCGCAGATCGACGCCAAAGGGCCGCGCAGCGCGCCGAATATAACGGGATTCGTGCGCTTCGATAATGGGCAGTTGGCGCTGGCGGACGATCCGCGGCTGTATACGAACGTCAAAGTCGACGTCGAGATCGCGCCCGGTCGCGTGACGCTGAAGGACGCGGAGGCCAAGCTCGGCGACGGCAGCGTCAAGGCGAACGGCTGGGTCGTGCTCGCGGGACTGAAGCCGCAGTCGATGGATTTGCGGGCCTACGCGCGGAAATTTCCGATCGCGCCCGGCAATGTCGGCACGTTCCTCGACGCCGACGTGCACGCGCAGGGATCGCGCAGCCCCGACGGCATGTCGGGGACGATCACGATCGAGAAGGGCACGGCGCGGCTGCCGGCGCTGGCGGACGTCGCCGGGCGCAGCTTGCAGTCGACGGGGCCGCTGCCGGACGTGAAGTTTACGGATCCGGCGGCGCTGCGGCAGGCGGCGAAAGACAAGAAGGAGGCGGACGAGGCGCCGACCGTGGCGCTGTCGGCGAAGATTCCGGGGCCGTTTCATATTCGCGGCAAGGAGTTGTCGACCGATTTGAAGGGTGAGCTGGGCGTCGACATCGCGGGCGCGACGGTGCGCGTGCGCGGCCGCGTCGAGGCCAATGCCGGCTGGATCGAGCTGCTCAGTCGGCGTTACAACATCGAGAAGCTGGAGATCGTGCTGGCGGGTGAGGTCGATCCGAATCCGCAGCTCGATATTCGACTGACGCGGGAGTTGTCGGAGACGATCTTGGTCATCGAGGTGCACGGCACGGCGAAGAAGCCGCAGCTCGTGTTGTCGTGCGATCCGCCGATTTATGATCAGTCGGAGATCATCGGCGCGATTTTGTCGGGCGATCCGGCGCAGCAGCGGACCGATGATCGCTCGCTCGACCAGAAGGCGACGGGCGCGATCAGTGGGCTCGTCGTGGGGAAGATCAAGGATCAGATCGCGCCGAACCTGCCGATCGACGTCATCAAAGTCGATACCGGTGGGTCGAACAGCAGCGACTCGAGCGGGCTCGGCGATACGCGGATCGAGGTCGGCAAGTACATTACGGATACGATTTACGTCAGCTATGTGCACCAGTTTGGGTCGACGACGATTGGGACGCAGCGGTTGAATTCGAATGAGGCGGATTTGGAGTGGCGGTTCAAGAAGCGCTATGAGCTGGAGACGGCGTTCGGGGACGCGGCGGTGGGACGGGTGAATTTGTATTGGACCGTGAGGTTCTGAGGCGGGGTTCGGCGCGGCGGTGAGCAGAGCGGCGCGGGCGAGTGGGTTCGGTGGGAGTGCGACGATCGATTCCGGAGGATGGTGGGCTCGGCGTAATTTCCCCCGACCGCCCTCCCCACTTATCGGCGCACGCCGCGAGAAGTTGCTAGGCGTCGTCTTGCGTTCGGCTCGCGACGATCGATTCCGGAGGATGGTGGGCTCGGCGTAATTTCCCCCGACCGCCCTCCCCACTTATCGGCGCACGCCGCGAGAAGTTGCTAGGCGTCGTCTTGCGTTCGACTCGCGACGATCGATTCCGGAGGATGGTGGGCTCCCGCTCGACTCCGGCGGAATTTCCCCCGACCGCCCTCCCCACTTATCGCCCTTGCGCCCAAGAAGTTGCGTGTCCGTTCATCAGCAGCGCAGCGTCACGACGAGAAGCACGACGCGGCCGCCCTCGCGCAGCCGCAGTGCACACGACCACCGTCGACTTGACAGCAGCGATCGTGCGCCCATGTCGCTTCGTCGCGACCACGCGAGAGGAGACGCCATGCTTCACGCATCCGCGCGCGCGCTCAAACACTGCGGTGTCCTCGGCAGTTGCGTCGCCATCGCCGTTTGTGCGGTGCACATCGCGAAGTCGGCGGCGCAAAGCACACGGGAGCCCCAGCCACGGCCTGGTGCGGCCAACGCCTCACCGATCTACGGCGTCACCATTCCGCCCGGATACCGCGATTGGAAATTGATCGCCGTGGACACCCTGACGACCGGCAAGCTCGACCAGCTGCGCGCCCAGCTCGGCAACGAGATAGCGATCAAGGCCTTCAAAGAGGGCAAAATTCCCTTCCCAGACGGCGCGATCATTGCGGCGCTCCATTGGAAGCGTGTCCCGGCGACAGACAACGATAAAGTCCTCGTCGCTAAATTCCCGGGCGCGCGATCTTTCGTAGTCGGCTCGGCCGTGAATGTTCAATTCATGGTCAAGGACTCGAAAAAGTACGCGGCGACGGGCGGCTGGGGATTCGCTGACTTCAAGGACGGCAAACCCGGCGACGAGGCCTTACACCAAGCCTGCTTCCCCTGCCATCAGCCGGCCAAAGATCACGACTTCGTCTTCGCTCACTATGCGCCGACGCCGTGAGCCTACGCTACGTCTCGAAATCCAACGGCAGCCGAATCGTAAACAAGTTCCCGCCCTCGCGCGCCTTCACCGTGATGCTCCCGCCGTGTCCTTTGACGATCTGCTTCGCCACCGTCAACCCGAGCTCGCCGCCCGATCGCTTGCTCCCCATATGAAACACCTTCGCCGAATCGCCGTCGGCGATGGGCGCGCCGGCGTCGGCGATCGTGACCTCCGCCTGATCGCGATCGGCGTCCGTCCGCGCGCTGATGATCACCTGCGAGCCCGCCGGCGACGCCGCCACCGCGTTCTCCCCCACCGCCACCAGCGCCTCGGTCAACGCCTCGGCATCCACTGCCCACGCGCCTTCGCCGCCCTCGAGCGCCAGCGTCACGCCGCGCGCCTTCGCGTCGTCGGCCAGCCGCGCCAACACGCCGTCGAGCACTTGCCGCGCCGGCAACGTCACGCGCGCCGCTTCCGTCGGCCCGGCGAACGTCAAATATTGCTCCAAGATCTTGTCGACGCGCTCGATCTCGTCGGCGAGCACGCCGAGCGACTTCAGCGCCTCGGGCGCCGCGCCCTCTTTGCGCAGCCGCGACTCCAGCAGCTCGACGTGAATCGCCATCGAGTTGAGCGGATTACGCACCTCGTGCGCCATCGCCGCCGCCAGGTGCTGCAGCTCGTGCACCTTCATCGTCGCGCTCTCATTTGCCGTCGAGGCCGTATTCGGCCAGCTTGTTGTAGAGCGAGCGACGCGAGATACCGAGCACCTCGGCCGTGATCTTCTTGTTGCCTTTGCGCGCTTCGAGCGTGCGCAAAATGATCTCTTTCTCCGCGTCGCGCATCGTCGCCCCGAGCGGAATACGAATGATGTCCTCGACCGGCCCGGCGCGATAAATCATCTGCGGCAACAGCTCCGGATCGAGCGACGGCGTGCGCGCCAACAGCACGGCCTGCTCGACGACGTTGCGCAGCTCGCGAACGTTGCCGGGCCAGTGATAACCCTCGAGCAGCCGCTGCGTCTCCGCCGGCACCACTTGCATCGGCTTGCGATAATGGGCCGCGAAGTGCGCCATGAACTCCGTCGCCAAGAGCGCGATGTCTTCCCGTCGCTCGCGCACCGGCGGCAGATTGATCTGCAGAATGTTCAATCGGTAATAGAGATCTTCGCGGAACTGATTCTCCTCCGACATCTGCATCAAGTCGCGATTGGTGGCCGCGACCACGCGCACGTTCGCCTGCCGCTCCTTCTTGCCGCCGATGCGCATGTACGCGAACGACTCGAGCACGCGCAGCAAGTTGATCTGCGTGCGCTCGTCCATCGTCGAAATTTCGTCGAGGAAGATGGTGCCGCCGTCGGCGAGCTCGAACTTGCCCTCTTTCTTGTCGACGGCGCCGGTGAACGATCCGCGCTCGTGGCCGAACAGCTCCGACGCGATCAGCTCGCGCGGAATCGCGCCCGTGTGCACGGCCACGAACGGCCCTTGCGCGCGCTTGGAGCGCATGTGAATCGCGCGCGCCACCAGCTCTTTGCCCGTGCCCGACTCACCCGTGATCAGCACCGTCGCGTCCGACTGCGCCGCCAGCTTGATCTTCTCGAACACGTTGTGCATCACGCGCGAGCGCGCCATCATGCCTTCGAAGAGCACGACGCCCGAGCGCCCGACCGCCAGCATCTTGTTCGGCAGATAGTCGGGCCGGCCCTCGAGCAGGCTCTGCACCCGCTCGCGCAGCTTCTTCGGATTGACCGGCTTGCGAATGTAATCGGACGCGCCGCGCTTCAACGCCGAGACCGCCGTCTTGACCGTCGCGTGGCCGGTGATGAGCACGATCGCCGTCGCCGGCGCCGCGTCGTGCACGATCTTGGTCAGCTCTACGCCTGACTTCCCCGGTAGCAGTAGATCGGTGAGCAAGAGGTGGTAGGTGTCGGCCTTGAACTTCTCGACGGCGTCCTCGGCCGAATGCACGACATCTACGTGGTAACCGTCCTCGCGTAAAATATCGGCCAAGCCGCCGGCCGTCTCCGGCTCGTCGTCGACGACCAGCACCTTCTTGGGCGCACCCTGCAGAGGCCGGCCGGGATACTCGGCCAGCGCCGTCGCGCCGTTGTCGGAGCCTTCAGCCATCTGCCCGTTGTAAACATTGCCGGTACGCGTGCAAGCCAAAAATGCACATAGCGCCTAGGCAGGATTTGCAACCGTTCAACTAGCCGGAACTTGTGCGGAGTTTCGGGGCGCACCGGCGCGAAAGGCCGTGTCGGCGTGGATGAGAGCACTTTTTGGTTACACCTGCATCTAAGGCCATGAGCAAAAGCTGCAACGCCGGAGTTTGTGGCGGGCAATAAAAGCGTGTGATTTCGATGCGCGCTGCTGTCTGACACGGGGCACGGAAGCTGCACAGACGCCGAGAACCCGAGGAGGGATTCGTCCGATGGAGAAGAGCACGGAACAACCCGGCGAAAACATCGACGAACATGTCGACGAGCTGCGCCAGGAGCTGACTGAGAAGGCCAACGAGCTGCGCGAGACGGTGACGAGCTTCGTGCAGGCCAAGCCGCTGCAGTCGGTGGGGATCGCGTTTGGTGTCGGCTATGTGCTGTCGGGCGCGCTGGTGTCGCGCACGACGGCGCGGCTGGCGCAGATTGGGCTGCGCTTCGCGTTCGGGGGCGCGCTCAAGCAGCTCATCGCCGAAGTGGGACCGGGACTGCTGATGAACGCGCTGTCTGGGAAAGAGCCGGCGGAGACGCCGACGCCGCCACGTCGCAAGACTCGCACCGCTGATCGCTCGCAGCACTAAATCTTCAGGGAGGCGCTCACCATGTCGATGACGCAGGGGCAGCACCATGAAGTCGAGCCGGCAATGCCGCTGCCGGCGCGCGAAGGGCCGCTGTCGATTGAGGAGGAGCATCGGCTCTCCCGTCGCTGGCTGACGATGGAGGACGAGACGGCGTTGGCGCGCATGGTTCAAGCGCACCTCGGTCTCGTCATTCGCATCGCCATGGAGTTCCGCCACTCGGGGCCGTCGATGGAGGACCTCATTCAAGAGGGCAACCTGGGCCTGACGATCGCCGCGCGGCGCTTCGATCCGGCGCGGGCGACGCGGCTGGCGACCTACGCTACTTACTGGATACGTGCGTGTATGTTGGAGCATGTGGTGCGCTCGCACGGGCCGGTGCGCATCGGCACGACGCGCTCGCAGCGCAAGATCTTCTTCGGGCTCGGCCGCGCGCGGCGCAAGCTCGAGCGTGAAGGCGAGGCCACCGACGCCGAGTCGCTGGCCGGCGCGCTCGGCGTCGAGCGCGAGGACGTCGAGGCGATGACGCCGCGCCTGACCGGTCACGATCTGTCGCTCGACGCGCCGCGCTCGCCCGACGATCGCCGCGACTTGGGCGGCGTGCTCGCCGAAGACGCGCCGACGCCGGAAGACATGGTCGCCGGTCTCGAAGAGGATGACGCGCGCAAAGTGCAGCTCTTCGAGGGGCTCAAGGTGCTCGATCCGCGCGAGCGCGCCATCATTCGCGCGCGCCACATGCGCTCGCGGCCGGCGACGTTGGCGTCGCTGGGCAAGAAGTTCGGCATCAGCCGCGAGCGCGTGCGTCAGCTCGAGCTGCGCGCCAAGTCGAAGCTGCGCAGCTTTTGTGGCGTGCGTGACGACGCGCCGCTGCCCGACCTCGACGGCTACGTTTAGTCGCACTATGGGTGTTCGCGAAGAGGCGGCCGTTAAAACGGCCGCCTCTTCTGCTTTGCGCGGTGGACGGCGGGGATCGATGCCGGTGGACGGTGGACGATCGAGGCCGGTCGGCTATCGGGGCCGGGCGATCGATACCAGCGATCGAGCCCAGCGTCGCGAGCGATCGATTCCTGCGTCGCGAGCGATCGATTCCTGCGTCACGACGATCGATTCCAGCGTCGCGAGCGATCGATTCCAGCGTCACGACGATCGATTCCGGAGGATGGTGGGCTCGTCGGAATTCCCCCCATCCGCCCTCCCTTTATCGCCCGCGCGCCGCAAAAGTTGCGTCGTCCGCGCTCACGCTCCGAAAACGAGAAGAGGCGACCGAGTCATCCGGCCGCCTCTTTCGTGTTCCACGTCATTTGCCGACGATGAGTCCGTTAGTACGTCGGTGATGAGCTCTTGGTGCCGATGTTGAGGCTGGCGACCTCGTCCTTGCCGCGGTTGATGAGATCGCGCGCCTTGTCGGTGAGGTCCGAGCGCAGCTCTTTGCCGCTCTTCGGCGCGACCATGATCGCGACCGCCGCGCCGACGAGGCAGCCGACCCCGAAGCCGGCCATCGCCGCCGTCCAGAAATTCGACTCCGTCTCGAGGCCGAGCGCGCTCAAGATGTCTTTCTTGTTGAAATCCATGTTCGCCATCTCCTGGTTGAAGGTTGCTTACGACCGCAGCATGCGGCCGATGAGATAACCGGCCGCCGCCGCGATCAGCAGCGACGTGCCGGGACGCTCCTTGATGAATCCCACGACGCGCTCCGAGACTTCGCCGGCCTGCTCACGCAACCGATCGATCTGCGCCATGGCCTGCTCGCTCAGATCCTCGGCGTGTGCCGCGATGCTGCCGTTCGCCGTCTTGATTCCGCCGGTCGTCTTCTCCATGTCGCTCTCCTCGTCTGGGCTTGCAGAAAGATAGGTTGATGCGAATCGCGTGCCTTCCGTATCGTAGCGGAATACGGGCCTGCTGCGTACGTCGCGCGCGTCACGGGTGTGCAGCGCTTGCCGATCGCCGATTTACCAGTGGTGCGTGCAGGCACAGCGCGAGGCGGCGCTCGGCATCGAGGCAAGGAAACGTAAGGGCATCCAGGTGGCATCCGAAGTGCACTCCAACGGAACCGCAATGGAGCCAAATCGAATGGCCGACACATTATCGGTGCTGGTGGTCGACGATGACGAGTCGAGCCGCGAGTACCTCGGGATGCTGCTCGACGCGCTCGGCTTCGCCGTGGAGGGCGCCGCCGGCGGCCAGGCCGCCCTGCAGCGCCTGTCGCGCACGCCGGCGCCCGACGTCATCGTCCTCGACGTCATCATGCCCGAGCTCGACGGCGTCGAGACCTTGCGCCGTTATCGCGCCGGCGGCGGCAAGTCGCCCGTCGTCATGTGCTCGGCGCTCGACGAAGCCGACACCGTCGTCCGGGCCATGCGCGCCGGCGCCACCGACTACGTCACGAAGCCGTTCAACGTCGAGGAGCTGCGCGAAATCTTGGAGCGCGTCGTCGGCGACCGGCCGCGCGCGCAGGTCGCGCCCAAGCCGGCGATCGAGTCGGGCACGCAGCTCGGCACGAGCCCGGCCATGCGCCGCGTCGACGAGCTCATCGAGCGCATCGCCGACGCCGATGTGCCCGTGCTCATCACCGGCGAGTCGGGCGTCGGCAAAGACGTCGTCGCCCGCGAAGTGCACGCCCGTTCGCAGCGCGCGCCGCGCGTGTTCGTCAAGATCAACTGCGCCGCGCTGCCGGGCGAGCTCTCGGAATCGGAGCTCTTCGGCCACGAGCGCGGCTCGTTCACCGGCGCCGCAGAAGACCAAGCCCGGCCAGTTCGAGCTCGCCGACGGCGGCACCCTCTTTCTCGACGAGATCGGCGAGATGCCGGTGTCGATGCAGGCCAAGCTGCTGCAGGCGTTACAGGACGGCGAGTTCTATCGCGTCGGCGGCCAGAAGAAGATCAAAGTCGACACGCGCGTCATCGTGGCGACCAACGTCGACCTCGCCAAGGCGATGGAGCGCGGCACGTTCCGCGAGGACTTGTATTACCGCTTGAACGTCGTCGAGGTGAACATTCCGCCGCTGCGGCAGCGACGCGAGGACATTCCGCGGCTGCTCGAGCACTTCGTCGACAAATACGGCAAGCGCTACGGGCGGACGCTGCCGGAGCTGCCGTCGGAGATCGTCGAGCGCTTCTTGACCTACGATTTCCCGGGCAACATTCGCGAGCTCGAGAACTTGGTGCGCCGACTCATCGTGCTGCGGGATCCGCGCTACGTGCTGTCGGAGCTCAAGGAGCGGCCGACGGATCCGCTGCCGGCGACGACGCAGCCGCTGCACGCGCAGGCACCGCCGCAGTATGCGCCGCCGCAATATGGGCAGCCGACGCAGCATCATCAATCGCCGGGGCAGCCGTACGGGCAGCCGCAGCAACCGCCGTCACAGCCGACGCATCATCAGCCGGGCGCTTATGGATCGTATGCGTATGCGTCGCCGTTCAACACGCCGAGCCCGCTGCCGCCGGCGACGATCCCGCCGCCGCCGCAATTTCGGGGCGCGCAGGCGATCGCCGACGCGGCCGGCGCCGAAGTCGCCGCCGAAGCCGCCGAGGACGACTATCGCATCGACCTGAAGGACCTCGGTCGCAAAGCGGCGCACGCGGCCGAGCGCGAGGCGATCATCATCATGCTCGGCCACACCGGCGGCAACAAGCGCGAGGCGGCGGAGCGGCTCGGCATCAGCTACAAGGCGATTCTGTACAAGATTCGCGAGTTCGGCGTTGGGCGTCCGCGGCAGCCGCGCAAGCTGCCGAAGCCGGCCGAGGCGGCGGTGGCGGTCACGCCGGGGGTGGTCAATGTCGTGGCGCCGCCGCCGGAGACTTGGGCGGCGGACATGGACGCGGAGTTGGAAGCGGAAGCCGAGGGATAGCGCGCGGCGCGGATGGCGGCGCCGTTCGGTTGGTGGTTGGAAAAGTTGTTGGGCGATCACGACGATCGATTTCGTTCGTCGCGACGATCGATCTTCTTTGTCACGATGATCGATTCCCGAGGTTCGATTTCTCGTCGTAACCGATCGATTCCTCCGTCGCGACGATCGGTTTCCTTTCGTCGCGATGATCGATTCCCTCGTCGTAACCGATGGATTCCTCCGTCGCGACGATCGATTCCTTAGTCGCGACGATCGATTCCTTAGTCGCGACGGTCGATTCCTTAGTCGCGACGGTCGATTCCTTAGTGACGACGATCGATTCCTTAGTGACGACGATCGATTCCGGAGGATGGTGGGCTCGTCGGAATTCCCCCCATCCGCCCTCCCTTTATCGCGATTACGCGCAGAAAGTTGCGCGCCTCGACTACGCAATCTGCACGCAAGCCCAGCGGGCACCCCGTTTCCACACGCACGCACGCCCCGCCAGCCGAGCGACGTTCCGGCTCCACGATCGTGCGCAAAGTTGAATCGGGCTAAGCGTTCAAGACGGGAAACGGCATCGTCGGCGTGCGATTCGACACGCGCGGCGTCAGCACCAGGTTCGACGCGACCTCGACGATGTCCGTCGTCGCGACCGGCTGCGTGACACCGTTGAGCGTCAACGCGTTCGTCGACTCCAAGGACACTTCATTGCTGGGCGCGGCGAGGATCAAGACCACGCCGATCACGCACAGACCAATCGCAGCCGCGGCCGGCAGCGCAGACGCCTCCACGAACCTCGCGCCCAGCGCCAACCCCATCGCCGCGCCGCCGAACAACGAGATGCACAGGACGATCGATTTCCACATTTCGCATGGCCTCCGACGGGAGGACATTCCAAGCAACGTGCCACCCCTACATCGTCTACTCGCGAACCGACCGCGAGAAACGCGGTAGCCGCGGCGGCGCTTTCAGAGCACTTCGCGTTCCCACGCGGCGGAAAAGCTTTCGACACAGCGAAATGGGCGAGCGACGACTGCCGCGTAAATCGCGGCGATCGCTGCTCGCCGAGCGAGCGAGCGGGCGGTCGGAAAGCCTGGCACAGCGACTGCTTTGTCGTCCGCCCATCAGCAACCCCAAGCCTGGGAGAACTCGACCATGAGCAAAACGATTGGATATGCGCTCGCAGCATTCGGCCTCGTGGCCGGCTGCGCGCACTCGACCACGCCGCCGCCTCCGGCGTCGACGGCGGAGTACCGCCTCGGCAAGGAAGACGTCGTCGCCGTCGAGGTCTGGAAGGACCCGGCGCTGTCGGCCAAGGTGCCGGTGCGGCCGGACGGCAAGATCACGCTGCCGATGATCGGTGACGTCGTCGCCGAAGGCCGCACCGCCAAGGAGCTGCAGAAGGAAGTGACGACGCGCCTCGCGCCCATGGTGAACGACCCCGTCGTCGCCGTCATGGTGTCCGAGGTCAACGCCGCCAAGTTCTTCGTGCTCGGCGAAGTCACGCACCCGGGCGCCTACCCCGTGCGCGGCGAGACCGATGTCCTGCAGGCGCTGGCGATGGCGGGCGGCCCCACCGAGTGGGCGAACCGCGGTGGCATCGTCGTCATTCGTCACGGTGATGAAGGGCACGAGGCGCGCTACAACGTCAATTACCGCGAAGTCGTCAGCGGTAAAGCGCAGGCCATCCAGCTCGTCCCTGGTGACACCGTCTTCGTGCCCTAATGAGCCGCGCGCGCTACATAGCGACGCTGGCCCTGGCCACGTCGACGTTCGTGGCCGGTCAGTCGACCGCGCTCGCGGAGGCCAAGAATGAGCTGTCTTTGTCGGCAGGAATCGACAGCGCATACGACGGCAACGTCTACAACAGCCGCGGGCCCGACTTCGTCAATCGCATTCAGCCGAGCTTCGCCTATCGGCTGATCGATCCGCGCATCGAGCTCGACACCTCTTATGACTTCGCTTATTGGACCTACGCCTTCGGCAAGGCCGAGAACTCGATCAACCACCGCGCGGCGTTGAGCCTGGAGGGTCACCCGACCCAACACACGACGCTCAAGGTGGCCGACGAGTTCGCCCGCGCCGAGGATCCCGGCTTCCTGTCGCGCCTCGGTGTCGTGGCGCCGCAGATCGGCATCTTCGACAACATCGTGGACGCGGCGGCGACGGCCGAGTTCACGCGCCGGCTCTACGGCGGCCTCGGTTACACCTATCACTGGGCGCAGTTCGATCAGTACGACGCCACGCAGATCCGCGAGCAGTTTCCCGCGCTCTACGACGGCGCCGAGCACGACTTTCAGGGCACCTTCGATTACCGCGTCACGCGCCACGACGATCTGCGCTTCGGCGGCCGCGGACAGCTCTTCACCGCCGGTCCGCAAGACGGCGACGCCAACCGCTGGGACATCGGCGCGTCGTACTCGCCAGCGGTCGGCTGGCGCCATCAGTTCACCCGCACCGTGGAGTGGACCGCCGACGCCGGTCCGCTGTTCTACCAGCGGTTGCAGGGCTCGGTGAACATTCCGGGCGCCACCGATTCGGGCGTCACCTGGCGCGGCGCGACCCTGCTGCGTTGGTATACGCCGACGTGGCGCGCCTCGGCGCAGTACAACCACGACCTCATCGGCGCGACCGGCGCAGGCACGGCGTTGTGGGCCGACGCCGTCTACGCGCAGGTTGGCTACCACTGGCTCGACAAGTTCGATGCGCACGTCGGCGGCGGCTACTTCCGCAACGGCATCGGCCCCGCCGGCGCCTGGTCGTACGACGGCGTCACCGTCGACACGATGCTCGACTACAGCGTCATCAACAACTTCAGGATTGGCGCGTACTACACGACGCGTTGGCAACAAGCGGGACCGGGAGCGTTCGCCGCCGGCACCGACATCACGCAGTTCCCGACCACCACACGAAACATCGTCGGCATCCGCCTCTTGGCGGTCATTGGCGCCGACGCTAGACCGCCTCGGAGGGAGGTAAAGCAATGAACGAGCTTGGGTTTGCAAAAGTGCGCGGCGTGTTCCGCCGCCGGAAGATTCCGATCATCGCCACCATGGTGGGTGTCCTCGGCGTGAGCGCCGCGCTCATCTACCAAGTGGAGCCCGGCTACAAAGCCGCTGCCGTCATCCGCGCCGCCGAGGTGCAGCCGGCCAAGGAGTATGTCGCGCCGACGGTGGCCGAGCAGATTGGTGAACGGCTGAAGTCGCTGCGCCTGTCGGTGATGGCGCGGCCGATCGTCACCGAAGCGGTGCAGCAGCTCGACCTCGTGCACGGCAAGAAGATCGACGACGTCGTCGATGACGTGAAGACGCGCATGGACGTCAAAGTGGAAGGCGAAGACACCTTCCTCTTGACCTACGCCGACCCGAACCCCGAGCGCGCCCGCGCCGTGGTCAACAAGGTGGCCGAGCTGTTCATGCAGCACCAGGTCGAGCACCGCGAGGAGGTGGCGTCGGCGACGGTCACCGCGTTCAAGGGTGAGCTCGAGTCGCTGAAGCCGCAGCTGGACGTGGCCGACAAGCAGCTGCGCGAGTTCAAGGGCAAGCACTACGGCGCCCTGCCCGAGCAGCAGGAAGGCAATCTGCGCACGCTCGACCAGACGACGATGGAGATCAACATCCAGTCGACCAACCTCGACATGGATCAGGAGCGTCGCCGCGCGCTGCTCGCGTCGTCGATGTCGCCCTTGCGTCATCAGGAAGAGAACCTGTCGGCGGCGCTGTACGAGGCGCGCACGAAGTACACGGAGGACAACCCGGAAGTGAAGCGCATCCAGGCCGAGCTCAACCGCGTGCACAACCAGCGGCTCGAGGACGAGCGTGGCTTGAATGACCATCTCCGCCGCAACAATCCGGAGCTGGCGGCGCTCGAAGGCGACATCGGTCGCACCAAGGCGATGTTGGCCGGCCTGCGCTCGCGTCAGTCGGACGTGCGCGGCCGCGTCGACGCGACGGCGCACAACGGCCAGGACCTTGCAATGCTGCAGGCGAACTACGACGGGTTGAAGGACAAGTACAACATGACGTTGAGCCACCTTCGCGATGCGGAGCTCTCGGCCAGCCTTGAGAAGGGACTTGCCGCGATGCGCTTCGACCTTGTGGAAAGCGCTTCCGTTCCGCAGCACCCGATGTCGCCCAATCGTCCCCTGTTGGGGCTCGGCGCCATCCTGCTCGCGCTCGCGCTGGGGCTCGGCATGGGCTTTGCTCTCGACGCCAACGACACTTCGGTGCGTGGCCCCGAGCAGCTCGGCGACCTCGCGGCGACGACGCCGATTCTGGCGATTATCCCGCGGGTCGAGATGCCCAAGGGCGGCTTGTTCACCCGTGGACCCAAGGCGGAGGCTTAGAAGACCATGGCTACGACGATCACCAACGAGATGAGCAGCTACGGCAACGCGGCGCCCATCATGGATGCCGAGACGTACGAGCCCGCACAGTCGACCCGAGTCGTGAGCCTGACGCATCCGGCGTCGCCCGCGGCCGAGCAGTATCGGGTGCTGCGCTATCGCATGGAGTGCCTGGCGCGCGACGGCTTCAAGGCGCTGGCGTTCACCTCGCCGCAGTCGGGCGACGGCAAGACGACGACGGCGGTCAACGCGGCGCTGGCGCTCGGCAAAGGCGGACGCAACCGCGTCGCGCTCGTCGACGCCGACCTGCGCCGCCCCGGCGTCGCCAATCTGCTCGGCCTGCGCGCGCAGAAGGGCCTGTGCGATGTCGTCGCCGGACGCGCGTCGATCGAGGATTGTTTGTGGCGCTTCGGCGCGGACGAGCTGTACGTCTTGCCGGCGGGCAACACGCCCGACGACTTGTCGGACACGCTGTACAGCCCGCGCCTCGGTGACTTGATGGCGTCGTTGAAGCAGCGCTTCGACTTCGTGGTCGTCGATACGCCGCCGGCCTTGAACATGGCCGACGTGCCGACGCTGTGCCACGACCTCGACGGCGCCATCATGGTCGTGCGCGCCGGGGTCACGGCGAAGGAGCTCGTGGACTCGGCGATTGCGGCGCTCTTCGGCGTGCACGTGCACGGCATCGTCCTCAACGACGTCGACCCGCGCGTGGCCTCGGCCTTGCGCCTCCAGCCCTACGGCTCCGCTCAGAAAGCTCTTCCGGCCAAGAGGTAACCCGTCATGTCGGTTCGTTCGTACGTCGAGTCGAGGAAGCTCGGCTTCTTCGTCGGCGAGCAGCTCGCCCTTCTGGCCGCTTTCATCGTCACCGCGCTGGCGGTGGCGCGTGGCCTCGGTGCCAATGCGGACTGGATCCGCATCGTCGTCGAGGCCGCCTGCGCCACCGCAGCGCTGCAGATCGCCCTCTATTTGGCCGATTTGTACGACTTCAAAGTCGCTTACCAAGATGCGCCGAAAGCCGCGCGCCTCTTGAAGGCGATTGGAGCGACGACGATCGTCTGCGGCCTGGGGACGCTGCTCATTCCCGGCCCGTCACCGGCCAAGGCGATCGCGGTCGCCGGCTTGGGCGGCGCCTGCACGGTGGCGCTGGCCTTGCGCGCGGCGCTGCCCGACTTGGGGCGCATCGCGGCGCTGCGGGCGCGCGTCTTCGTCATCGGCCAAGGCACGCAGGCCGCGTCGATTTTGCAGCGCGAAATCGGGCTCGACGGTCACTCCGAGGTCGTCGGCTCGGCGGCGATCGAGACGAGCGGGCTGGCGGCGCGGGCGCGGGCTCGCGGCGCCGACGTCATCGTCGTCGCCGTCGACGATCGGCGCGGGCTCAACGTGCGCGAGCTGTTGGCCTGTCGCCTGGCCGGCCTCGAGGTCATCGACGCGACGACCTTCGCCGAGCGCGCGCTCAAGAAGATCCCCGTCGACTTGGTGAAGCCGAGCGATCTCGTCTTCTCCGACGGCTTCGCGCGACCGGCGTGGCTGTTGGCGGGACGGCGGCTGGTGTCGCTGCTGGCGTCGCTGGTGCTGTTCATCTTGGCGGCGCCGGTGCTATTGCTGGTGTCCATCATCATTAAGCTGGACTCCAAAGGGCCGGTCTTTTACACGCAAGAGCGCGTCGGCATGAGCGGGCGCAACTTCAAGATGATGAAGTTCCGCACCATGCGGACGGACGCCGAGGCCAACGGCATCAAGTGGGCGCAGAAGAACGACTCGCGCGTCACCGGCATCGGCAAATATTTGCGCCGCTTCCGCATCGACGAGCTGCCGCAGATCTTGAACGTCTTGAAAGGCGAGATGGGCATCGTCGGCCCGCGACCGGAGCGGCCGGAGTTCGTGGCCAAGCTGCGGGTGCAGATTCCGTATTACGACTTGCGCACGCTGGTGCCGCCGGGAATCACGGGGTGGGCGCAGATCAAGTATCCGTACGCGGCGTCACTCGAGGAGGCGCGCGAGAAGCTGCATTACGACTTGTGGTACGTCAAGCACCTGAGCGTTTTGTTGGATTGCTCGATCTTGTTTCATACGGCCAAAGTCGTCATTTTTGGGCGGGGGGCGCGGTAGAGGCTGGAGGCCGGCACGCAACTTTCTGCGGGGGCGGCCGATAAAGGGAGGGTGGATGGGGGCATTTTCTCCGGGCCCACCATCCTCCGGATTCTTAGTCCACGCAGCCGCTCGAACGCGCGTTGCGTGGGTCACCAAACGGACACGCAACTTTCTGCGCGCTCACCCGATAAAGGGAGGGTGGATGGGGGCATTTCCGCCGAGCCCACCATCCTCCGGATTCTTAGTCCACGCAGCCGCTCGAACACGCTTTGCGTGGGTCGCCGAACCGACACGCAACTTTCTGCGCGCTCGCCCGATAAAGGGAGGGTGGATGGGGGCATTTCCGCCGAGCCCACCATCCTCCGGATTCTTAGTCCCGTCATCCACCGCCCAGCCGCCCTCAATCGTCCGCATTCATGCGCCCCACTTCCACTCCGCAAGAACGGCGTTTTCTTGCGCGCGAACATTCCCCAGCCCTAGCCGCGCCCGCCACTCCACCCCCGCGCCGCACGCGCGTAAGCGACCTCGGCGAACGCGCTTTCCGACGGCATTTCGACGGCGTAGCAACTTCCAGCGGCAAGCAGAGCGATTGGCACATCGCGCGCAAAGACAGAGGTTCAGTCGGGACGAGGGTCAACGAAGATGCTCACTCAGGGAAGCAAAGTTCTCATCACCGGCGGAGCTGGATTCATCGGTTCCCACGTCGCTCGCGCGCTCGCCGCCAGCGGTTACGGCGTGCGCGTCCTCGACGATCTGTCGACCGGCAAACGCGATCGTCTCGCCGCCATCGACGGCATCGAGCTCCTGCACGGCGACGTGCGCAATCCGGCGGCCGTGCAGCGCGCCATGCAAGGCGTCGCCGCGGTCGTGCATTTGGCCGGCGTGCAGCCGGGCGTCGACTGCATTCGCGCGCAAGACGTCAACCTCGGCGGCGCGCTGCACATCCTCAATCATGCGCGCGCCGAAGCATCGGGCGGCGTCGTCAAGAGCGATCGCATTCGCGTCATTTTGTGTGGCTCGGCGTCGGTCTACGGCAAGCAGGCCGGCTTCGTCTTGCACGAGGAGTTGCCGCCGCGGCCGATGACGCCCGAAGCCGTCATGGCGCTGGCGATGGAGCAATATGGCCGCGTCTATCGCGAGGCGTTCGGCGTGCCCGTCGTCAACTTGCGCATCTTCCGCGTCTTCGGGCCCGACGAAGACGCCGAGCGCGACGACGCCGGCCTCGTCGCCAAGCTCATCCGCGCCGCGCTCGACGGCAAGGCGCCGGTGCTCTTCGGCGACGGCCAGCAGACGCGCGATCTCATCTACGTCGACAACGTCGTGGCCGCGGTGCTGGCGGCGCTGACGGTCGACGATCCGCCGGCCGAGCCGCTCAACATCGCGTCCGGCGAAGCGGTGGCCGTCAATTTCCTGTGGAACATGGTGCTCGAGTGCTGCGGCAAGAAGCGGCTGGCGATCGACCCCACGTACATTCCGGCGCCGCCGTGGGATCCGAAGCAGTCGCGCCCGCAGATCGCGCGCGCCTGCAAAGTGCTCGGCTGGGCGCCGGCGGTGCGACTGCGCGAGGGCTTGCAGAAGACGGTCGAGCACTATCAGTCGCTGCGCAACGTCGATCCCAACGCGTGGTTCGCGCCCAAGGACGAGCCGACGGCGCCGCGCAAGAAGATGTCGTTCCCGCAGCTCAATGTGCCGACGCGACGCTTCGGCTCGGTGGTGACGCCGGCGTTCGGCACGCCGATTCCCGGCCATTCGCAGGTGACGCCGTTGCCGAGCCATTCGCAGGCGACGCCGCTGCCGCGGGCGAATCCGGCTTCCGGCAGCTCGGTCACGGCGCCGCTGCCACGCGCCAATTCGGCCGCCACGCCGCTTCCGCGCGCGAGCTCCGTGGCCACGCCGCTGCCGCGCGCCAATTCGACGTCAGGCAACTCGGTCACGGCGCCGCTTCCGCGCGCCAATTCGACGTCAGGCAACTCAGTCACGGCGCCACTTCCGCGCGCCAACTCGACGTCAGGCAACTCGGTCACGGCGCCACTTCCGCGCACGAATTCGACGTCAGGCAACTCGGTCGCGGCGCCGCTTCCGCACACGAATTCGGCTTCCGCTAACTCGGTCACGGCGCCACTTCCGCGCACGAATTCGGCTTCCGGCAACTCGGTCACGGCGCCACTTCCGCGCACGAGCTCGGCTTCCGGCAACTCGGTCGCTGCGCCGCCCCCGCGCCCCAATTGGGCTTCCGGCAGCTCGGTCACGGCGCCGCCTCCGCGCACGAATTCGGTATCCGCGCCCTTGCCGCGGCGCCATTCGGTGGCGGCGCCGTCGCCGCGCACGAATTCGGCGACGGGGAGCTCCTTCGCATCGGCGCTGCCGACGGCCGGCCATTCGACGGCGAGCCAGCGCGATGGCTCATCGGCATCGACGCTGCCGAAGCGTGACGCGCGGCTGCGCGAGCCGACGAAGACGACGACCGCCAAGGTCGACACGCCCATCCCGGCGCCGCCGATTCCCCAGCCGAAGCCGAAGACGTCGATCGTGAACCCGGTGTTCGCGGCCATCGCCAAGAAGAAGGACGAGGCCGTGCTCGAAGTGTCGGACGCGGACCTCGTCGCCGACAACGAGACGCGCATCGATGACGACTTGAACTTCGAGTGGGCGCCGGTTCCGTCGGTGCCGGGGTTCAGTCGCTAATGGATCGCGGCGGACGCTTCCTGGTCACGACACTGGCACGCTCGGCGTCGCGTGAAAGCGGCGTCGCCGACGGCGGCCGCGTGCCGTTGGCCGCCGACGGGCGCAAGCGCGCGCGCTCGGCGGTCGTCGCGCGCGGCGTCGCGCATCCGGCGGGCCGGCGTATCGAGGGCAAGCGCGCGCCGGCCGAAGCCGCCAGCGTCGCCGCGGACGTGGCGATGGCGAGCGCGCAGGTCGACGCCGTTCTCGACGCGCTCGCCAAGCTGCCCGCGCCGGCGACCACGCATCCCGGCGTGCCGACGCGCGCGCCGGCAAAACAGCAACGCGCCCAAAGCGCACACACGTCGCAGCCATCCGCGACGGGAGTCATGCCGATGGTTCGTGCTCGAGCCGCTGCACGCGTAGAAGTGACGACCGGCGACGCTCCGACTGCGGCCGCGGCACCGCTGCCGATCGCCGTCGAGGAGCTGCACGATCGCGCGGCCATCGCGGCGCTGCGACCGGCGTGGGAGGCGCTCGCCGCCGACATGGCCGCCGCCGGCCTGACGCGCGGGCCATTCCTGTCGCCCGATTGGCTCGCCATCTACGCCGCGTCGCTGACCGACCGTCACGACGCCGCGCGCGTGGGCGACTTGCGCCTCTTCGTCGTCCATCGCGGCGGCCGCCTCGTGGCGGCGCTGCCGCTCATCGCCGAGCGCCGCCGCTTGGCGGGCGTGCCGGCGCGCGTCTTGCGTTCGTTGACCGACGATCATTCGCAGCGCTTCGACGTGCTGCTCGCGCCCGGTGCCGACGGTGACGCGGCGGCGCGCGCGCTCGTCGCGCACTTGGGCCGCCGCCGCGACTGGGACGCCGTCGAGCTGCAGTCGGTGCTGGCCAAAGGCGCCGCCGCCGATCGGCTGGTCGCCGCCGCGCGCGCCGCCGGCTGGGCCGACGGCGAGTGGACCTCGATGCAGTCGCCTTTTCTGCCGCTGCCCGAGAGCGCCGCCGCGCTCGACCAGCAGCTGGGCGCGAAGTTTCGCGGCAATTTACGCCGTCGCGCCAAGAAGCTCGCGGCCGAAGTCGGCGCCGTCGCGCTCGAGCGCGTCGACGGCCACGACCGCAACGCCGCCGCGCTCGACGCGCTGCTCGACGAAGGCTTCGCGCTCGAAGCCGCCGGCTGGAAAGGCGAGCTCGGCACCGCAATCGCCTGCGACGCCAAGCTCAACCGTCATTATCGCGCGCTCGCCCACGCCTTTGCGCGCCGCGGCCAGCTCGCCTGCTACTTCTTGACCGTCGCCGGCCGCCGCGTCGCCTTCCACTTCGCGCTCGTCGACGATCACACCTATTACTTGCTCAAGCCCGGCTTCGATCCGGCGCTGTCTTCGTACGGGCTCGGCCACCTGCTCGTCGACGCCGTGGTGCGCGATCTCATCGGCCGCGGCGTGCGCGAGCTCGACTTCCTCGGCGACGACATGCCGTGGAAGCGCGACTGGACCGCCGAGCTGCGCCCGCAGCTCTTTCGCTACCTCTTCGCCCCGACGTGGCGCGGTCGCGCGCTCGCCGCGTGGAAGCTTCGTCTCGCGCCCACCTTGAAACGGCTCGTGCCCGTCGCAAGAACGCTCTGGTCGCGCCTCCACAGGAGTTAGTCCATGCTCGCCAGCCCTGTCGCAACGCCCGCGGCGCCCGCGCCCGACGCGGGCCAGCGCCTCTTCATTCCCTCGTTGCCGACGCTCGATCCGCTGCAGCTGTTGCCCTCGTGGGAGCCGCACCGGCCGCACATCTACCCGCTGTCACAGCTGGCGGCGCCGTCGGCGCAGCTGTTCTATCTCGCGCGCGCCGGCGTCTATCACACGATCAAGCATTGGCTGGGGCCGGCGGACGATCGCGCCCGCGACGTCGTCCTCATGCCGGCCTATCACCACGGCGTCGAAGTCGAGGCGGTGCGCGCGGCCGGCGCGCACGTCGTCTTCTATCGCGTCGGGCGCGACCTGCGCATCGACCTCGACGACCTGGCGGCCAAAGCGGCGCGCGCCGACGTGCGCGTCGTCTACGTCACGCATTACGCCGGCTTCGCGCAGCCGATCGCCGAGGCGCGCGCCATCGCGCGGGCGCACGACGGCGTTCGCCTGTTCGAGGACTGCGCGCTCTCCCTGTTTGCGCGCACGACCGACGGCGTTCCGCTCGGCAGCTTCGGCGACGCCAGCTGCTTTTGCCTCTACAAGTCGCTGCCGCTGCCGCACGGAGGGCTCTTGCTCGCGCGCGACGTGCCGGTGGCCGACGTGAGCGCGCCGCCGCTCATGTCGACGCTGCATCACGTGGCCGGCTTGGCGCTGGCGCACCTCGAGCTGCACTCGTCGGGCATCGGCCGCGCGGTCCGGCAAGCGGCGCGCAAGACGTCGCAAGCCACCGTCGACAAAGCGGTCGCGACCGTCAAGACCGGCACGATGCACCTGACCGAGGCCGAGCTGCAGTTGGGCGCCTCGCAGCTGGTGCAGACGCTGTTGCCGCGCTTCGATGACGAGATGGTCGTCGTGCGCCGGCGCCGCAACTTCGCGCGCTTGGCGACGGCGCTGGCCGACGTCATCGAGGTCGTGCACCACCCGCTGCCGGCCGGCGCCTGCCCGCTGTTCCTGCCGGTGCGCGTCGACACGCGGCGCGGCCGCGACAAGGCGCGGATCGTCGCCCAGCTGCACGCGCGCGGCATCGACGCCATCGACTTCTGGAGCAGCCACGACCCGCACTGCGACCCGGCGGAGTTCCCCGACGCGACGCGCCTGCGCGCCGAGATCCTGGAGCTGCCCTGCCATCAATCGCTCGACGATGACGCCATCGATCGAGTGGCACATGCCGTGAAACAGGTGCTGGCGCATGCGTAGCGCTCTCCAGCCCAGCGAGCAGAGCCAACCCATCGTGATCGCACCGTGGCGCGGCGATCTGGCGGCGCTCGAATCGACCTGGCGCGGGCTCGCCGATGCCGCGCATCCGGGCGCGCCCTTCCGCTCGTGGGCCTGGCTGTCCTCGTGGTGGAAGACTTTTTCCGCCGGCAAGGAACTGGTTGTCCTCGTCGCGCACCGCCAGGGTCGTAGCCTCGGCTTGCTGCCGCTCTTCAGCACGCCGTCGCCGCTCGGCGGCCGCCGCTTGGCCTTCCTCGGCGAAGGCATCGTCGGCTCCGACTATCTCGGCCTCGTCTGCGCCGCCGCCGACGAGCCGGCGCTGGCCGACGCCTTCGCCGACTACCTCGCGCGCGCCAGCTTCGACGAGCTCGACCTCGACGGCCTCTTGCCGACCGATCCGCTGCGCGCGGCGGTCAGCGCTCAGCTCGCGCCGGCGCAAGTGACGGAGACGTCGCGCTATCGCTGCCCGCACATCACGCTGAGCGGCGACTTCGAGAGCTACTTGATGGCGCTGCCCGACGGCACCGGTCAGCAGTGGAAGCGGCGGCTGCGCTGGCTGGAAAAGCGGCCCGGCTTCGCCATCGAGACGCTGACGACGCCCGACGAGCTGACCCGCGGCCTGCACACGCTGATCGCGCTCCATCATCGTCGCTGGGCGGTCGAAGGCGGCTCCGACGCCATCGACTCGCCGGAGGTCGAGGCGTTCCACCAGCGCGCCGGCCGCGCGATGGCCGACGCCGGCTGGGCGCGCCTCTATCTCTTGAACGTCGAAGGCGAGACGCGCGCGGCCTTGTACGGCTTTCGCCACGGCGATCGCTTCGCGTTCTATCAGGCCGGCTACGATCCCGACTGGCGCCAGCGCTCCGTCGGCACGGTCCTGCTCGGCCACGTCGTGCAGCGCTGTTTCGCCGAAGGCGTCGCCGAGTACGACTTCCTGCGCGGCTGCGAGCCCTACAAGCTCAAGTGGGCCAACGGCGAGCGCCAGACGGTGCGGCTGCGCGCGCGCGACAGCTCCTGGCGCGCCAAGCTGCACGACACCGGCCGGACGCTGTATTGGCGTTTGCGCGAGGCCGGCAAGCGCGCGCTGCCGCCGGACACGCTGGCCTGGGCCAAGCGCACGCGCGCGAGGGTCTTCCGATGAAACGAGGGCCTGACCATGTACAATGATCGACGACGATCATCGTAGGGATGATGCCGCGCTGAAGACGGCGCGCGAGCACACGGCGCCGCGTCAGCCGCCGGCGCCGAGCGCCCCGGCAGCGCCACGCGAGCGCCATGACGAATTCGCGGCGGGCGTCTGGCGCTGGCGCGACTGGGTCAAGCTCGGCCTCGCCGCCACCGTCGAGCAGAGCGGCATCGGCGGGCTCGGCCGCACGCTGCGCACGTTCGCAGCCGGCGCCCGCGTGCACGTGCTCGGCTACCACCGCGTCGTCGACCGCATCGACGGCGACGGGCCGATCAATCCGTCGCTGTGCATCACCGAGCCGACCTTTCGGCGGCAGATGGAGCAGCTGCGCGAGCGCTTCGTCATCCTGCCGCTGTCGTCGGTCGTGGGCGCGCTGGCGGGCGAGCTCGAATTGACCGAGGACGCCGTCGCCGTGACCTTCGACGACGGCTATCGCGACGTGCTCCTGCGCGCGGCGCCGATCCTGAAGGCGCTGCGGATTCCCGCGGCCGTGTTCGTGCCCACCGGCTTTGCCGCCGCCGATTCGCCGGCCGGCCATCTGTTGCCGCACGATCGCCTCTACGCCGGCTTGTGGACCGCGCGCCGCGACGGCGTCGCGCTCGACCGCATCACCGAGGACGCGACGCTGGCGCCGCTGTGGGCGACCGCCGCGCCGCTGCTCGCCGGCGAAGGTCCGGCGGCGGCCGTCGAGGCGCTGATTCGCGCGGCCACGGCCGCCGAGCTCGCGCGCGTCATCGCCGCCCTCGAGGCGCGCCTCGGCTCGCCCGCGCTCGACGACGGCGCCGCGGTCTTGCGGCCGCACGAAGTGCGCGCGCTCGCCGACCTCGGCTGGGAGATTGGCGCGCACACCGAAGGCCACGTCGTCCTCACGCACGAGCCGCTGCCGGAAGTGCGCCGACAGCTGGCGTCGAGCAAAGCCGCGCTGCAAGCCTGGAGCGGCCGCCCGTGCCGCTACTTCGCCTACTGCAACGGCTACCACTCGCCCGCGCTCGTCGCCGAGCTGCAGCGCGCCGGCTACCAAGGCGCGGTCACGACCTGCGATTGTCCGAACGACGCTGGTCGCGGCGATCCCTTCCGCATCGGCCGCAAAGTCCTGTGGGAAGCGCACGCGCGCGGCCCCGACGGACACTTCTCGCCGTCGCTGTCGGCGGCCAACCTGCACGACCTGTTCGGCGCGCTCGGCCTGACCCATCCCGTCGACGGGGCCATGGAACAGGCCGGACAAACGACGACTCATGACGCGCCGTCGAGCGACGACGCCACTGCCGCTGAGACCTCGAACTCACCGCCCACGGAGGTGGAGCTTGCGTACTGACAGCCTGACCCGTTCGCGCAACGCCGGCGCCGGCGTCGCCTTCTTCGGCCTTCTGGCCTTCATCCTCATCGTCTACGCCAACCCCGGCAACTGGTTCGACGGCCTGGAAGACTTCGCCTTCGCCAAGATCGCCGCCGGCCTGTCGCTGGCGGCGCTCGGCGGCAGCTGGCTGCTCTACAACCGCCGGCTCAGCGTCGGCGGCGTGCAAGGCAAGGCGCTCCTGGCGCTGTTCGCCCTCGTCGGCTTGTCGGTGTCGTGGTCGTTCTGGCCCAAGTTCAGCTTCGACACCTTCACCGACGGCCTCAAGTACCTCGCCATCTTCCTGCTCGTCGTCAACACGGTCGACTCCGAGTCGCGCCTGATGACGGCGGTGCGCGTGCTGGCCATCGCCTCGGTCATTCCCGCCGTCGGCGCCGCCTGGTCGCACGCGCACGGCGAGCACCTCGTCGAGGGCGATCGCGCCGGCTGGATCGGCATCTTCGCCAACCCCAACGACCTCGCCTACCACCTCGTCATCGGCGTGGCCATGGTCTTGGCGGCCTCCTCTGCGGCGACGTCGCGCCTGCACAAGATCGGCTGGCTCGCCCTCATCGCGCCCATCGGCTACGGCGTTCTGTTGACGCAGTCGCGCACCGGCATGTTCGCGGCGCTCGTCGTCGTCCTCTTCTACGCGCTGCGCTCGGTCAGACGCGCGCCGTTCGTCCTCGGCGTCGCCGCGGTGCTCACGGCGCTCGTCATGATGTCGCCGACCAACCCGTGGAGCACGCGCACCCAAGAGGCGACCGCCTACGGCGAAGACGCCTCGGCCCGCGGCCGTTACGACGCCTGGCGCACCGGCGTCAACATGGTCAAAGATCGCCCGATGACCGGCGTCGGCGCCGGCGCCTTCATGATCGCGTGGCCCGAGTACGCGCCCGGCGACGCCGGCGAAGCGCGCTCCGAGCACAACACGTACATTCAGCTCATCTCCGAGCTCGGCCTGCCGGCGCTGCTCCTGTTCTTGACCGTGCTCGGCGCCTCCGCGCTCGGCACGCTGCACGCGGGCAAGGTCACCAGCCCCGTGCAGTCGATCGCGCGCGGCGTGCAAGCGGGCCTCGTCGGCTTCGTCATCTGCAGCGTCTGGGGTGGCATCGCCTGGACCTGGCCGATCTACCTCTTGGCCAGCTTCGCCTTCGTCATTCGTCGCCTCGACGCCGAGAGCATCGTCGCCGCCAAGCAGCTCGAGGTCGTCACCGACCATCGCTACGCGGCGATGTCGCCGGTTCCGGCGTTGGCGGGGCGGGGGTAGCGCATGTGCGGCATCTACGGCTTCGTCGCCGCCTCGGGTGATCTCGGCGACCCGCGCAGCGTCGAGCGCACCTTGAACGCGATGGACGGCAGCATCATCCACCGCGGCCCCGACGACAACGGCCTGTACAACGACGGCAAGTGCGCGATGGGCATGCGCCGCCTGTCGATCATCGATCTCGGCGGCGGCAAGCAGCCCATCGCCAACGAAGACGGCCGCTACAACGTCGTCTTCAACGGCGAAATCTACAACTATCAGGCGCTGCGCCACGGCCTCTTGGCGCGCGGCCACACCTTTACGACGACGAGCGACACCGAGACGCTCGTGCACCTCTACGAAGAGCGCGGCGAGACGCTCGTCGACGAGTTGTCGGGCATGTTCGGCTTCGCCTTGTGGGATCGCGAGAAGCAGGCGCTGCTCATCGCCCGCGACCGCCTCGGCATCAAGCCCATGTATTACGCCGCCACGCCGCGCGGCCTCGTGTTCGGCAGCGAGCTGAAGTCACTCTTGTGCCATCCCGACGTGCGCCGAACCGTGTCACCGGCGGCGATCTCGCACTATCTGTCGTTCGGCCACACGTCGCCCGATCAGTCGATCTTGGACGTCGTGCGCAAGCTGCCGCCGGGCCATCTCCTGCGCTATCGCAAGGGCGAGCTGACGATTCGCCGCTATTGGGACTTGGCGAGCATCCCCGAGCGCCGGATCAGCGAGCGCGACGCCATCGACGAAGTGCGCGGCCTCGTGCGCGACGCCGTCAAGTCGCACCTGATCGCCGACGTGCCCGTGGGCGCCTTTCTGTCCGGCGGCGTCGACTCGGCGACCATCGTCGGCACGATGCACGAGCTCGGCGCGCGCCCCAAGACGTTCAGCATCGGCTTCGAGGAGGCCGACTTCAACGAGCTCGATTACGCGCGCATCATCGCCAAGAAGTTCGAGACCGATCATCACGAGCTCATCGTGCGCCCCGACGCCTGGGAGCTGACCGAGAAGCTCACCTGGTTCCTCGACGAGCCCTTCGCCGACGTCAGCTCGGTGCCGACCTATCTCGTCTCGAAGCTGGCCGCCGAGCACGTCAAAGTCGTGCTCTCCGGCGACGGCGGCGACGAGGTCTTCGCCGGCTACGAACGCTACGCGTGGACGGCGCGCGAGGAGCGCCGCTTCGGCTGGATGCCGGCGCCGCTGCGCAAGATCCTGGCGCTCGGCGCCGCGCAGCTGCCCGATCGCGCGCCCGGCAAGCGCTATCTGCGCCACATCGCGCTGCCGGCGCACGCGCGCTATGTCGACGGCGAGTCGCTGTTTCAGCAGCCGTTCAAGGCGCGGCTCGTCGCGCCCGCGCTCAAGGCGCAGCTGGCGGCGCGCGGGCTCGACGCGGCCGATGCTCATCGCGACCGCGAAGCCATCATGGCGCACGCGCCCGGCGACTTGACGCGCCGGATGCTCTACCTCGACACGCTGACCTATCTGCCGCTCGATATCCTGACCAAAGTCGATCGCATGACGATGGCGCATTCGCTCGAAGCGCGCCCGCCGCTCCTCGATCACACGCTGGTCGAGCGCGTGTTCGCGATGCCGTCGGCGCTGAAGCTGACGGCCGACGGCGCGCAGAAGCACGTCTTCAAGCGCGCGGTCGCCGACCTCTTGCCCGACGACATCCTCAAGCGACCCAAGCGCGGCTTCGGCGTGCCCATCGTCAAGTGGCTGCGCGGCGCGTTGCGTGAGCCGGCATTGGAATTGCTTAGCGACAAGCGCATGCGTGAACGCGGTTGGCTCGATCCGCAGGCGGTCGGCACCATCGTCGATGAGCACATGACGGGACGGCGCGATCACGCGCTCTCGATCTGGAGCTTGATGACGCTCGAATTATGGGCACGGCGCTTCCTCGATCAGTCGCAGCCGGCGCTCGATGGCGCGGCCGAGCCGGAGCTCGCCCATGGGTGACCTCGTCTCGTATGCGCCGGGGATTCGCCATCGCGCGCACGATCCGTTTCACTCGGCGACGTACGACCAAACGAAGGTGGCCGGCGGCAGCGGCGGCGCGCAGCCGCTCGGCGTCTTGCACGTCGTCGACTGCCTCAACGTCGGCGGCACCGAGCGGCAGCTGTTCGAGCTCTTGCGCCGCATCGACCGCCGGCGCTATCGCCCGTTCGTCGCCTGCTTCAAGCAGGGCGGCGAGCTCTATCCACGGCTCGTCGAGATCGGGCTGCCGCCCATCGAATTCCCGCTGCGCGGCTCGCTGGCACAGGCCAACACCGGCTACCAAATCGCGCGCATGGCGCTCATGTGCCGGCGCGAGAACATCAAGATCATCCACGCGCACGACTTCTACTCGAACCTGATCGGCGTCGCCGCCGCCGGTTTGGCGGGCGCCAAGAGCATCGCCAGCCGTCGCGACTTGGCGCATTGGCTCAACCCGACGCAGCGCAAGGCGCTGCGCTTCGCGTGCAAGATGGCCGACGTCGTCATCGCCAACGCCAGCGCCGTCGCCAAGCAGACCGAGCGCGAGTTGGGCGTCGATCACGCGGCCATGCACGTCATTCACAACGGCATCGACGTGGCGCACTTCGATCTGCAGGCGTTCAAGACGCCCGAGCCGCTGCTGCCGGCGGCACCGGTGGCGTTGCCGCGCGTCGTCACGGTCGGCTCGATGCATCTGCCCGACAAAGGCCACGGCGATCTGTTGCAGGCGGCGGCGCTGCTCAAGTCCAAAGGCATTCGCGCGCAGTGGATCCTCGTGTCCGACGGCGTGTGCCGGCCGGCGCTGGAAGCGCAAACGCGCACGCTCGGCCTCGGCGACGACGTCGTCTTCATCGGCCGCCGCGACGACGTGCCCAGCATCCTGTCGCGCGCCGACTTGGTCGTGCATCCGTCGTGGTCCGAAGGCTTCCCCAACGCCGTCTTGGAGGCGATGTGCGCGGCGCGGCCCGTCGTCGCCACGCGCGTCGGCGGCATCCCCGAGGTCATGACCGACGGCGTGCACGGCTTCCTCGTCGAGCCGCGAAAGCCGGCGGAGCTGGCCGACGCCATCGCGCGCGCGCTCGGCAATCCGCTCGCCGGTCACGTCATGGGCTTGCGCGGTCGCCAGCACGTCGAGGCGCAGTATTCGCTGGAGAAGATGTGCCGCACGGTCGTGTCGCTGTATGACTCGCTCGTCGGCGCGCACGATCGGCCCTACGCCTCGGCCGATATGTCATCGGCGTGACCGCGACGGCCGCGCTCATCGTCGGCGCGCTGCCGCCGCCCGCCGGCGGCGTCGCCACGCACTGCCTCGAGCTCGCACGCGCGTTGGAAGCGGCCGGGTTGCCGGCCGAGATCGTCGATCCGCGCCGCCGTGGCCCCGACGGTCGCGACGGCCGCCCGCGCCTGCTCGCCAAGCTGGCGCGCGCGCGCCTGCGCCGCGACCTCATCCACGTGCACACAAACGGGCACAACCGCGGCAGCTGGACGCTGGCCGCGCTCTGCGCCGCCGGCCACCTCGGCCCGTCGCTGTTGACGCTGCACTCGGGGCTGGCGCCCGACTTCATCCGCGCCCATGCGACGTGGACGCGCTACATCTGTCGGCTGTACACGCGCGTCATCGCCGTCAACGCCGAGATCGCCGCCGCGCTCGTCGCCGCCGGCGTCGCCGCCGACCACCTCAGCCTCTGCGCGGCGTTTACGCCTTCGTCGCTGAGCTTTCGCCTGCCGCCGTCGGGGCTGACGCAGCTGCGGCGCGCCCATTCGCTGCTCGTGGCCTGCATGCTCGCGCACGGCGTCGAATACGGCGCCGACTGCCTGCTCGACGCCTTCGCGCTGGTGTGCAAGAAGCGCCCGGACGCCGGACTCGTCGTGTACGGGCCGGGTACGCGCGCGCCCGCCCTCGTCGCCGCCGTGCAGGCCCGCGGGCTCGCCGGCCGCGTGCACCACTTGGGCGAGTTGCCGCGCGAGCGCGCCTTGGCCGTGGCCGCCGCCGCCGACGTCTTCGTGCGCCCGACGCTCGCCGACGGCGACGCCATCAGCGTGCGCGAGGCCTTGGCCCTCCACCGACCGGTCGTCGCCTCGCTGGTCGGCGCGCGACCGGCCGGCATCTTGGGTTTCCCGGCCGGCGATTCGTCCGCGTGCGCGGAACAAATCTTCCTCGCCGTCGACAAGCGTTTGCCTGAATTCATGCCTCAGCTGGACTGCTTACCCGAGCTGCTCGACCTCTATCGCCACATGGGCGCGGCCGTCACGAACGGCACGTCTCTCGCAACAGCACGCTAACCAGTATCGCTCGCACGGTGTC
Organism: uncultured delta proteobacterium; assembly: GCA_963785725.1. GTDB lineage: Bacteria > Myxococcota_A > Polyangia > Palsa-1104 > Palsa-1104 > JAQBQH01. Next base: position 44,555 of record CAWAWS010000004.1, on the reverse strand, counting down.
GTTGGTGACCCGGTGAGCCTCGTGCTTCGCCAAGGAGACCCGCAATGTGTGGCATTGCCGGCCGCGTAAATCAGACCGCTCCCGTCGATCGTGCAGAAATTTTCCGCATGACGGAGCTGATCGCCCATCGCGGTCCCGACGACCATGGCTACCACCTGCGCACGCAGGTCGGGCTCGGCCATCGCCGCTTGAGCATCATCGACCTCGCCGGCGGCCGCCAGCCGCTCGCCAACGAGGACGACACCGTCTGGATCGTGTTCAACGGCGAGATCTACAACCACGTCGAGCTGCGCCGCGAGCTGGTCGCGCGTGGCCATAAGTTCCGCACCCACTCCGACACCGAAGCGATCGTCCACGCCTACGAAGAGTGGGGCGTCGACTGCCCGAAGAAGCTGCGCGGCATGTTCGCCTTCGCCATTTGGGACGACCGCGCCAAGAAGCTCGTCCTCGTCCGCGACCGCATGGGCATCAAGCCGATTTATTACGCGCAGCTCGGCGGCGATTTGGTGTTCGGCTCCGAGGTGAAGTCGCTGCTCGCCGTGCCGCAGGTCGACGGCGCCGTCGACGACGACGCGCTCGCCGCCTATCTCGCCCTGCGCTACGTGCCGGCGCCGCTGACGATGTTTCGCGGCATCAAGAAGCTGCCGCCGGCGACCGTGATGACGTGGCAGCGCGGCAACGTGACGCTGTCGCGCTATTGGGACTTGTCGGACGTGGCGACGCGCGACGCCACGCCGCCGACGGAAGCCGAAGCCGCCAACGAGCTGCAGCAGCGCATCGACCACGCCACCGAGCTGCGCCTGATGGCCGAAGTACCGGTGGGCGCGTTCTTGTCCGGCGGGCTCGACTCGACGTTCATCACGGCGTCGATGCTGCGCGCCGCCGACGCGCGCGGCGCCCTCAAGACCTTCAGCGTCGGCTACGCCGAAGACGCCGCGCAATCCGAGGACGAGCTGGCCTACGCGCGCCTGGCCGCGAACGCGCTCGGCACCGAGCATCACGAGCGCCGCGTGACGATGAAAGAGGCGGCCGACGCGCTGCCCAAGATCGTCTGGCACCTCGACGAGCCGGTGGCCGATGCCGCCTGCGTGCCGCTCTACTTCCTGTCGCAGACGGCCAAGCAGCACGTCACCGTCGTGCTCTCGGGCGAAGGCGCCGACGAGGCGATGGGCGGCTACTCCATCTACCGCAAGATGCAGCGCATGGAGCAGCTGCGCGCGCGGCTCGGCGCCGGCTCGGCCGCCTTGTCGCTGCTCGGCCGCCTCGGAGCCAAGTTGCCGTCGGACAAGCTGCGCCGCGCGGCGCGGCTGTGCGCGGGCACGCTCGAGACGAGCTATCGCGGCGTCTCGCGCGCCTTCGACGACGACGCGGTCGAGCGGCTCTACAAGCCGCACGCGCACGGCTCCGACGCCTCGGACGTGCTGCATTCGCTGCTCGCGCCGCACTGGCAAGCGACGCGCGGCATGACGCCGTTGCGCCGCATGCTCTATCTCGACGGCAAAGTGTGGCTGCCCGACGATCTCTTGGTCAAAGCCGACAAGATGACGATGGCGCACGCGATCGAGCTGCGCGTCCCCTTCCTCGATCACGAGCTCATGGAGCACACGTGGGCGCTGCCCGATCACATGAAGATCGCGGGCGGCGTCGGCAAGGCGCTCTTGCGGCGAGCGGCGCGCGGTCGCGTGCCGCAAGCGGTGCTCGACCGTCCCAAGATGGGCTTCGGCACGCCGACGGCGGCGTGGCTGCGCGGCGGCATGCGCGACATGGCCGAGGCCGCGCTCTTCGATCGCCGCTCCTTGGCCAACGAACGCTTCGACACGCCGTTCTTGCATCGGCTGTGGGATCGCCATCAGGCGGGCGCCGACTTGTCGGCCGAGCTGTGGCCGCTGGTCGTGCTCGAGCTGTGGCATCGCAACTTCAGCGCCGAGGCGCGCCCGCGTCCCGAGCCGTTGTCGGAGGTCGCCTGATGTCGACTGCAGCGGCTCATGGTGCAAACGCACAACTGCTTGATGCGGACGCACAATTACTCAGCGCGACCGCACAATCGTCGGCGAACGCGCGCCAGCCGCATCTGGTCGGGCGCGACATCGTCTGCTTCGCCAACGATTGGTCGGGCGATCCGCTGTCGAAGAAGCACGTCATGACGCGGCTGGCGAAGCACAACCGCGTCTTGTGGGTGAACTCGCTCGGCAACCGCGCGCCGCGGGCGACGGCGCGCGATCTCGGCCGCATCTTCGACAAGCTGAAGAAGTTCGCCGGGCAATTGACGGCGGGCCCGGTCAAAGTGGCCGAGAACATCTACACGATTACGCCGCTGGCGGTGCCGAACTATCAGGCGCGCTGGGCGCGCGCGATCAACGAGATCACCGTCGGCCTGACCGTGCGCGGCGCGATGCGGGCGCTCGGCTTCGACGATCCGCTGTTGTACACGTTCGTGCCCGCGTCGGCGTGGGTGGCGCGCTCGCTCGGCTGCCGGCACGTGGTCTACCACTGCGTCGACGAGTACGCGCAGTTCGCCGGCGCCGGCGACGACATCGCGAAGCTGGAAGCGGAGCTGATCGGCAAGAGCGACCTCGTCATCACCTGCTCGACGCCGCTGCAGCAGTCGAAGGCGAAGCTCAACGGCAATACGCACCTGATTCGTCACGGCGTCGAGCAGCACCACTTCGCCAAGGCGCTCGACTCGGGGACGGAGATTCCGGCCGACGTCAAAGATTTGCCGCGGCCGCGCTTCGGCTTCTACGGGCTCGTCGCCGAGTGGGTCGACTTGGAGGCGATGGCCAAGGTGGCCGACGCCTATCCGCACGGCAGCGTCATCATCGTCGGCGAGCACAACAACGCCGACAAAGCGGGCATCGAGAAGCTGAAGGCCAAGGCGAACGTGCACTTCGTCGGCCGCAAGCCGTATGCGTCGCTGCCCGGCTATTGCAAAGCGTTCGACGTCGCGCTCCTGCCCTTCGTGAAGAACGCGCTCACCGAGAACGCCAATCCGCTCAAGCTACGCGAATATTTGGCCGCCGGTTTGCCGGTGGTCTCGACCGATATCCCCGAGGCGGTCGCCGTCGCCGACTACGGGGTCTACCTCGCCGACGGAGCCGATGCGTTCGTCACCCGCGTCGGCGAGGCGCTGGCCGCGGGATCCGGCCCCGACCGCGCGCGATCGAACGCGATGGCGCACGAAAGCTGGGACGCAAAGGTGGCCGAGATCGAAACCCTACTGATGGAGCTGAAGCCATGACCGTCGACATCGAGACTCTCCGCGGAATGCCTCTGTTTGCCGAGCTCGACGAGCCGGCGATGTTCAGCCTCGCCGGCGCCGCCGAGCAGAGCCTGAGCCGCGGCGCCACCATCGTGCGCGCCAACGAGCCGGCGCGCTCGGTCTATCTCATCCGTGAAGGCGGCGTCAAAGAGTCGCAAATTACGCCCGAAGGCAAAGAGGTCATCCTGGCGCTGCACGGCCCGGGCGATCTCTTCGGCGAGCTCGAGCAGTTCCACGGCAACCAAGTGACCGCCACCTGTACGACGCTGTTGCCGTCGAAGATCTTGGTCATTCCGCGCGAGGATTGGGAGAAGCTGCTGGCCGAGCATCCGCAGCTGCAGCGCGGGCTCATGCAGCAGATGGCGCGTAGGATAGAAGACGCGTGGCGCCTCGTGCGCATGCTCTCGCGCTACACGACCGAGGCGCGCCTGAAGTCGGTGCTCTTGCTCTTGGCCGAGCGTTGGGGTCAGCCGCGCGAAGAGGGCATCGAGGTCGCGCTCGATCTGACGCACCGGACGCTCGCCGATCTGGCCGGCGCCAGCCGCGAGAAGGTGACGCGGGCGATCGGCGTGCTGCAGCAAAAAGGGCTCGTCAAGGTCATCAAGCGGCGACTCGTGGTCCCGTCGCTGGATTGGCTGCTGTCGGAATAGCAGGTGGACGACATCGTCCTCGTGGTCGACGGCGACGAGCCGGCGCGCACACAGCTCGTCGAGGCGCTGCGGCGTCTCGGCGTGCGCGCGCTCGGCGTCGCCGCGGCCATCGACGCCGCGGCGCTGCTCGGCGCGCTCGACGCCGACCTGACGCTCGTGCGCTGCGACGAGGATGCAGCCGCGCTGGCGCCGCTCGACGCCTACGGCCGGCTCTTGCGCGTCGACGCCGACACGCCCTTCGACGTCGTGGTCGTGGCCGTCTTGCGCGCGCTCGGTCGGCCCGAAGAAGCGGCGCTGATGAACTGAACGCGGTACGATGCGACCGTGAAAGCGCGTTTACGCAAGCAGCTCGAGCGGCGACGGAGGCGGCGGCATGCGAGCGCCTATTGGGCCGAGAAGATGACGGCGCCGCCGATGGTCGATTTTCCCGACGACGCCGACGGCAAGGCGCTTCGGCAAGTGGCCGAGCGCGCCGATCTGACCAAGCCGATGGACGTCGACTTCATCGTCCGCGTGCCCGACGAAGCGGCCGCCGAAGCCGTCGCGCGCGCCGCCGACGCGGTCGGTTACGCCTGCGACGCGCGTCCCGACGACGACGACGAGTCGCGCTGGTGCTGCTACTGCACGCGCCTCGAGTTCATGCTCACGTACGAGGCGTTGAAAGCGGCCGAGCACGAGCTCGCGACGCTGAGCGGCCCCTTCGGCGGCCGCGTCGGCGGCTGGGGCACCTTCGGCAACGCTCCGGCATTCTGATTGCGCGCTCAAAGGTCCTCGCCCTACGGGCTGCGGGAGACAACTCGCGCGCAATCAGAATGCCTCCGCTCAGGCTTGCAGAGCCGGAGGCAGCGTCGGATGAAGCCGGAGGCGGAGGCGCCGGAGATTAACGGCGTTTCGGGGTTAGGCGGCCTTCCCAGCCGGGCGGGAGGGCGGCCAGCGCTTGGTCGAGGCCCTTTAGGTCCTTGATGCGCTCTTCCAGCTTCTTGACCGCGCGCTCGGCCAGCTCCAAGAAGCGCGCGGCTTGCGGCGCATCGGAGCCGCGCTCGCGAATCAGCCACAGCGCGTTGAGCATGGTGTTGAGCGGGTTCTTCAGCTCGTGCGCATAGAAGGACAGCCACGCGTTGCGGCGGCCGGTGTGGCCCGCCTCCGTCGCGCGCAGGACCTCGACGGCCGCGTGATCGACGAGCTGGCGCAGGCGCTTGACCCCGGCGGCGTCGAGCCGCTCGGTGCCTTCGGCGACCTCGATGAGCGCCCGGCCCGCGCGCAGCACCTTGTCCACCGCCAGCGACGGCGGCTGCAGGCTCTCGATGAAGGCGACCGCGATGTCCTCGACGCTCGTGAGCTGCACGTCGGCGACCGGCGTGTCGTTCGTGGCGTAGGTCCACAGCTCGCCCAGCAGTGGCTCGATGGAGGCGTCAGCGGAGTCGCCCAGCGCGTCCTTGATCTCGAGAAACGTAGTCGTCACGCTGTCCATCACCCCTGAATTTCTCCCGCACGAATGAAGATGGTGGTCAATACCGTCGGGAACGTAAGCAGCGCGCGAAACGTGACAAGCGGGATTGGCTCCACACGTCCGTATTGCGCTGAAAATGCTCCTGTTTCCAACTGAAGTCGGCCACTGTCGGGAGTTGTCCCGACCAAGATAGCCGAAATCGGATCGCCGATGGCCACCACTTGCGCCGCGTCGATCGGTCCGAACATCGGGATCAGCTTGGCCAAGAGCGGCGCGGCCTCTGCGAGCGTCATGCGCCGCGCCGGCTGAGCGAGGTGAAAGCGCGACTCGACCCCCGCCGAGCCGCGCCCGTCGAGGTGATCTTCGATCAGCAGACACTCGAGCGAGCGCCGCAAAATGACGCGCCGCTGATGACGCAGGCGATTGGGCAGCCGGCGATAGCCGTCATGCGCGGCGACGAGCTCGGCCACGTCGCCGTGGTCCTCGAGCTGCACCGGCGGCGCCTGGGCTTCGTCGAGGAGCGCGAACGGACGGCCGTCGCGAATGGTCGACTGCTCGGCGCCGGCGACGACGATCGTCGAGTGCGCCGCCGTGCCGCGAAACCGATCGCGCGCCACCATGTCGGCGGCATAACGCGCGGTGCCGGTGTCGACGACGAGCGGCCGGCCGTCGAGCCAGGCGACGAACGAGAGCTGATCGTTGTGCGCGTGCCCGCCGACGCCGCGCTGACCGTACGAGCCGGAGCGCAGCTCCACTTGCCAGTGGTCACTGCGCAAGACGTGCACGCCGCCCGACGGAAACGAGGCGGCGCGCGGCGGTGGCGTCGCCGGCAGCCAATCCCACGTCGCCGCCGCCTCCGGTCCGCACAGCCACAGCGCCTCTTCCGCCAGCTTCACCGACGGCAGCTTCAGCGACGGATCGCCGAAGAGCGCGGCGCCGACGGACAAGAGATAGGCGTGCTCGCGCGGCGGACGCGGCACGATGGGACAGAGGCGCGCGTCGTCGCTGTCGCCGAACGCCGGCTCGCAGCCGTCGGGGCCGACGTAGCCGGCGACGAACGTCAGCATGTGGTGCAGCGTCTCGCCCAGCTGCGCGGCGACGAGCTCGGCACCTTCGGCGGCGCGCGCGTAGGCCTGCGCGACCAAGACCAGCTCGAGCGCGAAGCGATGATAGGACGTCGAGGCTTCGAAGTGCGCGCCGTCGGCGCCGACTTGCCGCGCCGCTTGCACGACGAGGCCGCGCGCCGCCTGCGCGCGCCAGCCACGCGCGCCCGGTGCGCCGTCGAGCGCCAGGCCGATCGCCCACAAGCCGACGTAATCGCCGAGCAGGTGATTGGCGGGAACGACGCCGCGATCCTCCAAATGTGTCGCCAAGAAATGGCCGTCGCCGAGCAGACGCGTGGCCAGCCGCTCGACGAACGGCCGCGGCAGCGCGCCCGCGCCACCGACGAGCTCGACGCACGCGAGCCAATGCACCGCGCGCAGCGCCACTTCCAGCGGCGACGCGTAGTGCAAGCCGCTGGCGACGGGATTGGCGGCCCAAAACGAGTCGAGCTGGGCCACGATTTCGGCGCGCGCCGCCGCGCGCAGCGACGGAATCAGCCGCGAGGCCGCGGCCAGCTCGACGAGATGCGCGGCGCGCCCGAGCTCCCACGCGCCCTTCGGGTCGACGCCGTCGGGAAAGAGGCCGTCGCCGTCGATGCGCTTGCCGCCGAGCGGATCGACGCGCCAGTCGATCGTCGGGCCGAGGCGGCGCGGCGTGCCGAAGAGGTCGATGTCGTGCGCCAAGATGCGCTCGGCGCGCGCTGCGAAACGCGCGACTCCGTCGGGAAAATGCGCGCGATAGGCGTCGGCGAGCGGCGCGTCGGTGAACAGATGGGGCGCGCGCCCGAGCGCATCGGCGGCGGCGGCGATGTCGCCTGCGACGAGCGGCGGCGCGGGCGGCGGCGGACGCAGCCGCGCCTGCACCTTCTTGAACACGACGCGCGCCAAATCGGCCGCCGGGGCTGCGCGCAAGAGGCTGCGTGCGTAATCGAGCTGCAGTCGCGCCATCGCTTAGGCGTGCGTCCGCCGCTCGAGCGAACGCTCGACGCAGTCGATGAGCTGCGCCGCGCGAAACGGCTTGCGCAGACACTCGAGCACGCCGAGCGGCTGCAAGCGGTCGGCGTGATCTTCGGCGCACGCCGAGAGAAACACGATGGGAACATGGCGGGTATCGGGATGGTCATGCAGGTTCGCTGCGGTGGAAAAGCCGTCGACCACCGGCATATGTAGATCGAGCAGGATGAGGTCGGGCTGCAGCGACTGCGCGAGCTCGAAGGCGTCGGCGCCGGTGATGGCGACCACCACTTGGTAGCCGCGCCGGCGCAGTAAAGCCGCGCAGATCTCCGCGTGATCGAGCTCGTCGTCGACGATGAGCACGCGCGGGACACCGTGCGCGGGCGCCTTGTACGCTTTGGGTGAAGTGATCTCCATGACAGGCCTCGGCCCGTCACGGAGCAAGCGTCAGGCCACGCGCCGCAACGTCAGGCGACGCTCTCCGCGCTCCAAGAGGAGCCCGGCACGCAAGCGACGGCGCGCTTGCAACGTCTGCCACAACGACACCGGCCACGTGAGCAGGATTAGGACAAGCTGCCAAGGCTTCATGCGCGGCTGTAGATCAAGATCCGTACCTGTCACATCGAGCAGCCAAGCGCGCGATCGCAAAGGCAGCTACCGTGACCCGACTGTACAAACGGCGTACACGACCGAGACCTCGAGCCCCACCCACCGTGCGTCGTGTGCGCACTGACACCGGTCAACGCGCGGCCAGGCAGACGTCGACCGCGGCGCGGAAGGCGCGCTCGAAGTCGCCCGGCGCCAGCCCTTCGACGACGACGTCGATGACCGCGCGCCAGCCGGCGTGACGGCGCGTGAGGTGCGTGTGCGCATTGCCGGGCTCGTCGCTGCGGTGAAGGCGCAGCCAGGCGCGGTCGGGACGCGGGTCGCGCGCGAGCGTGAGCGTGGCGTCGCCGGCCACGCCGCACATGTCGCTGACGTGCAGCTCCGCGCCGGCGCCGGCCGCGGTCAGCGTCAGCGACGGGTCGCCGGTGAAGTCGCGCCCGACGCGCCGTTGCGCGCGGACGAGCGCTTGGGCGCAGCGCGTCCCGAGCGGAAACGACGACGCGACGACCTCGGGCGCGCTCACGTCGGCGCGGGCGACGCCGGCGCCGGCCACGACGGTGAGCACGACGCAGCCCAGCGCCAGGCGCCGAGCGGAAAAGCGAGCGGCGAAGGGGCCGGCGAGCATGCGCGTTGTACGGCCGATCGCGCCGGGGACTTGCCCGAGGCCGTCGATTTACCCATCTTCAACCGCTGCGGCACCGTTGTGGCCAGTGGCTGCGGCGAATCCTCGCGCGTCCGCCGAGTCCGCGTTGCACCGACTAAAACGGGCGTGCTACGTTCGCCTCCCCATATCGGATTTGCCGAAGGAGAGCGCCATGTCGAAGACGGCTTTGAAGGGCACCAAGACGCACGAGAACCTGAAGGAGGCGTTCGCCGGCGAGTCGCAGGCGAACCGTCGCTACCTCTATTTCGCGAAGACGGCCGACGTCGAGGGTCAGCCGGACATCGCCGGCCTCTTCCGCGACACCGCCGAAGGCGAGACGGGCCACGCGCACGGCCACCTCGATTTCCTGAAGGAAGTCGGCGATCCGGCGACGGGCGAGCCGATCGGCAACAGCGAGAAGAACCTGCGCGCGTCCATCGCCGGCGAGACGTACGAGTACACGAAAATGTACCCGGGCTTCGCCAAGACCGCGCGCGACGAAGGCTTCGAAGAGGTCGCCGAGTGGTTCGAGACGCTCGCTCGCGCCGAGAAGTCGCACGCCGGCCGCTTCCAAAAGGGCCTGGACACGCTGCAGAAGTAGCCATGAAGAAGCTGACACGCGCCGATATTCGTGGGCCCAAGCTGTACGAGGCCATTCGCGACGACGTGCGCAAGCATGTCATCGCGGTCAAGCGGCTGCGGCGCGTGTCAGTCGGTCCCTCGGTGTCGATGGTCTTCGAGAACCGCGCGACGATGATCGCGCAGGTCGAGGAGATGTGTCGCGCCGAAGGGCTCGTCGAGAATGACAAGATTCAGGAAGAGATCGACGTCTACAACGCGGTCTTGCCCGACGACGGGCAGCTGGCGGCGACGCTGTTCGTCGAGATCACCGATGAAGCCGAGGTCGAGCGCACGCTCAACCGGCTGATCGGGCTGCAGGATCACGTGTGGCTCGTCGTCGGCGGCGAGCGGATCCGCGCCGAGTTCGACGCCGAGCAGTTCGCGGTCGATAAGCTGGCGGCCGTGCAGTACCTGCGGTTCACGTTGTCGGCGGCGGCGCAGAAGGCGCTGCGCACGCCGGGCTCGGCGGTGGCGATCGCGATCGACCACGGCAACTATCGGCACGAGGCGCGGCTGAGCGAGGATTCGCGCGCGTCGCTCGCCGCCGACCTCGACTGACGCAAGCCGACTAACGCAGCCCGGCGCCACCGTCGACGGGCAGGCACACGCCCGTCAGGTAATCCTCCTCGCACAAGAAGCGGACCATGCGGCCCACGTCGGCGGGCGTGCCCGAGCGCGCCAGCGGGATCTTGGCGAGCTGCGCCTGCCGGCGCGCGTCGTCCCAGTCGGCGGGAAAGATGACGGTGCCGGGCGCGACGCAGTTGACGCGCGTCTGCGGCGCCAGCTCCAGCGCCAAGCAGCGCGACAGCTGCAACAGCGCCGCCTTCGTCGCCGAATAGACGCTCCACGCCGGCCAGGGCTGCCAGGCCGCGATATCGACGATGTTGACGACGCTGCCGACCCCGACGCGCGCCGCCTCGCGCATCAGCGACAGCGGCGCCCCGACGTTCAACGCCATGAACGCCGTCAGCACGCCGTCCTCGGTCGTCGCCAGCGGCGTGCGCGCATAGTCGGCCGCGCTGTTGACGAGCACGTCGAGCCGCCCCGTCGCCGCCACCACCGCGTCGACGACCGTCCGCGCCGCGCCCGCCTGGCGCAGATCGGCCTTGACGACCAGCGCGCCCGGCAAAGTCGCCGCCAACGCCGCCGCCTCGCCGTCGCTGTTGGCGTGGTGGATCGCCATCCGACAGCCGGCGCGCGCCAGCTCCTCGACGATCGCCCGCCCCACTCGCCGCGCGCCACCCGTCACCAGCGCCGTCTTGCCGTCGAGCTTCATGCACGGCATCGTAGGGGCCGTGCATCGGTTCATCAAGGCCGTCGGCAGTGGCGCCAAGCGCGCGCGCGATCTGACCCGTGAGGAAGCGCGCGTCGCCATGGGTCTCTTGGCCGACGGTGAGGCGCGCCCCGAGCAAGTGGGCGCTTTTCTGTTGGCGCTGCGCATGAAAGGCGAGGCCGGCGACGAGCTGGCCGGCTTCGTCGCCGCGTTGACCGCGCGCAGCGACGTCGGCGACGCGCGCGCGCCCGCCGGCACGCTCGACGTCGACTGCCACGGCGACGGCCACGCCGGCCGCGCCACGCTCCTGCCCGCCGCCGCCTGCGCGCTGGCCGCGCTCGGCGTGCCCGTGCTCTTGCGCCTGCAGGCCGAGCTGCCGACCGGACGCCACGGCCTCGTCGCCGCGCTCGCCGCCCTCGGCCTCGACCTGCAGTCGCCGCTCGACGCGCCGCGCGCCGCCCGCGCCTTGTCGACGGTGGGCGTGGCCGCGCTCGATCTGCCGCGCTATTGCCCGTCGTTGGCGCGCCTCGTCGCCCTGCGCCCGCTGTTCGGCGTGCGCACCGTGGCGCAAACGCTCATGAAGCTGCTCGATCCGCTGTCGGCCGACGCGCGCGTCGTCGGCGTCTTCCACGCGCCCTATTTGCCGTCGACGGCGGCGGCGCTGGCGGAGCGGCCGGGCGCGTCGTTGTGCGTGCAAGCGCTGGGTGGGCTGCCGGAAGCGTCGCCGGGCAAGATCGTCCGCGTGTGCCGTCCGGGCGGCGCGCCCGAGACGATCGATCTGCGCGCGCTCGCCGAAGATCCCGCCGATGCGCCGGCGCCGCGCGCGCAGCCGACCGCAGCCGAGCCGGTCGCCGGCGGCGCGAAATCGGCCGCCGAGCCCGACGACGACGGCGACGACGCGGCCGAGCGCGCGCTCGCCGAACGCGCAGCCGCCGACGCGCGCGCCGTCGCCGCCAACCAGGCCGCGCTCGATGGCGCGCCCGGCCCGTCGCTGCGTGCCGCCGCGGCGGCCGCGCTGTGGCTGCACGTCGCGCGCGGCGTCGCGCCGCTCGCCGCCGCCGAAGCCGCGCTGGCCGCGCTGCGCGACGGCCGCGCCCGCGCCGTCGCCGCCAAGCTGCGCCAGGTCTGATGCGCGCGTTCCTGCTCGCCGCCGCGCTCGCCGTCGTCACGATCGGCCTCGTCATCTTCATTTTCGTCGATCTACACGCAGCGAAGACGCCGCCGCCGCCACCCGCCGACAACCCGCGCCCCGTCGAGATCGCGCAGCCGCTCGCGCCGACGCCGCCTCCGGTCGCGCCGTCGCCGCGGCCGGTCGCCGCGCCGCCACCATCGCCGCCGCCGCCGACTGCGCCGCCGCCGACGGTGAAGCTGCCGGTCGATCCGATGGACCAGGTCATTCAAGGCAAGACGCGACGAGAGTGGCGCGCCACTTACGCCGCCAAGCAGAAGCGCACGCTGTCGGAGATGGAGCGGCATCAGGCGATCATCGATCGCGCGGTCAACGGCGAGGAGCCCGACCCGATCCAGCTCAGCGAAGCGCACACCCGCATGCGCGAGCTGCAGGACGAGCTGCGTCAGGAACAAGAGGAGCTGCAGCACATCGAAGCGACGGACCCCGACCCGTAACACCGTGAGGCCGCTGTTGCGGGTGTTTGCCGGCGGAATCTGTGCTAACGATCGCGGCATGAGCGTCGACAAACACTATTTCACCGTCGCCGAGGCCAATGCGCTCGTGCCGGCGCTCGAGATCCGCTTCGGCACGGTCATGCAGCTGCGTGCGCAGCTGCGCACGGCTTACGAAGCGCTCGAGCGCGCCGGCGAGCCGCCCACCGCCGAGTCGCTCGAGCGCAGCGACGGCCCCGACGACCTGCGCAAGCTGCGCGGCCGCTTTCGCGTGCTGCTCGAGACGTTGACCGAGGAGCTGGCCGGCGTCGAAGCGATGGGCGTGTCGGTCAAAGATCTCGACATCGGCCTGTGCGATTTTCTCGGCGAGCGCGAGGGCCGCGACGTCTGGCTGTGCTGGCAATACGGCGAGAAGCAGGTCAACTTCTGGCACGAGATGGGCGATGGCTTCTCCGGCCGCCAGCCCCTGACGACCGCGCCGAGCCCGCAGCGGCTGCTCCACTGATGGCGGCCGAGCCGCCCGCGCCGCGCGGCAAGACGCTCGGGCTCGCCGCCGCGTCGGCTGCGACGGCGGCGCGGGGCGCGACGGCGCAAGCGCCGCCCGACGTCGCCGGCATGGAGCGCGCCATCCGCGATTGGCTCGTCGCCAGCGGCCTCGACGCGACGCACGCCGACCTGGCGAGCACGCCGGCGCGCGTCGCTCGCGTCTGGGCGAGCGAATTCCTCGACGGTTACAGCGCCGATCCGGCGCAGCTGTTGGGCGAGCTCGTCGTCGGCGAAGCCGATCCCGACGTCGTCGTCGTCACCGGCCTACGCTTTCACGCCATGTGTCCGCATCACCTGTTTCCCTATCGCGGCTTGGCGCACGTCGCCTATCTGCCGGCGGGAAAGCTGGTCGGCTTCGGGCGCCTCGGCAAGCTCGTCGAATGCTTCGCGCACCGGCTGACGCTGCAAGAGCGCATCACGAATCAGATCGCCGAGGCGCTGATGGAGCATTTGGGTGCGCGCGGCGCCGGCGTCGTCCTCGAGGCCGAGCAGCTGTGTCTGGCGCTGCCCGGCGACCAACACGACAGCTCGACGGTGACCACCAGCGCCTTTCTCGGCCAAGCCGCCGAGCGCCCCGACGTGCGTGCGCGCCTCTTCGCCGCCGTGCAGGGCCGGTGACGGCAGGCATGGCGGTCGCGTCGGACAGTCTGGCAGCCGGCGCCGATCGCTCGATAGTGAATGGCGATGCATCCGCTCGAGGAGTCGCTCATGTTGCGCGCGAGTCGTAGACCATGACGTCGCCGTCGCCGTCGGGCGCGAGTGACGCGACGTTGCCGCTGGCCGGACGCGTCGCCGTCGTGACCGGCGCCAGCCGCGGCATCGGCCTCGCCATCGCCGAGGCCTTCGCGCGCGCCGGCGCTCGCGTCGCCTTGTGCAGCCGCGCCGCCGACCGCGAGGGCGAAAAGCGGCTCGCCGACGCCGCCGAGCGCGTCGGCCGCGCCGCGCCGCCGGGCGCGTCGGCGCTGTGGCTGCGCTGCGACGTCGGCCGCTTCGCCGACGCGCGCCATCTGCACGCCGCCGTCGACAAGGAGCTGGGCGTGCCCGACATCCTCGTCAACAACGCCGGCACCGTCGTGCGCGCGCGCCTCGACGAGACCAGCGAAGCCGACTGGGATCACGTCCTCGACGCCAACTTGAAAGGCACGTTCAACGTCACGCGCGTGTTCCTGCCGCAGATGCGCCAGCGCGGTAACGGCCGCATCATCAACATCGCGTCGATCAGCGGTCGCCAAGGCACCGCCGGCCTCGTCGCCTATTGCGCGGCCAAGCACGGCGTCGTCGGCTTCACGCGCGCGCTGGCCGAGGAGACGCGCGACGTCGGCATCCAAGTCAACGCCATCTGCCCCGGCTCCGTCGACACCGACATGCTCGTCGGCTCCGGCTTTCCGCCGCGCATGCAAGGCGGCGACGTCGCCGGCGTGGCGCTGTATTTGGCGACCGCGGCTCCGGCCGCCATGACCGGCGCGTGCATCGATGTCTTCGGCTGATTCCCTGCAGCGCTGGCGGCGGCTGCCGATCTTCCCGCTGCCACAAGTGCAGCTGTTCCCACACGCGCTCTTGCCGCTGCACATCTTCGAGCCGCGCTATCGGGCGCTGGTCAAGGACGCGCTCGCCGGCGAGCGGCTCATCGCCATCGCCGCACTCGAGCCCGGCTACGGCGACGATTATCACGGCCGTCCGACGGTGCGCACCATCATCGGCATCGGCGAGGTCGTCGGCCACGAGCCGCTCGAGGGCGGTCGCTCCAACATTCTCTTGCGCGGCATCGCGCGGGCGACGATCGATCACGAGCTGCCGCCGGCCGAAGCCTATCGCCTCGTCGACGCCAGCGCGCTCGTCGACGCCTATCCGCCGCGCTTCGATCGCGACGCCGCGCGCGACACGCTGCTCGTCTTGGCCGAGCAGCTGGCGCGCAAGCTGCCGTCGGGCGGCGAGACCCTGCGCGAACTCGTGCAAGCGCAGCCCGACGCCAGCGCGCTCGTCGACGTGCTCGCCTCGGCGCTCGTGACCGATCCCGACGATCGCCAGGCGCTCTTGGAGATGGCCGACGTCTCGGCGCGCGTCGATCGCGTCGGCGCCGAGATCGCGACGATCTTGACGCGCCTGACGCCGCACGAAGGCCCGCTCAACTAAACCAGGATCGCTCCGCGCTCGCGAATCGCGCCCTGATTTAGCCTCGATCAATCAGGCGGTGCTTCGCTCGCTCGAAGGTCGCGGCCTATCGCGAATGACCATCGGCCATTCAGGGCTGGTCTGACGAACGCCGTGATCGTCGGCACTGCTGCGGCGCGGCCTTCGCAGTACGCTGCCTCATGATCATTCCGCAGACGGTCACCACGGCCAAAGCGAGCGTCGAGGTCGAGCTCGATCATACGTGTCCGCATTGCGGCGTGGTGTCGCCGGCGCTGGTGTCGGGCCACAGCCTGGTCAGCGAGCAGCGGTTCATCCTCGAGCAAGGCAGCTCCGACGCGAAGTTTCTCGCCGAGACCGAGGCGCAGCGCGACGCGGCGCTGCTGATTCGCGTCGTGCGCTGCCCGCGCTGCCAGCGCCGCGACAGCGCGGAGATCCGCAAGCTGTGGCTGCCGCTCGTGTGGATCACGCTGGGCGCGGCCGCGCTGGGCCTGGCGTCGCTGGCCGTCATCCCCATCGCGATGTTGCTGCTGCTCGGCTGGGCGGCGACCGGCGTGCGCGCGATGCGGGCGCTGCGCGGCAGCGATCGACGCGTGCGCTTCCTCGACACGGCCGCCCACCAGCGCGCGCAGTAGCCAACCACACCGACACGTGCGCCTGACTTCGCGCGCAACTCGCGGAACCGCAGGCGGCGCGACCTCGTCTCTCCAGACAGCGCGAAAAAGCGTGGGAGCGCGAGAATCAGCCGCGAAAAATCGGCCCTCAAGTTTCAGAAGCCGCGGTCGATGCCGATTTCGAGGTGAACCATCATGAGCGTTTCTTCCATTAGCGGCTCCAGCATCGACAGCACTCTCGGCATCGGCAGCATGAGCACGACCGCATCCATCGCCCCCACAGCCTCCGTCGACGCCAGCGCGGACGGCAGCAGCACGAGCGCGCAGCTGTCGCCGTTGGCGCAAGCCATGAGCAAGCTGCAGAGCCTGGCGCAGACCGATCCGAGCGCGGCCAAGCAGGTCATGGGGACGATCGCCAGCGACCTGCAGACCGAGGCGCAACAAGTGGGCGGCGCGCAGGGTCAGAAGCTCGACGACTTGGCGCAAAAGTTCCAACAAGCGGCGACCACGGGCAATACGTCGGGGCTGCAGCCGAGCCAAGGGCACCATCACGGCGGCGGGCACCATCGCGGCGCCGGCAGCTACGCCGCGCAGTCGTCGTCGGGCGACAGTCAGCAGTCGTCGCTGGCCGACATCATCAACAGCGCGCTCGGCTCCGTCAGCACGACGACGGCGACGACCGCGGCGGCCGCGACGACGACTGCGACGACATAAACGTCAGCGCGACTAATCGTTGGCGAGGATGGCGAGCGTGCGCGCGAGGACGTCGACGCCGCGCACGAGATCGCGCGTGTCGGTCGCTTCCGTCGGGCAGTGCGACTTGCCGCCGATCGACGGCACGAAGATCATCGACGCCGGCGCCACTTCGGCCACGTGCAGCGCGTCGTGAATGGCGCCCGACGGCATCCGCCGCGACGTCAGCCCCGCCGCCGCCGCCGCGCGCTCGACCGCCGAAATCGCCAGCTCGTGCATCGGCCCCGGCTCGACGCGCTGAAGCAGCTGCTGCTCCACTTCGACGCCGCGCTGCTCGCCGATGCCATGCAGCGACGAGATCACGAAACCCGCCAGCGCCGTCAACAGCTCCGGCGTCGGCGCGCGCAAGTCGCAGATGGCGTCGACGCGACCGGGAATGATGTTCTTGCCGCCCGGCTCGACCGTCATTTTGCCGACGGTGCCGACGGCGCCGCCGCCGACCTCGCGCGCCGCGCGCTCGATGCCGAGCGCCCACTGCGCCGCGGCCAAGAGCGCATCGCGCCGCAGATGCATCGGCGTCGCGCCCGCGTGGTTGGCGTCGCCGTGGAACGTCACCGTGTGCTGGACCAGACCGGCGATCGTCGGTCGACCGCGCCGATATCGGTGCGGCTGGCCTCGAGCACGCCGCCCTGCTCGACGTGCAGCTCGACGAACGCGTGAATCGCGCCCGGCTCGACGCGCGCCGGAATCGCCGCGCCCGTATCGCCGTATGTCGCCAGCGCGTCGCGATAGACGATGCCGTCGGGATCGACGAGCGCCAAGATATCGCGCGACCGCGACATGGCCCGACAGCGCCGCCGAGCCGATGGTGCCGCGGCGAAAGCGCGACCCCTCTTCGCCGACGAACACGACGATCTCGATCGGCCGCGTCGGTCTGCACGCCGGCGGCGTTCAGCGCCTCGATCGCGGCACAGCGCGCCGACGACGCCGAGCGGGCCGTCGAGCTTGCCGCCCGACGGCACCGAGTCGAGGTGCGAGCCGGTCATGACGACGTGGGCCGGCGAATTCCAGGTCGCGCCGTCGCGCGCCGGCCGTCGCGCGCGCAAGTTGCCGACCTCGTCGTGACGCACGTCGAGCCCGGCCGCGCGCATGCGCTCGGCGACGTAGCCGCGCGCCTCGGCGTCCTCGCGCGACAGCGCCCGCCGCGTAATGCCGCCGTCGGCGCCGAGCCCGATGCGCCCGAGCCGCTCCAGATCGGCCAACAGCTGCGTTTCCGATACTTTGATATCGAGTTTTTCCGCAGCCGACGACGTCATCGGATCTGCACCAACCCCGGCGCGCGCCGTCCCGTGCCGCCGCCCGGACCGTTGAGCTTGGCCACTTCGCCGGCCACTTTCGCCGCCAGCTCCATGAAGATCTTGGCGTGCTCCGACTCCGGCGCACCGACGACGACCGGCCGTCCCGAGTCACCGCCGTAGCGGACCTTGGCGTCGATCGGCACCTCGCCGAAGAAGATGGTGCCGATCTCCTTCGCCAGCTTCTTGCCGCCGCCGCGCGAGAAGATCTCGTCGTTGTGGCCGCACGCCGGGCACACGTAGTAGCTCATGTTCTCGACGACGCCGAGGATCGGGATCTCGACCTTCTTGAACATCGAGACCGCCTTGACCACGTCGATGAGCGCGACCTCTTGCGGCGTGGTCACCATCACCGCGCCCGTGATCGGGATCAGCTGCGACAACGACAGCTGCGCGTCGCCGGTGCCGGGCGGCAGATCCATGACCAGGTAGTCGAGCTCGCCCCACTCGACGTCCTCGATGAACTGCTGCAGGAGCTTGTGGACCATCGGCCCGCGCCACACGACCGCGCCTTCGCGCTCGACGAAGAAGCCGACCGAGATCACCTTGATGCCCCAGTGGATCGCGGGCGTGATCTTCTGCCCCGTCTGCTGTCCCGGCGGCACATCGGGCTCGCCGAGCATCGTCGGCACCGACGGACCGTACACGTCGGCGTCGAGCAGACCGACCGTCGCGCCGTGCTGCCTGAGCGCCAGCGCGAGGTTCGTCGCCACCGTCGACTTGCCGACGCCGCCTTTGCCGGCCGCGACGGCGATGATGTTCTTGACGCCCGCCAAGCGATCGCCGCCCGGCTTGCTCACGCGCTGCGTGACCTCGGCCGTGACGTCGATCTTCGACCCCGACGGCGCCCGCGCCGCGCGCCGCCTCGGCGACCTCGCTCTCCAGCGCCGCTTTGTGCGGATGCGCCGGCGTCGGCAGCTTGAGCGTGATGCGCGCGATGTCCCCGTCGGCGGTCAGCTCTTTGATGTAGCCGAGCGTCACCATGTCCTTGCCGAACAGCGGATCCGTCACCTTCGTCAGCGCCGCGCGAATCTTCTCTACATCGATGGCCATCGGTCCTCTTTCGTACGTGCAGTTTTCGAACGATTACGAGTACAGCAGGTGCAAACGACGCTAGGGGCTGTTCTCAATCAGCTCCCGTCGCCAAGCTTGCTGCGGGCGCTTGGCTCGGTCCGCCAATTGAGAACAGCCCCTAGGCGTGATGCCCCAATTTGTCGCGTTTGACCTGCAAATAATCGCGGTTGTGCTCGTTGGGACCACCCCAATGTGGCACGCGCTCGGCCACGACGATGCCCGCCTTTTCCAAGCCGGCGCACTTGTCGGGATTGTTCGTCATGAGCGCGACCCGATCGACGCCGAGGTCGCGAAAAATCGCCGCCGCCAAGTCGTAACTGCGCAGATCGGCTGCGAAACCGAGCTGCTCGTTGGCCTCGACCGTGTCCGCGCCTTCGGCCTGCAGCGCATAGGCGGCGATCTTGTTGCCGAGGCCGATACCGCGCCCTTCCTGCCGTAAATAGACGATGACGCCGCGGCCGGCCGCCTCGATCGCCGCCAGCGCGCCGTCGAGCTGCTCGCGGCAGTCACACTTGAGCGAGCCCAGCGTCTCGCCCGTCCAGCACTCGGAGTGCACGCGCGCCAACATCGGCTCGCCGCCGTGCAGCTGGTCGAGCGGTCCGGCCACGATCGCCATATGCTCGTGCTCTTCGGGCCGCGGCCCGTCTTCGCGATAGACGACGACGGTCAGCTTGCCGTGGGTCGTAGGAATGGTCGCTTCGGAATAGCGCGAAATCGCTGTTACACCTGATGACATTGCCTGCCTTGATCGAGGAGTTATCGTAGATTACACTCGGTGATTGTCAACGCGGACGTTACGCGTTTAGGAAGGCAGATGGCGCTTCGCCCGATCGTCAAGTATCCCGATAACTTCCTCCGCCAGCCGACGACTCACGTGGAGACCGTCGACGACGGTGTCCGCAAGCTCGTGGGCGACATGGTCGAGACCATGTACGCCAAGAACGGCGCTGGCTTGGCCGCGATCCAGGTCGGCAGCGACCATCGCATCTTCATCGTCGAGGCTTCGGTCGCGGGCGGCGACGAGAACGATCACCCGATCGTCTTCATCAACCCCAAGATCGAGTGGCTGTCCGACGACACCGAAGTGTCCGACGAGGGCTGCCTGTCGTTTCCCGGCATTTACGTGCCGATCAAGCGCTCGCTGCGCGCGCGGATTCGCGCCACCGGTCTCGACGGTCACGAATTCGTGGCCGAGGGCGAAGGGCTGTACGCGCGAGCAATGCAGCATGAAAACGACCACTTGCAGAACAAGCTCCTCATCGACTACGTCGGTCCCATCAAGCGGCAGATGATCAAGCGCAAGATGGAGCGCATGACCGACGAAGAGGCCGAAGAGCTGCAAGCGCAAGGCGAATAGTGGCCGCGCGCTTCGGCTTAGATCGGAATCAGTCGTCGTGATGGGCAGCGTCCACATTCGCAACGTCGAGTTTCAGGGCAAGCACGGCGCGTCCGCCGACGAGCGCCGGTCGTCACGCCGCTTTCAGGTCGACGTCGACTTGACCATCCCCATGGCCAAGGCCGCCGAGACCGATCGGCTGACCGAGACCGTCAACTACCGCGACGTGTGCGAGATCGTCGTGCAGATCGGCGAGGCGCGGCCGTTCAAGCTGCTCGAAGCGCTGGCGGCGGCGATGCTGCGTGAAATTGCTGCGCGCTGGCCGCAGGCGCAGATCACGATCGAGCTGCGCAAGCTGCATCCGCCCTGTCCGGGCAATCCGAGCTACACCGCCGTTCGGCTGACCACCCCTTCGTCTTAAGCGGACTTGATCGTCGGCTCGAGCTTCTGCACGTCGGCGCGGAAGCGCTCGTCGATGCGGCCGAGCTCGCTCGACGGCGGATCGCCGAACAGGAGCTCGCGCTGGATGCGGTGGAAGTTCGCGCGCGCGCCCAAGTGCGCCAAGATCGAGTGCACGCCCCACTGAATGCGGTTCACGAACACGAAGTCGCGCGGCATGTTGAGCTGCTTCGACAGGCCGCCGAACTTGCCGTCGGGCTTGAAGATCTGCTTGAACGATCGCGCGTTGTACGCGCGGCTGAAGGCGAACTCGCGGTCCTCTTGGATCGGCTCGTAGAAGTAGCCGAAATATTCGAAGAGCACCGCCGGATCGAAGCCGTCCAGCGACGGGATGAACGTCAACGCCACCAGCTGACGCGCGAACGTCGCCGGATCGTTCGACAGGTGCGCGCGGACCAATGCGCGCCAGTTTTGCCGCATCTCCGACGGGAAATATTTGACGCAGCCGAAGTCGAGGAAGACGACGCGGCCCTCGTCGTCGAACAGGTAGTTGCCGGGGTGCGGATCGCCGTTGAAGACGCCGTGACGCACGATGCTGCCGAAGACGAAGCGGAAGATTATTTCGCCGTAGCGATGGCGCGCGGCCTCGTCGTCGGCGCAGACGTCGGCGAAGCGGCGGCCGTGGATGAATTCGGTGGTGAGCACGCGCTTCGTCGAGTGGCTGGCGATGACGCGCGGAATGCGGATGAACGGGTGGCCGTCGTACAAACGGATGAACTCGCGCTGATTGTCGGCCTCGCGCGCGTAGTCGAGCTCCTCGCCGATGCGGCCGCGCAGCTCGTCGACGACGGCCTCGGTGTCGACGCCGGGAAACATGGGCGAGATGAGGCGATAGAGCAGCGCGCCGTTGTCGAGATCGCCGGCGATGGCCACGGCGACGCCGGGGTATTGGATCTTGACGGCCACTTCCTCGCCGCTCGGCAAGGTCGCGCGGTGCACTTGGCCGATCGACGCCGACGCCAGCGGCTTCTCGTCGAACGTCGCGAACGCGCGCTCGAGCGGCCGCTGCAGCTCCTCTTCGAGCGTCGCCCGCAAAAGCGCGAAGTCCATCGCCGGCGCCGCCGTCTGCAAGGACTCGAGCGCCGTGCGGAACTCTTCGGGGACGTCGTCGCTGACGAAGCTGAGCATCTGCCCGAGCTTCATGAACGCGCCCTTCATGTGGCCCATCGTGTCGGCGACGGTGGCGGCGACTTGGCGGCGGCGCTCGGCGTCGATGCGCTCGCGCCGCTCGGGCGAGCTGAAGCGCTGGCGCAGTCGCGCGCCCAGCCAGCTCGTCGAGAGCCGCGCCGACAGCTGCCCGACGCGAAAAAGGCGCATGGCGCGCGAGCGTTCGAGCTGTCGCGACCGCCGGCCGACGACGGCGAGCACGATCACCAGCGCGGCGAGCACGAGCGAGCAGGTAACGAGAATCGACATACGCGGCTGAGATGTTAGCTCGACTCGGGCCGTTGCGCTGCAGTTGGAACGTGGCAGCGCTGTAATGCTTCGGCTAAATGGCCGATCACGGTTCTCGATCGAGCGCGCAACGCGCGTCGGCGTGCTCGCTGATTAGTGCTGGCTGCTGTTGGGCGGCGGAGCGCGATGGCCGAAGCTGTGCGCCAACAGCCAGCCGCCCGCGGCAGCGACGGCGAGCAGCGCGACGACGGCCAGCCATGGCGACAGCGCGCTGCGCGCCGGCGGCCGCTCCCACGTGCGCGGCGCGGCGAAGTCGGACAGCGCGTCGCGAGCGGCGTTGCTCGTCGCCAGCGCCTCGATCGCCGCGCGCTCGACGCCCGACGACTTCGTGCGCTTGCGATCGCGCTCCGCCTTGAGCTCGACCGACAGATCTTGGAAGGTGAAGACGAAATAGGACTGCCACTTCTCGCGAATGCGTCGTTCGAGCGGCGTCCACGCGTCGATCGAGGCGCGGCGCGCGCCGTCGAGATCGCGCGCCTCCAGCTTCGCCAGCAGCGTCGCCACCGAGTCGCTGAGCGCCGTGCCGATGTCGGCGATGTGCTGCGGCCCGAACTCGTAACGCGGCGCCACCGCCTCGGCGACCGGATCGATCAGCGCCAGCTCGGACAGCCGCTTGTTGAACGTCTCGGCGAAGTCGGCGGCGATGAAGCGCAACGCCGCCTCCACTTCCTTCTTCACCGTCGCGGCGTCGGGCGTGTGAGCGACGGTCGGCGCTTCGTCGAACGCGTCGGCGGCGTCTTTCAACGTCGTGTCGGCCGTGCTCGGCGACGCGCCCGAGGACGACGTGCGCGCATCGCCGTCGTCTTCGTCGTCGTATTCGAGCGTGACCGAAGCGCCGGCACTGAACAGGCCGGCGCATGAGAGCTCGAACGCGCTCCGATACCCGGCGAGCCTCTCGGCCAGCAGCGCCGAAAGCTGCGGCGATGCCATTACAGAAGTCTCCTCAAGTCGCCGCAGACGAGTTTTTCAGCTTACAAATGAAGCGTCAACGAAAAGTTCCGACGGTGAACGCCGATCGCCGACTCACGATCGCTCGCGCTTGCGTCGCGCACATTCGCGGCGTCGGGAGATTACAATTGTAACGTGCGCCGGCGCACGCTCGGCTCGATTCAGCGGAAGTGAGCGGCGTTTGTTTGCGGCGGCGACTGCGGGCGGGTCGGTCGCTCAGCTCAGACGGCGCATTCGCCTTGGCCGATGGCGACGATGAACGGCGCTTCGTCGCCATGGTCGAGCCAGTCTTCGGGCTTGGCCGTCGACGCGTCGAACTCGGTCAGGTCGGCGAGCGCGCGCTTCAACGTGTCCGGCTCGACGCGACGGAAGTAGGCCAGCGCCGCCTCGCCTTCGTGCTTGTCCTTGGCGTACAGCTCGAGCAGCCGCACCACCGTCGCCGGCACGCGTCGCGCCGGCACTTTGACGATCTGCCGCCCGAACGTCGCGCCTTGCCGATCGATGCCGCCGCCGAGGTGCAGCTGATACTCGGGCACCGTCGCCGTTCCCACGCGGCGCATCGTGCCGTGAAAGCCGAAGGCCGCGATGTGATGCTGACCGCACGAGTTCGGGCAGCCCGAGATCTTGATGTCGAGCGCTTCGGCCGCGCGCACGGCCTCCGCCGTCGCGCCCGTCGTCGCGTCGAGCGCGTCGGACACCGCCGTCGTCAGCTCGCGCGAGCGCGTCACGGCCAGATTGCACGTGTCGGCGCCCGGGCACGACGTGACGTCGCGAATCGTGCGCGCGCCCGGCCGGCCGATCCCGATCGCGACGAGCTCCGCGTGCAGCGACGACAAGCTGGCCTCGGGCACGAAGCGGAAGACGAGGTTCTGCTCGTTGGTGAGCCGCAGCGTGCCGTCGGAAAACAGGCGCGCCAGCCGCGCCGCGCCGCGCATCTGCGCCGACGTGATGTCGCCGCGATCGAGCCGCGCCAGCACCGCGTAGTAGCCGGGCTGCAGCTGCTTGACGCAGTTGGTGCGCAGGAACTCGCCGAAGCCGTCCTCGGCCGCCGTCTGCCGCACCGGCGCGCGCGGACGCAACACCGCGTCGGGCTGGACGGCGTCGCTCGCGTCGCCGACGTCGATGGCGACGTGGCCGCGACCGTCGGCGTCGATCTTCGCCAGCTCGGTCGCGTATTCGCCGCGGAACGCGTCCATGCCGATCTTGCGGATGACGTACTTCAATCGCGCCCGCGACTTGTTCTGCCGGTTGCCCATGCGATCGAACACGCGCAGCACCGCTTCGATCACCGGCAACAAGCGCTCGGCCGGCACGAACGCTTCGAGCGCATGCGCGTTCTCGGGCGACGTCGACAAGCCGCCGCCGACGCGCACCTCGAAGCCGCGCACGCCGTCCTCGATCTTGGCGAAGAGCGCGACGTCGTTGATGGCGCCTTGCGCGCAGTCGTCGTCGCAGCCGCTGAGGGCGATCTTGAACTTGCGCGGCAGCGCCTGCGAGATCGGGTTGCGCAGGAAGTAGCGCGTCACGGCGCGACCGTACGGCGTCACGTCGAAGGCGGTGCCGCCGCACACGCCGGCGAGCGCGCACGCCGTGACGTTGCGAACGGTGTTGCCACACGCCTCCTTCGTCGTCAGCCCGACTTCGTCGAAGCGGCGCATGGCGTCGGCCGCGCGCGACAGCTGCACGAAATGGAGCTGAATGTTCTGCCGCGTCGTCACGTGTCCGAAGCCGCGCGAATACTCGTCGGCGACGTCGGCCACGCACTCGAGCTGCGCCGCCGACATCGCGCCTTGCGGAATCTTGATGCGCAACATGTTGACGTTCGGCTGCCGCTGCCCGTACGTGCCGCGCCCGAGCCGGTAGACCTTGAACTCGTCCGACGTCATCTCGCCGCGCTCGTATTTGCCGAGGTGCGCCACGAAATCGTCGATGTCGGCCACGCTCGAAAACTTCAATGCATCCGGCGTGTTCCCAACCGGTGATTCGCCATCCATGCCGCCAAGTGTTATTGCGCGCCGCCCGTCGGTCAAGCGAATTAACTCCTATTTCCGACCAAGAAACCGTAAATTACCAACCATGCGTAATTAGTCGTATTTACGAACACGACGAAGCGTGCCGTGGGTCGGCTGTGGGAGAATCGGCGGCGGTGAGCGGTGACGAGCGGGACGAAGCGGCGGGCGCGGCTACTTCTCGGAGAGCGCCTCTTTGGCGACTTCGCGGACTTTGTGGCCGGCGTCCATGTACGTCACCCAGGCGCGGCCGACGTCGCCGCTGTCGTCGGAGCGCTTGAGCTTGCGGCTCTTGCGCAGGCAGTCGTCGAAGGCCGACTGCTCGCGATCGTCGGCCTGCATCTTGGCGATGACGCCCTTGAAGCCGGGCGTCGGCGCCGGCGGAATGCCCGAGCCTTCGGTGTTGACCTCTTTGCCGCACTCGTTCTGCAGTCGATCGAGATACTTCGGATCTTTGCACTGCGCGAACAGGAACTCCACCAGCGCCTGACCGTCCTTCATCTTGTCGATGCCGGGCACCGCGCAGTGCAGGAAGCGATCGTATTCGATGACGCCCTGCTCGGGCTTGCCGCCCTGAAAGGCGTGCCACGCGGCGGCGTCGGCTTCGACCTTTTGCCCGACCATCTTCTCGGCGACGTGCGACGGCGCGACCTTGGCCCACGCGTCGAACGCCTGCGCCAGCCCGTCGAGGCTGGTGGCGTACGCTTTGAGCGGCGCGTCGTACTCGACCGGCGCCTTGATGTCTTCGATCTTGTGCTTGGCGTCGATCGCTTTGGGCGTGCACTCCTCGCGGACGCGCGCCGGGAAATTCTTGGGATCTTGCGCGAACGCGCCGTCGAGCCGCTGCGACAGCGCCAAGTTGTTGGGGAACATCGCCGGATCGACGCCGTTGCCGAAGAGGCAGGCCCAGAACTTCCCGGTGACCTCGTCCTTCTCGATGTCGGCGAACTGCTTGATGACGCCGGCGTGCAGCTCGCGCATCTTCTGCGTCTGCATGCTGCGCACGACGAAGAAGCCGAGCGCCCCGACGACGATGACGCCCACGACGATCATCGGCGTCTTCGAGCCCTGCTTTTTGAGCGCAAAGTCGTTGCCATCGAGCGAAGGCGGCGCGCCGGGAGCAGCGTTGGGATCTTCGAGGTCGGGCGGAATATTCATGGCCGCGCATCTTAGCAGAGCCCGACAGCGGTCCGGCAAGAGCTGTCCTGCCATCGCGGCGTTTCGCGCGTGCAACGTAGGTCCGAAACCTATGGTGCCATAGTATTTACGCCGCTGTCGGGCGGCTCGCGGTACGATGAAGGCGCCGAGCCTATGCTGCCCTTCGCGCCCTCGCTGACGATCGTCATTCCCGCTTACAACGAGCGCGACAATCTGCCGCGCGTGCTCGCGGATGCGCTGGCGTTCGGCCGGCGCGCCTGCCGCGCGTTCGAGCTGCTCGTCATCGACGACGGCTCGTCCGACGGCACGCCCGACGTGCTCGCGGCCGCCGCCGCGCCCGAGCTGCGCGTCATTCGCCACGAGCGCAATCGCGGGCTGACGGCCGCCTTGCGCAGCGGCTTCTTCGGCGCGGCCAACGAGCTCGTCACCTGGATTCCCGCCGACGGCCAGATCCCGCCCGACGAGCTGGGCAAGATATTGGACGTCTGGAACGGCGACGATCTCGTGCTCTCGACCTATCGCAGCCGGCCCGATGGCTTGGCGCGCTTGGTGATGTCGCGCGGGCTGCGCATCTTACTGTGGGCGACGACGGGGCTGCGCGATCGGCTCGAAGGCGTGTACCTCTTTCGGCGCGCGCTCCTCGACGAGCTCGACCTCGTGTCCGATCGCTCGGCGGGATCGATCGGCTTCGAGATCGCGGTCAAGATGCGCCGGCTCGGCAAGCGCGTGGCCTCGACGGAGATCGAGTGCGCGCCGCGCCTGAGCGGGCAGTCGAAGGTGGCGAACGCACGCAACATCGCGCAGTCGCTCGGCGAGCTGTGGCGGATTCGGCGGTCGCTGCGGACGCTGCCGCGGCGGTCGTGAAATGACGCGCTGCAACCTCGCCTCCGCAATCGTACCGTGCCCTTTGGCGCCGGTTGCACACAAGTAACCCCGGGGTCAGTCCCGCCCGTTCGGGGATCGAGTCACCAGCAGCGCACATCCAACTACGCGAAATCCGTACGTCCAATCGCGGCATTGCTCTTGTAATGCCTTGCCGGCATGGTCGCCCTTCTGGTGTTCGGGTCGCTGGTCGGCGTTTGCCTCGTCTGCGTCATGATCTCGGCCGCCGCGTCCGCGCTCGTACGTCGCCGGCAGCAGAAGCGCCTCGACAACGCCAAGCGCAAGCTCCTCATCCACAGCATCAACGACGATCGCTGCACCGGCTGCGACGCCTGCGTCTCGGTCTGCCCGACCGACGTCCTCGAGCTCAACAACAACAAGTCCAAGGTCGCGCGCTTCAACGACTGCATCCAGTGCGAGCAGTGCGTCAGCGCCTGCCCGACCACGGCGCTCGTCATGCATTACGAAGGCACGAAGGCGCCGCCGATTCGCATGCCGCAGCTCGACGAATATTACCAGGCGGCCGAAGGGCTCTATTTGATCGGCGAGGCCTCGGGCAAGCCGCTGGTGAAGAACGCGTCCAACCTCGGGCGCGCCGTCGTCGAGCACATGCACAAGTCGGGGATGCGCGCCAACGGCGCCGGCAACGGGCAGGTCGACGTGCTCATCATCGGCTCGGGCCCGGGCGGCCTGTCGGCGGCGCTGTCGTGCGTGCAGCGCGGCTACTCCTACGCCGTCATCGAGAAGGACGAGCTGATCGCGGCGACGATCGCCCGCTGGCCCAAAGGCAAAGACTGCATGGCCGAGCCGTACGACGTCCGCGGCGTCGGCCTCCTACCGGTGTTCGACTGCAAGAAGGACGAGCTCATCGCCGCCTGGCGCACGATCCTCGACAAGCATCGGGTGCATGTCTCGATGCGCGAGACCGTCGAGGACGTGCAGCGCGACACGCGCGGCTGGTTCAGCGTCAAGACGAACAAGCAGGTCTATTCGGCGCAGCGCGTCGTGCTCGCCATCGGCACCCGCGGTAAGCCCCGCAAGCTCGGCGTCACCGGCGAGCATCTGCCGAAGGTGACGGCGCTGTTGAGCGATCCGGCCGATCATCGCGGGCAGCGCGTGCTCGTCGTCGGCGGCGGTGACTCGGCCGTCGAAGCGGCGGTGGCGCTCTCGGAGACCGCGCAGCGCGTCGTGTTGTCGTATCGCGGCAAAGCGCTGTCGCGTTGCAAGGCCAAGAACCGGCAGAAGCTCGACGAGGTCGTCAAAGCCGGGCGCGTCGTGTTGCGCTTCGGGACGACGGTCTCGGAGATCAAGCCCGACGTCATTACGCTGAAGGCGGGCGAGACGCAGGAGACGGTCGCCAACGATCATGTGTTCGTGTGCATCGGCGGCGACGCGCCCGTGAAGTGGATGGAGTCGGTGGGCGTCAAGTTCGTCGAGCAGCCGCACATGTTCCAGCGTGGGCCGACGGACAAGCTGGTCGAGGCGCTCATCGGGCCGGTGGCCGAGACGACGCGCGAAGGCGCCGGCGGCGGCGCGAACGCGGCGGTCATGCTCGACACCGCGTTCGACGAGCAGCAGAAGACGATCCTGCGCTTCCCGTTCGAGAAGGTCCGCAAAATCGCCTAGCCTCGCTGCCCGCCGGTTTTCTGACCCATTTTTGCGGCTGAAGGCACGCGCAACCACGCGCAAAATCACGGCGCGCGCGGCGTTTGCCGCGTCTATAATGCCGCGATGCGCCCTCAGCTCCGCATTCTGACGCTCGTGACGCTCGCGCTGTGCGGCTGTAATAAGTCGACGGCCAAGGACTTCGTCGTGCCGCCGGCGCCCGACGCGCGCGTCGACCTCGACCTGGGCATCTCGTTGGCGACGCCCGCGTCCGACATGACCTGCCTCAACAGCGTCTGCGGCGGCTGCTCGCAGTGGGTCAACTTCGACGGCAAGCCGTCCAAAGAGGGCGATCCCTGCTTGTGGAACGGCGTCTACAAGTGCAGCGGCACCGAGCTGACATGCACGAGCACGAGCTGCCTCGGCTGCGCCAGCGCCAGCAATCATGCGGTGGGCACGGTCTGCGGCGCCGACGGGCACACGATCATCGAGCTGCATTACAGCGGGACGGCTTGCGTCGCCTACGACTTCGGCTCGGCCATCGGCGTCTGCAACCGCAGCACGAACGACGTCTGCCAGCAGTCGTGCACGGCCAACGGCACGACCTACGACTGCGCCGCCCACTGCGCAAGTGACGACGGTGGCGGAACCGGATGCACGTACCAGCCGACCGCGACTTGCGAGTCGCTCGCCACCAGCTGCTGATTCGTTCCCCCCGCGACCGGCCCGCCACCGCCGCCTCAGCCATTACGACCGAAGCGTCAGCCCGGATCGGCAACATTTTTCCGGCGTGCATCCGCGCGGTCGGAGCAGCTACTTCTTGTCGGCTTTGGGCTTGAGCGTGTCCATGAGGCGCGACAGCTCGGACGCCTCCAGCGCGTCGACCGTCAGCCAGCGCAGCGCGATGCCTTGGTCGTCGAAGCGAACCACCTGCGCGTCGAGGCGCACCGGATGCTTGGTCTCGTCGAGCGCGTCGAACACCTGCACGTCGAGGCGCGAGCCGGGCGTAAGGCCGGTCAGGTCGTGGCCGTCGGCAGCCAAGTAGACGCCGCCGAGCGAGATGTTGAGCGCCGGCAGAATCATCGTCTCGCTCGACGCCTTCACTTCGACCGACGCGTACATCTCGAAGCGTTCGTGCTTGCGCGTGACACTGAAGGGCGGCGGGGTCGGTGACGATGGCGGCACGCGTCGATTGTATCACGCGCGACGCCGCCGCGACTACGGCCGTGGCGACGAGCCGCGCTGGCGCCTGCCCGGCTGCATCTGCTACAAGGAACGCCATGGCCAGCGAGACCGAAGTGAGTCAGTCGCCGCAATTCGTCGTTCGCCGCGTCACCGGCGTCGACCTGCGCGCCGCCACCGAGCTGCTCGTGCAGCAGCAGCGCGCCTACGGCCGCGACCTCGACGCCGATCGCTTGCGCCCGATCGTGCAAGCGGCGCTCGAAGACTCCGATCGCGTGCTCGTCGTCGGCGCGTTTCACGAGGGTTTGCCCGGCTATCAGCACGGCAAGATGGTCGGCGTCATCCTCATGACCGTCCTCATCTCGCTCGAGCACGCCGGCGAAGTGGGCTGGATCGAGGAGCTCTACGTGCGCGACGACTACCGCCAAAAAGGGCTGGGCGAGCGCCTGTTGTCGACGGCGCTCGAGTGGTCGTCGGGCCGCGGCCTGCGCGCGCTCGATCTCGAAGTCGCCATCGAGGGTCACAACCTGGAAGCGGCCGAGCGGCTCTACTACAAGAAGGGCTTCGAGAAGGTGCGGCGCACGCGTTTGTCCAAGACCTTGGCCGGCTGATGCCGTTTCGCACGCAGGTTCCGGTGCGCTTCGGCGACGTGGACCACGCCGGCATCGTCTACTACCCGCGCTTCTTCATCTATTTTCACGAGGCGTTCGAGGACTTCTTCAACGAGAACGGCTTTCCCTATCACGTGCAGCTGAACGAGCGGCGGCTCGGCTTTCCGACGGTGCACATCGACACCGACTTCAAGCTGCCGCTGCGTTACGGCGACGCGCTCGACATCGAGCTGACGG
The DNA here is from genome assembly GCA_963785725.1 of uncultured delta proteobacterium. Lineage (GTDB taxonomy): Bacteria > Myxococcota_A > Polyangia > Palsa-1104 > Palsa-1104 > JAQBQH01. The sequence continues at coordinate 14,079 of CAWAWS010000004.1, read as the reverse complement.
TGCCGCACATCGGCGAGCACTCGGCGAAGATTCGTTATGTCGGCTATCGCCATCGCGACGGGCAGCGCGCGTGTCAGGCGGAGATCACCTGTGCGTGCGTGAATCTCGACAGCTTCCGGTCGGAGCGGCTGCCCGATGATCTGCGCGCATTTTTCGGGCGGTTCGCGTCGTGAGCGGCGCGGCGGTCGCGCCGCGGCCGGCGGCGACGGTCGTGCTCTTGCGAGACAGCGACGGCGGGCCGGAGGTGCTGATGGTGCGTCGCCATCGCGGCTCGTCGTTCATGGCCGACGCCTACGTCTTTCCCGGCGGTCGCGTCGAGCCCGAGGACGGCGCCGGCGATGCCGGCTTTGCCGTCGCGGCGGCGCGCGAGCTGCGTGAAGAGGCGGCGATTACGATCGACCCGGCGCTGTTGGTGCCGTTCGCGCATTGGATTACGCCGTCGGCGGAGGGCAAGCGGTTCGACGCGCGCTTCTACATCGCGCCGGCGCCGGCGGGTCAGCTGGCGCAGCATGACAGCGTCGAGACGGTGGATTCGTTGTGGGCGACGCCGGCCGACGTCTTGGCGCGCTACGATCGCGGCGAGCTCAAGCTGCCGCCGCCGACGATTCGCACGCTCGAGGATCTGACGGCGCACGCCACGGTGGCGGCGGCGTTGGCGTGGGCGCGCGGCCGGCAGGTGCTGCCGATCTTGCCGAAGCTCGTGGCCGTCGACGACACGATGGCGATCGTGCTGCCGTGGGATCCCGAGTATCCGGCGCTGCCGGGCGAAGGTCGGGCCGTGCCGGCGGGCCATGCGGCGGCGCGTCCGCCGTCGCGCTTCGTGCTGCGCGACGGGCGCTGGTGGGGCAAGCCGCCGGCGGGCTGAACGCCGATCGGCGGTCACGACGATCGATTCCGGATGGTGGGCTCGATGGATTTCCCCCATCCGCCCTCCCAGTTATCGCGTGTGCCGCCGAGAAGTTGCTTGTCGCGACTTCGACCTTCAGTGCGGCCGTGGGCGGTCGCCGAAGTTGGGGACGAGCATGCGGCGGACGTGGCCGACGAGCTCGCAGCCGTAGATCTTGCCGCCGTCGGGGGCGACGGCGAGGCCGGCGAAGTCGTAGCTCTCGCGCACCGGCTCGATCTTGCCGTCCAACGAAGCGCGGATGACGTGCGTGCCGTCCCAGCCGATGACGGCGCGACCGTCCGGCTGCCACACCGCGCCCGCCATGCGCACGCGCCGCGGCGGCGACTGCCCTGCCGGCGTGGCCGCGACCACCGCGCCCGGCGGCCACAGCTCGATCTCGGGGAACGGGCTCGTCTTGCGCTGCGCGAAGCGCCAGCCGCCGACCGGCGCGGGCACGATCAACGTGTACGGCGCCGGCGCTTCACGCTCGGGCGGACCATCGAGCGGCAGTCGCCAGGCGGCCAGATCGTTGTCGCCGGCCACCGCCAAATGCAGCGCGCCGTCGCCGCCCATGACGAGGCGATCGACGAGACCGGGGAGACGCGCCAGCGGTCGCTCGTGCTGCGTCGACGGCCAATCGATCGCCAACACGCGCGACCGACCATGCTCGGGCACGGCGAAATAGAGCGTGCGGCCGTCGCGCGCGAAGGCCGGCCGCTCGCCGCCGCCGAGCGCGCGCTCCTCGCCGTCGACGAGCGAGATGGCGCGCAGGTCGCTGTGGCCGTGGCTGCGCGCGTCGGCCACGAGCTCCTTGCCGTCGGGCGCGGCGACCGGCCACTCGAAGTCGGCGAGCGTGTGCGAGAGCTGCCGCTTGTGGCCGGCGACGTCATATTCGAACAGCGGCAAGGACGTGGTGTCGGCGTTGTAGGTGAGGATCTTGCCGTCGGGCGTGACGGCGGGCGCGAAGTCGACGCCGCCCGTCGTCACCTGGCGCGCGCCGCGGTCGGGGTCGTCGAGCGTCAGCTCCCAGATGTTGGCGGCGCCGTCGCGCACCGACGAGAACAAGATGCTGCGGCCGTCGGGATGAAAGCTCGGATACTCGTTCTGCATGCCGTCGTCGACGAGCGCGCGCGCTTCGCCGCCGGCGATGGGCACCATCCACAAGGCGCCGCGATTCTGCAGGGTCGCGGTGCGCCGGCTGACGCCGAAGACGACGCGGCGGCCGGCGGCGTCACAGCGCGGCCAGCGGACGCGTTGGCCGGGCATCGTGCGGAACAGCTCGCGCGCGCCCGAGCCGTCGGGGTTGCGCACGATGAGCTGGCCGCAGTCGGCGCAGTCGGGCGCGGCGAACATCGTAAAGACGTAGCGGCCACCGCAGTCGTCGACGTCGGTGGCGCCGGCCTCTTCCTCGCGCACGCTGTTGTCGGCGAGGTCGACGCGCTCGACGACGTAGACGCCGCGGACGCGGTTGCGGAAGAAGAGCGAGCGGCCGTCGCGGGTCCAGCGCGGATAGTTTTGGCGGCCGGGGCCGGCGGCGGTGACCGGGCGCGAGGGCCCGCCCGCGAACGCGCCGACGTAGATGCGCCAGTCGCCGTCGCGATCGGACGGGAACGCGATGCGCGTGCCGTCGGGCGAGATGGCGACGGCGTCGGAGTTCTCCTCGTACGCCGGCTGCTGCTCGACGACGCGCGCGCGCCACTCGACGGGCGCGTGCAGCCGCTGCGACAGCGCGGCGCCGCCGGCCACCGCCAGCGCCAGCGCGCCCACCGTCGCAGCCACGCGGCGCCGCCGGCGCTCGGTTGGCAGGAGTAGCACTTCGGCCACTTCGCGAATGTCGGCGAAGCGGTGCGCCGGATCTTTGTCGAGCAGCTTGAGGACGAGCGCCGACAGCCACGGCGGCAGCTCGGCGCGCAGACGGCGCGGATCGGGCGGCGGCGCGCGCAGCTGCAGCGACAACACCGACTGCTGCGAGGACGCGTGGAAAGGCGTATCGCCGACGAGCATGCGATAGAGGACGCAGCCGAGCGCGTATTGATTGGCGCGCACGTCGATGGGCACGCCCAGCGCTTGCTCGGGCGCCATGTATTCGGGCGTGCCGGCGGGCGTGGCCGCGCCGCCGCCGCCGCCGCGGGCGAGCCCGAAGTCCATGAGGACGACGCGACCCGTGTCGCGCTCGAGCATGATGTTTTGCGGCTTCAGGTCGCGGTGGACGATGCCGGTGGCGTGCGCGGCGCCGAGGCCGGCGACGATGCCGCGGGCGATGTCGAGCGCGTCCTCGATGTCGAGGCGGCGGCCGTCGGCCAGGCGTTGGCCGAGGGTTTCGCCGCGGACGAACTCCATCTTGACGAGCCAGCGGCCGTCGACCTCCTCGAGGTCGAAGGTGCGGCAGACGTTGGGATGGGTGACGAGCTGGGCGAGGCGGACTTCGTCGCGGATGGCGTCGGGGCCGGCGCCGCGCAAGAGCTTGAGGGCGACTTGGGTGCCGAGGGCCTCGTCGAGCGCGAGGTAGACGTCGCCCATGCCGCCTTCGCCGAGCAGCCGCTCGATGACGTAGCGACGGCCGAGGCGCACGCCGGCGGCGAGCTCCGGCACGCGCGGGCGGGCTTCGGCCGCATCGGCGGCCGCGGACGGGCGCGCTTCGGCGTCGTCGAGCGCGCCGGCGCCGGCTTCGGCCGCCTGCTCCGGCACGCCCGAGCCAGCATCGGCGGCAGCTGCCGGCGCGCGCGGGTGAGCGGCGGCCGCGTCCGGCGGCGGCGCAGCATCGTCGTCCGGCGGCTTCATCGCGGCGGATCCAACAAGCGCTTACGCGCCGCCGCCGCGATTCTGCGTCCGCACACCCAACCCCTTGGCCACGACGCGCAGATCGCCCGGTGACAGCTTGTTGACGAGCGCCGTCGCCGTCGGCAGCGGCGTCCGCGGATTGCGCACCAGCGCCAGCGCGATCGTCGACGACGCGCCCCACGACGGATGCTGCGCCAGCGCTTCGGCGCAGTCGGGCGCCAGCTGCGGCGCGCGCGCCAGCGCCTGCACCTCGTCGGCGCTGATCTTGGGATTGCGAATGAGCGACGCCTGCACGACGCCGGCGCGATCGCGGATGAGCAGCGCCCGCGCGTCGCGATCGCCGCGCAGCGCCAGCTGCACCTTCTCGCTGACGCTCATGACCGCGACCTTCTTGTCGAGCGTCAGCTGCCCGCGCGTGTCCTTGGCGTCGTCGTCTCGCGTGATTGCCGCCCGCTCGCCCGCCGTCGCATCCGCAGCGTCAGCGGCCACAGCCTCGACTGAAACAGGCGCGTCATCTCGTGCAGTCGCACCATGTCGTGCGCTCGCATCACGCGGGACGCTGCCACCGGCGGGTTGTGCGCTTGCATCATAAATGCGGGCGCGCTTGTCGCCGGCGCGCGCGGCCACGCGGCCGACGTTCGCCGCCACCGCGCCCAGCAGCGCCTCGCGCGCCTCGGGGCTCAGCTCGACGCAGGCGGCCGCGCTCGAGGCCACCGTCAGGCGCGCGGCCGCGTCGACGATCGCGCCCGCGAGCACCAGGCGCAGCGTCAGCTCGGCGAGCGGCGGCAGCGCCGACGCGTCGACGGCCACGAACAGCCCGCCGCGCGCGAGCTGCGTCGCGGCGTCGTGGGCCAAAGCCGCGGCGTCCGCATACGCCACCTCCAATATCAGCGGCATGCCCTCATGGTAGCATCGACGGCCCGGAGGGAAATGATGACCGCTCGCGTCCTATCGTTCTGCGCTCTCGTCGTGCTCGCCACCAGCGCCTTCGCCGACACCAGCGCGCCCACGCCCGTCAAAGGCATGAAGGTCGTCGTCCTACCGTCGGGCCTCGAATACGTCGACATCCGCAAAGGCACCGGCGCCGAGGCCAAGGCCTACAAGAAGGTCGTCGTGCACTACACGGGCTGGCTGGCCGACGAGCCGCACAAGAAGTTCGACAGCAGCGTCGATCGCCACGAGCCCTTCGAGTTCGTCCTCGGCTCCGGTCAGGTCATTCGCGGCTGGGACGAAGGCCTCGAGGGCATGAAGGTCGGCGGCCGCCGCCAGCTGCACATTCCGGCCAAGCTGGCGTACGGCGACCGAGGCGCGGGCGCGATTCCGCCGGGCTCGGATTTGGTGTTCGACTGTGCGCTCATCGACGTCAAGTGAGCGCGCGCTCGCGACGATGCGGCGCGTGACCCGATGAGCCCAGCCGGCGAGCGGCTCCTGTCCGTCGCCGAGGCGCAGGCGCTGGCGCTGGCGCCGGTGCGCGCGCTCGGCGCCGAACGCGTCATGCTCGCCGACGCGCTCGGCCGCGTGCTCGCCGAGGACATCGTCACCGCCGCCGACGTTCCGCCGCACGACAACTCGGCCATGGACGGCTACGCGCTGCGCGCCGTCGACGGCACGCCCGGCGCGCGCTTGCGCGTCATCGGCGAGATCGCCGCCGGCCACATCGCCACGCGCGCGCTCGCCGCCGGCGAGGCCTACCGCATCATGACCGGCGCGCCCATCCCGCCCGGCGCCGACGCCGTCGTCATGCAGGAGGAGACCACGCGCGACGGCGACGTCGTGCAGCTCGCGCGGGCCGTCCGCGGCGGCGATCACGTGCGCGGCCGCGGCGAGGACTTGCGCGCCGGCGACGTCGTCTTGCAGCGCGGCCTGACGCTCGACGCCGCCGCCATCGGCGTGGCCGCGTCGGCGCGCCGCTCGCTCCTCGCCGTCGCGCGCCGCCCGCGCGTGGCCATCGTCTCGACCGGCGACGAGCTGCGCGCGCTCGACCAGCCGCTCGACGCCGGCGCCATCGCCGAGAGCAACAGCTGGGCGCTGGCCGCGCTCGTGCGCGACGCCGGCGGCATCGCCACGACGCTGCCGATCGCGCCCGACGATCCGGCGCGCATTCGCGACGCCTTGCGCGAGGCCGCGCGCGCCGATCTGGCGGTGACGACCGGCGGCGTCTCCGTCGGCGACCACGATCTCGTCAAGCCGGCGCTGGCCGCCTTGGGCGCGACGCTCAACGCCTGGCGCGTCGACATGAAGCCGGGAAAACCGGTCGCACTCGCGGTCCTCGAAGGCACGCCGCTCTATGGATTACCGGGCAATCCTGCGTCGGCGATGGTGGCGTTCCTCTTGTTCGTGCGGCCGGCGATTCGCGCCGCGCAGGGCTGCGCCGAGCCGTTCGACCTGCCGCGCGTCAGCGCCCGACTGACGACGCCGCTGACGACGCGCGGCGATCGGCGCACGTTCGTCCGCGCGCGCCTCGCCGTCGACGGCGACGGCCGGATCCAGGCGACGCCGCTGCCCCGCCAAGGCTCGGGCACGCTGACGTCGATGCGCGGCGCCAACGCCCTCGTCGTCGTCGACGCCGGCCCGCGCCAATTCGCGGCCGGCGACGAGGTGCCCGCGCTCATCATCGGACCGCTGGTCGGTTAGGGGCTGTTCTCAATTGGCGGACCGAGCCAAGCGCCGCGAGGAGCCGCGGCTGCGAGGCGCGAAGAGCGAAGCTACTGGGGTAACTGACCGATGAGCAACGAAGCAGACGCGGCCCGCAGCAAGCTTGGCGACGGGAGCTGATTGAGAACAGCCCCTAATCTCCGCCGGTCGATTCGTGAGCGCAAGCGCCGCCGCCAGCGTCAGCGGCCGGCAAACGCCGCCTTTCGTGCCGATTGAAAGATCCGGGCGAAGTCGCTCTCGTCGAAATGGAATGTGTCGCGGACCAGCTCGAATTCGGAGGTCAGCGAGCACTCGAATGGGCCCGGATCGTCGGTGTTGATGCTGAGCTCGAGGCCCAGCTCGTAGGCGCGACGGATTGGGTGATCTGCGATGTGCGGCACCACGCCGAGCCGCCGGTTGCTCGTCGGACAGAACTCCAAATGGATCCGTCGCTCGCCGATCGACTCGATCAGCGCCGGATCCTCGAACGCGGCCACGCCATGACCGAGTCGATCGGGGCGACCAAACTCGAGCGCGTCGCGCACCGACTCGGGGCCGGCCAGCTCGCCCGCATGAATCTCGATTCCCATTCCGAGATCGTGAAAGCGCTCGAAGAACGGTTGCAACGGCCGCACCGGGAATCGATCTTCCGCGCCGGCCAGGGCCACGCCGCAAATGAGCCCTTGTCGATGCAGCGCCACGATGCGCGGGAACTGCTTCTCCAGCTTCGCGGGCGGGCCACGGCCGATGCACACGACGAGCGCGACCTCCAACGCCGGCCCGGCGGCGGCATCGGCCCGCTGCCGCAGCTCGCGGAACAGCTCGACGAGCGCGCCCAAGTCATGGCCGCGCGCGAACAAGAGGCTGCTGACGAAGATCTCGGCGTAGACGACGCGCTCCCCTTTCAGTCGACGCAAATGGCGTTCGAGCAGCAGGGGAAGCCGTTCGGCGTGTGGCCGTAAGTGCGGCTCGATGAACTCGCAATAGTCCCGCTGCCACGCCGAAATCGAGTCGAAAGGATAGCGCGCCTGCAATGCCGTCGCGGACAAGCCAAAGTCATGTCCGTCGGCCGAGAGCTCGGCGAGCATCGCCGGGTCGAGCAGCCCATCGATATGGCAGTGAAGCTCCGCCTTCTCGATACGAGTCACGTCGCACACGTCAGCGCTCAAGCGAATGTCGACAATGATAGTGAATTTAGTGCAGAGCGTGCGAAAAAGCGGTGTTGCGAGGACGCTAAATTAGAACGTATTGAGCCACTGGATATCTTCGATCAGCCAATCGGCCTGCCAATCGGCGATCACGATATTGAGCGACGAATGAATCTGCGGCGCCTGCAGCCAATTCCACAGCTGCGGATTCAGGTTATTCGCCACCGCCTGCAGCGTACTCGGATTCGACGTGAACGGAATGAGCCCATTTTCGATCATCGTGGTATCGGGCGTCAGAATGCCCTGCGAAACGAAGAGCGTATTACTCGGACGCGACAACGGCTGCGTCTGAATCCAATTCTGCAGCGTCGCCGTGCTCGTCGTGTTGGCCCACGGCGAGACGATCGAGCTCTCCGGCCACAAGAAGCTGTTGGCCGAAACCGTCCCCGAATCGGCATACAAGGCGATGACGTTATAACCGGACGCCCACATTTGACCGGCGGTCACCGACGCGCCCAGCGACGCCGGCGCCAAGCGCGAGCCGAGCGCCGACGACAACATGCTCGCCAATGAAGCGTGATCGGCCGCGGTCAAATTGTAGAAGTGATTGAAGTCGAGAATGATCAGCTCCAGCGGATGATTGGCGCTGAACGTCGCCACCGCATTGATGACGGTGCTGAGCGGATCGCCGGCGAGCGCGTGGCAGATACGCAGACCATCGCTGGCGTGACAGGTACGCAGATCGAGATAACGAATACCGCCATTGAGCTGATAAGGAATCGTCCAGTTCTGCGCTTTGGACCAGCCGGCGACGACGCTGCTCGCCGCCGAGCCCAAAAGCGACTGAACGATCGGCAGCCAGGTCGGCGCGTCGCCGGTAATCTCCGAGCTCGACGTAATCGCATAAGTGCCCGAGTCGTGCGTGCCGGGCATTTTGATGTTGTCGATGGACCAATTGAAGATGGTGCCGCTCAGATCGCCCATCCAATTGTCATTGATCGAATAGTGCGAAAAGCCGTGCCAGCTGGTGTCCAGATAGTCGTGGTACATCGAGCCGTCGCTGGCAGCGGCGTAGACTTCCAAGTGGCCGCTGGGGCCAATCGCCGCGCTGATCGCTTGCAGCGTGGGCGCGCCGTCGAAGCCGGCGCCCCAGCCGTGCCAGCTCGTGTCGAGCGAGTCGTGATAGAGCGTGCCGTCGGTGCCGATGCCGAAGACCTCGAGGTTCTTGGTGGCGCCGATCATCGCTTCCAAGCTGCTCAGCTTCGGCGCGCCGTCGAAGTTGGCGCTCCAGCCGTGCCAGCTCGTATCGAGGAAGTCGTGATAGAGCGTGCCGTCGGTGCCGATACCGAAGACTTCGAGGTGGCCGGTCGGGCCCGTCGCTGCCGTCAAGTTGGCGAGCAGCGGCGAGCCGTCGAAGCCGATATCCCAGCTGTACCAATTGCCGTCATAGGTCTCGTGCAAGAGCGTGCCGTCGGTGCCGATGGCGAACACTTCCAAGTGGCCGGTCGATCCCATCATCTCGCTGACGCGAGTGACTTTGGGCGCGCCCTGGAAGTTGGCAGTCCAGCCGTTCCACGTTTGATTGAGCCAGTCGTGATAGAGCGTGCCGTCGGTGCCGACGGCGAAGACTTGCAGTAAGCCGTCGGGGCCGCTGGCGGCGCTGACGCTGGTCACGAGCGGCGCGCCATCGAAGTCGCGCGTCCAGCCGTGCCAATTCGTGCCGTCGAAATAGTCGTGATAAAGGTGCGTGTCGGTACCGACGGCGAAGACCTCGAGGTGGCCGGTCGTTCCCGGCACCGCGACGACGCTGGTCACGGTCGGCGCGCCGTCGAAGAAGCTGACCCACGGGCTGTACAGGCCGCCCGCGAGCGTCGCGCAATAAAGAACGTTATTGGCGTTGATGCGAAACGCGAACGTGTTGGTCAGGGTCTTGGCTGTCAGTGTCGACGATTGCGATGGATCGGCGTGTGCGAAGGAACCGGAGACTGCGCACGAGAATGCCAAGAGGGTGGTCGCGAGGCGCTTACATGGATTCATTTGCGCCATAAGCTACAGAGTCGTTTCGTTCGTTACAATCGCACGAACGAGCGATGCCCCTTACACCTCAAAATCGCGAATATGCGTCTCAAATACAGGTAATCGCTCGATCAATCTGCGCTTATGTAAGTAAGGAACCACCTGGACAACTTGTCCGAGCGACCCTCGTTTTTCTTTGAGACGAACGCTATGCGTGACTGTAAGTCTTGGACCGCAAGGCTTCGGTACCAGCCGGTACCGCGGTCGCCGTGCAAAGGGCGCGCACGGGACGATGCCGGTATGAGGTCATCGACGTAGTCGATTTCGCGGCGATCTGCGCAGCGCTGGCGCGACCGGCGGGCGCGTGCGTTCGCGCCGTCGGAATCCGCCGTGGCGTTACGCTGCGATCGACCGCGGCATCGCGTGGAGCGTCGCGCTCGGCGGCAGTCGCGTTTGCTTCTCGAATAGACCGCCCCTTCGACCGAGCCTCCGTCGCTCGAGCGTTGGCGACCGGCGATCAAATAGCGTCGCCATTTCAAAATCTTGCTTCGTTGGAACCGGTGAATCCCGGGCTTATCGCGGGAAAAACGCCCATTGCGCCGATGGGCGTGAAACCTACTGTTCGCTGCGGCGTAATCGAGAGGAACCACCCAACTTCGACGATCAGGAGAACGATATGACGATCAAAGGTGCAGTGATTGCAGCGTCGGTTGCCGGACTCTTCGCCGCGGCCGCTCCGCTTACCGCGCATGCCAAGGGCGGCAAAGTCGTGTGTTCGGGCACGAACGACTGCAAAGGCAAAGGCGGCTGCAAGTCGGCCAACAACGACTGCAAAGGTAAGAACGACTGCAAAGGCAAAGGCATCATGAAGATGTCCGAGAAGGATTGCACGAGCAAGGGCGGCACCGTCGTCCCGGCCGAGCCGAAGGGCTAAGCGCGACGCGCTGAGCATCGCAAGCTCGGCGCAGACTCACGCCTGAATTGCCTTCTCGGCTCGACGAGCCGCCAATCCGCGATCGTTCAACGTTGAACGACCTCGCGCCCACTCACGACCAACGAACGCCTAAGCAGCCGCTCGATTGCGCGCTATTGCAGTCGCTTCGGGCGCTTTAGAATTGGTCGGTCGAGAAGCGGAAGAACAGGACGCGCGAGCTGCTCGATTGCGGCTCGGTGACGATGGCGCCATCCTTATTGTTCTCGTAATGAATGTCGTGAATCCCGTTCGCGTTATATCCGGTTCCGAATACCGAGATATGATTGACGGTCGCCAGCTCGGCCTCGACAGTGCTCGCCGCGTCCGTCGGTGACAGCTCGACCAAGTCGGTCGATTTGATACCCAAGCTCGAATAGCTGAGCGCATCGCTCGTGTGCCAGCCTTCGGCCCAAGTCCCGTCGGGGATGGTCATATCCTTGGCCAAATAGAAGATATCGTCGCCGGTCGAGCCGATATCGACGGCCACGTCGTAAATGGCGCCCAACATCATGACCTGCAAATGAACGTGCGAGTCGTCGCCGTTGCATTGCTTATCGGCACCGACGTCGATGATCGAGACGAGATAGCCGTCGAGTCGGCCGTGTGTCGCGCTCAATCCGGTGCCGAAGTTGGGCGTGCACGCCTGGCGCGTTGGCGTGCCGTCGCCGCCGCCGCTCGACGCGCCACCGCCGCCGGCGCTGCCGCTTCCGCCGGCGCTGCCGCTTCCGCCGGCGCTGCCGCTTCCACCGGCGCTGCCGCTTCCACCGGCGCTGCCGCTTCCGCCGGCGCTGCCGCTTCCGCCGGCGCTGCCGCTTCCGCCGGCGCTGCCGCTTCCACCGGCGCTGCGCTTCCGCCGGCGCTGCCGTTTCCGCCCGCGTTTCCACTCGCCCCGCCGCCACCCGCGCTACCTGCACCGCCGCCGGTGCCGCCTGAGCCGTCGTTTCCCCCGCAAGCAGCCAGCGCCAACGAGAGGGTGAGCAAGCCGAACGCGCGCGCAAACATGGCCGAACCTCCGTCAAGACGAGCGCCGTCACCGCGAGTGGCGACGTCTCGTTCATGACGGGTAAATGACATCCAAGAAACGATTCCTTCAACAAAAGAGACTGTTTACAGTCGTTTGCATGGTTGCTGGTGTGCAATGTAGGCAGCGTTTGAGGCCGTCGTCCGCACGATCTAAGCGGCATTGCTGAGCATTTACGAACCGCGACGATGCGTGCAGCCAATGCGCGCCACGCGCTGGTTCTCCGCGACTCGGTCGGCGCGCCATTCGCGGCGCACTTGACGCTCCGGTCGATCAAATGAGCGCCGCGTTCTAGATCCGAAGGGAGCGCGCATACGAAATGGATATCGCCAAATATCGCGTTGCAGCTGATTAGCGTTGATGGCCCGGGCGGACCTCCAGCTTCGGATGCTCGGCGGCGAGCGCGCGTAAACGTTCGAGCGAGCTGCGACTGGCGGGGATATCGTCCGAGAGCGGGCCCGGCTCGACGCCGTTATCCCAGCCCCAGCGCGTATGACAAGCGTCGCCGGTGAGCAAGACCGGGCCGTGCGGCGTGCGCACGATGAACGCCGTGCTGCCGCGCGTGTGGCCGGGAACCCAGAGCGCCCAAACTTGACCGTCGCCGAAGACATCGACGACGCCGGCGAAACGGCCACTGGCATCGGGCGCGAATGGCCACTCTTCGACCGGCGGTTTACCGGCGAGCGCGCGGTCATTGACGGACTGTAGAAATAGATTATGCGCCAGCCGCTCGCTCAGCTCACCGGGCGCCGTATAGACGATGGCGTCGTTGGGAACATCGACCATTCCCGAGATGTGATCGGGATGTAAATGCGTGAGGAATACGCCGCGAATCGGCCCGCCTTGATCGTGCGCGGCCAGCCAATCGCCGAGCGGCGCGACGACATTCATCGTTCCAAAGTGTAAATAAGCGGCCACTAAGCCGCGCACCGCCGCCTGGCGCGGCTGATCGCGCAGCGCGCGCTCGGCGCCGGTGTCGACCAGATAACGACCGCGCGTCGGATGCCGAATGACGTGAAAGTCGACTTCGATCGGCTCGAGCCCTTTCTTGAGGCCGGCGCGCTGCGCGATCGGATTCTCGAGGTTGATCAGGTTCTGGCGCGGCACCGCCCACACGCTCGACGTCACCGTCTCCAGCTCGACGATTCCCGGCTGATCGATGACTGCGAGGAGGTCGCTGGTCGAGCGCGCTACGCCCAACGTCGAGCGCTGCGTGGCGTGCCGGCTGCCGATGCAACCGCTACAGACGAGGGCGCCGATGATGAACGCCGAGATCACCGAATGTCGAAACGAGGTTGTGCGGGCCATGGTTGGTTCTCCTTCGCCGACTAACCTAGCCATTCCCAGTCGGATGGAATATGGCCCGTTTGGCATGATATTATGCACTGATGGATATCGACTGGGATGACCTGCGGCTGTTCCTCGCCGTCGCCGAAGGCGGCAGCGTGAGCGCGGGTGCGCGCCGTTTGCGGATGGGACAATCGACGGTCAGCCGGCGACTGCAGGCGATCGAGCACAGCCTCGGCGCCAGCCTCTTTCGCCGCAGCGTGAGCGGCACGGCGCTGAGCGCGACCGGCGAACGGCTGCTCGGCCCGGCGCGCAAGATGGCGGAGCTCGCCGGCGAAGCCGGGCGCGCCGCCGAGAAGCGCGACCATTCGCCGCGCGGCCTCGTGCGCATCACGTCGACGCCGCTCATTTCCTTTCAGTTCCTGGCGCCGTTCGCCGCGCACGTCGCGCGTCGTCACGCCGACTTACGGCTCGAAGTGCTGTCGACGATGAGCTATCTCGATCTGCATCGCGGCGAAGCGGAGCTGGCGTTGCGACTGCAGCCGCCGGCGCAAGAAGATCTCGTCACACTCGCGACCTTGCGCATTCCCGGCGCCGTGTTCGTCGCGCGCGCGCTGAAGGCCAAGTTGCCGGCGCGACCCAAGCTCGCTGACATTCCCTGGATTACGTGGGCGCCGCCATTCGACGCCATGCCGCCCAATCCGCTCTTGCGCGCGAGGATTCCCGGGCTCGTTCCCGCGTTCAGCTCCGACAATATTCTCGTGAACCTGGCCGCGGCCGAAGCCGGATTGGGCGCGATCGTGTTGGGGCGCACGAAGCCGCGCCACGCGCGACCCAGCGCGCTCGTGCCGCTCGAGCTCGACCTCGGCGCCGCCGCCGATCTGACGCTTTACCTGTTATGCACGCGTTCGGCGCTCGATATCACGCGCATTCGCGCCGTCGCCGACCTGTTGGTGGCCGAGCTGCGCCATATCGCCATCGACTGACGCTGACGTCGGCAAGCTCGCGATAGTCTATGCGCGAGCTCGACATTGAATAGCCCTTCGCCACCAGCGTCTCAGCTGCCCAAATGGGGGAGCCATGAAATATCGAGCGCGGGCTTGGATTGTGGCGAGCTGCTTTGTCTTTGGCGGCTGCGCCGGCTGGGAGCGCGCACAGTGTGAGCTCGGCATTTGCAATCACGGCGACCTCATCGCGACGCGCGCCGCCATCCAGGAGCTGCAGTGCGCGCCCGAAAACTTACGCATGGATCAGATCAAATCATTCGCCTATGAATTCGCCGGCTGTGGACAGGTCGCCTATTACCGCTGCTGGTATTTGCGACACGGCGGCG
>CAWAWS010000003.1:355000-563448 GCA_963785725.1 uncultured delta proteobacterium | reverse complement strand
TCCACCCGCGTAGGGGTGGAAAACTCGGTGACTCATTCGCTCGTACTGCTCTAGCGAGCCATGAGCCTCGGGGTACGAGGCCAGCTCAGTCGCTAATCGCTAGCTTGGCACCGATGCGCCGCGGACGCAATGCGGCAAATTGTCGCGGGTCAGACGTCGTCGTTCTCCGTCGAGAGTACGACTCCAAAGCTCCGAGTGATCGCGACGGTTGCGACGGTTGCCAGAAGCGCCGCTCATTGACAGGCGGCCCGTAAGGGCTTGATCCTGTAGCCATGAGCAAACTCCTGGGGATGCACGAGCCCTGTTACATCGGGTATCTCGGTGACGAGTTTTTCCTGATGACCCACCGCGTGACTTCCGCGACGTCTACGAGCTGAAAGCGTATGCCGTGTGGAGCATTGATTCGAAGGTCTACGAACTTCAGCAAGAATGGATCTTTGGAGCTGACGTCGCACCGCGCAAATGCGCCTATTGCGAACGGACGGCCGCCGGCGGGGCGACTTTCGTATCGGTGTCGCACGCGGTCCCAGAGCACCTCGGCAACAAGAGAGTCATCAGTCAGCAGAGGAATGCGATGACTGCAACAACGAGGGCAGCGACTGCGAAGAAGCTCTCGCGAGCATGCTCGCTATGGAGCGGGTCTTCACGGGTGCACGCGGCAAAGGCGGAACTCCGTCAATTCAGAGCAGCAGTGCTTTGGAGATCAGCAGCGAGGGAGCTGGGAAGGTTGCACTCAGATCGACGTGGCGAACGATCCCCTCCGATATTCGGCAGGGAACACAGTTGAAGTGCCAATAGGAACTCAGCGCTATCGACCGCTGTTGGCGATTCGCAGCATCGCGCGTTCCGTCTGGCTCCTGCTTCGGCCAGCAGACCGCGTTCACCATCAGTCAGTAAAAGACTTCGCGCTTGGTCGCCAAGTCCAGTTTCCAGTCGAGTACCTCGTAGCCTTCTCGGCTGGTGGGGCACCGACTGCGGGGCGCATACGTGTCTGGAGCCTCAAGAGCGAGCAGGATGGAGCCTGGCCGCCGCTCGTTGCCGCCCTCTCTTTGCACAACACCACCATTATTTGGAGAGCGCCAAGAGGAGGTACGCATGTCCAGGGACCGCTTCCGCCAATACCAACCTACGACGGTGCGGCTCCCAAGGTTGGTCGTCTACAACTAAGAGCCGACGAACGAGTTGATGTATCGCGCACGCTGACAATGGCCTATGAAAGCCGGACGGCGGGCGCTACCACCAGCAGTGCGAAATCCGTCAGGTCACAGACGGCCGCGCAGATCATCGCCGAACAGCAGGTAGAGATCGCCATCGGCGCCGATGCCGGGGATGTGCAGTGGCTCAAGGCTTTACGACGTACAAAAAAGATCAGCGGTGACTTCTCCACTGCCTTGGAAGTCTCCATTGATTCTGAGAAGCATGGGCTCCACCTCCGCCTTCGCCAAGACCTCCGCACCTCCGAGGCTCGGCTCAACCTATTTGTCGATGTGTCGGGGCTCTCGGCGACGGATGCGCTCCCTGCTGTCGCTTTTTGCGAGAAGTTCGCGAGCGACAAACCAACCGCGAAACTCTTTCTCCGCACACAGGATGGCGTTTCCAGTACGCCTCTGGCGGCCGGCGGCAGAATCGACGATGCGATTGTTAGCATGCGGCCAGCGCTGGAACGTTTCGTCGAACTGGAAAGAAGTGGGCGTAAGTGTCCCTCTTCCCGAGTCCGGACAGGAGCAGGACTGGGACCTGCTCTGCGTTTCCGCCACGGCGATTCTGAGTGGCGTTCCCGTGCGTCTACCGGGGGCCGGAACAGGCGAAGTTGAGTGGCCGCGTGCTTTCTACAACCGACTGGTCCAAATCTCCGGGCCGTGCACACTTCCGTTGGCGCAAGGCGTATATCCGTTCGCGGGAATCGATGCACTTACCGAAGCAGTGATCGGTCCCATTCGCCTCTGTCTGGAACTCAAGAACTGCGCTGCGGAAGTAAAAGCGGGCGTCCAGGAATTGGATGCGAACCGAGCGCTCGTAAAGCTCGAATACGAGTCCGTATTGTTCCTCTTTGACCGGTATCTCAAAAGTGCCTGAAATGGGCCGGCCACAGGAGCGACTACGATCCTTGGCGACGACATCGGCCTCAGGCAGCCAAGCGCCCGCAACTCGCCACATCGGTCCCGGCTAGAAAGCAACAACAGCAAGGAAGAGGCAAACACAAGACATGAAGTGCAGAGTATTCTATTCTTGGCAGTCTGATCTTCCCAATCCCGTAAATAGGGCATTCATTGAAAACTGCCTCGAAGCGGCGGCGGAAGCATTGAGAGCAGACGCGGAGCTTGCTATCGAGCCAGTAATTGACCGCGACACTTCGGGCGTCTCTGGGAGTCCGGAACATCGGCCAGACCATTTTCGCCAAAATTGCCAGTGCTGCCGCATTCGTCGCTGACGTATCAATCATCGGCACCCTTGAAATCAAGAAAGGCGATGTAACAAAGACTAAGCCGACTCCGAACCCGAATGTACTATTGGAACTGGGATATGCGCTCAACGCAATAGGGACCGGCCGCACGATTACAATCATGAACACTGCTTTCGGCGATCCAGAGGCGCTGCCTTTCGATCTCAAACAGCGCCGAACAGTGACGTACAAACTCCCTCTCGAAGTGACTGACCGAAAAGATGCAAAGAACCGACTGACCGCTCAACTAACGGATGCGCTTCGTGCCGTGCTTGTGACTCACAAAGTGGAAGCAGGTGCCGCACAGCCGAAGACGCGATCGCAGCAGGCCGTTACTGCGATCCAAGAGAAGCGCGGCGATCGCGTGCGAGAGGTTCGAGAGTTCATGAAGTGGATCGTCGCCGAGGCGAAGAAACTCGCTCCCCACGAGCAGCCGGGCCCTGCTGATGACCGCCTCGTTGAGGCAATCGAAAAGACGAAATCTATTGTTAACGACTTCGGCCGCGTCGCGGCCGAGGCCGCGGCTTGGAACGACGAAGAAGTGATCCGCGGGATCTACAAGGGCCTTGAAGGAGTCTTGGCTCTGTATCATCCTCCGAAAGGAGTCGGTGGTAGCTTTCGCAGCACCGATTTCGACTTGTTTCAATTTCTTGGACATGAGCTTTTGGTCGTGCTCACGGCCTGCCTCGTGCGTGAGGACAAATTCACTTTCTTAAGAGTGCTGCTTAGCCAGAAACTGCTCTTGCCTAACAATCGCCATGGGCTCTCAGAACACGTCAGCTTTGCAGATTTGTCGTCGTCGTATGTGACGCTACTGGACACCGTTAGAAAGCAACGTTTGGCTACAGCAACGTCGGCGCGAAGCTCCATCCATGCAGATGTCCTCAAGGAGCGGCATGAGGCCGATGTCGGAGGTGTCGCGTGGCCCGAATTTGTCCAGGCGGATTTCCTTCTTACTCTACGCTCACTGCGTGAACATCAACATTGGTGGGGTCCAAGCCTTGTCTTTTTGGAAGGGCAACTGCCGAACATCCTCACCGCCACCGCCACGCGTGATGGTGCGGCCAATCTGGCGACGGCGCTCGGCCTGGAACGTGCCGAAGAGCTGCGCGCTGTGCTGGAAGAAGATTTCGCGTTCATCACGCGGACTTTCGTATCCATCGCTAGATTCTATTCTCCGTTTCGCAACTTCGACTTTTCGCGGATAGGCACGCTGTGAATCTAACGGCGGCCTGGCGCGCATTGTTCGACATATCCAGGGCCACTAGACATCGGCCGAACGTAGTTCGGAAAATATCTTTTCTAGCTCCCCAATGAAATGAGAGGCGATGCCTGGAGCATGGATATGAACACCGATCTCCCCAGCCGGAAAGGACGGATCGGCCGAAGCCGACGCCCAATTCATACTCGTGATGACGACATCGTCGGTATCCCACGCAATAAACTTGCCGTGAAGCGGAATCTTCTTCGCCTTGATCAGAGTCACGCCGTTGCCCCTTGCGTCTTCGGCTAGAGCCTTTGCATCTCGGTTTGTTAACGGTCCAGAAGCCATGGTGTAGAGGACTGTCACCGTTACTCCCTGTTCGGCCGCCACTTCTCCCGGCATCAATGCGCCTGGCCGTGCTGTCGATCCGAGTCTGTGGCTGCCGATCATTAATCGGGTCTTAACCGCGCCACTCGCAGATCGCATCACATAGTCATGAGCGTCGCCGACGATGACGCCGACGCGCGCCGAGCCGCCGGCCATTTTCGGCAAGTCCTGCTGACGCGCTACAATGGCCAGTTCATTGGCCAGACTATCCGACAGACCGCGATGCCCAATGAGCTGCTGCGCAGCTCTCACTACCTGCACAACGGCGCCCGGGTCGCGGAGAACTAGCTCAATTCCACCGCTTGAAAAGGAGAGGAAAGCCAATTGCAGGAGCTTACGCAGGCTGTCCAGCCTCCGTCCGCCCCATCGGCCAAGATGAACTTCGCATGCGAGCCCGTCGACCGCATGTGAACTCTTACTCTCCCGTGAGTGTCGGGATCTTGCCGGACGCGATCCGCGATCTCACAAGCGGCGGTGCTATTTCGATTGGACTCTCCGTTGTCGACGTCCGCTCCCCAAAGGATATCGATTTCGACTCCTCTCCTGCACGCGGTTCGAATTGGATCGAATAGTTCCGAAAACCGAGCGGCGTCAAGAAAAGTCGACAGAACTATGACGCGGCGGTGGGCTGCCTCCAGAAGCGATGTAATGAGTTTCCTCTGTGCAGACCCACCGATAAAAATGTCAGCAGGATCGAACGCGCAATCGATCAACTCAGGTACGTTGGCAGGGTCCGGCTCCCCTTGGTAGTCGACCGCGAAGTGAGTTCCGGCAGGCAAACAGCTGTATCAGCAATCATTCGCCGCAATACCACGGACGCGTCATCCGGCAAGTTGGTGGGTAATCCATCGACGACTCGCACCACCATGAATTCGTCATCGCGGACAGATGCGGTCCGCGCGTCGATATTCGCAATTTGATCTTCTCGATTTCGCGCCACCAAGGACGAAAGCCGAGAAAAGTTAACCTCGTGAGACATCCGCGGCTCGCCGCCTTCGATCTGCACCGACCTTACGTCGATTCCGTTCGTCGTTCGACATCGAGTATTCTTGGCGACATCAGACGAATATCGCGCTTAAAGAAGAATTGACCGCTAAACTTTTCGATCACAAAACTCACGCGCCGAACGTACCGCTTCGGAAAATACGGAAGCGGCTTGCCTGTCCGAACAATTTCGAGCCCGAAAGTGCTGACCTTAAACGCTATGGTCCCGTCACCCACGTCCACTTCCAGCAGCCGAAAGCGCATCATTCGCGAAAGGAGGCCGCTACAACTTGATGCGGCAATCCTATAGACTTCGCCGCAGCGGCGACGGAAGTTGCGCCGCGACTGACTATCCAAAGCAACAGTTCGTCTACTACACTCCACGTGCGACCTCAATCGATTCCCACCTTGCAAGAAACCCGGAAAACGGGAATTGCAACGAGGGTCATCGGCCTTGCCTCTTGAGAGTTGTCGGGCTGACTATCGTTCGAGAAATTGAGACAGTTGCTGTTCGGCAGCTGCCAAACGTTCTATCGTCGCTAGAATCGTCGTCAAGAAAGACAAGTCGTGCTCGCCGCCAGATGGATTGACACCTCTGACGGCCTCGCGCAGAAAGCTCAAACTCGTGACTAGAATCAGTTGATGCTTCGCGCGACTGAGCAGCACGTTCATCCTTCGCCGGTCGCGCAAGAAGCCGAGCGCCGCCGCCCCCGCACGCGCGTTGTTCCGCACAAGCGAGACAATAACAATGTCGGCCTCACTTCCCTGAAACGAGTCGACGGTGCCGACGAAGTCAAGCCCATGGCGCACCGGTGCGAACTTCTCGAGGTGCGACAATTCCCCGTTTCGCAAACCATAGACTCGGCTCCGTAGCTTCTCAACCTGCGCCGCGTAGGGAGAAAGAATCGCCAGGGTGGGGGCGACCGCGCTTCCCTCGGGCGCCCTTATGTGGCGGAGAACATCGACGACAGACTCCACCTCGCCTGGATTGTGCCAGCGAGGTCGGCGACGTTCCATCGGTGTTCCCGACCCTGTCGAGCTCACGTGCGGAAAATCCACCACGACGACGGGCGAGTTGGGAAGCGGTGCTATTTGCTTGAATGGCGCCGAGTCTGTCCGCGCGCGCTCCTCGCGGCTCGCTTCTGTTCTTAGTTTTCCGCCGTAAAAGGCTGCGGAAACAATCTCTGCAATTGCGGGGTCCATTCGTCGCTGCTCAGAAAGCGTCGCGCTTATTGGGCGGTGCCCAGGATTGCCGCGCCCCTTTTCGCTCATCGTCTTCAACGAACGTTCGAAACGGTTCCAACAAACGAAGAGCAAGGTCAGATGTAGCCTTCAACACCGAGGCGTTCTCCAGCAATTCTCTTACGAGCTCATCAAGGTCGCCCTCGCGCAGCAATGGCCCAACAAAAACTTCTGCTGCCGCGAGTGTTTTTTCGACCCCAGCGTAATCGCGCAAAAGCTTGACGAGGCGTTCCGACTCGAATGGTGGGAGCTGGTGATGATCGCCAATCAACAATCGTCGACCCGAGAGCATCATAGGGCCGACCAATTCTGGGCCCGTAGCTTTCGCCGCTTCTTCAACGATAACCCAGTCGAACTGTTCCCGCGCATCTACCAGCCGCTCCACGTCTGCAGAGTTGACGGTCGAAAGAACAACGTTAGCGGCGTCCAGAATCAGAGCAAAGAACGCGTGTAGGCCAGTACGGTCTTCTCGGTCGATCTGATCGGGCGCGTTCTCCAGCGACGATGCTGCATTCTTGAGCGAAATGACACGGTCGCGCAGCGGAGGTGGTGCGGACGCCATGAGCTTGCTAGACGAAATCTGTTTGAGATATCGATTCGCGGCGCGATGGACTTCCTCATCCGTGGATGCCCTGTTGTCAGCCGTCGAGGAACGCACCACGATGGCGTCTTCTAGTCCGCTTCTACGAAAAGCGTCCTTCACCTGGATCTGTAGGTTGTCCAAAGCATCGTGGCCCTGAGCGGTCAGAAGAATGCGCGTGGACGGATCTCCTTCGAACTTGCGACGAAGCACCTCCGTTGCGAGCCTCGTCTTTCCTACCCCGGGCGGGCCAACTATAAAATACGAGGGCATCGTCGACCATAGTCCTCGAAGCGCTTCTTGCTTTGGCAAATCGAGTTCTCGGAACTCCTGATCTCCTTCGTCGAGTTGGTCCCTCGTCGATCTACGCTGACGCCACGGGTCGTCGAGCATCTCAGCCAAGTCGACGCGCGTATGAAGCGCCGCAATGTTCCGCAAGCGTCGGCGGATGACCTGCTCGGTCCCGAGGTCTAGTTCGGCTTTCAAAAACTGACCGACCTCAATTGAGACGTCTTCCTCAACTTCAAACTGATAGACCGTTGTACCGTCTTGATCAAGAACATCAACGAACGTAGCAACTACGTCGTTCGAGCGTGATGCGCCGAGACTCGCTGACTTGCTGACGCGCCACTTGCCGTCGCTGCCTCGCTGGTCTTCCTCGAACATATAACGAAGCGCATCAGCCGTCTCTTTCATTCCGATCCGCGCGGCAACTCTGTCTCGCTCGCTATTCGGTTGGCCGCGGACTGTGACGTATCGGCGACGATCCTTTGTTTCGAAGCTCAGCACCTCTATCGGATAGACCTCGAGCGCCTTGATCATGGCCTCTAGTAGCTGGGTTAGAATCAGCGCTCGGCACACCATCGTGACGCGGTCGAGCTCACCGCTGCGATTTGGTGCAAATGCGCTCCAGTCGAGGACGTCTGGACCAAGTCTCGCCCGTAGTTCGCGTGCTTCTCTGTCGCCGCGTACTACGACGATTGGTTGTTGCAATGCATGTTCATCGAATTCCCCGAGCGGCCCGCCACGAACGGTCGCGCCGTCACATACTGCGAAGTCCCAATTGGAATTGCCAGCGTCATCGCGGAACGCACGAATGCTGTATACGAGTGTTTCCGACGCGAGCCTCAACCGACTATTTTGCGGGTCGAATTGTCGTGGGACCAGCAGCGTCGCCCCGCCGTCGAGGTCTGCTCGAATCCACGCTAATTGTTGCTGATAATCGTCGACCGCTATAGAGCCGCTGCTCGCTTCATAAATGGCGTCAGCCAAACCCGGCTTGTCCCAAAGCATCAAAATGAACGATCCGGCTCGGGACGAAACGGAACGCGCGATGCTGGTGATAATGTCATCTATGGAACGGGCTATCGATTGCGCCTCCAAAGTCTCAATCGTCGAAGGCATTACAAGACGCCGTAGAAGAACTCGTTCGGAAACTGACAATTGAACGGCGTCGGCATCCTTCGTCGGAACGACGTCCCCCGACGCTTTCACCGTCACGTTTAAGAGCGCCGCCATCATTAGGCCGAGCGCACACCAGTCCTGTCCGAATGAGTACGTTAAAGCGCGACGGACTGTAGCGCCAGGTCCAACCTTCGCATAGCCCTCCTTCGGCTGATCCGAACTTAGCCAAAGACTCCACTCGAAGCCGCTCAGCTTGAAGTCTGGTTCATCAAGCGCTTCTGTCAGGATCGCATTAGCGTCGAGTTGTCCGTGCAGCAGACCCTGGGCATGAATAATTCCTAAGGCGACGACGATGCGCCGCATGTTTGCCCAGAATAGCCGTCGGCTCCGGGGCGCGCCAAGGTTCTTCAACCAATGGTGACTCGACGTGCGAGGAAGAATCGCGTCAAGTGGTCGGCCGATGCGGTTCATGACGATCCCAAAGTGCTCGTCGTCTTCGACGAACTCGAGCACATCGACAATGACCTCCTTGGCACCCGCGTATGACATCACGCGTTGAACTTGGCGCATCTCGTGAAGCCAAAGTTGCCGAAGGTCGTCGTCGATCGCCTTACCCGTTTTGCTCCAGAGCTTGAGCAGCCGCTCCGCATTGACCGGCCGGTCTTCGACTTCATACATTGCCGATCGAAGGGCAGCGGGATCTGCTACAGCCACGGCATCGCCGAGAATCGCGAATCGTTCAAGAAGAGAGGGCCGCTTACTTCCTTTTCTTGAAGCCATGTCGGTAGCTTCGCAGACATAGCGATGGCCGTCGAGTACCATGCGTCGGTCGGCACGGTCACGGAATGCTATCTTAGTAGCGGGCGCGGCAGTCCGCCCGGCCGGCCGTGGTCCTGCCCCGTTCTTGTAAGCCAATCCATAGCGGACGAAGGCGCTCCGAAGCTGGTACGTTGGAGCGATTCAGTTGTCGCTTTGGGCCTTGTCAGCTGGTCTCGTGTGCGCGAATGGGCCTCAGCCCTGCAGCGGCGGGATGACCTCGCAGATCAGCTGTCGCAGATTGAGCAGCAGGCGGCGTTCGCCGATTGCTGCTTGCGCGGCACTGTAATGGCCGATTCACCGCTGACGCTGTACCCCGAGGACGACATGGGGCAGAAGCTCAGCTGCACGCGCTGATGTTTTTGCTCACGCTAGAGGCCATTGGCAGGAGAGCCGGGCCTATTGATTCGGTCATCTAGCCCGAGGAAGTCAACATCGTCAGCATCATCGATTGCGAGGCCACAGTATGGACAATTGAGCCCCATCGCCCAAGCGCCTACAATCATCCAATCCTCTTCGTCGCGCCCTCCAAAATCATCCCAATCGTAGTCTATTCTCATCAGAGCTTTATTTCCGCAAGCAGGACACTTCGTCGCAATACCATTTTTATCCTGAAGCATCTTGGAGAGAGCAGTATCCGCCGTGGCTATGAACTGAGGCGAGGTCCGCCTTTTTGTCAATTCCTCCCGGTGACTCCGAAGTTTAGTCGGCACTGTTTCAGCAGCCGGCAATCCATACGCAGCAGCAAGACTATCCAGAATCCCTTGTTCCTGACTCGAATTGAAGAAGGCGGCTTCATCGCTGGCCAGTTCTTTGCCGAATTCGCGGAGCATCGGCGCGAATCCACGGAGAACCAAAGTCTTGAGTTTTACCGCATCGCCAAGCAGTTCCAGGTCGCAGTGTGCAATCACATCGCGATACTTGTTTAGCGAGTAAAGATTAGCTTTGTGATTGCTGGCAGGAGACTTGAGATAGACTGCGCGTTGTAGTGCCGCCTGAAACGTGAGTGTTCGACCGTCCTGATTAGCTGATGTCCTCTTTTTCATTTTGGCTGGATCACGGATCCGCGACGGATAGAGGCTGCCTACGGTCGACTCGAAGCTAGGTCTTCGAAGACATACATAGGATTGGTATCCCACAGGAGAGCCTTCAAAACGCGCTCAACGCCCAATGCGTACATAGTTGTCGCAACAAGCAAAGCATCGTCATCTATGCTGTCGTCCACAACGCTGTCGCCGCTGGCAATGAGTCCAGCAGCAAGTTTCAAAACCCTGCGGGCATCGCGGAAGAAATGATTCTCCATAAAACAATCGTACACGAAGCGCCGTGCGGCTGCTTCAGTCGCGCAGCGCGATGTTACACATCTCGCGATATGTTGGGATGCGGCAAATCGTCGCGGACTTTCACATCCGCCGGTGGCGGAGATGAAGCCGACAATCAAAACCATCGACGTGTAACTTCGCTTAGCTAGTAGGAAATTGCCGCAGGCCAGCTACTGAGGAAGTCGAGACTTCACAAGTTCACCAAGCGCCAACGTCGCGCCGTCCATATGAAGCCACTTCGCCCCATTGCATCGAGGGCAGGGCCGGTTCCCGAAGTAGCCCGCGCCTTGGCACTCCGAGCAGATGCCGTCCCAAGACACGATCTTCAAGTCTCCTTCGATCTTGGCCAAATAGAAGACGTTTGAACGGATGTCGCTCGCATTGGCCCACGGATCGCTTAAATGACAGGCGAAGACGTGCCCGAACCGCGGCTCGACGTAGTCGTCAATGCCGAAGAGCTTCCGTTTACTCACATTGCCGAAATGCGCGCGCTTCTGCTCCGCCAGATCTGCCGCTGACAGATTTCGCGGCCGAGAAATGGCGCTCGCCAGCTTGATATCGTCTGCAAAAAGCTCGTTTAACGCGGCGAGCTTTGGTCCAAACTTGTCGTCCGCCTCGCTGTAGCGCGACAGCTCAGCCGCGTAATCGAGCTCCAAATAGCGATCCATGAAGGTCGCAGCTTCATCCAATGAGTCCATTCATCACACCATTATGTCGGGGCCGAGTAAGTACGGCTGATTGAACGCGCCGGCCTTGCCCATGCCGGTGAGGTGATACGTCACGCCTTTGACAATTTGACGATTCTGATTATCCGCCATGAAGCGCTGCAGTCCTTGCTGTACCGCCGCGGTGCGCGCGGGCGTCCAGCCGATGGTGTTCGCCGCAGCCATGATGTCCGCGATCATCGTGTTGGCGTCGTTGCCCTGGGCCCACTGGACTTCGACGGCGATGTTGAATTCGGAGTCGCGCGTCGGCAGGCTGCCGTTGAGGAACGTGCACATCTGAGTCTCGATTCGCGCCATCTCAATCTGGTTATAGTTCTTGCTGGCAGTCACGAGGTTCAATGCCTCGCGATAGCCCGACCCGCGGAAGAGGTCGCCGATGAGATGCGAGCGGTTGAGCGGCGTCGCCGCAGCCGCGGCGGGAGCGGCTGCGGCGACGCCGCTCGACCGCCTTTATCTCATCGGCGACCTCTTCCGCGGGTCGGGCTATCGCGAGGCATTGAACCTCGTGAGCTTCCAGCAAGAACTATAACCAGATGAGATGGCACGATATCGAGACTCGGGGAGTCTGCACATTCATCAACGGCAGCCTGCCGACACGCGGAGCTCTGAATTGGCATCGCCGTCGAAGTCCAGTGGGCCCCAGGCAACAAGGCCAACACGACAATCGCGGACATCATGGCTGCGGCGAACATGGTTGGTTGGACGCCCGCGCGCACGGCGGCGGAGGGGCAAGGACTGCAGCGCTTCAGATAGCGGATAATCAGAATCGGTGCAAATTGTCAAAGGCGTGACGCCTCACCTCACCGGCATGGGCAAGGCCGGCGCGTTCAAATCAGCCGTTATTTCACGGCCCCGGACATGAGATAGTTGTGATGAATGGACTCATTGGATGAAGCTGCGACCTTCATGGATCGCTACCTTGGAGCCTGATTACGCGGCTGAGCTGTCGCGCTACAGCGAGGCGGACAAATAGTTTGGACCAAAGCTCGCCGCGTTAAACGAGCCTGGGGGAGACGATATCAAGCTGGCGAGCGCCATTTCTCGGCCGCGAAATTTGTCAGCGGCAAATCTGGCGGAGCAGAAGCGCGCGCATTTCGGCAATGTGAGTAAACGGAAGCTCTTCGGCGTTGACAACCACCTCAAGCCGCATTTCCGGGACGTCTTCGCCTGTCCATTTAAGCAAATGCGTGGGCCAAAATTCAAGCGACATCCGTTCAAACGTCTTCTATTTGGCCAAAATCCAAACAGAATTGAAGACGTGTCTTGGGACAGCATGTGCTCGGAGTGCCAAGGCGCGGGCTACTTCGGGAACCGGCCCCTGCCCTCGATGCAATGGGGCGAAGTGCGACGTTGGCGCTTGCATGAGAACTTGTAAAGTCTCGACTTCCTCAGTAGCTGGCCTGCGGCAATTTCCCACTAGCTAAGCGAAGTTACACGTCGATGGTTTTGATTGTCGGCTTCATCTCCGCCACCGGCGGATGTGAAAGTCCGCGACGATTTGCCGCATCCCGACATATCACGAGATGTGTAAGACGTCGCGCTGCGCGACTGAAGCAGCCCGCGCACGGCGGCTTCGTGTACGATTGTTTTATGGAGAATCATTTCTTTCGCGATATCCGCGAGGGTTTTGAAACTTGCTGCTGGACTCATTGCCAGCGGAGACAAGCGTTGTGAGCGACAGCATAGATGACGATGCTTTGCTTGTTGCGACAACTATGTACGCATTGGGCGTTGAGGGGGTTTGAGAAGGCTCTCCTGTGGGATACCAATCCCATGTATGTCTTCGAAGACCTAGCTTCGAGTCGACCGGTGGCCGCCCTCTATCCGTCGCGAATGCCGAGTTTAATGCCACCAAATGTAAAAGAGGACATCAGCTGAATCAGGACGCTCGAACACTCACGTTTCAGGCGGCGCTTCAACGCGCAGTATATTCTCAAGTCTCTGCCACAATCACAAAGCTATAACTTAACTCGCTAAACAAGTATAGCAGAGATGTGATTGCACACTGCGACCTGGAACTGCTTGGCGATGCGGTAAAACTCAAGACTTTGGTTCTCCGTGGATTCGCGCCGATGCTCAGCGAATTCGACCCAGAACTCGCCAGCGATGAAGCCGCCTTTCTCCAATTCGAGTCAGGAACAAGGGATTCTGGATAGTCTTGCTGCTGCCCAGCTATGGATTGCCGACTGCTGAAAACAGTGCCGACTAGAACTCCCAAGAATGCGGCCCGGGAAAAATGAAAAAAGGAGACTCGCCTCAGTTCATAGCCACAGGGGACAGAGGGGGAATATGCTTCAGGATAAAAATGGTATTGCGAACGAAGTGTCCTGCTTGCGGAAAAACACAAACTTCTGATGAGAATAGCACTACGATTGGGATGATTTTGGAGGGCGCGACGAAGAGGATTGGATAAATTGTAGGCGGCTTGGGCGAGGGGCTCAATTGTCCATACTGTGGCCTCGCAATCGATGATGCTGACGATGTGTTAGCTCCCTAGGGCTAGGAGTAGACCAAATAAATCCCACCCCACCTCTAATGCCAATGGCCTCTAGCGTGAGCAAAAACATCCCAGCACGTGCAGCTGAGCTTCTGCCCCATGTCGTCCTCGGGGTACAGCGTCAGCGGTGAATCGGCCATTACAATCACGCGATGGGAGCAATCGGCAAACGCCGCCTGCTGCTCAATCTCTTGCAACAGCTGATCTCCCAGAGGTCATCCCGCCCATGCAGGGCTGAGGCCCATTCGCGCACACAAAACCAGCTGAATTTTTTGGAGCGACAACTTAATCGCTCCGAAGAACCTGCCTTCGGAGCGCCTTCGTCCGCTATGGACTGGCTTACAAGAACGGGGCAGGACCACGGCCAGCCGCAAGGACTTCCGCGCCCGCTACTAAGATCACATTTCCGTGAGCCTGCCGACCGACACATGGTACTCAGACGGCCATCGCTATGTCTGCGAAGCTACCGACATGCAAAGGAAGTAAGCGGCCCTCTCTTCTTGAACGATTCGCTAACTCGGGGTCATGCCGTGGCTGTAGCAAATCCCGCTTGCCCTTGAATCGGCAATGTCTGTGGAATTGTTGAAGACCGGCCCTTCTATGCGGAGCGGCTGCTCAAGCTCTGGAGCAAAACGGGTAAGGCAATCGACGACGACCTTCGGCAACTTTGGCTTCACGAGATGAGCCCGGGTCAACGCGTGATGTCATACGCGGGTGCCAAGGAGGTCATTGTCGATGTGGTGAACTCATCCCCGACGACCAGCACTTTGGGATCGTCATCAACAACATCGGCCGACCACTTGACGCGATTCTTCCTCGCACGTCGAGTCGCCATTCGTAGAAGAACCTTTTCAGCACCCCGGAGCCGACGGCTATTCTGGGCAAACATGCGGCGCATCGTCGTCGCCTTAGGAATTATTCATGCCCAGGGTCTGCTGCACGGACAACTCGACGCTAATGCGATGCCTGACAGAAGCGCTTGATGAACCAGACTTCAAGCTGAGCCGCTTCGAGTGGAGTCTTTGGCTAAGTTGGGATTAGACCGAAGGAGGGCTATGCGAAGGTTGGACCTGGCGCTTGCGTCCGTCGCGCTTTAACGTGCTCATTCGGACAGGACTGGTGTGCGCTCGGCCTAATGATGGCGGCGCTCTTAAACGTGACCGTGAAAGCGTCGGGGGAGTCGTTCCGACGAAGGATGTCGACGCCGTTCAATTGTCAGTTTCCGAACGAGTTCTTCTACGGCGTTCTTCTGAACTCCTTTCTCGCCTCCGACCATCGAGACTTTGGAGGCGCAATCGATAGCCCGTTCCATAGATGACATTATTACCAGCATCGCGCGTTCCGTTTCGTCTCGAGCCGGATAGTTCATTTTGGTCATGCTTTGGGACAAGCCCGGGTTTGGCTGGCACCATTTATGAAGCGAGCAGCGGCTCTATAGTGGTCGACGATTATCAGCAACAATTAGCGTGGATTCGAGAGACCTCGACGGCGAGGACGCTGCTGGTCCCACGAAATTCGACCCGCGAAAATAGTCGGTCGAGCTGATCGGAAACACTCGTATACCGCATTTGTGCGTTCCGCGATACGCTGGCACTTCCAATTAGGAATTCGCAGTATGTGACGGCGCGACCGTTCGTGGCGGGCCGCTCGGGGAATTCGATGGACATGCATTGCAACGACCAATCGTCGTAGTACGCGGCGACAGAGGAGACGCGAACTACGGGCGAGACTTGGTCCAGACGTCCTCGACTGGAGCGCGTTTGCACCAAATCGCAGCGGTGAGCTCGACCGCGTCACGATGGTGTGCCGAGCGCTGATTCTAACCCAGCTACTAGAGGCCATGGTCAAGGCGCTCGAGGTCTATCCGATAGAGGTGCTGAGCTTCGAAACAAAGGATCGTTGCCGATACGTCACAGTCCGCGGCCAACCGAATAGCGAGCGAGCAAGAATTCCGCGCGGATCGGAATGAAAGAGACGGCTGATGCGCTTCGTTATATGTTCGAGGAAGACCAGCGAGGCAGCACGGCAAGTGGCGGGTCAACAAGTCAGCGAGTCTTGGCGCATCACGCTCGAACGACGTAGTTGCTACGTTCGTTGATGTTCTTTATCAAGACGGTACAACGGTCTATCAGTTTGAAGTTGAGGAAGACGTCTCAATTGGGGTCGGCTCAGTTTTTGAAAGCCGAACTAGACCTGGGGACCGAGCAGGTCATCCGCCGACGCTTGCGGAACATTGCGACCTTCATACGCCGTTGACTTGGCCGAGATGCTCGACGACCCGTGGCGTCAGCGTAAATCGACGAGGAACCAGCTCGACGAAGGAGATCAGGAGTTCCGAGAACTCGATTTGCCAAAGCAAGAAGCGCTTCGAGGACTATGGTCGACGATGCCCTTGTATTCTTTTATAGTTGGCCCGCCTGGGATAGGAAAGACGAGGCTCGGAACGGAGGTGCTTCGTCGCAAGTTCGAAGGAGAGGGTCGACGCGCATTCTTCTGACCGCTCAGGGCCACGATGCTTTGGACAACCTACAAATTCAGGTGAAGGACGCTTTTGTAGAAGCGGACTAGAAGACGCCATCGTGGTCGTTCCTTGACGGCCGACGACAGGGCATCCACGGATGAGGAAGTCCATCGCGCCGCGAATCGATATCTCAAACAGATTTCGTCTAGCAAGCTCATGGCGTCCGCACCACCTCCGCTGCGCGACCCTGTGTCATTTCGCTCAAGATCAGCATCCGTCGCTGGAGAACGCGCCCGATCAGATCGACCCAGAAGACCGTACTGGCCTACACGCGTTCTTTGCTCTGATTCTGGACGCCGCTAACGTTGTTCTTTTCGACCGTCAACTCTGCAGACGTGGAGCGGCTGGTAGATGCGCGGGAACAGTTCGACTGGGTTATCGTTGAAGAAGCGGCGATTGTTACGGGCCCGCAAGATTGGTTGGCCCTATGATGCTCTCGGTCGACGATTTTGATCGGCGATCATCACCAGCTCCCACCATTCGAGTCGGAACGCCTCGTCAAGCTTTTGCGCGATTACGCTGGGTCGAAAAAACACTCGCGGCAGCGAGGAGTTTTTGTTGGGCCATTGTTCCGCGAGGGCGACTGATGAGCTGTAGAGAATCGCTGGATACCCTCGGTGTTGAAGGCTACATCTGACCTTGCTCTTTGTTTGTTGGAACCGTTTCGAACGTTCGTTGAAGACGATGAGCGAAAGGGGCGGGAATCCTTGGGCACCGCCCAGAAGCGCGACGCTTTCTGAGGAGCGACGAATGGACCCCGCAATTGCAGAGATTGTTTCCGCAGCCTTTTACGGCGGAAAACTAAGAACAGAAGCGAGCCGCGAGGAGCGCGCGCGGACAGACTCGGCGCCATTCAAGCAAATAGCACCGCTTCCAACTCGCCCGTCGTCGTGGTGGTTTTCCGCACGTGAGCTCCACAGGGCCGGGAACACCGATGGAACGTTTGTCGCCGACCTCGCTGGCACAATCCAGGCGAGGTGGAGTCTGTCGCCGATGTTCTCCGCCACATAAGGGCGCCCGAGGGAAGCGCGGTCGCCCCCACCCTGGCGATTCTTTCTCCCTACGCGGCGCAGGTTGAGAAGCTACGGAGCCCGTCTTATGGTTTGCGAAACGGGGAATTGTCGCACCTCGAGAAGTTCGCACCGGTGCGCCATGGGCTTGACTTCGTCGGCACCGTCGACTCGTTTCAGGGAAGTGAGGCCGACATTGTTATTGTCTCGCTTGTGCGGAACAACGCGCGTGCGGGGGCGGCGGCGCTCGGCTTCTTGCGCGACCGGCGAAGGATGAACGTGCTGCTCAGTCGCGCGAAGCATCAACTGATCTTTAGTCACGAGTTTGAGCTTTCTGCGCGAGGCCGTCAGAGGTGTCAATCCATCTGGCGGCGAGCACGACTTGTCTTTCTTGACGACGATTCTAGCGACGATAGAACTTTTGGCAGCTGCCGAACGGCAACCGTCTCAATTTCTCGCAACGATAGTCAGCCCGACAACTCTCAAGAGGCAAGGCCGATGACCTCGTTGCAATTCCCGTTTTCCGGGTTTCTTGCAAGGTGGGAATCGATCGAAGGTCGCACGTGGAGTGTAGTAGACGAACTGTTGCTTTGGATAGTCAGTCGCGGCGCAACTTCCGTCGCCGCTGCGGCGAAGTTATAGGATTGCCGCATCAAGTTGTAGCGGCCTCCTTTGCGCGAATGATGCGCTTTCGGCTGCTGGAAGTGGACGTGGGTGACGGGACCATAGCGTTTAAGGTCAGCACTTTCGGGCTCGAAATTGTTCGGACAGGCAAGCCGCTTCCGTATTTTCCGAAGCGGTACGTTCGGCGCGTGAGTTTTGTGATTGAAAAGTTTAGCGGTCAATTCTTCTTTAAGCGCGATATTCGTCTGATGTCGCCAAGAATACTCGATGTCGAACGACAACGGAATCGACGTAAGGTCGGTGCAGATCGAAGGCGGCGAGCCGCGGATGTCTCACGAGGTTAGCTTTTCTCGGCTTTCGTCCTTGGTGGCGCGAAATCGAGAAGATCAAATTGCGAATATCGACGCGCGGACCGCATCTGTCCGCGATGACGAATTCATGGTGGTGCGAGTCGTCGATGGATTACCCACCAACTTGCCGGATGACGCGTCCGTGGTATTGCGGCGAATGATTGCTGATACAGCTCGCTTTGCCTGCCGGAACTCACTTCGCGGTCGACTACCAAGGGGAGCCGGACCTGCCGACGTACCTGAGTTGAATCGATCGCGCGTTCGATCCTGCTGACATTTTTATCGGTGGGTCTGCACAGAGGAAACTCATTACATCGCTTCTGGAGGAAGCCCACTGCCGCGTCATAGTTCTGTCGACTTTTCTTGACGCCGCTCGGTTTTCGGAACTATTCGATCCAATTCGAACCGCGTGCGGAGAGGAGTCGAAATCGATATCCTTTGGGGAGCGGGACGTCGACGACGGAGAGTCCAATCGAAATAGCACCGCCGCTTGTGAGATCGCGGATCGCGTCCGGCAAGATCGACACTCACGGGAGATAAGAGTTCACATGCGGTCGACGGGCTCGCATGCGAAGTTCATCTTGGCCGATGGGGCGGACGGAGGCTGGACAGCCTGCGTAAGCTCCTGCAATTGGCTTTCCTCTCCTTTTCAAGCGGTGGAATTCAGCGTAGTTCTCCGCGACCCGGGCGCCGTTGTGCAGGTAGTGAGAGCTGCGCAGCAGCTCATTGGGCATCGCGGTCTGTCGGATAGTCTGGCCAATGAACTGGCCATTGTAGCGCGTCAGCAGGACTTGCCGAAATTGGCCGGCGGCTCGGCGCGCGTCGGCGTCATCGTCGGCGACGCTCATGACTATGTGATGCGATCTGCGAGTGGCGCGGTCAGACCCGATTAATGATCGGCAGCCGCAGACTCGGATCGACAGCACGGCCAGGCGCATTGAATTGCCGGGAGAAGTGGCGGCCGAACAGGGAGTAACGGTGACAGTCCTCTACACCATGGCTTCTGGACCGTTAAACAACCGAATGCAAAGGCTCTAGCCGAAGACGCAAGGGGCAACGGCGTGACTCTGATCAAGGCGAAGAAGATTCCGCTTCACGGCAAGTTTATTGCGTGGGATACCGACGATGTCGTCATCACGAGTATGAATTGGGCGTCGGCTTCGGCCGATCCGTCCTTTCCGGCTGGGGAGATCGGTGTTCATATCCATGCTCCAGGCATCGCCTCCATTTCATTGGGGAGCTAGAAAAGATATTTTCCGAACTACGTTCGGCCGATGATGTCTAGTGGCCCTGGATATGTCGAACAATGCGCGCCAGGCCGCCGTTAGATTCACAGCGTGCCTATCCGCGAAAAGTCGAAGTTGCGAAACGGAGAATAGAATCTAGCGATGGATACGAAAGTCCGCGTGATGAACGCGAAATCTTCTTCCAGCACGCGCGCAGCTCTTCGGCACGTTCCAGGCCGAGCGCCGTCGCCAGATTGGCCGCACCATCACGCGTGGCGGTGGCGGTGAGGATGTTCGGCAGTTGCCCTTCCAGAAGACAAGGCTTGGACCCCACCAATGTTGATGTTCACGCAGTGAGCGTAGAGTAAGAAGGAAATCCGCCTGGACAAATTCGGGCCACGCGACACCTCCGACATCGGCCTCATGCCGCTCCTTGAGGACATCTGCATGGATGGAGCTTCGCGCCGACGTTGCTGTAGCCAAACGTTGCTTTCTAACGGTGTCCAGTAGCGTCACATACGACGACGACAAATCTGCAAAGCTGACGTGTTCTGAGAGCCCATGGCGATTGTTAGGCAAGAGCAGTTTCTGGCTAAGCAGCACTCTTAAGAAAGTGAATTTGTCCTCACGCACGAGGCAGGCCGTGAGCACGACCGAAAGCTCATGTCCAAGAAATTGAAACAAGTCGAAATCGGTGCTGCGAAAGCTACCACCGACTCCTTTCGGAGGATGATACAGAGCCAAGACTCCTTCAAGGCCCTTGTAGATCCCGCGGATCACTTCTTTGTCGTTCCAAGCCGCGGCCTCGGCCGCGACGCGGCCGAAGTCGTTAACAATAGATTTCGTCTTTTCGATTGCCTCAACGAGGCGGTCATCAGCAGGCCCGGCTGCTCGTGGGGAGCGAGTTCTTCGCCTCGGCGACGATCCACTTCATGAACTCTCGAACCTCTCGCACGCGATCGCCGCGCTTCTCTTGGATCGCAGTAACGGCCTGCTGCGATCGCGTCTTCGGCTGTGCGGCACCTGCTTCCACTTTGTGAGTCACAAGCACGGCACGAAGCGCATCGTTAGTTGAGCGGTCAGTCGGTTCTTTGCATCTTTTCGGTCAGTCACTTCGAGAGGGAGTTTGTACGTCACTGTTCGGCGCTGTTTGAGATCGAAAGGCAGCGCCTCTGGATCGCCGAAAGCAGTGTTCATGATTGTAATCGTGCGGCCGGTCCCTATTGCGTTGAGCGCATATCCCAGTTCCAATAGTACATTCGGGTTCGGAGTCAGGCTTAGTCTTTGTTACATCGCCTTTCTTGATTTCAAGGGTGCCGATGATTGATACGTCAGCGACGAATGCGGCAGCACTGGCAATTTTGGCGAAAATGGTCTGGCCTATGTCCGAACTGCCAGAGACGCCCGAAGTGTCGCGGTCAATTACTGGCTCGATAGCAAGCTCCGCCGTCTGCTCTCAATGCTTCCGCCGCCGCTTCGAGGCAGTTTTCAATGAATGCCCTATTTACGGGATTGGGAAGATCAGACTGCCAAGAATAGAATACTCTGCACTTCATGTCTTGTGTTTGCCTCTTCCTTGCTGTTGTTGCTTTCTAGCCGGGACCGATGTGGCGAGTTGCGGGCGCTTGGCTGCCTGAGGCCGATGTCGTCGCCAAGGATTGTAGTCGCTCCTGTGGCCGGCCGATTTTCAGGCACTTTTGAGATACCGGTCAAAGAGGAACAATACGGACTCGTATTCGAGCTTTACGAGCGCTCGGTTCGCATCCAATTCCTGGACGCCCGCTTTTACTTCCGCAGCGCAGTTCTTGAGTTCCAGACAGAGGCGAATGGGACCGATCACTGCTTCGGTAAGTGCATCGATTCCCGCGAACGGATATACGCCTTGCGCCAACGGAAGTGTGCACGGCCCGGAGATCTGGACGAGTCGGTTGTAGAAAGCACGCGGCCACTCAACTTCGCCTGTTCCGGCCCCCGGTAGACGCACGGGAACGCCACTCAGAATCGCCGTGGCGGCAACGCAGAGCAGGTCCCAGTCCTGCTTCTGTCCGGACTCGGGAAGAGGGATACTTACGCCCAGCTTCTTTTCCAGTTCGACGAAACGTTCCAGCGCTGGCCGCATGCTAACAATCGCATCGTCGATCTTGCCGCCGGCCGCCAGAGGCGTACTGGAAACGCCATCCTGTGTGCGGAGAAAGAGTTTCGCGGTTGGTTTGTCGCTCGCGAACTTCTCGCAAAAAGCGACAGCAGGGAGCGCATCCGTCGCCGAGAGCCCCGACACATCGACAAATAGGTTGAGCCGAGCCTCGGAGGTGCGGAGGTCTTGGCGAAGGCGGAGGTGGAGCCCATGCTTCTCAGAATCAATGGAGACTTCCAAGGCAGTGGAGAAGTCACCGCTGATCTTTTTTGTACGTCGTAAAGCCTTGAGCCACTGCACATCCCCGGCATCGGCGCCGATGGCGATCTCTACCTGCTGTTCGGCGATGATCTGCGCGGCCGTCTGTGACCTGACGGATTTCGCACTGCTGGTGGTAGCGCCCGCCGTCCGGCTTTCATAGGCCATTGTCAGCGTGCGCGATACATCAACTCGTTCGTCGGCTCTTAGTTGTAGACGACCAACCTTGGGAGCCGCACCGTCGTAGGTTGGTATTGGCGGAAGCGGTCCCTGGACATGCGTACCTCCTCTTGGCGCTCTCCAAATAATGGTGGTGTTGTGCAAAGAGAGGGCGGCAACGAGCGGCGGCCAGGCTCCATCCTGCTCGCTCTTGAGGCTCCAGACACGTATGCGCCCCGCAGTCGGTGCCCCACCAGCCGAGAAGGCTACGAGGTACTCGACTGGAAACTGGACTTGGCGACCAAGCGCGAAGTCTTTTACTGACT
Organism: uncultured delta proteobacterium; assembly: GCA_963785725.1. Lineage (GTDB taxonomy): Bacteria > Myxococcota_A > Polyangia > Palsa-1104 > Palsa-1104 > JAQBQH01. The sequence goes on along the minus strand of CAWAWS010000003.1, from coordinate 541,236 downwards.
GATGGTGAACGCGGTCTGCTGGCCGAAGCAGGAGCCAGACGGAACGCGCGATGCTGCGAATCGCCAACAGCGGTCGATAGCGCTGAGTTCCTATTGGCACTTCAACTGTGTTCCCTGCCGAATATCGGAGGGGATCGTTCGCCACGTCGATCTTGAGTGCAACCTTCCCAGCTCCCTCGCTCTGGATCTCCAAAGCACTGCTGCTCTGAATTGACGGAGTTCCGCCTTTGCCGCGTGCACCCGTGAAGACCCGCTCCATAGCGAGCATGCTCGCGAGAGCTTCTTCGCAGTCGCTGCCCTCGTTGTTGCAGTCATCGCATTCCTCTTGACTGATGACTCTCTTGTTGCCGAGGTGCTCTGGGACCGCGTGCGACACCGATACGAAAGTCGCCCCGCCGGCGGCCGTCCGTTCGCAATAGGCGCATTTGCGCGGTGCGACGTCAGCTCCAAAGATCCATTCTTGCTGAAGTTCGTAGACCTTCGAATCAATGCTCCACACGGCATACGCTTTCAGCTCGTAGACGTCGCGGAAGTCACGCGGTGGGTCATCAGGAAACTCGTCACCGAGATACCCGATGTAACAGGGCTCGTGCATCCCCAGGAGTTTGCTCATGGCTACAGGATCAAGCCCTTACGGGCCGCCTGTCAATGAGCGGCGCTTCTGGCAACCGTCGCAACCGTCGCGATCACTCGGAGCTTTGGAGTCGTACTCTCGACGGAGAACGACGACGTCTGACCCGCGACAATTTGCCGCATTGCGTCCGCGGCGCATCGGTGCCAAGCTAGCGATTAGCGACTGAGCTGGCCTCGTACCCCGAGGCTCATGGCTCGCTAGAGCAGTACGAGCGAATGAGTCACCGAGTTTTCCACCCCTACGCGGGTGGATGACTGGCGTGCGGCCCGGCTTGCAGACACGAGACCTGTGGACGGCGCTAAGCTCGCCGAACTCGATGGTAGAGCAGGTAGGGGACCCATGGCGGGCTTCGATTGGGTATCGCTCACAATAGACATGGGTTGGGGAAGCCGCCGGTTCTCTCGCCCAGAGTTGGACAACATTCCCCACGCTGCGGATCCCACGATGTCCTTTGTTCACGAGTATGTTCACTACACGCAATCCCTAGGTAGCGTCGCAGGCTGCCGATTGCTTGCCGAGTGGATAGACCTAGGAGTGGCCGCGGCGCTGATTCTGGGGGGCCACATCACGGAGGCTGACTTCCAGGGGAAGAGCTACCATCAGCTGAAGGATTCCTTCATCCCCATCCTCGAGATCTTGAGGCGACAGGAGGACGGAGCTGCCCGGGGCCTCTCCCTCATCCAGGAGCGCCGGCAGTCGATCCTGGACGAGGGTAAGATGGTATTTATTCCGAACGACGTCCGTTATGGCGGCGGGCAGCCGGACTTCGATGTCGTGGAAGAGGAATACAGCGGGCGCAGCTTCTACGGTTACATCACGCCGCGCCGCTTATTCGTTCCATTCAATGTTGGTTTTCTCGCCGAGAACATGGCTCGCGCGATCGATCAACGTATGAATGCGACGCACAGATTCGGACACGCGTGGGCCTCTGGTCCCGCTGAGGAAGAGATCTATCGGGGGCTTCAGCACGTCCTCGAACGACCACGCTATGAGGGGAATGTCGCCCCCCAATACACGAGTGACGTTGTCATTCTTGTATGTGCGTTGTCGCTCGCCTGTGAGAGACCCGATCAGGCGGCTGCTCTGCTACTTGAGCGACTTGCTGAGCCACGTCAACTTGGCGGGTTGCCTCAAGCGGTCGCGCCAGGACTGCGAGACCATCTTGCGGGTCGGCTGAACGCCAATGCGTACAACGCTGCGGTTGATGTGATCCAGCATGGTTTGGCGCGAAGCATGGCGCGAGATGAATACTACGAGATCTATGAACTGCTAAAGTGTCTGCAAAGGATTGGAAATACGATGTTGCACGATCCTCTGTTCTTTATCGGACAGGATATCAGCTGGGCTCGTGTCGACTCCTGGATAACCTCATTTGGTCTCCCCCAAGTGAAGGCGACAGATGGAACCCTGAAGGGGATCGGAGCAACAAACTGTCGTGACTACCCGTCTGTGCTGCTGGAGCATGCGCTCCGGGTGCTGTCGTAGCCAGGACCTCTGTCGGCCGTGTCTCGGATCCGAGTGCCGTCGAGCGCTACGGTTCATCGAGATCGAGCAGTGCGACGAGCTCTATGGGGAGCGCTGGCAGAAACAAGTTCAAATTGGAAAGTGCCCCATCTCTCGGTGTATTGGACCCGTGTCTTTCTCACACCACTTCGAGCTTGCACAAGCGATCGAGCAGCCGGCGCCACAGCTCAAACGGATCACTCGCGCCTGACCACCGCGCAAGCGCCTCAATCAGTGCCGTAGTGATCGGGTTCAGACCTGCAGCAAGCTTGCTGCAGGCAGGCCCGTTTTGGCCAATTTTCGCCAACGCGGCTTCCGGATTTGCTGCACTCTCCCGTCGAGAATCTGCGCCGGCAACAGTGCCACCGTTGGGCGGCTGTTTTCGCGTCCTGTCGTTGGATTTGCACGTGTGCAAAAATTATACATCGCGGTGGGACGGTAAGTTCGCGCGAGACCGCTCAGGAGAGACTACTGTGTTCGCAAAGCCCTCGGCACGACGCACCTAACCCACTGTTTCGGCGGGTCTACATTGCGAAACGCCCCGGTGGGGTCACAACTCAAAATGGATCTGACGGGGTGGGCGGTCATCGAGATCGCCCACACCCGTCGAGAGCCATCGCTGCTCTTTCCTTCTGTAAATTCAAGACCTTCCGGTAGAAAAATCGATTCGAAGACCTCGCGCGCGTCGCCCGGGTTCGCGAGTGTCGCCCTGAGATCCGCGACCCGCTGACGCGCTTTGCGCTCGGCGGCTGTCAGCATCTCCTCGACCATGGCCGGCGAACGGCGGGCGGCGGCCAGGTCTGCCTCCAACAGGCGGATGCGGTCGTTGCGGCTCCGCAGCTCACTCAGAAGCTCCGGGATGGCATCCCCGCCGGTGGCAACTGCTGTCGCCAGGTTCCGTTGCTCCCCGCGGAGCTTGGTCAGTTCGGTCTCGATGGCCTCCGCGTCCAGGTGGGTCGCTTTCACCTGTAGCTCCAGATTCTCACGCATCTCGTGGATGACTTCGTCCACAAAGGCGCCGGTCAACCATCGCTCGCTAATCTTTTGGGCGATGGCCGCGTCTACTTCCGCAACCGATTGCCGCATCGTGACCGGGCAGACCGACGAACCACGCATGTGGTGCTTCGAGCAGCCATAGACCTTGATGTGGCTGCCGTCCGAAATGCGGCTCGTCTGCGAGCCAATCGATCCGCCACAAACGCAGCGACCTATGCCGCTGAGGGCGTAACGAGTGCGGGGGCCCGGTCGATAGAGCTTCTCTGCTTCGGCGGCCCGCTGGCTCATGAGGTCTTGGGCCGTCAGCCAAGTCGTGTCGTCCACGATGCGCCATTCGGGGACTTCGAGCGTGATGATGTCTTCGATAGGAGCCCGTAGCGCAACGCGCTTGGCCCCACGCCGAACGCGAATGGTCTTCCCGTGTGTGTAGACGCCGCGGTACCTGGCGTTTCGGATCATTTCTCGAATCGCGCCCGGACACCACGAGCCAGTGCCTCGCCGTCCAGCACTCGGCGGAGGAACGCGCTCGTTGTTCAGTCGGACGGCGATACGCTTCAATCTGGCGCCGTCGAGATACTCGCGGAACAGTCGACGAACGATTTCCGCTTGCGCCTCGTCAACGACGGCCACCGTGTACTCGCGACCGGACGAATCCTTCTCGCGTCGCAGCGAGTAGCCATAGCAACGACCGCCAGCGATGCGGCCAGCTCTCACGCGCGCGCGCAAGGCCTCACGCACGCGACCGCGGATCGCCTCCAGCTCCATCTGGTGGCCGGTGCCCTTGATGAAGGTCATGGCCGCGTCGATGGCGTTGGCGAACTCCACCTCTTTGCGCTCGGCGTAATAGAAGAGGCGCGCGCCGCGGTCGCGGACGATGTCGCGCACGGCGAGCGTCACTTCGAGCGCGTCACGACCAAGCCGCGACTGGTCGCGGCACAGCACCACGTCGCCGGGCTTGATGTCGGCGCGGAGCCGGCGCAGCTCGGGTCGTCCCTCGAAGTCGTCACCCGCGCGATCGTCGTCGATGTACTCCTCGCGTTCGGACCACACGAGGTTGACGCCCTGGCGCGGCATCTCGTCGACTGTGAACAGCCGCGAACCGTCACGCTGCACATCGAGGCTGAATTGCTGGTGCCCTTCATCGGCTTTGGAGCGCCGGAGATAGATTCGGAGCCGCGGCTGCGTATTTGTCGTCGCTCTTGTTCTCATTTTCGCGCCTTCACCTTTTTCAATCGCTCGGCAAGCAGCTTCAGTGCTTCATCAACGATCGCGCCGATACCAGGCGGGTCGCGGCGCTCGATCCCGAGTACCGCCCAGCCATGCTGAGACGCCTGCTCGGATAGCTCGCGGGCGCGGCTGTAGACGGCGGTTGGCAGGCTGACGACGTTCCGGTTTCGCGCGCTGGATTCGGTAGTCCGCTTCATGGATGGCGATTGTAGCCATCACGACGGAGAATGCAGGTTCTTGTAACACGGGCTACATTGTATGTCGGGTAGGCCATGTAGTCAACGGCGTGGGACGAGCTGTTTCCTCGACGGTAAGTGCGTCTGCTTCGAGCACCAGCTCCGCGTGCGCCTGGCGGGCCAGCACGCGCGCGAGCGCGGACCGGAGCCGTCGGCGCCGATCCGGATCGAGCGCTTCAAGAAGATGGACTACGGCCATATCCTCACCTCAGTCGTGGCTGCCGGCACAGATCACTCCGTGCTGTGGGCACCTGACGGAGAGTCGGCAGACGCAGGGAATGATGACCGCGTCCGCGCAGCACGTGCGCTGCGAGCGCCAGCCACTCTCGACGATGGATTCCGCTTCCCACTTCGTTAGTGGAGAAGAATGACCAGAATGCATTTGAACTCCTGGTGTCGAAGTGAAGTCGTGAACGAATCAGTTTCGGATCGCCGATGAGCGGCGAGGCGCCGCCGCCGCTACGCTCGCGTTGCGCGAAACCGCGCCCGCTTGGCTAACAGGTTCTTGGCGCCGATGAGAGCCTTGGCGGCTGCGCCTCTCCGCCGCGTTCGGTATGGATTCGGGATGCCGATAGACGAGCGCGCCGTGCGGCTAGCGGCCCGCGACGTAGCGGGCGAGCTCGCCGAACGAGGACGCGACGAGCTCGGTCTGCTCGATGCCGGCGAGATCGACGGCGCAGCGTCGCCGCGGCGGCGTCACCGGCGAACAGCGATGGCAAGAGGCCGTCCTCGTACAGCCGGGCCAAGAGCCGCAGCGCCGTCGACTGCACGAGCGGGTTGCCCTTCAGGCTGCGCATGATGAGCGGCGGCAAAAGCCGCGTCGCCGTCGAGCCATCGCCCCAGGGCGCGCCGGCGATGGCCTGCCGCTGCACCGCCGTCAGCGTGTTCATGAGCGTCGAAGGATCGTCACTCACCGTCAGCCGCTCGATGAAGCGATAGACGAGCTCCCGCTGCGCGCCGCGCGCCGACGAGGCCGCCTGCGCCAACAGGAACGACAGCGCCCGCGTGACGATCGCGCTCGGCGACGCCGCATAGCGGTCGACCAGCTGCGACAGACCGTCGGGCCGTTCGGTGACCGCCTCCATCGCGTCGAGCACGTCGTCGGCGTCCGGCGAATCGTGGGCCACGAGCTCGTCCAGCTCCGTCCAATCCTCGGCGTTCATTTGGCTCCTCTCACACGAAGGCCTTGCCCGTGCGCACTTCGATGTCGACGCGCGCCGTCTTCTCTTTGTCGCGCAGATTCTTGTTCTGATAGGTCTGGCTCACCGGCGCGTCCACGCCGCCGTTCGCCTTGGCGTTCGTGATGAACCTCGACGCCGACTCGAAGGCCTCGCTGCGGATCTCCAGCTGCTTCTTCGTCAGCTGCCCCTTGAGCTTCCCCAGCTCGGCCACCGCCTCGTCCGCTTTGGGCGGCTCGGCGCGCGCCCACGGCCACGACAGCTCTTGCCCCAAATCCTCGCCCTGGACCTGCAGTCGCCCGCGGCACTCGGGCTTCTTGGCCTCTTTCTTGTCGTCCTTCTTGGCGAGCGACACCGTTCCGCTCTCCAGCTTGGCGGCGATCGGCGCGGGCGCGTGCTTCGGCCCCGCCGGCGCGTGGGCCCCATCGGCCTTGTCGCCGCCGTGGAGCTGCTCGGCGACGGCGTCGCTCGTCTGATCGGCCTCCTGCTCGGCCGCATCGCTCGGCTTGGAGACCGGCGCCGCGGCCGCATCCGCGCCTGGTTCCGCCTTGCGCTGAATCGGCCCCTTTTGCGCGCGCAGGAAGTTCGCGATGCGATTTTGCGCCCACTCGCGATCGGCCGCGACCGAATTGCCCGTAAAGCGCGGATCTTCACCTGCCGCGCGCTCGCTCGGGCCGCTCCCCGAGGGCCGCCACGTCCGCCCGCTGTCACCCATCGTTCCCCCGACGAACGACAATAGCACGATGTAACGCGGTCGCAGCGATCGTCCTCGCTGCTGACGAAGGTGGACGAATCTCACTGCGCGCCGAGCTGGCATGCCACACGCAACTGCGTATTACCTCATAAGGAAACGATGTGATTCACAGTCGCAATCGTAAGTGTCATCCAACATCGTTACGCGCGTACGTTCGAAGCCGAGCGCGTTCGACTAATACCTGGTAGGCGAATTTACGAGCCCACAATCGCCGCTCTCGTCGACGTACATCAGATACAAGGGCACCCCTCCCAGGATGAATGTACCCGCGAATTCCAGTCGCTAAACCGTGGCAAATTGTCGCACGGCTAGCCTCAGCGACGGCAAATAACGCTGTTTGTCCGTTTCTCGGCTCCAGCGACGTCCTAGCCGAAGATTTTTCATTTTTCCTATCGCCTAGATCCGGACTTACGAGGCGTCGAGGCCGTAGCGCAGGCAGCTAGAGCCGGAGTCGGCGCATGCGCGTCTGAATCTCTGGAGGCCAAGCTGGCGCTGGCGGCGCTGCGCGAGGAGGAGACGGTGCCCGAGCTGGCGCGGCGTTTCGGCGTACACCCCGCGCGGATTTACGCCTGGAAGAAGCAACTCTTGGAGAAGGCGGCGACAGCGTTCTCCGACTGCGCCAGCAAGCCAGCCGATGAGAACGCGCGCCCCGACGAGCTGCTGAAGAAGATCGGCGAGCTGACGATGGAGCGCGATTTTTTGTCCAACGGAGCCGGCAGTCGCCGCGCCATGTCGACGGCGACGTCGAACGCCAATCTGGACGACACACCGAAGTCGACCGCGACCATCACGTGCTTCTTGTTGATAGCTCGCCTCTCGGGAGTCGGCTCAGCAAGCCACATGCCGACGAACGGGGCGGTTGCTTGCGCAACAGCGCGCATCGAAGGTCGTTGCTCGCAGACTGTGCGGCCTTCGTGCGCGATGCCGCAAGACTTGCGCTCCGTGCTGGGGCGCGGTCACTGCTGCAGCCCCGCTTACCGCTTCTGCCGCACCTCGTCATACCTGGCACCGCGCTTGAAATGCCTGCTGTCGGAGGCAATCATGATCGCGAATGAGTCTCTGATTCGAGCCTTGGCTTGGACCATTCTTGCGGGCGGGGCTGGTTCAGGTTTCCAGCGTGGGCGTGCCGGCAGTCGATAGCGCGCTCCTGCTCACGCTCGCCGGAGAGAGCGACGCAGACGTGGCATCCGCCATCCGCATCGGTATCTCCTCGCTGACGCTGTGCCTGTGCCTGCGAAGCGGTGCGCAGTCGTCACTCGTCCTCCTGGTCATGCCGCTGCGGCCCACGGCCACCGCCGGCAATGCCACGCTGCCGTCAGGGCTTACAACCTCGAGACGTCGTGGCGAAGTCGATGGCGCGCCGACCGCAAACGCCTGACGGCGCGCGTCTTGGATCGACGGCTCGCGTCGAAGTCTCGTGCGCCGGCCTTGTCCTAACGACAATGAAGAAAATAAAATCGCTAAATGGCGCTGACCCAGCTCCGGTTCGAGGGATGCCCTCTTGTGGTTAGACCAGTGCATCGAGAGACGCAGTTGATTGTTAGTTGCGAGCTTCGCGCGGAGTGCGTCGGCAGATGCCCTTGGAATTGAAACGATGTTCTCGTTAGGTGGCCGTTGCAAGCCAACCTGCTGTGCTCCGATGGCGCCACCGCATTCGCGCGGACGGGCGAGTCCGCTCAGAAGGTATCGAGTGCACGGGGCCTCTCAGATGGCAGACACCACCGTGGTCGCCGCAGGCACCACCGTGGTCGCCGCAAGATTGTACGACGAGAGAGCGGCGCCACGCGACTGTATGCCAATTTCTTGCCATACTGTTGGCCGCAGGGCGGTACTCGCGGTGGGGAGCAAATGGAGGCCACAGATGAGTGAACGACCCCCGAACGGCCCGAGCGACAAAGGCGGCGGCAAGAAATCTGGCGGGTTTTGGGGCTTCGTCAACAAGGTCATGTCGAACGTCTCCGTCGACGTGAGCATCGGCGGCGCGCCGGCGCCGCGAGCGCCACGCGGCAATCCGACCGATCCGGCGGCGCGCATGGAGCCCGTGCGCCAGGACCGGAAGGAGACGTACGAAGAGCTGATCTATCGCAGTACGAACGGCGCGCAGGGGCAGGCGCCGATGGTGCGTGTGGACCGCGAGCGCGCGCGGGTCGCCCGCAGCCTCGACAGCCGCACGGGTGCGAACGGCGATGGCGCTGCGATTCCCAAGAGCGGAGGCGCGCCATTGCCGAAGGACGTACGCTCGCGCATGGAGCCGCGTCTGGGCGCCGATCTGTCGCAGGTGAAGGTGCACGCCGGTGGCGATTCGTCGAACGCCGCTTCCGCGCTGGGCGCCAAGGCGTTCACCGTTGGCAACGACGTGCATTTCGGTAGCGGCCAGCTGGCGCCGGGGACCAAAGAGGGCGATCGGCTGCTGGCGCACGAGCTCACGCACGTCGTGCAGGGCCAGAAGTCGGGCGTGCAGCGTAAGCCAGAAGCAGGCGCCGCGACCGACGGTGAGCAGGCGGTGTCGCAGCCGCACGAGCCTGCGGAGCGGGAGGCCGATCGCGTCGGCGACAGCGTCGCAGACAGCCTGCACGGCGGCGGCGACCACTCCGCGGGACACGACGCGCACGGCAAGGATGCCGGCCACGGCACCCATACCGACGGCAACGCTGCATCCGAGGGGAACGCGAAGGATGCGGCCGCGGCCGGCGCACCAGCGCAAAAGCCGGCGGCGATCTCGGCGAAGCTGGAGAGCGGAGCCGTCCCGAGCAGCGCAGGCTTTGATCCGCGCAAGCTGTTCCGCAAGCCTGCGTCGGCGGCGGGGGCGACGCCGACCGCGGGCGCGAGCCCACCCGCCGCCGCGGGGAAGGACGCGCCGGCGCCGCGACCGCCGGTGACGGTGCCGTTCGACATGGCCGGCGCGCCGCACCAGCTCTTCTTCGAGCCCGCCGGTGACGACGTCCAAATCAAGATGGCATCGTCGGAGAAGCTGCCGTTTACCGACAAATTCAGCAAGGCGCAGGGCGCCGTCGATCTCTTCGCGCAATACGTCACGACCATCGAAGATCCGGGCGTCAAAGCGGAGTTCCAAACCAAGCTGCTGCCCAACTTGAAGCGATTGAGCGCGCAGAATGTCGCGAACTTCCGGACGCTCTATGAATCGCGCTTTCCCAAGAAGGGCGGACCGGGAATCAGCAATGAAGAGGCCAAGGCGGGCGTCAACGCGCTCATTGCGCAGGCGCAGCAGCAGTTGGCGGCGCTGGTTCAGTGGGGAGCGTCGACGGGAATCAACGATCTCAGTAAAGAGTCGGTCGACGCACGCATGGAGACCGTCGGCGCCGAAGTCTGGCGTGCGCAGTTCACTAAGACGCGCGATCTAATCACCAACACCATTTCAGCATTCAAATACAAAGGCACATCGAAGATCGATTTCACCGGCAGCGCCAAGACCGGTTATCGCGGACCCCATAAGGGGCAGACGCGATTCAATCTCGGCGAATTCGATGTCGACTTGTATACGGTGCATAAGGCCGACTTCGACGCGGCGGCGCGGAAAGGTGCGCAAGTGGTGGCCGGCAAGATCTTCCCGACCGATCGCCTTGCGCCTAAAGAGCTGTCCGCCTGCTCGCAGCAAGTCGTCGCAGCACTCGTCGCCGCGCTTCCCGGCATTCAGGGAGTCGCCGGGTCGACAGTCGTACTAAAGGGGAGCTGATGAGCCACGTAAGCCACTCGATGCGCTTTTCGCTGCGCAGCGACGCCGAAGGATCGCTCGACGAAATGAGGCTGCTGGTCGAGCCGGCGTTAGGATGCGTCTTTACGCCCGATACCGTGCAGTACGACGTGTTCTTCTTCAAAGCCGAGCTATTGGGGATGCGTATCCTGCTCGGTGAGTGGCAGGGGTTGGCGGGCCGGCGCACCTTTCAGCTGCATGGCGCTGCCGTCGCGATTCCTAACGCCCCCGCCGATATCGAATATGACGACGTCGATATCAACCTTCCCATCAGCGAGCTGCTTGCAGCGCGCGGCGCGGGGCAGTGGCGCGTGCCGTCGGAGGAGGAGATTCAGGCGGAAGTCGCGTATGGCGCGGCGCGCGACGCCGCGGCCGAGGCTGACGTACCGGACGACCGCGAGCCCTGATCATCACCGCCACCGATGCCGACCTCGCTCGCCGTCTGATTGACGACGCGGCAACCGGCATTTGAAATGGCATCGTTGTTCTGTATTGTTCGTTGAGCATGGATGATGTCGATCGAAGGCTGGCCGAGGCCCGAGCGCGTGTTGAGCGCGCATCGGCGGCCGTCCGCGGAAAACACCAGGGCGGGGAGTGGCTCGAGTTTCGTGCTGCTCACGACGAGTTGCTCGACGCGGAACGCGCCCGAGCCCTCGTCCTTGGGGAGGAGTGCGCGACCGCCTGCTTCGAATTTCCAGCCTGGGATGTCGGCGCGCCGCTGCCTCATTTGTTGTCGGGGGCGAGGGGCACGGTCCTCCTCTACGTCGTCAAGGAAGACGATCCGACCTGGGACGGCTCATGGGCGCGCGTCGCACAGACTTCCGACGAGGCTCCCATCGCCATTGTTCGGTTCAAACGTCTAACGGCCGTCCGCCTCGGCGCTCCTAACGACGAAGTGATAAGCGGTCATCCGCTCTATGGCAGAGGCCTCGCAGCATACCGGGCTCACATCGTCGCGAACTCTCGTTGGGTGCAAGAGTTACAGAAGATCAATTCTGTGCACTCCCAATACGACCCTGCTCGTTGGGTCGCGCGCCGTCACTATCTCCTCGCGTTTCATGACGAGACGTTCGAGAGTGTCGCCGAAGGTGTCGAGATAGAGGTAAAGCGAACCTCTCTTGCCCAAGCGGGCCGAGACGCCCTAGAAGGAGTGCTGGGCCCACTCGAATAGTCCAGCATGCGAATGTCGATTCACGTCGCTGGAGACGCCGAACTGAAGAGGTTCTGTCGCATCGCTGGCTACAAGAACATCCCACGAGTTATCGCACTGCTGCGCGAACGCGAGACACAGCCAGTTGCAGGAGACGCCTCATGAGCACGCCAGCTGCGATTGCTACCGTCTTGATGAAACATAGAAGCACGCAGGCTCAGAAGTGGTCGCGAGAGACCGCAGAATTTGCCGAGGCTCATGACGTCTTGGTGCTGGCAGCCGATATGGGCGGCTTCGCCGGCATACGCCCAGACGGCGAATTAGTCGAAGTCGGATGGGATGCCCCTGCAGCAAAGCCGATCACGAGTCGCCGCTGGCGCGATTTGGTGCTGTTGTCAGGAAGACGTTTCTATCCAGAGCTGGAGTCCCTACTACCGACACGGCACTCGAGCGATGTCGACTGCGACTCGTGCGGCGGCAGCGGAAAGGTACTCGAAGGCAAACTCGAAAACGTCGTTTGCACGTGCGGTGGTCTTGGCTGGATTCCCAGTTACTGGGAGAAGTGATTAGGTAGTATGCAACTGAGCGATTTTGAGCAAGCGGACGCAGAGACTACGGCGCGTGCGAAGGGCGCTGAGCACTCTTATGAAGCGCCTCCCCAACATGGAGCAACCTGGAGTTGCACCGATTCGGTGGACGGTTTGATTACGCTGCTCGCCGCTTGACGGAATGTAACAGCTCGAACTCGATTGGGCTGCAGTAGTCGATGGCCGAGTGCCGACGCCGAACGTTGTAGAAGCCGTCGATGTATTCGCCGATCGAGAGCGCGGCGACGGCCTGGCTCGGAAGGTCGTCGGCGCGCTCCATCTCCCGCTTGAGCGTCGCGAAGAAGCTCTCGGCGACGGCATTATCCCAGCAATCGCCCTTGCGGCTCATGCTGCAGCGAAAGCCGCGGGCTACGACGCGTCGCGAGAACAGGTCGAGGATGACGGCGAGGTACAGCCAGCCCTGCTGGGTCGACAGGAACGTGATGTCGGTGACCCAGCGTTGGTCGGGCGCCGTCGCCGTGAAGTCGCGCGCCAAGAGGTTGGGAGCGACGGGGAAAGCGTGCTTGGAGTCAGTGGTCGTGCGAAAGCGGCGACGTACCCGCGCGACGAGCCGGTGCTCGCGCATGAGCCGCGCGACGCGTTTGCGTCCCACTCGTTGGCCTTCGGCCTGGAGGTCGGCATAGACGCGCGGGCTGCCATACCGCCGCTTGCTGGCGAGATGCGACCGCCGAATCTTGTCGACGAGCTCGCGGTCCCTGCGCGCTCGCAGCGACGGTGGCCGACGCAGACTGGCGTAATAGCCGCTCGTCGACACGGCCAGGACACGACACAAAACAGCGACGGGATAGGCCACCTTCTCCTGCGAGATGAACGCGTACTTCACGCGTTCTCCTTGGCGAAGAACGTGGCCGCCCTTTTTAAAATCTCACGCTCCATGCGCAGGACTTTGACCTCGCGTCGTAGCTGCGAAAGCTCTTCCTTCTCCGCCGTCGTCAGCGCGTCCGCTGGGCGTTGGCCGGCATCCACCTCGGCCTGCTGCACCCACGAGCGGACGAGGCTGTCTGCCACGTCCAGCTCCTCTGCCACCTGCGCCACGCTGCGCCCGCCGGTCCGCACCAACGCGGCTGCCTCGCTCTTGAACTCGCGGCTATGCGTGCGCCGCGGTCGCTTTCCTGCTTCCTTCGTCATCTGGTCACCTTTGTACGCTCAATTCACTGAGCGCAGGTGTCCACCAGGCCGGGGCAACTCCAGTCTGGGTCCGACGACGATAAGTGAATCGCATTCGCGCGAATCAACTCTGCGACGCAATCGAATCTGCCGAGCGGTGTGGCCAATCCGCTGGATGAGGTGCTCGTCGTGCCGTCGAGCGGCGGAACGGCGAGGCGATTGGCTGCCAATGATCCGCCCGCCCGCGCGAACCTAACGAGTCCCGGGTTGACGAACAGCTGTCCAAAATGGGCGCCGGCTTCGACCAGCGCAGGCGGGTCCACTTATTATTGGGTGACCTTTTCTTCGAAGCGAAACGACGTCGCGACGACCGCAATCCCGTCCGGCTCTATGTGACACCGCTCGTCGTCGATAGTAGCGGCAACATCACGTCGTATCCTGCCTCATACCTCTGCAGGCAGCCTGGCAGCGACGGCAACCACACGCCAGCGTGGGTCAACTTTACGATCCCCATTAGCTAATGTCGGAATGCTCGCGCTGAAAAGCTATGGGCGCGGCGCTCTGCCAAAGGGGCGGCATCAAGCCATTGCCACGCTTCACTAATCGAATCGAGGGAAGATGCGCGGAGTGTAGGGCGACATGAAAGGGTGCTTCGCGGAATTGAAGGCAACGAGCTGATGAGAAGGCGTCGACGGCGCGCATATCGCGTTTGAATCGCGGCAGAACGGCACCGACGAAGGCTTCAACCGCCGACTGCGCGGCGAACGCCTGACCTTGGAATGATTTCGAACCAGGCAAGAAGCCCCGGCAGTCATCGAGGGCTGCCGATCCCGCACTATTTTGTTCGGATGAGCACGGGCTGTGATCGCCGTACATGTGTCTCGGCTCTAGCGGCGCTATGTCAATGCTGCTTCGCGAATTGCGCGTCGAGGTAGTCTCTCGGCTCGCTTTGTCGCGCGCGTTGATCGCGTATTGCGAAATGAATATCAGTCGGCGGGCCAAATAAATCATTTCGGTTAGCAACTTTTTAGACCATCCGCCGAAAACCAAACATTAGCCGGTCGCTGTGACCGGCAGCGCACTTCAACAGCTTTGCTATTGGAGAATTGAATGAGGCGTCTTCTTAATCAAGCGAGCTCGGGTTTCTTGGCCTTGGCCTTCGTCGCGGGCATCGGCGGATGCGGCGGTAGCGCCAACAGCAGCAGTGGCGGCGGCAGCGGCACGGCTGGCGGCAGCGGCACGGCTGGCGGCAGCGGCACGGCCGGCGGCAGCGGCACGGCTGGCGGCGGCGGCACTGCGGGCGGCGGCGGCAGCACGAGCGGTCCCGCCACGAATGGCATTTTCACCGTCATGGCGCTGCCCGACGACACGAGCGATCCGAACAACACCATCTCGCACGCGACCGACATCATCTCCGCCGTCTATTACGACACGGCCACGCACGGCGTCGTCGCGACGAGCCAGGGCGAAACGGCGGGCCTCGACACCGGCGGCGGCCTCTTCGTCGCCAGCGGCACCGCGATCACCAAGCAGACCTACTCCGGCCATCAGACGTTGAGCGACGGCAGCGAAAACGACGTCAGCTTCCACGACCTGCTCGTCGTCGGCAACAACACGATCATCGCCAGCACCATCCTGCAAGACTTCACGATCAGCACCGATAACGGCGCCTCTTGGCAGCAGAAGACGCCCTACACGAACGACGATCTCGGCTTGGCGGGCCTCGAAGCGGCCGCGCCGATGCCGTCCGGCACTGGCTGGTGGATCATGACCGACGACGCCATCTGGTCGACGGGCGGCTCGCTCGACACGGCGTCGACGTGGACGACGGTTTGGGATCCGGAAGCGACGCCGTCCGTGCCGTTTCCGCTGCCGCCGTCGCCGTCGTGCCAGACGACGGTCGATCCGGCGACGCCGTATCAGCTGCCGAACCGTTTGGCCTATATCAGCCCCGATGGCTCGACGATCGCGTATCCGCTGCGCCTCGTCAGCGGCATCTGCGTCAGCAACGACGGCGGCGCGACGTACATCGAGCATGACCTGCCGAACCCGCCCGTCGACGGCGATGGCGATCAGTACGGCCCGACCGGCCTCGCGTTCACCGACAAGCTGCACGGCTGGACCTATTTCGGCGAGGATCTCGAGGACGGCTCGGCGTTCGTCTATTACACCGTCGATGGCGGCGTGACCTGGACGGCGGGCACGCTCCCGGCCGCGCTGCTCGCGGCGGGCGCCAAAGTCAGCTTGCGCGACGCGTTCTTCGCGCCCGACAACCAGACCGGCTACGTCGTCGGCTACAAGGGCAACGAAATCTCGCCGCTGCTCTTGAAGTCGACCGACGGCGGCAAGACCTGGAGCGACATCTCGGACAGCCTCGCGGGCATCGGCACCATCGCCGCGCCGCAGAAGCTGTTCAGCGGCTTCGCGCTCGACGCGACGCACGTGTGGGTGGGCGGCGAGAACGGCGTTCTCTTGTACAGCACGACCGGGGCTACCAAGTAATCCGTCCGAGGACTAAAGGAAGCAACCAACCGACGACGGAGCCGGCGGCTTCGAGGCTGCCGGCTCCGTCGTCAACTTTCCGCGCTTAGGCAGTTGGCGCGGCTTCAAAGGTGGATCAATGAATCGTCGGATCGTTCAGTTGTCGGTCATGCTCGCCATCGCGGGCGGCTATACCACGGTCGCGCAGGCAGCGTGGGGCACGCTCGCAGACGCTTACAAATGCGAAAAAGAGGTCGATGCCTCCCGCGACTTAGGCTCCTGGAAATGGGCCGCCGCCGCTAGGAAGAGCGGCACGGGCATCTCGGACGAGTGCAAGGCCGAGATCGAGAAGCGTATCCCGATCTGCGAAAACGACCCACAGATGTATCACCGGCTGAAGGACCCGGACATCACCCACGGTGACACGAAGGCCCTCTGCTTTAGCGACGCCTTTTCAGGAATCTCGGACCAAGTCATCAACGACCGCAACGGCAAGAAGCGAGAGGCGGATCTGGCAAAGCAGAAGGAAGAGTCGAAGGCGGCAGCGGCAGCGGCGGCGGCAGCGGCAGCCGCTAGCGCCGAGCTGCCCAAGGCGCTGATGCACAATGCGGCGCTCGAGAGCGCGGTCGCCAAGGCGTATGCGAAAGATTATGCGCCGGGCAAGGTCCTGAAGGTCATCCTCGGTCGCTGGGCGGACGAGTACGAGAAAGACGCGTTCGGGCGGGTCACCGGCCGCGACTTGAACGCCACCGTCGTCAACAAGCAGCCTGACGGCAGCTGCCAGATGCACGACGAGCTGTGGTTGCAGCACGGCAAGGGCAAGTCGTTCTCGGGTCCGCTCAGCCCGCGTGGCGGCGGTTCGGCCGAAGACAAAGGGATTCTCTGCTCCAAGGTGGCCGCCAAGTAATAGAGGCGAGCCACGCACCAAGTCTTCGTGCGGAAAACGAGTCGAACCGGATCACTGGCAACGGTGTGAACGCGCGGTGCCTCCAACCTCGCGCAATGTGCAAGCTCGCCGGCTTTGATGCCGAGGACACCTTCTCGATTCTTTGGCACTCCTCCGCTGACAAGCGCAGGCACCGTCGTCCTCTTTCGCGAAGCGCTGCGGCGTGGCGATCGCGGTCGAAACCATGAGTCCCAAAAAGGAAGGAAGGTTTGGCGGCTTCGGGACACTGGCGAACGATGACGGTGCCAGCCGTGCGCACGCGAATGGGGTCGCCCATCGTCGCGCGCCGCCTCGTGGGGCGGTCGCGCGCCGTTCGGGACGGTCGAGTGGCGGATCGCGTCAGAATCATCTTTAAGGCACTCGAATGCGGAAGCCACCCGAAGCCACGATCTCGGTCACCTCGTCGTCGCGATCGTGAGGCGGCGTTGGCGTCACCTCGACGAACGCGAACGGCGCTGCAACCGCAGCTGCTGCGACTGTCGCCTCCTTCGGCTCAATACTCTCCCTGGCGAGAGCCGCTATTTCCAATGCCGAAGTCGGTCCGAGTCCACGCCGGCCTGCTCAGCGAGTTCCTTCGCGCTCAGGCCGCTGTCACGCCAGCGCTCGACCCGCTTAATCCACACTTCTCGTGGCGCTCGTCGCATGCAGCGAGTTGATCTCCTCTCGCACCACCACCGGCGTCACGACGCGGTTCGCCGAACGCTTATGCTCTTCGAGCACACTTCCCTGGCGCGAATACAGACGATGTGAGCGGCGCCGCGGCGACGTCGCCGTCGGAGACGCGGTGCCGATTCAGCTCGTCGCCCGTCTGGTGCTCCAGACTGATTGACGGAAGGGCGCGCGTGCAGAGGAACGGTGCATGCGTTTCCGAATCATCACGGTTTGGCTGTCGATCAGCTGGTGTGCAGCGGCTGACGCGAAGCCATCCGAGTCCAGCGATCGCACCACGCACGTCAGTGAAATCCTGCATCTGCAGTCCATCGTGGAACGAATCCAGAACGCGCCGCCGGCGCAGACGCCCGAAACGTCCATCGAGCGCTTGCGTCTCCTCGAGAAGGCCACGCGGCAGACGGCGACGTTGCAGCTCGGGCTAGAAGGTTTCCTGGGGCGACTCCGCTATGAGGAGGCGCAGTCCTTGAATGGGCACGACTTTGTCGTTAACCGCCGCGTCTCGACATCCGGGACGCTCACGGCGGCCGCCGTGACCGCCGGCAACGCGCTCATCGTCGTCGGCACGTCGATGGTGCTGGCGGCAAGCTATCAGCCACCCAATCCGGAGCTGAGCCACGCAGGCACAGGGCTGCTCATCGGAGGTGCCGGCGTATTGCTGATACTCGGCACTGCCGCGCTTTCGGTACCGACGGCGAGCCGGCTGCCGGCGACCATCGACACTGGTTTGCTGGCGCGGATTCTCGACCGACCGCCTACCCCGGGGAGCGAGTATCCGGAATTCATTTGGCAGTACCTGAACACCAAGCTGCCTGGCGACAAACAGTCGGCCCGCGACTTGTTGATCGACAAGTGGACCAGACTGGGTTTCCTCCCCCCTAATCGCGACGCTGCGCAACGCCGAATGGAGATCCTCACGTCTCCGCTGGGAACAGTCAGCAAAGTCGACGGGCGCGTGCTGGGCGACCGCGCCGCCATGCTCGGCGAGCTGAGCGCCGCCCTCGCGAAGTTAGCCCTCGACCTGCAGCACGTCCAAGAGGAGATCGATTCCAGCGAGGGAACGGATTAAGCGAAAATCGGGAACACGTGGCGGCCTCTACGACGCTGTGGGGCGGGCAGTTGTCGCCGCCGCATACGAGCGCGCCGTTATTTTAAGGGCTGGGTATTGAAAAGAAGAGGAGCACCATCAAAAGATGGTTCGCGGAGAGCTGCCACTCTGCCAACTGCATCTACGTGTTTTGGAGTGGCCGTCGCTGCGAGTACGTAGGCAAGACGGGCGCTGGCGGCAGTCGTCCGTCCTCGCATTTCGATCAATATTGGTTCTCGTCTGCGACACGCGTCCATGTGGATCAAGCGCTTGGTGCTCGTGCTCTGCCAGCGCTCGAGTGTCTCGGTATTCACCGTTTTCAGCCAAGACGAAACAAGTCGAAGGCCGATCGACTTGGTGACGTGTGGCCGATCGAGAATAGCTGTATCGGTTCGACGAGCAACGTCGAGCTCCACAACACGGGCGCCCAACTTGCACGATGTGAGCTTCCGCAACCCAAAATGTGTAGGTACCCCAATGGGCACTCACATCCTAGGACCGACTACGACTTGCGCGTGTGCCAGGTCGGGCGCGGCCGAGGTGGAGTTGGAGGTCGAGCAGGCCGACGACGCCGTGGCAGCGGCGGCGCGGTCGAGCCACATTCCCGGCTGATCGTCGGTCGCTCGACCGGCGCGGCTACGACGCGGCCTGCCCGCTGACGCACCTTCACCGGCGCAGGCGCCGCGCTCCTCGTCACAGGCGCTGCAGGATCCAGAACACGGCCAGCGATCCGATGACGTAGGGCGGCAGCCGCACGAGCCAGCGCGCGCGCATCAGCGGTCGCGCCTGCCAGGCGCGCTGCAGTGCGAGCACGACGCCGATGAACGCCAGCTGGCCCAGCTCGATGCCGATGTTGAACGACAGCAGCGCCAGCGGAATCTCCCGCGGCGGCAGCCCCACCTGCGCCAGCGCGCCGGCGAAGCCGAGGCCGTGCAGCAGCCCGAACAGGAACGCGATCCGCCACGGCCGCGGCCCCAGCCGCCGCGCCGTCGCCGGCAAGGTCAGCTCGACGCCGACCACCAGGATGGTCATCGCGATCAAGAGCTCGACCGGACGTGGCGGCGCGCGCACCACGCCCAGCGCCGCCAGCGACAGCGTGACGCTGTGGCCGGCGGTGAAGGCGGTCACCGTCCACAACAGGCGCCGGCGATCGCCGACCAGCAGCAAGAGGCCGAGCACGAACAGCAGGTGGTCGGCGCCGGACAGGATGTGGCGCACGCCCAGCGTCAGGTAGGCGCGGAACACGCCGCCGCTCGAGCGCAGCGGCGCGATCACGAACGCAGCCGCTCCCGGACGCAGCACCGCCTGCAGCGTCGTGCCGTCGGCGCGGGCGACGCGGACCAGCGCGTCGGTGCGGCGCGCGTCGAGGCCGGCCACCGCCAGCCGCGCGCCGACCAGGCCGGCGGGGCCGCAGTCGACGCGCCAGCGCGTGCCGACGCTCTGCCCGGCCGCCACCAGCTCGCTCTGCGGCGCCTCGCGCACGCGCCATCCGGCCGGCAGCTCGGGTGTGATCGGCGCCAGCACCGGCCCGGCGACGGGCACGCGCCAGCGCACATCGCAGCTGCCGTCGCCGCGCTCGTGGACGTCGAGCAGCGCGGGGTTGAGCGGATGAGCCCGCGCCGGTGTGGCGACGGCGACGAGCGCGGCCAAGGCGAGCGGCGCGAGGGCGAGCGGCCCGCCGGCGGGCGAACGGCGGCTCATGGCGCGCCTCGCGTGCCGACCGCGCTGGCCAGCGGCGCCAGCGGCAGCCGCGCCGCGGCCGCGATCGCCTCGGGCAGCGCGCGTTCGTCGACGCGCACCTCGTAGCGTCCGCGCAGCCGCGTCAGCGCCGCCTGCAGCCGCGCTTGCGCCCGCGACTGCTCGACCGCCAGCCGCACCTGCCGGCGCACGGCGTCGAGCGGTAGCAGCGCCGCCGGCCGGCGCTCGTCGACGCGCACCAGGTGCAGGCCGAACGGCGACGGCAGCGGCTCCGACCAGCGCCCGACCGGCAGCGCCATCACCGCCGTGGCCAGCGCGTCGCCCAGCTGCCGCTCGATCTCGGCGCGCGACCGCGCCCGCATCGTCGTGCCCAGCGGAAACGGATCGGAGCGCGCGGCCGCGCGATCGGGCGGCGGATCGGCGCGGCGCAGCCACCGCCCCAGCGCCGCCGCGTCGGCGTCGAGCCGCGCCCCGTGCCTGCGCGCGCTCAGGAACAGCTGCGTGAAGCTGACCGCGGCCGACATCTCGTAGTCGGCGCGATGCGCCTCCATCCAGGCGCTCAGCTCGGCGTCGGCTGGCGGCGCGGCGTGCGCGTCGGCCGCCAGCAAGAGGCGCATCTTCTCCGCCAGGATGCGGCGCACCACCAGGTCGTCGTCGAGGCCCAGCGTCAGCGCCGCGCGATAGAGCGCCTCGTCGACGAGCCGCGGATCGTCGCTGATGGCGCGCATCTTCTGCACCAGGCGCAGGCGCACGCTGCGATCTTCGACGTCGAGCCGCGCGGCGCGCGCGGCTCGGAAGAGCAGCTCGTCGTCGACGGTCTGCGCCACCAGCCCTTCCAGCTGCGCGCGCGTCGGCGGCGTGCCCGCTTCGCGCGCGTAGTCGGCGGCCAGCCGCTCGAGGCGCGCGGCGTCGACGACCACCGGGCCGCCGTCGGCCGGCGGCGGCCGCCCGTCGCCGACGAAGCGCGCGCCGCCGTACAGCGCGCCGCCCAGCAGAACGAAGTGCACCAGCGGCATTCGCAATAGGCGCCCCATCGTCAATGGCTCTGCGCGTACCAAATGGGGGACGTCCAGGCGCGCTGCTGCACCTTCTCCGGCACCAGGTTGGCGCAGCACTGCTGGTAATCCCAGGCCGTGTAGTTGACCAGCGGGTTGTTGGTCTGCGGCGGCTGCGAGCAGTCGACACCGCGCTGCAGGCAGTAATACTGGTTCCAGCGGCAGCTCGGGTTCTCGACCACGCGCACGTAATAGAAGGCGCGATCGTGCGGGTGGAAGTCGGGATCGGTCCACACCGCGCACAGGTCGCCGTAGCCGTGGCCGGTCGGCTGGCAGCTGCGCAGATCGACGTCGCCGCGTGGGCGCGTGTCGCCGGCCACGTCGTACACCTTCTCGTGCGTCTGGCCGTTGGCGTCGACCCAGCCTTTGACGATCTGCGCCTTGGTCAGCGCCGAGCTGTCGGGATCGCGCAGCGCCGAGACGGCGAAGCTGGGCGCGCGGCCGTTGCCGCCGCTGAGCGTGCCGCCCATGGGCACGCCGTTGGCGTAGCCGCGCGCGGCGAAGTCGCCCTGGCCGCACAGCCCGCGCGGCAACCCGAAGCCGCCGAAGAAGCGCACGATCGGCCGCGTGCCCGACGTGGCGTAGGTCTCGCGCCGCTTGAGCGCGGCGAAGATGCTGTCGCGCGAGTTCTCCTCCGACCAGGCGACGGTCAGGCCGCCGCCGTTGGTCTCCAGCCCGACGAAGAGCGCCTCGTTGAGCGCCTCGCCCGAGACGGCGAAGCTGACGTCGCCGTGGCCGGCTGCCTTGCTGTAGGTAGCCGCCTCGGTGGCGCCGGGCGTGCCGTTGTGCGAGTCGGTGGCGCCGGCGAAGCCGAGCTGGAACGGGTTGACGCCCTGGTGCTGGTCGGCGTAGGCCAGGCCCAGCTTGAGCGCGTTGCGCACGTAGCTCGACGTCGGGATCTGCGCCGGCGTCGGATCGGTCACGAACGGCGCCGCCAGCTTGCCGTAGCTCATGTTCTCGAAGTTGCACAGCTCGTCGAGCGTGTCCCAGGCGCCCGGATGCTGCGCCGAGTAGCGGCACTCGGAGCCGCCCTTGATCTGGAAGATCTCGACCAGCGGCTCGAACTCATTGCGCACGCGCGCCTCGTGCTCGCTCTCGGGTAAGAGGAACATGGCGCCGCCCGAGAGGTTCGAGTTGTGCGGGATGGACAAAAAGTCGCAGCCGTTGCTCTTGTTGCAGGCGCCGTGCAGCGCGTCCAACATCTGCACCGGCGAGGCCAGCGGGCCACCGTGATCGCAGCTCGAGCCCTTGCCGCAGCCGGTCGGCACCTCGACGTAGCTGATGGGCAGGTCGGGCACGTTCAGGTTGCGGAAGATGATGTTGCGATGCAGGTTGTTGCCGCCACCGGCGTTGGGCTGACAGCTGCTGCCGCCGCAGTCGGCGTCGGCGAAGCAGGGCGCGTTGGTGCCGGCGCACTGCCCCATGCCGGGCATGCTCGTGTATTCGTAGGCGACGAAGCTGGTGAAGCTGCACTGCGCCGAGCGGTCGTAGGCCTCCTCGGCGTCGGAGATGATCTGCTGCCAGATGTTGCCCGCCTGAAAGGTGCAGGTGTCCAGCGTCGGCGTCGCCGACTCCTTACAGAACGGCAGCCGGCGCGGATTCTCCTCGATGACAGTGCTGCCGATGAGCTGCGAGCCGAGGCCGGTGCGCAGGCGCGACACGTCTTCGCGCGCCAAGATGCACGCTTCGGCGTGATAGCCGCGCGGCGCGCAGACCTGGTTGCGGCCGATCTCGTCCGGCGAGAGCTTGCTGACGCAGGTCTGGCCGGTGGGACAGTTGGAGTCGGTGGTGCAACTCTGCGTCGGCTCGTAGAAGCAGATGGCGTCTTCGCCCAGCCACTCCGAATGATCGGTGACGGCAGTGAAGTCGAGCGGCCGGTGCAGCTGAACGCTACGGGTCGCCGTGTATTGGCACTGCTGCGGCGGCAAGCAATAAGGGTGTGCCGACACTTGCGCCAGCGGCGACGGGTTCGGCGTGGTATTGCGCAGCGTGTTGACGAACGGCGGCAGTCCGACCAGCTTGCCCTTGGCGAAGTCGTAGGCCTCGCGCGGCGTGTTGCGCGTGTCGAGCGTGGAGGCGTCGGCCGAATATTGGGTGTGGATATGGAGCTCGCCGAAGAACGGCTGTCGCGTCGGGGCGTAGCTGGCACAGGCGGCGCGCTGCTCGGTGCGCTCGAACGGCGGCGCCGATTGCGCGTCGGCGGCGACGGTGCCGGCGACGACGGCGACGATGACGATACTGCGTATCCACTGCCCCATGACCCGCCTCCCCTTGGCGCGCGATGCGCACGCGTCCGGTGACGTAGGTCGCTCTCGGTCGGAGTCAATCGGCGGAGACGCCGACTGACGCTGCGCCGCGGAGCCCGAGCCGGCCGAAGCCTCGGCGTTCAGCGACCGAGGGTGGCCGGCGCAACCCGGAGCGCGAAGATTACGCCGCCGGTGAAGGGCGCGCGGTGCCGACGCCTTCGAGCTGCGCGTTGACCTCCGCGCCGATCACGAATGCGAGGCTCGAAAGATAGAACCAAAGCAGCGTCACCGCGACCGTGGCGAGGCCGCCGTAGAAGATCGCGTAGTGGCCGATCACGTGCACGTAGGCGCTGAAGATCCAAGACACGCCGATCCAGAGCGCCATGGCGATGATCGTGCCGGGCCACACGCGCCGGCGAACTCGGGAGTCGTGCTCGACGGCGATGCGGTAGAACGCGGCGACGCCGAGCACCATGACGCTCGCGAACGCCAACAGCACCATCGCCGCTTGCCACGACGGCCCCAGACGCACGCGCCGCAGCAACAGCGGCACCTGCGCGGCATCGTGAATGCCGGCGGTCCAGCCGAGGAGCGCGGCGAGCCCGGCGACGCTGAAAAGGGCGGTGGCGAGCATGGCCGCGACCCACGCCATCGCGATCACGCGCTGTCGCCACCACGCGCGCGGCTCGGCGCCGATGAGCAGCTCGAAGACGTCCATCAGGTTGTGAAAGCCGTTGGAGGTGAGCCACATGAAACCGAGCAAGCTGAGCGGCGCGATCGACACGCCGTTGGCCGCGGCGATGTCTCTGACCTCGTTGCGAACCAGCTCGCGCGCCACCTCCGGCAGCACACGATAAAGCGGTGTCAGCAGGTTCTCCGCGCCGGCGCCGGCCAACACGCGCCCGACAATCAGCCCCGCGAGCATCATGAGCGGAATGGTGCCCAAGAAGAAATAGAACGCCATGGTGGCCGCGTGATCGAACGCGTGATGCACGAACAGCCCGCGCACCACGCGCCGCACCAGCGCTGCGAGCCCGCCTGCAGACGAGCGTTCGGAGACTTGCGGATTGCTCACAGCGATCAGGATACATCGGCCGCAACGATTGGAAGGCGGGAGCGCGGCGTAATCTCGTTAGCGGTGACGGTGGCTCTCGCGCTCACGTTCGAAGCGAACGCCTTCGTCGTGATTTCTCCCGTAGTGCCAACCATTGCGGTCGCTATCGTAATGATAATAGTGGCCCTCGTGAGTCCGGTAGTAGCCGTTCTCGTGATGGAACTCCGCCTCGGGAACGAAGACCGGCGGCTCGATGACCACACGATCGGCCCACGCAACGCCGCCGCCCAGCGCGAGCAGTGACAACGCGACACCCAAAGCAATTGCGTGAATACGAGCTCTCGTCATTTCCGGGATTCCCTTCGATCGACTGCGGTCACATCGGCGATGCTCGAGGCACTATCGCTCCGAGCGTTCTCGTTGGCTCCGAGGCGGTCACGCAAAGCCAATGCCAACACCAAGCTCGACCAGCGCCGGCGGGAAGGCGCCGCCGCCGCCGGCGCAGCTTCGCAGCGACCCGCTTGCGCGGGCGAGCCATCGCGCACGTGGCATTCGTCCCCGGTGGCGCAAAATGGGGCACCGCGGTGCTCTGCGCGCCCGCCAATACACTGCGCGCAGTGGGCCATCGCTTGCATTGGCTTGCCGCGGAGGATTCATGGCGAGCGTCTTGGTGGTGGACGACGACGACGACTTTCGACAGTCTCTCGGCGACTGGCTGGCGTTTCACGGTCACGCCGTCCACCTCGCCGCCGGGATGGACGAGGCGCTCACGTTGATGGACCGGGTCGTCCCCGACGTGCTCGTCAGCGATTTCGGCATGGAGCCGCTCACCGGCGGAGAGCTGCTGCGCACCGTGGCTGAGCGCCATCCGCGGGTCTACCGGATTCTACTCACCGCCAGCAGCGACGAGGACACACGGCTCGCGCGCGAAGCGGCGGACGCCGTGCTCCGCAAGGGCTGCGCGATGGGCCAAATCGAGAAGACGATTCGGGGCCACCTTCATCGTCCGCGCTGTTGAGAGCGACGGGCGCGAACAGCAGCGCCAGCGCTGTTGCTCGTCAGCGACCGGTTATCGGCAGAGTGAAGACGAAGGTGCTGCCTCTCCCCGGCGCGCTCTCGGCCCAGATCTTTCCACCATGGGCGTCGACGATGGACTTGGAGATGTAAAGCCCGAGCCCCAATCCGCGCCGATCATTTCGCCGCGCCTGGAAGAAGCGCTCGAAAACCTGCTCCAGCTTGTCGGCGGCAATCCCTTCGCCGCTATCTTGCACCGCAAAACGAACGTCATTCTCGCGCCGCTCGACGCGAACCGAGACCCGTCCACCTTTGGCGGTAAACTTGATGGCATTGCCGATCAGATTGGCGAGCACCTGCAGAATCCGCTCGTGATCGAGCTTGGCAAAAATGGCGTCGGCGCCGCTGTCGCAGGTCAGCGCGACGCCACGCGCGGCGGCGGCGAGCTGCAGGCCTTCGATCGACTCGCGGACCACGGCCGTGGCATCGTTTCGTCGAGGAACGATCGCCAACTGCCCCGCCTCGAGACTGGCGACGTCGATCAGATCGCCGATCAGCCGGTTCATGCGGCCGCTGAACCGTTCGATGCTCTCGGTATGTCGCGCCGCTTTGCCTTCCGAATCTTCCGGCGTAACGAGCTTCTTCAGCATGCCTGCATTCATCGTGATGCCGCTCAAGAGCGACCGCAGATCGTGGCTCACCATCGCCAGGAAGTCCTCTCGCGAGGTCAACGCCTCGTCGGCGCGCGTGCGCTCGATCTCCAGCCGCAGGTCGGTTTCCTGCCTCTCGATCGCCAGAAGGCTGGCGCGCGTCAGCTCTTTGCGCGCGCGCTCTCTTTCGAGCACGGCATCGGCGCCATCACGCTCGGCGGCGACGGCGGCATCCTCGTCGGCGCGTTCGTCCCCGAGGAGCTCGGCCGGTTG
Source organism: uncultured delta proteobacterium (assembly GCA_963785725.1). Classification (GTDB taxonomy): domain Bacteria; phylum Myxococcota_A; class Polyangia; order Palsa-1104; family Palsa-1104; genus JAQBQH01. Next base: position 514,958 of record CAWAWS010000003.1, on the reverse strand, counting down.
CGCGGGCGCCAGGCCGGCCGCCAGCTTGCGGTCCTCCCGCTCGCGCGCGTCGCTCAACACCGAATCGGCCTTCTCGCGCGCCGTCGCGACGACGTCGTCGGCCTTTGCTTCGATGGAATCGTTCTTGGACGAAAGCTTGGCGTCCGTGTTGAGCCGCTCGGTCCGCAGACTCTCGTCGGTCTCTTCGCGTTCGGCCTGCTTATGCTTCTCGTCTTCGACCATGCAGCGGCGAAGATAGCGCGAACCGGCCCAAGAAGCCGGCGCCGATTGCTGTCGCCGCGGGGCTACTTGTTACTTGTCCGGCGAGGAGGGCGGGGCAACGCCGAAGCGTTCCATCTTGCGGTACAGCGTCTTGCGATCGAAACCGAGCACGCGCGCGGCCAGCGCTTTGTTGCCGTGGACCGCATCGAGCACGCGCAGCACGTAGCGGCGCTCGACCTCCTCCATCGACGGCAGGTGTGCCGCGTCGTCGGCGACGAGGATCTGCGAGCCGCGCAGCTCGCGCACGTTCTGCGGCAAGTCCTCGACCGTCAGCTCCGCGTAGCGGCTGAGCGCCACGGCGCGCTCGATCGCGTTGTGCAGCTCGCGCACGTTGCCCGGCCAATCGTAGGAGAGCAGCCGCTCGGCCGCTGCGCTCGAGAGCGAGGTCACCTGCTTGCCGGCCAAGCGCGCGAATCGTTCCAGCGCCTGCTGGGCCAGCTCGAGCACGTCGGCCGCGCGCGCCTTGAGCGGTGGCACCGCGATGCGCACGACGTGGATGCGATAGAAGAGATCCTCGCGAAAACGTCCCTCTTCGACGGCTTTCTCGAGATCGCGGTTGGTGGCGGCCACGATGCGCAGATCGAGCGGCAGCTCGCGGTCGCCACCGACGGGCCGCACCGTCCGCTCCTGCAGCACGCGCAGCAGCTTGGCTTGCACCGTCAGCGGCATCTCGCCGATCTCGTCGAGCAGGAGCGTGCCGCCGCTGGCCTGCAGCAGTAAGCCCGAGCGCGCCACCTTGGCGTCGGTGAACGCGCCCCTGGCATGGCCGAACAGCTCGCTCTCGAGCAGCGCCTCGGGCATCGCCGCGCAGTTGATGGCCACGAACGGTCCGGCGGCGCGCCGGCTGCGCTGGTGAACGGCGCGCGCGATCAGCTCCTTGCCACTGCCGGTCTCGCCCGTGATCAGCACCGTCGAGTCGGTGGAGGCCACGCGCGCGACCATATCGAAGACGATGCGCATCGCCTGGCTCGATCCCACGATGCCGGCGAACGGCTGCGGCGCCGCCATTTCGCGCAGGCGCTTGACCTCGACGGTCAGCTCGCGATGGCGGGCCGCGCGCTCGATCAGCAGCTGGAACGGCTGCAGTGCCAGCGGATGGGTCACGAAATCATAGGCGCCGGCGCGGATGGCGCCCACCGCCGCGTCGAGCGTTCCTCGCGCCGTGAGAATGACGACCGGGACGTCGGGGCGGATTTGCACGATCCGCTCGCAGACTTGCAGCCCGTTCATGCCCGGCATCTGCAGGTCGGTGACCACCACGTCGTAGTCGCCGGCGGCGATGAGCGCCAGCGCCTCTTCGCCCGAGCCGGCCAAGCTGACCTCGAACCCGACGTCGCGCAGGGCCGCGTCGATCAGCTGGCGCACCTCGGCATCGTCGTCGACGACCAGGATCCGGCGTTCCATCGTGGCTCAGAGTAGCTACGGGCAGAACGCGACGCCATCCCTTTTTGCCCCACCGTCAGCGGCCAACCACGGCGCAGCCTCGCCCGTCGCGACTGGATCGCGACGTGCAAAGTCAACCGACCGCCGACTGGCGCAGCCGCCAAAAGCGCTCCGATGGAACGCAAAGGTCGAGTGCCGCTCAACAGCTCCAAAGGAGAACCCGATGCTCGAGACCATCATTGTATTGCTCGTCCTCATGTGGGCGTTCGGCTTCTGGGGTCCGTACCACGTGACCCTGGGCCCGTTCGTTCACCTCCTCATCGTCATCGCGGTCATCGTCCTCATCATCCGCGTGATTCAGGGACGCCGCATTCTCTAACGTCAGCAGAGGAATCATCTGATGAGACATCTTTACGTATTTCTCGGTATTGGCTTCTTGTTCACGACCGGCTGCGCCGCCGGCGTCTCCACCGAAAAGGTCGCCGCCACCGACTCGTCCATTCGCGCGGCCGAGGAGCTGGGCGCGCCCAAGGTTCCGCAAGCGTCGCTCCACCTGCAGCTGGCCAAGGAAGAGAACGGGCGCGCGCAGCAGCTCATCAAGGACGGCGACGCGAAGCACGCCGAAGGGCAGCTGATGCGCGCCCAGGCCGACGCCGAGCTGGCGTTGGCGTTGGCTCGCGAAGCGCCCATGCAGATCGAGGCGCAGCAGGAAGCCGATAAGGCGCGCTCGCTGCAACAGCAGACCAATCATTAACGAACGCACGCTTCTCAAGGAGTATTCATGCACCGTTTGGCTCGATCCCTACCTGGGGCGATCGCATTTGGTCTCCTGTCCGCCGGCGGTTGCGCCACGGTCATTCCGCCCGAGCTCGCCGACGCGCGCGTGGCGTATCAGCATGCCAGCCGCAGCCGCGCGTCGGATCTCTGCCCGGCCGAGCTGCACACGGCGAAAGAGGCGCTCGTCAAGGCAGACGAGGCTTGGTCGAAAGATCCCGAGTCGACCGAGACGCGCGACCTCGCTTACGTCGCTCAGCGCAAGTCGCAGCTTGCCGAGGCGCTGGCAGGCATCGCGCTGGCCAAGAGCGACAAGAGCGCCGCCGATCAGTCGATTGGTCGCTCGGAGCACGTGATCGCCAAGCGTACGGCGACCGAGCTGACCCAGACCCGCGAGCAGCTGGCCGAGTCGCAGCGCAACGACGCGACCGATCGGCAGGCGCTCGGCAGCGAGCGGCAAGCGCGGCTCGACTCCGAGCAGCGCGCGGCCGACGCCGACGCGCGCGCCAAGGCGGCCCAGGATGCGCTGGCCAAGCTGGCGGCCGTCAAAGAGGAAGATCGCGGCATGGTCATCACGCTGAGCGGCAGCGTCTTGTTCCCGTCGGATCAGTCGATGCTGCTGCCCGAGGCCCAGACGCGGCTCGGCCAGGTGGCCGACGCGCTCTTGGCGACCAAGGAGCGCAACATCGTCGTCGAGGGACACACCGACTCGCGCGGCTCCGAGAGCCACAACCTCGACCTGTCGCAGCGCCGCGCCGATTCGGTGCGCAGCTATCTCGTCACCCGCGGCTACGAGCCCGATCGGATTGCGGCGCACGGCATAGGCAAGGCGCGCCCCATCACTTCGAACGACAGCGCCGATGGTCGCGCCAACAATCGCCGCGTCGAGATCATCGTTCAGCCGGCCGGCAAGTAGCGACCACGGCACCAAGCGATCCGAAGATTACGGCTACGCATAGGACCTTCACTTAACGGCTGCAACCGGCGTCTCGACTCGAGAGCGCCACGAGGAACACCGAATGAAGCTTAGGACAATCGGTCTGCTTACGATTTCGAGCTGCGTCTTCATGACCATTGGCTGCGGCGGCTCGAGCGCCAAGAGCGTGGCGCCTGCGATCGCCATCGTCACGCCGTCCAGTAGCGGCACGTCGACGCTGGGGACCGACGATCAGCTCAAGCTCCCCGTCACCTTCACCACCACGAACTTCCTGCTCATGCCGGCGGAGTCGCTCGGCTGCGGCGTCGGCTGCGGCCACGTCGAGCTGTTGATCGACGGAACCGCCTGCAACAGCCTGCCGTTCGCCTATAACAACGAAGGCGCCGCCAGCCCGATCAACGCGCTCTTCTCGTCCTGTGCCACGGCCACCGGAAGTCACGTGCTGACCGTCGAGCTGCACAACAACGATCACTCGCCGCTGCTCAATGCGGCCGGCAAGACCGTCGCCGCGTCGGTCACGATCAAGACCGTCACCGGAAACGACGGCGCCGCTTCGATCTCCATCACGTCGCCGTCGGCGGGCGCCGACGAGGCGCTGGGCGTCGACGTCAACAAGAGCGTCGCCGTCGAGTTTGCGACCGAGAACTTCACGCTCGCGGCGCCCGGCACCGCGGGCTGCGGCAGCGGCTGCGGCCACGTGAACCTGCTCATCGACGGCACGGCCTGCAACGCGACGGGCAGCGACTACAACGCGACCGGATCGGCGAGCCCGATCAACGCGCTCTTCGGCCTCTGTCCGACGGCCGCCGGCGACCATACGGTGACGCTGGAGCTGCACAACGACGACGACAGTCTCGTCAGCGGCGCCGCGCCCGCAATGGTCGCCTTCACGACGCACTAAGAGACGGCGCGGTCGCGCAACCGTCACCCATTGACCGGCGAAAGCGCGCGGCCCCACGGGCATAACGCCACGGTGCCCCTATTCGCCCCACATTCGTCGACCCGGGCTGGCGCCGCGACCGGGTCGAGCACTGGCTCGACGCGTGCAAAGTGGGCGGCGCGGAGGACCTCATGAACAAGACGATCTGCGCATTCGCTTTGGCCTTGCTTGCCGGCGCCTGCGCGGCGGGCTGTGCGACCTCGCGGCAGGAGCAGCAGCGCGCGCTCGCTCATCAGCAGAACTCGGATACGGCGGCTTCCAATGGTCAGTACGGAATTGCCGGCAGCGAGGAGCGCAAAGCGGAAGACGCGCACCACAAAGCCACCGTCAAGGCGATCGACGAAGGCAAGCCGCTGCCGCCGCAGACCAAGCCGGGCGACAAGCCGGCCAATGATCAATAACCAGGCGCGCCGCGAAACCTAGCTCGACACACGCGGCAGCTCTCGATGTCCGAATGGAGCCCATGACCAACGCGATCAAGTCGTTCAAGCGCGAGCCCTTCGGCCCGTCTCTCTTCGCACTCGCGTTGCTGGCCTATCCGGCGCAAGCGCTGGCCGTCGATTGGGGCCTGAAATTGGAGCCGGGCATGGCGGCGCCGGCCGGCGATCCGCAAGCGCGGCTCTTCGGGCCCGGCTTTGGCGGGTCGTTCAAGGGCATGATCGGAATCGGGCGCTATCTCGACGCCCAGGCGGGCCTCACCTATATCGGCCTGCCGGCGCGCGCCGGAGCGCCGTCGACCGATACCGGCGCGGCGTGGGGATTGGGCGCCGGATTGCGGCTCAAGCGGCCGCACGATCTGGCGCGCGGCTACTCGCCGTGGCTGGACGGCGACGCGATGTACGTGCGCACGGGCGATCTCGACCGCTTCGGCTTCTCGGTCGGCGCCGGCCTCTCGTCGGCGCTCGACGACGATCGACGCCTGTGGCTCGGACCGTTCGTGCGCTACGTCCAGATCGTGCAGGGCGAGCGCGTCGGCGCCGACAACCGGGACGCGAGCCTCTTCATCGTCGGCGCCTCGCTCGAGGTCGGCTCGCCGCATCGCCGCGCGCTCGCCAAGCCGGCGGAATGCAGCCTGTGCGCCGCGGCGGCGGTGACCGATCGCGACGGCGACGGCGTCGTCGATGGTGTCGACAAGTGTCCCGATCAGCCCGGCCCGCGGGCGACCTGGGGTTGTCCCGACGGCGACGGCGACGGTCTGGCCGATGTCGCCGACGTCTGCCCCGACGTGGCCGGTCCGGTCGAGAATCGCGGCTGCCCCGTCTACCGAAAGGTGGTGGTGAAGCCGGATAAGCTCGAGCTCAAAGAGAAGATCCTCTTTTCCTGGGACCGAGCGGCCATCGAGCCGCAATCGTACCCGCTGCTCGACGAGGTCGTGCAGGCGCTCAAAGACAACAAGTCTTTTCGGGTGCGCATCGAGGGACACACCGATTCTTCGGGAACCGAGACGCACAATCAGAGCCTGTCCGAGGAGCGAGCGCGCGCGGTCCTCGACTATCTGGCGACGCACGGTATCGCCGCCGATCGTTTGGCGTTCAAGGGCTTCAGCTCGTCGCAGCCGCTCGATCGCAATGACACCGAAGCCGGCCGCGAGGCCAATCGACGAGTCGAGTTCCTGGTCGACCTCGTCCGCGTCAATGATGGGAGCTCCAATTGAACATCTCGAAGAGTGGCATTGCGCTGCTGTTGATCTCGACAGTGGCCGGCTGCGGACAGCCGCTGGTCCAGTTCCTCGATCTCTCCGCGACCAACGATTTGGCGGCGCCAACGGAAGATCTGGCCGCGGGCGATCTGGCGATGAGCGGCGGCGATGACGGCGGTCAGCCGACGGCGCCGCAGGTGGTGGCGACCAATCCGGCCGGTGACGCGACCAGCATCTGCGTCCCGTTCGCGATCGACGCGACGTTCGACCGGGCGATGGCCGCGCTGACCATCGATACCGGCACCTTCTTGCTGGCGGCGCCGGGCCCGACGCCGGTCACAGGCGCGGTCGACTATGACGCCGCGACCAAGCGAGCGTCCTTCTTGCCGTCGAGCAGCCTGCTGGGCGGCAAGACCTACACCGCCACCCTCACGACCGGCGTCCAGGACCTCGCCGGCGTGGCGCTGGCCGCCGACAAAGTCTGGAGCTTCACGACGAGCGCGATCCCTTGCATGCAGCCGGTGAACCTGCGCTCGCTCGCCACCTTCGTGGCCGTGTCCGGCGCCGGGCTCACCAACACCAATTCGGGCGGCATCACGGTGCTCAACGGCGACGTGGGGCTCAGCCCGACCGCCACCTGCCTCGGGGACGGAATGCCTTGCTCGGCCATCGATCCGACGATCAACGGAACGCTGTACGCCGACGATCCGGCGGGCAAGGCCGCCGCCGCCAAGGCCGACCTCGTCTCGGCGTACGCCGACGCGACTGGGCGTCCGCCCGGCATCATCGTCACCGCGAACTTGGCCGGCCAGCACCTCGCGCCCGGCGTCTACACGTCGCAGCCGGCCTCGTCGATGGACATCGCCGTCGGTGGCACGCTCACGCTCGACGGCCAAGGCGATCCCAACGCGGTCTGGATCTTTCAGATCGGCTCGACCTTGACGGTCAACACCGGCGCCAGCGTCGTCCTCGTCAACCAGGCGCAGGCGGCCAACGTTTTTTGGGCCGTCGGCTCGGCGTCGAGCATGAGCGCCAACGTGAGCTTCAACGGCACCGTCCTGGCTCAGTCCTCGAACTCGGTCGAGCTGGGCACGACGGTCAACGGCCGACTGCTGTGCACGACCGGACAGATCACGTTGAAGTCGGACACCATCAACCTGCCCTGAGTTGGAACGGCCTTGAACGTGATTGGTCACGCGAGCGTCCGACCTGTCAGATTCTCGGAGTACGCAGCGATAAGCCTGGTCGAGCGGAGACGGGCTACGACTATTGGACCGCGGCGCCGCCTGCCTCTTTCTTTCTCGCGAGCGCCCAATCGTGACGATCGTCCGCTTCAGACATGATCGTGCAGACCTGTCTACACGAGTAGGTGCGGCATTTTGTCGCACCTTCAAAGATCGTAGAAGTGGCTGCAAGCAGGCGCGAACCCAACGTAGCCTGCGCTCGCGCGTATGTCGCACCGGATAAGAATGGACAAAGATGCCATTCCGGGCACACTCATGAATGGGCGCGCTCGCGCGAGCGTGCCCTCTCGCGGCAATCCATCTTCGCCCGCTTCTGCATCGATCGTTTACCAACAGTTAGTATGGCGCGCTCCGTGCGAGCGGGCTCGCCGCGCGCTCTCTATTCCAAAGGACCTCATGGACAGCCAGCCCGCTCATGCAGCCATCACCAAGATGCTCACCGGCATCACCGGATTCGATGAAATCACCGATGGTGGGCTGCCCCGCAGGCGAACGACGCTCATCATGGGCGGACCGGGCTGCGGCAAGACGGTGTTTGCGCTGCAGTCGCTCGTCAATGGGGCGCATTTGGGGAACGACGCCAGCCTCTTCGTCGCATTCGAGGAGAGCACGGCGCAGATCGCCGCCAACGCAGCCACGTTCGGTTGGGATCTGCCGGCGCTCACCGACAGGAAGCTCTTCTTCTTGGACGCACGCCTCTCGCCCGAAGTGGTGAAGGCTGGAGAGTTCGACCTGATTGGAATGCTGGGGATGCTGCGGGCCAAGGCGGACGAGATGAAGGCCACGCGGATCGTCTTCGACGGACTCGACGTCCTGCTCGGCCTACTCGACGATCCCGTCGCCGAGCGGCGTGAGGTCTATCGCATCCGCGACTGGCTGGCGGAAACTGGGCTGACGGGAATCATCACGCAGAAGGTCGGCCGCGTCGAAGCGGACCAACGCTACAGCTTCTTGCAATTCATGGTCGACTGCGTCGTGGTGCTGCACCACGAGGTCATCGACGGGTCCAGCTTCCGGAATCTGCGCGTGATGAAATATCGCGGCTCGGGCTTTGCCGGCGACGAGTTCCCGATCGCGCTCACCAACGCGGGGCTGCAGCTCAACAATCGCGGCCCGAGCGAGCTCAAGTACAACGTCACCGACGAGCGGATTTCGTCGGGCGTCCCGCGGCTGGACAACATGCTCTGCGGCGGCTTCCACCGCGGCAGCAACGTCCTCATCTCGGGCGCGCCCGGCACCGCCAAGTCGACGCTGTCCGGCCTCTTTGCCGCCGCCGCCTGCGCTCGGGGCGAGCGCACGCTGTACGTCAGCTTCGACGAGGGCGCCGATCAGATCGTGCGAAACCTTCAGTCGGTCGGCGTCTTTCTCGCTCCGCATTTGAAGTCCGGCATGCTCAAGATGTTCTCGACACGCACGCGCGGACCCAACATCGAGGACCAGTTCGGCGATCTGCGCACGAAGGTGCGGCAGTTCAGCCCGCGCTGCCTGGTGATCGACCCGCTCTCGGCGCTCTCGACGAAGAAGGGCCACCTGGCCTCGGCCGATGCCGCGCAACAGTTTCTGGACCATCTCAAGAGTGAAGGAATCACGGTGGTCAACACGTCCTTGATGGACGGGCTCCGCACCGACGAGGCGACGGCGACGGGCATCTCGACCATTGCCGATACCTGGATTCATCTCTCCTACTTGGTCCAGGACGGCGAGCGCAACCGTGCCCTGACGATCGTCAAATCACGCGGCACGGGACACTCGAACCAGGTCCGCGAGCTCAAGCTCACCGATGACGGCGTCAACCTCACCGACGTCTTCGTGGCGCAGGGCAAGGTGCTCATGGGCGTGGCGCGCTGGGAGTGGGAACAGGACGAGCTGGCCTCGAAGAAGCAGATCGAGGTGGCCAACGAGCTCAAGCGGCTGCAGCTGGAGTTGGCGCAGGCCGAAGCGGCGGCGCGCCTGCAGGTCGTAAAGACGGAGATGGAGGCGCGCAGCGCCGAGATCGCGCTCTTGGCCGACGCCACCGGCTCGGCGTCGACGCTGCTCAGCAACGACCGCGCCGTGCTGCGCCAGATGCGCCGCGCCGACGACGAGGATGACCTGGACAAGGGCACGCGCACCGGAGCCGCCGTCGACAACGGTCGTCGCGGGGGCCTCTGAGATGGCAGCGGTGAGCACGCCGAGCGCGCGGCTGGCGTTGCGCCTTTACATCGCCGGCAATGCGCCGAACTCCTTGCACGCGGTCGCGAACGCGAGGGCGATCTGCGAGCAGCACTTCGCCTCCGCCTACGATCTCGAGCTGGTCGATCTGCTGGACCAGCCGCTCCGTGCGCTCTCTGACGGAATCGTCGTGACTCCCACGCTGATCAGACTGAACCCGTTGCCGGTGCAGCGGATCATCGGCAACCTGAGCGACGCCAAGCAGGTGCTCATGACGCTGGTCGCTCAGTGAGCGCGACCATCCCCGCCGCCGAGCGCGACTTGGAGCAGCAGCTCGCCGATGCCAAAGCCATCATCGAGGCGCTGCTGGCGGGACAGGTCGACGCCGTGTTCGACGTCAAGAGCCAGACGCCGCTCCTCGTCGCCAAGGCCCAAGACGCGCTGCGCGCGAGCGAGGCGCGCTATCGCGGCATCGTCGAGACCTCGAACGAAGGAATCTGGACCGTCGATATCGATGCTCGGCTCACCTTCGTCAATCGCCGGCTGACCGAGATGTTGGGCTATTCGGGACAGCAGATGCTCGGCCGCAGGCTGTTCGAGTTCCTGCCCGAATCGGCGAGGCCGAAATCGGAGCTGCGAATCGAGCGCGCGCGTCAGGGACTTTCGGACGAGAGCGAGGTCGAGATCCGGCGCGGCGACGGCTCCATATTGTGGGGCTTGGTGAGGACCACCCCCATCCTCGACGGCGATGGGAAGGTCACCGGCGTGCTCGGCATGCTGACCGACAAGAGCGGCACCCGTGATGCCGAGGTTGCGCTGCGCAAGAGCGAGGATCAGTATCGGCAGATCGTCGAGGCCACCAGCGACGGCATCTTCAAGCTCGACGACGCCGGCCACATCGTCTTCGTCAACCGGCGCCTGAGCGAGATGCTGGGTTATACGTCCGAGGAGCTGATTGCGCAGGGGCTCATTGGATTCATGAGCCCGGAGACGATTGGCAACGCGAAGCAACAGCTCAAGTCGTCGTTCGCCACCATCGATGCGTCGCTGCGTCACAAGAATGGGACCGAGATCTCGGTCAATATTGCCGGCACCGAGCTGCTCGACGGCGCCGGTGGGCCGCCGGGGCATCTCGGTGTGGTCCGCGACGTCACCGAGCGCAAGAAGCTGCACGCGCAGCTGATGGTCAGCGATCGCATGGCCTCGGTTGGGACGCTGGCCGCGGGTGTCGCGCACGAGATCAACAATCCGTTGGCCGCGGTGATCGCCAACCTCGACTACATCGCCGAGAGCCTGGCACGCGTGATCAGCGGCGACGGGGCGTGGAGTGGACGGGGGCGCAACGAGGCCTGGCTCGCCGAAGAGGTCAAGGGGCCGCTCGATGACGCCCGCGAGGCGGCCACGCGAGTGCGCTTCATCGTCCGCGATTTGAAGATCTTTTCGCGCTCGGAAGCCGAAGAGATCAAGGCTCCGGTCGACGTGCAGGCGATCATGGAGTCGTCGCTGCGCATGGCCTGGAATGAGATTCGTCATCGCGCGCGGCTGGTCAAGCTCTACGGCCGCGTGCCCGCAGTCGCTGCCAACGAGGCCCGACTGGGGCAGGTGTTCCTCAACCTGGTCGTCAACGCCGCCCAGGCGATGCAAGAGGGGCGGGCCGAGCACAACGAGATTCGTGTGATCACCAGGCTCGAGGGCGAGCGCGTCGTCATCGAGGTGAACGACAACGGCCCGGGGATTTCACCGGCGATCATCGGCCGGATCTTCGATCCGTTCTTCACCACCAAGGCGGTGGGGCAAGGCACCGGGCTCGGCCTCGCCATTTGCCAGAGAATCGTGACCGACCTCGGCGGCGAGCTGACGGTCCAGAGCGAGCAGGGCAAGGGCACGTCATTCTTGGTTTCACTCGCGGTGGCGGGCACGTGCCACAGCGACGCGGCGCCGGTCAAGCCGACCGAGATCGCCGGCCGTCGCGGGCGTATTCTGATCGTCGACGATGAAGAGGTGGTGCTGCGCAGTGTGACGCGCATCCTGGCCCGCGATCACGAGGTCGTGGCGACCGTCGTCGCGAGCGAGGCGTTGGCGCGCTGCGCCGGCGGCGAGCGATTCGATCTCATTCTGTGCGACCTGATGATGCCGGAGATGACGGGGATGGACTTTCACCGCGAGCTCGTGCGCGTGGCTCCAGAGCAGGCGACGCGGACCATCTTCTTGACCGGAGGCGCCTTCACGGCGGCGGCGCGCGCGTTCCTGTCGCAGACGGCGCTCGAGCACATCGAGAAGCCGTTCGACTCGGTCAACCTGCGCGCCATCGTACAGCGTTATCTATGATGGCCGCGCTCGGGGTCGTGCCTCGGGGTGGCTTCGCGTGCCTCCGTCGAGCGGCGGGCAGGCGTCGAGCCTGAGGATTGCCGGCGCGAGCCGCGCTACCGCACGCTCGTTGGCGGCGTGCGGCTTCGACGTGGGAAATAGCCCTTTTTCGCCGCCGTGGCCACACGATTGACCAGCTCTTTGAGATCGCCCGAATCGAAGGGCTTCGACAGCACCAAGTGATCCTCGATCCGCCCGCGCAGCTTCGCGTCTTCGCAGCCGGTCAAGAAGATGATGCGGTCCGCCAGATGCGGCGCCACGCGCCGTACCGAGTCGCGAAAGCTCGGCCCGTCGATGCGCGCCATCTGAACGTCGCAGATGATGACGTGGAAGCTCTCTTTTTCCTCGATGAGCAAGAGCGCCTCTTCGCCGCTGTTGGCCACGACCACCTCGAACTGGCTGCGCAGCAGCCGCGCGATGCCGTTGCATACGACCGGCTCGTCGTCGACGATCAAGACTCGGGCTCTTCTCATGCTAGTACCATCGACGTCGGAGCCGCCGGCGTGAGGGACAATCGTGTCGACGGCAACATCGATTCCAGCTCGTCGCGCGGCTACCGCGAGACGACGACGCGTACCGGCTCGCGGACCGTCTTGGACGGATAGTTGCCCACGCGCGCGAGAAAGCCGGCCGTGACCTCGTAGCCGCGCGCCACCAGCAACAGCCCGTTGGTGAAGTAGAGGTCGGCCGCCAGCACCATGCCGATGCGCAGCGACGCCACTTGCAGCTCGCGCAGCTCGTGCGGCGGCGCGTCGGCGCCGTGCAGCGCCACCAGCGCGGCGATCGTCGCCGGATCGTAGGGGGTGCCGCGGCCACGCAGCACGTCCAGCGCCGTCGCCGGCGGCTCGCCGCTGGTCTCGAGCACGTCGAACTCGATGGCGATGCGCAAGAGCTGGGCGCTGCGCTCGATCATCTGGCGCTCGCTGCTGTCGCCGGCTTGGCCCCAGCGCTGCGGCTTGCCGGCCAGCGCCAGGATGCTGCGCACGATCTCCAGTCGCGGGATATGCGCCAGCAGCTGCTCGGTGACGTCGGGAACACCCTCGACCATCGCGCGCTCGCGCTCCGACAGCGCCCGCCCGCGCTGCACGTTCTCGGCGGTCTCGATCGGCAGCGTGAGATAGCCGAGCTGCGACAGCGTGGCGGCGACCTCGACCGCCCAGCGCTCCGCCAGCCCGACTTTCTCGGCGAGCGCGCTCACGAGCCGGCGGATCCGCGTCGCGCGGCCGAATGAGACCGGATTCGTCAGGGCGAGGACGTTGGCCAGCGCCTCGATGCTGCCGTGCAGCGTGCGCTGCAGCAGCACCTTTTGATCGGTGATGAGCCGGTGCTGCTCGATCGCCGCCTCGATGGCCGAGCGGACGAGCTCCGGCGGGCTGGGCTTGGTGAGCAGGCGGAAGATGCGCCCCTCGTTGATGGCGGAGATGGCGGCATTGAGGTCCGCCTGGCCGGTCAAGAGCATGCGCACCGCGTCCGGCGCGACGGTGTGGGCGCGCGCCAAGAACGCGGCGCCGTCCATCTTGGGCATGCGCATGTCGGAAATGACGACGGCGCACGACGGGTTCGTGCGCAACAGCTCGAGACCCGCGGCGCCGCTCTCCGCCGTCAAGAGGTCGTAGTGGCGGCGCAAGTGCAGCGCCAGCCCTTCGAGGACGTTGCGATCGTCGTCGACGCAGAGGATCTGCGCCGGTTTGTGGCTCGCTGACGGGCTCACGACTTGGTTCCCAGCTCCTCGGCCACGATCTCGCTCCAGCGTGACAGGGCGTCTCCCGCACGTGCGCTCAGGATGGCGTCGCGCGCCGCCGGATCGGAGGTCGCCACCAGCGCGTCGGCCACCTGCACCGCGGTCAGCAGCTCCGAGCCCGCGATCGCGCTCAGGTCCGCACGATGAAGGAAGGCCACGGCCTCGACCACCGCCGGCGAGATGCTCCACTGGCTCGCGCAGTACGCGCTCAGATCGGTCACGGTCGTGTCCAACTGCGTGCGCTGGCGCTGCTGCGAGCCGTCGTCGCTCGCGACGGACAACGGGTCGACCAGGCGGGCGCGCTCGGGCAGCGCCTGGCTCAGGATGATCTGGCCGAGCTCGCGCAACAGCGCCGCCGCAAAGGCGCCGTCGGCCTGGCGCCGATCGGCGACCAGGCGGCGGGCGATCCGCGCCGCCCGAACGGCACGCGCGGGCAGCTCGACCAGCGACGGATTGCCTGCGGTGAGCGCGAACAGCGCCGCCGCCAGCGTCAAGCACTGCAGGAGCTCGGGCGTGAGCGCCGGCGGGCTGTCCAACCCGGCATCGCTCGCCAGCCGGGTCACCGCCGCGCTCAGGCCGGCATCGGCCTCGAGCATGCGCCACAGCTCGGCGCCGTCGGCGTGCGCTGCCCGCGCCGCTTGCGCCAGCTCCCGATACAGCGGCGGCGGTGACGGCAGCGGATCGAGCCGGCCGATGAGGCCACGCAGCCCATCGTCACACAGGATCGCGCGCAGCGCGCACGCGCGCTCGATGACCAAGCGCAGCACGTTGCCGTCGCAAGGCTTGGTCAGGAACTGATGTGCAATGGGCCGCGCGCGCAGGACCGCCTCGCGATCGGCCTCGCCGGACAAGACGATGCGGGCGACGTCCGGATAGCGCTCCTTGACCCGCGCCAGTAGCTCGGGGCCGCCCATGCCCGGCATGCGCATGTCGGAGATGACGACGTCGAAGGGCGTCAGCTCGAGCTCCTCCAGCGCTTCGTAGCCGCTCTGCACGAACTTCAGCTCCCAACGCGCCCGCTGTGGACGCAGCCGATTGCGCAGGCCGGCCAACACGTTTTCATCGTCGTCGACGAAGAGGATGTGCTTCATTCCGAGCCTGTGGCGGTACGGATGGGCAGGCGGATGAAGAACGTGGTGCCTCGCCCTTCCGCGGTCTCGAAGCTGATGCTGCCGCCGTGCTTCTCGACGACCACCGCGCGCGCCATGGCCAGGCTCTGCCCGCTGCCCCGGCCCACGTCTTTGGTGCTGAAGAAGGGATCGAAGATCTTGTCGCGAATGGCAGGAGCGATACCGGCGCCCGTGTCGGAGACGGCGATGACGACGTCCTCGGCGCCGGCGCGCGTCGACAACGAGATGCGGCCGCGACTGTCGCTGCCGTCGACGACGTCGGCGACCGCGTGGGCGGCATTGATGAGGACGCTCAACACCACCTGATTGATCTCGCCAATGTGGCACGAGACCGGCGGCAGCACTCCGTAGTCGGTGTCGAGGTCGGCGACATATTTGTATTCGTTGTGGGCGATGATCAGCGTGCTGGCGATCGCCTCGTTCAGATCGGCCGGCGCCTTCGCGCCCGTGTCGGGCTCGGCAAAGCGCTTGAGCGACCGCACCAGCGTGGCGATACGATCGAGGCCGAGCAGCGCGCGGTCGATCGCCTTGGGCACCTGTTCACTCGCGTAGTCGACGTCGGCGCGCTCCTCGGCTTCGAGCAGCTCCGCCAGCAGCGGCTGCAGCTCGGTGTGCGTCGCCAAGAAGGGGACCAGCTTGCGGTAGCGATCGTGCAGGCCCCAGAGGTTGCCGAGGACGTCGCGGACGAAGGCGATGCTGTCGCTGGCGAACTGCACCGGCGAGTTGATCTCGTGAGCGATGCCCGAGGCGAGGCGGCCGACCGCTTCCAGCTTTTGCGCCAGGCGCAGCTCGCCCTCGATGCGCTGCCGTTCGTAGATCGTCTGAAGCAGCGCCCGATTGGACCGCTCGAGCTCGGCCGTGCGGCCCTGCACCGTCGCCTCGAGATATTCCATTCGCTGCTGCAGCTCGCGGTGCAAGGTCCACTTGCGCGTCAGCGTGCTGGCGAGCTGCACCGCTTCGATGTAGTCGAACGGCTTCTTGAGGATCAAGAGGCCGTCCGAGCGATCGAGCCTCTGCGCGATCTCACTCCATGAATGACCGGAGAAACCCGAGCAGAGAACCAGCTGCAGCGACGCGTCGACGCTGCGAATGTGACGGATGGTCTCGAAGCCGTCCCAACCGGCCGGCAGGCTCATGTCCACGAACGCGACCGCATAGGGGCGACCGGCGGCCAGGGCTGCACGGACCATCGCCAGCGCCTCTTCGCCTTGGAAGGCCGAGTCGATCTCGTAGGGATCCGCCGTCACGTCGCCGCCTGCCGGCGCGGACCTCGGCCTCTCCGGCTCGTCGAGCGCGTTCGGCGTCTCGAAGCTGGCGAGCATCTCGCGGAAGTCTGCGTGGATGGCCCGATTGTCGTCGACGATGAGCACGCGCCGCGTGGGCTCACGCATGTGCGGTGTCGGGGAGGTCGATGCAGAAGACCGTGGAGAGCTCGGGGCGCTCCTCGACCCAGATGCGGCCGCCGTGCGCTTCGACGGCGCGCCGGGAAAAGTGGAGTCCGAGCCCGAGGTTCATGCGTCCCGAGTCGCCGTCTGTCTGGCCGAGCTTGTCGAACACGACGGTGCGAACGCAATCGGGCGCCGGCGCACCGCTGTTGCCCACTTCGATTCGCATGCCCGAATCGGCGCGCCGGATGCTGACCGAGATGCGGCCTTTGGGCGGCGTGTAGCGAATGGCGTTGTCGAGCAGGTTCTCGATCATGCGCATGAACAGGCTGCGGTCGATGTCGAGCTGCTCGGCGCCGGACGCGACGCCATACGTAATTTCGATCTTTCGCCGGCGCGCCTCGCACTCCCGCGGCGCCGCCAGCTCGCGCAGCAGATCGTCGGAGGCCACCTGCTTGCGCACGAGCTGGAGCTGCCCCTCTTCGATGCGCGTCATGTCTGCCAAGTTGCTCAAGAGCTCGCCGACGCGATGCGAGGCCTTCTGTGCGTCTTGCAGCGCCTCGACGACTTCTCCCGGGAGCGTGCTCCACTCCTCGAGGACGTAGTCGATGCTGGCCAAGACGGCGCAGGACGGATTCCTCAGATCGTGCACGATCGTCTGCGCCATCGCGGTGCGGAAGCGCCGCAGCTCGAGCAGCTCGGCTTTGAGCGCCAGCTGCTCGATCGAGCTCTGCCGCCGCGCCAGCTGATTGCGCACGCGAATGATGAGCTCTGGCGCGTCGAACGGCTGGAGGAGAAAGTCGTCGGCGCCGGCCAGAAGTGACTGTCGTCGCGATTCGGTGTCGTTGAGCGCCGACACCACGATGACGGGAAGGAAGGGGCCGTGCCGCCGCTTGAGCCGCTCGACCGTCCCAATGCCCTCTAGGCCGGGCATCACGAGGTCCAGCAGCACCAGATCGGGAGGCTGCGAGTCGCACGCCGCTACGGCATCGTCTCCCCGCGCAAACTCGACCAGCGTATGGCCGTCTCCAGTCAGGCACGCCCCGACGAGCTCACGGTTTGTGGGCTCGTCAGCCACGACGTACACGACCGCCACGATATGCCCCCTCTTCTAGTCCATCGGCCCCAGCCGTGACGACTTGAGCGGTTCGATGCGACACCGACTCGGCAACGCCGGCAAAAGTGTCGTGCCCGAGCGGGCGCCGTCAGCGGAGGCGCGGCTTGCGAGGGCGTTGTCTTCGTGAAATCGTGGGCGCGACCATGAGCATGCAGCCCTACAACGGCATCGTGATCATTCCGCCGTATCGCGCGCTGCTGCTCGCGCAGACCAAGGTGGCGTCGACCTCGCTCGCCTATGTCGCGGCCAAGCTCGCCGGCCACCCGATCAGCGAACGCGGCGACGGGCCGGCGCGGCACCGCTTCAAGACCGAGATTCCCGGCTTCGACAAGATGGCCGTCCATGCGCTCACCGATCATTTTCGCTTCGGCTTCGTGCGCAATCCGTGGGCGCGGCTCTTGTCGGCGTACGCGTTCACCTTCACGGACAATCGTGAAAAAGGGCTGGTCGCGCTGCCGCCCTGGTTCCAGCAGGACGGCCGTTTTCGCCTCGAGATGACGTTCGACGACTTCGTCGAAGTGGTCGCGCACAGCGAAGACGCGCTGTTGGATGTTCACTTGCGCTCGCAGTGCAGCTTCTTTCGCGACGATGCCGGCCGCTGGCTGCCCGACTTCTTGGGACGCATCGAGCGCGTCAGCGAAGACTGGCAGCACATCTGCCAACGCGCCGGCTTTCCCGCCATCGAGCTGCCGTTCCTCAACCGCACCAAGCACGGTCACTACACGCAATATTACGGGCCGCGCGCGCGCGCGCTCGTCGCCCGTCGCTACGCCGAAGACGTGGAGCGCTTCAACTATCGCTTTTGAACCGGTAGCCGAAGCGTTCGATGACCTCGCGGTCGCGCGCGCCGACCTCGTCGCGCAAGGCCGGGTCGTAATAGGTGGCAAACGGCGCGTGCTCGGTGACGTTCACTCTCTCCGAGCGCAACAGGAAGTCGCGCATCTCGTCGGTAACTTCGACGCCGACGTCGCCGAGGAACTGCAGCAGATCGCCGCGCAGCGACTCCATGCGCGCGAACGTCACGCCGCCTCCATCGCCACCTTCCGGCGGCGCGAACATGCGCTGAAACAGGAACGAATAAAAGCCGCGTCCCGAGCCGAGCAGCGGATCGATGCAGCGCTTGGTGAGGTTGATGCCGTGGTCGACGAACGCGTCCGGCAGCTGCGCGCGGAGGGCCTGCCAGCGCTCGCGGTCGTCGCACAGCTTCACGAGGTTGGCGATCGCGGGTGAAAAAGCGAGCGTGCCGTCGTCCGAGACCGCGCGGTACAGCGCGTTCTGCTGCTGCGGGCGCATCGACGACTGAAACGTGAACCACGAGACGTAGTAGTCCCACGGATTGCGCACGACGCCCAAGACGGGCAGGGCGCGGAAGTCGCGCGGTAGAAAAGCGCGCGGCAGATGCCAATTCAGCCGCTGTCCGTCGGAAAAGAAGCGCTGCAGAAAGCGGTTTACGAACGTCCCGCCCGACTTGTGCAGATGGATGAAGACGAATGACTTTGTAATGAACACGCGAACGAGACATGATTGTAGCAGCCGTCGTGGACTTCGCAGGGAACTACTTCCAGCGCGGCACCGTCGACATCGCGGCGCTCTGTGCCGAGCTGTCGAGATTGTCCGATGAGGATTGGCTGGCGGATCGCTTTCGCCAGGAGACCTTCCCGACGCATCGTGACACGCAGACCATTCCGCTGCTCTTCGACGCCGACTTTCGCCATGCCGAGCCGACGCGGCGCGAGAGCTACGCGCGTTTTGCGCACGTCATCGAGCCGATCCACGGCGTGATCGCCGGCTGCTTCGGCGATGCGGGCTGGATCGTTCGCTCGCTGCTGGTGCGCTTGCGGCCGGGCGGCTCGATCCCGCCGCACGTCGATGCCGGCTTCTCGCTGGCCAACAGCCATCGGCTGCACGTCGCGGTCGTCACCAACGCGCAGGCGCTGTTCCGCGTCGGCGGCGAGCTGCGCCACTTGAAGCCGGGCGACGTCGTCGAGATCAACAACCGGCGCCAGCACTCGGCGAGCAACGACGGCGTCGCGCCGCGCGTGCACCTCATTTGCGATTGGGCGCCCGCCGTGAGAAAATCGGGTGATGGAGAGGCGTAAGTTCTTGGCTCGGCTGATGGGTGAGATCGTCCCAACGGCACCACAGCCGCGGCGCGAACCGAAGAAGAAGGGGCGCTCCATCCTCGACCAGCTCGATCTCGCCCCGGCGCAGAGCGCGCAGCTGCAAGCCATCTTCGACCGCGACCTCGAGCGCTACGGCCATGCGCGCGAGGAGCTGGAGCGGCTGGTGGCGCAACAGAAGCTGAACTTGGTCGCGCTGAACGAGGCGGAGATACGCGCCACCAGCGAGAGGATTCGCGAGCAGCGTCAGACGTTGAACGAGATCGGCTTCGAGCGCACGCTCGACATCTGTCGCATGCTCGAGCCGCGTCAGCGACTGCGCTTCGCCGAGCTGCAGCTCGCGCGCCTGATCCGGCCGGGCATGATGATTTGAGGCCGGGCGGCTGACCTCGTGACCGTGCACGACGCTGCGCACTGCACGCCCATCGCGGTGCGATTCCTGCCCGAGCCGCTGTTCACCTGGGCCGATCTGCGCGACGTGCGCTTCGTCGAGCCGTTCTTTCGCGACACGCTGGCGCGACTGCCCAATGACAAGCTCAAGGCGCTGACCGGAGTCGACGTGCTGCGCGCGCTCGACGAGCGGCCGACGCTCGAGCCGTCGCTGTTCATCTTTCAAGTGTCGCGCTGCGGGTCGACCTTGCTGGCGCAGATGTTGGCGGCGCTGCCCGATTATGTCGTGCTCTCGGAAGTCAACGTCGTCAACAACATCGTCGCGGCGCGCCTCGATCAGCACGATAAGGTGGAGCTGTTTCGCTTGGTCGTGCGCGCGCTCGGCCGCAACCGCGCCGGCGCACGCCACCTCGTCCTCAAGCTCACGAGCTGGAACGTGCTGGCGGTGAACCTGATTCAGCGCGCGTTTCCGGCGACGCCGATGATCTGGCTGCAGCGCGATCCGTTGCGGGTGCTGGCCTCGCACGCCGCACAGCCGGCGGCATGGCTGAGCTGGCGCGAGACGGGCGATCCGGCGCTGGCGCTGTTCGGCCTCACGGTCGACGAGGCGCGGGCGATGTCGGCGGCGCGCTTTCGGCTGCACGCCATCGAAGCGCTGTTCTCGGCCGCGCACGCCGCCAAGCTTTCCTTGCGCACGGTCGATTACGCGCGGCTGCCCGATGCCGTCTGGGATGAGGTCGCGCCCCATGCGCAGCTGACCTTCGCGCCGTCGGCCATCGAACGCATGCGCGAGCGAGCGCGCTTCGACTCCAAGGCGCAGAGCGAGCAGCCGTTCCGCGCCCGCGCGCACGCGCCGCTGTCCGAAGCGGAGCGACAGCTCGTCGCCGAACGCATCGCGCCGCTATATCGGACGATGCGTGGCGATGAAGCCGAGCCGCGCGAGCTCGCGGAGCGCGCGCTCGACCGCTGAGGGCTCGTGACGCGGCGCCAGCGCCTGCGTCAGCGCAGCGCGCGTCTGCCAGTCGCGCTCGAACAAGCGGCGCAAGAGGTCGATGGCCGCGGCCGAGAGCGGGTGCGCGACGCCGCCAATGGTCACCGTGCCGCCATCGAGCGGAACGCGCCGCCGCAACGTGAGCCGTACGAGATCGCTCGGCTCCGCGAACGTCGACAAGGAGGCCTGCCGAACCGGCGGTCGCTGCAGGTCGCTGTCGTGCAAAACCTGCGCTAGGTCAGTCGCGTCGACCAGGCGGTGCAAGCGCGCCTTCCACTCGGCTTCGAACGCGTGCAGCTGCGCGGGCCGCTCTTTGGTGGGCACATCCGCGCGCAAGAAGGCATCTTCGCCGGCCGCCTGTTGCAGCCGCTGTAACGCGTCGACGCCGGTGATGCGCTCGATCCCGAACGTCAGATGCACCGAGGCGCCGCTCGACACCGACGCGGCGTGCGGCTCTCCGCGCGGGATGTAAAGGACGTCGCCGGCCGCCAGCTCGAGCGACTGACAGGGCGCGTCCGTGATGTCGTGCTTGGCGAAGCGCGACATCTCGACGGGATTGTCGAGCGTCGCGTTCCAGATGCTCCACGTTTTCGCGCCGTGGACTTGCAAGACCAGCACATCGTGCCGATCCCAGTGTGGCTTGAACGCGCCGCCCTCCGAGAAGCTCAGATACGCATTGACGCCGACCTCGCGCCCGAGCTGCCGTTCGATCGCGGTCGCCAGCCACTGGATCTGCGGCACATCCGCGTCGACGCGCGTGGCGACGATGCTGGCGCCTTGCAAGAGCACGTCGTGCAGCGCGCTCACGTCCGCGTTGTACAGCTGCGGCGGCACCACCATGCCGTTGTGCATCACCTTCATGTTCTCGAAGCGACGCATCGAGATCATCGCCTCGATCTCGGGCCACGGCAGCAGCGACTCCGCGCGCCGCGGATCGGTCGTCTGCACGTGGAAGCGCTTCCTGCCGTCGACCGCCGCCGCGAATTCTCCGACGGTGAGCGGCGAGAGGACATCATCGAGCGAACGCAGCATGATTCGAGTCAGTGCCCGCGATGCTAGGCCAGTTCGCGCTTGTTGACCACAAGGACATGGCGTACCTTCACTAGCAGGATGCTCTGGTCGGGCGCTGGCAGCGGGGGGGTGAGCTTGGCGTCGCGAGTCGCGCGCAAGCCCTTCCTTTCGGCCGACGTCGGAGGCCGGCACATTCTCATGAGCGTCGAGCGCGGCCTCTATGTCGGCCTCGACGAAGCTGGTAAGACCATTTGGCAACACCTCGAGCAAGCGTCGACGATTGCCGCCTTGTGCGAGCAGCTGGAAAGTGACTACGTCGCGCCGGATCGTTCGGTGCTCGAGCGCGATGTGGTTACGTTTCTGCGCTATCTGAGCTTGCACGCGCTCGTCGAAATCACTCCGTGATGGCCGAGGTACAACCTCTTGAGCGACGGTAGCGACAAGAAGACCAAAGAGCAGCTGCTCGCCGAGCTCGAGGAGCTCAAGAGGAAGCTGGAGCAGCACGACGCGGCGGAGTCGTCCGAGCCGGCGCACGCGCAGGCGGCCGACGCCAAGCCGGACGAGCCGGCGGCCGATCCATCGCGCCGCGACGCGCTGAAGAAGATGTGGGTGGCGCCGGTGGTCCTATCGCTGCCGATGGCGCAGCTGGCGGCGGGGCTGGGCACGATCTTGAAGCCCGGCACGGCGCTGGCTTACTACGGTGGCGCCGGCGACGACCATTCCGTGATCAATTTGCCGACCCTGGCGCCGACGCGGGCGCCCACCGCGCCGCCGACAGCGGCGCCGCCGACGCCAGCGCCGACTGCGCCACCGACGCGAGCGCCGACCGCGCCGCCGACGCGAGCGCCGACCGCGCATCCGACCATGGCCGGCCACTGCGTCCCCGCGCCGACCCTGGCGCCAACGGTGTCACCGGTGTTGGGAATGGCGAGCGCGCCCGACTGCGGGTCGAGCTCGGTCGGCTTCATCGCGCTCGGCGCGGCGCGCGCGACTGCGCGCGTTCGACTGCGCGCGACCACTTCGTAACGTCGTTCGGATGCGCACGACTCATTGCCGCCGCACGGTTAAGAGGACGTGGCTCCGTTCGCGCCTCGCCCATGCGGACACGAAGGCCACCGACTGATGGGGACACTGCGCGACATCACGCTCACGATCAACCTGGTCAGCGGCGAAGCACGTGAAGTGCGGCTGCGCGAAGATGCGCCCGAGCTGCTGGCGCTGTTCGCCGCGCTCGCCTCGCCGTGGGCTGAGAACCGGTTCCTGCAGCTGCCGCTCGACGGCGGCCGCCGCGCCTGGTCGTTTCAAACGGCGAAGATCGTCTCCGTGACGAGTGAGCCGCCGGTGGTGCTCGCTCCCGAACGGCTGAGCCCAGCGCAGCCAAACGCGGCGGCTCAGCCCGAGGCCACGCGTTCCGCTTCGTCGCTGAGCGTGCGTCGTCCTCGCTGCGTGATCATCGACGATTTCCTGAGCCCACAAGAGCACGACGAGCTGCTCGCCTATGCGCTCGCCTCCGAGGCGCAGTTCGAGGCTGGCACCGTGACCGAGTCCTACACGCCCGAGGTGCGGCAGAATCAGGTCATCCTCGATTTCGGCGCGTCGGTGCACAGTCGGCTGCTCGAAAATCGGCTGCTCATTTGGTTCCCGCTCATCGCCAAGCGCTTGGGGCTGCCGGTGTTTCCGCTGGCGCAGCTCGAGTCGCAGCTGACCGCGGCGCGCGACGGCCACTATTTCAAGACGCACGCCGACCAATCGCCGACGACGCCGCGGGCGCTGACCTGTATCTACTATTTGCACCGCGAGCCGCGCGGTTTCAGCGGCGGCGAGCTGCGGCTCTACGACGCCGTCTCCGTCGAAGGCGGCGCCGAGGTCAGGGCCGCCGAGTCGTTCGTGCCGGTGCAGGCGGTGGCCAATCGGCTGGTCGTGTTCGCCAGCCATGAGCTCCACGAAGCGCTGCCCGTGCGCTGTCCATCGGGCGAATTCGCCGACAGCCGCTTTGCCATCACCGTCTGGCTGCACGCCAGCGACAAGGTCGATCCGCAGGCACGCTTCGGCTGGGGCCACTTCTTTTGCGGCGTGGTCGCGCCGCAGCTGCGCAGCGTGGGCTCGTGATCCACACGGTCGTTTGCAGCTTCGGTGAGCCCGAGTGGCAGTGCGAGCTGCTCGAGCTCTCGTGGGCGCGCGTGCGGCAACCGGGCGAGCTGGTGCGCCTGGTCGCGCGCCCTCCAGCGCCGCCGGCGCCGACGCATCGGCACGCGCGCGTCGTGGCGACGACGGCGTGGTCGCCGCATCCGTACACGGGCGACGTCTATCCGCCGTACCACAAAGCGGCCGCGATTCTCGAATGGCTGTTCGGCGAGCAAGTCGATGGGACCATCCTCCTCGTCGAGCCGCGCTGCGTCTTTCGCGCGGCGGTGACCGAGGAAGCGCGAGCGGGCCAAGCCAAAGCCATGGCGTGGCCGGAGCGCCCGCGCGGCGACGGTCCGTTCGACCTCGGCCGAGACTTTGGGTTCCTCGACCAGTTTTGCGTCGATCGCGCGCTCGAGCTGGACGCGGTGAAGCTGCCGCTCATCATCCACTCGAGCGATCTGCGCAAGATCGCGGCCCGCTGGCTGGAGCTGATGAGCCTGATTCGCGCCGAGACCGCGCTCACCGAAGACGGTCCGCTGCGCGCGGCCGACGACGTGGCTTATCTGATCGCCGCCGCCGAGGCGCGCATTCCGCACGCAGCGGCCGAGCTCGCGACGGACACGCATGCCATCGAGAGCGCGGCGCCGATCATCGACTGCCAGCGCGCCGTCGAGTCGGCGAGCGGCGCGATCGTGTGGGATGCGAGCGGCGATGGCAGCTTGGATCATCCGGTCGATCCGCTGTCGGCAAAGGCGGGCACGGGCCGCGAGCTCTTGACGCTGTTGGCCGAGCTGCGCGAACGGCGCGCGCATCGACACGAGCTCACGTTCATGCGGCCGCTGCGCGGCGACGGCGTGCGCACGGGCAAGATCTACGGCTCGATCTTCCTCGAGATTCCCGGCCGCGCGGACACGTTGGCGCTCGACTCTTCCGGCGCCGCGATCTGGGAAGCCTGCGACGGCACGCACACGATCGCCGACATCCACCGAACGCTCGAATCGCGCTTCGAGCTCCCGCAAGGCAGCCTGCAGCCCGATACCGAGGCCGTCTTGCGGCGCCTCGAGCAGATCGGCGCGCTCAGGTTCGAGCGGCTCTGATGCGGCATCTCGTCCTCGGCGGCGCTGGGTTCATCGGGTCGCACCTGTGCGACGCGTTGGTGCGCGCGCATGAGGAGGTCATCTGCTTCGACAACTTGTTCACCGGCAGCCGTGCGAACCTCGACACCGACGCGGTGGAATTCGTTCGCGGTGACGTCTGCGAGCCGTTCCACTTCGAGGTCGACCGTATCTGGCACCTCGCCTGCCCCGCGTCGCCCGTGCATTACCAACGCAACGCCGTTCGCACCATCAAGACGGCGGTGATGGGCACGATGCACGCGCTCGAATGCGCGCGCGAGGTCGGTGCTCGCCTCCTCATCGCGTCGACGAGTGAGGTCTATGGCGATCCCGACGTGAGCCCGCAGCGCGAGGAATATCACGGCCGCGTCAATCCCGTCGGCGTGCGCAGCTGCTACGACGAGGGCAAGCGCTGCGGCGAAGCGATGGCCACGTCGTGGGCCGCGCAATACGGCACCGAGGTGCGCATCGCGCGCATCTTCAACACCTACGGACCGCGCATGGCCAGCGGCGACGGACGGCTCATCCCGAACTTCATCACGCAGGCGCTGCGCGGCGATCCGCTCACCATTTATGGCGACGGCAGCCAGACGCGCAGCTTCTGTTACGTCGATGATCTCGTCGCCGGCTTAGGCGCGCTCATGGAGTTTTCCAAGTCGAGCGCCGAGGTCGTTCCCATCGTCAATCTCGGCAACCCGGACGAACGCACCATCTTGTCGGTCGCCGAAGACGTGCGCCGCGCCGTCGGCAGCGACGTGCGGCTCGAGTTTCATCCGCTGCCGCAAGACGATCCGCGGCAGCGCTGCCCCGACATCAGCCGCGCGGGCCGACTGCTCGGCTGGGAGCCCACGGTCTCGTATGAGCGCGGGCTCGCCCAAACGGTGGCCTGGTTCAGCGAGGGCAGCGAACGCAACGAGCGCCGCGGCCGAAGACGTCGAGCGACGTCCCAATAGAGCCAGCAGCGACTCAGATCCAACGCTCGGCGAGCGCGCGCGCTTCGGCAAAGCTGTCCGCGGTGAGCACGCGATCCGCGGTCGCTCCGACGCTCGCGAAGAGCGCGTGCTCGTCGACGCGGAAGACGGCGTAACCGTGCTTCTCGCAGAATTGCGCGCACTTCTTGCGGTCGTCCGAAGGGTGGAAGAAGCGGCGCCGCAGCGGCTCGGGTTCCGCCAATAGATCGATGCTCAGCACGCCGTAAGCAAAGACGAAGCCGCGCCGGAAACGACGGTCGAGCACGAAGAGCGGCTTTTTGTCGACGGAGATGCTCTTGGCCAGCGCGATCAGGCGCGAGACTGCGTCGGGCCTGAGCCCGGCGCGCGACGACAGCGTGAATTTCTGCCCGCGATAGGGCCGGCTGCCGCTCGCCACGAACAGCTCGTCCGGCTGCTCGTAATCGCTCAACCGCGACACGAACGGCGCGAGGTCGGGGAGTCGCGTGTCGCACTGCACGACGGAGGAGACGTTGCCGTCGTCATCGAGCAGCCAGCCGTCGTGATCGCGCAACGGCTCGACTCGTCCTTCACGCTGATGGACGAGGCTCTGGCCGGCGCGCTCGATCTGGATCCGACCGCAATGGTCGAGATGGCCTGTCCGTGCGAGCTGACTCAGCACGTCCGGCTGGACGCGCTGCGACGGGTCGAGCGCGGCGAGCGCGTCGAGTAATCGCAGCAGCGCCGCCTTGCGCCCCAAGACCAGCTCCGACATGACGAGAAGGTCGCAACCAGCCATGTAGCCGTCGACGTCGAGGAACGGATCGCGTTGAAAGTAGGTGGCGCCGAAGTCGAGCAGCAGCGCGTAGCGAAAATCGACGTCGCGTAGCCACTTGGCGTATTCGCCGAAGCGGTCGCCACCCGTCATGGGCTCGACCATGAAGTAATTGACGGCGTGCTCGAGCAGGTACTTTTTGATCGGCGCGGACGCGGAGCCGGCGTCGATGCCGAGAAAGACGGGACAGGTGGCGCCGCTGCGGCGCAAGGTCGCGACGAAGGTCCGGTAGTCGCCGAGGCGCGCGCAGCCGCTGGCCATGGCCACGATGATGTCGGGCTTGGCGCTCGCCGTGACCTTGGTGGCGCTCGGCTGCTCGAGTCGACTGATGATCTCGTTGGCCCGGTGAATCGAACGATGATGCGCGAGCACGAACCGCCTTCCTTGCACCGCGATGCGCTCGCGCTCTGTGTCGCTCGCCAGGTAATGCAGGATCTGCCGCTCGAGGATCGCCATGCCCGCGTCGGTGAAATCGTAGAAGACGAGATGCTCGCCATCGACGAGCGGGTGCGCGATGGGCGCATGCAACCGTTCGACGAATACCAGCGCGCCGGCAGCCAGCGCCTCCCAGAGCCGCGCATCGCCTTCCCACCGATCCGGGTTGGCGTGCAACACGATCTTGCTGGCCCACAGGCATTCTTTGTATTTGGGATCGATGGCCGACCGGCCGACCGGTCCGCATTCGGAGACGGTCCCGAGCTGCGCGTTCAGACCGTGCGTCGCCACGAGACGCTTGGCAAACTTGAGCAGCCGCCCGCGGGCCAGCCGAAAATACGGACTCTCGAGGACGCTATCGTCGAACAGGCAGGACAGGTCGAGCGGGCGCGCGTGACGGTGTTCTCTGTCGAGAGGCAGCGGCGGCTCGCACATGTCGTCGACCACCGCGTACGCCGTCGGCCAGACCGGCAGACCGGCATAGCCGAGCACGCGCCCTTGCCGCCGATCGACCACGCTGCGCTTGAAGTACAGCCGCCAGCGGAAGTCGTGCCGATCCCATAGCTCATGGGGATCGTCGCCGTAGTCGAGCATGATCGTCTTGTCTTTGTATTGGTCCTTGATCGCGACGAAGCGCGCGTGATGCGGATTGTGAGCGACGAGGTGGTTCTGGCAGAGGACGAGATAGTCCGCCAGCTCCGGCCGGTCGACCAGCTGCACGTGCGGGTGCTGGCGCAGCCCTTGATGGGTGAGCCGCACTTCGTTGCTGAGTGACTCGACGTCATCGAACAGCGGGAAATAGATCTTGTAAGTGGCGCGCTGCGCGGGCTCGCGCGCGACGATGTCCATCATCGAAGGTCGTCCTCGTCGCTTGGCGAGCGGTAGACGCTGCAGCCTATCATGCCGCTCGGTGGTGTAAGCTCGAGCGCGCGTGATGAAGACGGACCAGCGGATCTTCGTCGCCATTGCCGCCTACGCCGACCCGGAGCTGCCGCGCACGCTCGACGACTGCCTGGCGATGGCGCGCCATCCGGCCGCGCTCCGCTTCGGCATCTGCTGGCAGGCCGATCCGGCCGCGCCGCTCGATCTGTCGCGGTTCCGTCGCGATGTGCGTTTTCGCTTCATCGATCGCACCGTCCAAGAGAGCCAAGGCGGACCGTGGGCGCGCAATCTGGCCCAGTCGCAGTGGCGCGGCGAGCCCTATACGCTGCAGATCGATTCGCATATGAAGCTCGAGCCCGGCTGGGATGCGCGCTTGGTCCAGATGCTCGAGTCGCTCCCGGCCGAAAAGCCGATCCTGACCATGAATTCGCCGCTCTTTTACTACGATGACGACGGCTCGCTGCAGCGCCGCTTGGACATGGGCGTGCCGACGACGCGCGTCAGCGACTGGTCCGAGCAAGGCGGCTGGGCGCCGTGGTTCGGCTTCGGCGAGCCCAACCAGCAAAAGCCGGGCAGAACCCGCGTCGTCAACGGCGGCTTCGTCTTTACGCGCGGTCAATGGAACGTCGAGGTGCCGCAGGATCCCGACCACTATTATTGGGGCGAAGAGCTGAGCGTCTCGGTTCGCAGCTATACCTGGGGATACGACTTCTTCCTGCCGACCGAGGTGCTGGCTTGGCACATGTTGCACCGGGGCGCGCCGCCGCGTCGTCATTGGGAGCATGGCGACGAGGTCGTTCGCCGGCGCAACGCCACGGCGCTGGAGCGACTGCGCCGCCTGGTTTACGCGAACGAGGGGCACACGCTCGGGCCCTACAGCCTCGGACGCGCGCGCACGCTGCGCCAATACGAGCTGTACTCCGGCTTCGATTTTCAGCGGAAACGCGCGCACCCCGATGTCTTCACCGGCAAGAATCCCGATCCCGTGACCATTCACTCGGAGGCCGATTGGGCGCTCGCGGTGACGTTCGAAGAGGCGCAGGCGCGCGGCTGGATACTTTAATTTGCGCTCGTGGCTCGTGAAATCGCGGTAGCATCGTCGCGGCCCGAAACCCGAAGCTTGCGCGGGAGAGACGTCATTGATGAACGACATGGGCGCGCGTGCTCGCGGCCGTTCGAGCGCGCGACCGCAAGCGAAGCTGGGCTTTTCGTTGTTTCCCGTCGCCAACGAGCTCGTGGTCTTGTCGCCCGATGGTGAGGTCGCGCTGGCGCTGAACGAGTCGGCGGCCGCGGTCTGGCAGCTCTGCGACGGTGCGCACACGGCGCTCGACATGCTCGACGCGCTGCGCACGCGCTACGACGGAAGAAACGTTCGCATCCTGGCCGATATCACCGAGGCGCTGTTCCACTTTGCGCAGCTCGGCATGATCGATTTGGCGCTGCCTTCATCCGAGCGCGCGCTCGCCGACGAGGTGGCCTTCGCGGACGACACGGTAACGGGAGTCGCGCTCCGGCCGCGCGTGCGCTTCGTCTTCGGAGTCGAGGACAAACCGTATTTTCATTGGCAGCTCGGCATTCTGCTCGAGTCGCTCGTCGGTCAGCTCGCGCCCGGCTGGGACATCACGCTCGTCGTGTGCAACGATCATGCGGCGCTTTCGCCGGCGCTGACGCGTCTCGTCTCGCTCTACGGGGTCGGCGTGCTCACGGGACGAAACCACGCGCACAGCCACAAGATCGACTTCTCGTCGCATGATGGCGGCTACGTGGCGCTCAACCGCGTCGAGGCCCTCAACGCGATGGCGCCGCGGGTCGCTGCCGCTGATCTCGTCTGCCTCATGGACAGCGACGTCTTCTTGTACGGTGACCTGAACCGCGAGGTGTTCCCGGTCGGAAATGCCTTGGCCGCGGACGCGATCATGCGCGACCCGCGCTTTCTCAGCCGCGGCGACGACGACAGCGGCATCGACCTGCAACAGCTGCTCGGTGCGCTCGGCTGTCGAACCGAGCTCAAACGCGGCGCCGTCACCGTCTTCATGACCGGCGCGACCTTGAAGCACGACAAGGTCATCAAAGACTGCTTCCGCTTCGCGCAGATCATCTACTTGCTCGGCAAGACCGGCGGCCTTCCCGATAGCCGCGTGTGGATGGCGGAGATGGCCTGCTTTGCCATGGCGCTGACGGCCAATCGTGTCGACTACGAGCTCTTGCAAGCGCCGCAGTTCATGACACCGGTGCCGCAGCAGGAGTCGGTCGCCGCCGGCTCGTTCTTCCACTATTACGCCGACGTCAACGACGGCTGCGGCGGCCCCTTCTTGGGCTCGGCGTGGAACAAGCAGCTGTTCGCCGATCGCGACTTCCTCGCCGAGAACCTGGCCAGCTTTCGCGCCTCGGCCAAGACCGACCTCGAGCGCCGATTTTTCGACCTCGGCCTCGCCGCGCGGAGGCGCCTTCAGAAGGAGCACGCATGAGTCGCGCGCGCGAAGCCGAGCCGGGGCAGCCGCTGCTGACGGAGCTGACGGCGCCGCCGTATCTACGCAAGAAGTGCGAAGAGATGCAGGCCGCGGCGCCCAGTCTCGGGCTCGGCTTCCAAAAGGGGCGACTGGCGCCGGCCATCCACGCACGACTGGTGACGCAGTTGCGCGACAACCTGGCGCAGTTTCGTCCCGAGCGCGCCTCCGACGAAATTCGCAGCGCTCGCCAAGACGTGATTCCGGCGCTCCTATTCCAAGAGGACGCGTTCAACGCGCAGCTCGCCGACGAGCTCAAGCCGCTGCACGAAGCGTGGGCGGGTAGGCTGCTCGAGCTCTCGGCCTGTTACGGCATTCGCTGCTATCAACGCGGAACCTTCCTGTACAACCATGTCGATCGCCAGCCGCACTTCGTCAGCTCGACGATCTGCATCGATCACGCGCTCGAGTCGCGCTGGCCGCTGCACATCGAGGGCCTCGACGGTCGAGTGCACCAAGTCGACATGGAGCCGGGCGAATACGTCCTCTATGAAGGCGTGCGTCTGGCGCATGGTCGCCCCTATCCGCTCGACGGCGATTTCTACGCGGGAATCTTCGTTCACTACCATCCCGCGACTGCTGCAGGCACGGCGACGAGGGAATAGATGCGCTATCTCCTGTACACCAATTATCAGTCGGGAAATTCGGGGCTGTCCAACGGCATCATGTCGATCGAAATCGGCGTGATCCTGGCGCATCTGACCAATCGCCTCTTGGTGCTCGACGGCAATATTCCGCCACCCGCCAACCTCGTCAGCTATGACGGTCGCGTCGACAACGCCGTTCCGAGCCGGGTCACCGACCTCATCGAGATGCCGGTGGCGTGGGTCGAGCCGGACGCCGTCGACCTCGCTGGGCTGGCGCGCCGCGAGCTCACCGAGCACTCGCTGTGGGACTGCGCGCTCTACTTTCCGAAGACGCTCGACGTGTCCTCGTCCGATGCGCGCGCCTTCGCACGCAGTCGGCGCCACTGGGTGACGGTGACGGGCGAGCACGAGCAAATCCCCGTGCTGGCGCTGTCCGAGCAGGCGAATAAGCGCTCCAATCTCGGCTATTACAGCTATCAATTCTATTTCGATCACGAGACGCGGCGATCGGTGTACCGGCTCTTGCGGAACATGCAGGCGAAGCGCCCGTTCGCCGAGCTCGCCCAGCGCGTGGCGCGCGACCTCGGCGCCTTCAACGCGGTGCATTTCCGCCGCGGCGACTTCAAGGTCACCTACGGCGTGACGACGCTCGACCGCAAGCCGGCCGAAGCCCTCGAGGCGATGGAGCCGCTGTTCAGCCGCAGGGAGCCGTTGGTCATCCTCACCGACGAGCGCGACGATCCCTTCTTCACGGCGATCAAGCAGGCCTATCCGCATCACTACTTCATCGATTGGCACATCCTCGATCACTACGGCCGCGAGCTGCTCAAGCTGCCGCGCAGCGACAGCTTGAGCCTCGCCTATCTGTCGCAGCTCGTGGCGGCGGAAGCGAAAGAGTTCATGGGCACGATGACGAGCACGTTCACCGGGCTGATCCAGCGCTATCGCGGCAATCGCGGCAAGCCCGAGGCCTTTCGCTACTTGTGGAACGAGCTGCCGGACGCGGAGGCGGAGCTCGAGCGCGGCCGCCACGCCGTCAGCGAGTGCATCCTGCTCGAGCGCGGCGAGATGGTCGAGGATTTCGCCGGGCCCTATTCGTGGAATCGCGTCAGCCAGCAGCTCAACCCGGCCTGGATGCGCGAGTGGCCCGAGAGCTTCCTCTTGCCCGAGGTCCTCGAGACGGGCGCGCTCGTCAAGGTCGCGGAGGCAAAGCCGGCGTCTTTGGGTGCGCGCCCGAGCGCGCCCGCGCTCGCGCCCAAAGACGAAGCGGTCGTGTATGTCGGCTTCGAGGATCTGCAGGTGGCCGTGTGGTGCAAAGACGCCGCCTTGCTCAAGCAGCTCTCCGTGCAGCTGGGCGCGGACGCGACCACGCAGGCGCGCAACGTGATCGCCAACCTCGACGTCGGCCACGACACGACCTACAGCATCGCGCAGCGTGGCAGCGATCAGAAGATAGCCTGCGGCGCGAAGGAGCTGCCGCTCGTGCTCAAGCGGTACATCGCCCGCATCTACGCCCGCGCGCGCCACAACTACACGTGGCTTTCGGCGGCGGCGTTCGTCAAAGGCGGGCGCGGCCTCGTGATCGCGGGTGAGATCGCCGATCCCACCCACGCGTTGGTGCGCGCCATCGAGGCGCAAGGCTTTCGGCTGATCGATCGCAGCGTCATCGCCATCCGCGCGGCCGACCTGGTGGCCGTGCCGCTGTGCGCGCGCTCGCAGCCCGAAGGCGCAGCCGGGCCCGGCCGCTTTGCCGCTCCGCTCGAGCGACTGGTGATCGCCAAGAGAACGCCGCTGTATACGCGCGACAGTCGCATCGCGCCCATGTCGCCGGCGGAGGCGGTCGCCGCGCTGATCGGCGCCTCGATCGACTTTCGCATCGACCGCGATCGCGCCGTCAACCACCTCTGCCGGCTCGTCGAACAGCGGCCCGCGGCGCAGCTGCGCTTCAGCCAGCCGGACGAAGCGGCGCGAATCGTCGCGCGCTTCAGCGAGGCGGGTTGGGAGGCCGCGGCGTGATGGCGGCGCCCCGCGAAATCACGCTCACGATTCGCTTGGCCGGCGGCGACACGCGCCAAGTGAGCCTGCAAGAAGGCGCGCCGGAGCTGGCCGTCCTCTTCGGCGCGCTCGCCAATCGCAACGCCGAGAACCAGCTCGTCCAGCTTCCGCTCGCGGGTGGCCGCGTCGCCTGGTCTTTTCAGACGGCCAACCTCGTCTCCATCGAGAGCCATCCGCCCGTCGTCCTCGAGCCGCCCAGGCCTGGCGGCGCAAGGAAGGGCGAGCTTCTCCGGCCACCGAGCCAGGCAATGGACGCGCGAGACGAGCGGTGGCGCGACGATGGAGTCGAGAGCGGCCCGACCCTGCGCCTGTGCCGTCCGCGCTTCTTCGTCGTCGACGATTTCCTGAGCGTGCCGGAGCATGACGAGCTGCTCGCTTATGCGCTCTTCTCCGAAGCGCACTTCCAAGCGGGAACGGTGAGCGCCTACGAGCCCGGCGTACGACAAAATCAGGCGATCTTGAACTTCCAAGAGTCGGTGCACAGTCGGCTGCTCGAGAATCGGCTGCTGATTTGGCTTCCGCTGCTCGGCAAGATTTTGGGCACGCCCATCTTCCCGCTCGCCGCCTTCGAGTCGCAGCTGACGGCGGCCAAGGACGGCTACTATTTCAAGACGCACACCGACGAGGCTGCGGATATCCCGCGCCTGCTCACCTGTATTTACTATTTGCATCGCCAGCCGCGCGGATTCGCCGGCGGCGAGCTGCGTCTCTATGACCGCGTCGAGGCCGCGGGCGCGCGGACTGCGGCCGAGACCTTCACGGCCATCGCGCCGCTGGCCAATCGCCTGGTCGTGTTCCCGAGCGACGAGCTGCACGAAGCGCTGCCGGTGCGCTGTCCATCGGGCGCGTTCGCCGACAGCCGCTTCGCCGTCACCATGTGGTTCCATCGCGGCACCGAGGTCGACCCGCGCGCGACCTTCGGCTGGGGCCACTTTTCGGGCGGCGCGACGGCACGACGGCGCCGCGTCGAGGGAGAGGCGAAGGCGTGATTTACACCGTTTTCTGCACGTCGTCCCATGACGACGCCGCCGGCGACGTCGACGGACAGGTTGGGCGCCTCGCGCGCTCCTGGCATCGGGTGCGGCAGCCGGGCGAGCTCGTTCGGCTCGTCGCGCAAGACCCGTCGCGGCCGCTGCCGTCGTCTCCGCACGCGCGCGTCGTCACGACGATGTCCTGGTCACCGCATCCCTACACGGACGACGTCTATCCGCCGTATCAAAGAGCGGCAGGGCTGCTCGAATGGCTCTTCACCGAGGACGTGCAGGGCACCATCCTGCTCGTCGAGCCGACCTTCGACTTCCGCGCCGCCATGGCGGATGAGATACGGCCCGGTCAGGCCAAGGCCGGCGCTTGGCTCGACCGTCCGGCGGGCGCGGGCCCGTTCGGTTTGGGCGCGGCATTTTCGTTCCTCGACCGTTTCTGTGTCGATCGCCAGCTCGAGCTGGCGGCGGTTCGGCTGCCGGTCCTCATCCACTCGACCGATCTGCGCAAGATCGTCGCGCGCTGGCTCGAGCTGATGAGCCTCATTCGCGCGGAAACGGCGCGCTGCGACGGCGCGCGCGGCGACGCGGACGAGGTCGCCTATGTGATCGCCGCGGCCGAGGCGCGTGTCCCTCACGCGGTGGCGGACCTCGCGACGAGCCGCGATGCCGCCGACGGTGCCGCGCCAGCCGATGACGAAGGCGATGAGCTGGCGTCTCTCCGACCATGCAAACGAGCGGACGTGCGGGAGGGCCAGCTCTTGGGCTCGCTGTTCCTGGAGATTCCCGGGCGCGCGGACGCGATCTCGCTCAACGCTTCGGGCGCGGCGATCTGGCACATCTGTGACGGCTCGCGCACCATTGCCGAGATTCGCCACACCCTCGAAGCACGTTACGAGATGCCAACGGGGACGCTGCAAACCGACGTCGAGCGGGTCATTCGAGGCCTGGAGCGCATCGGCGCGCTCCGATTCGCGAGGTCGCTGTGATGGACGCGACGAAAGAGCGGCAGATCTTCGTCTCGATTGCCGCCTATCGCGACTTGTACCTGCCGTTCACCATCGAGTCGGCGCTCGCCGGCGCCACCCATCCCGATCGCTTGACGTTCGGCCTGTGCTGGCAAGCGGATGAGCACGAGCAGCTCGATCGCTACCGCCATCACCCGCAGTTTCGCATTCGCAAATATCCCTTCCAAGCGAGCCTCGGCTACGGATGGGCGCGTGCCGAGGTGCAGAAGCTCTACAACGGCGAGCGCTATCATCTGCTCATCGACTCGCACACGGCGTTCGCGCCGGGCTGGGACGAAAACCTGATCGCGCAGCTCGAGCGTAAGCCGAGCAAGAAGCCGCTGCTCACCACCAGCTCACCGCCGTTCACCTTCGACGAGGCGCGCAACGTCGTATTCCCGTGGGCGGGGATGCCGGAAGATGGCGTGCCGCTCATCAGCTGCGAGATCGTGCGGCCCGAAGGTTGGCTCGATATCCAGATGTCGCGCGCGCGCAAATCCGAGCCGCACCAAATGACGCCCTTCACCTGTTGCAACTTCGTCTTTACGTACGGCGCTTGGATCGACGAGGTGCCCGAGGATCCGGCGATGATCAACGCGGGTCACGAAGGGCCGCTCTCGATTCGCACGTTCACCCACGGCTGGGACATGTTCTTGCCCGACGAGATCCAAGTGTGGCACCTCGACTACTCGAACTATCCGGGCGGCTATCGGCACAAGGTCTGGGAGACCAAGACCGGCCGCTGGCAGAGGGAGCGCACCGATCGCATGATCGAGCGCTTGCAGACGATCGTGTTCGGCAAGGGCGACGTCGCCAGCCTCGGTCGCTACGGCCTCGGCACGGCGCGCACCGTGGCGGAATGGGGCAAATTCGCCGGTCTCGATCTCAGCGCGTGAGCGGCGCCTGCTTGGCCGCGTCGATCTGCGCCGCGATCCATTCGTAGGTCGCGCGTAAGCCGTCGCGCAGGTTGCCGCTCGGCGCCCAGCCGAGTCGCGCGCGAATGAGGCGGTTGTCGGACGTGCGGCCGCGTACGCCCAGCGGCCCGGGGATATAGCGGATCGTCAGCTGCTTGCCGGCGATGTCCATGATGAGGCGGGCCAGCTCCTCGATCGTCAGCATCTGCTCGGAGCCGATGTTGAGCGGCTCCGAGCAGTCGGAGCGCATCAGGCGCAAGACGCCTTCGAGGCACTCGTCGACATAGAGGAACGAGCGTGTTTGCCGGCCATCGCCCCAGATCTCGATGGCCTCGCCGTCGGCAGCGAGCGCGACCTTGCGGCAGAGCGCGGCCGGCGCCTTTTCGCGGCCGTCGTTCCACGATCCGTCGGGCCCGAAGATGTTGTGGAAGCGCGCGATGCGGACGGTCAGGCCGTGGTTGCGCGCGTAAGCGAGGTAGAGCCGCTCGCTGAAGAGCTTCTCCCAGCCGTACTCGCTATCGGGCGCGGCCGGATAGACGCTGTCTTCGCTGCAGTTCGGATGGTCGGGATCGAGCTGGTTGCGCTCGGGATAGACGCAGGCGGTCGACGAGTAGAAGAGGCGCCCGACCGCAGCGCGCGTGCACGCGTCGAGCACGTTGAGGTTGACGAGCGCGGAGTTGTGCATGATGTCCGCGTCGTTGTCGCCGCTCGAGATGAAGCCGGCACCGCCCATGTCGGCGGCGAGCTGATAGACCTCGTCGAAGCCGCCGCCGAGCGCGGCGCGGCACACGGTCGGATCGCGCAGGTCGCCGACGACGAAGTCGTCGTGCGCAGGTCGCGCCGTGGCGCGGGCGCTGCAAGTCGACGGCGCGCACCCAGCGCTGCTCGCGCGCAAGCCGGCGCACCAGGTGGTCGCCGATGAAGCCGCCGCCGCCGAGCACCAGCGCGCGTTTCATGCGGTTCCGTCGCTCGGATCGGCCGCGAAGAAGCGACGGTGGAAATTCTCCATCTCCCACATGCGACCCGAATGGAAATGAAAATGAAAGTTGGGCTCCTCGGGAATCTGTCGGAACTCCGGCTTCGTTACGAAGTCCATGCTGCCGCCGCCGTGAGGCACCACGAACGTCTGGTTGGCGGTCGCTCTTTGGGCTGTCGCGATGCGGCGCGCGATGTCCGCGACCGGAGCGCCGCCGTACTTGCCGGCGATGAAGTGTCCGAGCACGACATCGTCGGGCATCGTCTCGGGATAGGTGGCGAGGATGCGCTCGGCGCTGTTGGCCAGGTCGGCGGCGACGTCGCGCGAGAGCAAGAACGAGGCGCCGGACACGAACGGAAAGCCGCTGGCGCCGTGCACGACCGCCGCGCCGTGGTAGACGCCGGAGCGCGGCACGCCGGCGACGTATCGCTCGAGCGCGGCGACATCGACGTAGCTCGACGCGCACACGTTGTAGACGAAGTCGTAGCCGCGCTCGTTGGCCAAGTAATCGAACGCGAGCAGCCGCTTGCGCAGGATGCAGTCAGGTTGGTCGTGGAGCACGTCGGCCGCGCCGCACAAGATGACGTCACCCGAGACCCAGACGTCGCCGTCGGTGAGCGCGTGGCGTGGCGGCTCGGCCGCGTGGAGCGCCAGGAGCTGCGAGAGGTCGATCAGCGCTTCGCCGGCCGAGCTCTTGGCGCCATACACATAATAAATGTCGGTCTGATTCGACGCGGTCGCGCCCCAGGTGGCGCGGATGGTCTGGATGCAGCGCTGATAGAATCGGCTGCCGGCAACCGAGCACCAAAATCGCCGTCCTGCAGCTCGTCTCGCGCGGAGGCATGTGGGTCACCGGCCAGCAGCGACGGCGATGAGATCATGGGCCATCGGCTTGGCGAGACTAGGCTCACTCGGCTGGGCGGTCAAGTCGCGGCGCGCGCGACGCGGCGATGACGAGGTCGGTCAGCCTTTGTCGGTCTGTCGGCGGCGCTTCCAGCCCATGAAGAGAGCCAAGCCGAGCGCCAAGAGCAGGTAGCCGGCGCCGTCGCCGCGGCTGCTTTGGCTCATCGAGCAGCCGCTCGCCAGGGGCGCGGGGCGGTGGCCGAGGTCGGGCGGCGGCGGGTTGCCGCCGGCGTCGGCGCCGGCGTCGACCGCGCCGGTGCCGGCATCGACGGGGCCGCCGCCGAGATCGGCGCCGCAGCTGTTGACGTGCTGGCAGCCCGACGTCGGATTGCAGCTGTCGTTGGTGCAGCTGTTGCCGTCGTCGCAGTTGCAAGCCACGCAGCTGTCGGCGCCGCCGAGCGACCAGGTGCCGCTCGGGCAGGCGGTGCAGCTGCCGGAGCCCGGCTGCGCGAAGGTGCCGGCCGCGCACGGCATGCACGACGTCGCGCCGCTCGAGCCCGAGAAGCTGCCGGCCGGGCAGACGTCGCACGTCGTGGCGCCGGGCGCGCTGGTGTAGCCGCCGGGCGCGCACGCCGAGCAGGTCGCTTGGCCCGCGGCCGATGCGGTGCCGGCCGGGCACGACGTGCACTGCGTCGAGCCGTCCGCGGAGAAGCTGCCGGCCGGGCAGCTGCTGCAGGCCGCGCCGCCGTCACCGGCCGCAGTGCCCGCCACGCAGGTCGAGCAGCTGGCGGCGCCCGCGCTCGAGATGCTGCCGGGCGCGCAGGTGGTGCACGAGGTCGCGGCGGCGCCGGCGTAGCTGCCGGCGGTGCACTGCGAGCAGGCCGCGGCGTCGGGCGTGCTCGAGAAGGTGCCGGCGACGCAGTCGGTGCAGACGGTGTCGGCGCCGGCGCTGCATGCCGTCGTCAGTCGCGTGCCGGCGGCGCAATGGCTGCAGCTGAGGCACTGGCCGTTGCTCAGGTACGACGCGGCCGGGCAGCTGGTGCACTGCGTGGCCGTGCCGCTGCAGCTGGCGCAGCTCGCGTCGCAGGCGGCGCAGACGCGATCGGCGTTGGCGGTGCACGCGGCGGCTTCGTACTGTCCCGTCGGGCAGCCGCTCGAGCAGGTGCTGCAGGCGCCGTTGTTCAAGTAGCTGCCGGCGCCGCAGGCGTTGCACTGCTGATCGCTGCCGGTGGTGCAGGTGACCGGCGACGTGCAGCCGGACACCGGCGTGCATGTTGGGCAGCTGTCTTGGGTGCCGTTGGCGAGGTAGCGGCCGCTGTTGCAGCTGGCGCACTGCGAGTCGTTGGCGCTGGTGCAGCTGACGGCCGCGGCGCAGCCGTCGACGGCGACGCAGCTCGCGCATTGCGTGTCGGTGGTGCCGGTGCAGGCAGCGCTCTGGTACTGGCCGGTGGCGCAGGTGGCGCAGGCGACGCAGGC
Source organism: uncultured delta proteobacterium (assembly GCA_963785725.1). Lineage (GTDB taxonomy): Bacteria > Myxococcota_A > Polyangia > Palsa-1104 > Palsa-1104 > JAQBQH01. The sequence goes on along the minus strand of CAWAWS010000003.1, from coordinate 475,709 downwards.
GCCGTTGCTCAAGAAGTAGCCCGACGCGCAGTCGGCGCAGACCGAGTCGCTCGGGTCGGTGCAGGTCACGCCCGAGGCGCAATGCGCGACCGGCGTGCACAGCGGGCAGCTGTCGACGGCGCCGCCTTGCAGATAGCGGCCCTGCGCGCAGCTCGTGCACTGCGAGTCGCCGGTGCCGGTGCAGGTCACCGTCGAGGTGCAGCCGGCGACGGCGGCGCAGGCGACGCAGGTGCCGTTCGAGAGGTAGAAGCCCGCGCTGCATTGGTCGCAGGTGGCATCGTTGGCGCTGGTGCAGGTCGCATGGCCGCTCATGCAGTTGGCGACCGGCGTGCAGCTCGAGCAGCTGGTGTCGGTGGCGCCGCTGCAGCCGGCCGAGGCGTACTGGCCGGCCGCGCAGCTCGAGCAAGTGGCGCAGCTGTCGACGCTGCCGTTGACCAGATAGTCGCCGCTCGTGCAGGCGGTGCACTGCGAGTCGTTGGCGCTGGTGCAGCTGACCGCCGAGCTGCAGCCGGCGACGGCCGTGCAGGCGACGCAGCTGCCGTTCGACAGGTAGGTGCCGGCGCTGCACTGGTTGCAGACGGCGTCGCCGGCGCTGGTGCAGGTGACCTGGTTGCTCGGGCAGCCGGCGACGGCCGGGCAGGCGGTGCAGCTGGTGTCGCTCGAGCCGCTGCAGCCGCCGCCGGCGTACTGGCCGCTCGGGCAGCTCGAGCAGTTGGCGCAGCTGTCGACGGTGCCGTTGACGAGGTACTTGCCGCTGCCGCAGCTTCCGCACTGCGAGTCGTTGACGCCGGTGCAGGTCAGCGCCGAGGTGCAGCCGGCGACGGGCGCGCAGGCGGTGCAGCTGGCGGTGCCGTTGCCGTAGTAGCCGCTGGCGCAGGTGCCGCAAGTCTGGTCGCTGACCGTGGTGCAGGTCTCGCCGGACGTGCAGTTGGCGATCGGCGTGCAGCTCGAGCAGCTGGTGTCGGTGGCGCCGGAGCAGCCGCCCGAGGCGTACTGGCCGGCGCTGCAAGTCGAGCAGGTGGCGCAGCTGTCGACGACGCCGTTGACGAGGTACTTGCCGCTGCCGCAGCTCGTGCACTGCGAGTCGTTGGCGCCGGTGCAGGTCGACGGCGAGGTGCAGCCGGCGATGGGCGCGCAGGCGGAGCAGCTGGCGGTGCCGTTGCCGTAAAAGCCGCTGGCGCAGCTGCCGCACGTCTGGTTGCTCGCGGTCGAGCAGGTGGTGCCGGCGGCGCAGTTGGAGACGGCGGTGCAAGTCGAGCAGGTGGTGTCGGCGGTGCCGGAGCAGCCGCCGGAGGAATATTGACCGGCCGCGCAGCTGGAGCAGGTGGCGCAGCTGTCGACGGTGCCGTTGACGAGGTATTTGCTGCTGCCGCAAGTCGTGCACTGCGAGTCGCCGGCGCTGGTGCAAGTGAGAGCGGAGGTGCAGCCGGCGACGGCGGTGCAGGCGACGCAAGCGCCGTTGGACAAGTAGAAGCCGCTGTTGCACTGGGTGCAGACGGCGTCGCTGGCGCTGGTGCAGGTGGTTTGCCCGCTGGCGCAGTTGGCGACGGCGGCGCAGCTGGAGCAGGTGGTGTCGGCGGTGCCGGAGCAGCCGCCGCTCGCGTATTGGCCGGTCGGGCAGCTCGTGCAGGTCGGGCACGTGTCGAACGGGCCGTTGACGAGGTGGCGGCCGGCGGCGCAGCTTCCGCACTGCGAGTCGCTGGTGCCGGTGCAGCTGAGGCCGGCGGCGCAGCCGACGACGGGCGCGCAAGTGGTGCAGCTGGCGGTGCCGTTGCCGTAGTAGCCGCCGGCGCAGGTGGCGCAGGTCTGATCGCTGGTGGTGCTGCAGGTCTCGCCCGAGGCGCAGTTGGCGATGGGCGTGCAGCTCGAGCAGGTGGTGTCGGTGGTGCCGGAGCAGCCGCCCGAGGCGAACTGGCCGGCGCTGCAGGTCGAGCAGGCGGGGCAGCTGTCGACGGTGCCGTTGACGAGCCGGTGGCCGCTGGCGCAGCTCGCGCACTGCGAGTCGCTGGCGCTGTCGCAGCTGACCGCCGAGCTGCAGCTGGCGACGGCCGGGCAGGCCACGCAGGTGCCGTTCGAGAGATAATTGCCGACACTGCACTGGTTGCAGACGGCGTCGCTGGCGTTGCTGCAGGTCACTTGGTTGCTCGGGCAGCCGGAGACGGCCGGGCAGCTCGAGCAGGTCGTGTCGGTGGTGCCGCTGCAGCCGCCGCCGGCATACTGGCCGCTCGCGCACGACGAGCAGCTGGCGCAGGTGTCGACGACGCCGTTGACGAGGTACTTGCTGCTGCCGCAGCTCGTGCACTGCGAGTCGCCGGCGCTGGTGCAAGTCAGCGCCGAGGTGCAGCCGGCGACGGCGGTGCAGGCGACGCAAGCGCCGTTGGACAGGTAGAAGCCGCTGTTGCATTGGGTGCAGGCGGCGTCGCTGGCGCTGGTGCAGGTGGTCTGACCGCTGGCGCAGTTGGCGACGGCGGCGCAAGTCGCGCAGGTGGTGTCGGCGGTGCCCGTGCAGCCGCCCGTGGCGTACTGGCCGGCGGCGCAAGTCGCGCACGCGGGGCAGCTGTCGACGGCGCCGTTGACGAGGTGGTGGCCGGCGGCGCAGGTCGCGCACTGCGAGTCGCTGCCGCTGTCGCAGCTCAGCCCCGTGGCGCAGCTGGCGATCGGCGCGCACACGGAGCAGCTGGCGGTGCCGTTGCCGTAGAAGCCGGCGCCGCAGGTGGCGCACGTCGAGTTGCTCGCGGTCGAGCAGGTGGTGCCGGCGGCGCAGTTGGAGACGGCGGTGCAAGTCGAGCAGGTGGTGTCGGTGGTGCCGGAGCAGCCGCCGGAGGCGTATTGGCCCGCCGCGCAGCTGGCGCACGTGGCGCAGCTGTCGACGGTGCCGTTGACGAGGTATTTGCTGCTGCCGCAAGTCGTGCACTGCGAGTCGCCGGCGCTGGTGCAAGTCAGAGCCGAGGTGCAGCCGGCGACGGCGGTGCAGGCGACGCAAGCGCCGTTGGACAAGTAGAAGCCGCTGTTGCACTGCGTGCAGACGGCGTCGCTGGCGCTGGTGCAGGTGGTCTGACCGCTGGCGCAGTTGGCGACGGCGGCGCAGGTCGAGCAGGTGGTGTCGGCGGTGCCGGTGCAGCCGCCCGAGGCGTATTGCCCCGCGGCGCAAGTCGAGCACGTGGGGCACGTGTCGAACGGGCCGTTGACGAGGTGGCGGCCGGCGGCGCAGCTTCCGCACTGCGAGTCGCTGGTGCCGGTGCAGCTGAGGCCGGCGGCGCAGCCGACGACGGGCGCGCAGGTGGTGCAGCTGGCGGTGCCGTTGCCGTAGTAGCCGCCGGCGCAGGTGGCGCAGGTCTGATCGCTGGTGGTGCTGCAGGTCTCGCCCGACGCGCAGTTGGCGATGGGCGTGCAGCTCGAGCAGGTGGTGTCGGTGGTGCCGGAGCAGCCGCCGGAGGCGAACTGGCCGGCGCTGCAGGTCGAGCACGCCGGGCAGCTGTCGACGGTGCCGTTGACGAGCCGGTGGCCGCTGGCGCAGCTCGCGCACTGCGAGTCGCTGGTGCTGTCGCAGCTGACGCCGGAGGCGCAGTTGGCGATCGCTGCGCAGGTGGTGCAGCTGGCGGTGCCATTGCCGTAGTAGCCGCCGGCGCAGGTGCCGCACGCTTGATCGCTGGCGGTCGAGCAGGTGATGCCGCTGGCGCAGTTGGCGACGGTGGCGCAGGTCGAGCAGGTGGTATCGGTGGTGCCGGAGCAGCCGCCCGACGCGTATTGGCCCGCCGTGCAAGTGGAGCAGGTGGCGCAGCTGTCGACGGTGCCGTTGACGAGGTACTTGCTGCTGCCGCAGGTGGCGCACTGCGAGTCGCCGGCGCTGGTGCAAGTCAGGGCCGAGGTGCAGCCGGCGACGGCGGTGCAGGCGACGCAAGCGCCGTTGGACAAGTAGAAGCCGCTGTTGCACTGCGTGCAGACGGCGTCGCTGGCGCTGGTGCAGCTGGCTTGCCCGCTGGCGCAGTTGGCGACGGCGGCGCAGCTGGAGCAGGTGGTGTCGGTAGTGCCGGAGCAGCCGCCGGTCGCGTATTGCCCCGCGGCGCAAGTCGAGCACGTGGGACACGTGTCGAACACGCCGTTGACCATGTAGCGGCCGGCGGCGCAGCTCGCGCACTGCGAGTCGCTGGTGCCGGTGCAGCTGAGGCCGGCGGCGCAGCCGACGACGGGCGCGCAGGTGGTGCAGCTGGCGGTGCCGCTGCCGTAGTAGCCGCCGGCGCAGGTGGCGCAGGTCTGATCGCTGCCGGTGGTGCAGGTATCGCCGGAGGCGCAATTGGCGATCGACGTGCAGCTCGCGCAGGCGGTGTCGCTGGTGCCGGAGCAGCCGCCGGCCACGTATTGCCCGCTGGCGCAGCCCGAGCAGGCGACGCAGCTATCGGTGGTGCCGTCGACGAGGAAGCTGCCGCCGGTGCAGGCGGTGCACTGCGAGTCGGCGGCGCTGGTGCAGGTGACAGCCGACACGCAGCCGGCGACCGCGGTGCAAGCGGTGCAGCTGGCGGTGCCGTCGCCGTAGTAGCCGCTGGCGCAGCTTCCGCAGGTCTGGTCGCTGGCCGTGGTGCAGGTCAAGCCGCTCGCGCAGTTGTCGACGGCCGTGCAGCTGGAGCAGGTCGTGTCGCTCGTGCCCGAGCAGCCACCCGAGGCGTATTGCCCCGCGGCGCAGGTCGAGCACGTGGTGCAGCTGCTCGGAGTGCCGCCGACGAGGAAGCTGCCGGCGCTGCAGCTTCCGCACTGCGAGTCGCTGGCGCCGGTGCAGGTGACGCCGCTCGTGCAGCCGGCGACGGCGGTGCAGGCGGTGCAGCTGTTGCCATTCTTGAAGTAGCCGGCGGCGCACGCGCTCAGTGCGCAGGCGCCGCCGCTGCAGACGCCGCTGGCGGCGTTGTTGACGAAGAGGTAGCGGCAGTCGGCGTCCGTGCCACAGGCGGCGCCGACGTCGACCGCCAGAACGCTGTTGGGATTGCAGCTGGTGCAGTCGTCGGCCGTGGGGCCGCTGCAGGTGACGCAGCTGCCATCACACGGCGTGCAGCTGGAGTTGCCGCTGTTGCCGAAGAAGCCATCGGCGCACACGCAGGCGCCGGCGGTGCAGACTTGATTGCCGCCCGTGCAATCGGACGCGGTCGTGCACGAGCTTCCGACGGTCGCGCCGTAGGTGGTCGTGACATCGGGGGGCACCGGCACGTTGCATGCTGCCAGCGCCCATCCAGCGAGCAGCGTCAGGACGATACGACGCACAGACCAGCCCATTGGCCCGGCAACGACCGTTCCCGCCACTCTTTCTATAGAGACCACATCTGTTCATTCGACCGCTTCGCGATGGCTAATAGTAATAAGTTGATAAAAAGACTGATGAAGGCTGTAGGCGTTGGCCTACGCGCAGAATCAATCGTCGAGCATCGCGCACACGACTCGCGCGCGATCGGCCTGTCGCCGGATGGAGTTGCGCGAATCCGTCGGCGGCCTCAGGCGTTGGCCGGCCATGCAAAGGTTGCATGCTACAGCATCCAGCGTAGAACCGTCGTCGTGGGACGCGGCTGGGTCGTGCACGCTTCCCGCCGTCGACGCGAGAACCTCCGGATCGGGTCGAGGCTCGATACAGCTCGGAGTGTGTGAAGTGCCGATGACTGATCACGCTGCTCTCGCTGCAGCCGGCGTCGTGGGGCGCCGACCGGCCGTTCTGCTCGTCGACGATAATCCGGCGAACCTGCTCGCGCTCAAGGCGCTCCTCGACCTGGCCGACGTCGAGCTGACCACGGCCAGCTCGGGCACCGAGGCGCTTGCGCACCTGCTCGCGCGCGACTTCGCGGTGGTGCTGATGGACGTGCAGATGCCGGAGCTAGACGGCTTCATGACCACAGAGCTGATCCGCAAACGCGATCGGACGCGCGAGACGCCCATCATCTTCGTCACGGCCATTTTCACCGATCGCGAGTCGGCAACGCGCGCCTACTCGCTGGGCGCGCTCGACTACTTGACCAAGCCGCTGGACGAGACCGCGCTCAGGGCCAAGGTCGCGGCGCTGGTGGCGAGCTATCGTCGCTCGGACACGATCGCGCGCCAAGCGGAGGCCCTGCGGCAAAAGCAACTCGAGGCCGACCGCGCGCACGCCGCGCGCCAAGCGGCCGAAGATGCCAGCCGCGCCAAGGACGAGTTCTTGGCCATGATGTCGCACGAGCTGCGCACGCCGCTCAATGCCATCCTGGGCTGGGCGGCACTGCTGGAGCAAGAACAGCAGCTCGAGCCGCGCCTCTCCAGAGTCGCGCAGACCATCGCGCGCAACGCTCGCGTCCAGAGCCGGATCATCGACGACCTGCTCGATTTGTCGGCCATCGCGGCCAACCAGCTGAAGATCTCCACCGGCGTGAACGATCTGCGGTCGGTGGCTCAATCGGCGATCGCGACACTGCAGCCGCTGGCCATGCAGCGATCGATCCGGCTCGACTTCAACTTCGATGCGCAGAACCACGTGACCATCTGCGACGCCATCCGGATCGAGCAGGTGCTGCTCAACATCATCTCCAACGCCATCAAGTTCTCCCGCGACGGCGAGGGGGTGCAGATCGATCTCGAGCGCCGCGATCAGCTCCAGTTGACGGTCAAGGATAGCGGCGTCGGCATTGCCGGCGACCTACTGCCGTTCGTGTTCGATCGATTTCGCCAAGGCGACGGCAGCCGGACTCGGCAATACGGCGGGATGGGGATCGGGCTGGCGCTGGCGCGCGGGCTGGTCGAGCAGCACGGAGGCACGCTCGAAGCTTTTAGCGCGGGGCCCGACAAGGGAGCGACCTTCGTCGTCAGGCTGCCGACTCGGCACGAGGAGGTCGCAGCCGCGTTGCAAGCGCCAGCCACGCGCCAAGCTCACGCGAGCGTCCCCCACGCCGAGCGCCTGTCGGCGAGCGCGCCGCAAACCGACGGCGACCCGCTGCGGGGGCTGCGCGTGCTGCTCGTCGACGACGAGGAGGATGCGCGCGAGCTCCTGGCCGCAGTTCTCGTCTCGGCCGGCGCCGATGTGACCGCGGCCGCGTCGGCCGGTGACGCGCTGACGGTGTTCGCTGCGACCCCGTTCGACGTGCTCATCAGCGATCTGGGGATGCCGCGCGAGGACGGCCTCTCGCTCATCCGCCGAGCGCGAGCCTTCGAATCGCACAGCGGACGCGGCGCCGCGATCGCCATCGCCGTCTCCGGCTACGGCAGCGTCGACGACCGCGAGCAGGCAGCTGCCGCCGGCTTCCAGGCGCATATGACCAAACCGTTCGAACCTGCGGCGCTCATCGCGTTGATCAAGGATCTGAAGAGCGCGATCGGCTGAACGCTCGCTGCGCGGCTCAACTCCTCCTCGCACGGACCCAAGGTGGTGCATGCATCGGCGATTGCGGCAGTGCGCGTCGTGCGTCGGAGCGCCTCGTGCTGCTCGATCCGCTCGGCCTGCCGATCTATCAGCAGGCGCTCGCGCGTCTACGCGCGCTCGATGCGGGTCCGGCGGCGCTGCCGCGGCAGACTCGCTGGCCTCTCGCGGTCAGCGAGTGCGGGCGACGAAGCACTGATGGACCGGCGTAAAACCCGCCTCGGTGGATAGTCCCGTCGCTGACCGGGGCGACGATGGACGCAGCCGAAGTGAAACTCGCGGCCGCGAAGATTCTCGCGCGGCAACCTCGACTTCTGCCCTCATTCTGCCAGATCGCGCGCGCGCCGTCTGTCATTTTCGCGCTATTTTCCGACGACGCCGCGGTCGTAGGGTGCGACCATGAGCGACTCACTGGCCGTCCCTGCGCGCACCTTGCTGGCGCGCATCCTCGAGCAGCCCCACCTGGTCGCGCGCGTGCAAGCGCTGCCGCCGGCGCGCTTGCTGGCCCTCATCGACCACGTCGGCCTGGCCGACGCCGGCGAGCTGGTGGCGCTGGCTACCGTGCCGCAGCTGGAGCGCATCTTCGACGAGGACCTGTGGCACAGCGCGCGTCCCGGCCAGTCGCCGCACTTCGACCCCGAGCGCTTCGGCCTGTGGCTGGAGGTGATGCTGGAAGCGGGCGAGCGCTTCACCGTCGACACGCTCGCCGAGCTGTCGGAAGACCTACTGGCGCTGGCGCTCCACGAGCTGCTGGTGGTCGTCGACCTCGACGAAGTGGCGCTCAGCGCCATCGACGCCGAGTTGGAGCGGCTGCTCGAAGATGGCCCCAGTCTCGAGCTCGACAACTATCGGCTGCTGGCCCGCAGCAGCGACGGCTGGGACGCCCTCAGCGGCGCGCTCGCCGCGCTCGATGAGCGCCACCCCGACCTCGTGCGCCGCTTGTGCGAGCGCCTGTTTCGCGCCGACAGCGAGTGGATCAAGGACAACGGCAGCCTCATCGACGTCTTGAGCGCCGCCGACATGCTGGCCGAAGACGCCGCCGCCGCGCGCGAAGACCGCCGCGCCCGCGCCGGCCACGTCGCGCCCGCCGCCGCGCGCGGCTTTCTGGCGCTGCCGCGCATCGACGACGCCGCCATTGCGGCCGCCTTGGCTGCGCCGCGCGATCCGCTCACCGCCGCCTACTTCCGCGAGTACGACGCCGACGCCGCCATCCGCGCCAGCGCCGCGAGCGCAGCGGCCGTCGACGACGACGGTGCGCGCCTGGCCACATGGCTCGACGAGCCGGCGACGGCCGGCGCGGCCACGCCGCGGCTGGAAGGCGACGTGGCCGCGCCGGCGTCGCTGTTGCGACGCACGCTGGCGACCTTGCCGGCCGACGTCGTCGCCGCGCGCATGGGCGAATTGGCGTACCTGGCCAACGTGTTCATCGCCGCGCGCGAGCTGCGCCCGCTCGACGCCGCGGAAGCGGCGCTTGCCACCTGCGACGTGGGATTGCAGCGCGCCATCGCCGCCAGCGGTCGCGACGCCGCCGACCTCGTCTCCCACGCCGGCTGCGATCGCCTGTTCCGCATCGGCTATGGCGACAGTAAATAAGCGGCCCGTTTGTCTATCTCGGCTTCTTCGATCCGCCGCCGGTCTTGCCCTTAGATCGTCGATCGACTGGCAAGTGGCGGCCGCCGCCGACGCCTCGCGGCTAGCTGTCGCCGTCGTAGACGTGGCCCCAAAAGCTCTCGAGCAGACCGCCTGCGTAGGAGGCGACGAGTCGCGCGCGAAACGCCGGGCAGTGTATCGTTAGCTCATCTCGACAGGTTGTCGACGAGTCCTCTGCAAACGCCTAACTGCTCGCTCGCGTCAATCGCGACGCGGCGGTAGTGGATCGCAGCTCGACGGATCTCCTCGTTCTCGCGCTCGAGCCTGTCTAATCGCGCGGCGACGGCTAATCCGACCAGGATGCTTGTCGCCATCCATAGGCCGACTAAAATCGATACCAATCTAGGTGAGGAGAGGCGGCGGGTTTCACTCTGTGATGGTGATCGTGCCGGTGTTTCGCGAAGCGCGGAGGCCGTGACCAACGAAAGATCTATGCTCCGGTAAACCGCGTTGGGTTGGACGATGTCGGTGATAGCAGTCACCCGACTTTCGATTCGTCGCCGATCGCCACGCGTCCTCACTAGCGGGCCGTAACGGTGCTGCGTCGTCGCACTGCGTTCACCTCGAATCCGAAGACGACACCGCCCGCCACGTCTCCCACGAGCTCGCCGGGTTTCGCGTGCAGCGCTGACGACGATCACACCGCTGCCAGTCTCGATTGGCTATAGTGGCTGCGCTCGTTCGCAAAGGGGAATCGCCATCTTCACCACGGGGCGATGGGTCGTATGCCTGGCGCTGCTCGGCGGCGTCGTGCATGCCACGCCGAAAACAAAGGGACGTCGTCGATGAACCTCGCCTTCGTATTGCTGTCGAAGCCGGTCATGCCCAAGGAGGTCGAGGTGGCGCGCGCTTACGCGCACTTCGCCGAAGGCGAATCGCTGCGCGTAGAGGGCACCAAGAGCGACGGCACGACGCCGGTGGCGATGTTCGACCTCGGCACGCACGGGACGGCGTTCGTGGCGCTGATGCAAGCGCCAGTGCCCAAGGGCGAGGCCGATGCTGCGGCGCGCTTCAGCTTGTCGTCGCTGGGGACGGGCTGGAAGCTGCCGCCGCATCAGGCGCATCTCGTCGTCACTTTAAAGTTTGGGGCGGGCGATAAGCCGGTCGAGACGCTGCAGCGGTTCACGTCGCTCCTGGCGGCGGTGACGCAGGTATCGCCGGCGGTCGGCGTTTACTGGGGCGAGGCGCAGGCCACCCACGATCCCAAGTTTGTCGTCGAGGTTGCGGCCAATCCGGCCGTGTTCGCGCGCCTCGTGCTGTGGAATGGCGTGAGCTTGGCGAACGAAGGCACGGCGCGTGTGAGCCTGCTCAGCCTCGGCATGAAGCAGCTCGGCCTGCCCAATCTGCTGCTGACGGTGCCGCGCGCCAAGTCGGGTGAGGCGCTGGCGACGCTGTTCGACCTCTTGGGCTACGTGATGGATCGAGGCAGCCCGCTGCCCGAAGGCGACACCGTCGGACCGACCGAGCACGACAAGTGGAAGGTCCACTATGTCGCGTCGCCGATCGATCCGAAGGAGCAGGTCTGGCGCGTCGAGCTGCCCTGAACGCGCGCATTTCGTCGCGGTCGACGGCGGCGTGTATCTTCGATATCGGAGGGGTAGCAATGTCAGCCAGTCCTCGACCGGCCGGAAGATCGGCTGGAGAGGTCGGCTACTTCAGATGGTTTGAATGCAGCTATGAGGGAGGATAGGTCATGACCGAAATCGAATCGCCGTCGAGGTCGACGCCAAGAGTCTGCGCTTGGATATCGGCCTCGGCGAGGCTGGTTAGTCGCGTTTCAGATGTTGCATCGGTTATTGCTATCTCAGCGGTACACCGGAGCTCTTGATCTCGCAGAACGAGAGTTTTTGCTGATAACACAGATTCCGAATGGCTTTGTGGGTAAGCCCTTGGTCGAGCGTTGGACCTATCATGATCTGGTGGATCGGCAATTGCCCAGTCAAAACGCCGGCCTTATCCGTCAGATCTAACTCGCGATAAGGAACTATCTGTCCGTTGCCAACTCGGAACTTCAAGTGGTCATCGACCGCGGGGCCGTAAACGGTTTGGATTGCTCTCCACTCGTGTTCTTCTGCGAAGCTCGGATCTTTGAAGGAGATCTCGAACTCCGTCATGAAGTCTGCGACGAATGCACTGGCAGCGGCAATGACGCCCCGCGCCTGTTCAAGTGTCTGTCCCGTTGTCTCAGCCTCTAAAGCTGTACTTGCTATTCCTAAGATCGATTCTATGAAGTGCCGTTGTGTATCCGCCTTATAGATTACTTTCCGAAATCGGATATTGGCGAGCGGTGGTCCGATCGGAGGAAATTTGAAGCGGACGGCGTACCCGCCGCCGCGCGCGCCGTATCCTCTCCACTGACTTAGCAAGTCGCCGTGTTCGCAGAAGCATGTAACGTAATGGGTGATGAACCCGTCCAGCGATGGTCCGATACTGCGAGTGGTCAGCGCTTGGACGATTGGAGACGCGTGCTTGCGCTTAGCATCGTAAGCCAATTGCATCAAGGCGTGGGCGTGTTTCCCTTCAGTGCGGTCATTCAGGTACGACGCGTCGGTGGCCCATAGATGACGCTTGGTCAACACTCCGAGAAGGCCGTCGGCAGTCGTGTAGTGGTAGAGTTCCAGCCTCGCCGCCTGATGCTGTGCTTCCCACTCACGGAGGATGTCAGCGACCTCGATCTTCAAGCGGGCTCCGAGGGATGTTTCGGTCCAGGCACGATTGAACGTCATGAAATCTGGCATTGCCGTACTCCTCCCCGCGCGCGTTCGCACGCAGCATTCCTCAGCGGCGTCCGCCGCGACCCTTCCACTCCTTCGATTACAGCGCGCTCCAGATTTGATGGTGAATCACGCCATCCGTCCCAATCAGAAATTGGTCGAACGGCTCTCCGACGTTCGGGTTCGCCGCGGCTTCATAGGACATGACGTAGCCAGCCGCTTTGGCTATGTTCGCGAAGGTTGGCGACTCAAACAGCGCGGGCTGCTCCACATTGACGCGAGCGATCATCGCTGGTTGATTGCCCTCCATTCCCGCCAGCAATGCAGTGTCACTCCACCGGCCCGTCTTCGGGTCGAGAACAGGCATTGGGATCGGTTCAAGTCTCATCGCAAAATGGGAGCCGCCATCAATGCTAGTCAGCCATCCACGCGGCCTTCCAGCTTCTACGCCGATCACCACGTACTGGACGGCATTCCTGTCCCTGAGGATGCCCGCCGCTGGGGCGAACGTTTTTTGCGCAGCGCTCGAAAGGGAATGGGCGAACGCGTCCCCAGAGAAACTCTTTTTCATCGACGAGGCGACACTCTTTAGAAAACGATGGAAGTCATAGTCGAACAGGATCTGTCCGTTTGCGTCCAGCGCCGGCTTCTTCGTTCGGCTATCGATGGCAGTTAGAGTTCCTGGGCCGAGTCCGCCAACGACCAAACGGTTGTCGATGATCTCGTACTTGATGGCGTTCGGGGCGCGCTTGACCTGGTTTTCCATGACGCGCTGATCGATCGTCATCTGGACGCCGTCGCCGTTCGCAAGCACGATGACGGCCGTCCCGGATACCATGAACCAAGCCACGCTTCCCATCTCGTCATCGTATGGTCTCGGGCGCCAGGGCTCATCGCGTGATTAGGTGCGTCATCATGTCGCACGCGAAAACATGCTCCGCGGCTTCAGTCGCACCGGGGGACACCGGCGGGACAATCACGGGGAACGGCGTTCGCTCGATGTCTGCGGTCCGCCTGATACCGACCGGACAACCAGAATCGCGCTCGTTCGTCCTGACGTGTGCGGACGGCCTGGACCGTCCGCACCTCTCTCACGACGAAATCTCAAGTCCAGCGGGGAGGCCCGCTTAGCTCGGCCATCCCATGAATGGACCAGATTAGGCGGGCTCCTTTCTTTTCCCGCGAGCTCGAAGCCGGCCGGATGGAGCGACCGGAGCACCTCGCGGTGACTTCGCAGCGACGACTGACGGCTACGGCGTCGTCAGCAGCGCCGAGATGACGACCGCCGTGCTGTTGGTCTCGACGTCGCGGTTGGGCGCCGTCAAGTTGGGGTTGCGGTTGGCCATGATCTCGACGACGTAGGGCTGCGCCGCGGCGAGCACGCCCGGCGGCACCGTCACCGACGTCGTCGCCGTGAAGAAGCTGATGCGCGCGCCGCCGTAGGTGTTGTTGGCGTTGGAGTCGTAATAAACGGGGATGAAGACCACCGAGTACTGCAGCGGCGTGCCCAGCGTCGGCGCCGTCCAGCTCACCGTCGGCGTGCTCGAGGCGAGCGTCTGCGTCGTGAACAGGCTGGCGCCGCCGATCTGCGGGCTTTGCACCGGGCTGATGAGCGGCACGATGTCGCCGGCGAGCATGTTGGTCAACGAGTCCTGCACGCAGGCGGCGATCGCGGACGTGAGCGAGGTGCTCAAGCGGCGTCACAACAACACCGTCGATTTTACTGCGGTCTCGCAAGACGACCTGCTCGCGACGGTCAACTCGATCATGGCGATGATGTCCGTCGCGCTACTGGCCATCGCGTCGATTGCGCTCGTCGTCGGCGGTATCGGAATCGCCAACATCATGCTGGTATCGGTGCGCGAGCGGACCCGCGAGATTGGCGTGCGGCGTGCGGTCGGCGCGACGCGGACGACCATCCTTATGCAATTCTTGGTCGAGGCCGTGGTGATCGCGTCGCTCGGCGGCATCATCGGGCTGGCGATCGGCGCCGGTATCATCGCGCTCTTGCGCCTCGCCGTGCCGGCGCTTCCCGTGCAGCTCTCGCCCTGGATCGTGGCGACGACCCTCGGCTTCGCCGCAATCGTCGGCGTGATCGCCGGTGTCATGCCGGCGCGGAGCGCCGCGCGGCTCGATCCGGTCGATGCACTGCGCTACGAATGACATTCCGTCTCGAGTGGTGAATCGTCGCGGACTACTCCTGAGCCGTCCCGATACGACGCGCGAACGAAAGTGGTTATGAGATAGGCCCAGCCGCTGTAACACTTCTCCGATGAGCACCCGCCGGCAGAAACAGGAGGCCGTTCCTTCCCTTCTTCACGTGATGGCCCGTGTCGCTCGCGCGCTCAATGCGTCGATACAGGTGGCGCTCGAGCGCCATGGCGTTCACGCGGGCCAAAACTTCATCCTTGAACGACTCTGGGAGCAAGACGGTCAGACGCCGGGGGAAATTGCGGAGGCGATCGGCGTAGAGGGCCCGACGGTCGTCCGCTCGCTCCAGCGAATGGCGGCGGCCGGGATCGTGGTCCGCAAGAGACATCCGACCGACGGACGCCAGACCACGATCCACCTGACACCGGCCGGTGCACGGCTTCGTACCCACCTCCCTCGGGGACTGCGGCAGGTGGAAGAGAAGGCGCTCGCAGAATTTTCGAACGCAGAGCGAACCCAACTCTTTGAATTGCTCGAGCGGCTCGACGCGAACCTCCGCGGCTGAGATCAACACGGCTTGACATTCGGTAGCCGGCATTTAATCTCGGTAGCCGGCTATGGATTGCAAGCGGGTCGGCTGGCTTCACCCGACGCCACCACCTTCGACAATCTTTCGGCGCTGTCGACGCCAGCGCGAGGTGCTCAGTGACTGACAGGACCACCCCCACTGCCGCTCGTTCGACCATCCGCACCGTCCGCTTCCATGGTTACGGAGAGCCCGCCGAGGTGCTCCAGCTCGACGAAGCGCCCGTCCCCACTCCGGGCGCGAACCGCGTCCGGGTCGTCGTCCACGCCTGCGGGTTGAACCCGGCGGACTGGGCGCTGTGCCGCAAGCTGTACGACATGGAGCTGCCGCACGGGATCGGCATCGACGTGTCCGGCATCGTCGACGCCGTCGGCGCGGGCGTCACTGACGTCGTCGTCGGCGACAAGGTGCTCGGCTTCGCCGATTTCGCCAGCTACCCGAGCGCCGGCGCATCCGACGTCGCCGTGCTCGACCACTGGGCGAAGGTGCCCGCCGGTCTCGACATGAATCTCGCGGCGGCGTTGCCCATGGCCGCGATCATCGGTCATCATGCGCTCGACGCCCTCGGCGTGAAGAGCGGGCAGACGCTCTTGATCCACGGCGGCGGCTCGATGATGGGCTTCGGCGCGGTGCAGATCGCCCTTGCGCGCGGCATCAAGGTCTTCACCACCGCTGGCTCCACCTACGCGGACAAGCTGCGCGAATTCGGCGCGACGGCGACCGCGTACGGCGACGGGATGGTCGAACGGGTGAACGCGCTCGGCCCCGTCGACCTCGTGCTCGACACCGTCGGCGGCGCGCTGCCCGAGCTCATCCGCATCGTGGACGGCAATCCGAAGCGAGTGCTCTCCATCGCCGATCGCTCGGCCCCGCAGCTCGGCGTGCGTGGTAACTACGACTCGGGGCTTCCGCTGCGCTACGAGACGTTCGCAGAGGCGGCGCAGGCTGCAGCGGCCGGGAGGTTCAGCATTCCCATCGCCCGCACCTTCCCGCTCGAGCAGTGGCGCGAGGCGATGGAGATCAGCATGAGCGGCAAGGCGAGTGGGAAGCTGCTGCTGATACCTAGCCGCCGCATCGACCTCCCCTTGAACGGGCCGGTCATCTCGAGGTGATCCGGCCGTCCGTTGATATCTATCTATGCCCGGCTGACGCCGCGGCTGCGGCGATTCGCCATCGCCGGCGTTTCGCCGGCGTGCGGCGTCAGCCGGGCTTCGTCGGGCTATCCTCTGATCGCGTCTCGATTCATTTATCGGTGATCCTCACGACCTGGAATCCAGCCGACTGGATCGCGCGGACCTGATCGAGCTCGCGGCCCGTTCCACAGCTCTCGCAGAAACCGTCGTCCCCGTCGGTGTGTGGGTTGATGCATTGGTCCAGGCACTGTGTGCTTCCGGGGCCGACGAGGTAGAAGACGGCGCGATTCTCGGGATTGCTAGAAATCGCCCGCTCATACGACGGGATAGTGTCTCCGAGATTGGAGATTCGACTGTCGCTGACGATGACGAAGTTGCGAGGTAGCGCGCGCTGACTGACCAACCAATCCGCGGCCAATAACTTGGTGTGGCCGTTCTGTACGGTCGTAACGGCGTCGTAGATATCCTTGGCGAGGTGCGTGGGCGGTTGATGAATCAGTCGCGTCGAAAAGTTCAAAACCTCCACCGCGACCCCTCTTTCGAGCGCCGAAAGCGCAGCGGCGGCCGCGCACGTCGTCCCGAGCCCGCGCATCGACGCCGACGTATCGAGGAGGACGACCAGCGTTCGCTCCTTCGTAGGCGAGTCTCCGCTGCCGGCGCAAACCTCCCGAGCCGATCGGGATCCCACCTTGCCATTCGCCAGCTCCGACAACGCCAGCCTCCAGACCTGCTCGCTCGGTTGCGCGCCATTGTCGCCTGAAAGAAGCCGGCCCCCGTCGCCATAAAGAACTATCCTGCCGCCGCCGGGCGCGGTCAGGGTGCGCGCCTGGATGCTCTCAGCGATCGCCACCGCTGGGGCCGTCGTGGCAGCTGGTGTCGGGTCACTGGGTTCCGGCGTAGGTTTGCAATCGCGCATGCAGAGGGCTCCGCCGGCCGGCTCTCGCGGCGACACGATCGCGCGCGATTCCTCAGCCTCCGACGATACGCGTGGGGGAATCGAGCGCGCGAGCCGCGACGGCACCGCTTCCGCCGACACAGGGGTCGACGGTGGCTCCCGCCGGTGCCGCGCGAGCGGCGGACGCACAGAGGCGCCTAGGGCAGGTTGCGTTTGCGAAGACGCTGAACGACCGTGCGCGAAGTCGATCTCGATGGCGAGCGACCTGGCCTCGCCGACTGTAGTGGCGGTACGCTGCGGGCGTATTCGGTTCCACTGCAGAGTGGCGATGAGCGCGAGGTGAAGGAATAGCGCCAGCACGACCGCATAGGCGAGATCGCCATCGTCGCGGCTAAGCGCGGGCATATTCCGTCGCTATTGGGATCACGAGGGCGCGCGCAAGGCGACGTCGCGCGCGCCGTGGGGACTGAGCCGGCGATGGTCATGACGTGCCCGGCAATCGCTGCCCTCCGTCGCCGTAACAGCGGAGCCTCTTCGCCATTCCAAAGTAGCTAGATAGGCCACACGCGATATCATGGAGAGCGCACTCCGCTGTCGCGTGTCTTATACGATTGAGAGGTCGTCTCTATTCACAGCGATTTGAAGCGATTCGAATCAGTGCTCACGCGTAGCTCATAGAACAGGCGTCGGCAGCAAGTGGCCGGCGTGGACTGTCTCGGCAATGAGACAAAAGACGGCGAGCCAAGGCTGCGACGGGCTGATGGTGGTCAAGTCGCTCGTGGTGTGCGGAGCGATGGCGGAAGCCATTCGACGAGACGCATCTTAATAAGACGGATTCGATTAGTGGGCGTACGAGAGCTGTCGCGAACCCGCAGCCCCTACAAGCATTATCGGCAAAGGCGGCGAGGTGCTGGCTTAGTTGAACGTCGCTTGGAGGGTGACGTTGACGTTGTTGGCAGCAGTGATGGTGCACGACGGCGACGTTCCGGTGCAGGCGCCAGTCCAGCCACCGAAGACCGAGCCGGCTGCGGGTACCGCAGTGAAAGCGAGGCTAGTTCCGTTCTCCATGCTCGTGCCGCAAGTGGGAGTACCCTGGCTAGTCGAGCAGAACGTGCTGCCCAGTGCCTGAATGCTGCCGTTGCCAGCTCCAGCGAAGCTCAGGCCAATGTCGATGTGATTGAGAATCGTCGTCAGCGTGATCGTTCCCGAGCCGGGATGGGTCGCAGGGCTGCTGACGCTGACCGTTCCACTGTACACGCCGCCGCTCTCGGCGACATCCCTGGCCGGTTCGATCAGAATTTTGCAGCTCTGGCCTGCATCCAGTGAGACGCCACTGCACATATCACTGCCATTGGCGGTGTAGTTGATGAACGCAGCGCCGTTCGTGGCCGGCGTACCGGAACCCGCGACGGCGACACTGAGCGGGCCGGTGGGAGCGGTTCCGGGATTGGTGACCGTGACACCTGCGTATGCAAACGAGGGATCGGCGCTGCCAAAGTCGACGCTGGTGACTTGCAACGTAGCCGCGGGAACAATCGCGAAGGTAACTTCAGCGGAAGCCGCGCCGCCGGGTGAACCGGTGGCCGAGCCGGTTATCGTCACGGAGCCGCTGTCGTTGATTGCGGTGCTGGCATCAGCACTAAAGGTGCACGTGGCGCCGCCGGCCAGCTCGGTGCCGGAGCAGTTGTCGAGGGTCATCTGGCCCGGCGAGACCGACACGGAGAGCGCGCCCGAAGTCGCGCCGCCCGCGTTGCGCACGGTGTAGACGGCGGCCGGCGTCGTCGAGCCGGCGGGGACGCTGCCCGCGCTGCTGCTTGTCACGACCAGCGACGCCGGCGCGACCGTACCGGACATGAGCGCGTCGGCCGTACTGTTGCCATCGGAGACGTGGAGCTCACCCATGAACGAGCCGCTCGTGGGCGAGCTGAGCGCGACCGTGACCAGGCAGCTCCCGGTCGCTCCCAGCCTCGTTCCCTGACAGTTATCCGCGACGACGGCAAAGTTGGTCACGGCACCCGTCAATGAGGTCGTGAGCGTCGCGGATGTACTGCCGCCGTCGTTGGTGAGCTTGAATTGATGCTGCGCGGGAGGGCCCATCACCGTGTCGAACAGGTACACGGCGTCGTCGACAACGAGATGTGCCGGCAGTGCCGGCACCGACTTTGGCGCGGGACAGGCGGCCAGCGTCAGTGCCAGGGCAGCGGGCCAGAAAAGACGCGAGGACAGCTTCGATAGCGGGTGGCTTTTGGACACGAGGAGTTGCTCCTTCGTGTGTGGCAGATCGCAAGTTCCATTCCACGCAGGAACCGCATGGAGAGCGGCGTTAGCCGCGCCAGTGTAGCCACCAAGTCCACATACTGGCCGGCGACGTCATCTACGGAGTCACGTGCCCCCGCTACGTCCGTCGAGATACGTCGGCAGGCGCGACCTACGCAGCAGCTCGTTCGCGTCCGTCGGGATGCGCGTCGTAGTGGGCACGGAGCGACGGCTCCTCATCGCGCTCTGCCGCTTGTTTCGACAGCCGCTCACCGATCGCGATCCTGGATAGATCGGGGCCGCCCGAAGAGCCCGCGTCTGACGTAGCGACGGGACACGCGGTGACGGTGACTGTCCGCGCAGAGAAGGCGCGCGACCTCGCGCATGAGAACGTTTGCCGCCTTTTGCGCGACAGGGTGTCTAGTCAACCGGGCAACGATGACGCAGCTCTTCTCTCAGCCGGCGGATGTAACGCTGCAACCTGAAGCCGCCTATTCGACACCGACGGCGCCGGTCCGCATCGTCGTGTCCGGCAGAGCGATCGCGACAGTGCGAGCAGCTTTGCAAGTCGGCGCGGCGACCTCGACAAGGATCTGAGACTTTGATGCGCGACCTCAATGCGCTACTGCGGCGCCGACGACTCGTTCAGTGGCTGATCTGGTCGGCGCCGCGTCGCCCAATACGTTCGATTCTGTCGGCGCGTTACGCGTTGAACCATTCTCGCGTTCTCGGCGTCCGGCCGGCCACTTTGATGGCAACCGCTACTTCGCCGAGTTGATGTTTCCCTATAGCGACGATAGCGCTCGCCGTGAAGCCGCCTTTGAGCGCGCGAACGACGCTCAATCCGCGCGGCGACGCGGTGACGCAACAAGCGTTGCCGGCTTAGGCCTGTGCGAGCTTTGGGGGCTTCTCCAACGAGGGTCATTGGTGAGCTGTCGTTGAAGACTGGCGCATCACCAGTGGCATGAGCGGGCGCATACCCAGGGTGTGCCGAAGATGAACCTGATCGGTCTCTTATAAAGAGACTGATCGAAAAGAGAACGCAGCGAGTGGCAGCCAGCGGGCAAGCCGTCGATGCGTTCGAGTGGCGAATACGCAGCCGGTCGAGACGTGATCGGAGAGCGGGCGCCACGCGCGTCCGTGGCAGGCGGCCACGGCGACGGGATTCGATTGCCCAAGGACTAAGGAGCTAGCATGCGCATGCAGTTCGGAACTATCTCACTATTAACGTTAATGACCGCGTCGCTGACGGCAGGGTCGGGCTGCTCCGACCTGTCGTACGGCCAATCCAAAGCGCCAGCGGGCGCACCGCAGCTCACGCGTCTGACCATCCAGGATCTCGACTACTTCCAGGGATATGGGCCACAGCGGGCCGCCATCGTCGACCTGCTCGACAACACGCCGCCCGTCGCGTGCGCGGTCAACAATCCCTGCGTCACCGAGTTCTTGATCGCGCAGACCATCCCCGATCTGACCTGCCATTCTGACGGCTTCTGCGTCGATCCGCTCAAGGTCACGAGCGCCGGCGTACCCCTTAGCGGCGGCAACACCGCGATTCGCGTCGTCTTCAACAAGCAGCTCGATCCGAGTATCGAGACGACGAATGTCGACGCCAATGGCGCGCAGCTGCCGAACCAGACCAACGCTTTGCACTCGGGGATTCTCGAGCTCCTCAAGCCGGATGGCACCGACTTCCCGATCACGGCGTTCTGGGACAACAGTGGCGCGACGACGTTTACGTCGGACGTCATTTGGGTTCCGTTCGGTCCGGCGATCGTGACCGGTGGGCTCCTCCTCAACCCGAGCACGACCTATACGATTCGCATCCACCCGGCGCTGTTGAAGAGCGAGCAGGGGCTGGCGGCGACGGACACGGCCGGCGTGCCGCTCGCCGATCCGACCGACTTCAAGTTCACCACCGAAGATCTGACGGCGAACGAAGGCTTCAACGTCGCAGTCGGAGCGTGCACGGGCCCGGGCGGCAGCTGCGTCACCTTCACCTCGGCCGCTGCGTCGCCGACGACGATCGCGCCGAACGACGTCGTGCAGTACGCATACTGGGAGAACGTCGACGAGACGACGGTCGTCTTCGACCCGACGGCGTCGAAGGGCCCGGCCGGCTTCAACGTCGCCAGCCTCGAAGCGTACGCCGATCGCGGCGCGTCGCCGGTGGCCGCGGACTGCTCGGCCGCACTGAACGCGACCGTCCTCGACCTCGTTTACACGAGCGGCACCGGCGCGGCGCGCGTTCCTGCCGATTGGCCGGCTGGGAGCTACTCGCTCGTGATCTCGACCGCCAAGGGCCTCGGCGGCGGCGTCTCGGCTCCGCCGTCGGACCCGATCATCTTCACCGTTACCTCGCCTGACACGACCGACCCGACGATGGACCCGATTGCGGTCGCGAACCACGTCACCCCGGAGCAGTGCAAATGAACGCCTCGTCCATCAAGAAGACCCGCCTGCTCGCGTGGGCGTTGCCTGCGCTTTTGGGGTTCTTGCTCGTCCCCGCGACGGCGCACGCAGACGTGACCGGCAACATCGAGGGCGTCGTCACCGATCAAGCGACCGGCAAGAAGCTCGCCGGCGTCACCGTCACCGTGACCTCGCCGGCCTTGCAAGGTGAGCAGACCGAGTTCACCGACGAGGGCGGCCACTACATCATCACGCAGCTGCCGCCCGGCGAGTACCTCGTTCGCTTCTATTTCTCGGACATCCACGTCGAGCGCCCCGGCATCTTCCTGCAGTCCGATAAGACGCTGCCGGTCAACATCACGTTCCCGACGCAGAACGCGGCGATGAAGACCTACGTCGTCGTCGAGACGGCGCCGATCGTCGACGTTGGTAACACGCAGCAGCAGACCACGGTTACGAGCGAGCTCTTGCGCAACACGCCGGTTCAGGGTCGTACGTACGACGCGATCATGGCGTTGGCGCCGGGCGCCGCTCAGGGTACCGGCGAAGCCGGCATCGGCAAAGGCGCCAGCATCAGCTTCTCGGGCGCGACCGGTCCCGAGAACAACTACCTCATCGACGGCGTCAACTCGACCAACCCGGCCTTCGGCCTCGTCGGTACGCAGCTGACCCTCGAGTTCGTCGGCGAGACCGAGCTCATCACCGGCGGTTACAACGCCGAGTACGGCCGCGCCACGGGCGGCGTCGTCAACGTCATCACCAAGTCGGGCTCGAACCAGTTCCACGGCGGTCTGTGGCTCTACGCGACGCCGCTGCAGCTGCAGGCGAACACTGTCGGGCGCTCGGGAGAGGCGATCGTCAGCCGCACGAAGGAGAAGTACGGCCTCGACTTCGGCTTCGACTTGGGCGGTCCTCTCGTCAAGGACAAGGTCTGGTTCTACGTGGGCTTCGCGCCGACGTTCACCAGCTTCGAGACGACGCGCGCGCTGCGGGTCCGCACGGACAATGACGTTCCGGCGGGCTTCGCCGGCCAGTATGCCGGCGATCTCGACCCGAACATCTCCTGCCCGGCGTACCTCGATAAGCGTCTGTGCACGTCGCCCGGCTACGTCGAGCAGAACCTCGGCAGCCAATACAGCCACAGCTACGAGACCGACAAGCGCCTCTACAACTGGATCGCGAAGTTCAACTTCCAGCTCAACGCCAACAACAGCTTGAGCATCCAGTACATCGGCAGCCCGTCGACGAACGAAGGCGCGCTCGGCACGCTCAACGGCTCGGTCGGCGCGCTCCTCGAAAAAGTGTTCGACAATACGCACGACGCGCAGCTGCACTTCGTGTCGAAGCTGCTCGATCGCCGCCTGCAGGTCGATGTGCTCGTCGGTTACCACTACGAAGACGCGCGCACGACGACGCCGGCCGCCGGCCAGCAGTCGGGCGTTCTGTATCAGCAGGCGGAGTCGTTGTCGTTCTTCGAGCCGACCGTTACGCCTTGCAACGCGACGGCGAGCTTCAATCCCTGCCCGGTCCTCAATTATCAGGACGGCGGCCTCGGCTTCATCGCGCACACGACCAATCAGCGCATCTCGGCGGCGGCCTCGGCGACGTACTTTGCGCGCCTCGGCGGCACGCACGCGGTGAAGCTCGGCGCCGACTTCGAAGACAACATCTACAAGGACGCTCGCGACTACACGGGCGGCGCCTTCTACACCATCACGCCCGACGATTCGAACCCTGAGATCTTCCGCGAGTACGCGCGCAAGATCGCGGCCAACGGCGGCGACGGCGCCGGTATGCTGTTGCCGGGCGGCCTCGCGCCGACGACGAAGACGCTCAACTACGGCGCCTATCTGCGCGACTCGTATAACGTCGGCTTCGTCCCCGGCTTGACCGTCAACGCCGGCGTTCGCTGGGAAGGTCAGCAGGCGCAGGACTCGACGGGCAAGACGTTCATCGGCATCTGGGATAACTGGGCGCCGCGCGTCGGCGCCATCTACGACTGGACGCGTAAGGGCCGCTCGAAGATCTTCGCCAGCTACGGCCGCTTCTACGAGTCGATCCCGCTCGACATCAATGACCGCGAGTTCGGCGGCGAAGGCGTCATCACTCAGTATTCGGTTCAGTGCGCGGGTTACCCGGCGAATCCCCGGCTGAACCCGGCGAGCTGCGCGCAGCCGACCGTCGGCAACAATCGCATCTCGGGCGGCACCAACGGCATCGTGGCGCCGGACTTGAAGGGCCAGTTCTCGGAAGAAGTCGTCGCCGGCGTGCAGTACGACGTGGGTCTCGACATGGTCCTCGGCGCGACGTACATCCACCGCGACCTCGGCCGCATCATCGAGGACGTCTCGCCGGACGGCGGCAACACCTACCTCGTTGCCAACCCCGGCAGCGGCGTCGACGAGGGCGAAGTCAAGAAGCTCGAGAACAAGATCAGCGCCACGGCGCCCGATCCGTCGACCTGCAGCAGCCTCGGTGGGCCCGGCTGCCCGCGCGCCAACCTCCAGCAGCAGCTCGCCGAGTACAAGAACGTCGGCTCGGGCTTCCCGAAGCCGACGCGTAACTACGACGCCATGGTCCTCACGGCCCAGAAGCGCCTGTCACACAACTTCACGGTGCTGGCGTCGTACACGTACTCGCGCACGGTCGGCAATTACCCCGGCCTCTTCCAGGCGTCGAACGGCCAGCTCGACCCGAACATCTCGACGCAGTACGACTTGCGCGAGCTGCTCATCAATCGTAACGGCCCGCTGCCGAACGACCATCCGCACAACATCAAGCTGCTCGGCTCGTACTTCTTGCCGTTCGGCGACAACACGGTCGTCCTCGGTCTCGCGTTCAACGGCTTGTCGGGGAGCCCGATCGAAGTCCTCGGCAGCCACGCCTCCTACGGCCCGGACGAGAGCTACATCCTGCCGCGTGGCTCGGGCGGTCGTACGCCCTTCACCACGCAGTTCGACCTGCACATGCAGTATCGCCGCCAGATTTCGAAGATCTTCACGTTCGAGGCGTACGGCGACATCTTCAACTTGTTCGACCAGCAGGCGATCGCGACGGTCGACGAGCAGTACACGACGTCGGCGGTTCGTCCGATCGTCGGCGGTACGGTTGCCGACCTCGTGAACCTGAAGACGACCACCGGCGGCAACGTGACGCTCAACCCGAACTATGGTCGCGCGACGTCGTACCAGGCGCCGCTGTCGCTGCGATTCGGTGTTCGTCTGTCGTTCTAAACGAGACGTAGCTCGTAACGTCTCATTGTTGGTCGGACAGTTTCACGAGCTGGTTATCCGCGGATGTCGTCGCAACGTTTGCTTTGGAAGTAGCAAGAGCTCGCCCTTCGGACGGTGATGCTCCTCACCGGCTGAAGTGTCTGCTGATGCCCCTCAGCGGACGAGACCTCGCCCGCTCGGCCGGTGCCCCCCTCATCGGCCGAGCGGGATCGTGGTCTCTCGTGCAACCCGCCGACTAACGACAGATCGACTGCATGTCAGCTTGGATTTAGTCGATATCGGTGGGCTGCGCGACCGGTGTCCCCGCTAATCAATACTCTGCGATTCATGTCGAGTGCTTTAGGTCGCGAGTGGAGCTCGGGATATACGGTCGCCCCGTATCTTGAATGTATCTTCAGCGACTAGAGCTGGTTAATCAGTCGCAGGATTTGTGTGGTCAAGAGCTCCGTCATGATGACCAAGAGTCGATTGTGGCCCACGCCCGCACCCTGGGACAGCGAGTTCATTCCGACGCCGTTCTTCGTGGCTTTTACCCACTCCGGGTGCCCGACGCCGACGTCGCCGAGACGAAAGGACAGCTTGGGAACGGACCAGTAGTCGATGTTCCCTTTCTTGCAAGACCAAGTCTTGACGTTCGGAGCGACATTGGCGCTGTAGCAACAAGGCATCGTAATACACGTGCGTTCTCCCTTGATGAGACCGATGTCGACGGAGTCATCCTGTGTCAGATCGGAGAACGCAAGCCCCACGTAAACTGACGTGACGAGATGACTCAGGGACGGCGCCAGCCAGTATCCCGCACCGGCATTCGACAGTTTCCCTTCGGTTCGAAACCGGATGTACACGGTCGTCGAGCTCCAGTGATAGTCATTCACCCGATTGGGATCGTCCGGGTGCGGCTCGGACGCCATGCCGGTAGCCGGGAGAATCTCAGTCGCGTTGCTTACCCAAACTCGGACGCCGGGCATGTTGGGTACGGGCGTCGGAGCCAACCCTACCACCGGAGCTTTTCCTGTGCGCTCGAGGGCGATCTTCATGGCCGGGGTGTCTTTCGGTAGGTCGGCCGCAAGGAGAGCCCCATTTTTGAGCATCAACACCAACCTCTTCTCCAAGTTTGAAAGAGGTTGCTTGATAGTGTCATCGTCAACCCATTGGCTGGCCATTGACGTGGGACCATCCGATCGGACCCAGCCCGCTTGGACCCAACCCGATTCCGATGGAGCCCATCCCCCCGCCGGCTGGACCCAACCCGGTCTATTCTTCTCGAAGAATTCTTTGACCTCCGGGCTGAACTCGTGAGGACCCGGTTCCTTTGCCGGCCCGATGCAAACAGTGTAGCAGGCGAAACATGCCGAATGTTTCTTGGTGCATTTCTCGTCCTTGTCCTTGCATGAGCTCAAGTGACACATTCTCGGACTCCTTCACTTAGCCTCTTCTTTGGGAATGGGTCGCCGTCATCCTGTCGGATCGCACGAAGCGCGGGTCCGCAATGACTTCCCGATAGGCGAGACCGCGTGGGCACGAAAAAAGTAAACCTAGACGGCGTATTCGTTCACTTGTGGGCTCGATGCCTTTCTTGATGGCGGATGCCGGATCTGTATCGCGCGCGTGGCTGCTGCCAACAGGTCCCGGTGATCGGCCGCCTGTGAGCAGCGACACTGCGCCGAGGCCGCAGGTCGGATACGTTGGCGGGATGGGATGGAAGCAGCGCCTGCAGCAGCTCGTCCTGGCCGGCGGCACGGTCGCGCTCGCCAACTGCCAGAACTGCTGCAACGCCAACCCCGACCCCTGCTGTCTCGCGCCCGAGGGCGAGCGGTGCAAGGTCAGCCAGTGCGAGGCCAACGGCGAACGCTGGACCTACAGCGGGCCTCCCAGCGACGACGCGCCCGGGTACTGCGTGCCGCTCGATCAGGGCCCGCCCGACGCGGCCGACGCCGCGTCCGATGCCGGCGACGGTGCCGTCACGGACGGCGCGACGCAAGACTAGCATGCGCGCGCCGCGACCGGAGTCGATCGCGTTGCCACGGCCGGCGCTGGGCGGCTACGAGCCGCGCCTGGCGCAGCTCGCCGCGCGCGCGTGGCCGATGAAGTGCGCGCAGGAGCTGCGCTCGGCGCTCGTCTTTCGGGCGCTGCGCGACGCCGCGCGGCGGCTGGGCGCAGCCTTCGCGCCGCTCGCGGCCGACGCCGCGCGGATCGCGCGCGAGGAGCTGCGCCATGCCCGGCTGTGCCGCGACGCAGGCGTGGCGCTGGGCGCTGCGGTCGTCACCCACGATCGCGCGCCGGTCGCGCGCCGCCTCGCCGGGCTGCCGGAGCCGCGCCGCCGCCTCCTCGCGCTGCTGTTGATCGAAGTCGCCATCGGCGAGACGGTATCGGCGGCGCTGTTCGCGACCGGACGGCGCGGCGCGCGCGAGCCGCTGACGCGCACCGTGCTCGGCAACATCCTGCGTGACGAGGTAGGCCACGCTCGCTTCGGCTGGTCGGCGCTGGCGCGCGTGCTCCCGGCGTTCGCCGGCGAGCGCGAGTGGCTCGGCGGCGAGCTGCGCCGCGGGCTGGCCGACCTGGAGCAGTCGGTCGCCGCGCCCGCGCTGCGGCGGTTGGAGGCCGGAGAGCCATTCGCGCCGGCCCTGTCCGAGCTCGGCATGCTCGCGCCCGAGCTGCGCGTCGAGGTCTTCTATCGCACGATCGAGCGCGCGGTGCTGCCGCGCCTGGAGCGCCTCGGGCTCGACGGCGCGCAGGCCTGGTCCCAGCGCTACCAGCTCGCGCCGCCCGCCGCGCCTCAGTAGCGCGCCCATACGCGTTCAGTAGACAGTGTCGATGATAGGCCGCGCCTCACATCCCAGCCGGAGCGTGGCACGACGATACATGTTGGCGTCGAGATGACGCTGCGTGTCCGAGTAGGCGAGCGGCTCGTAATGAAGAAGCGCACGCGCCAAATGGCGGAATGTCCGATTTGAACCTGAACACTTCGACCTGAATGAAAGAGAGGTCTCTTCGTGTCGAAGCGTGCGGACTTCGTGTAGGTCTTGTCGCCGGTGTCGTTGTACGTGCGCCTGTCTGCGCAAACCGCCAGTCCCTCGTCGGAGACGGATATCGCGCTGACTAGGTTGCGATGAGTCCACGAGCGCGAGCGTTCGTTCGAGAGCGTACGACGCCGCGCGGGAGCGTGATTCCGCGCGTGAATTCCCTATCGGTCCAAGAAATGTTGATCGCGAGGATGAGTCGCCGACCAGCGACGTGGGTTAGAGTGCAGCCATGCCGTCGAAGAATTTGCTGCTGGTTCTATTGCTCTCGGTCGTTGGGTGCCACTCCAGCTCGGGAACGAGATCGGGCGGCGGCGGGGGCGGCGCCGGCGGTGGCTCGGCCGGCGGGTCGAGCGGCGGCTCGGGATCGACTACGCCGGGCAACGACTTCCCGTCCACGCCAGTCCTCGATCCGACGGGAAATACACCACCGAACGCGCCGGTGCTCTTTGGCGGTACGACCGACGGAACGGCCGGTCCCTGCATTCTAGATCCGCAGACCGGGGCGCTGCTTCCAAACAATTGGCTGCGTCCAAGATTCAATTTCACGCCAGCGACGACGGGACAGAACCTCTTCGAGATTCGGCTGCATACTGCTGCGGAGACGAACGACCTCGTTGTCTACACGACAGAGAATCCGTGGAAGCTGGATAGTCAGTCGTGGACGGCGCTGCAGGCGCACGCGCAAAATCAGACGGTTACCGTCAGCATTCGCGCTGCCACGTACAGCGGTAGCGCGTTGACCGAAGGACCGTCGATGCCGGCAACGACGACGTTCACGATCGCTCCTGCGAGCGCGCCCGGCTCGATCGTCTATTGGACGGCGGACAAAAACGTGAGCCCGCCGCTCACGGCGCTGCGCGGCTTTTCGCTTGGCGACGAAGGCGTTCACGATGTGATGCCTACGGCGGCAAAACCGGCGACGCCGGCGTGCTTGGGCTGCCACACGTCGACGCCGGATGGCTCGTACGTGGCGTTCTCGTGGACGAGCGATAGCAGCAACGGCGACAACGCCCAGATTCGTTTCGTATCCAGCGACGGCAATGTGAATCCTCCGCCGACGGCGTGGGCAAGCTCGACATCGCAGCTTGCGCGTGGCTACCAACAGTTTCCGACGTTCTCGAGCGGGCTTTGGGCCACGGGCGACCGCACGATGCTGTCGATGCTGTCGCTCGATGGCGGACAGACTTACGACATCTATTGGACCGATTTAGACCTCGGCACGTCTAGTCCGCTCCCCCACACTGGCGATGGCGCTCGGCTCCCCGGCGCTCCGGCATTCAGTCATTCCGGCACCAGCGTCGCGTATCCGACCGGGACCATCAACACGACCGGATACCAAATGGCGGACGGACAGATCCATGTCGTTCAGTACAACAATCGCATGGGCGGTGCATCGACCGCACTCAACGGCGCCAGCGATCCGACGAAGAATCAATTCTACCCAACCTACTCGGATGACGATAAGTGGATCGCGTTTACGCGCATCGACTCGACGACCGAGACGAATCTTCCCGGCGGAGTCGCGAATCCGCTCGATCAGGTGTTCTTGGTTCCGGCGAGCGGCGGAACGGCGACGCGCTTGGCCGCGAACGACCCGCCAAGCTGCGCCAACATGACGAGCCCCGGTCTCACCAATAGCTGGCCGAAGTGGGCGCCCAATTCGACGACCGTTGGCGGCTCGACGTACTACTGGCTGACGTTCTCGTCGAAACGGAACGACGTGGCGACCACGGGCAATCCAGCGCAACTGTACGTGACGCCCATCGTCGTAGACGGACAGGGCAACTTGACGACTTATCCGGCGCTGTACTTGTGGAACCAGCCAGGCAGCGACGGAAATCATACGCCGGCGTGGGTCAACTTCACGATCCCGATTAGCTAGCCCGGCACATCCGCAGAAGCGAAGCTCAGCGCGCCGGCGCTGGTGAGCGAGAGCGACATCGCGAATGGCATTCGTATTCGCGTTTCGATTCGCCCGTCTCGGGTGGAAATCCTTCATTCGTTAGGACATCGTATACTTCCATTCAATGACGTTCCTGCAATCTTGGCTGGCCCTCGCCAAGCTCGTCTACAAGTGGGGAGCCTTGCCGATCGCGATTGTCGTCTTCTTCATGACTACAGATGGCTGGGTCGCGTTGCGCCTCATGCAGGACGGTTACGCGGAAAGCAGCGGCATCGTGACGCGCTGTACCTGCGGGAGAAGCGGCGGGCTCGGATACAGCTACACGGCAAATGATGTCCCGCAGCGCCGCACTCGGCTGAACTACAGCTGCCAGCTTTGCGAGCGCATCAAACCCGGTGAACCCGTCCACGTCTTCTATTCGACGCGGCGCCCCGAGCTGAGCGTCGTGAATGCCACGCCGCGCAAGACGCTGAAGACGGCAGTGAGGGTGACGCTATTGACGGCGCTGCTCATGCCGCCGTTGGCGGCGCTGGCCGGTGCGTTCAAGAAGAAGACCTCTTCGAACACTTGATAGTCGTGCAGATGCGCCGGCGGTAGCGTAATCGCTGCTCGCGAGTGATTTGCCTCACGATGCTCCTCGACGAGCCGCCGGTGTCGTCTTCACTGGCGTCGTGTAGCCCCGTTCACAGTGTGGGCGGATGGCAGCGAAATGACACGATTAGGCATGTTGGTGCCGTTATTGCTGATGCGAGCGGCCTGGCCGAATGGCCTGAGGAGAACCTTTGATGCCACGTTTCGTATCCGCAATTCGGGCGACGCTCCCTCTCTTCGCGATCCTCGCGGCCGGTTGCGGCGGCTCCGAGACACCGACGGGCGCCGGCGGCGCAGACCTCGCCGTCGCCCACCCCGGCAGCGGCGACGCGCGCTTCTTTACCTGTGCCGCCGATCTCGACGACGGCAGCTTCGATTACGCGCTCGACGACCACGACCAGCTGACGCTGACGCTGCCGAAGACGACCGACAACTTGACCCTGACGCGCAAGAGCTACGCCAGCGTCGACGGCGGCGCAGACCTCGCTGTCTACGGCGTCTGGACCTGGACCAGCACCCCGAGCGATGTCGTCAGCGTCGCCAGCACACTAGAGCTCGAGCCTTCGCCGGCGTCGCCGATCATCGACGACCTCGCCGTGATGACGCTGACCAAGCGCTGCACCGCCGCGACGACGAGCGAGACCGTCAGCGCCCAGTCCTCCGTCACGGTCACCGGCAAGAGCATCGCGATCTTATCGGACGTGCACGACGACGATACCTTCTCGTATTGACGCTCCGGCGGTCCAAGCGGTTAGCCGCTCTCCCGGCTAATTCAAATTGGCCGCAACGGCGCGTCCTGAAGCTGGCGCCCGCGTCGTGGCAACAGAGCGCCGCCTGCTCGCATACGCAGCAGCTCCTCGACGCGACCGCGATCGTCGTGCCAGATGGCGCGCTGCCACTGATATTCGCTTTGTGTAGAGAATCCGGCGCGAGGTCCAACGACCACCCTTCCGCCGGGTCATGATCGCCCTCGTCGAGGCAGCGCGCTGTGCTTTCGGTTCGGTGGTTTTCCCGGATTCGAGCGCTACACGAAACATGTAACAGTGCGCCGTCTCGTAGCCCATCTCACGGAGGGCTTCGTTGAGTTTTGAGTGGTTCCGGCCGCGATGACCAGCCGGCTATCACGCCTCTCCATTCGTCCCGAATTCGTCGAAGGTGCCGCGCTTGACGTCGAAGCGGATACGCCAGATGCACGAGCCGCCGTCGGATACATCCGGGGGACACGTCCGCGACGCGTGTTCGAAGAGAAAAGGGCAATATCCGTAGACGTGGATATAGCCATCGGCTGTGCCGACGTAGAAGCGGACGTCCTTCCCGATTCGCGTCAAGACTCTGGCTGCGCCCTGCCGCAGGTAGCCATTCTTGTGAGTTGCCGCGGCGTCGGCGAGAGCGGGTTCCAAGGACGACTCGAGCCGCTGTACGTCTGATGCCCGCGGCGTCACGTATTTCTCGTGATCCCCTAAACAGGCGCTCGCCTGCTTTCCCGTCAAGATGATTCCTTTAGCCGCCTTCGCTGCCGGCGCGGGCACGCTGACGTCGGCAAACGCATTCAGCGCCACGAGCAGCGCGATCGCCGCAGCGCATCGGTCTGCCCGAAGCTTACCCATTGCTCGCGCCATTGGGGTTCCTCCGATCCTACCAGACAACGACTGGTGCCGAGGGTTCCCAATGCTGGGACCGCCGGCTGGAACGATCTTGAGAAACCTATCGCCGTTCAACTGCACGACGTCAATCCCGACGGTCACCTCAGCGTCGAGTACGTGGAGGCCCCCGCCGAGCGAGCGCTCGACGTCGCGAAGAGGCTGGCCGGCGAGAATCGGAACGCGCCGCCGGCGCCAGCAGCTCCTTAGCGCTCGCGCCGCGCGTGATTCCGACGCAACCTCCATCCCCGAGAACGACAGGCGGTAGATAAGCCCTGTGTCTTCGGTCGAAAATGACTTCGGAGGAAGTGAGTCGAGCCGGCTTTCCAACTCTCGCCGTCATGCGATTCATGTGTACGCGTTCGACAAACAGCGTCGTGCCAGCGGTGGAGCGAGAGAAGATGAACTCGCCGGAGGGAACGAACGCCATAAGAAGCGTGATCAAGGGGGGCGAGCGCTGGGGTGACGCCGGTCTGAGCGCGAATGAATTCGCTGAGCAGGCCGGCCTGGACTCGGACCGACTTCGCGGTAGCGGCCGCGTGCATGAGCTACTTGCCCGCGGGTAGAGAAGGTGAGGTGCCGTCGCGCGCCTGTTCTCGTCGGGTCACGAACTATGAATCGGCTTCACAGGCACCTCGCTCGCAACTTACGATACGCTGACAGACTCGGTACGTCCGCTTCAGATCGACGCATCCAAACTCGGTCGGAGGGTAACCCGTGCAGAAGAGCATGAAAGCGGTGCGGATTCATGAGTTCGGTGGGCCGGAAGTTCTGAAGATTGCGGATTACCCGATGCCCGAGGTGGGTCCGAGCGACGTCCTGGTGAAGGTGGAAGCGACGTCGGTGTCCGGGTTCGACATCAAGTACCGGATGGGATTGCTCCATCGCGGCAACGTCGAAGCCAAGGTCGCGTTGCCCGGTCGCAAAGCGTTTCCCATGCCGATGCAGCTCGGTCGCGATTGCGCGGGCGTCGTCGAAGCGGTGGGCGCTTCGGTAACGACGTTCAAACCTGGCGACAGAGTAGTGGGCAAGACGCATCCCGCAAACCCCGACTCGATCGAGACCATCCGTGGCCTCGGGAATCTTTCGTCGGGCGTGGATATCCCCGGCCATTCCATGTTCGGCGCGTATGCCCAGTTCGTTTCGCGTCCCGAAAGCTATTGGCTCCCGCTCGCCGATCGCATCAGCTTCGATGACGCCGCGTGCGTCATGTGGGCTGCAACGACGTCGCATCGGGTCGTCAGCACGAGGCTCGCCGTCAAATTGGGCGACGCAGTCCTGGTCACCGGCGCAACGGGCGGGATGGGCTTCGCCACGTTGAGCCTTGCGAAGCTGGCCGGCGCGGTCACCATCGCGACCACGCGTGATGCCAAGAAAACGCAGGCGCTCCAAAGCTCGGGTGCCGACCACGTCGTGATAACCGGAGGCGACGACCTGCGCGCCGTGCTGGACCTGACAGGCGGCCGCGGTGTCGATGGTGCAGTGGACTACACTGGCAACAAAGAGATGGTTCGCTTGTGCTGCGAAGCCATGCGGCTAGGCGGAACGCTGTGTCTCACGTTCGGTGGCGCGGCGCCGTTGCCGCTCACGGGCGATGACATGAACCGGTCTGAGCTCACCGTCAGAGCCGTGCGCGGCGGGACGCCTGCCGACCAATTGGCGGTCTGGGAACTGATGAATCGCGGCGTCCTACGCGTCCCCATCGATCGGGTTTTTCCGCTCGCGGAAGCGGCCCAGGCCCATGCGACTCAGGAGGCCGGCAATCTCGCGGGTCGCATCGTGCTGCATCCTTGGCCTTAGCAGATCTACGAGGTGCTTAGGCCGGCGATCGATTGGAGCAAGCGCTCTCTAACTTGGTCGCGGTCGCGTCGGCGCCGTCGCAATCCAACGCCGACGCTGTCTGCGCATCGACGGCTGCGCAACGGCACCAGCGGCGCTACGCTCGTCGCCGAGCACATTGCTGCGCTGTCGACGTCGCCGCATACGCTGGACGTTTCGCGTTCGAGATGCGCGCAGGAAGTTTCGATACAGCGGTATCACGACGCGGCGGTCGATGGACTGGCCAGCTCCCGAAAGCCAGCCTGACAGCGCACCAGCGACGGCTCGACACGCCACCTACGAGGCGCGTTAGAAGCTGTCCTGGCGATCGCCACGGCGCTAGGACGCCCGTTGCGGAATAGCGACGTGTTGATGGAGCGGCATCCCCTCGCTCCACCGCAGTCAGGACGCTGTTGATCGAACGCTTACGATACGTTTCTCATTTCGTGGCCGCGGAACGCGGATACACTGGTGCGGTGTGGTCTGACTTGTGGCCTCTATACATCGTCGGCACCGCCTTCGTCCTCGGCTTGGGCGGGCGGCTCGAGTACCTGTACCGCCAACCGGAACGGCGGGCGGGCCGCGCGCTGCGCGCCATGCCGGCCACGACCATCGCGCGCGTCAAGGACGGCCGCATCGTCAAGATCGTGGGCGACGTGGTGGCGGAGCGTGGCGGCACCGTCGAAGCGCCGCTGTCGCGGCGTGCCTGCGTCTACTACTCGCTCGTCGTCGAGCAGTATCGAGCCACGCCAGCTGGCAGCAATTGGCACGCGATCATCGAGGAGAGGCGCGGGGTCGACTTCCTGCTGCGCGACGAAAGCGACGTGGCGCTCGTGCGAATCGGCGCTGGTGACGTTCCGTCCCTTCGGCCCGACCGAAATGCGCGGCTGCCTTCTTTCGCCGCTGCCCGTGAAGATCTCGAGCGACTCCTGGCCGACCGGGGTCGGCCAGCCGAAGGCCTCGTCTCTGGAGTTGAGTATCGCGCGCACGAGGCCGTTGTCATCGCCGGCGGGCGCACCGCCGTTGGCGGGCTCGCGCGGCGGTTGCCCAACCCCGAAGCGGCTCGGGGCTATCGCGACGCGCCGACACTCGTGGTCCTTCAGGGGACCGAGTCGCACCCGCTGCTCCTGTCCAACGATGCGAGCGCCTTCAGCTGAGGGGCGACTGCTCGGTGAGGCATTGGGCTGGCGGTTTTGATAACGAGCGCCACGCCGCGATGCCGACGCAGAAGGATTCCCGCCGCTCTCACGCTAGCGCGCGACTCGGTCGAACCAGATTTCTCGCGGAACCGTCGCTCCATGCCCGCATCAGATAGCGCTTCATTCCAGGCTGGTCACGACGCTGTTCGTCGAACGCGGTTGCCGATCTTACCCTTTGCGGCCTTCTTTTGGCGCGAGCGGGTGAAGGGACAGCGGGCGCGGGAGTCGGCGCAGCGTCGGCGGAAGCCGGTGCCGTCGGTGCGCGCTTACGCATTCGCCGCCGTCGGACCGTGAGTCGCCGCGTCGAAATGTCAGAGGTCTTTCGCGAAGGAGAACGCGAGGTCGATGTACCGGCGGAGATCCCCCTTCGCGTCTGCCTCCGCCCAAGCATCGACGCCGTAGCTGAATGCGGCCATCGCCGAACCGACGATCACCCTAGCCCGCAGCTCGCGCGTTGCGCTCTTGGATAGGCGAGGCGAGAGGGCCGTGGCGAGCGCTGCCTCCCACATGGATCGCTTCTCATAGCTCTTCCCGGTGAGAGCAGGGGTCTGCTTGGCGAGACGAACCATCGCAAGCGCCCACTTGGGATCGCCGTCGTAGTAGCGCAGCAAGGAGAGCAAGGTCTGGCAGACCGCCGCGAAAGGCTCCTCGTCCCTCGGGCGTGATTGCAGCGTCTCCACGAGCGCGCCCGTCAGCTCCTCGTACCAGGCGAAGAGCAGGTCTTCCTTGGTCGGGAAGTAGCGAAAGAAAGTCCGCTTCGAGACACCGAGCGGGTCGACGATCTGCTCAATCGTCGTCTGATCGAATCCGTTCTGAACGAAGAGCTGCATTCCTTGGCGGGACAACTCCTCCTTGAGCTCACGGCGCTTCCTGGCGCGGAGCCCGTTCTCAGCATCGTGCATAACCCAAGCATGCGACACGTGTCAGCAGGTGTCAAGATGACACTCGTTGACAAATGGCACCAAGTGACGTAAATTATTTTTCAGGAGGTTCGACATGGAAAACAACGG
The DNA here is from genome assembly GCA_963785725.1 of uncultured delta proteobacterium. GTDB lineage: Bacteria > Myxococcota_A > Polyangia > Palsa-1104 > Palsa-1104 > JAQBQH01. The sequence continues at coordinate 440,135 of CAWAWS010000003.1, read as the reverse complement.
ACTCATGACCGACAGCACTTCCCGCCTTGGACGGAAGACCGAACGGAAGGCTCGCGTGATGTCGAACCACTCGCCCGAGTGGAAGGCGAAAGGGCCAGCGGTGAAGGTCACCAAGGTGAGCTTCGTCAATCCAGCGAGTCACGCGCGGCTTGCCGGGCTCCTCTTCGAGCCCGAGAGCGAGCGTGCCGCCGCGCGCCGTCCGGGCGTCGTCGTCGTCGGCCCGATGTTCTCGGTGAAGGAGCAGGCGGCGAGCGTTTACGCGCGCCGCATGGCCGAGCTCGGCTACGTGGCCATCGCGTTCGACCACACGTCCTTCGGCGAGAGCGAGGGTGAGCCACGACTCAACGAAGACCCGTTCATGAAGGCGGAGGACGCCAAGAGCGCAGTCACCTACCTGTCAGCCTGCCGCAGGTCGATCCGAGAGCTGCATCGGCGGCGTCGGCGTCTGCGGCGGCGGTGGATACCTTCCGCTCGCAGCTGCTTCGGATCCACGCATCAAGGTCCTGGCGAGCATCGTCCCGCACACCGCCGTCAAAGAGCAGGTCGCGTCCGGCTTCGGCGGGCTCTATGGGAAGGGAGAGAAGGTCCTCGCGGAAGCGCGTGCGGCCGCGACTGGCCTATGAGCGAGGACAGCCGCCGAAGCACCTGACGTTCATGCCGAAGATCTCGACGCTCACTCGCGCCATCGCGTCGCTCAGCCCGAAGTACCGCGACATGCTGAAGGCCATCGACTACTACGAGGATCCGAATCGCGGTCTGCACCCCAACCGGAAGACAGGACTTCCTGATCTGGTCCGCCGAGAAGATGGCGGCCTACGACGTCGCCGAAGCGTTGCCTCGGCTCGAGTCCATTCCGCTGCTGGTCATCACGTCCCAGCGAGACTATGCGCGGGCGGATGGGGAGAAGCTGTACGCGGACAAGAAGGGCCCCAAGAAGTTCCACCTCATCGCGAAGGCGGGTCACTTCGACCTCTACGATCTCGAACCCTACGTGACGGAAGCCGTGGATCAGATTCGTCCGTTCTTCGCAGCGACGACGCGACGTGACCGGAGCCTGGTCGCGACGAAGACCCGCGCTTCGCTTCCGGCGGAGGCCCGTGAGCTTCGTCGGACGCATGCTGCGCGGCGTACGCGCTGGCGAGCGCGGCCTGCTCTGGAACAGCGAGGCAGGCAAGGATGCCCCCGCCAGCATCGAGATCATGAGCGATGCCTTCGAGAGCGGCGCATCGATCCCGCGCCGTCACGCCGGCGAAGGCGTGGGAGAGAACCTGTCGCCACCGCTGGCGTGGAGGAACATCCCGCGCGGCACGGTCGAGCTCGCGCTGGTGATCGAAGACGCGGACGCGCCGCTTCCGCGCCCGTTCGTCCACACCGTCGTGACCGCGATCCCGCCCGAGGTCACTCGGCTCGTCCGAGGGCGTGCTCGGCCAAAGGGCGGCAGCATCCGGGCGTGTTCGGCAAGGGCACGTTCGGCGGGCGGGGCTATCGAGGGCCGACTCCAGTACCCGACCATGGACCTCATACCTACGTGTTTCAGCTCTTCGCGCTCGCGGCGCCGTTGCCGGGAGATCGTGCTTCGCTCTCCCGAGCGCAGCTGGCGAAGGCGATGGCCGGGCATCGTCCTCGCGCGCGGCCGTCTCGACGGGACGTACGAGCGATGAACCTTCCGATAACGAAGACGCTAGTCGCCGTGCTCGATGCTGCTCAGCTCCGCGGCCTCCATCTACTACGCAATCAATGGAGCCGTGCGCCCCGAGGCGGCCTTGGTCTACAACAAAGCAAACATGTCTCGCGCTCGGCATCCAGGTTTTGTCTCTTCTGTTGGGCGTGGGTGGAGTGCTGCTGCTGCTGCCGCAAACATTCAGGCTTGGTGGAACGTTCTTGATTGCACACTCCCTGATCACCGTCGGCTGCTTCGTCGCGACAAAAGACTGGAAAGGCGGGGCATCTGGAGTTTTCTTTCCTTCAGGTGCCGATCTTCATGGTCTGGGTTGGCTATCCTTCATCGGTTCTTGAAAGGGTTAGAAGCCTACTTTCTTGACTGGAGGTCGCACTCCTATTCACAAGGTCAGCTCATTGAGCGAAGACTCTTCACACGATTGAGCGCAGCTCCTCGGATTGAACGGACGGGCCTGATCCAATCCGGCGGAGTGAAACTGATCCGCCCCTATGTTCAGTGGTTGCCGATCTTACCCTTTGCGGCCTTCTTTGGCGCGAGCGGGTGAAGGGACAGCGGGCGCGGGAGTCGGCGCAGCGTCGGCCGAAGCCGGTGCCATCGGTGCGCGCTTGCGCATGCGATGGGTCTTCGCGATCCCCCGCCCCGGTCGGCGTCACCTCGACGAACGGAAGCGACGGCGGCACCGGGGACGAAGCGGCAGCGGTGCTCTTCGCCGCCCTGTCTTCCTTGGCCAGGCGCCACTTCCAATGACGTAGCGACGTCTCGTCTCGAGCTGGCTCCCGCCTTGTGGCGACGAACGCTCGGTCAGCCCGATGTCCAACGCCGGCTCTGCGACGACGTCTTCCGTCGTGCCACTCTCCAACAGCCTGGATCGCTGCCTAGCTTCCCGGTCGCTGCTCGCCGATGAACGAAGACAATTCAACGGAGACTTGGCCGACCTGCGTAGGCGCAGGCTGTGGCTTGGAGAAAAGGCGACGACCTAAAGAAGGCGCGATCGCTGCTCGCACGCGTGTCGACCAAGTGCTGCAGACAAGGAAGGATCAGGGGTGTTTCAGCGGGACGATCTTGTAGCCGTTCGGCCCTCCGGTCTGCAGCGGCGTGAGCGCGCAGGTTCCGCCTCGATCGCAGCAGGTTGGGCAGTTATTGCTGATCTGGAAATAATAGAGTGCACACCATTCGTCGTGTTGCTGGGTGTAGAAGTCGGTGCACCCATTCGGGTCGTAGGTGTGCTCGAAGATGGGCGACGATGCCGAACCCGCCCGAAAGCTCGGATCGGTATCGCTGAACAACGTGACGACGTAGTTGCCCGCGGGAATGGTCACCTTGACGTTAGCGGCAGACGCCGGCGCATCCGGATCGAAGGAGACTACGCTGCCGTTTGTGGCCAGCGCAAACTCGTAGGAGGTGCCCGTCAGATGTCCGGTCGAATCGACGGCCGCGAACGTGACGCCGCCGTCGCCGACGGAATAGGCATTAAAGTTGGAATCGACGATTTGGCCGGCGGTGCACCCGTTCAGAAGCAAGGCAGCCGCCATTCCCGCAGTGACCACAGATGCGCGCAGATTGAGCATTCTCTTCCTGTATCACAAGGCGCCGCGACTCAGGCATGGGCCAAGTCACACTGGAACGCTGCCCTTGGCCAGGACGGCAACGTCTACGAGTTCCCTATCGCTTAGTTGTATCCGTTCGACAAGACGCGTCTTGTCGAACGGATACGCCGAGTCCTCTTCATGTACTGCTCCTTCAGTTTGGAGCAGAAACTCTCTTAGCGAGTGGTCCACTTTGGGGGTCCACTTCACTCGGCAACGAACGGGACGACTCAGGCGTGTCGTGATGGCGGGGAGCGGACGAGGCGTGATGCGCGAAGAGCGCGTTCGGCCGCGCGCTGTTACGTCTGCGGGCGCGACCGCTACGGCTTCAAGGTCCAGACGGTCGCCGCGACGCCGCTCGCGCTCGTGCCGTCGCCGACGAGGAACAGCTTGCCGTTGGCGGCGACGATCTGCGCCGAGGTCGTCGAAGGCGCCAGCGTGGGCAGCGGGATCGGCATCGGATCCCAGGCGTCGGCGAGCGGGTCGTAGGCCGCGATCCCGATCGCGAACAGGCTCGGATCGGTGATGACCTCGACATAGATGCGATCGCCGACCGGCTGCGCCTGCTGCGCGATGGCGCTCTGCGCGAGCGGATACGGCATCGCGTTCGGCGACGTCGTCCACGCGTCGAGCAGTGGATCGTACACGGTCACGACCGTGCCCGTGCCCGCCGTGTCGCCGCCGAAGCCGTAGATCTTACCGCCATACGTCGCCAGCGCCGGGGAGTAGACGTTGAACGGGTAGCTCGCCACCGTCGACCACACCTGCAGCACGGGATCGTACGTGCGCACCGTCGTCGGCGTGTAGCGTGCGCCCGCCAAGTAGATGAGGCCGTTGAGCGCTGCCGAGCCCCATTCACCGTCCGCATTCGGATAGGGAACGCCGCCCCAGCTGTCGCTCGCGGTCACGTACTGCTCGCCGACGCCGGCGAAGTCGAAGATGTTGCCGGCGTCGACGATGAACGGCGCGACATAGCCGCAGGTGCAGATGCCGCTCTGCGCCCACGAGCCGAACGTGTTGGCGTTCGTGTCGAAGGTGATCGCGAGCCCGTTGCCGTTGGCCAGGTAGAGTGTGCTGCTGAGCCCGGCCGACCACGACCAGTAGCCCAGCGTCGACCCCGCTTGCGAGCCGACCGCCACCCACGGGTAGTGGAAGGTCCATGTCGCCGACGGCGGCGTCGCGTCGACGTTGCCGGCGACGTCGGTGGCGACGACCGTGAAGGTGTGCGTGCCCTCGGGCAGGTTGCCGACCGTCCACGGCGACGAGCAGGCGAGCGGCTGCGAGTTGTCGACGGTGCAGGCAAACGTCACCGACTCGCTGTCGACGGTCGCGAAGGTGAACGTCACCTGCGAGGCATAGGTGAGCGTGGGCGGCGCCGAGGTGATCGTCGTGACCGGCTTCGTCGTGTGAATGTTCCACGCATACGACTTGGGCGACGGATCGACGTTGCCCGCGCTGTCGACGGCGAACACGAGGAACGTATGATCTCCGTCGGCGAGCGGGCTCGTCCGATACGGCGACGCGCAGGCGAAATAGGCGGCTTGATCGATACGACAATAGAATGTCGCCGGCTCACTGGCCGTGAACGAGAACGAGGGCGCGCTGAGGTTCGACGGGGTGGTCGGCGTGGCCGTCAACGTGGTCGCCGGCGGCGTGCCGTCGACCGTCCAGCTCCAGCTCGCGCTCGTGCCGGTGCCGGCGTCGGCGACCGCGAACGCGTGGTTGCCGTCGGCGAGGCCGGCGTAGCTCGCGGGCGACGTGCAGGGCGCGGCGGCGCCGTCGAGCGTGCAGCTCGTCGCGCCGGTGGCGTTGACGAACACGAAGGTCGCATCACGCGAGCGTGCCAGCGCATCGGGACCGCTCGTGATGGCGACGCCGACGACCGGCGGCGCCACGAACGTCGCCGTCACCGTGCTGTCGGCAGCGAGATCGATGGTGCACAAGCCAATTCCGCTACACGCGCCCGACCAGCCCTGAAACGACGTGCCCGGCGACGACGTGGCCGACGGGACGAGGACGACGCGCGTGGCGATGGCGAAGTCGGCGGCGCAAGTCGTGCCACAGGCGATGCCGCCCGGGATCGACACGACGGTGCCGCCACCGCTGACCGTGACCGTCAGCCGCGCCGTCGTCGGACCGGCGTCGGCGAGGTCGGCCGGCGGCGCGAGATCGGCGGCGGCCGCCATCGCCAGATCGCCGGCCGGCGGCACGGTCGTGCCGGCGCCGGAATCGAGTGTGGCGCCGCGGTCGCCACGATTGGCACCGCCGCAGCCGGTGAAGACGAAGAGTGACACGAAGAGCCCTGCCAGGCGTCTACCGCTCATGAACCATCCAACCTTTTGTCGACGGCACGGAAGACGTGCGGGCGTTCGCGTCCCGCGATCTGTCGGCGGCGGTATCGCCCTGGCAGACGTGGTCGTCGCGGTCGCAGGCCGTCGCGAGCGTTGCGGCGTGACTACCGCCGATCCCATCGGCCGATTCGGATGTCACTTGAGGTATGCCGAGCGGATGAGCGGCGGCAGCGACGGGAGTGAAGGGCCTACGCGGCCCAGAACGCGAGCGTGCCCGGCCTCTCCGGCGTCTTCAATCAGCCCATCGCGCTGTTGCCGGGCGAATACTTCGTCTCGCTGCCGACGCCGCCGGCGCCCTATCTCGTGTCGAGCAATTCATGCACACCTGCGACGCGATCGATCGCGGGCGCGCTCGATCCGCACTGCGAGCAGTATTGTCTCGAGGTCGATTACGAGTGCGCTCCTTGCGCGGGACCTGATTGCACGGCGCAGCCGCTGCCGCTGCACGGCGGCGTGGAGGTCACGCTCTGCGCCAGCGGTTCGCCGGGGCCGGGCACGCCGTGAATGCCCGGCGTCACTCGACCAAGCAGAGCTGAATCACCTTGGTGCCATTGTGAGTCGGCAGCGGCCGCAACGGGCAGCCCGCGCCGCCGCACGTCTGGCCGCCGTAGCGCTGCGAGAATTGAAATAGGTAGAGCTCGCATGCTTTGTCGGTGAGGCTGTTGAAGGTGTCGGTGCAGCCGCCGTCGTCATAGGTATGCGTCCGGCGACTCGCGTCATGATTGAATCGATCGACATTCGATTCGAGCGGGTGTGCTTGCATTAATATTCTTGTGATCGGTCAGCCATGGCGATTGAGCTTCTAGTACATGCGTCCTCCAAGATTCGCTAGCTCACTGTAATGCCGCTCGCTCACTGCGTCTCTGACCGCCTGCCGGTGCGAGTGCAGAATTCGTTCGCATGGGCGCGTCCTTTCTTAGTGCCGAGTGTGGACTTGCCTCGCGCGCGCCTTACCTACGGCTTAGGAGAGGAGCGCCAAATTCAATGCCCTCGCTCATCGACAGCCAGGTGGTCCTGGTCTCGCAAGTAGCTCCCGGTTATCTCGAGGCAGTGCTCGACAATCCGCCGTTCAATTTGGTCGATTCGCGGGTGTTTTCCGGGCTGCGCGGACTGCGGGCGTATGTCGAGGATCCGAGCCACGGCGTCAAAGTGGTCGTCCTCGCAAGCGCGAACCCCGACTTCTTCGTCGCACACCTCGACCTCGGGCCCATGATGGCCGGCGATGGCGCGGGCTTGCGGAACCTGAAGGAGCACTGGCCTGGGTTCAGCAGCTGGCTGCACGCTTCGCCCGCCGTCACCATCGCCAAGGTGCGAGGACGCGCCCGCGGAATCGGCAACGAGCTCGTCATTGCCTGCGACCTCAGATTCGCCAGTCGAGAGAACACACGTCTATGTCAGGTCGAGGTCGGCTTCGGCGAGGTGCCGGGTGGCGGCGGACTCGAGTGGCTGCCGCGTCACATGGGTCGCGCCCGAGCGCTGGAGGTCATCCTCGGCGCAGACGACTTCGACGCGGACACGGCCGAGCGCTATGGCTGGATCAACCGCTCGCTACCCGATGTCGACCTCGACCACTACGTCGATCGCATCGCGCGCCGGATCGCCAGCTTCGACGCCACCGCGCTCGCGACTGCCAAGTCTCTGGTCGACCGGCGCCTCCAGCCACCGACGGAGGCCGAGCTCAGAGAGAGCTTCGACACGATCTTGCGGCTCGCGACGGGCGACGCCTCGCAGAAGATCCGAGCGCGGATAGTCGCCAAAGCGGGCGGGGCGCTCGCACGCCGGGAGCTCGATCTCCCGGTCGTCTATGGACCAGCGGACGCCTGACGAGTGTGGCGCGTCTCGTGATGAAAGCGCATCGCCCTTCGTTCGCTCCATTCGACCGATTCTTAAGGAGCTAACCCTTTAGGAGAGGATTGGCAATGTCGCATCACTTCGACACGCCTACTGCCAAAGAAGACCCCCGCATCAACATCTGCGACTTCTATTTGTTTCGCGGTCGCCCGGGCACAACGGTCATGGCTTTGACGGTGAATCCGAACGCCGGCGTCGGCGCGCCCGACACCTTCCGCGACGAAGGTCTCTATGCCTTTCGATTCGACACGAATCGCGACCTTCGCGAAGACGTCACCTTCAAGGTCCAGTTCGGCGCGCCCGGCCACGACGACGGCGGCGAGCGCCGGCACGTGCAGACCTTCGCGGTCCGGCGCGCCACCGGAGCGGACGCGCTGAAGGGTGCCGCGGGCGAGCTCGTCATTTCCGGCAATACGGGACGCATCGTGAAGACGGATCACGGCTGCCTGGCGTACGCAGGCCTCGCGCCCGATCTGTTCGCCTCCGATGGCGCCGGTTTCGGTGCCTTCAGAAGAGCGCTGTGGTCCGAGAACCGGTTTGCCCCGGAGGCGTTCCATGATCGCCAGAACTTCTTTGCCGGCAAGAATGTCACCGCCATCGTCCTCGAGGTCCCGAGCGGCCTGATCGGCCGAGGTGTGGTGCACGCCTGGGCCACCGCATCGCTCTACGGGCACGCGCCGGAGGTGCAGGTATCGCGTTGGGGTCTGCCGATGATCAGCCACATCTTGCTCTCCGATCCTTCGCTGCACGGCGCCTCCGAAAGCTACAACCGCGCGGTCCCGGCGGACGAAGTGGCGCTGTTCTCCAAGCCAATCCGCGACTTCGTGGAGAAGGTCACCGCGCTCGCCCACTCGGCGGCCGACCCGTCCGCCTACGCTACGCAGCTGCTCGCGCGCCTCTGCCCATCGCTCTTGCCGTATGAGCTGGACACGCCCGCCTCATTCAGCTTTGCCGCCTTCAACGGCCGCGGCCTCGGCGACGACGCAATGGACGTGATGCTCACGCTGGTCACGAACACGGCGCTCGGCGATGGGGTGGCGCCCGATATGCGGCTGACGCGCCCGGATTTCCCCTATTTCGGCGAGCCGTATCCTATGGCGGCGAGCTCCGCGAAGCAGTGAGCACGAAGGAGTGGAGTTGCCCCTATGAAACCGGACAGCCTGACGAGTTGAATTTGGCTACGACGCGCTCATCTCTCCCAATAGCTCGGAATCCAGCCGAGACCCCCACAGTAGCAAACTACGTTTTCGAGTTCGCCGCCAAGGGCCTTGCCCGTACCACGGCATGAGGCGCACTCGAGGTCGCTCGCGCGCCGCTTTGGAAGCAATGGCTCCAGCTCCTGGTAAAACCGTCTGCCGGACAAGAGCACGAGATCACGCCAGCGACGGCTGACGATCGGTTTTGGGTGCTTGTCGTCCCAGCCAAGCTCGACCAATTCGCCGTCGGCGCGCGCTCCGGCCAGGCCACCCAGGTCGGCGGCAAAGACGAGCACGTCATGCGCCTCCGCAAACGCCGCGGTGTCCGTCGCCCACATCGTCACTTGCGCGGCTCGATATTTGATTAGAGCGGCGGCGATCTCAGCTGGCATGCTCACGTAACACCTCCCGCGCGCTGTCTTCGATACTCGGACGCCGGGTGCGGCGCCTTGAAGGCGCTCATGCTCGCCGTCATACGAATTCGTCCACGCCGTCGCCTCATCGCGTCTGCACGCGCACGCGCACTCCGCCCGAGGGGGCGAACGAGATGCCGCGCCGGACCGGCTTGACGCTCGGGCCGGCGGGTGAGAGCGCGACCCGGGAGACCACTTCGGCCAGCACGATCTTGACCTCCAATGTCGCAAAGGCGGCCCCAACGCAGCGACGCAGGCCACCGCCGAAGGGGAAGAGCTCGTGCGGCGCCGGCGTCCGCTCGAGGAAGCGCTCGGGCCGGAATCGACCCGGCTCCGGGTACAGATCGTCGCGGTGATGCACGAGCCAGATCGACGGCGCCACCATCATCCCGGCCGGGATCCGGTAGCGCCCGAACGAGGCCGCGCGTTGCACGACGCGCCCGACGAGCGGCACCACCGGCGTCAGACGCATCGTCTCGTTGACCACCGCGTCGAGGTACGGCAGCGCTGTCAGTGCTCTTCCCCAATCCCCGTCGCGCGCGACCGAAGCGAGCTCCGCGCGCAAGCGAGCGAGCACCGCGGGCGCGGCCATCAGGTGGTGGAGCGCCCAGGCCATCGTGATCGCCGTCGTCTCGTGGCCCGCGAGCAAGAGGGTCATGAGCTCGTCGCGCAGCTCCACATCGCCGAGCGCCGAGCCGCTCTCGTCGCGCGCCGCCATCAGCAACGACAAGACGTCGCGGCCGGGCTCCGGCCGTGAAGCCGCGCGCCGCGCGGCGAGCTCGGCGTAGATGAGCGCGTCCACTTCCGAGAGGAGCCGAACGATGTGTCGCCCGGGAATCACGGCATCGGGCAGTATTCGCAGCGGTCCGAGTCGCAGGGAACGAGAAGCAGCGCTCGCCGCGGCCGCCACGCGAGACCCGCCGAGCAGCGCCGCCAGCCCGAAGAGCACCGAGCTGGAGCCGCGATGCATGAGCGCGCGCAGAAGGCCCGAGAGGCGTGCGTGCGTCGCGTCGTTCTCGACGCCGAAGACCGCGCGAAGCATCACGTCGAGGGCGATGGCCTGCATGGCGTCGAGCAGCCGCACCTCGCTCCCCTCGGCCCAGCGGTCGACCGCGCGGGCGGCGGCGGCGCGCATGATCTCGGCATGGGCGCGCACGCGATCGCCGTGGAAAGCAGGCGACATCAAGCGACGTTGGCGCCGGTGCTCCTCGCCATCGAGGACCAGCAGCGAGTGGCGTCCCACCACCGCACGCGAGTATCCCTTGGCCTCGCCGGCGCGCACCGTGTCGTCACCCGCGGCGAAGACGTCGCGGACGGCATCCGGCTCGCCCAACCAAACGATGGGCGGTCGCGAGGGCAGCGCGCACACCGTGAAGCTCTCGCCATAGAGGCGGCGGTTGCGCTCGAGGAAATCGATCGGGCGCCACACCCATTCGACGACGTCGCGGATACGCCGGGCGCCTGGCCCAGGAGGTAAACCGATCGACGCGCGCGAGACGACGGGCGAGCTCACTCACCATGACTCTACGCCGACCGGCGTGCCCAATGGAGAAATGAAGGGCGCCAGAATAGCCTCGCGGCGGGCTCGCATTGCGGGTCACGACAACAATGAAGGCGGCCAGCTCGTTGCTAGTCATTTTCAAAGGGGCAACTCTAGAGATTGGGCGACAACGGGGCGCTTATAGACAGCGCTGCATCAACCGCCGCAGACGCTGACGCTCGTGGTCAAGCCTTCGACGGTGATGAGGCGCGCGGCGCAGGTCTCGCCGGTCGGGCAGTCGCTCGTTTGCGCGCACAGGACCAGGCAGACCGTCTTCGTGCCGGCGCTGATGCAGAAGCCGCTGCTGCAGGTGCTGTCGAAGCCGGTGGCGCCGCAGGTGCCGTTGCTGGAGCCGAACGGCGGCACGCAGGCGCCGAGGATCGTCTGCTTGCCGCCTTGCACGACGACGAACGGATCGCAGGTGGTGTCGGGGACCGGCGCGCAGTCGGCCGGCCGCGCGCAGGCGAGCGCGCCGCTCGGCGGCTGGCAGTAGCCGTCGCTGCAGCCCGAAGTCGGCGGGCAGGCGCGATCGGGCTGCTCGGTGTAGCTGCCGCCGAAGAGCTCGCACGCGGCGCTGACGCTGGCGTTCTGACAGACGCGGGCCGCGCTCGTGCACGTGGTCGGCCCGATCCCGAGATCGGGCGGCAGCGCCAGGTCGCGTCCGGGGCCGAGATCGCCGGTGACGCTCAGGTCGTCGGCGGCGCTCAAGTCGTCGCTGGGCGCGACGCTGCCGTCGGCGAGCGTCGTGCGCCAGCAGTGCTGGTCCGCGCGGCAGACGTAGCCGGGCGGGCAGTCGCCGCCGCCGCCGCACACGAGCGCGCCGTCGCCGAGATTGGGCGCGAAGCAGCCCGCGACCAACAGCGCGCCACAGACGATGGTCGCCCGCATCGCGCGATGATACCTCTTTTCCGTCGTCGCGTGCTCAACCGGACACGAGCGCTTCAAGCAGACTGGCCATGATCTTCGGCCTCTCGATAGGAGGAAGATGGCCGCAATCGGGGATCACGTGGAGCGTCGAGCCCGGTATCAACGCACGGAGCTCCTCGGACACGCCGACCGGTGTGAGTCGATCGTCTCGGCCAACGACGACGGCAGTGGGAACGGCGATGCCCGACAGCCCGGGACGGAGGTCGCTACGCCCTATCAGCGCGCCGTTCTGACGAATGAAGACCTCGGGGCCGACGCGCGCGCCCATGTCCGTCAGCGCGACGCGCACGTCGTCCGGCGCCGACGCATGCACGAGCGAGGACACACTGCGCGCGGAGGCTCGTCTGAAGTCCCGCGTCATGGCGGCGACCAGAATGGCCAAGCGCCGATAGACTTTCTTCCAGGCGGTATCGGGTCGCGCGCTCGTGTCGACCAGGGCGAGATGTGAGACTCGCTCGGGCGCCAGCTTCATGAGCTCGAGCGCCACCATTCCGCCCATGGACACGCCGGCCAGCGCAAAGCGCGGCGGCGCGCTGATTAGAATGCGCCGCGCCATGGCGGCCAACGTCGCGTCGATCGACGTGTCGCCCACGACGCACGCGAGCTTCCCGTCGAGTGCATCGATGGTCGGTTGCCAGACGGCGCGGTCGCTGCCGAGCCCGGGGATCATGACGAGGGATTGCATGGTTGTTCGCGCTCCTTGATCTGACCGTACACCTTCAACTAACTTGAAGGTCAAGCCATGCGCATTGGTGAACTGGCGAAGAAGGTCGGAGTTGCCACCTCCAAGATTCGCTTCTACGAAGCGCGTAGAATCATTTCTGCAAGGCGGCTCGATAACGGTTATCGCGACTACGACGAGCGTGCGCTGGAGATCCTCCGCTTCGTTCACCGCGCTCGCAGCCTCGGCTTTACGCTGCGCGACATCGACGTCTTTTTGCGATCGCCGAGAGACGCAGGGCGCAAGGCGCGGCTTCGCGCGCGGCTGGAAGCCAAGCTCACGGAGCTCGATGCGCACATCGCGCAGGCGCGCGCGCGTCGCGCGCAAATCGTCGAGATCATCGCGACGCTGCGCGGACGGTGACTGCGATGTGAGCAGGTGCGGATAGCGCTCGCGAGAGGGCGCTCTTCCGTCGATGAAGCTCACCGGCTTCGTCGAGCGACACGATCTTCTTCCGCAGCGCCCCGAGTGCCATTGACGAGACTCGTCTTAAGAACGTCACGTTCGCTCCCAGCTGTTTTTGTAAAATTGCTGTGTCGCTGGAGTGGGTATTCGTGCCGATACCCCGCGGCATCGAGTGGCCACTCTGGTTATTTCAAGAGTCGAGCTTAGTTGGGCGGACAGCCGGCGCACCGCCGCGTAAGCTGCCAGTGGCATTGATCACAAGACTGCCGTCGGTCGATGGCGTGCGGCAAATTGTCGCAGTCGAGGATTCGCGCAGTCGCTCGGCCCACTGAACGCTTGCTCCTCAGGCAGATGCCGCGTTGACATTAACGGCTGATTTGAGACTGTCGCATTGGCCACGCGTCTCGACGGCGGACGCGCATTTCAGAGTCTGCTTCTCGGACGCCATTTCCAAGGAGGAGAGTCATGCCGGCAGTAGAGGTCTTCAGCTTCAACATACTCGCAGGCGAATCCATCAATCTTTGGATTCACGGATACGACCAAGGAACCTACGTTGGCTTCGATCTGAAACCCGAGCTCATCACCACCGGTCCCAATTCCTTTACGGGCGAAAAGCTATTTCTGTCCTATCAGCTCGTTGGCGTCGGAGAGCATGTCGACGCCACGGTAGGCTACACGCTCTTGTTTACCAATCAGTCGCAAGGAGGACCGGATGTTCAAGACCTATCCGGTTTCCTGATCAATCTCTTTGAACCAATCGAAAACTTCCCGTAGATCGGAGGAGAACATGAAGACTCGCATTCTCGTCTGGTATGACCAGCAAGGAAAGATCATCGCGGTGGGAAAACCCGCAAAGCACATGGCCAACCGAGTGGAGCCGAGGCCTGCCAAGGCGGGCCATTCAGTCCTGTCGGTTGATGTCGACGATGATTCCATCAAGAAAATACATCACACATACGTCGTGGACGTTGGCAAGTCTCAGCTAAGGCTCAAACACGGCCTTTAGCTCAGCAGCATCCTGCACGTCACACTCCGCATTCGGCCTCTTCGATTTCATCGAGAGCTTCTAATCAAAGCAGGCACTCGGCGCCGGCGTAGCTCAGCCCAGCCGACCAATGAATGGGCGTCAATGGCCGGCGTGCGTGATCTCGATCAGGAAGACATCGCCGTTGCCGCCATAGGTCGGCTGGATGGCGCCCGGCGTGGTGACGAGGTCGCTCGAGTCCGTGTTGCCCATGATAAAGGCGGCGCCGCGTCGGCTGCCGTCGACGACGATTCCTGCGCCGGACTCGCTGCCGCTGCCGCCAAAATAGCTGGAAAACAGCAGCGGCGAGCCGTCGGCGCGCAAGTAGGTCACGAAGGCGTCTTGGACGCCGCCGCCGAGGTGATCCTGGATGGGCCGCGCCAATGGAAAATCGGTCGAAGTGGTGAATCCGCTCAGCCAGACCTCGTGATGTCCGGCGCCGGCCACGACCATCGGCCAATCGCTGCCCGTGCCGCCGAGATAGCTGGCATACGCGACCGTGGGCAGCGTGTGGCTGATGTCATAGCGCATGATGAAAGAGCCGTTCGGTGGTGGCACCGTCTGCAGCGCGTTGGGCGTGAGCGTAAACGGGTCACTGTCGGCGATTCCCGAGACGAACAGGTCGTCCCCGTCGATGGCCAGACCGTTCGCCTCCAGCCTCGCGTTGCCGAGGCAGGAGAGCGAGCGAATCGACGACAGCGATCGGTCGAAGGCGACCACGAAGGCGCCGATCGTGGCCGGCGCGCCACAAGGCGCACCGCTCAAGCCGAGGAGGGTGCCGTCCTGATTGCCGAGCGCGTACGGATGGCCAGCGTCGTCGAGCACCATGCCTTGCATGCGGATCTGCACGGCGCCGATGTAAGACGAATGGAGGAGCGACGCGGCGCCGGAGCGGAATGGGTCGAATTCGGCGATCCAGCCGCGCAGCGGGCCCTGATGATGGGGATCGCCGACACTGATGGGCTGTGGGTCGTAGCTGCCAGGCGTGGTCGGAAAGTTGTCGGATTCCGTATCGCCCGATAGGTAGACGTGATGATCGGAGGCGACGGCGAGCGAGCCGGCGCCGTTGTCGAATTGGCCGCCGAGGTAGGTGGAATAGATCAGCCCGGCGCCGTCGCGTCGTAAGACCGTGAAGAAGGCGTCGCCGAAGCCGCTCGTGGCGTTGAAGCTCGTTTGGTAGGCGCCGGCGCTGACGGGATACTGGGTCGAGCTGGTCGAGCCGGAGACGTAGATGCGGCCCTCGGGATCGAGCGCGATGGCGGCGCCGCCGCTCGCGCCGCCGGCGCCGAGGATGGCGGTGAAGATGACGTGGCGGTCGTTGCGATCGAGCTTGGTGACGAAGACGTTGCCGCCTTGCGCGCTGCTGGTCGAGCCGGGGAAGTCGCCGTTGCTGGTCGAGCCGGTCAGGTACAAATTGCCGTCACAGTCGAGGACGCCCTTGGCGCCGGAGTCGCCGCCGGCGCCGCCGAGATAGGTCGACAGCTCGAGGTCGGGATCGATGACCAGGCGACGTGAGCGGTCGTAGGCGCCCACGCGAAAGCCGATGCGATCGGGCGCCCGCACGTCGAAGCCGCCGCTGACGATGCGCTGCTTGCCATCGATCTCCTGATAGAGCACCGGCGCTGACTGGCGCAGCTCGCTGCCGTCGGCGAGCGTGATGCGCAGGCCGCCCTGCTGGTCGATGCGCAGGCCGCGCGCGCCGGTGACGGCGAGCTCGATGGCGCGCACATCGGCCCCGGGCTCGGCTTCGAAGACATATTCGAGGCCGCGCGCGGCACCGCGATAGACCAGGCGCACGTCGCGGTAGACGTGCGCGTAGCCGACGCCCGCGAAGGTGGGCACGTGCGTAATCCAGCGCGCGGGATCGCGGCCGGCGTAATAGTCGCGCTCGCCGGGCAAGCGGTCGACGCCACGCACCGACGGCGCGGCGCCGGCGCGGACGGGACGCAGCCCGATCGTCTGCGCGTTGCCGGCGACATGGCGCATCGTCAAGAGCAGGGCGCCGTCGCTTTGCAGCGCGACGCTGTAGCCAGGGCCGCGCGCCGCGAAGCGAACGCGTGGATCGAGCTGGCCCCGGTTCGGTTCGAAGGCCAGCGCACGCGGCGGCGCGGCCAACGAGATCGGCCGCGGCAACTTCTCCTGCGCACAAGCGGCGCCGGCGACGAGCATGACCGTGACCGTGACCGCGCGGCGCGAATGTTCGAGCATGGCGACCGTTGTCGGACGACGCGCGCGGGTGTCAATCAGACCTCCGCGAAAACAGGTCGCCACTCGTCACACGGTCACTGTAGAAGATGAGCTCGGCAGCAACGCAGCGCGGGGATCGTCAGTCGCGGCGCAGCGCGGCACCTTCGAGCCGCAAGCTGCGTTGCCGACTCACGCCGAGCAGCAGCGCGACGTCAGTGAGCGGGCGACGCGGGGGCGGCGGAGAGCACGCGCGCCCGCTTTTGGTACTCCTCGGCGCGAGCGGCGTATCCGAGCGCGGTGCAGACGCGGCCGGCCTCGGTGCAGGCGCGCGCGCCGGCTTGACGGAGCGCCTCCGTGTCGGGATGCGCCAGCTCGCAGGCGTGCATGTAGAGCCGCAACGCGTGGACGCGGTCGCGCGCCTCGGTCTCCTTGGCGCGCATCACACACGCCTCGAGGTCGCCGTGCTCGCAGCGTTCGTCGGCCGTCGCGAGGTTGGAGGCGACGACGCGCGGGTCGTTCGCGGTCACCTCGTCGCAGGCGCCAGACGTCGCGCGTACGCGCAGCTGCCCGTGGAAATCGAACGGTTCGACGAACGTGATGCGGAAGCGGCCGTCATCGTCGACGGTGAAGAAGAAGATCCGATCGCTCGTATGCCTCGTCTCGGGCACGAAGCTGACGAACCCAGCCGGCCGGTTCAGGTCGGCCAGCACCAGCTCCTCGGAGTCGAATTGCTGATCGGACTCGCGGTGAAAGCTCGGCGTCTGGCTCTTCAATTGGTCGAAGTACCAGCTGTCGCGCACCGGCTTCGACACCAGCAGCTCGGCGCCGCCGCTGAAGAGTCCCCAGACCGAGCTGGTGTCGATGCGGCAGCCGAGCCGGGCCGGTCGACTGCTGACGCCGTACAGCGCCGGCGCACGTGCGGTGGCGGTGGTGGCGGTGACGCCGCGCAGCTCGTTGATCCATTCGGTCGGATGCGCGAAGTTGAGGTTCTGCCCGCCGACCGACGTGAAGGTGATGATGCCGATGAGGCGCCCTTGCGCATCGAACAGGCCGCCACCGCTCGAGCCCGGCGAGACCGGCGCGGTGGTCTGAATGCGTGACGGCGCGTCCGTTTTGGGCGGCGTGCTGCTGTCCGTGCTGCGCAGCGCTGCCACGAGGCCGTCTGACAGGCTGAGCTCGAGCCCGTGTGGCGCTCCCACGGCGTAGACCCGCTCGCCGACGTTCACCGCCGTCGACGGACGCAGCGAGACGCGGGGCAGGTCGATCTCGCTCACCCGAAGCAGCGCCAGGTCGTGCTTGATATCGAACGCCTCCAGCTTGGCTGGCCATTTGCGCTCGCCCTGCTGCACGCTGATGGCGATGTTGCCGGCGATGACATGATAGTTGGTGACGACGATCTGCGGCGCGACGACCACGCCCGAGCCCTGGCTCTTGCCGTCGGCGAGCACGGTCTCCACCACCACCATCGACGGCGCCACCCGCGCGAATACGGCCGCCGGCGGCAGCTCGCTCTTCGCCGACTCCGCGAACGCCAGCGCCGGCGTCAGCAACAGCAACAATGCAATCCGCACGATCGTGCCTCCATCGCGCAGCATAGCCGAGCTGGCGTCGCCCGCGCCACGGAGACCGCCACGCCCTGAGAGCTGGGTCACATTGTTGGCGATAGCCTGAAGACACGATCGAACGCGCTTGTTTGCTCAATGCGGGGTCGGCGCGCGGCTCTGCTTTCGGCTGGCGCGATACTCCTCGAGCAGCTTCTCCACCTGCGACAGGCTCGCGCTCGGCACTTGAGCTTCTTCCAGCTTCGCCCGCGCCAACTTCATCGCGGCAGCGAAATCCGCCCGAAGCTGCGGCGTCACGGCGATGCGTTGCAGCCCCTGCTTCTCGAACAGACCGTCGACGAGGGCGTGGTCGAGCTGCTCGGTGGCGTCATTCCAGCGCACGCGAAATTTGGCCGCGGCGCTCCGGATCGCGCGCTGCTGCTCGACCGGCAAGGGGTCCATCGCCGCGTTGGAGATCATCACGCAGCCGGGAAGCCACGCCGTCTCGAGCGGCGTCATATAGACCGCCATCGTCGACCACTGATACGCGAGCGCCGCGCCCGGCGGCACCATGAATCCGTCGACGGCGCCTTTGTCGTAGAGCGGCACCAGATCGTCCACCGTCGCGGGTTGGACTTGCCAGTGCAGCGTCGCCAACATATGCAGCCAGACCGGCGACTGATCCCACATCCACCAGCGCGTTGCCGCCAGCTCCGCCATCGTGCGAATCGGCCGCCGCGAGAAGATCAAATCGGCGCCGAAGACGCTGTCGGCCAGATTGGCAAAGCCGCCGCGACGCGCCTCTTCGTCGAGCAGCGGCTTGAGTCGGCCGAGCACAAAAGCCACTTCGTCGCGGCTCTCGAATAATCCCGCGACGCGGATGACGCTCATCGACGGCGCGAGGTGGTCGCAGAAGCTGGCACCGGCGAGGCCGTCGAGCTGGCCGTGGCGCACGCGATCGAGTGCCGTGAGCTCGTCGCCGGCGATGCCACCGAGATACCACTTCAGCCGGACCTCGCCGCGGCTCTCGGTCTCGACGTCGCGCGAGAAGGTCCGAATCTCGTGAGCCCACGTCGTGCCGTCTGGCGCGATGGCCGCCATGCGAAGCGTCACCGGCTCCGCTCGCCCGACGGCGGTCGCAGCTAGGAGGACGAGAAGAACGCCGGCAGCTCGTTGGACTCTCATCAGATTAGGGCAGTCCGTCAATGATAGCTGAAATACAAAATAAACTAAACAAAAGAATGACGGTTCTCCAGGTCGAGCGCGTCGCGAGTGACATCGCTGGCGACATTCGGACCGCGCGAAGCCTTCGGCACCATGGAGCGCGAAGCGGCCTATTCTCTTCGCCGGTCGGCGCCGTCGCTCAGCGGGCCATGCTGTGGATGTGGTCAGCGACGATCGTCAGGATGATGCGCACTTGATCCCGGCCGCCGTACCACGCGTAGGGCGCGCCGGTGTAGCGCTGCGCCAGCTTCTCGATGTGCTCGACGCCGCCGTCGGTGGTGACGTGGATGACGCGGCCGCGGATGGCATAGTACTGCGACGTGTCGGCGGGGTCGCAGACGGCGACGGCGACGCGCGGGTCGCGGGCGATGTTCTTCGTCTTCAAGTGCGTCTGCACGGTGTTGATGATGACGTGCTCGCCGTCGGTGTCGACCCATGTCTCGGTCGTCTGCGGCGAGCCGTCGGGCATCAGCGTCGTGATGAAGCAGGGGCTGGGCTTGCGCATCAGCGCCACGAATCCGTCGGGAAGTTTCATGATCACCTCGGAGAATGGATGGGCACGATCTTGCTGGAGCCGGCCGCGCGGCGCAAATCGTCGCGCCGCGCCAACCCGCGCTGACCGCCGTCGAAGCTGCCGCGCGCCAGACGCAGCGCGCGGACCGCAGCCGCTATGACGCTGTCTGTCGCTCCGCGGTCTCATTGCATCGAAAGCTGCAAGCGCCGAAGCAGACGCTAATCTAGTCGGTTCCTTTATAGAGGTGGCTGCAGCGACGCGCCATGACCGCGCTGCGGGTTACGTCGCATTTCCTCTTTCTTATGCTCGCAGAACGGCGCGGCGGGCCGCGGGCAGAGCAGCGCGCGCGGACACTGCGCGGTCGGTCGTAGAGCGGCCACGCTACGCCGCTGCCGCGTTGGCGCCGACGAGGCGTCGTGCCTCGAGAGCGCGGCGGTACGCCCTGGGACTCGCCGTTGGCAACCGCAACCTGCAGTCAGCAGCGGCGAATAGATACGAGCATTCAGGGCGTTTTCGCCGCCATTGGGACGGCAGACGGCTGCGGCGCGTCGGTTGCAGTTACCCGCTCGCACGTCTCGCGCGCGGCGGGCATGCCCTCGCGGGCAGCTGTGGCCCGAGCGCGCGAAGGCGGCAGGAATCCCGAGCGTCGTGAGTGCGGTCGCTCGCGATGGCGCTCATCCACGACGTTTATCGTCACGGAGGTTGATGATGTCGTTTCGCGGTTATCTCTCATTTGGCTTGCTGGCGATCGTCGTGGGCTGCTCGAGCGCGAATCAAGACGTGGGCAAGATGCCGAGCGGCGGCGGCACGGGAACACAGCCGCCAGGCACCGGCGGAAACGGCGGTGGCGGCGGCACGGGCGGCGGCGGTGGCGGCGTGGCCGGCGGCGGTGGCGGCGTGGCCGGCGGCGGCGGGTCGGCTGGCGGATCGAGCGGGCCCAACGACGCCGGCAGCGTCGACAGCGGCGGCGGCGGTCCCGTCGACGGCGGCGCGACGGGGCTCAGCAAATGCGGGGCCGCGCTCGACAGCGTGGCGCCGACGGCGGCTTCGATCGTCAACGACGGCCCGCTCGCAGTGACCTCCTATTCGACGGGGCTGCCCACCTCGACGCTGTACAAGAGCCTGACGGTCTTCTATCCGACCAACGGAACCGGTCCCTTCGTCGTCGTCATGATCTCGCCCGGGCTGACGGAGGTGCTCTTGTATCTGCAGCCGTGGGCGCAGCGCTTCGCGTCGTACGGTTACGTGGCCGTGTTCGTCGAAGCCAACAGCACCGATACCGACACCGAAGGCATGCGCGAAGACGGCCTGTGGGCGGCCATCGCCTCCATCAAAGGCGAGAACACGCGTGCGGGCAGCCCACTTTTGGGCAAGCTCTCCGATTGCATCGTCACCTCGGGCCATTCACTGGGCGGCGGCGCGTCGATCAGCATCGCGAACGACCATCCGCTCGATGTCAAAGCGGCGCTCGGCTTCAATCCTTATGACCCGATTACCAACTTCACCAGCATCGTGGCGCCGACGCTCATCTTGACGGGACAGAACGATACGACCGCGCCGCCGGCGCAGCACGGCCTTCGGCAATACAACTCGATGTCGGCGAGCATCTCCAAGGAGTATGTCGAGATCGCCGGCGGCACTCACCAGGCGGCGCTGCTGCCCGGTACGATTCCGGGACAGTATGCCGTCTCGTGGATCAAGTTCACCGTCGATGGTGACGCGCGCTATCGACCGTTCCTCGACGAAGTCGCAAGCGGCCTATCGGGCTTTCAGACGACGCTCCCTTGATGACATCGGCCCGAGCCTTAAGAAGCGAGCTCAGGTCTGTCCTGCACAGCTGGAGTCCGCGCTTGTAACTGCGTTTATCAGTAGCCTGCCAACCTTCGATGTTAGAGGAGACGGTCCAGTAACACGCGCTCCCGCCTCTTTCGCGGCTACCGCTCTTGCCATCATCAACAAAAGGGCAATCGCTATCAATCGCGCGTGATTCATATCCGCTCCGCACGCTCCGTCGAGACTCGCACTTAATGGAATGATCACTCGCCGTCAGTGGGAGCTGCGAATCAGCGTGCGCAACGCAGAGGTATTCTTCAGCAGAGTATCCTCGAGCGCCTGCGCCGTCATCGCCGCGCGGCCGTCGTGGCGCGCGCGAACTTGGTGGGCCGGCGTGACGTGATAGGCTCGCGCGCGTGAAGAGTCTCTGCGTGCTCGCCTTGGTCCTGCTTCCTGCGTTTGCTCATGCCGCCGAAGGCGACGCTGCCGAAGCCAAGCTGCATTTCGAGCGCGGCACGTCGGCCTACGCGCTCGGCGACTACGCCCTGGCGGCCGTCGAATACGAGAGCGCCTTCAAGCGCAAGCCCGACGCGGCGCTGCTCTATAACGCCGCCCAGGCGCATCGTCTCGCCGGCCACAAAGAGCGCGCGCTGCAGCTCTACGAGAGCTACCTCAACGTCTTCGGCGCGCAGATCGAGAACCGCGACGACGTCACGCGGCTGGTGCTCAATCTGCGCCGCTCGATCGAGGCCGACAAGAGCTCGGTGAACGCTCCGCCGACGACGATGGTGCTGCCACATGCCGAATCGTCCGAGCCGTCAGCTGCTAGCGCGGCGTCTGCTTCGAGCCCCGCGGCCACGCCGATGGTGGTCGTGACGGCGCCGCCGCCCAAGCCGCTCGTGCGGCGCGCCTGGTTTTGGGGCGTGGTCGGCGGCGCCGCCGTCGTCGTGGTCGCCGGCGTCACGCTCGGCGTCGTGCTCGGCACCTCCAAGAATCCGACGCCGACGTTCGGCTCGGTGACGGGTAACTAATGCGCAGCCTCGCCACCACCTTCGCGCTCGTCCTCCTCGTCGCCAACGCCGGCTGCGGCACGCGCAGCTGCAAGGATCACACGCTGCTCGTCACGGTCACCGTCGACGGCGCCGCCGCCAGCGCCGACTCGCTGTCGATCGCCATCGCCATTTCCGGCGGCATTGCCATGAACCATCAGATCGCGCTCGACGGCCGCAAGCACGGCTCGATCGAGGTCACCTTCCCGCACGGTTATCCGAGCCGGCAGAGCGTCGCGGTCACCGTCGCAGCGCTGGCCGGCGGCGCGACGCTGGCGACGATCGGCGGCGCGATCACGCTCGACAGCAGCTGCGGCACGCTCAGCCTCGACTTCGCCAAGGGCAGGAGCGGCGACGGCGGAATGGCGACGATGGACGCCTGCGTGGCCGCCACCAGCTGCAGCGCGGCCGATTCGTGCGGCCAGATCTCCGACGGCTGCGGCGGCACGATCGACTGCGGCAGCGCCTGCGTCGTCAACGCGCTCTATCCGCCGTTCGGCGCCACCAGCGACGTCATCGCGCTCGAGGGACGCTTCGGCGCCAGCGCCACCGTCAACTTCCCCGGCGGCGCCACCGCGCCTGCCAACGTGCTCGGCCCGACGCGCATCTCGGTGGTCGTGCCGGCCGCGTCCGGCTCGGGCCTCCTGACCGTCACCAGCAACGGCAGCACCACCAACGCGACGGCGTTCAACCACGCCGCGTACGCGCCGGCGCCGCAGACGTTCCGTGGCCTCTACGAGCAGGCCAATTACGCGCGCCAAACGCCCACGCTGAACACGCCGCGCTGGGGCGCCGGCGGCATCACCATGCCCGACCGCGTCTGGCTCTTGGGCGGCGAAAACAAGAGCGAGGCGCCGCTGACCTCGATTGAAGAGGCGCGCATCGACGGCGACGGCGCGCTGCGCGGCTTCACGACGCTGACGACGACGCTGGTGACGGCACGCGGCTGGGGCACGGCCGTGCGAACCGGCAGCTGGGTCTACGTGCTCGGCGGACGCAACGCCGGGCTGACGGCCGAGCCGACCATCGAGCGCGCGCCCATCGCCGCCGACGGCACGCTGGGCGCGTTCAGCGCCGTCAGCGGTCTGCAGATGCTCAAGCCGCGCTTCGGTCACCAGAGCGTCGTCATCGGCGGTTACGTCTACGTCCTCGGCGGCTTCAGCGGCGCGTGGTGCGCGCCGGCGCCGCAGCTGGCCACCGTCGAGCGCGCGCCCATCGGCGCCGACGGCACGCTCGGCGCGTTCGAGGACGCCGGCGTCAGCATGACCGTCGCGCGCACGGCCTTCGGCGTCACGGTCAGCGGCAACTATCTGTACGTCGTCGGTGGCGACACCGTGCTCAGCGACATGCAGGACGTGTCGACGGTCGAGTACGCCCCCATCGCCGCCGACGGGACGCTCGGAGCCTTCAAGAGCGCCGGTGGCATCCTGCCGTTCACCAGCACCGGCGCCAGCGTCATCGTCCTCGGCGGCAAGCTGTGGAAGATGGGCAACGGCATCTTCTCCGCGCCCATCAACAGCGACGGCACCGTCGGCAACTTCAGCACCGTCTACAGCGCGCCGACGACCTCCTTCGGCTACGGCACGCTCATCGGCGACTACTACTACATGCTGGGCAACGGGTTCGGCGACTGCCGCTGCGAAAACTGCGCCACCGGCTCCTTCAGCTCGACCGAGCGCGTGCTGCTCGGCTCGGGCGCGATCGGCGCCTTCGCCAGCCCCGCCGGCAACGCGCTCGGGCTCACCGTCGCGCGCAGCAACTTCGGATTCGCCGTCGCCGGCAACAACGTCTACGCCATCGGCGGCAACGCCAGCGGCGCCGACGTCGAGCTGGCCACCATCGGCGCCGACGGCAGCTTGGGCAGCTTCGCGCCCGTCGCCGGGCTGGCGCTGCAGACGCCGCGCTCGGGCACGAGCAGCGCCGTCGTCGGAAACTTCGTCTACGTCGTCGGCGGCCTCGACCAATCGTCGCCCAAGAAGCAGCTGACCAGCGTAGAGGCGGCGGCGATCGGCGCCGACAACACGCTCGGCCCCTTTCAGACGCAGACGGCGGTGCTGCAGACGGCCGGGCTGCGCACGCTGGCCGTGATCGGCAACGGGCTGTGCGCGTTCGGCGGCGCCGTCGAGTGCGCGCCCATCGCCGCCGACGGGACGATCGGCAACTTCGTCGTCACCAGCGCGCCCGCGGTCAGCGGCGGCGGCGTCGATCTGGCGGTCCTCGGCAACAGCTTGTACGCCATCGACGGCTCGCCGCCCATGAGCGTGGCCACGCTCGACGGGAACGGCGACCTCAGCGCGAGCTTCGTCACCTACGGCTCGTACTCGTTCATGGTGGGCGGCGTCGGCGCCGGCGCCGTGCTCGGCAGCTCGCTCTATTTGCTCGGTGGCGGCAGCGGGCTCGGCCCCACCAACGTCGTCAACCGGATGCCGCTCGATCCGGTCAGCAGCGCGCCCGGCGCGCTGACCAGCTCGCCGCCGCTGCAGTTCAATCACCAGGGCGAGAGCGCCCTCCTCGTGCACGGACAGCTCGACGTCATCGGCGGCACCAGCGGCGGCATGCCGGAGACGGCGCCGCTCAAGTAGCCGGAGGACGAGCCCTACGACCTTCTACAGCGTCGGCAGCGAGCCGCCGTTGCCGTAGCGCTTGCCCTTCACCACGGTCCGCGATTGACGAGCACGATCACGTCCGAGCGGTGGCCCTTGGTATTGGGATAGTGCAGGACCAGATCGTCCTTCCCCTTGCCGTCGAGATCGACGGGCTCGACGGTGGCGGCGGCGTTGACGTTGACGTGCTCGACCGCGTCCTTGCCCACGCGCGCGCCGTCCTGCCCGAGGTAGAAGCCGAGGTCGTCAGCCTCGTCGCCGAACACGAGGTCGCGCCGTCGATCGCCGTTGTAGTCGCCGCGCAGATCGAACGCCGGCAGATCGCCGTCGCCCGAGAGCGCGATGTGAAAGCGCAGCTCGCGCTCGGCGCTCGGCTTGTCGGCGAACTTGCGGTCGCTCCCGAACGGAAAAATCTGCAGGTTGACCTTGACCGTCTTGCTCGTCAGGATGCGCACGATCTGCCAGACACCCATCACCACCGTCGGCATGATGAGGTCGGGACGTCCGTCGCCGGTGACGTCGAGCAGCTCGAGGCCGATGCCGCCGAGGCCCTCCGATCGCAGGATCTGGTTCGGTTGGTCGTCCCAGCCGCCGCCGCGCCGCCCGAGGTAGACGTAGTTGGTCGTGGCCGCCGAGGTGACGCCGTGCGTGACCTGCTTCTGCAGCACGAGATCGACGATCCCGTCGCCGTCGAGGTCGGCGGTCCGCACGATGGCCGTGGAGAACGAGTCTTTGCGCTCGGCGACGGTGCGCACCTCGAAGTCGCGTTCGGCTCCCGCGCGAGCGAACGTCAGCCCCGGCTGCTGACGAAAGACGGTCACGCGATCTTCGTCGACGAGGATGAGATCGCGGAGGCCGTCGCCGTCGGTGTCACCGATCTCGACGGCGGGAAAGTCGACGGTGAGGTTGAAGGCGGGGACGGCAGCGCGCGAGCTGGCGCGGCGGCCGTCGGTGATCTCGTTGCGCAGCGCCAGCTCGAGACGCGCCGCTTCGACGAAGCCGCCGTGCTCGGCGCGATAGATGGCGAGGCCGCCGAGGAGCGGGACCACGAGCTCGTGGCTGTGCGGCGAGGCGATGGCCTGCACCAAGGGCAAGCGCGGCAGGCTGCTCTGGTCACCGCGCACGAACAGCGTCGCGTCGTGCGTCAGCGCGGCCGGCGCGGCGGCGCGACGGCCGCCGAACGAGCGCGCGCTGACGCCGTCGTGCGCGACGGTGAGGAGCTCGCTGCCGGCGCGCCCGTCGACGTCGGCGACGTCGAAAGCGCACACGCTCTCGTCGACGGGCAGCACCAGATTGGGGCGCGCGGAGAAGTCGCCGCCGCCATTCCAGAAGACCGCGAAGAAGCGCTTGGCCGTAGGCTGAAGGCCGCGACGATAGGCGACGAGGAGATCGCGCTTGCCGTCGCCGTCGAGATCGGCGGCGACGACCGACACGACGTCACCGTCGACGGCGAGCTTGTGGGTCTCGAAGCGAGCCGCGTGCGCCAGCGGCGACCCAACGACGGCGAGAACGAGGCCGATGAGGAGGCGCATTGAGGTTGGACCGAAAGCGTACCCGAGCCGTTGTCCGTCTACGACAGATATTGTCGACGGAGCCGTCGTTCGAGCGCGCGCATCCCACCCGTCCCAAGGGCAGGCCGGCGGCGTCGCTCGGCAGGTCGCGGTGGTCGTTGGGCCGATTCGAGCGCTGCGCTGACAAGCGCCGTTGTCAGTCGCTCGCGCGTGGGGTGCGCAGTAACCGATCTCGACCGCAAGTCGCCAACTCCGACGCGCGCCGCCGGCTGCACGACGCGGGAATTCGCCGCGCGCTCGCCTGGCGCTGATGTTGCCTATGCCGTCAGCATGGCGCGTCGAGACATTGCGGCATCGGCATGGATCGCGCTGGCGCTCGCGATCCTGTTTACGGCTTGCGGGCACTCGCCGACCGACCACGTCGTCTCACTGCCCGCGCCTGACCTCAGCGCGGCGCTCGAGCCGACGGCGAGCATCGACGCCGGCGCCGCCGATCGCGACGGCGCGACGGCACCGCCGCCGGACGCTCCACCCGACGCGGACGTGCCCGGGTCGCCCGCCAATCTGCCGGCGAGCTACACGAAGATGCTGCTCGATCCGCGCGTCTATCCGACGGCGCTGTGCAACGACGGGACGCCGGCCGGCTACTTCCCGATCGCCGGCGCCGCGACGACGACGACTTGGGTGCTCTTCATCGACGGCGGCTACGCCTGCAGCAGCGACGCCGACTGCGCCAAACGCGCGCGCGATCTGACGACGTCCGCGCTCTTGCCGAGCACGATGACCGGCGCCGGCATCACCGCGACCAGCGTCAGCGCCAACCCCCACTTCGCCGACGCCAACAAGGTCATCATCCCTTATTGCACGTCCGATTACTCGAGCGGCGACATCGGTCCCACCGGCGGCACGACCAACTTCCAATTTCGCGGCCAAGCCGTGCTCGCGGCGATCGTCAGCGAGCTCATGCAGCGCTACGGGCTCGGAGGCGAAGGCCAGACGGTGCTGTTGGCGGGCGCGTCGGCGGGCGGCGTGTCGGTGCTCGTCAACGCCGATCGCATCGCCGCGCAGCTGCCGCAGGCGCGCGTGCTCGGCCTCGTCGACGCCGGCTGGCTGCCCGACGTGACGTCGCTGACGCCGCCGACGTTTCGCGCGCTCATGCAAGAGCGAGTCACGTACTGGAATGGTCAGCCCGATGATTCTTGCACGACGATCGAAGGCGCGGCGCAGCGCAATCTCTGTTACTTCGGCGAGCATGTCAGCGCCGACATCACGACGCCGCTCATGTTCGTGCAGAACCAGCTCGATCCCGAAGGCATCTCGCACACCGGCAATATCACGGTCTCGGCGACGATCACGGCGGCGCAGCGGACGTGGGTCGACCAAGTGTACAGCCCGGCCGTGCACGCGGGGCTGACGGCGCTGCCGGCGACGAGAGGCGTCTTCAGCACCTGCGACGTCGTGCATACGTTGACCGATGGGCCGACTTGGACGACGACGGTGCAAGGCGGCGTGGCGCTCGACGACGCGGTCGCCGACTTCGTGGCCGGCAAGCCGCCGCGGCAAATCGCCGCCAACTGCGTGCTGCCGGCAGCGGCGCCGTAGTCGGCGGGCGCAGCGTCGACGGTGCGTCGTGCTGCTCTCCGGCTCGACGTAAAGCGCGCACCATTGCCGCTACGTGCTCGACGCGGGCTAAGGAACCTCAGCGGTAGGCGGCGAGGACGTTGCCGGCAGGTACGAAGAGCATGTTGGCGGCGACGGTCATCGAGTTGACCTCGGCGCCGGAGTTGATGGGGCCGCCGACATTGGTCGTCCACACTTGTTGGCCGTTGGCGTCGAGCGCGTACAGATTGCCGCTGGAGCCGCCGACGAAGACATAGCCGCCGCCCACCACCGGCGCCGTCGTCAGCGTGCCGTCAGCCGCAAAGCTCCACTGCACGGTGTTGTCCGCGATGGTGACCGCTCGTAGCGTGCTCGAGTCCAGGTAGTAGCCGATGCCGTTGGCGAAGGCGGGCGGCACGCTGCCGCTGAAGGTGCCGAGCGCCGTGCCGCTGGCAATATCGAGGATCGTGTTGCCTTCCGCCCAGTCGCGCACGTAGACACGGCCCTGGTAGACGACGGGCGCTGCGCCACCGCCGCCGGTGCAACCGGTCTGGTGGTACCAGAGCTGCTGGGCGGAGAACTGCTGCCAGGCGGTGACCTGGTCGCACGCCTCTGCCTCGTACACGACGCCGTCGGCGATCGCGACGGCGCCGTCACTGCCGTCGAAGGTGTCATTGGTCCAAACGATGGCGCCGTTGTTCTCGTCGACTGCGTAGGTGGTGCCACCACTCTCCAGGCCGTTGACCAAGACCAGGCCGGCGGCGGCGATCGGAGGCGACCAGAAGTCGAACTGCCCGGTCAGCTCCGCGCTCCACTGCTGGTTGCCCGTCGCGGCATCCAGGGCCACGAGCAGTCCGCTGCCGCCGAGCACGAAGAGGCGGCCGGCGTCGTAGGCGTGCAGGCCGCTGAGCGCCTGCGGGCCCCAAACGACGGCGCCGGTGGCGGCATCGAGCGCGACCACCACGCTGGCGCTGCCCGTGGTCGTGATGAACACACGGCCGCCGGCGACGAGCGGATAGCTGATCGGCCCGCCTGCATCGTAAGTCCAAGCCGCGGTCAACGGCGGCGTGAAGACGTCGGCCGGCTGGCCACCGGTGTGGGCGGGGTCGATGCGGAAGCTGTGCGCTTCGCTGGGGCTGTCGGTGGCCATATCGGCCGGCGGCATGAAGACGAAGCCGTCGTTTCCTGCGGAGCCACCGCCGCCTGCGTAACCACCGCCGCCGGCGTAGCCACCGCCGCCCGCGTAGCCGCCGCCGCCGGCATAGCCGCCGCCGCCGCCTGCATAGCCGCCGCCGCCCGCGTAGCCGCCGCCGCCGCTACCGACCGAGCAGCGGCCGTTGTCGCATTGACCCGTGCCGCAGGCGAGACCGCAGCCGCCGCAGTTGTTCGGATCGTATCGGATGTCGACGCATTCACCGTCGCAGAGCTCGAGCGTGCCCGGGCCGCACGACTGGTTGGAAGAAGTCAGTGGGCGGCCGTTACAGCCCGCGAGCGGAGAACAGGCGAGCGCAATGGCGAGCAAAGCGGTCCAGCGCGGGCGAGGCGATGTCATCGGGGAAATCTACATCACCGGCTACAAAGCTAGCCGTGACCGGAAGCACACGTCCGCTGGCAGCGTCGGCTCTCGGCGCGCGTCTTCGCGGCGGCGAACGATCCACGGATCAGTCAGCGCGCCGGCGCAAACGTGTTCCATAAGAAGTCGGAAAAAGCGCAGATGAGCGCCGTGCGCGGCCCGCTCAGGCCACGCGCCGGCGTCTTGCGGAACGAACGATCGCCCAGCGATCACCGAGGTTCCTGCAAACGAACGTTTGTGCCGTTACGCGGACGCTGATTCTCGGCGCGGTTCGGATGTTCCAACCTATCCACGGTTACGATGTGCGTCGTGAGCTCGGCGATTCTTCGAAGCGCTTCCGCGGCAAAAGCCCGAAGGAATAGCTGGTCGCAGTCGACGTCGTGACAAGGAGCGCAATGACGACGAGCGTGCGATTCCTTCGAGCTGGTCGAGCGAAGCGTCTTGAGCCCGTATTCACAGCGCTGGCGTACGACGAGCGAGCCAAAGCCTTGACGCCAAAACCGTTCAGCAGGTCCTAAGCGTAATCATGTTCTCCTCGATAGCTTTCACTCGCTCCGAGATCTTTTCACTCCGCAGCTCGTCGAGCGCAAGCCGCTTACGCTTCGCACACCCTTAACGAGGCCGCGCCTCGACGCCACCAAGTGACCGTCGAGGAATAAGTAGCTCTATCAATGGTAATCCTGGAAGGCTGCAGACAAATGGATACGTAATCACGCGGCAGACCGCGCGAATGGCTTCGAGGTCAGAAGTGCGGCGCTTTCGGCTGCGACGCGCAACGTATGAAGACGACGTCCGTTTCCCACCCATCTCGTTTTGGCACATGACAGGAACGATACGACGTGTAGTCTAGCCTCGATGCCCACGCCCGAGCTCCGAGCCAGCCTGGCGAAGGAACAGCTTGCCAGCATCGACGCGCTCGGTCCGCTGCCGTCGGGGCGCGTGCGCGAGAGCGCCGCGGCCGCGGTCGCGCTCGTCGAGCGCTCGACGCGCGTCGACTGGTTGCCGATGACGGTGCTGGTCGAAGTGCTCGACGCGACGCTGGCCGCGCTCGGCCCCGTCGATGCGGCAGCCCATTGGCGCCGCAGCACGCTGCGGTCGCTGGAGATTCCGCTGGTCAAGCCGTTCCTCGCCGGCGTGCTCAGCGTCTTCAACCCGTCGCCGGCGACGACGATGCCGATGTATCCCAAGCTGTTCTCGCTGCTCTACCGCAACGTCGGCGCCGTCGCGGTCGACGTGGTCGAGCCGGGCCTCATGACCATCACGCACACCGAGCTGCCGTCGCTCGTGTTGGCGTCGCCGGCGTGGAGCAGCTCGATGGCAGCGAGCTATGAAGCGACCCTACAGTTCTTGCGCGCGAAGGCGGCGCGCGTGAGCTTCACGGTCGATGTCCCGAAGGCTCGCTGCCCGTTCACGTTGCGCTGGACGCCGGACCGCTAGCCTTGTCGTTCGCCATTTGCACGGGCAGCGCCGCCGTTTCGCACTGCTCTTTCCGATTCGAGGGTCACGTAGTCACGCCATGTCTGTGAGCGAGCTGATGAGAAAAGCCTTGGCCGAGGCCGAGAAGAGCGATGGCTTCAGGTGTACCGCGCTGGGCCCGTTGGTGATCGCGGTCTTCGATCGCGCGAGCAACGGGCAAGTCGCCGAGGCCATGGGGCGCGTCTTGGCGCAAACCGCGCGCGCCAATCCGACGCTGGCCATCCTGACGGTCGTCGGACCCGAGTGCACCGTACCCGACTCCAGCGTCAGGAATCGGCTCACCAGCGACGTCAAGACCATTCAGAAGCAGCTGGTCGCGGCGGTGACGGTGATCGAAGGCAGCGGCTTTCGCACCGCGGCCGTGCGCGCCGCCGTCACCGGCATGACCCTGTTGCTCAAGGTGTCGTCCTATCCGGCCAAGACGTTCGCCACGGTGCCCGAAGCGGGCAGCTTTCTCGCCGGGATCGTCTCGATTGACGCCGAGGACATTGCGGATGCGGTCAAGAAGCTGCGCGCGGCAGGGTCGAGCCCGGACGAATAAGAACGCGGCGCGCGCTGGGGCTGTTTGACCTACGGTTTCGCGTCAACGATATTCAGGACAGCGAGTGCGGGAAGGCGAGCGCGTCAGCAGCGGCGACGCAGCTCAGGCAGCAGCTGGCTTATGGGTGGCCGAAGGCGGCCTCGAGGTCGCCCTCGATCACGGCGTCGAAGTGGGTCGGCTTGAGCGTGCCCGCTTCCATCCCCGCCTTGATTCCGGCCTGAACCGCCGCGTGCGCAGCCACACCGCCTTGCACTTCGAGGGCGAGCAGATCGGGCGGCGCGTCGAAGGTCAGGTGCTCGACGACCTTCGTGTGGTCGCGATCGATCCGCGTGAACACGATGTGCTGGTGCGTGATCACGCCCGGCTGATCGTAGGAGTCCGCATCATAATAGTGCTCGCGATTGTGAAACCGCTGCTGCGCGACGGTGACGCCGTGGAAGATGGTGCCGTCGGGGAGCGGCACGTCCTCAAGCGCGACGAAATCGAACGTCGGGACGCCGCCCACGATGTCGTAATGAATCGGAATGATCTGCAGCAGAAACGGGTGTAGCCCGATCGCGTTGTAGACGTTGGCGTAGACGGCGTAGACGTCATCGATGGGCGCGTTGATGACGATCGGCAGATCCTGCGACTGCACGACCAGGCCGTTCTGCGCCGGTGGAGCCGCATTGATGGCCTTATAGGTCGTCCACGTCGTATCCCAAGTCGTGATCCACTGCGTGTAAGGCGTGGTTTGGGCGTGCGCGGTGCGGGCGAAGGAACCAACGGCGAGGACAAGCAACAGCACGTGCCGGACATGTCTGCTCATGTATTCTTCTCCCATTGCGTGTTAAGCATAATACATGTTTTCGGGGCTAATTTTGAAAATTAGCGCCCTCGAATCGCGGCGGGGCGATCGCGTGAGCGACGCGTGACGGACGCTCACCGCAAGGCGCACGTCGGAACGAAGCGCGCGTCGTGCGCGTCGCGCTGCTCGGCATAGTGCGGATCGTCGAAGCGCGTGTCGTTCGGCGGTGGCGGCCAGGTGAACGGCTCGTGTTTGCATTTGCGCGCCGCCGCCCAACAGACGAGATCGCGCGGGCTCTTGCCGTAGGTCGCGAACGTGAAGCTCGACTTCGGCATCGCCGCCGCGCGCGCCGCCTCCGCTTGCCGCGCTTTGGCGACGTCGAAGCGCTCGCGGTGCACGATCGTGCCGTCGGCCGCGCGGTACGTCGTCTCGATCGTGAAATAGGCCATGCGGTCGCGCCCGCAGCGATAGCGTTCGCGGTCCTCTTCGACCGCGCCTTCGGGCAAGCGCAGCTCGGGATGGCTCGCCTGCAGATCGCGCCGCTGCCCCGGTCCAATCGGCCAGCGCAGCGTCGCCTCGAGCTCGTCGCCGACTTGCCGGATCGTGCCGATGTCGACGCGGGCGTCGAGGAGCGCGTACTCGGGATCGGGCTCGGAGTCGACCCAGACCGACTTGCCGCCGGCGATGGCCGACGCCGGCAGGGTGACCGACTTGGGTAGGGCGGCATCGCCGCGCGCCGGCTGTGCCGCCACGCGGTCGACGCCACCCGCGGCCAACGCGCTCGCCAACGCGAGCCAACGAGCGACGGCAGGACTGCGCATCCCCTGACGATAACAAACTGCGGCGCGTCGCGTGACGGCGCCGACGGCGGCCCTCGCGGCGGCGATTCTGCATCTCCGCGCGGTCGTGCTACACCTGCCTCCGTGCCGCAGCCGCCCGAAATTCTCGCGCCCGCCGGCGACGCCGAGTGCCTGCGCGCCGCCGTCGACGCCGGCGCCGACGCCGTCTACTTCGGGCTGCACGGCTTCAACGCGCGCGCGCGCGCCACCAACTTCGACGTCGAGACGCTCGCCGAGACGCTGCGCTGGCTGCACGCGCGCGGGCGCCGCGGCTACGTGACGCTCAACACGCTCGTCTTCGACGGTGAGCTGGCGGCGATGGAGGCGGCCATTCGCGCCTGCGCCGCGGCCGGCGTCGACGCCGTCATCGTGCAGGACCTGGGCGTCGCCCGCTTGGTGCGCGCGGTGGCGCCGAGCTTGCCGCTGCACGCCTCGACGCAGATGACCTGCACCGACGCCGATTCGATCGCGCTCGCCCGCAGCCTCGGCGCCAGCCGCGTCATCCTGGCGCGCGAGCTGTCGCTCGACGACATCGCCGCCATCCGCCGCGCCACCGATGTCGAGGTCGAGGTGTTCGTCCACGGCGCGCTCTGCATCGCCTACTCGGGCCAGTGTTTGACGTCGGAGGCGATCGGCGGGCGCAGCGCCAACCGCGGCGCGTGCGCGCAGGCGTGCCGGCTGCCGTACGACCTCGTCGTCGACGGCAAGCTGCGTCCGCACGACGACCGCGCCTATCTCTTGTCGCCCGAGGATCTCGAAGCGAGCGCGCTGGTGCCGCAGCTGATGGCGCTCGGCGTCTCGTCGCTCAAGATCGAAGGGCGCTTGAAGGGTCCGGCGTACGTCGCGGCGATGACGCGGCTGTATCGCGAGGCCATCGCGGCCGCTCTCGGTGACGCGGCGCCGCCCGACGAAGCGACGCGCGCGGCGGCGCTGGCGACGTTTTCGCGCGGCTCGGGCCCGGGCTTCTTGGCCGGCATCGATCACCAGCGCCTCGTCGAAGGACGCAGCTGCGATCACCGCGGCCTCTTCGCCGGCGACTGTCGCGGCGTCGAGCGCGTGCGCGGCCGCTCGCTCTTGCGCCTGACCTTGGCCGCGCCGCTCAAGCGCGGCGACGGCATCCTCGTCGAGGGCGGCTGGGCCGGCGCCGGCGAGCTCGGCGGCCGCATCTGGCAGCTCGTCGGCCGCGACGGACGCGAGCTCGAGCGCGCCGACGGCGGCGACGACGTGCTGGTGTGGCTCGGGCCCGATCGTCCGCTCGACCACGCGGACGCGCTGGCCGACCGGCGCGTCTTCAAGAACAGCGATCCGGCGCTGCAGAAGGAGCTGATCGAGCGGCTGGAGCCGGCGCGGCTGCCCATCGACATCGTGGTCGAGGGCGCGCTCGGCGAGCGGCCGCGGTTCCGCGCGCAGCTGGGCGCGAGCGTCGTCTCCGTCGAGGGTGACGCGGCGATCGAGCGGGCGCACGCCGCGCCCATCGACGCCGCCGTCGTGCGCGACAAGCTCGGCCGCCTCGGCGGCACCGCCTTTACGCTGCGCGACCTGACGCTCGACTGGCCCGCCGACGCCAGCGTGCCGGTGGCGTCGCTCAACCGCGCGCGGCGGGCGCTCGTCGACGCGCTCGACCACGCGGCCGCGCGCCGCCACGCGACCACGGACGTCTCCGCCGCCGCGCTCGTCGCCGCCGCCCGTCCGCCGACGGCGACCGCGGCGCCGGCGGGGCTGTTCGTCCTCTGTCGCAACCTGGCCCAGGCGCACGCCGCGCTCGACGCCGGCGCCGACGGCATCTACCTCGACTTCCTCGAGCTGACCGGCACCGGCGACGCCGTTCGCGCCTTGCGCGCGCGTGGCCCGGTGCAGCTCGGCCTGACGCCGCCGCGCATCCGCAAGCCGGGCGAGGACAAGATCGATCGTTTCCTCGCGTCGCTGTCGCCCGACCTCTTATTGGTGCGTAGCTTGGGCGCGCTCGTGGCCGGCGCCGGCGGCACCATCCCGCGCGTCGGCGACTTCGCGCTCAACGTCACCAATCGGCTGGCGGCGCGCGAAGTGTTGTCGCGCGACCTGTGCGCCTTTACGCCGTCGTTCGACCTCGACGCCACCCAGCTGCTCGGGCTCGTCGACGGCGAGTGGGCGCCTCATGCCGAAGTCGTGGCGCACCATCCGATGCCGCTGTTTCACATGGAGCACTGCGTGATCGCGGCGCTCATGTCGAACGGGCACGACCATAAAGACTGCGGCCGGCCCTGCGAGCGGCACCAGCTGTCGCTGCGCGATCGCGCCGGCATGGACCATCCCGTCGAGGCCGACGTCGGCTGCCGCAACACGGTGTTTCACGCGGCGTCGCAGAGCGCGGCCGACCTGGTGCCGCGGCTCATGCAGGCGGGCGTGCGGCGCTTTCGCGTCGAGCTCGTGCGGGAGTCGGCGGCGGAGACGGCGCGCATCGTCGAGCACTATCGCCGGCTCGTCGGCGGCACGCTGGCGCCGGCCGAGCTGTGGCGCGCGCTGCGCACGGGCGGCGGCTACGGCGTCGTCCGCGGCTCGCTGCGCGTCCTCGACGGCTGATCGCGGCGATGCGCGGGTAGCGCGCGCGCTTGCGTCGTGATGAGCCCGGCGCCGTGTTCGGCCCGCTCATCGCGGGCGGCGAGGGCGCGCAGCGCTCGACTCTGCGTCCAGTCGTCAGACTTTCGCCTGCCAGCTCAGGCGGAACTCGACGCTCGTGCCGCTCGCGTCCTCCTTCGGCAGGGGCTCCTGCACCGTGCCGTCGACACCGCAGGCTTCGAACACCAGCTCGAGGCCGCCCGCCGACGCGTGCCACAGCGCGACGTTGATGCCGCGTAGCCGTGGCACGTGGAGCGTCATCACGCCCGAGAACTCCGACGTGCGCGTCCAGACGAAGCGGCCGCCGCGCGTCGTCTGCGACGAGACCCGGTGCATGTTGGCGAACAACGTGGCCGGGCTTATCCCGAACAGCCGCAAGAGGCCCTGCACGAACGTCTGCATCAATGGCGCGATGCCCACCATGGTCGCGTCGTGCGCGAGGCGGCGGACCATCCGGGCGCCGCGCATGGTGTGCACGATGGCGTCGATCTCGACGATGAGGCCGTAGTCGATCCAAGCCGATGACGGCGGTGGCCATTGCAGCGCCTCGCGCAGTTCGGGCGAGGCGCGCTCGCGGACCGCGTCGAATAGATTGAGATCCTTGAGCGTCGCGCAGTACGCGCTGACGAAGGCGCCTTTGACTTCGACGCCGGGCATGGCAAACGAGGCGGAGGCGGACCGCGTCGAGGACATGGCATTCACACTAGGCATTCAATCGGCAGATTCACCCGAAACTATAGAACAGAAGCGGCGGCGAGGTCATCAGGCGCGCCTGCAGGTCGCATTCGCGGTGCTACTTCGGCACGCGGAAGGGTCGTCGTCGCCTGGAACCGGCTGTGGGCGCGCCGACCTCGCTCTCATCTCAATGCAGCTTGCCGAGGAAATCGAAGAGGGCGCGATAGTATTGCGACTGCGCCTCGATGCCGACGTAGCCGTGCCCCTGTCCCGGCAGCTCGGTGTAATAGACCTCCTTCTTCAGCTGCTTGAGCGTGGCGTACATCGAGCGACTCTCGGTCACCGGAACGCGATTGTCGTTGCTGCCGTGCGTGAGTAAGAGCGGCCCCGAGATCCGATCGGCGTGCCTCTCGGGCGAGCGATCGTTCCATTTGGCCGCATCCTTCGCCGGATCGCCGCCCGTCAGGTTGGCGTACCACTGCGAGATGTTGCCGCCTTTGGCGGCGCGGATGATGTCACTGATGCCCGACTCGGCGACGCCGAAGCCGAAGCGGAACGGCTCCTTCACGCCGTTGACCTCGCCGGGGAAGGTCATCGCGCGCATCGTGTCGTAGCCGCCGCGGCTGTGGCCGAAGATGCCGATGCGCTGCGCCGGAATGCCGAGCCGGTCGCGCAGGAACTTGCCGGCGGCGAAGTCGTCGAGCGTCTCGGCGCCGCCCCAGTCACCCGCGGCGAGGTCGAAGAAGCTGGTGCCGAAGTCACCCGAGCCGCGCGGCGCCGGGCTCATCACGTAATAACCGGCCTGGCACAGGATCTCCCCGCCGGTCCAGAAGTCGTTGTAGCCGCCGTAGAACGACAGCACGAGCGCGCGCAGCTCGCTCTTTGGGCGCGGCCGCTTCGGCTTCAACAGGTACGCGTGCAGCGTGCCGTTCTCGCCCGGCGCCGCCAGCTTGTCGAACGTGGGGAAGCTGACCTTCTCGACGTCGCAGTTGACGATCTTGCTGAGCAGCCGCTCGGGATAGCTCACGCGGTCGATGAGCTCGAGCTTGTCGCCGTGCAGGTCGAGCTGCATCGCCTTGAAGGGGATCGACAACGAGGTCATCGTGATGATGCCGTGCTGATCGTAGACGTTGTCGAGCGACCAGAGCTCATCGTGTTTGGACCGCTCCTTGACCGCGCCGGTCCGCGGGTCGATGAGCTCGAGCACGCTCGTCAAGGGATTGCCGACGACCACGACGAGGCTCCGGCGCTCGCCGTCCTTCAGGACGGCCGTGCTCTTGACGTTCTCGTGCTCGGCGGTGACGCGCACCGGCGCGCCGCCGCGTAACGACGCGCGGTAGACCGACATGACGCCGCCCGCTTCGTCGGAGGTGAACAGGTATTCGTCGTCGTCGATCCACTCGTCGAGCGGGTCGTCCTCGTAGCGCGGCGTCTTCGGATCGCTGAGGACGCGCGCTGCGCCCTTGCCGTCGATGGGAACGTACAAGAGGTTGCGGTGGTGGCGATCGCCGTCGCCGTTGAACCCGAGCAGCAGCCCATGCTCGTTCGGCTGCCAGGTGAGGCCGGTCCAGGCGAGCTTCTTCTCGGGCGAGTCCTGGTAGACGACCTTCTCGGCGCCGGTCGCCAGATCGAGGACGCGCACGTCGGCGGGCGACAGCTCGTCCTTGGTGGCGCGGGTGACGTAGGCGACGCGGCGGCCGTCGTGGCTGAGCTTCCAACCATAGATGTACGACGTGTTGGTGAGCCGCTTCTCCGCGCCCGTCTCCGGATCGAGCGAGTAGAGGTTCATGATCTCGTCGCTCTTCTCGTCGGCCTGGATGAGCACGGTCTTCGTCGCCGGGCTCCACGCCGCGCCCCACCACGTGCGCTTCGAGAAGTCGCGCGGCGAGATGACGCGACCGAGCGAGAGGTCGACCGGCTGCTTCGACGCGACGTCGAAGGACGTCATCATCAGCTGATCGGTCTTGCCCTTGTGTCGGTAGAACATCTTGCCCGCGCGCAGATCGATGTACGGGCTCGAATACGGATAGCCTTGTAAATAGAGGTCCAGATCGATGGTGCGGTCTTTGAACTGGATGACGTGGTCGGCGCGCGCCGGCAGCGCGCCCAGCGTCAGGACCGCGAGGGAAACGAACAGGCTACGCAGGCTCGACATGCCGCGATCCTACCCGAAGCGGCGCGGAGTCGGCGAGCGGCACAACGGCTCGGTGTGATCGCCGGCACAGCCGTGTCGGCACTTGAACCAACGCTTCGACCTCGGCTACGGTTGCGGCGTGACCCCCGCCTTACAGACTGCGATCTGCGCCGCGGCTGCCCTCGCCGGCGCCTGCTTCATCCTGTCGCTCTTGACCGGCGATGTGTCGTGGGTCGATCGCCTCTGGTCGCTCGCGCCGGTGGGCTACGTGGCCTGGTTCGCTTCGCGCGCGCGCTTCGCGGACACGCGGCTCGATCTCATGCTGCTCTTGGTCGTCGCCTGGGGACTGCGGCTGACCTACAACTTCGCGCGCAAGGGCGGCTATCGACGAGGCGGAGAAGACTATCGCTGGCTCATCCTGCGCCAGCGGCTCGGTCCGCTGAAGTTCCAGCTGTTCAACGCCACCTTCATCGCGCCGTTTCAGAACCTGCTGCTGCTCGCATTCACGCTGCCGGCGTGGGCGGCGCTCGAGCACCCGGCGCCACTGGCTGCCACCGACGTGGCGGCGGCGACGCTGTTCGTGGCGTTCCTCGTCGGTGAGACGATCGCCGATCAGCAACAGTGGCGATTCCACCAAGAGAAGGCACAGCTGCGCGCGAGCCAGCGCGACATCGCGCAGCCCTTTTTGACGAGCGGTCTCTTTCGCTATAGCCGCCATCCCAACTTCTTCTGCGAGATGGCCATGTGGTGGAGCTTCTACCTCTTCTCCGTCGCCGGTGCCGGATGGCTCAACGCGACGATCGGCGGCGCGATCGTGCTGACGCTGCTGTTCCAAGGCTCGACGCGGATGACGGAGAATGTCTCGCTGAGCAAGTATCCGACGTACGCCGAATATCAGCGCACCACCTCGCGCCTCATCCCTTGGTTGCGTAGCGCGTAGCCGGCCGTCTGCAAACAGCGCGTACGGGCGTCGTCGGTAGACGGTCGCCTGCCGTGTGCTAATCATCGGCTCGTGTCTATCGAGGTGCATCTTACGCTGGCGCACCCGCCGCACGCCGAGCGCGCGCTCCTCACGTGGCTCTCGCCGCGCGCGTTCCGGTTGACGCATATCGAGCTCTCGCACGGCGCGTTCCCGCGGCAGACGATGATCACGGCGCGGCTCGCGGGCGAGCTCGACGCCGCCGTCCACCGCGCCCACGGCATTCGCGACGAGCTGGCGTCGCTCGGCGTCGAGGTCAAACGGATCAAGATCGAAGTCGAGCACGCGCCCGAGACTGCGCACCTGCCGGCGCTGTACATCGAGCATCACGTCAAGGTGCGCACCACGCCGGACCGGATCGCGGAGCTCGGGCCGCTCGGCGCGGCGCACGGCGCGCATCTGTCGCGAAATGCGTTCCGGGTGCTCGATGGCTGCGAGGAGCGCTTTTTGACGCAGCGCTTTGCCGTCCATGCGACGACGGCCGCGGCCGCGGGGCTCGAGGCGCTGCTGGACGCGCTGCGCCGTCGGGCCGTGGCCGTCGCCCAGATTGAGCGCGAGCGGGTCGTGTACGATGACAATCTCTGGCTCGACGCCGGCTGGCGTCCCGAGGAATCGCCATGAGCTTCTGGCCGTTCAATCGCAAGAAGATCGCCACCGCGGAGACTCCGGACGTCGCCGCCGCGAAGCCGGCCGGCTACCCGGCCGGGTACGTCGTGGAGCCGCAGCGGCCCGACGTCTTCGATCCCGCGCTCCGGCATCACCGGCGGGCCTTCGTCAAAGGCGCACCGACGGCCGCGGACCACGCGCGGGCGCTCGACGCGGCGCGTTCGGC
This sequence comes from uncultured delta proteobacterium, assembly GCA_963785725.1. Lineage (GTDB taxonomy): Bacteria > Myxococcota_A > Polyangia > Palsa-1104 > Palsa-1104 > JAQBQH01. Next base: position 400,008 of record CAWAWS010000003.1, on the reverse strand, counting down.
GCTGTTGCGCACCTGCCTCGACGGGCTCGCTGCTTCCGCCGTCCGCGATGCGCTCGTGCTCCGCGGCAGCCTCACGCTCGAGGCGTGGTTCCCCGATCGCGCGCGGCGCGCCCACGACATCGATTTCGTCGTCCGCGACGCGACCAGCGCTCCCGATTCGCCTGCCGCGTCGACGCTGCTTGGCGGGATTCGCCGGGCCGTGTGCGGCGCGCTCCGGGCCGCGAACGTCGAGGTCCTCGACGATGAGATCGCGCTCGACGCCATCTGGACCTACGAGCGGGCAGAGGGGCGACGGCTGTCGGTGCCGTGGATCTTCGCCGGGACGATGCGCGACGCAATTCAGATCGACATCGTCTTCCACGAGCCGCTGCAGGACGCGCCTACGCTCGCGGTGCTGCGCGAGACCGCCGCTGCGCATGGATATCGCGAGGCGCCTCCCGGTTTATGGTACGCGTCGCGCGCCGAGTCGCTCGCGTGGAAGCTGCTCTGGATCGCGACCGACAGTTATCCGCAGCCGAAGGATCTCTACGACGCCGTGCTGCTCGCCGAGGACACGCCGCTGCCGCTCGCGCTCTTGCGCCGCGTTTACGAGGCCAAAGGCGAGCAGTGGGTGCACGACCGCGACGTGGCGCATCTGTGCGACTGGGGCAGTATCGAGTGGCAGGGCTTCGCGCTCGAGTATCCCGAGCTCGCGCCCGGCAATGCGCTGGCGTGGAGCCAGCGCCTCATCGGCGCGCTGCGACTCGTCGACTGAAGACACACGCGCCCAGCTCCCGTCGGCTGCGTCGCATATCCCAGACATCTCAATCCGCGAATTCGTAGCGACGTGAATATCGGTCGCCAATAGCGCAGCATTGCCTCACCGAGACCGGCTCGCGTCTTCGACGAAGGCTGCGTGGGCTACGACTTGGCGGTCAGCGCCTGGCGATGCGCGGCCAGAAAGTCGCGCAGCGACCGCGGCGGCTGTCCGGTCAGCCGCTGCACGCCGTCGCCGACGTGGGCCAGCTCGCCGCGCGCGATGGCGCCGTCGAACGATGCGAAGATCTCGGCGATTGGCTGCGGCATCCCATGCCGCACCATGCCGTCGACGTAAGCCGCCGGCGCCACCGAGACGTGGGTCAGCGGCCGCCCGCTCACCTCGGCCGCCAACGCCGCGACCTCGCGCGCGGTGACCGCGGCCGGCCCGGTGACGTCGACGACCTGCCGTCCGCCGAGCGCGCGGTTGGCCAGCGCCGCGACGGCGACGCGCGCGCAGTCCTCGCGCCACACGTAGGCGGTGGCGCCGTCGCCCTTGGCGTCGACGAGCCGGCCGCTGGCGAGCGCCGCCGGCAGCACCTCCAAGAGCATGTCGGCGTAGATGTTGTTGCGCAGGATCGTAAAGTCGAGCGCCGAGGCCTGTAGCGTCTTCTCGGTCCCGTCGTGATCGCCGGCGATGAGGATGGCCGAGCCCTCGGGCTTGGGCATCGAGGTGTAGACCACGTGGCGCACGCCGGCCTCGGTCAGCGCGCGGATCGCATCCTGATGCTGCTGCAGGCGGTGGCCGGGCGTGCCCAGCGAATCGGTGCTGATGACGAGCGCGCGCTCGGCGCCGGCGAAGGCCGCGCGCAGGCCGGACGGCTCGTCGAAGTTGGCGCGGCGTACGTCGACCCCGCGCGCCGCGAATTCGGCCAGCGTCGCCGGATTGCGCGTCGTAGCGATGATGGCGCCGGCCTTTTGCTCGAGCAAGAGCGAGAGCACGCGGCGGCCGAGCGCGCCGCCGGCGCCGGTGACGAGCAGAGGCTTTCCGGTCTGAGACGTCGTGGACATGGGCTTCTCCTGTCGAGCTGCAAGCCTGCGGCTGTGCCTCTGCTTGCACAATGGCGCCGATTGCGCTTCTGTGGTGCGCCATGGCACCAATCGATTCTCAACCGGCTGCACGCCTTCGTCGCCGTGCACGCGGGCGGCAGCTTCTCCGCCGCCGCGGCGCAGCTGGGCGTGCCGCGCTCGACCGTGAGCCGCGCCGTCGCCGCGCTCGAGGCGACGCTCGACGTGCGCCTGTTCGCGCGCACGACGCGGCAGGTGCGCACCACCGCCGCCGGCCTTCAGCTCTACGACCGCGTGGCGCCGTCGCTGTCGTCGCTGGAGACGTCGCTGCGCGATCTGCCGCGCCAGGAGGAGTCGCCGACCGGCGTCCTGCGCATCACGACCACCGCCGACTTGGGCACGGTGGTGTTGGCCGAGGCGGTCAGTCGCTACACCGCGCGTTATCCGGGCACGCAGGTCGAGCTGCACTTCACGCCCGAGATCGTCGACCTGGTCAAAGACGGCTTCGATCTGGCGCTGCGGCTGTTGTCGCGCCCGCCGCGCAGCTCCACGTTGGTGGCGCGCAAGGTCGGCACGCTGGTCGTGCAGCTCTACGCCGCGCCTGCCTATCTGGCGCGCTGCGGTCCGCCGCGCAGCCCGGCCGAGCTGCGCGACTACGACTGGGTGTCGTTCGCCGGCCCGCGCAGCATGGCCGAGCTCATCCGCCACCGCGATCTGCGGGCCATCAAAGCGCGCATCACCTGTCGCGATCCGTTCTTCGCGCGCGAGGTGCTGCGCACCGGCGGCGGCGTGGGCGCGCTGCCGACGTTTCTCGCCGAGGCCGACGTCGCCGCCGGAACGCTGGTGCGCGTGCTGCCGCGCTGGCTGGTCAGGACCGCCACGATCCAGCTGGTCCAGCCGAGCCGCCAGCACGTGCCGCGCAAGGTCACCGCGTTTCGCGAGCTGCTCCTCGAGATGCTGCGCCAGCGGCCGATCTCGCCCGCGGCCGGCTGACGACGCCGCTCGCTCGGGCGCGATTTCGCGCGCCTCATCGGGCGCGTGCGCCGCGTCGTTGACGTGGCTGCGCGAGACGCTCGGCGAGCTGACCTAAGGTTCAGCCGGTGGCTGGCTTGCCGGTGAACACCGCCAGCTGAGCGGCGAACGCACGCTTGAAGGCGGGTCGCGCCTCGCCGCGGGCGACATAGGCCGCGAGGTTCGGATACTCGTCGAGGATTCCCGATGGCTTCGACCGGAACAGCACGCCCACCAGCAGAAGGTCGCCCGCGCTGAACGCGCCATCGATCCAGTCGGCATCGGCCAGGCGACGGGAGAGGTCGCCCAGCGTCTTACGGGCGCGCGTCTCGAGCAGCGGCTGGCGCTGCTCGTACCAAGGCTTGTCGCGCTCGAGGAGCATGGCCATTCCGCGTTCGACCAGCGGCGGCTCGACCGTGTTGAGCGCGGCGAACATCCAGGCGATCGCGCGCGCCCGGGCGTTCGCGTCGGCCGGCAGCAGGCCCGCATGGTGCTCCGCGATATGCAGCACGATCGCCCCCGACTCGAACAAGGCGAGCTCGCCCTCTTGATAGGTCGGAATCTGCCCGAAAGGCTGGAGCGCGAGGTGCGCCGGCTCTTTCAGCTCGCGGAACGAGACCAGGCGAACGTCGTAAGGCTGGCCCACTTCTTCGAACGCCCAGCGGACGCGCAGGTCACGCGCCAGTCCCCGGCCGCGATCGGGCGAGCTTTCGAAGGCGGTGATGGTGGCGGTCATTGGCGGTCTCCCGATCATTGCATGACGCCACGCGCGTCACGTACAAGGCGACGATTGGGCCCGGACGAGATCGACACGGCCGCCGCGCTTTTTTCAGCGCCGATTGTACACAGGCGTGATCAGTCGTGGAACGCCGGGGCGTCGGATGCGATCGGAGACGCGCGCGCGCGGCGGCTTTGGCCTGCGCTACCAGCCGGCGCCGGGCGGCTGCCGCGTCGTCACGTTGATTCGGTTCCACACGTTGACCGTGGCGATGGCCAAGAGCAACGCCGCCAGCCCGCGCTCGTCGTAGTGGCGCGCCGCTTCGCTCCACACGTCGTCGGGCACGGGGTCGGGGCGATCGCTCAGGCGCGTGACCGACTCGGCCAGCGCCAGCGCCGCGCGCTCGGCTTCGGTGAAATAGGGCGCGTCGCGCCACGCCGCCACCGCGAACAGCCGCTCGTCGGTCTCGCCGTCCTTCTTGGCATGGCGCGCGCCGCCGTCGACGCAGAAGGAACAGCCGTTGATCTGGCTGGTGCGCAAGTGGACGAGCGCCAGCGTCTTGGGTGGCAGGCCGCTTCCCGCCACCGCGCCCCACAGCTCCTGAATCGCCTTGCCGGCGCCGCTCACGATCGTTGCCGGATTCTTCATCCTTGCTTGCATGGTCGCTCTCCTCGTCACGTTGGGTCTTCATGGCCATGACGAAGCGCGAGCGGACGATGTGACCGTGGACGACGAAGAGCCTCAGCCGGACGGTTCGCGTGGGTAGGTAGCGCGAATGCGCGCCTGTTCGGCTGTGGATCGGGTCGATCGATTGATCGTGAGTGCACATACGAGTGAGCAGTCGCGATCTTGTCGATCTCGACGATTGTGGCGGTGTCGACGGCGATGTTAGGGTGCGCCGAGTCGCAGAAGGAGGTGGCCTATGGCCGCTAAAATGGGGCGCACGGTCGCCTGTTCATTCGGTGCATTGATTTTCGCCCTCGCGGGCCTCGGCTGTAGCAACAGCGCTTCGAAAACCGGCGGAACCGGTGGCAACGGCAATCAGGGATCGGGCTCGTCCGACATGGCGACGGGCGGCTCGGCGTCGTCGACGGACATGGCGGGCGGCGGCGCGAACGGCGGCGGCGGTGGCGGCGCGAACGGCGGCGGTGGCGGCGTGACCGCGTCGCCGGACATGGTCGTCCTCGGCGACGCGTCGAAGTTCGTCGGCACCTGGACCTACGGCGCCGGCGCCGTGGCGACGACGTCGAGCTGTCTGACCGAGCCGCCGTCGACCGATATATCCGCCGATACCTTCACGGTGACGCTCAAGTCGGCCGACACGATCACCTTCGAGGGCGGCGCCGCGCTCAACTGCAACTTCGACTTCGCCGTCGCCGGCGACACGGCCACGCTCGTGCCCGGCCAGACCTGCATGATCACGGTCATGGGAATCAACCTCACCGTCACGCCCAGCAGCGCCTCCATGACGACGAGCGACGGCATGACGGGCACGGTCGCCGCGAAGGGTTCGGTCGACATCGGCCAGTGCACGGTCGCGCTCAACGCCCCGGCCGCGACCAAGATGTAGCCGGCGGCCGCGCGCGCTCGCGCCGTCGGGCTGGTGCTGCGTCCGCCCTTCTGCGCTAGATTGCGCGCATGGCTCAGGATCGAAAGCGGCCTCTACGTCGTCGCCGTGCTGACGCCATCCTGTGCGTCTGCGGCCAGCTCAGCCGCCGCCGCCGCTGCTCTTGATGCAGGCGTCGATGCTGTCGCCGATGCCGCTCCACATCGCCGACTCCGGCACCAGCAGCGGCTTGCTCTTGATCGTGTAGGTCACCGTGCTCGCCGCCGGGTCGAGCGCGAACTCCAACACCACCGTCCCGACCGGCGTCGGGATCGTCACCGTGCCCTCCGTGCCGTCGGGCGGGTCGTAGCTCGCGCCGTTCTTGGCAATGCTGTTGAGCTTGACGCACTCCCAGACCGCCTGCGTGACGCCGTCATAGCTTTTGCTCGACATGTCCACCTCCCGTCTACGATTGCAGCTCTCACGGTGAGCGCAAATAAACGAGAGAATAACCCGGTCGAAGGAGGTGCTACTGGCCGTGCATGAGCACGCCGCCACCGACGATGAGCAGGCCGCCGCGGCCGTCGGAGCGCACCTGAATTGCCGGATGCGGCCCCGACCATGGGATCGGCAGCGGCACCGCCTGCCAGTTGGCGCCGGCGTCGCCCGAGTGCCACAGCCCGTCGCCGCCGGCGCTCCAGACGCTGTCGTAGCCCATCCCCATTGGTCGTGAGCATGAAATTTCGGTGCAATTGCAACGGTCGAACGCGCGCTCCTGGCGTGATTGATCGTCTATGGGACGTAGGTGACACCCTGGTACGTGCGGCCGCCGGTGAGCGTCTTGAGCGCGTTGCCGGTCAAGCTCGACTCGCTCCACGCCGTCACTTGCGCCGTGTCGCCGATGACGAAGAGCCCGTTGCCGTTCGTCAGCGCGCCGGGCGAGGCGCTGAGCGTGCTCGTCGCGGGGACGTTGCCGCCCGTGAGCGCGTCGACGCCGGTCAGGAACGAGAGGGTCGAGCTGCCGTCGCTGACGGCGATGGTGCCGCCGTTCGCCGGCCAGTAGGTGAGGCCGTAATAGCCGACGGCGCCACCTTGCGCGGACAGGTTGAACAGCTTGGTCGGCACGGCCATGTCGGCGGCGTCGTGCGCGGCCGGGAACAGCCCGGCGCCGCCGGAGCCGCCGCCGCCGCCGAACGCCACCCACAAGTCGCCGTTGGCGCGATTGACGTCGAGCTCATAGCCGACGCCCGGCGCCGCGCTCGGGTCAGCGCCGCTGTTGAACGTGGCCTCGGGGGTCACGGTGCCGTTCAAGCTGTCGGGCGTCGTGTAGCCGTAGCGACTGATGGTGGTCGTCGATCCCGACGAGACGTAGAGCTTCTTGTGCACGTCGTCGATGGCGATGGCGAACGCGTAGAGCTGCCTGAACTGATAGTCGGGCGCGGTGCTCGTGACGCCGTTGACGAGGTTGGCGTCGTTCCAGCCGTCGATCAGGTAGCTCGCATAGTCGGCGACCCAGATGACGGAGTTGACCGAGTCGACGGCGATGGCGGCGCTGGTCGGCCCGAAGCCGGGGATGCCGATGTTCATCGTGCGCGTCGGGGCGCTGCCGCTGGCGATGGTGCTGAAGCAGTCGTAGATGTCGACGCCGCTCGCCGAGATCGCGAAGGCGGTGTCGTGTACTTGGCCGTCGTTGGCGACTTTTTGATCGGCGGAGGGCACGCCGTCGCCGGCGCCGTTGACCGCGGCCACGGCGAAATAGAAGGTGCCGGCGGCGAGCGTGATCGTCGCCGGGCCGGCGGCGAGGTTGACCTTCGTGCCGCTCGTGGCCGGCTCGGCCGTGCCGTAAAAGACGTCGTACGACAGCGCGCCGGCGACCGGATCGAAGCGCACGGTCACCGTGCCGCCGATGTTGCAGGCGACGACGTTGGCCGGCGCCGCCAGCTGCGGCAGCACCGTCACCGGCGCCGACGCGCCCGCCGCCGGCCCGTCGCCGATGACGTTGGTGGCGACGACCGTGAAGGTGTACGCGGTGCCGGCGGTCAGCCCTTTGACCTGCACCGACGTCGACGTGCCGTCCGCGGTCACGCCGGTCATGCCGCCCGGCGACGCGGTGGCGGTGTAATGGAGGAGCTTGGCGAAGCCGTCGCTCGCCGGTGCCTTCCAGCTGACGGTGGCGCCGTCGGGAATGTTGGCGGCCGCGCTCACCGCCGTCGGCGCGCCCGGTGACGTCGCGGCCGTGATCGGGCTCGACGCCAGCGACGCGACGCTCGTGCCGACGCTGTTGGTGGCCGTGATCGTGAACGTATAGTGCGCGCCCGGCGTCAGCCCGCCGACGATGGCGCTGGTCGCGGTCGGACCCGCCGTCGCCAGCGTGCCCGTCAGCTGCGTGGCGACGATGGAGTAGCCTTGCAGCGCCGCGCCGTGATTGTCCGACGCGGTCCACGCGATCGTCGCGCCCGAGTCGACATTGGCCGTCGCCGTGACGCTGGTCGGCGCCGCCGGCACCATCGGCGTCGCCGTCGGCGTGGCCCCGTTCGACACCGCGGCCGGTCCGGTGCCCGACGCGTTGGTGGCGGCGACGGCGAACGTGTACGTCGTGCCGTTGGTCAGGCCGGCGATCGTCGCCGTCGTCGCGTTGCCGGCCGTCTCGACCGTGACGCCGCCCGGCGCAGACACGACCGTGTACGACGCGATCGCGCTCGTGCCGCTGCTCGCCGGCGGCGCCCACGTCACCGTCGCTTGCGCGTTGCCGCTCGAGGCCGTGACGCTGGTCGGCGCGCTGGGGACGGCGGCGCTGCTGCCGCCGTCGCCGAGGCCGGCCATGTCGGTCGCCGCCGTGCCGGCGCCTCCCAGCGTCAACGTCGTCCGCGCGTCCGCGTTCGCGACCACCGGGACGCTGGCGCTGCCGCGATCGACCTCGTTTCCGGTCGCGTCATACGCGATCGCGGTCACGCTCATCGGGCCCGCGCCGGCGCCGATCTGCAGCGACGCGGTCGTGGGGAACACGAGCGCGGCGCCGCCGTGCGCGCCCAGCGTCGTCGTCGCGCTGCGTCCGGCGAGCGCCAACTGCAAATCCACGCGCGCCGTCGCCGGCGTCGTCACCTGTTGATCGATCGACAGCGTCACGAAGGTTCCTTGCGCGCAGCCGCAGACGCTCGACGACAGCGCCACAATCAGGAGCGCGCGCATCAAAACACCCTGTGATTGCCGAGGGCCGTGCTCGGCGCGCCGGCTTTCAGCCCGAGGCCGAGGCCGAGACCGGCGCCGACGACGACCACCCCGGCCGTCGTCCAGAGCCACCACTTTCGATAGACCGGCGGCTTCGGCGGCGGCGCCGTCGTCGTGAGGTCGAGCTGCGCCGTCGCCGGTGGCGACTCGCTCGGCTTCGGCTCGCTCGGCGGCGGCTCGGGCGCCTTGCCCTCGATCGCCGGCACGCGCTTGACGACGTCGTTGGGTGGCGCCTGCTCCTGCCGAAGCTGCAGCTCGAGCGCGCCAATGCGGTCGTCCGTCTCCCGGCGATGCGACAGATCGCTCGCGTTACGGCGATACGAGCGATAGAAGAACAGCGCCTGCTCGACGTTCTTCGCCAGCCGATACGACTGCGCGACGTTGTACAGAATCGCCGGATCGGGCTTGAGCTTGTAGGCCTCGCGATATTCCTTGGCCGCGTTCTCGAACTCGCCGACGTTGAAGGCGCGCGTGCCGGCCTCGAAGTGCCGCCGCGCCGCGCTGACATCCTCATCGGCGCGCGCCGATCCGCCGAGCAGCGCCAGCGCGGCGACGCCCAGCGCGCACCGCCCCAAGAGTGACAAACGTTGACGTTGGCACGACATCCGCGACAGCCCCCTCCATGAGTGAGCAGCTAGCGGGGTCGAAGTCGCGCCGGCGGCGGTCGAAATTTACGATGTCGCTACTTGACGGGCGTCTCGGGCTTCATCTCGTAGCACTTCTGGACTTGAGCCGCTCGCGTACCGAGGCCCACCTTGATCTTCTTGGTCCAGGGCGCCTCGATGTTCTTCTTCGTCTCTTCCAGCATCGACTTGGGCTCTAGGTTTCGGTAGCTGTCGATTTCCCCCGCGACCACCTTCGTCATCGTCGCGATCATGATCTCGGGGTCGAATTGCGAGCGGGGAAACGCCAGCTTCGAGTAGTCGAACAGCCGCTCCGACGGCTCGTCCTCCCAGCTCTCCCAGGTCTGGAAGCCGCGATCGTTGAAGCCGGTGAGGAATGGACCGGGATTGACGGTGGCCACTTCGATGCCGAACTCCTGCAGCTCGAGGCTCATCGTCTCGGCGATGGCTTCGATCGCATGCTTCGAGGCGGCGTAGATTCCGGTGAATGGATTGACGTTGATGCCCTCGCGCGAGGAGACCCACACGATGCGGCCTTTGCCGCGTTTGACCATCTGCTTGGCGATGCCCTGGGTCAACAGCAGCGGCCCAATGACGTTCACCTCGAACTCGTGCCGCATGTTGCTGGCCGGAATGTCGAGCACGGAGCCGCCCTCCAAGACGCCGGCGTTGTTCACCAGGATCTCGACGTTCCAGGCCAAGGCTTTCCGGCGATCGCCGTCGTCCGTCACGTCGAGCTTCACCACGCGTACGTTGAGACCGCGCGCCGCCACATCGCGCTTGAGCGGCTGCACTTGCGCGTAAATCTCCACGGCGGCGATGACGTCGAAGCCGCGCTCCGCCAGCTGCATGGCCACTCCGTACCCAAAGCCGGTGGCCGCTCCCGTAATCAACACCTTCTTCATGGCGCTCTCCTATTGATTGGATGAATCGCGAGCAACGGCGCGCTTCACGGTCACGTCCTCCACGCCATCGGCTGGCCGCCGCAGGTCTGACCGTCCGAGCCGCTGTGATGTCGGTCGGCGCGCGCCGCCGCGCAATCGAGGACGCTCGGTAGTCGTAAGGCCGCGGCCGCTCCGGTCATCGACGGATGGACGCCGCTTCCGCGAGGCCTATTTCACGCTGACCATGGACAATCGGATCGAGCGCGACAGCCTCGGTGACGTCGCGGTGCCCGCCGACAAATTGTGGGGCGCGCAGACCCAGCGCTCGCTCGAGCACTTCAGCATCGGCATCGACCTCATTCCGCGCGAGCTGATCGACGCCTACGCCGTGCTCAAGCAGGCGGCGGCGATCGCCAACCACGAGGCCGGTCGGCTCACCGATCGGCAGCGCGATCTGATCGTCGGCGTCTGCGCGGAGATTCTGCGCGGCGAGCACCGCGACATGTTTCCGCTGCACGTGTGGATGACCGGCAGCGGCACGCAGTTCAACATGAACGTCAACGAGGTCATCTCCAATCGCTGCTGTCAGCTCGCCGGCACGCCGCTCGGCTCGAAGACGCCGGTGCATCCGAACGACCACGTCAACATGTCGCAGTCGTCGAACGACACGTTCCCGTCGGCGATGTACGTGGCCGCCGCGGTCGCCACCGAGCAGCGTCTCGTGCCGTCGCTGACGGCGCTGCGTGACGGGATCGCGCGCAAAGCGGAGGCGTGGAAGGACATCGTCAAGACCGGCCGCACGCACATGCAGGACGCCACGCCGGTGACGCTCGGGCAGGAGTGGTCCGGTTACGCCGCCATGCTCGACCAAGACCTGACGAACCTCGACTTCGCGCTCGCCGCCGTGCTGCGGCTGGCGCTCGGCGGCACGGCCGTCGGCACCGGGTTGAACGCCGAGCCCGGCTTCGCCGCCGCCGCCATCGCCGAGATCGCGCGCCTGACCGGGCTGCCGTTCGCGCCCGCGCCCAACAAGTTCGCGGTGCAGGGCGCGCACGACGCGCTCGTCATGCTCTCGGGCGCGATGCGGACGCTCGCCGTCTCGCTCTACAAGATCGCCAACGACATCCGCCTCATGAGCTGCGGTCCGCGCTGCGGCTTCCACGAGCTCGACATTCCCGAGAACGAGCCGGGCTCCTCGATCATGCCGGGCAAGGTCAACCCGACGCAGTGCGAGGCGCTGACGATGGTCGCGGTGCAGGTCATGGCCAACGACGTCGCCGTCGGCTTCGGCGGCGCGTCGGGCTATCTCGAGATGAACGTCTACAAGCCGGTGATGATCGCCAACGTGATGCAGTCCATTCGCATCCTCACCGACGGCTGCGCTAACTTCCGCCGCTTCCTCATCGCGGGCACCGAGCCCAATCGCAAGCAGATCGATCGCTTCCTCGAGCGCTCGCTCATGTTGGTCACCGCGCTGTCACCGGTCATCGGCTACGACAAGGCGTCCAAGATCGCGCACTACGCCAACGATCGCGATCTGAGCCTGAAGGAGGCCGCGCTCGCGCTCGGCTTCGTCAGCGCCGAGGAGTTCGACCGAATCGTCGATCCACACAAGATGGTCTACCCATATGTCGCCGCACCTGAGGAGGGCTTGGGACGATGAAAACGAACCTGCGTGGGGCCGAGCTGTTGCAGAATCCGCGGCTGTCGAAGTCGACGGCGTTCACCGAAAAGGAGCGCGAAGCGCTCGGCCTCGTCGGGCTCTTGCCCGAGGTCGTCGAGGACGAGGCGCTGCAGATCCAGCGCGTGATGCAGCAGCTCGGCCATAAGCCGACCGACCTCGAGCGTTACGTCTATCTCATCAACCTGCTCGATCACGACGAGACGCTCTTCTACAAGGTGCTGATGAGCGATCCGGCGCGCTTTCTACCGATCGTGTATGACCCGACGATCGCCGAGGCGTGCCTCAAGTTCGGTCACATCTATCGCGGGCCGCGCGGCATGTATCTGTCGATCAAGCGGCGTGGACGCGTCAAAGACGTGCTGCGCAACTGGCCGGAGAAGGACGTGCGCGTCATCTGCGTCACCGACGGCGGTCGCATCCTCGGGCTCGGCGACATCGGCGCCAACGGCATGGGCATTCCCATCGGCAAGCTGCAGCTCTACACGGCCACCGCCGCCGTCCCGCCGCAGGTTCTGCATGCCGCTCTTCCTCGACGCCGGCACCAACAACGACGAGGCGCTGCGCGATCCGCTCTATCTCGGCTTGCGCCAGACGCGACCGCGCACCGACGAGCTGTACCAGTTCGTCGACGAGCTCGTGGCCGCGGTGCAGGAGGTCTTTCCGCTCTGTTGCATCCACTTCGAGGATTGGACCGGCGTCGACGCCGTCCATCTGCTTGCAGCGTTATCGCGACAAGGTCTGCTGCTACAACGACGACATTCAGGGCACGGCCTCGGTCACGCTGGCCGGTCTCATGAACGCCGTGCGCATCAAGGGCGGCAAGCTGTCCGACGAGAAGCTGCTGTTCCTCGGCGCCGGCTCGGCCGGCATCGGCATCGCCGATCTGATCGTGTCGGCGATGCGCTCCGAAGGGCTGAGTGAAGTGGAGGCGCGCGGGCGCGTCTCGCTGTTCGACGTGCGCGGCCTCATCGAGCCGAGCCGCAAGGACTTGGAAGACTTCCAGCGGCCCTACGCGCACGCGGCGAAGCCGACCCAAGACTTCGTCGCGGCCATCGAAGCCATCAAGCCGACCACGATCATCGGCGTCAGCACCATCGGCAAGGCGTTCAATCGCGCGGTGGTCGACGCGATGGCGCGCATCAATCAGCGGCCGATCATCTTCGCGCTCTCGAACCCGACCGACCACGCCGAGTGCACGCCGCAAGAGGCGTACGGCTGGACGCAGGGACGCGCGATCTACGCGGCGGGCGTGCAGTTTCCGCCGGTGCGCGTCGACGGCCAGACGCTCATGCCGTCGCAGGCCAACAACGTCTACATCTTCCCGGCGATGGGCATGGCGATCTACGCGACCCAGGCCAAGCGGGTGACCGACGAGATGTTCATCGTCGCGGCGCGCGCGGTGGCCGATCAGGTGACCAAGCAGCAGCTCGCCGAGGGCATGCTCTATCCGCCGCAGACCAACATCCTCGAGGTCGAGCTCAACACGGCGAGCAAGGTCGCGGAGCTGATCTTCGCGCGTGGCTTGGCGCGCGCCGACAAGCCGGCCGACGTCAGCAAGCTCATTCGCGAGCACGCGTACGAGCCGCGCTATCCCAGCTTTACCTAAACCAGGGTTCGCAATTCTCGATCGCTTCGCGCTCGAGAATCGCGCCCTGATTTAGCCTCGATCAATGAGGGCGTGCCGCCCTCCCCGAATGGGCAAAGCCCATTCGGGGCCTCTCCCTGCTCCCGGCGCGACTTCGCGCCGACGCGAGCTTCGCTCGCTCGAAAGTCGCGGCCTATCGGGAATTACGATCGTCCATTCCAGCGCTGGCCGGTTGCGCCGGCCGCCGCGGGTATTCGGCCGCGGGTGAGCCGAAGGGAACGCCGTGTTACAACGCCTGACATGAGCTGCCCATCGGCCGCGGAGCTGCAGCAGCATCTGCGCGACAGCGAGCCGGATGACGCCATCGCCGCCCACGTCGACGGCTGCGCGCGCTGCCGGCAACAGATCGAGCTGCTACGCACGCTGCCGAGCCCGCCGCCCGGCGACGCCGTGCTGCTGCCGCCGGACACCGAGGTCGGCCGCTATCGCATCCTCAAGCTGCTCGGCAAAGGCGGCATGGGCGTCGTCTACGCCGCGCACGATCCCGAGCTCGACCGCACCATCGCCATCAAGGTGCTCGGCGGCGACCGCACCGACGAGCCGGAGACGCGGGCGCGGCTGCAGCGCGAGGGTCAAGCGCTGGCGCGCCTGTCGCATCGCAACGTGGTCACCGTCTACGACGTCGGCTCGAGCGTGCACGGGGTGTTCGTCGCCATGGAGATGATCGAAGGCGAGACGCTGCGCGAGTGGCTGGCGCGGCCGCGCAGCCAGGAGGCCATCCTCGCCACCTTCGCCGAGGCCGGGCGCGGTCTGGCCGCCGCGCATCGCGCCGGTCTCGTGCATCGCGACTTCAAGCCGGAGAACGTGCTCATCGGCCGCGACGGGCGCGTCTGCGTCAGCGACTTCGGCCTGGCGCGGGTGGCGGGCAGCGCGAGCGATCCCGACAGCGGCGACGGCGCCACGGCGTTGACCAGCCCCATCACGCAGATCGGCGCCGTGCCCGGCACGCCGGCGTACATGGCGCCCGAGCAGCTCAGCGACGGCGTCGTCGACGTGAGCAGCGACATCTTCAGCTTCTGCGTCGTCTTGTGGGAGGCGTTGGCCGGCGTCAGCCCGTTCGCGGGACAGAGCCGCCGACAGCTGCTGGCGGCGATCGTGCTCGGTCGCGTGCAGCCGGGGCGTATCGCCACCGTGCCGCGCCGCGTCCGCGAGGTCCTCCGTCGCGGCCTGTCGGTGTCGCCCGACGCGCGGCCGGAGTCGATGGAGCGCGTGCTGGCGGCGTTGGCTCCGCGGGCGCGCAGCTGGCCTTGGCTGACGGCGGGCGCGCTCACGCTCGCCGGCGTCGTCGGCCTCGCCGCGGTCCTGCGACCTCGGCCCTGCGACGGCAGCGGCTTCGCGGCGGTGTGGAACCCGACGTCCCGCGCCACGCTGACGCACGCCTTTGCCGCCACCGGCCTGCCCTATGCCGGCGACACCGCGCAACGCGTCGCCGCCACGCTCGATGCCTACGCCGAGCGCTGGCGCGGCATGGGATTGGCCGCGTGTCAGGCGGCGCGCGTGCGCCACGAGCAGTCGGCCGAGCTGTTCGACCTGCGCATGCAGTGCCTCGACGAGCGGCGCGGCGCCGCGGGCGCGCTCATCGAGCTCTTGGCCCACGCCGACAAGCCGGCCGTCGAGCACGCGGCGACGGCTGTGCAGTCGCTCGAGCCGCTCGATGCCTGCGCCAATCCCGCCACGTTGCGCGCCGTCGAGCCGCCGCCGCGCGATCAGGCACGGGCTGCGCGCACCGCCGAGCTGCGCCGCCAGCTCGACGCCGCCGAGTCGCTCGAGCGCATCGGTCGCTTCGCCAACGCGCTGACGGCCGCGCGCCCACTGTGCGACGCGGCGACGGCGCTCGGCTACACGCCGCTCATCGCCAAGACGCTGCTCTTGCGCGGTCGTCTGGAGATGAACGACCAGCGCTGGCCGGCGGCGCGCCAGACCTTCGTCGACGCGGCGGCGGCGGCCCTGCGCGGACGCGACGATCGCGCCCTGGCCGAGGCGCTTCTCGGCTCGGTCCGCGCCTTCGCGGCCGGCGTCGAGGCGGCCGAGCTCGCCGAAGCCACGCGCTGGACGGCGCTGGCGGCGGCGACGATCGATCGGCTCGGCGGCGACGATCACCTGCGCGCACGCCTCTTCGAGGCCGAGGGGACGTTGTATCTGGCGCAGCATCGCTTCGACGCCGCGATGGCCGTATTGCACCAGTCGATCGCGCTGCAGCCGCCGAACAGCGTCGCGGTCGCCCTCACGCTCAACAATCTGGGCGTGGCGCTGCTCAAAGGCGGTCGCCGCGACGAGGCCAAGCAGGCGCTCGACGAGTCGGCGACCGTGCTCGACCGGACGTTGGGCCCGATGCATCCGCGCGCCGCGGTGCCGCGCTACGTGCTCGCCGAGCTGCTCAAGGAGAGCGGACCGCTGCCCGAGGCTGAAGCGAACGTGCGCCGCGCGCTGCAGATCTATGCCGTGACGTTGCCCCCCGAGCATCCGCGCACGCTGGGGGCGCTCGACACGCTCGGCGAGGTGCTGACCGAAGAGGGCCGCACCGACGAGGCGCTGGCCACGCTGCAGCACGCGCTGTCGTTGCGCCGGCCGGGCGACCAGAAGCAGTCGCTCGATCGGCTCTACCTGGCGCTGGCGCTGGAGCAGGCGGGGAAAATGGATCAGGCGCTCACCATGATCGACACGGCGCTGGAGGCGGCGAAGGAGCCCGCCTATCGCGCCTTCGTGCTGCTCGCGCGCGGGCGGCTGCGGCTGCATGCGCGGCTGCCGACCGCGCGGCACGACTACGAGGCGGCGCTGGCGTTCTTCGAGCACGCCGGCGTCGGGCAGGAAGAGGGGCTGGCCGAGGCGCTGGTCGGCATCGGCAATGCGGCGCTGCTGGCGCGCGAGCCGCGTCAGGCGCTGCCGCCGCTCGAGCGGGCGCTGGCGCTCGCCGATCACATGGCGCCGGCGTCGCGCGCCCATGCGGAGTTCGCGATGGCGCGCGCGCTCGTCGACAGCGGTGGCGACGGCGCGCGGGCGGCGTCACTGGCGACGTCGGCGCTGGCGCGCTGGGAGCCGCTCGGCGCCTGGGGACAGCGCGAAGCGGCGCCGATTCGTCAGTGGCAACGCGAGCACGCCCCGCACTGAGCGCATGGCGACGCGAGGCCGTTTCGGGCGGCGGTCGGAAGGCCCGTCGCTGGTTTAGTTTGTCTTAGATACGCCGGAGCTTCGCTGACCGCGATCGGCGTCGGGCCATGCGGATGCTGCGGTCGCGTTATTGAGCGACGAACGCGTACAGGACGTTGCCGGCCGGGACGAGGAGGGTGCCTTCGGCGACCGCCATCGAGTTCGTCTCGGGTTGGGAGTTGATGCCGGCGGCCAGCTTGGTGGTCCACGCCTGGTGCCCTTGGCCATCCAAGGCGTAGAGGTTGCCGCTCGTCGAGCCGATGTACGCATAGCCGCCGGCCACCACGGGCGCGCTCGACAACGCGCCGTCGCCCGCGAAGCTCCACTTGACGGTGCTGGTGTCGGTCGTGATGCCGCGCAGCGTTCCCGTCTGCAGGAAGTAGCCCATGCCGTCGGAGAATGCGGGCGGAACGGTCGTGATGAAGCTGCCCACGCTCTTGCCGGTCGTGATGTCCAAGATCGTGTTGCCTTCGGCCCAGTCGCGCACGTAGAGGCGGTGGCGGTACAACGCCGGCACCGCGCCGCCGCCGCCGGTGCAGCCCGTCGAGTAATGCCACAGCTGGCTGCCGTCGTGCGCCCACCACGCCGTCGTCTGCGAGCAGGCTTCGGACTCGTAGACGCCGCCATAGCCGACCGCGACCGCGCCGTCGCTGCCGTCGAAGGTGCCGCCGGTCCACAAGAGGTTGCCGGTGGCGCCGTCGACGGCGTAGGTGGTGCCGCCGCTCTCGAGGCCGTTGACGTAGACGACGCCGTCGGCGGCCACCGGCGGCGAGCCGAAGTCGAGCTGGCCGGGCAGGCTCGCGCTCCACAGCTGCACGCCGCTCGTGGCATCGAGCGCCATCAGCAGGCCGGAGCTGGTGAGCACGAACAGGCGGCCGCTGTCGTACGCGTGCAAGAGGCCGCCGCCGAGCGCATTGGGACCCCACACGACCGCGCCGGTCGTGGTGTCGAGCGCCGTCACCATGCTCGACGTGGTGATGAAGACGCGACCGTTGGCGACGAGCGGGTAGCTCACCGCTTCGCCGGCGTCGAACGACCAGGCCGGCTGGAGCGGCGGCGCCAGCGTCTCGCCCGGCTGGCCGGCAGTGTGCGCGGCGTCGATGCGGAAGCTCGGCGCCTGCGTCGGTCCGGGCGTGACGACGGGCAGATTGGTGACGGTCACCGTGTACGCGACGGAGGAGCCGTCCTCGGCGGTGACGGTGTAGACGATTGGGTTGGTGAAGTCGTGGCCGCCGACGCCGGTGACCTGCACGACCGAGCCGATCGCGACCGAGACGCCGGTGGTCGTGAAGGTGGCGACGAGGTTGGTGAGCGCGATGTCGGCGGGGAAGCTGACGGCGATCGCCTTGTTGGCTTCGTCGATGACGCCGGCGCTCTTGACGTAGCCGAGCGCGAGCGCGAAGGCGGTGATGGCCTTCTGCGTGCTTTTGACGACGGAGACGGTGACGGTGTAGTTGACCGACGAGCCGTCGGCGGCGCTGACCGTGTAGATGACGGGCTGGGTGAAGTTGTTGACCGTCGTGCCGCTCGCCTGCTGGACCTTGTTGACGGCGACGCCGGTGCCGGTGGTGGTGAAGGTGGCGACGAGCTTCGTCACGTCGGTGCCGGTCGGGACGCTGACGGCGATCGCCTTGTCGGGCTCGTCGATGGTGCCGATGTTGCCGGCGAGGGAGAAGCTGGTGATCGCCTTGGCCGGATTCTTCCCGTCGGTGACCGTGACGGTGTAGCTCACCGACGAGCCGTCGGCGGCGGTGACGGTGTAGACGACCGGCTGGGTGAAGTTGTTGGCCGTCGTGCCGCTGACCTCGACGACGGCGCCGACCTTGACCGCGACGCCGGTGGTCGTAAACGTGGCGACGAGCGCCGTCACGTCGGTGCCGAAGGGCGGATTGACGACGATGGTCTTGTTGCCCTCGTTGATCGTGCCGACGCTGGTGACGGCGCCGGTGGCGAGCGAGAAGGCCGTGATCGCCTTGGCCGTGTTCTTGGCGACGGTGACCGTGACGGTGTAAGCGGCGGACGAGCCGTCGGCGGCGGTGACGGTGTAGACGACCGGATTGGTGAAGTCATTGGCCGTCTTGCCGCTCACTTGCGTCGTCTGACCGACCGCGACCGCGGCGCCGGTCGTGGAGAAGGTGGCGATGAGCGTGGTCACGTCGGTGGCGAAGGGAACGCTGACGGCGATGGCTTTGTTGGGCTCGTCGATGGTGCCGACGCTGCCCGCCAGCGAGAAGGCGGTGATCGCCTTGGCCGAGCTGGGCGCGACCGTGACCTTGACGGTGTAGCCGGCGGACGAGCCGTCGGCGGCGGTGACGGTGTAGACGACCGGCAGGGTGAAGTTGTTCGTCGTCGTCCCGCTGACCTGCTCGACGCCGAACACTTTGACGCTGACGCCGGTGGTGGCGAAGGTGGCGACGAGCGCGGTCACGCTGGTGCCGAAGGGGAAATTCAGCGCGATGGTCTTGTTGACCTCGTCGATCGTGCCGGTGCTCTTGACCGTCCCGCTGGCGAGCGCGAACGCCGTGAGCGCCTTGGCGGAGCTGAGCGCGACGGTGACGGTGACGGTGTAATCGACCGACGAGCCGTCGGCGGCGGTGACGGTGTAGACGAGCGGCTGCGTGAAGTCGTTCACCGTCGTGCCGCTGACCTGCTCGACGCCGCTCACCTTGACGCTGCTGCCGGTGGTGGCGAACGTGGCGACCAAGCCGGTGACGTCGCTGCCGAAGGGGAAGCCGACGGCGATGGTCTTCTTGCCCTCGTCGATGACGCCGTCATTGCTGCCGGACTTGCCGGCGAGCGCGAAGGCGGTGATCGCCTTGGCCGTGTTCTTGGCGACGGTGACGGTGACCGTGTAAGCGACGGACGAGCCGTCCGCGGCGTTGACGGTGTAGATGACCGGCTGCGTGAAGTCGTTCGGCGTCGTGCCGCTGACCTGCGCGACGCCGCCGACGCTGACGCCGACGCCGGTGGTGGTGAAGCCGGCCACGAGCTTGGTCGGGTCGGTGCCGAACGGGACCGAGACGTCGACTGCGAGCGCCGTCTTGTCGATCATGCCGGTCGCCACCGGGCTGAGGAAGAAGAACGAGGTGAGCTCCTTGGCCGTGCTCGTCGCGACGGTGACGGTGACGGTGTAGCTCGCGGTGCTCTTGTCGGCGGCGGTGACGGTGTAGACGACCGGATGGGTGAAGTCGTTGGCGGTGGCGCCGCTCGCTTGCGCTTGTGCGCCGACGGTGACCGCGGCGCCGGTGGTGGCGAAGGTGGCGACGAGGTGGGTCACGTCGGTGCCGAAGGGCAGGCTGACGGCGATGGTCTTGGCGCTCTCGGAGATGGTGCCGGTCGCGGCGGGCTTGGCGAACGAGAAGGCGGTGAGCGTCTTCGCCGAAGATTGCGGCGGCGGGTTGGCGTCGACGCTCCCGCTTCCGCCGCTGCAGCCGACCGCCGATACCGAGAAGAGCAAAGACAAGAATAGCGACCGAAGGCGCATACCTGGGTTCTCCTTAAAGGGACCCATATGTCGTAACAGCGGACGTTCGCGCCGCGCTATGACCGGCATCACCGGGCCCGCGCCGTCGCCAGCCTTCGCGTGAAGTCGTTACGGAAAGACGCGAGGTCGACCGGCCCGACGACGTCGCCGCGCCGGTGATGCCGGTCGCAGCCCGACGACGGCTCGGGCGCGGTCGCTCAATCGAAGTGCGCCTCGAAGTCCGCGAGCAGGCCGAGCTCGCGCGGCTTCCACCCGAGCAGCTCGCGCGTGTGCGCGCTGGAGGCGGGCTGATCGATCGAGCCGATCACGCTGAGGAAGCCGAAGTGGGCCGCCGCCTCGTCGCCCGTCTTCGCCGCCACCGGCAGACCGAGGCGACGACCGATCGCCGAAGCGAGGTCGCGCATGGCGATGCCCTCGTCGCCGATGGCGTGCAGCCGCGAGCCGGCGGGCGCCTGCTCGACCGCGAGGCGGTACAGCCGCGCCGCGTCCAGCCGGTGCACCGCCGGCCAGCGCTGGGCGCCGTCGCCGATGTAGGCCGAGACGCCCTTGGCGCGCGCGACGTCGACGAGCACGCTGGTGAAGCCGCCGCGCCAGCCGCGCTCGCCGCTGCCGTGCACCGAGCGCGGCAAGCGCACGATCGACGCGCGCACGCCGCGCGCGGCCAGCGCCAGCGTCACATCTTCGGCGGGCGCACGCAGCGCGGCGACCGGGTTGGTGCGCGGCGAGGCGTCGTGCTCGGTAGCGCTGCCGCCGGCCACGGCCGGCGTGCCGCTGGTGATGACGAACGGCCGGTTCGAGCCGGCGAGCACGTCGCCGATCGTCGCGATCGCGCGCTGATCGACCGCGCAGGAGTGAGCGAAGTTGGCGAAGTCGTGGATGAACGCGGTGTGAATGACGCCGTCGGCGGCCGCGGCGCCGCGGCGGAGAGCGTCGAGGTCCTCGAGCGCGCCGCGCACGACGGTCGCGCCCATCGCCGCGAGCGCGTCGGCGTTGGCGTCGGAGCGGACGAGCCCGAAGACCTGATGCCCCGCGTTCGACAGCTCACGAACGGTGGCGCTGCCGATGAAGCCGGTGGCGCCGGTGACGAAGATTCGCATGGTGATGCCTCCTGTTGATGCGTCCATCATTGCGCTGTCGAAGTGGACTGACCATGCTTGTGCGTCGAAATTTCATGCTGCATAGTCTAGTGCATGTTGACGAGCGCCTCGGACAGCAACGACGTCCTCTCGGCGACGCTCGCGAAGATGAAGCTGAAGGCGCTCACCGCCGCGACGCTCGACGCCGGCGGCCGCTGGGCGATCGAGTTCCCCGCCATCGACATCCTGCGGCTGCAGGTCGTCCTGACCGGTGAGTGCTGGCTGGCCGTCGAAGGCGACACCGCGACGTACCACTTGCGAGCCGGCGACTGCGTCCTCTTGCCGCACAAGAAGCGCCACGTGATTGCCGCGGATCTGTCGGTCAAGCGCCGGCTGCAGGCGCACCGGCTGCAGTGGAAGGCGCAAGACGGCGTGGTCAGCGTGGTCTGCAACGGCGGGGGCGACTTCCTTTCGGTCGGCTCCGGCTTCCAGCTGGACGGTCATTTCCAGCAGATCGTCTTCGGACGCTTGCCGTCGGTGATCTACATCCCGGCGCAGGCGGAGCAGGCGGCGGTGCTGCGCTGGGGCGTCGAGCGCTTCGGCGCCGAGGTGCGCAACCGGCAGGCGGGGCGCGCGCTCATGTTGAACCACCTGGCGCCCATCATGCTGCTGCAGACGCTGCGCAGCTATCTGGCGTCGGCGGGGCGCGAGAAGAACTGGTTCGTCGCGCTCTCGGAGCCGCGGCTATCCAAGGCGCTGACCGCGATGCAGTCGGATCACGCGCGCAGCTGGTCGCTCGACGAGCTGGCCAAGACGGCGGGGCTCTCGCGCGCGGGCTTCGCGCTCAGCTTCAAGAAATGGATCGGCGTCACGCCGATGGAGTACCTGACGCAGTGGCGCATGCAGATCGCCTGCGAGCTGCTGCGGGAGGACCGGCGCATCACCGAAGTGGCCAGCGCCGTCGGCTACGAGTCGGAGAGCGCCTTCAGCGTCGCGTTCACGCGGATCGTCCGCTGCCGCCCCGGCCATTATCGGCGGCGAGCGGCGGCGTGAGCGCGCGTCAGATGATGATGGTGGCGCAGCCGAACGCGATGCTCACGCGGCCGCCCGACGACAGCGCGGTCTGCGCCGTGGCGCACGTCGACGGGCACAGAATGACCTCAGTCGGGCTGCTGTCGTCGTCGTAGTACCAGCCGCCGGCGCTGCCGCAGGCGGCGGCGTCGCTGACCTTGCCGAGCGCGGTCGCGGCGCCGTTCTCGGGCACGACCGAGACATTCACCTTCGACGGGTCCAGCTGCTGACCGCCCGGCGGCAGCGGCAGCGCCATCGTGCACGACAGCTTCGCGCCCTTTGCCACCGCCGTGGCGACTTGCGTGAAGAAGCTGGACCACGTCGACGCGTCGCCGCAGATCTGCGCGCGCACGCCGTTCGTTTGTTGGACGAGCGTGCTGTAGGTGACGCCCGCGCTCGCCGGCCAGGTGCCGTCGGCGTACTGACACATGGCCGAGGGATCGGTGGCGACGCCCCAGCCGTAGATGCCGCTGAACGTGTACTGCGCGAAGAGCCCGTTCCAGCTCGGGTCGAGGATGCCGGGGGGCAGCGTCGTGCTGTTGTAGGGATCTTTGCCGCCGGCAAACGTCTCGAACTGGGTCGCCGAGATCCGCGCATTGTCGTCGGTGACGACGACGAACGTCTTGGACGAGCCGGCGCGCAGGAAGCTCTGCCAGGGCTCGCCGCCGCGGTCGGCGCCCGGCGTGTAGCCCGACGTCTGCGCGAGCGTGCCGAGGACCTGCTCGAGCGTCTCCGTGCTCTTGATGTCGATGCTGGAGTGGAAGAAGCGCGGGCCGTTCTCGCAGGCGGTGCCGCCGGCGAGCGGTGGCGGAATGCAGATCGGGTAGCGGTTGCTGCCGTTGACCTGCACGGGACTGGTCGCGCCGCGCAGCGACAGCATGACGATGCGGTAGTCGAGCCCCATCGCGCCGCCGATGAGCGACGCGAAGGCGTTCATGCCGTCGCGCACCTCGTCGATCGCCGGCGCCATGCTCGACGAGTTGTCGATGATCCAGATGATGTCGAGCGGCAGATAGGTCGGCACGGCGTCCTGCTCGACGCTCGCGCACGCGGCATCGGGATCGAGCTGCGCCTCGTGGAGATCGGCCGCGGCGTCGGCCGCGTCGTTCGACAGCGCGCCGCTCAAGTCGCGCGCCGGGTCGGGCGTCGCGCCGGCGTCGGTGGCAGGGCCGGACGACCGCTGCTGCGGCCCGCACGCGACGAGCACGAAGCAAAAGGGTAGCCAGCGCATGGCCGACTGTTTAGCACACGACACCTGCGCCTCGGCGTGACGGCCTCGTGAGGTGTTCGCGACAGTGTCATGCCGCGCCCGCCCGCAGACGAAAAAAGCCCCGCCGCGACAGCGCGACGGGGCTCTCTGCCAAACCGTACGGAGCTATTTGACTTCGGTCTTCTCGGTCGTCTCGGTCTTGACCGACGAGTTGCCCTTGCCGTCGGCCTTGTGCTTGACCTTCCGCGTCCGCGTCGTGGTCTTGCCGTCGGTGTCGTGGGTCTCGGTCTTCTCGGTCGTCTCGTCGGCAAAGGCCACGCCGTACGAGAGCAGGCCGAGCGCGGTGAGTGTCAGTGCGAGCTTTGTCATTTCTTATAGTCTCCTTAGGTGTGGTGTTACTTCGTAGCCGGTTGAACGATGATTTCGACGCGGCGATTATTCGCGCGCCCCTCGGCGGTGTCGTTCGACGTCGTCGGGCGACCCTTGCCAATGCCGTGCGCCTGCATCCGATCGGGCTCGTAACCACGCGCCACGAGATAGCTGCGCACCGAGTCGGCCCGTCGCTGCGACAGATCCAGGTTGTGACTCTCCGAGCCGCGCGAATCGGTGTGGCCCTCGACGATGATGTTGCGCTCCTTCGTCGTCATGAGCGCGTCCGCCACCTGATTCAGGCGATTCTGCGCGTCCGGCAGCAGCGTCGACTGATCCGACGGGAATAGCACGCTGCCGCTCAAGGTGATGACCATGCCGCGAGCGTCTTCCTTGACCGCGGCCAGCTTGGCCAGCGCGTCCTGCGACGCCTTGGCGCGCGCGTCGGCATCGAGGCTGCGCTGATCGGCGTCGAGGCGCGCCTGATGCTCGCTGCCGAGCGCCTGCTGCTCTTGCGCCGCGTTCTGCTGCGACGCGGCCAGCTGCTCGCGCGTCTGGTTCAGCTCGCCCTGCGTACGCCGAGCGATCGCGTGCTCCGAGCGGTTGATCGACTGATCGGCCGCCGACTTGTCGTGATCGGCCAGCGCCATGCCCGCGATCGCCTCGGCGAGCTGCGCCTTGCGCTGCGCGACATAAGAGAGGTCGCGCGTCTGCGCCGACTTGGGATCGTTCGCCCACGACGCCTCGGCCTTGGCCAGCGCCTCTTTGGCCGTGTGCAGCTCGGCGGGGCTGAGGTCGGCCGCGCGGCCGGCGCTGGCATGCTGGTACGCGCTGCGCGCATCGGCCAGCTCGGAAGGAACGACCGCCGCACAGCCGGCGACGGACAAGAGACTGATCGCGATGGTTCCCGAAAACGTTCGAACGAAGCGTTGCATGAAGGCTCCTTGAAGAAAATTTAGTGATTGGACTGCTGCTGAAGCGCGTGCGCCTTGTCTGCCTCGTGCTGCGCCTCGACCTGCATGGGCGCCTCACGCGCCAGCGCGACCGCCAGCTCGGCGTCGGCCTGCGCGCGCATCAGCTGCCCCTCGGCGCGCTTCGTGTCCCCGTCCTTCATGAGCTGCTGCGCCTGCCCGTTCTCTTCTTTCGCCAGCTGCAGATGCAGCGACGCCTGCGGCACCCTGGGCGCGCCCACCTCCTCGGCGGCGCGAATCGACGAGTCCGTGGCCGCGACCTTCTCGTTGGAGACGCCCGCCGCGCAGCCGCTCGTGATGACCAAAAATCCGATACCCAATAACGGTGAAGCAAATCGTTTCATGTGTTTACTGCCTCCATCAAGTGAACCATTGAAGACTGCGGCGGACGGTCAGACCGATCGACATCGCCGGAGGATGTCGACCGACCGCGAGCCTGCGAAAGAGTCAGGAGAGCTTGTTCGCTGCTATGAAGCGGGATGGAGTCTGGCGGGCCCGCACAACCTAGCAATGAATCCGAGAGCCACAAGAGCGCGATCGAGAATAAGCCGAACAATCGACACAAACCGGATTCGCCACTCTCGATCGCCGATCAATTGCCGGTCTAACATGGTCTTATAATGATGCGGCATATTGCCGCACCAATCATTGGTAACGACGAAAGCGGGGCCGGCGGCGCGCAGGCTACTTCCCGGCCTCTTCGATCTAATCGTCAAATCTTCTTCACGACGTGCTTGACGACATCGACGGCGGCGGTGACCACGCCTTCGACCTGATTGACGACGCCCTTTACATTGCCCTTCGCCTCGTCGAGCTCACCCTCGTGCTGGCGCGCCTTGTCGCCGGTGATGATGCCCTCGACCTGCTTCGCCTTGCCTTTGATCTTATCGATAACCTCGCCCATTGTCGGTTCTCCTTGGCTCGAGCTTACGGTGCAGTAGTGGTCTTGTTTTCGACGACGGCCGGGCTCGGAACAGCGGCCGGCGGCGCGACTTCGCCGCTCGTCGCATTGCTATCGAAGAGAAACTTGGAGGAGTCGAGCCAGCGCACGAGCGCCGCCGATTCCGACTCGTCGACGACGTCCCAACCGCCGCTCACATGCGTCTGCAGTGCCGCGAGCGCGCCCTCGATGGCGCTCGCGCGCTCGCTCTTGGCGCTCTGCGGATCGAGTTGCAAGCCGAGCAGCGTCGCCGTCAGCTGCCGGCGCCGCTCTTCGACACGATCGTGTAGCTGCTTCTTGTGCTCGCGCTTGACCGGCTCTTGGCGAGCGAGCCAGCGCCCCCAGGTCGAATCGACCGAATTGCTGACTCGAGCCCACGTGCCGTCCAAAGTCGTCTTCAGCGAGCTCCAGGTATCCGCCGACGCGGTCGAGAGCTCGTCGTAGAGCTTCTTCGCCGACGTCTCGAGCTCGCGGAGCTCGTGGGCCAGCATATCGAGCTCGCTCTTCGCGCCCGCCTCCGCTTTCGCGGCACTGCCCTCGAGCACGTCGAGCCGCTTGCGCCAGTCCGCGAGCTGCGCCTTCATTTGGTCTTGGTGGCTCAATCGATTCATTTCCATTGCAAATCTCCTCGACTAATCAAAATCGATAATGGTTATTCCAGTGGCTATAAGCAGCGGCGACGCCGGCGCCCGTTTCGCCACCCTCGAACACGCGGGCCCGAGCTGCACCGGCCCGTCGTGGGCGACGGGCGCCGAATGGAATTCGACGAATGACGGCGGCCATGAACCGCCGGCGGAGTGACAGTCGTCGCCAAATCCAGCTTCGCGCCCGCGGGGTCGTCGCTGAGCGTGGGCATCTGACGAGGCGAAGGCGCCTCCGGCGACCCGCTTCGCCGCCCATCGACGGCGCCGCTTCATCCGCGCCCATCGCAGCGTTCGAGCCCGAATATCGTCATTTTGGCATAGCGCTCGGCGCGAATCTGGCCTGGATTTGAAAGCAAGACTCGGAGTGCTGGTGGCGGTCGCCGCTATCATAGTGACGACAGACCAGCGGCGAGGAGGGGTCGTGAGCAAGCCGAAATCGAAGAGTGCCGAGCGCGCAGCGGCGATCGCGCGCGATCCGCGCTGGGCGCGCGTCGTCGCCCGCGACCGCACGGCGGACGGCGCGTTTTGGTACAGCGTGGCGACCACGCGCGTCTATTGCCGACCATCGTGCGCCTCGCGCGGCGCCAATCCGAAGAACGTGCGCCTGCACGACACGCTGAAGGCTGCGCAGGCGACCGGTTTCAGGCCCTGCAAGCGCTGTCGACCGGATGGTCCGTCGCTCGGCGAGGAGAACGCGGAGACGGTGGTCAAAGCCTGTCGCCACATCGAGCAGAGCGAGGAGCCGCCGACGTTGGTGGAGCTGGCGCGCTCGGTTGGGCTGAGCACGAGTCACTTTCATCGGCTGTTCAAAGCAGCGACGGGCCTGACGCCCAAAGACTACGCAGCGGCGCATCGAGACACGCGCGCTCGAGCGCAGCTGCAGAAAGGCAATACCGTGACTGACGCGATTTATGGATCTGGTTTCAATTCGAGCGGCCGTTTCTACGAGAAGGCCGCGGCCATGCTCGGGATGACGCCGACCGCTTATCGCGCGGGCGGCACGAACGAGGAGCTGCGGTTTGCGGTGGCGCAGTCGCAGCTGGGCGCGATCCTGGTCGCGTCGAGCCGGAAGGGCGTCGCCGCGATCTTAATGGGTGACGATCCGGAGGCATTGGTGCACGACCTTCAAGATCGCTTCCCCAAGGCGCGATTGATTGGCGCCGACCGCGCTTACGAGAGCTTGGTCGCCAAAGTCGTGAGCTTCGTCGAGCGCGCCGGGGCTCGGCTGCAATCTGCCGCTCGACGTGCGCGGGACCGCGTTTCAACGGCGCGTGTGGCAAGTGCTGCGCAAGATCCCGGCCGGCCGGACGGTGACTTATCGTCGAGCTTGCCGAGCGGATCGGCGCGCCCAAGTCAGCGCGGGCCGTCGCCGGCGCCTGCGCGGCCAATCATTTGGCAGTGGCGATCCCGTGCCACCGCGTGGTGCGCCAGGACGGCTCGCTCTCCGGATATGCCTGGGGCGTCGAGCGCAAGCGCCGGCTCTTGCAGGCGGAGACTGCGTCGTGACGCCGGCGAGCCAGATCGATTGGGCGCGCCTATCCGACGAATTGGATAGCGAAGGATGGGCCGTCATTCCGCAGCTGCTGACTGCGCCGGAGTGCGACGCCGTCGCCGCGTCCTATACGAGCGCCAATGATGGATTCCGCAGCCGCGTCGTGATGGCGCGGCATGGATTCGGCCAGGGCGAATATCGTTACTTCGCTTATCCGTTACCGCCGTTGGTCGAAACCCTGCGCACCGGGCTCTATCCCTATCTGGCGCCCATCGCCAATCGCTGGCATGAGCGACTGCGATTGGAGAGCCGATTCCCAGCGACGCACGCGGCGTTCATCGAACGGTGCCACGCAGCGGGGCAGACGCGACCGACGCCGCTGCTGCTCAAATATGGCCCCGGCGACTACAATCGATTGCATCAAGATCTTTACGGGGAGCAAGTGTTTCCCTTGCAAGTGGCGACGCTGTTGTCGGAACCGGGGCGCGCATTTCGTGGCGGCGAGCTGGTCCTGACCGAACAGCGGCCACGCATGCAGTCGCGCGCGGCGGTCGTGCCGCTCGGCAAAGGCGATGCGGTGGTGTTTGCCGTCAATAGTCGGCCGCAGCTCGGCGCTCGCGGCGAATATCGGGTGACCTTGCGGCACGGCGTGAGCAAGATTCGCGAGGGAAGCCGCCACACGCTCGGAATCATCTTTCACGACGCCGTGTGATTCCGCCGATCCTGCAGCGCGACGGCTATTGACGGCGCAAGAGCTGGTAGCCCTCGCCGTTGGGGCCAAAGCCGGCCGCGTTGTAGAGCGTGAGCACGAGCTCGTGCGTCGCCGGAAGCTCCCAATAGACGTCGGCGCGCACGTAGTCGGCGTTGGGATCGAGCCACGGATAGTCGAGCAGCTTGGTCCAGCTGACGCCGTCGGACGAGCCGTAGAGGTGCGCGCTCACCTCGCCCGGCGGGTAGATGTCGCCGCCGTTTTCGCGCGCGCTGCCGACGACGAAGCCGCCCGCGGCCAGCGCGTGGATGGAGTAGCTCGGTCCGATGAGGGGCGCGAGGATCGTGTAGGTGCCGGTCGCGTCGAGGCTCGCCACCGCCGGTGTCGTCGGCAGGTACGAGATGTCTTGGCCGAAGAGCAGGCCGCCGCCGGGCAGCGGCGTCGCGTCGACGACGTCGCCGTCCTGGTTGCCGAGCATGAATTGCCAGCTGTTGCCGCCGTCCGCCGAGCGGAAGATGCCGCTCTGCGGGTCGGTGTCGCCGAAGTAGGCCCAGAGGACGTGCGCGTTGCCGTCGGCGCACAGGCCGTGGCCGTGGCGATGGCCCTGAAAGGTGAAGCGCACGGACCAGGTGGCGCCGCCGTCGGTGGAGGCCCACAGGCGAATGGGCGTCGCGTCCTCGGTGAAGGTTTGGTATTCGACGAAGTAGACGGTGCCGTCGAGCTCGGCGAAGCTGTGCGGCGTCAGCCCGCGATAGACGCCGAGCGCAAGGACGTCGCTCCAGGTGGCGCCATGATCGGTCGAGCGCGCGATGACGTTGCCGCTGCCTTCGCGGCTGATGGCGAGGAGCGTGCCGTTCGCGGTCGCGGTCATGAGATCGATCTCGCCGGCGGAGTGGACGCCGCGAGCGGTCCAGGCGCGGCCGTCGGTCGAGGCGAGGACGTGGGTTCCCGAGGCGTCGGCGAGCGCGGTCGCGTAGGCGGTGCCCGAGGGATCGACGGCCTGCAGCACGTGCGCGGTGTCGGTATACGTGACCTGCACGGCGAAGCTGCCGCCGCCACCGCCGCCGCCGCCACCGCCACCGCCGGTGCCGCCGCCACCGCCGGTGCCGCTGTTCGCGAGGATGCCGACGAGCGAGAAGTTGTCGAAGGGAACGCCGGCGTTGGTGGTCCACAAGCCGGCCCAGCCGGCGGAGACGAGCGCGGCGGCGGAGCTGTCGCTGACGGTGAGGGCGACGACGCCGTTGAGGCTGCCGGTGAGCGCGACGGGACCGGCGCCGGTCGCCGAGAGCGTGAGGGTGGCGGCGACGTCGAGCGCGCTGAGGCCGCTGGGCGCGTCGGCGAGCACGGTGACGACGCTGGAGCGCACGCGGCGCAGCTGCAGGTGGCCGTTGGACACGAGGACGAAGTCGTAACGGTCGCTGGAGGTGGTGGCGGGGGCGCGCAAGTAGACGCCGCCTTCGGTGCCGAAGGTGATGACGCTGGCTTGGGCGGTGCAGTCGCGGCAGGGGGCGACGTTCTCGGCGACGAGGTTGGAGCCGTCGAGGTCGCTGTCGGCGCGGCCGTCGACGTACCAGTCGCCGGCGGCGACGGTCCAGTTGGCGCCGAGGCCGCCGTTGGGCGCGATGCTGCGCGCGAAGCTGTCGGAGAAGAGCTGGCTCGGCACGGCGCCGCCGCCGAGATCGGCCGGCGTCGTCGTCATATCGGGCGGCGCCGCGTGCGCGAGATCGACCGGTGCCGTCGTCAGATCGGGCGGCGCGGCGTGGGCGAGATCGAGCGGCGGCGTCGTCAGGTCGGGCGGCGCGGCGTGGGCGAGGTCGAGCGGCGGCGCCGTCGATAGATCGGAGGCGCGCGCCATGTCGGCGGGCGCGCCGCCGCCACCGCCGCCGAGCGACGACAGCGAGAAGTTGTCGAAGGGAACGCCGGCGTTGGTGGTCCACAAGCCGGCCCAGCCGGCGGAGACGAGCGCGGCGGCGGAGCTGTCGCTGACGGTGAGCGCGACGACGCCGTTGAGGCTGCCGGTGAGCGCGACGGGACCGGCGCCGGTCGCCGAGAGCGTGAGCGTGGCGGCGACGTCGAGCGCGCTGAGGCCGCTGGGCGCGTCGGCGAGGACGGTGACGACGCCGGAGCGCACGCGGCGCAGCTGCAGGTGGCCGTTGGACACGAGGACGAAGTCGTAGCGGTCGCTGGAGGTGGTGGCGGGGGCGCGCAAGTAGACGCCGCCTTCGGTGCCGAAGGTGATGACGCTGGCTTGGGCGGTGCAGTCGCGGCAGGAGGCGACGTTCTCGGCGACGAGGTTGGAGCCGTCGAGGTCGCTGTCGGCGCGGCCGTCGACGTACCAGTCGCCGGCGGCGACGGTCCAGTTGGCGCCGAGGCCGCCGTTGGGCGCGATGCTGCGCGCGAAGCTGTCGGAGAAGAGCTGGCTCGGCGCGCCACCGCCGCCGGCGAGATTGGCCGGCGGCGCCGCGGCCATGTCGGCGGGCGGCGGCGGCGAAGCCGGCGTCCACGAGATGGTGTACAGCGTCGCCTCTCCGCCGCTGTTGGCGTCGGGCGTGTCACCGAAGAAGCAGTGGACGTCGGTCGCGGTCGCCGGCAGCACGTCGATTGCCGCCGGATAGCCCTTGAAGCCGCCCGTCGAGTCGAGCACCGTCGGCGCACCGAGCGCGCCCGCGTGCAGGACGCGCACGCGCACTTCGTCGTTGGTGTTGGTGGTGAGGACGCGGTTGTAGAAGATGGCGAGATTGTCGCCGACGCGCGTCACCGCCGGCTGCAGCTCCCAGTCGCCGACGTCCTCGACGAGCTGGGCGCTGCCGAAATTGCTGCCGTCGAAGTAGCGATACCAGAGGTACTGGTTCTTGTCCTTGTAGACGAGGTGCATGCCGCCGTGGCCGTCGGCGACGGCGCTGCAGGCGGCGCCGTGGTAGATGCCTTCGGGGAAGAGCACCTGCTGGGCGCTCCAGACCGTGAGCGGGTCGGCGTCGTTGCGGGTGCGCACGTACGAGGGGTTGGTGCCGTCGTCATGGCCGTCGTAGACGAAGACGATGCGCGTGCCGACGCTGAGCATGCGTCCGCCGCCGCGATAGGGCAGGTGCGCCAGCGTCGGCTGCTGCGCGAAGGTGGCGCCGCCGTCGGACGACACGGCGACGTAGGCGGTCGCGCTGCCGTCGCTCTCGAGGTAAAAGCTGTGCACCCAATAGCGGCCGAGCGAGTCGATGGTCAGCTCGGCGCGGTAGAAGCCGTTGCTGCTCGACGTGGAGTCGAAGATCTTGATCGGCGGCGACGGCGCCCACGTGCCGCTGGTGTTGCGCCACCATTGGAAGTAGACGTCATGCGCCGTCGAGCCGACGAGGTCCGGCCCTTCGTAGGAGTAGACCAGCGCGATATCCTGGCCGACGACGACCATGTCGGCCTCGTCGCGATCGACGGTCGTGTCCTGGATTCCGCCGATGCGCTGGAAGCTGACGCCGTCGTCGTCGGAGCGGAACATGCCCAGCATGTGACCGTCGGCGCCGTCCTGCTGCAGCGCGAGCAGCATCGTGGCGCCGATGCGCACGAGGTGTCGCTGCGCCGGCAGCGTGAGCGCGTTGCCCACGTTGATGGGAATGAGCGGCGCCGTGATGAGCGCGTTCACCGTCGGCGCGGCGGGTGTGGCGTCGTTGCACGCGGCGAGGACGAGCGGTGCGAAAGCGAGCGGGAGGAGAGCGGGCTGGGCGAGCGCGCGAACGAGCGTCATGCGAGCACCTCGAAGCCCAACGCACGAGCAATGCGTATGCCGGCTAACCGAAGCCTCGAAAGTCAACCGAGTGCCACATCCGAGGGCCCGTCATTCCGCGCAATGTGTATTCGCGCGCAGCGCTCGAGTGCTCGCTTGGTCTCGAAGCGTCGGCGGCTGCGGCGATTGCTCGTACGCGCGGAAGCCTACGTTCCTGTCGCGACCTGAGCCGATCGGGAGACCGCAATATTCGTAAGAGGTGCTCGATCTCCGCGATGAGTTGGCTCGAGTCGATTGATGGCCTTAAATCGGGCCGCTCATCGCATTCGGAAGGTGCGATGCAGTCTCGTCTTTGGATCCGCACAACGGACAGCTCTTCGTGTCTTCCGGACTGCCGAGAAAGCTGGCCCGACGGACAAATCCGTCGCGTCGAGGTATAGCTCGCTGAGCTCGTCAGCTTCGGCGCATTGAGGGCCGCAAGACGTCCCGTGCGCGCGTTCGTCATCGCGTCGCACGCGCATTCGCAGCCGCGCGTCGCTCGGCGCGCGACGGCCACGCCGGAAGCTGCCGCGCCGCGCGCCCGTTCGCGCCGGCGGCGCCGACGCTGTCGCATCTTCTGCGCGCCCGCATTCACGGACCCACACGGCGATAGCGCCAAGGCGCGACTCTTCCGCGACGCGGCTTCGTGCGAGACTGCAGCCCACCAGTGTCGCGCCTTCGAGACAAGCGGTGCCCAAGCTCTCCGCTCCTTCCCGTCTACCTAACCAGAATGACTCGCGCCCGCGCTGGCACCTGTCGTGAAGGATTGCCGATCTCCATGCGAAACGTTCTCGGACTCGCGCTCCTCCTTGCCGCCGGCTGTGACGCCGCCACCACTCGTCCGAGCAGCGCCGCCGTCGTCGCCCAAAGCGCGCAAGCGACCGCGCCCGCCGTGACTTACAAGGACCTGTGCCCGCGCGAGAACGGCGGCCGCCGCTGCGACGTCAAGATCGTCACCGACGCCGCCGGCGTTCCCATCCATTCGCTGTCGCAGCCCGTCGGCGGTTACGGCCCCGCCGATTTGGAGGCGGCTTACGGGCTGCCGACGAGCGGCGGTCCGGGCGCGGGCCAGATCGTCGCCATCTTCGGCGGCAACAGCGATCTGCCGACCGCCGAGAGTGACCTCGGCGTCTATCGCGCGCAGTACGGCCTGCCGGCTTGCACCACCGCCAACGGCTGCTTCATGAAGATCGACGAGCACGGCGGCACCGCCTATCCCGCCGCCGGCAGCGACGAGACCGAGCAGACGCTCGACATCGAAATGGCGAGCGCCGCCTGTCCCTCGTGCAAGATCATGCTCATCGAAGGCGCCGACGCCGACGTCATGTTGCAGACGGTCATCGCCAAAGGCGCGGTCGCGTTCAGCTTCAGCATCGACTGGTCCACCGATCCCACCGACAACGCATCCTGGTGCCAGTCGAGCGGCTTCAACGCGCCCGGCGGCGTGCTCATCACGTCGGCGCTCGGCGACAGCGGCTATCCCGGCACCGTCGATTGGTTGCCCACGGTCTGCCAAGGCACGCTCGCCGTCGGCGGCACGACGCTGCAGAAGGCGTCGAACGGCCGCGGCTGGGCCGAGGTCGCGTGGTCGGGCACGGGCAGCGGCTGCTCCACCGTCATGCAGAAGCCGGCGTGGCAGACCGATCCCGGCTGCGCGACGCGCATGTCGGGCGACGTCTCGGCCGTCGCCGATCCCGGCACCGGCGTCGCCATCTACGGCACGACCGGCCCCAACGGCTGGGCCGTCTTCGGCGGCACCAGCGTCGCCGCGCCGTTCACCGCAGGCGCCATGACCGCGATCGGCATCGCCAACGGCAAGTTCTCGCCCGCGTGGGTGTGGGGCAACTCGGTCAACTTCTACGACATCACCGCGGGCAGCAACGTCGGCAACGGCAGCTGTAGCCCGAGCTACGCGTGCAACGCGCTGCCGGGCTTCGACGGCCCCACCGGCTGGGGCACGCCCAACGGCAGGCTCTTGCAGACGGCGCCGCCGCCGGGCTCGCCGACCAACACCTGCACGTTGCCGAGCGGCAGCTATTCCAACAGCTGCACCAACTGCGTCGCCGACATGCGCGGTAAAGGCTGCGCGCTCACCTGCCAGTCGTGCACGATGATCGACGGCAGCGCCAACTTGGGGCCGAGCCTGGCCTTGCCCTGCAACGGCGACATCAGCAACGACGACGGCACGCTCACCTGCCCGACGCCGCCGATCACGGACATGAGCGTCGACGACGGCGGCGTCATTCCCGACGCCGGCGCGCCCGACCTCGGCGGCGGCGGCGGAAGCGGCAGCAGCGGCGGCGGCGGAAGTGGCGGCGGCAGTGGCAACAGCGGCGGCGGCGGAAGCAGCGGCGGCGGAAGTGGCGGCGGCGGCATCGTCGTCGCGCACGGCTGCAGCTACGGCGGCGGCTCCCCGGCGCCGTCGGGGCTGCTCGTCTTCGCCGTCGCGTTGCTGCTGCTCGTTCGCCGCCGCCGGTGCGCGTAGCTCGCCTGGCTTCGCGACGATCGCTTACGCCCGCGTCGCTCGCAGCACCATGCGGAAGCGGGCTTCGTTGCGCATCATCTTGCCGTAGGCGTCGGCGGCGCGTTCGAGCGGCATCGTCTCGATTCGCGCGCGGATGCCCGAGAGCTCGCTGAAGGCAAGCGTCTCCTCGGCGTCAAGCGCCGTGCCGGTCAGCGCGCCCGACACGCTGCGCCCGCCGAACAACAGCGCCGGCAACGACAGCTCCAGCGGCGCGACGTCCGCACCGAGCGCGATCAGCTGCCCGCGCGGCGCCAGCCCTGCGAACAGCGCCGACATCGCTTTGGCGCTCGCCACCGTCGACAGAATCAGGCGCGCGCCGCCGAGCTCGGTCAGCGCCGCGGCCGCGTTCACGGCATCGCTGTCGATGTAATGATGCGCGCCAAGCTCGCGGGCGAGCTCGCCCTTGTCGGCGCCGCGCGCCACGGCCACCACGCGCAAGCCCATGCGCCGCGCGTACTGCACGGCCAGATGTCCGAGGCCGCCCAGCCCCTGTATGGCCACGGTCTCGCCGGCGCGAATGCCGGCATTGCGGAGCGCGTTGAACGTGGTCAGCCCGGCGCACAAGAGCGGCGCCGCCTCCGCCGCGTCCAGCCCTTCGGGAACGGCGACGAGGCCCGACTGCCGCGCGTACATGACCTCGGCGTAGCCACCGTCGACGCTGCTGCCGGTCTGCGGCTGCGCCAGGCAGTGGACGAAGTGACCGCCGCGGCATTCCCGACAGACGCCACAATGGCCGCCGAGATACCCGACGCCGACGCGCTGCCCGACGCGCCAGGTCGACGTGCCGGCGCCGACCGCCTCGATACGACCGATGACCTCGTGTCCGGGCACGCGCGGAAACGACTGCCCGTACTGCACGCTCAGCGCGTCCGTGTGGCACACGCCGCACGCCTCCACGCGAATGCGCACGTCACCCGGCGCCGGATCGACGAGCGGCCTCTCCGCCAGCTCCAAGACGCCGACGCGCGGCACCTGCATGACTCGGTAAGTGTTCATTCGGGCTCCTTGAAGCGGGTCGGCCGTCGGGCGCCCCAGCTTCGTCGATGCGTTTTATACCAAAAGGTAAGAAATGTATATCGACTACGGTCGAGCCTTTGTCAATGTTGATTTATACCATTTGGTATATTACGTTCTGTCCATGCCCCGACCGCGCAACTTCGACGAGAACGTGGCCCTCGATCGCGCGATGACGCTGTTCTGGCGTCACGGCTACGAAGGCACCTCTCTCAATGACTTGACCGTCTCGATGGGCATCAACCGTCCCAGCCTCTATGCGACGTTCGGCAATAAAGAGGCGCTGTTCCGTCGGGCGTTGGCGCGCTACGGCTCCGGCCCGACGGCGCGCGTCGCGGCGGCGTTCGCGCTGCCCACTGCGCGCGCCACCGTCGAGGAGCTGCTGAGCTTTTACGCCGAGGCGCCGGCGCTGCCCAACCGGCCGCTCGGCTGCCTACTCTTGAACGGCGCGCTCGGCGTCAGCGCCGAGGCCGAGTCGGTCCGCGTCGAGCTCTCGAAGGTGCGCACCTCGCTCGTCACCACCTTGCGAAAACGACTGGAGACGGCACAGCGGGCCGGCGAGCTCGCCGGCGATGCCAGTCCCGCCGAGCTCGCGCAATACTTTTGGGCGGTGCTGCAGGGGATGGCCGTTCAAGCCACCGACGGCGCCACGCGCGTCGAGCTGCGCAAGGTGGCGCGGCTGGCGATGGCGGCGTGGCCCGAGCGCGCCCGCGCTTCCCGGCGCCCGCGTCGAGGGCTTCGCGCGAGCTGACCGGCCGAAGCCTCAGTGCGAGCTGACGCCTCCGATGGTGAGCTCCTCCATGACGCGATCGAGGTTGAACGCGGCCGGCCTTTGCCGCGGCGGAAACGTCTTCAGCGTCTCCATCAGCTCCTTCACGTACGCCTGGATCGGCACGAGGATGAACGCGTGATCGAGGAGCCAGTCCCAGTAGGTGTTGGAGTTCTCGTCCGCGCGCTCGAATGGATCGCGGCGCAGGTTGAAGATCTTGGGAACGCGCAGCGGCACGAACGGCTCCGCCCATAGCGCCATCGTCT
This sequence comes from uncultured delta proteobacterium, assembly GCA_963785725.1. Taxonomy (GTDB): domain Bacteria; phylum Myxococcota_A; class Polyangia; order Palsa-1104; family Palsa-1104; genus JAQBQH01. The sequence goes on along the minus strand of CAWAWS010000003.1, from coordinate 363,432 downwards.
TGGCCCGCTGCTCCAAGAAGACGACCTTCCAGTCCTGGTAGCGCACCGCGACCAGCTGGCCGTCGTCGTCGACGTAGAACAGCTCCTTGCGCGGGCTCTCTGTCGCCTCGCCGAGCAAATACGGCAGCATATTGTAGCCGTCGAGATGCACCTGAAAGTGGTGCTCGCCCGCGTCGTGGCCATGCAGCAGCCGCTCCTTGATGTCGGGCACGCCGGCCGCGGCCAGGATCGTGGGCAGCCAATCCTGATGCGAAAAGATGCCATTGAGCACCTTCGCCGCCGGAATCTTTCCCGGCCAGCGCACGAAGGCGGGCACGCGGAACGCCCCTTCCCAGTTGGTGTTCTTCTCGCTGCGGAAGGGCGTTATTCCGGCATCCGGCCAGGTATTGAAGTGCGGCCCGTTGTCGGTCGAGTAGAGGATAATGGTGTCGTCGGCGATGCCCAGCGCGTCGAGCTTTCCCAGAATCTTCCCGATGTACTCGTCATGCTCGACCATGGCGTCGTTATAAAAGCCCTGGCCACTCTTGCCTTCCACCGACTTCTTGACGTGCGTGCGAAAGTGCATGTGCGTCGAGTTCCACCAAATGAAGAACGGTACATTGTCCTTGTTCGCCTTATCGATGAACGCGAGCGTGCGATCGGTGACCTCGTCATCGATGGTCTCCATTCGCTTCTTCGTCAGCGGGCCCGTGTCTTTGATGGTCCCATCCGCCAGGCAATGCAGGACGCCGCGCGGACCGAACTTCTTGCGGAACGCCGGATCCTTCGGATAGTCCGGGTTCTCCGGCTCTTCCTCGGCGTTCAGGTGATAGAGGTTGCCGTAGAACTCGTCGAAGCCGTGATTCGTCGGCAAAAACTCGTCACGATCGCCGAGATGATTCTTGCCGAACTGCCCCGTGCGATAGCCGAGTGGCTTGAGCAGCTCGGCGATGGTCGCGTCCTCCGGCTGCAGTCCCACATCGGCGCCCGGCATTCCGACTTTCGTCAGCCCGGTGCGCAGCGGGTTCTGTCCGGTGATGAAGGCCGCACGCCCCGCGGTGCAGCTCTGTTGACCATAATAGTCGGTAAACGTAACGCCCTCTTCGCCTAAACGATCGATGTTGGGCGTGCGATATCCCATCATTCCGCGATTGTTGTAGCTGATGTTCCAATAGCCAATGTCGTCGCCCCAAAGGATGAGGATGTTGGGTCGCTTCGTCGATGGTTTCACGATTGGCCTCCCGCGCCGTTTTAGGGCAATTGCGCCCGATCGCCAGTGCCGCACTTTGGATGTCTTCTAACGAGAGGATCGATTGTCGCTTAGCGCCGAGAGATCCGATCTCGTCGGGTGCGCAATGTATTGTCCCGACTGACGACCTCGAGCCTGTCGCTGCGCGCCGAATGCTGCGCGACTGATTGGAACAGGAGCCTATTCGTCGGCTAATCGCGGCCTCCGCTCCTGTCTAGTTGCGACGCCGAGACCCGCGACTAAGAGACGATTCATGAAGCGATTTAATTATTCCTTCATTAAGCCCGCGCGCATTGTCGGCGCGCCGCACCGGCGGGACGCCTCTGCACATCCGTCGTCCGCCGGAGGTCGACCGCCGCCGTTCGCGACTGCGCAGTCGATTACGACCAAAGCGAGCCCCGTGGCCGCGCTCCGTCGACGCTTGGTGACGCCTTTGGTGCTGCTCGTCGTCATGGCGTCAGTGCCCGCAGTGGCGCACGCGGAGCCGCTCGCCGCACTGAGCTTCCAACTGCCGAAGAGCTATTGGCAGCGTCGGCCGCCGTCGGCGTTCCGGCTCAAGCTGGCGCTCGATCTCGGGCTGCTGCTGACCTCGGTGCCGCTGTGGGCGATCCTGCTCGACAATCAGTTCGCGCCGCCGACGTGCGGCTCGGCCGCCACTCCCTGCGACCGCAGCAAGATCGACTCCCTCGATCGCCAGTTCATTTACGCCAATCGCACCGCATTCACCGCGTCCGACATCATTTTCCCGTACGCCATGCTCGTCATCACGCCCATCCTGTTCATCGATTACGGCCCGCATCAGTGGCGCAGCTACCTCACCGACCTCACCATCCTGGGCGAGTCGGTGGCGATGGCGGCCGGCATCACCCACTTGGTGCGCGTGACGACGCGACGGGAGCGACCGTACCTCTACATCGCCAACGCTTATCCCGAGCGGCGCAACTCGCCCGACGCGACCATGTCGTTCTGGTCGGGGCACGTCTCGTACACGATGGCCTTCGGCGTGAGCGCTTGTTACATGCAGACGCGCCGCCACGGTCTGCGCTCGGCCTGGACCTGGAGCTGCTGGGGCGCAGCGCTCACGCTCGGCGCCGTCACCGCGACGCTTCAGGTGATGGACGGCGAGCATTTTCTCACCGACGTGCTCGTCGGCGCCGCCGTCGGCTCGGGCATCGGGCTCCTCATTCCGACGTTCCACCCGCTGCGCCAAACGGCGGCTCAGCTGACCGTGGTCCCGACGGTGACGCATGACCACGCGGGGCTATCGCTCGTCGGTCGCTTCTAATTCGCGCGACCAGCCCGATCGTCGACGAGCCAGTCGCAGGCAAGTACGCCGCAGGACTGCTTGTCCTGTTCGCGCGATGCGTGCGCTCCTCGGCGAGCGTGTCATCGGCCGGGCGTGAACGTCCTGAGGACGCGCGCCGGACGATTGAGTATGATGCGCGCGTGCTGCGACGATCGCTGTCCATGTGGTCGCTCATCCTCGCCCTGTCCGTCGTCGCGACGCAGTCATCGGCGCGCGCCGAGGTCTCCGTCGTGCAGGCGGCGCGCACCCACTCCGAAGCCGGCGTCGCGCTCTACGCCATCAACGACTTCGCCGGCGCCTTGCGCGAGTTCGAGGCCGCCTATCGCAAGCTGCCGCTGGCCGAGTTCCTCTTCAACATCGGGCAGTGCCAGCTGCGGCTCAATCAGCTCGTCCCGGCGCGTGAGGCGTTCGTGAAGTTCCAAGAGCAGGCGCCCAGCGACGATCCGGCGCGCGACAAGGTGCGGCGGTTCATCGCCGACATCGACCGCCGGCTGCCGCCGCCGAGCGCGACGACGCTGACGACGACCGCGGCGCCCGAGCAGCCGCGCAAGTGGGGCAAGCAGCTCGCCTGGATCGTGCCGCTGTCGGCCGTCGTCGTCGGCACCAGCATCGGGCTCGGCGTCTACTTCGGCACGCGCTCGTCGGGACCCGACTGCCGCGCCGCCGCGCTCGGCTGCGTCGACTGGCGCTGACCGCGCGTCGACGCGCCGCTGACCGTGACTGCGACCGCCGCCGCCGTGCGCGGACTCGCGATCGCGGCCGACGACCTAGAAGGAACGCAGCATCTGGCCGTCGTCCCCGCACACGAACATCGTGCCGAACGCGGGCGCCGGCAGCACCCAATTGAGCACGCCGGCGACGCCGCTCGGAATCGCCACCCACGTTGCGCCGCGATTGCTCGAGTGGACGATCGTGCCCGCGTCGCCGACGCAATAGACGTCGTTGGCGAGCCCGCCCGAGCAGCCGAAGAACGTGACCGTGGGCTTGCCGCTCGACTGCGTCGTCCAGTCCGCGCCGTCGTCGCTGGAGTGCAAGATGACGCCTTTGGCGCCGGCGGCGTAGATGTCGTCGGCGCCGCTGCCCCAGATGGCCCAGATGTAGCCGCCGTCGGCCGCGCGCACCAGGTCCCAGCTCACGCCGAAGCTCGTGCTGCGATAGATCGCGCCTTTGTCGCCGGAGATGAGCAGATGGCCCGGCGACGCGCCCCACACGATGTTGAGCGTCGTCGTCACCGGCGTCGCGATCGTCGGCCAGCTCTGGCCTTGGTCGGTCGACGTCAGCATGAGGCCGCCGTCGCCGACGATGTAGACGTGGCCGGCGTCGCTGCCCCAGACGAGGTGCAACACCTTGCCGCTGGCAGCGGTGGGCGCGGGCAACGGCGCCCAGGCGCCACCGCCGGTCGAGTGCACGATGGTGGCGGCCGCGCCCACGGCGTAGATGTCGTTGGGCCCGCTGGCCCAGATCGACTGCAGCTTCTGGCTGACCGACGACGTCTCGGGCGTCCACGTGTCGCCGTCGGTGGAGCGCAAGATGGTGCCGCCGTCGCCGGCGGTGTACAGCGTCGTCGGGCCGGCGGCCCAGACGCCGTCGAGGTCGTTGGCGTTCAGCGTCACGATCGACGCTTTCCACGGCGGTCCGGGCGTGAGGGTGACCTCGCTCTGGCCCGCGGCGGCGATGGTCGTCGTCAGCGCTTGCGCGAACATCGTCGTGCCGTCGGCGAGCTGCTCGTCGACGGTCAGCGCGAGCGGCCCGCGCGCATCGGCCGGCAGCCGCACGATGACGCTCGAAGGCAGCGCCAAGTCGCTGCCGCCGTCGCTGTCGACGTCGGCGGGCAGCTCGGCCGTGCGCGTCGTGCCGGCGACGTTGGCGCTCAGCCGCAGCCGCGCGATCGGCGCCGCCGGCTGCGCCGGGACGTGCACGAGCAGATACGTCTCGCGATCGCAGCCCGCCGCCGCCCAAAGGACGAAGCAGACGAGGTAGGACGACGCGCCTCGCAGTCGCGTCCCACCCACTGGCGCCGTCGCCGCATGTCCATTCACGCCGCGATGATGCCGCAGCCGCGCCACACCGTCTATCGCGTGGCCACGCCCTGTTGCTGCCGACGCATCCGACGATCGCAGATCGTGCGAGCAGTGATCCAGGTCGCTTTGTCGCAACGATCGATGCCGACGGCGCGCTGACAGCTAGTATCGTGAGCAATCGTGCCGAGAGCCATGCCATGACCTCAGCCCGAGCCGTGACATGGTCGTCGTGCCTGCTAGTCGCGACGGGCCTTCTTTTGTGCACGCACGCGCATGCGGCCGCGGTCATCGTCGGCAGTCAGCAAAACGGTCGAATCTTGGATTTGCAGATCGCGTCCGATGCGCTGCAGGCGACGGTCTCGACGCGCATTCTCCTGCCGCGCGACTGGGATGCGCGACCCGACACGCGCTGGCCCGTCCTCTATCTGCTGCACGGCGCGAAGTTCGACAAGAGCGACGTGACGCCGAACGCCACGCTGTGGAGCACGCAGACCGACCTCGTCGCCTTCACCGCGAACAGCGACATTCTCGTCGTCATGCCCGAAGGCGGCAACGACGGCTGGTACTCCGATTGGTACAACGACGGCTTCGGCGGCGCGCCGGCCTGGGAGACGTTCCACCTGACCGAGCTGCGGCAGCTGCTCGAGCGGCAGCTGCGCGCCTCGACGGTGCGCGCCGTCGCCGGCGTATCGATGGGCGGCTTCGGCGCGCTGTCTTACGCCGCGCGCCATCCCGGCATGTTCGCTGCGGCGGCGAGCTTCAGCGGCGATCTCGACACGCTGGACGCGTGGCTCCTGACGTCGCTGCCCAGCTTCTTCAACGGCGACAACATGGATCTGGTCTGGGGCAACGTCTTTCTCAGCGCCGCCCGCTGGAATGCCCACAATCCGACGGCGTTGGTCGGCGCGCTGGCGCAGCTTCCGATCTTCGTCGCGAGCGGCAACGGCACGCCCGGCCCGCTCGACGCGCCCGGCGCGCCCGGCGACCTGCTCGAGCCCGGCGTCGAATCAGACCTCACTGACCTTCGTGCGCGCGCTCGCTCCACTCAATCCGCAGCTCACCACCGATTTCTACGGCAACGGCACGCACACGTGGCCTTATTGGGAGCGCGAGCTTCATCGTGCGTTCCCCATGCTGGCGCGCGCCCTCGGTCAATAGTCCACGACCCAATCGACTAAACACCGCTTAGTCCACTGCGACAAAATGTCGCGCGACGTGTTCTGCGGAGCCGATAAGCCCTCCTATTGATCGACGTGCACGCTCGGCGAATCGACCATTGACGTGGGCGCGTCCGGCCGGCGCGGCAATTTCCGTCTACGCTGGATGGTCGCGCCGCTTCTGCGGCGAATGCCCGACGGGCCGGCCGCAAATGCATGGCGCCGACCGCTCATTGTCGAAAGAATCGGTCCAACCTTCGCTCACGTCCGTACCTCCCAAGCCGCTGCCCGCCCATTCGGCGGACAACGCGCGAATTTCACCGAGCTTGGGAGGACGGACATGCGGAAAACCGTAGGGCAAGCTTTGTCGATAGTAGGCCTCTTGTGTGCGTGGGCGCCGGCGAGCCGCGCGGCCGACCACCGCGACGGCAACACGGCGCTGGCCGACGCCACGACCGACATCACCGACGTCTACGCGTTCATGTCGGCCGACGGCACCAAAGTCGAGCTGATCATGGACATCCAGGGCGCCAACACCGGCGCCGTGGCGGCCACGAAGTTCTCGAACGCCGCGCTCTACGTCCTGCACTTCAGCAGCGCCGCCGCCTACAACCCCGCGGCACCGACGGTCGACTCGGCCACGCTCATCTGCTCCTTCGACACCAGCGCCACCCAGCAGTTTCAGTGCTGGGGACCCGGCACCGAGTACGTCACCGGCGCCACCGGCGTGGCCGCGGGCGTCACCAGCAGCTCGGGCAAGATGAAGGTGTTCGCCGGCCTGCGCGACGATCCGTTCCACTTCAACATTCGCGGCTTCAAGGCCACCACGGCCACGGTCGTCGCGACGCCGTCCACGGCCTTCGCGACCGTCGTCGCCGGCTGCCCGACGTTCACCGACCCGACGGTGCCGGGCAAGCTGGTCGCCGAGCTCCAGAGCGACGGTAACGGCGGCACCGCCTCCGACGATTTCGCGCCCGGTGGCGCCTCGCCGCCGCAGACCGGCGTCGTGACCAACGGCAACGTCCTGTCGATCGCCATCGAGCTCGACAAGACGCTGCTGGCGACGACGGGCTCGATCGTCAGCGTTTGGGGCAGCACCAACAAGGCGAAATAAGGAGCGACCCAGATGATGACTACACTTACGCGATTGATGGTCGTCGGCTTGGCGACGCTCGCCATCGGCGGCTGCGGCGGCAGCAGCAACAAGGGCAACGGCGGCGGCGGCGGCACAGCCGGCGGCGGCGGCACGGCCGGCGGCGGCGGCACGGCTGGCGGCGGCGGCACCATGAGCACGCCGACCCGACCCACGATCGGCGATCAAATCGATCGCATGGGCCGACCGACGATCAACGTCGCCGTCACCGACCCGTTCGCCGATCCGGTCGCGCGCGACGCCGTTCGCGACACGTACAACGCCGACAGTGACCCGACGATGTGGGCTGCGAATTGGGTGCCGAAGTTCGAGGCCAGCCTGCCGGTCTTCGACGCACTCGACGGCATGTGCGGCAATCAGATCCTCGCCGACACGACGAAGACCGATGCCACCCGCTACGCGACCTTCGCCACCGTCCTCGCCGACGATCGGCTCTATCTCGACACCTCGCAAACGTCGTCCATCTACTTCGGCGTCGAGCTGCACACCGTCGGCGCGTCCATCGACACCACCGCGGGCGCCGGCGGCACGGCCGTGCCCGCCAACGGCGGCGGCCGCGTGCCGCCGTTCGACGTCGTTGCGCTGACGTACAGCGCCGCGGCCGCCGGCACCGACGCCATCGACGCCAGCGGCAACGGCAAGATCAACGACGGCGCGCCGGTCACGCAGACGGGCTCCAACGTCACGACCTTCCCGTTCTTGGGAGCGCCGAACTAGTCATGGCGTCACGCACGACGCCGTGTCTGTTCGCGGTCCTTCTGGCGGCGTCGTGCGCGAAGGCGCCGAATGGCTCCTCCGGCGGCGCCGCGCCGTCGGGGGAGTCGGCGGGCGCCGCCGCCGCGTCGCCGGCCACCGTCGCCAAAGCGAAGGCGTCCACGTCTCCGCGCAGCCAACAAGCGCTGCCGACGACCGATCCGGCGATCGCGATCGGCAACTTCGACGGTGAATTCGTCGCCGCGCAGCAGATGCTCGCGAAGGATCCGCGCAGCGTCGGCGGCCACGTGGCCATGACCTCGCTCTTGCTCATGCGCGGCGCGCTCTACGGCAAGCTCGCCGACTACGACACGGCGGCGACGATGTCCGAGCGCGCCGTGGCGCTGGCGCCCAAAGAGCCGAAGGTGTGGCTGGCGCGCGCGGCGGTGCACTCGCGCTTCCACGAGTTTCCGGCGGCGCTGGCCGATCTCGATCGCGCCGCCAAGCTCGGCGGCGGTGACGTCGCCGTCGAAGTCATGCAGCGGCGCGCGTCGATTCAGCAGGCGATGGGCCAGCTGACCGAGGCGCGCCCGGTCATCGAGCGTTTGGCGCGCGAGCTGCCGAGCCTGCAGACGATCGGCACGCTGGCGACGCTCGACGTCGACTCGGGCGACCCCGAAAAGGCCGAGCGCGAGTTCAACGAGGCGCTCGACCATTTCCCCGCGGTCTCACCGTTTCCGCTCGTGTGGCTGTGGCTGCAGCAAGCCAACATGTGGGAGGCAGAAGGCTCGCCGGCACGCGCGGCCGAGCTGTTGGAAGCGGCGCACGCGCGCATGCCCGCCGACGTCGCGGTCACGTCGCATTGGGCGGGCGC
>CAWAWS010000003.1:0-350000 GCA_963785725.1 uncultured delta proteobacterium | reverse complement strand
CGTGGCCGAGAGGGAAAGAGCCCAGATCGCCAGCTAAGGCCCCCAAATCTACACTAAGTGGTAAAGGATGTGGAAGCGCACAGACAACCAGGAGGTTGGCTTAGAAGCAGCCATCCTTTAAAGAAAGCGTAATAGCTCACTGGTCAAGTGAATCTGCGCCGAAAATGTAACGGGGCTAAAGTGTAGTGCCGAAGCTGCGGGCTTCGTAAGAAGCGGTAGGCGAGCATTCCATTTACTGCGAAGGTTGACGGTAACGACAGCTGGAGTGGATGGAAGAGCTTATGCAGGCTTGAGTAGCGATAAAACGTGTGAGAAACACGTTCGCCGTAAGCCCAAGGGTTCCTGGGTAAAGTTAATCTTCCCAGGGTTAGTCGGTTCCTAAGCCGAGGCCGAAAGGCGTAGGTGATGGAAAGCAGGTTAATATTCCTGCACCACCAAGGAAGGTTTCTGCAGGAGGGACGGAGAAAGATAGCTGATCCAAAGCGTGGATTGCTTGGTTCAAGCCCGTAGGGAGCTGCTCTAGGACCCGTAATGGGACAAACGGAGCGGCATTAATCCCGAGAGGTGATGAGGAGGGCTCTATGAGCCCACGAACTCAGTTATTCTATGCTTCCGAGAAAAGCTCCGGCAGAGTTAACCCCTTTGGTGACCGTACCGCAAACCGACTCAGGTGGGCGGGTAGAATATACCAAGGCGCTTGAGAGAAGCCTCTCTAAGGAACTCGGCAAAATGACACCGTAACTTCGGGAGAAGGTGTGCCCGCCGTAGGTAAGGAACCTCGCGTTCCAAGCCGAAGCGGGTTGCAGAGAATCGGGGGTAGCGACTGTTTACCAAAAACCCAGCACTATGCTAAGTCGCAAGACGACGTATATGGTGTGATGCCTGCCCGGTGCCGGAAGGTTAAGGGGATCTGTCAGACGCAAGTCGAAGCAGAGAACCGAAGCCCCGGTAAACGGCGGCCGTAACTATAACGGTCCTAAGGTAGCGAAATTCCTTGTCGGGTAAGTTCCGACCTGCACGAATGGCATAACGACTTCCCCACTGTCTCGGAGAGGCCCTCAGTGAAGTAGCACTAGGGGTGAAGATACCCTTTACGCGCGGCAGGACGGAAAGACCCCGTGAACCTTTACTGCAACTTGACACTGTTTTTCGGGTTTGTTTGCGTAGGATAGGTGGGAGGCATTGAACTCGGGACTCCGGTCTCGAGGGAGCCAACCTTGAAATACCACCCTGACAAATCTGGAAAACTAACCTGACTCCGTGATCCGGAGTGGGGACAATGTCTGGTGGGCAGTTTGACTGGGGCGGTCGCCTCCAAAATAGTAACGGAGGCGCGCGAAGGTTCCCTCAGCCTGATTGGAAACCAGGCGTAGAGTGTAATGGCATAAGGGAGCTTGACTGCGACACCGACGAGTGGAGCAGGTGCGAAAGCAGGTCATAGTGATCCGGTGGTTCTGGATGGAAAGGCCATCGCTCAACGGATAAAAGGTACTCCGGGGATAACAGGCTTATCACGCCCAAGAGTTCACATCGACGGCGTGGTTTGGCACCTCGATGTCGGCTCATCGCATCCTGGGGCTGAAGTTGGTCCCAAGGGTTTGGCTGTTCGCCAATTAAAGCGGTACGCGAGCTGGGTTCAAAACGTCGTGAGACAGTTTGGTCCCTATCCGCCGTGCGCGCAGGAGACTTGACAGCATCTGTCCTTAGTACGAGAGGACCGGGATGGACGGACCGCTGGTGTGCGGGTTGTCTCGCCAGAGGCATTGCCCGGTAGCTATGTCCGGAATGGATAACCGCTGAAAGCATCTAAGCGGGAAGCCAAGCTGAAGATTATGTCTCCCTGGTCGCAAGACCCTAAAGACCCCATGTAGACCACGTGGTGATAGGCCGGGTGTGGAAGCTGGGCAACCAGTGAAGCTAACCGGTACTAATCGGTCGTGAGGCTTGACCATCATTTTTCTTTCTTCGGAAAGAGACGTAAGACCTTGCAGGCAGATGACCTGCGGGATGAAGGCCAGGGTTGGGCGCAAGAGCTCAACCGACGCTTCTAAGGATTTCAGCGCGAGCGAGCAAAACAATCTGCGTCAACAGGTTTCCGGCGGCATTACCGGAGGGGCCACACCCGATCCCATCCCGAACTCGGAAGTTAAGCCCTCCAGGGCCGATGGTACTGCACGGTCGTCCGTGTGGGAGAGTAGGACGCCGCCGGAGTTTTTATTAAGCCCCCAAGTCTTTGGACTTGGGGGCTGTTTCTTTTCCGGAGCCTTCGCTCTCGGCCGGCCTCGAAGGGAAACTCACGCCGAGCAGTCGGCCGCCGGGGAACGCGCGGGAGCGGGGCGCGACCTCGGCCGCGCGATCTACGCGCGTAGCAATTCGCGCGTTCCGGCTGTCGATTTTGGGCAGGTCGATTCGCGCGACTGCCGGCCGAGCGCCGGCGGCCGAATCGGCCAGGCAGATGCGCTTGGATTGCCTATAGTTGGCCTGTGCAGGGCTTCGCCTCCGTCACCGCCGGCCGCGAGCGCTGGGACGCGCACACCGCCGTGCCGCGCCACCGCCACGAGCACGCTTACGCGGCCATCGTGCTCGCCGGTGGCTACGAGGAGTGCGGCAGCCACGGCCGCTTTCGCGTCGGGCCCGGCGACGTGCTCCTGCACGGGCCGTTCGACGCGCACCTCGACCGCTTCTTCGCCGCCGGCGCCCACATCCTCAACCTGGTCGTCCCCGCGCTCGCGCTGCCGCGCTTTCGTCGCGGTCGCGTCGCCGATGCCGACATCATTGCCCGCTTGGCGCAGCGCGATCGGTGCGCCGCCGGCGACGAGCTCGTGCGCCAGCTGCGCGCGCAGCCGCCTGTCTGCGTCGATTGGCCCGATCTGCTCGCCGCCGAGCTCCTGCGCGATCCGTCCTGTCGCCTCGACGCCTGGGCGCGCCGTCACGGGCTGGCGCCGGCGACGATCTCGCGTGGCTTTCGTCGCACGTTTGGCGTCACGCCGGCGGCCTTTCGGCTCGAGGCCCGCACGCACCGCGCTTTCGAGCGCATCGTCACGAGCGCGCAACCGCTCGCCGACCTCGCGCAGGCGACCGGCTTTGCCGATCAGGCGCACCTGACCCGCGCCGTGCGAGCGTTGACCGGCGCTTCGCCGGCGGCGTGGCGACCGTCAAATCGGTTCAAGACGCGCTGACCGCGCCGCTGTTATCTCCCGGGCATGAACGTCGATGTCGACCCGGACGTGCCGCTGCGCTGGAAGCCACTGCCGATTCTGCTCGTGATTGTGCTCGGGCTCGGGCTGCCCTATGTCGCCGCCTATGCGGCGATCGCTTGCCATTGGCTGCTGCATACGCCGTCGCCTAAAGGGCCGACGCTGCCCTGGCTCTACGTCCACCACGCGTTTCAGCTGCTGGTGGCGCTGATCGCGATTCGCCTCATTCAGCGCGTGCGGCCCTTCGACGCGGGGCTGCGCCTGCCGGCGCCCGGCCAGCGCTACTTGTGGCCCGCGATCGCCTGGGGCCTCGCGTTCGGCGTCATCATGACCATCGTCGACTACGCGCCGGATCTACTGGCGCGCCGTCCGCCCAACCTCGGCTTCCCGCTGACGCGCGCCAACATCATCGGCTGGACGCTGTTCGAAGGCGTGTACGTCGGGCCGACCGAGGAGATCCTGTTTCGTTCGCTCTTGGTCGGCTACCTGCTCGCGGCCATGCCGGGCACGTTTCGCTGCGGGCGCATTCGCATGAGCTGGGCGGGCGTGATCGTCGCGGCCATCTTCGCGCTCGCGCACGTCGAGAACCTGATCGCGCACCCGTCGTGGGCGGCGTTGGGGCAGCAGGTGTACGCGTTCGCGCTCGGCGTGCTCTATGCCTATTGGTTCGAGAAGTCGCGCAGCGTGCTGGCGGCGATCGTGGGGCATAACGTCGGCGACGTCGCCGAATACATGATCGTGTTCGCCTTGCATGCAATTTGGTGCTGACGCTCTCGTCGCCGACGCATGTCGGCGCGCTTTCGCGCCCGCACGGGCGAGCCGGGCCCGCCGCGGCGCCGGCGAATCGCGGCCGATCTGGTATTACGAGACGTCGAGGCGCGCTTTCGATAACGCGGACTGTGCGCGCGAAAGTGGATGTTACGACTTACGCGGATCCGTGATGTGCCATAGAACGCCGCTCGGATCGCTCAAGTAGAGCACGCGAATTCCCCAAGGCTGCATGACCGGCGGCTTACACATGATGCCGGGATACTTCGTCGCCAATTGCATTTGCTGGATATGTTCCCACCAAAGGTCGGCATCGGCGACGTTGAGCGTCATCATGAAATTGTGCGCGTGCTCTTCGACGAAGAAGGACTGCAGCAGGAAGCGAAACTCGCCGATCTGAAGCTCCGCGACCTCGGCATTGGACCAATTGATGGTAAAGCCGAGGTCGCGATAGAACTGCTTGGACAGCTCGGGATCCTTAGCCGGCACGAACGTCTTGAGGTCGGTCACGGGGCTCGGGATCATGGTCTCTCGGCTCCAGGTCTTTACGCCGTACTATCGCTGGTCATGTCGTATTTCCTTCGCTCATCCTTGTCAATTCGACGTACGCGTTCGCTCAGCAGCGTGTCCGAAGGCGGGCGTTGCGCCGCTGTTGGACATTGGGAACGCAGCACCGTGCGCTGGGACACGGGCGTCAGCTCGAGGACGCGGCTGTGGCCTTCGGGATGGACAGTCCGCACGTCGCTCCGCTCTGCGCGGGCTCCTCGCGCCTTCCTTGTCTTCCGCTTGTCTCCCAACCTACGCGGCACTGTTTAGATCACTCGAAACGAGCCTGAAGCGCCCAATGAGCGCGGCGTCCATGTTAGCGTCGCCGTGTGCGCGGGCGAATTCGTCGGGTGCTCTTGATCGTCGGCGGGCTGGTGGCGCTCGCCGCGCGCGAGGCGCGGGCGAACGACGGCGCGGCGGGCCTCGCCGCGGGCGAGCTCGTCTTCAAGCACCTCGATGGCGTGCGAATGGAGACCGAGGATCTGTTCATCTCCGAAAAGGAGGTGCGCGTCCGCTACTCGTTTCGCAACATCACCGACCATGACATCGAGACGGAGGTCGCGTTTCCACTCCCGCCGATTCCAGCGAAGGAGGGTCCGGCTTGCGGCCCGGATTCGGAGGAGTCCGAAGCGTATGATGCCTGCTCCGACAATCCGCTCGGGTTTGCGGTGACGATCGACGGAAAATCGACCGCGTTTCACACCGAGCGCAAGCGGCAGCCGCTCGATCCGCAGCGTCCCAATTGGCCCATGGACAGCGTCACACATCATTGGACGCAGCGCTTTGGCGCCGGGAAGTCGGTCGTCGTCGAGCACTCGTACAAGCCGGCGGATGCTATCGGTTGGATTCGGGACCAGAGCGACAGCAGGTTGGAGCTCGGTCGCGACTTCTGCGTCGGGACGCGCACGCACAAGAGTCTGTTCGACATCCTGCGAGGCCAGCACGCCATTCCAACTGGACCCCGCGTCAGCCTGCAGATTCGGTCGATCAAATACATCCTGAAGACGGCGCTGACTTGGGCCGGGCCGATCGGGCGCTTCCACCTGACGATCGAGAAGTCGCCGCCGAGCGAATTCGTCTCGGTGTGCCTCGACGGGCTCAAGAAGACGTCGCCGACGCGATACGAGCTGGTGGCGAGCGACTACGTGCCGCGCAGCGATTTGTCGATCCTCTTTGTCGATCCCTCCTTTGCGGCAGCTGGCGAATGAACCTAGATAGGAGCAAGATATGAAGCCAATCTCCGAGAAAGAGCTCGAGCAGGTCGTAGGCGGTGGTGGCGGCTTCAAGCCCGGCACGCCGTTGACGACCCAGAAGCCGCGCGATTTGCCGCGACCGGCGGGTACGACGCCGCACGACGCCTGAGCCGCTCGGCCATCGCGCGCGACCACGATTCTCTTAGTGGCAGCAGTCGCCGCGTCCGGATGTCGCGCTCAATCGTTCATCGCGCGAGCCTCGCGGCCGACTGCGATCTATATAGACGCGTCATGGCTGACGAGCCTCGGTTCTCGCGCACCTCGCCGCCTACGCTCGCCGCGGCCCGAGCCGCGCGTACGAAGGTCGGGCCGACGCAAATGCGGCTCTTCGAGCCGGCCGAGCCCACGCTCGACCTGTCGTTTGGTCGCGCGCGCCGAGTGCAGCTCGATGCATTCTCGTGGGTCGAGCATGTCCCGCAATGGCTCATGCGACATGAGGCGTTGCTCGAGGACTTGCTGGCGACAGCGCAGTGGGCGCAGCGCGATCGCTGGATGTTCACGCAGCGGGTGCGCGAGCCGCGGCTGACGGCCGAATATCCGGCGCTCGCCGAGACGCCGATACCGCTCTTGCGCACGATCGGCGCCGCGCTGGCCGAGCATTATCGAGTCCCTTACGACGGCTTATGGGTCAACTTATATCGCGACAACCACGATAGCACGAGCTGGCACGCCGATTCGTCGTCTTGCAAGCGCGACGAGTGTATCGTCCCCGTCCTCAGCCTCGGCGCCGCGCGGCGCTTCCTCGTTCGGCCGCGTAAAGGTGGCGCCAGCACCGTGTTTACACCGGAAGGCGGCGACCTGATCGTCATGGGCGGTCGCTGTCAGCGCGACTGGCTACATTGTGTCCCGAAGCAGCGTGAATATGCCGGACCGCGCGTCAGCGTCAATTTCAAGAGCGCGGCGCAGGCGATCCGGCAAGCGCGTGCTCCCGTGTCGATTAGCGACTCCTCTAGTCATGACGAATGACTGCGAAGATTGAATGTAATCGAGCGAGCGCGCGAATGGACGTCTGCGATGGCCGACGGTGGCAGACGATCTGCTTCTGAAGGCAATAGAGCGGTGTCGGATAGTCGCAGCTCGACGTTTGTGCCGCGCTGGACCACGGGATTGCCCGCGACGGATCGGGCCGTCGGCGAGCCGAGCGAGCCGCTGTTGGCGCCCGCGAAATAGCCGGCCAGCTCGTTCATTCGCCGATAGCGGCTTTTCGGACTGACATCGTGTCGCAGTGGCTCGCGAATGCTTGAGTCGATATGCAAGAGACAGTCGGGCCGGCGCCTGCTAAGTTCCGCGCGTGACTTCATCCGAGAGCGCACGCTCCATGACGCCGGCGGCGCGGCGGCGGCGGTCCCTCGTCATGCTGGCGTGCTGGGCCGCGTGGCTGGGCGCCGTCATCGTCGCCATCTGCTTCGTGCACCATTTCGCGCAACGATTCCCGTTCGCGGACGATTGGTATATGTGCGTGCCGGTCTTGTCGGGCCGGCAGCCGTTCACGCTCGGCTGGCTCTGGTCGCAGCACAACGAGCATCGAATCTTGATCCCGCGGTTGGCCTTCGTCGCGCTCGGTCGCATGGACGGCGGTGACTTTCGCGCGCCGGTGTGGCTCAACGTCGCCGTGCTGGCGACCATCGCCGGCGCCTTCTTGCTGGCCGCGTGCCGACGTCGCGGCGCCAATAGTCTCAGCGACTGCTTCTTCGTCTTCCTGCTGCTGCATGTTTTACAGAGCAGTGTCATGTGGGGCGCTCAATTCCAATTCGTCTCGTCGACGCTGTTCTTTTCGTTGATCCTCTTCGTCGTAGTGTTTTCCGCGCGCCTGTCCGCCGGCGCGCTCGTCGTGATCGTGTTGGCGACGCTGGCGCTGCCCCTGTGTGGCGGCAACGGCTTGACGCTCGTGCCCCCGATCGCCGTCTGGCTAATCGTGTTGGGGCTGCAGCGAGTCCGCACTAAGGATTCAGCGGCGGCGGCGGTCGCGCTCGGCGGCGGTTTGGCCAGCGTCGGCTTATCGATATTCTATCTCGTTGGCTGGCATTCGACCCCGCATCCGTGGGGCAAGCCGACCTTGCTCGCCGCCGCCGGTGTCACCGCTCATCTGCTCGCGTCCGGCTTGGGCCCGAATTTCGCGCGTTTTTGGCCACTCGGCGGAATCATCGTCACCGTGCTGCTCGGCGCCACCGCCGTCGTGCTGGCCGCGGCCGTTCGTCGCGAGCGATTCGACGGACGCGCCTTTGCATTGTTGGCGCTCGTCGGCTCATTGGCTCTACTGGCACTATCGATTGGCTACGGTCGCGGTGGGCGCGGCTGGGAGTATTACCTCGAATTCCACTACGCGCCGCTGGCGCTACCGATGTTGTGCGTCGTCTATCTCGTGTCGCTCGATTATGGTCCGCCCAATGTCGGCCGCGGCATTCGCTGGTTCCTTTGCCTGTTGGCGGCGTGCGTCTATCTCAACGCGATTCCCCGATCGGGCAAGAATCCGCACGTCGAGGAGATGGACGCGTTCGCGGTCGATCTGAACCGCGGGCTCTCTGCCAAAGAGCTCGTCGCCCGGCATATGGATCTATTGGAGCCGAATGCGCCGCCTGAGGAGCGGGACTATATCGAGAAGAACCTCGACCTGCTATTGCGCGCTGGATATTACAAACCGAAACCGACCGCTAATCCTTAGTTGCAGTCGCTATAGCTTCGGACCCCACAGCCCGCGCATGTCGGCGCCGGCGCCGGCCGCCATCGTCGACGTCCAGGCGTTGCCGTCCCAGTGCAGCATCGTGTTGGCGGCCGAGATCCAGACGTCTTTGGACGAGAAGCCGTAGACGGAGTCGCAGTTGATCGCGACGCCGAGCGCCGAGCCCGTCCAGCCGCTGCCGTTCCAGTGCGCGATGTTGCCATTGTTGCCGACGGCCCAGACGTCGTTGCTGGCGGCGCCCCATACGCCGGCCATCGGCGCCGAGTTGGCGACGAAATACGAGCTGCCCCACATCGTGCCGTCATAGTGAATGAGGACCGGCCCGGCGCTGTTGCTGCCGACGGCCCAGACGTCGTTGCTGGCAAAGCCCCAGACGGCCTCGAGCTGGCCGCCGGCGGCCTGGTAGTTGCCCAGGCTCCAGGTCGTGCCGTTCCAGTGCTGCAAGAGGATGTCGATGTTCTGGTCGTTTCCGACGGCCCAGCAATCATTGGTCGTGGCGCACCAGATGGCTTGCGCGCGCGAGGCGCCGGTCGTCATTCCCGTCGACTTGGCGGACCATACCGAGCCGTCCCAATGGTACGCGCCGTCGTTGGCGGTGACCCAGATGTCGTTGGCGGCGAGGCCGAAGATGTTCGTCAGCCCCGTCGACGAGGGCACGGCGCAGCCGCTCGACACCGCGCAGTAGGTCCACGCGTTGCCTTGCCAGCGATAGACGGCGGGCACGGGCGGCTGATTGCTCGGCGGGCCTTGCGGCTCGCCCGAGCCGACGGCCCAGATGTCGCTGCTCGTCGAGCCCCACAGACGCGTGATGCTCGGCGTGAGCAGGCCCGACGGCGTGATGGCGCTCTGCGACGACCACGCGGCGCCGTTCCAATGATTCGACAGCACGACGTTGTTGCCGAAGCCGATGGTCCAGACGTCGGCGCTGGCGCAGGTCGCGTTGTAGCAGGCCAGCCCGGTGCCGCACTGGTTCGTCGCGCAGCACGGCTGGCCCGAGGCGCCGCAGGCCGGCAACAAGTCTTCCGTCGCGCCGCCGTCGAGGTTGCTGGTCTCGCGCGCCATGTCGCCGTTGTCGGCGACGCTCAGGTCGGGGCCGTGCCCGTGGCGGTAGCACTGGCCGTCGAGGCAGTCGAAGCCGTCGGGGCACGGATGCGCCGGATCGGGACCGCACTGCAGAGCGCCGTCGGCCGGTAGATCGGCGCAGCCGCTCGCGAGCGCCAACGAGATCGCGCACGAGAAAAGGAACGCGCGCGCCATTAGAAGCTCACCGCGAATCCGCCGGCCGACGACGCGGGCGACAACGCCGCGCGCGCCGAGGCGGCGCCGCGCTTGTGACCGAGCAGCCACATCGTCGTGCCCACGACGACCGCCGCGCCACCGACGACGAAGCAGGCGATGTCGGCGTTGCGGTACGTCGTCTGACGTAGGTCGGCGTCGTGATCGTAGATGCCGCTCTTCGGGTGATAGGCGTCGTCGCCGGCCTGCTTCGACAGCGCGGCGAACGCGATACCGAGCGCCAACCCGGCGACGCCGACGCCGGCGGTGACGATGCCGGCCAGCCGCATCGGCTTACCCGTGTCGACGACGGCGACGGCCGGCGGCGGTGGCGGCGCGCTCTCGTGCGCGACGACGTTGCCCGACGGCGGCTCCGTTCCCGTCGGTGGCGTCTTGGCATGCGCTTCGGCCGCCGCCTTGTCCATCTCCTCGATGAGTCGCGTCACCTGCTCGCGGTTGGGCGCGTTCGGCTGATTGGCGAGAAAGAGGCGATAGGACTTGGCGGCCACGTCGTATTGACCGAGCTGCCGCTGCGCCTGGGCGATATTGAAGAGGAACGCGGCGTCGGGCTGCTCGTTGTAGGCCGCTTGGAACTCGTGCAGCGCGCTCTGGAAATCCTGCAGGTTGAACGCCTTGGTCCCGCGATCGTAATGCTTCCGCGCCGCCGCGCTGTCGGCATGCGCGACGTTGCCGAGGAGCCCGAGCGACGTGATCAAGATCAAGAGCAGACGTGCCATCACCACCTCACTTCTCACCGACGGACGTGGCTGTCAACCTGACGGCCCAATCAGTCATCGGTGGCGAGGTGGAAAAGTTGCGCGTTCGATCGATCGGCGAGGCGGAAGTGGCCGCGGATTGATCGCGCCGGCGTTCGTGTGCGGCCGTTACGCGTTGGTGCCGCCGTCGATGGTCAGGTTGGCGCCGGTGATGTAAGACGACTCGGGGCCGGCCACGAAGGCCACCAACGCCGCGACTTCGTCGACGGTCCCGTAGCGGTCGAGCGCCGTGTTGGCTTTCTGTGGCACCGCCCAATCGCCCGACGCCGGATTGAGCTCGGTGTCGATGGGACCCGGCTGGACGTTGTTGACGGTGATACCGCGGCCGCCGACCTCGCGCGCCAGCCCTTGGGCGAACATCTTGATCGCGCCCTTCGTGGCCGAGTAGGGCACCAATCCCGGCGTCATCACGCGCTCGCCAACGCACGAGCCGATCATGATGATGCGGCCGCCGTCGTTCATGTGCTTCAGCGCCGCCTGCGTCGTGACGAACGTGCCGCGCAAGTTGATGTCGATGACCCGGTCGAGCTCCGCGAGCGTCGTGTCCTCGAACCGCTTGGGAATGGCCGTGCCTGCGTTGTTGACGAGCACGTCGATCTTGCCGAGCGCGCCGACGATCTTTTCGACCGCGGCCTTGACCTCGGCGGCGTCGGCGGCGTTGGCGTGCACGGCCAGCGCGTGGCCGCCGCCGCGCTCGATCGCCGCGACGACCGCCGCCGCCCCGTCGCTGTCTTGCGCATAAGTGAGAGCCACGGTCGCACCTTCGGCCGCCAGTCGCTTGGCGATTGCGGCGCCAATGCCGTGTGCGCCACCGGTAATGAGTGCAACTTTCTTCTGCAACGTCGACATGGGATCTCCTCTCGCGATTCGGATCTGATGAGGCTCGTCCACTGAGAGACGCACGCAGCTTCCGAGCCAGATAACGCGACCGACGAAGCAGGAACCGCCGAGCTCGCTGAGCGACATCGCGCCGGCGGCGTTCATTCATGATCGGTTCATGAGCTGAGATTCGGAAGACGTCGGGCCGAGACGCGAACGCGATCTATCTCGATGATTCTCCGCCGACGGCTGCGTGATTCGACGTAAGTCGTTCAGCGCATGAGCTCGGGCGACGACGGCGGGACAATTATTGGTCGCCGTGGCCAAAAACTCGATCGACGCGGCTCAGATTTCGCGCCGAGTAGGTTCACGCGGGTGATCCCGTGCGTGCCGACCGGAGTCTGCGCCTGGGCACATGACTGGCTGTAAAAATGTGGACGAGCAAGATCCGGCTCGTCGATGTGGTGACCGAGCTCGCGCTGCGCGCCGCGACGGGGTCGACCTCTTGCGCGCGGTTCACGCGGAGGACGCCACCGTAGCGGTCGTCATTCTGACGGCGCACGGCTTGCGCGACGCCGTGCGCGCCATTGAAGCCGGCGCTTACGACGACCTGACAAAGCGCTCGACATCGACGGCGTTCCGCTCGTCGTCATCCGCGCGCTGGCGGCTCGATCGGCGCGGCTCCCGCACCGGCGCCTCGTGAGCGAGACAGCGCTGGGCCAGCGCATGATTCGCGGACAGGCCGCGCTCTTGCGGACGCTGCAGGAAGCGAGATCCAGCCCGTCGGATCGTCGCGGCCCGAGCGCGTCGCCGTGCGCATCATCGCCGTCACCAATCGCGATCGGCGCGACGAGGTGCGCGCCGGGCGATTCGCGAGGAGCTCTGTCATCGGCGCGCCGTCGTCGAGCTGCTCTTGCGGTCGCTGCGCGAGCGGCGCTCGCGATCTTGCCGCGTTTGGCCGAGGAGCTGGCGCGGCGCTGCGGCGAATCGATCCTGTCGTTGAGCGAGCGGGTGGAATTTTCGAGCGACGTCATCCTGCGCACTTGCGAATCAGCGGCGCGCAATCAATCGGACACGGCGCGGCGGTTGGTGACGAGTCGCTCGACGCTGATGGACAAGCTGCGGAAATATCTGCTCAAGCCCAACAGCGATCCGCGCCCGCGTTCGTTACGACTCTGAAACAACGCGATGACACTCTCCTGGGACGAAACCTACGCTGTCACTGGAACGACGCGCGCGCCGCCGAGATCGTCGCTATCGGAGCGTTGCGCGCGCACCGACGTTGCCGGCGAAGACGCGCACACTGCGCTAAACGACGTAGGTCGATCATCGGCGCGGCGCTGACGAGCCTCGTGCATGACCGGTCGACGCGTTCTAAGTCCATGCGCTCATCTTATTCGTCGCATGGGGAACATATCGTCAATCGGTATCGACAGAACAAACGTCAATATACGGTGTTTCACGCAGCTGATGGCGCGAGCGTCCACTGAGCGGCGTCGCGTTCCCGACGCTGCCGCCGCGAGAATGAAGCCGCACGCTGCGCGCACCGGCACGATCCGTGTAGCTCGGCCGAGTATGAACAACCGCTCGTTTCCCGACGACGACAGCGAGCTCCTCTCGTTGCCCGATTTGCTGCGCGCGCGCGATGTGGAGCGCGCGCGCAGCAAAGAAAGCGTCGCGCTCCGGACTGACAGCGTAAGTTTTTTTTTCCCGAAGTTGGCGGACACTCAGGGCGATCGGCGACTGGCTCGCGATTACGAGCTCGAGCTTCTATTCTTCGCTTGCGTGCTACTCGACATTGGCTTAACTGAGTTAGCGGATAATCGGCAGCGCTTCATATCCGCGGGGGCGGATCTCGCAGCTGACTATCTCGGACACCGTGGTTGGGACTCGGGTCGTGTCGATGGGGTGTGGTAGGCGATCGCGCTCATAGCTCGCCGGGAATCGCAGAGCGGCGTGGTCTCATCGGTGCCTTGAGGTTGTGCGGGCTCGCTATCGAGGTCATTGGGGGTCGGTGAGTATGCTTGGCAGGGGAGGCTGCGGCCGATGACGCCGCATAGTCGAGGTTGGCGATCGGCCGTGTGTGCGCGGGCGCGATCGTGGATACAGCGCGTGGCCACCCGAGCGCGACGTCGCTCGGGGCGATGCCCGCACAGCTGGTCCGCGAACGCGCCGCCCCGCCGCATCTGACCGCCTCGGCGCTCGCGCTGGCGAGCTGACGAGGCCTGACTCGATGAGCGATCTGCTGTAGCCGCCTGGGCGCGCCTGCGGCGGCGACGGTATTGCGTTGCCGCGCGGCGGACGACCGGCGGGCGACCGATGCAAGCGCGCGCGACCACGGGTGTCTGCCGTGGCATCACGGGTGCACCGCGCACCCGAGGGAGGGAGTGTGTCATGGGAGCTGTCGCCGAGCTACGGGGCGTTCCGGATGCGACGGATGAGGTCCTGCTCAGTCGCGCACGCGCGGGGTGCCAGGCCTCGTTCGCCGCCATCGTGCGGCGCCACCAGTCGCAGGTCTATCGCATCGCGCTGCGTTTCACGCGCTATCCTGACGATGCCGAAGACATTTCGCAGGAGACGTTCTTCTTGGCCTACCGCTCGTTGGAGTCCTTTCGCGGCGCCTCCAAGCTGCGCACGTGGCTCGGCCGCATCGCCATCAACGCCGCGCTGATGCGCAATCGCAGTGCCCGCCGGCGCCGGCTCGTGCTCGAAGATGATGGGTCGGTGCCGCGTCTATTTTACGACGCCGACGAGCAGCTCGATCGGCGGCGGCTGACGCGCATCGCGTTCGACGCGCTCGAGCAGCTGGACGACTGCCAGCGCACCGCCTTCATGCTGCGCGACATCGAAGGCATGCCGACGCGGAAAGTTGCAGAGACAATGCACACGTCGATGGCCGCCGTGCGCCAGCGCGTCTATCGCGCGCGCAAGAACCTGCGGGCGCGGCTGGGCACGGCCACGGGCGCCGATCTGGCCTTCGATCCGTCTTTCGCCACGGAGCAGCCGTGATGTTCCCGGATCTTTTCGCTGGCATCGCGGAGAGCCGGCAGGCGCCGGACGCGCCGGAGATCGAGATTACGAACGAGACGTTCGCGGGCAGCGACGGCATCGAGCTCTTCGCGCGCTCGTGGCGGCCGACGACCGTGGCGCGCGGGATCGTCGTGCTCGTGCACGGCTTCAAGTCGCACAGCGGGCTCTACGACTGGCCGGCGCAGCAGCTGGTCCAGCGCGGCTTGGCGGTGTACGCGCACGACTTACGAGGGCACGGCCTCTCGCAGGGCGCGCGCTATCACGTCGACCAGTTCGACGACTATGTCAGAGACCTGGAAGTGTTCGTGGCGCGGGCGCGGGCGCGCGAGCGGGCCGTGCCGCTCTTCATGCTCGGCCACGGCGCCGGCGGGGTCGTCGCCTGTCTGTACGCGCTCGACCATCAGCGCGAGCTGGCCGGCCTCATCAGTGAAGGCTTGTCGTTCGAGCGGACGCCGCCCGACATGGCGCTCGTGCCCCCGCGCGGCGTGAGCCACTTGGCGCCGCACGCGCAGCTGTCGAGCGTGAGGGACGAAGACTTCTCGCGCGACGCCGCTTTCGTGGCGCGCATGCAGCGCGATCCGCTGGTCGCACATACGCCGGGCACCGTACAGCTGCTAGCGGAGCTGATGCGCGCCGATCGTGTGCTCGCGGAGAATTTTTCACGAATCTACCTGCCGCTGCTCGTCTTGCACGGAACGGACGACCACGTCGCGAAGCTGGAAGGCAGTCGGCACTTTTATGAGGAAACTGGATCGATCGATCGGACACTCAATCTATACCAGGGCCATTATCACGACTTGCTCAATGACCTCGGTAAGGAACGAGTAACGAGCGATATCGCGGAATGGATTACGTCGCGTATTCCCGAATGACGGCCATTTCGTTCGTCATTCGGTCCATGCGCGTTCACTCGGTCAATTTCTTAGTCACGCGAAATGTCAGTCGACCCACGTGGCCGCGAGTGAAGTCAGTGCCGAGAGGGCGGCAAGAAATGGCGAATTCTCGACTGATTTCGGTGGCGAGGCGCGAGCTGTGTATTCGATTTCGAGCTCGTCTTTTGCGGCACGTCGACTGCACCCGAGCGAAGCGGGCATTGCAGTGAATGCGACCGACGACGAGGAGAGCAGCCCGACGGATGAATCGCTTGTATCAGGAAAAGGAGAAACTCGAATGCAGCCGCAAAGCAACGAAATCGAGCACGAAGCGCTGACCGTGGTGGCACACGAGATGGGAGGGCCATTGCAACTGTTGTCGCTTCACTTGGGGGCTCTGCGGACCCAGCTCGCCGATCGGCTGGAGCTCAAGCGCGTCACCTCGATGGGGCATGCGGTCGAAGCGCTGCGCGTACTGGCCCACGATCTGCTCGACGCCGACCAGATCTGCCAGGGGCGCTTTCAGATGTCCTTCGCCGAGCACGAGCTGTGCTCGTTGGTCCGCGAGGTGGTCGAATCCTTCCGCGACACCTGCGCCGGGCGACGCCTCATCATGTCTTTCATTGCGTCGAGCGAGAACATTCGAGTCTATTGCGATTACGTCCGCCTTACGCAGGCGCTCAATAACGTCATTGGAAATGCCGTCAAATTCTCGCCGAGCGATGCGGCCGTCTTGGTGCGAATTGGCATCTTCAACGACGAAGTGGGCTTTAGCGTGACCGACGCCGGACCGGGCATCGCGCCCGAGTATCGTCACCTCGTCTTCGAGCCACGCTGGCAAATTCCAGGCGAGCGGCGCGGCCATGGGCTCGGCCTGTTCGTGGCTCGGCGCATCGTCGAGGCGCACCACGGCCGCATCTGGGTCGAAGACGCCGATCAGGAGGGCACGACGATCGCGTTCCGCATTCCTTTCACCTGCCGTTAGCCGACTCGGCCACACCGTGACATCGATTGC
Source organism: uncultured delta proteobacterium (assembly GCA_963785725.1). GTDB lineage: Bacteria > Myxococcota_A > Polyangia > Palsa-1104 > Palsa-1104 > JAQBQH01. The sequence continues at coordinate 333,769 of CAWAWS010000003.1, read as the reverse complement.
GCCGTTCGGCTTTTTCTTAGTCCGAAGGAGGACAATCATGGCCACCTCCACGCATCGCAGACCGTCCTTGTGCGTCCAACTGACGCGCGCGCTGTGGCTCGTCCTCGCCGTGGGCAGCGTGAAGCCCAAGGCGCACGCGCGGAGCCCGGTCGCCCCGATCAATGCCCACGCGCGCACCGCGCGCTGCTGGCCGATGTCTCCAAAGTGAGACGAGCGGACGACTGAAGCTTACGACAAGCGCTCCCGCTTAAGGGTGTCTGAAATTCCGCCATAGAGTCTGAGACCGATCAGGGAAGTCTGAAGGTCATACTGGTTCGAATGATTGCGCGCCGCGATTGGACTATAAGCGGCAGTCCAACCCCTTAGCGCTCGGCTTAGACGTTGGGTGATTCGGAGTCGTCCTCGGGCTCGACCGAATGCGTGATCTGCAGCCCGAGCGCGCGCAGCTTGACCCGCAGCGTCTGCCGCGAAATCCCCAAGATTCGCGCCGCCTGACGGAAGTTCCCGTGGGTGCACTCGAGCACGAGGCTGAGCAGCAGCTTGTCGACGTGGCTATGGGTCGCGCCGTAGAGCTCGGTCGCTTCGGGCGAGAGCCGTTGGCGTATGAACGCTTCCAGGCCGATGTTCTCGCGCGGCACGGGCAGCGCCGTCTCTTCCGTAGGCTTACCGAGCTCGGGCAAGAATGCGGGCAACAGCGTATGGCCGCTGGCGTTCAACAGCGCCTGCTTGAGCACGCTCTGCAGCTCGCGCACGTTGCCCGGCCACGCATATTCGCGCAGCCGATCCATCGCCTCGGGCGCGATCTCGCGGATCTCGCGGCCCAAGGCGCGGCTGAAAATGCGCACGAAATGCTTGGCCAGCATCGGCAGATCGTCGCCGCGCTCGCGCAGCGGCGGCAGGTGAATCGTGAAGACGCCGAGGCGGAAATAGAGGTCGGCCCGGAACTTGTCCTCGAACGAGCGCGCCCGTAAGTCGCGATGGGTCGCGGCGATGATGCGGACGTCGGTGCGAATGGTCTCGTTGCCGCCGACGCGCTCGAACGCCTGCTCCTGCATCAGTCGCAGGATCTTGGCCTGCAACACGAGCGGCATATCGCCGATCTCGTCGAGCAGGATCGTGCCGCCGCGGCACTGCTCGAACTTGCCGATGCGCCGCCGCTCGGCGCCGGAAAACGCGCCCTTTTCGTGGCCAAAGAGCTCGCTCTCCAGCAGGTTCTCGGGAATGGCGGCGCAGTTGAGCGCGAGAAACGGCGCTTTGGCGCGCTTGCTATGTTGATAGATCGAACGCGCGACCTGCTCTTTGCCGGTACCGCTCTCACCGGTAATCAACACGGTTACATTCTGCGCGGCCACTCGGCCAATGGCCTTGTAGACTTCCAGCATGGCCGGGCAATCGCCGTAGATGGCTTCGTCGACGTCGCTGTCGGACGTCTGCGCCGCCAGCGCGATCGGCGAGCGCGCGCGACGCGCGACCTCGAGCGCTTCCCCGACGACGCGGCGAAGCTGCCGCAGGTCCAACGGTTTATATAGGTAGTTGAACGCGCCGTGTTTCATCGCCTCGATCGCCGAGTCGGCGTTCTTGGCCATCGTCACGAAGATGACCGGGATGCGCGCGTCGATGCGCCGGATCTGTTCGTAAACCTGCAGCCCCGATTGATCGGGCAGCCGTAAGTCGAGCAGGATGACATCGGGCGGCTGCCGGCGAACGAGCTCGATCCCCGCGGCGCCGCTGACCGCGCATTCGACGCGATAATCGGGCCCTGCAAATGTTTCGCGCACTTGTTCGGGAACGAGGGCGACGTCATCGTCGATGAGGAGGATTTGAGACATCACGCCCCTTGGCACGGCGCTCGCCCGACAGCGGAGTACCGTGGTTTGCGTACGTTTGCTCCGTTGGCCTTCCGAAACGGTCAGCGTACAAAGCCGCTAATACTAATTAACGTGCCGCGACATTCAGTCAACGTCTTTAATAGCGAAAGCTAGCTTCCGTAATGAAGTCGCCTATTGAGCAGAGCGAGAAATTTGTCGGGCCAATCTGAGCAAAGTTGCTGTTTCGCGATCGTGTTAGGCTGCGCGCATGCGACAGACGATCATCGCGCTCGGCCTCTTGTGTCTCGGCATGCCGACGGCACGCGCCGGGCAGACGAAGTGCGGCGCCCATCAGCATGAAGCCGTAGAGAAGAACGACGATGAAGGCGGCACGGTCAAGCGCTGTGTCTGCGACGACGGCTGGGACGGCAACGGCCCCGCGCCGCCGTGCAAGAAGGCCAAGCCGGCAAAGTAGGACTGGCGCGGCCGCTCAGCGGAAGAGGTTCGTCTTCGCCAGGTCGACGAGCTCGTCGCCGCGACCGCTGAGCACGGCGCGCAGCACATAGAGCCCGAAGCCGCGCACCTGCTCGACGCTGATCGTGGGCGGCATCGACAGCTCTTGGCGATGGACGGCGACGTCGACGAGCGCCGGCCCGTCGTGCGCCAACGCGCGCGTCAATGCCGGCCGCAGCTCCTCGGCGCGCGTGACGGAGAGGCCGAGCAGCGACGCGGATTCGGCGAGCTTGGCGAAGTCGGGATTGACCAGCTCGGTGGCGAACGAGACGAAACCGGTCGCCTTCATCTCCAGCTCGACGAAGCCGAGCGCGCCATTGTTGAAGACCACGAGCTTGACCGGCAGCCGATGCTGGCGCAGCGTCAGCAGATCGCCGAGCAGCATGGCGACGCCGCCGTCGCCCGACAGCGTAATCACCTGCCGATTGCGGTACGTCGCCTGCGCGCCGATGGCTTGCGGCAGCGCGTTGGCCATCGAGCCGTGCGTGAACGAGCCGAGCAGTCGCCGCTTGCCGTTCATGCGCAGGTAGCGCGCCGCCCATATCGTCGGCGTGCCGACGTCGCAGCTGAAGATGGCGTCGTCCGCGGCCAGCTGATCGAGCACTTTGGCGACGTATTGCGGATGCAGCGGCGTCTCGCCCGGCGTGCCGACGGCGAGGTCGTCGAGCTGCCGGCGCGCGTGCGCATAATGTTTGACGCAGCTGTCGAGATGGCTGTGGTCGACTTTGTCCGCCAGCAGCGGCGCCAGCGCCTGCAGCGTGTCGCGCACGCTGCCCACGAGCCCGAGCTGCACCGGCGTGCGCCGCCCGATCTGCTCGCCGCGCAGGTCGACTTGGATGATCTGCGCGTCCTTGGGATAGAACTGCGTATAGGGAAAATCGGTGCCGAGGAGGAGCAGCGCCTCGCAGCTCATCATGGCGTGATAGCCCGACGAGAAGCCGAGCAGCCCCGTCATGCCCACGTCATACGGGTTGTCGTGCTCGATGAATTCCTTGCCGCGCATCGCGTGAACGATCGGCGCTTTGAGCCGCGCGGCGACGGCCATCAGCTCGTCGTGCGAGCCCGCGCAGCCGGCGCCGCCGAGGATGGTCACCTTGCGCGCCTGGTTGAGGATGGCGGCGGCGCGCGCGAGCCCGTCGTCGGACGGACGGACCCGCGCCGGCGCGGCGTCGAGCCCGAGCGCGATCGCCGAATCGGCGCAGGCGCGCAGCGCGACGTCGCCGGGCAAGACGACGACGGCCACGCCGCGCTTGACGATGGCCGTGCGCATGGCGATGGCGAGCACGCGCGGCATCTGCTCCGGCTGCGACACGAGCTCGCAGTAATGGCTGCAGCCCGCGAACAGCTGCTCCGGCTTGGTCTCCTGAAAGTAGCTGCTGCCGATCTCGTGGCTGGGAATCTGCGCCGCGATCGCCAGGACGGGAACGCGGCTACGTTGACAGTCGTAGAGCCCGTTGATGAGGTGCAAGTTGCCGGGGCCGCAGCTGCCGGCGCAGACGACCAGATCGCCGGTCAAGTGCGCTTCGGCGCCGGCGGCGAACGCGGCCACCTCCTCATGGCGCACGTGAATCCACTCGATGTCGCGGCGTTCGCGGATCGACTCGGTGATGCCGTTGAGCGAGTCGCCGGCCACACCGTAGATGCGCTTGACGCCCGCCTGCACGAGCGTCTCGACGAGCACGTCCGCCACTCTCTTGGCCATCGCGATTGTCCTTTCTGACCGGCTATCGAACCGTGTGGGCTGCTCCGGCGATGCAATCCGACACGTGAAAGTGTGTCGCGGCGCGGCCGACGGCTGCGTGAGGAATCGGCGCCGACTCGCCTGCGGCCGACACCGTAAGCCGAAAACGGCAGGCGAGAAGGGTCCGCGCGGCGCACGAGCCGCGCGCGCGAAGGGCCGCGGGGCTACCGTCATGCTGGAAAAGAGCGCCGGTTGCACCTGTCGGCGGCAACGCGGGCGAGAATCGTGCCGCTTCGTCGCCCGCGCGCCGCTTCCGACGCGGGATTTGGACCATCGCGAGCTAGATGATCTAGAGTAGGGGCCATGCTGCGGAGCCTTCGACTCGTGGGTGCGACTTTGGCTTGGGTTGCCCTGGTGGCATGCACCGACGTCCACATCAAAGGCGCTTGGTGCACCCAGAATTCCGATTGCACGACGGCACCGTTCCTCTGCGACGTCCCGTTCCACGCTTGCAGGTCTACGGCTGACGACATGAGCGGTGGCGGCAACGGCGACGGCAGCCCCGACATGCCGATGGCCATGTGCACGTCCGCCACGGCGGCAAAGGACTGCCAGGCCGCCGCGCCGATCTGCGGCAGCAACGGCAGCTGCCGCGCCTGCATGAGCGGCGACGACGCCGCCTGCGCCAATCGTTCGGCGGCGACGCCGCGCTGCATGCCGAGCGGCGATACGAACGCCGGCCAGTGCGTCGCCTGCGTTCCCACGTCGCCGGCGACGCAGTCGAACGACTGCACGATGGCCATGAGCCCGATTTGCAACATCGATGGCTCGTGCCGCGCGTGTCAGGCGCACGCCGAGTGCACGTCCGGCGTCTGCATCCTCGACGGCACGAGCGCGGGCACGTGCGCGAACGTCGGCCAAGTCTCCGTCGTCGACAACGGCAACATGACCGTCGCCGCCTGCGACGCGGCGCGCACCACGCGCGACGGCTCCACGGCGAACCCTTACTGCGACGTGAGCGAAGCGGTCTCGTCCGGCAAACCGTTCGCGCTCGTCAAAGGCAGCAGCCAGCCTTACGGCGCCATCACGCTCAACGATCAGACCATCACCATCGTCGGCCCGGGAAAATCGGCGACGTCGACGGCGGTGGCGCGGCTCTACAGCAACGCCGCCGTCTCCGTCACGATGAACGCCACCACCGGCGCACATACCGTCATCCTCGACGGGCTGGAGCTGGCCGGCGACGTGAACAACAAGTCGCTGCGCGGCGTCGTGTGCACCAACAACACCAGCACCGTCGCCAATGCCACGTTGACGGTGCGCAATTCCGGCATTCACGACAGCTCCGACGTCGGCATCTTGAGCAACGGGTGCACCTTGATCGCCGACGCCGACATCATCGGGCTGTGGGGCGCGGCCGCCGGCAACCTGGGCGGCGGCATCATCCTGAGCGGCACCAACAGCGCCACGATCACCAACAGCATCATCGCCGGCAACGGCAGCGTCACGGCCACGACCGGCGGCGTCACGATCGACAAAGCGACGACGCTGCAGTTCGCCTTCAACACGGTCGTGCGCAACACGGTCGTGGCCGGCGTCGGCGGCGCCGATTGCGGATCGGGCGCGATCAAATCGATCGTCGACTCGATCTTCTACAAGAACACGACGAGCGGCGGCTCGCAGCTGGGCCCGCAGTGCTCGTTGACCAACGTCGTGACCGCGGCCGGCGACGACAACCGCGGCACCGAGAGCGCGGCGCCGCCGACGTTCGTGAGCGCGAGCGACTTCCATTTGATCGCGAACGACCCGGCCAATATCGCGTGCTGCATCGACAAGGTCACCAGTCCGGGCACGCCGAACATGGGCCATGACGTCGACCTCACGATCCGACCGAAGGGCGCCGCGTACGATATCGGCGCGCACGAAGTGCAATAGCCGCCATTCCGTCTTACGCGGCTACGGCAAAGCGGCGTGAGCGCCCGGCGTCGCGAAGTCGCTGCCGAAGGTGAGGCTGGCGAAGCCGAGGGCGAAGCCGGCGGTCATGATGTCGGCCGGTCCGCTGACGGTGGTCGTGCCGTCGCCCGTCCAGCCCGCCACGCTGCCGAGGCTGATGACCTCGCTCGACGTGACGACGATGGTGCCGCCGGCCATCGACACGGTGGCGGTGGCGCCGCTGTTGGCGGCCGTCTCCAGCTGCAGCGTGCCGCTCGCCAGCGCCGGCGATGCCGCGTCAGCCGAGCGCGCGGCCGCGAGGGCGAGGAGGACACACACGAAGCGCACGGTGAGCGACGTCAAGAATCCTCGTCTACCGAGGATACGTCAGTCGCCGCAGCGACGTCACGACAATCGCGGCGTCGCCGAGGGCTTGTCTTTGCCGGCGCTCTGCATATCAGTCCGTGCGGTCGATTTCATAGCCACGGGTAGATCAACTAAAGGAGCCGACTGATGGGAAAGATCACGACGAAAGACGGCACCGAAATCTTTTATAAGGATTGGGGTAAGGGTCAGCCGATCGTCTTTCACCACGGCTGGCCGCTCAGCGCCGACGACTGGGACAATCAGATGTTGTTCTTTCTGGCGCGCGGCTATCGCGTCATCGCGCACGATCGCCGCGGGCACGGTCGATCGACGCAGACCGATACCGGCAATGACATGGATACCTACGCCGCGGACGCCGCCGAGCTGGTGACGGCGCTGAAGCTCAATAACGCCATTCATATCGGCCATTCGACGGGCGGCGGCGAGGTCACGCGTTATGTCGCGCAACACGCCAATGGTCGTGCGGCCAAGGCCGTCCTCATTAGCGCGATTCCGCCCATCATGGTGAAGTCGGCGAAGAATCCGGGCGGCACGCCGATGGAGGTGTTCGACGGTTATCGCAATGCGCTGGCGGCAAATCGGGCGCAACTCTATAGAGACGTCGCGGCCGGTCCATTTTACGGCTTCAATCGCCCCAACGCCAAAATATCACAAGGCATCATCGACAATTGGTGGCGACAAGGAATGATGGGCGGGACGAAGGCTCATTACGATTGTATCAAGGTCTTCTCGGAGACGGATCATACGGAAGATCTGAAGAAGATCACGGTGCCGGTGCTGGTCATGCATAGCGAGGACGATCAGATCGTGCCCTTCGCGGACGCCGGTCCACTGTCGGCCAAGCTGCTGAAGAACAGCACGTTTAAAGTCTACAAAGACTTGCCGCATGGAATGCCGGCTACGCATCCCGATATCGTCAATAAAGAGATATTGGCGTTCATTCAAGGCTGAGCGCGACGACCGTCGTTCATAGCCAGTGCGCGGCCACGGCGTACACGATATGGACGACGGCGAGCGCCGTCAGCCCGCAGGTGACATAGGCGAGGAGCGCGGTCGCCATCATCGTCTTGGCGCGCTCGTCGTCGTCCGTCGGTCGTGTAAACGGCGGATAGGGGAACGCCTCGGCGACCAGGCGCGCCACCGCTTCGGACAAGAGCGCCATCGTCGCCACGTGGACGACGATCGACGGTAGCGGCGCGCCCGCCCAGACGTAGCCGAGCGTCGTCAACAGCAGCATCGGCGCGATGAACAGCACGCGCACGACGCGCCGACCGGCGACGGCAAAGGCGTCCATCGGCAGCGCGCCCACGCGCAAGATCCACGCCGCGCCGTGCTCGGCGCTGCCCGACAAGAGCGGCAGCGTCAGCGCCGGCTGCAGCAGCGCCAAGACGATGAACAGCATCGACGGCTGCCAAAGTCCCGTCGCATGCAGCGGATCGGCGAACAGCTGCCGCACCGCGAGGCCGCCGGCATACGCGCTCAGCACGGCGCCGAGGCCGATCGGCAGCGCCAGCAGCTGCGCGCGAAAGCGCCAGTCGAACCGCGCGTGCGCCACCAGCAGCGTCACGACGATGCGATCGGCCGGGCGGCGCAGCAGCGCCAGCACCCAGCCGACCGGCGGCGTCCACGGCGGCCGCGTGCGCTGCAGCCGCGCCGTCATGAGGCCGCGCGTGTATTGGCGCGCCGTCCACGCGAAAGACGCCAGCGGCGCCAGCAGCAGCCAGGCGAGCGCGGCCGCGATCATCCACGCGTCGGCGGCGTGCAGCCGACCGGCGGCGGCTTGCACGAGCGCCGCCATCCACGTCAGCGGCAGGGCGCGCGGTGCCGCCGCCAAGTCGAGCCGCGCGAGCGGGAGCTGCCGGACGCTCGCGCCCAACCCGAGCGGCGCCACCAGGCCGACGAGCTGCAGCACGCTGCCGATGACGCGCGCGCGCCGCGCGCCCAGGCTCGCGACGAGCGCGCTGTAGATGGCGGCGACGATGAAGAGCATGGCCACGGCGCCGGCCAGCGCCACGACGAGAAAGACGGCGCCGGTGACGAGCGGAATGCCGCTGCCGATCGCCAGCGCCAGCGCCGGCGGCACGGCCAAGAGCAGCATCGCCTGGCCGAGGCGCCGCGCCGGCTCGCGCAGTCGCGCCAAGAGGAAGCTCTGCGACCGCACCGGCCACGAGGCGACGACGCGAAAGCCTTCGTCGGCGAGCAGCACGGCGAACAGCTCGGAGAAGCTGAGCCCGAGCGCCAGCAGCATGAGAATCGCGTACAAGAGCAGCGCCGCGCGGGCCGGCTCGGCGCGCAGGAACAGCGCCACGCCCGCGCAGCCGACGCCGGCCAGCGCCAAGTAGAGCGCGACGAGGACGTCGAGCGCGTCGGCGGACAGGCCGCTTTGGCGGGCGCGCGCGTCCATGCGCCGGCGGCGGTCGCGCGCCAAATGATCGGCCAACACGCGCGCTTCGTCGAGGCGCACGCCGGCCAGGCGCGCCAGCTGCGCCGCGATGGCGGCGCCGGTCATGGCGCGGCCGGCAGGCGGAAGACGTCCTCCAGTCGCGCGACGCCGAGCGCGGCGCGGGCGTCGGCGATGGCGCCTTCAGCGAGCACGCGACCCTGCCGCAGCACCGCCACGTGCGAGCACAGCGCTTCGATGATCTCTATGATGTGCGTCGAATAAAGCACCGAGCGGCCGCGCGCGACCCGCCGGCGCAAGAGCTCCTTCAGCGTCTGCTGCGCGATGACGTCGAGGCCCTCCATCGGCTCGTCGAGCACCAATAGCTCGGGATCGTGCACCAGCGCCGCCGCCAGCACCGTCTTGCGCCGCATGCCCTTCGAGAACGACGCCAGCATGTCGTCGGCGCGCTCGCCGAGGCCGAAGTCGCCGAGCAGCTGCGCCGTCGCGTCGGCGGCGGTGCGCACGTCGAGGCCGTGCAGCGTCGCCGACAGCGCGACGAATTCGCGCGCCGTCAGCCCGCTGAAGAGCAGCGACTCCTCGGGCGCGTAGCCGAGCACGCGGCGCACGGCGTCGGGCTGCTGCACGCTGTCGTGGCCGCACACGCGGACGTGGCCTTGGCCGGGCTCGAGCAGCGTCGTGATGAGGTTGAGCGCCGTGCTCTTGCCGGCGCCGTTGGGCCCGATGAGCGCGAAGAGCACGCCGCGCGGCACGCGCAGGTCGACGCCGTCGAGCGCCGCGGCGGCGCCGCCGTAGGAAAACGTCACGCGATCGAACACGACCGCGTCGTCGTGCGCCGTTGTCGCCGGCCGATCGCCGGCCCGCTTCGCCACGCTGCTCATGCGCGCCCCCGTTTGCGGTCGCCGTCCCGCGACCGCGTGCTCGATGCGTAATTCAGCGCGCCGCCGGCGCCAGCGGATCTCCACGAGGGAATCACTTGGCCGCGCCGGCTGTTGTGATCGCGGTACTTCATTTCGCGGCATTCCGATCGATATCGTCGACCGCGACGATGGCCATCGCGCCTGGCTCGCCGATCGCGGCACGATCGGCGAGGCCCAGCTCGTTCCGCAAAGGCCCATTACGCGAGTGGCTGACGAGCGGCGCCGTCACGGTGGCCGACAGCGACTCGCTCGCCGGGACGCGCCAGGACACGATCATCGGCACGTCGCCCGTGCGCTTCAACCACGCCGAGACGTTCGGCCGCTTGTTGCCGAGCTGGCCCTGCCCGTGAACGCGCGCGTGGCTAGGACGATGAGGCGGTAACGGCGAAGGGGCGTGGCGCGGGTCGACTAATTGTGGAAGTACAGATTGTCGACGTAGAAGGTGCCGGCGTCGCTGGTGAAGAACTTGATGAGCCCGAGCTTCGTCAGGCCCGCCGGCGAGCCGGCGCCCAGCGACGACAGCGCGATGTCGAACGGCACCCACGCGCCGGCGGCGATGGTGTTGGCGCCCGTCGCGTAATCCGTGCCCGCCGTCGCGCCCGACGCGGCGCCGGGGCCGGCGATCGTCGACGTCGCGTCGGCGTCGACGAGGTGGACCTGGAAGTTCGTCGAGCCGCCCGGTGACCAGACGTCGAAGTGCAGCGTCGTCATGGCGCTGACGTCGAGGAGGTTGCTGCCGGTCTGCGTGCCGCCGTTGCAGATGAGCGAGTCGGGCGGCGTCGGCGTGCCGCCGGTGCCGCCGATCGTCTCGACGACGGCGAAGGCGGCCGGAATCGAGTACGCCTTCACGACGTGGCTCGTGCCGGCGATGGTGTAGTCGGCGACGGTGTTGCCGGGCGGCCCGAAGCAGCTGGCGGCGTAGGAGTCGACGCGCGCGCTGTAGTCGCCGCCGGCGGTGCCGCCGGTGTACGTCGAGCTGAACAGCGAGATGACGTTGGCCGGCAACGCGGTCGGCGCCGCGGCCAGCGTCGTCGGTGCGGCGCCGGCAGTTCCGCCGCCGCCGGCCGTTCCACCGCCGCCGCCCGTGCCGCCGCCGCCGGCAGCGCCGCCGCCGCCGCCGCTGCCGCCACCACCGGCGCCGCCGCCCGTGCCGGCGTTGTAGAAGTAGAGGTTGTCGATGAAGACGGTGCCGCCGTTGGGCGCGACGATGACCAGCTGGCCGAAGTGGTGCAAGAGGGTGGCGTTGCTGCCGAAGTCGTTGCCGGGGAACGCAGTCGTGAACGGCAGATCGTACGACAGCCACTGCCCGGTGGCGAGCGGCGGCGTCGAGCCGGTGGTGAGCGTCGCCACGCCGCTGATGTCCGGCCCATCGAGCAGGCCGTCGGTGCCGGCGTCGACGATCTTGAACTGCAAGTTGCTGCTGTCGTCAGGCGTCCAGACGTCGACGTGCAGCCCGGTCATGCTGCTGAGGTCGAGCTCGTTGGTGCCGGTGATGGTGCCGCCGCAGCTGCCGGGCTGCGTGGCGCCGGTCTTGCCCAGCACCTCGACGCCGCTGTAAGCGTTGCTCGCGGTAAAGACGTACTTGCGCGGGCTGGCCGTGCTCGCGCCGACGGTGATGGCGGGGATCGGATCGCCGCCCGTGCCCGCGCTCCAGCACGTCAGCCAGGTGTCGACGTTGCCGCTCTTGTCGGAGGCGGTGCCGCCGTAGCCGCCCGTGACCGAGCTGTAGAGCGAGATGACGTTGGCGCCGGCGGCGATCGTCGGCACCGGCGGTAGCGTCGTCGGCGCGCTGACGATGCCGTTGGTGACGGTGACGGCGAGCTTGTTGCTGGTGGCGACGGTGCCGAGGTCGGCCGTGATGTTGGCGACGACGTTGGCGCCCGTGTTCACGCCGGTCACGAGCCCGGTCGCGTTGACGGTGGCCACCGCGTTGTCCGACGTGAACGTAAAGTAGTTGGGGTTGGGCACCGTCAGCGTCAGCGGCGCCGAGTTGACGGTATAGGCGATCGCCAGGTCCGACGCCTGAATCTGATAGGTCGCGGCGTTGGCCACCGTGACGCCGGCGTTGGTCCACGTCGGCACCGGCGCGCTGATGACGCCCGAGCCGAGCGCCTCGTACTGAATGTCGGCCAGCCAAACGGTGACGGTGCTGGCGCCCGAGTGGTTGGTGCCGTCGGCGAAGTGGAAGAGGCCGTCGTTGGCGGTGAGCTTGGCCGCGAGCGGGATGGGCACGATGAACTTCTGCCACGTCGTCGTCACCGCGAGCGCGTCCTCTTCGACGTCGTAGCCGTTGTTGGCCGAGAAGCCGCCGTTGTTGCCGAGGCCGACCTTCTCGAAGGTGATGGCGCCGCTCGCCTTGGCCCAGAACGTCACCGAGTCGAACGCCGTCAAGTTGCGCGGGCCGCTGGTGTCGACGAAGGCGCCGCCGGTGTAGCCCGTCGCCGGGAAGTTGACCTTGAGCGAGCCGTGGCCGGTGGCGTTGAGCGTCGTGGTGGCGTCGACGGTGACGTCGTTCGTCGAGCCGCCGAAGGGCTGGAAGGCGACGCCCGTGTCGTAGGCGCCGGCGTAGAAGACTTTGCCGCCGAGCGGCGCGGTGGCGACGTTGACGGTGGTGGTGGCGGTCTTGGCGCTGCCGCCCGCCGGCGTCACGCTGGCGGTGATGGTCGTGCTGCCGTTGGCGACGGCGGTGACGAGCCCTGCGGCGCTGACGGTGGCGGTGCCGGTGCCGGCCGACATGAACGTCGCCGTCGACGTCAGGTTCTGCGTCGGGCCCGACGTGAAGGTGCCGGTGACGACGAGCTGCGCGGTCGCCGCCGGCGCCAGCGCCACCGGATTGGGCGTGACCGCGATCGAGACCAGCGTCGGCGTGGCCGCGCTCACGGTGACGGCGACGGTGGCCGTCTTGCCCGAGAACGTCGCGGTGATCGTCGCCGTGCCGACGGCGACGGCGGTGATGAGCCCGGCGGCGCTGACGGTCGCTTTCGTGGCGTCCGACGACATGAACGTCGCGCTCGTCGTCACCGGCGACATCGAGCCGTCCGAGTACGTGGCCGTGACGACGATGGCTTGCGTGGCGGCGGGCGCCAGCGTGACCGTGGCCGGCGTGGCCGCGATCGACGTCAGCGTCGCCGTGCTGGCGGTGACGGTGACGGCGACGGTGGCCGTCTGCCCAGACACGGTGGCGGTGATGGTCGCGTCACCCGGCGCCACGGCCGTGATGCCGCCCGACGTGCTGACGCTGGCGATGGTCGGCGCCGACGACGTGAACGTCGCGCTCGAGGTCACGGTCGCCGTCGAGCCGTCGGCGTAGGTGCCGGTCACGGTCAACGCCTGCGTCTTACCGACCGCGAGGCTGATCGTCGACGGCGAGACCGAGATCGTGCTCAGCGCGGCGCCGGTGACGGTGATGCTCGCCGTGGCGCTGCGTCCGGCCGACGTGGCCGTGATGGTGGCGCTGCCGGCGGCGACGCCGGTGACCGCGCCGGTGCTGCTGACGGTCGCGACGCCGGCGTTCGACGAGGTCCAGGTCGCGCCCGTGACCGACGCTTCCGAGCCGTCGCTGCGCGTGCCGAAGACGGTCAGCTGCTGCGTCTGCCCGATGCCGAGCGTCGCCGTCGCCGGCGAGACGGCCAAGCTGGTGATCGAAGAGCTGCCGCCGCAGCCGACGGCGGCCAGTCCGAGGGTCGCGGCCAAGACGATCAGCCGCGAGGTACAGCGCCCGGTTTGGATCATGGGTTTTCTCCAGTGACGCTCGGTGGTGGAAGTAGGCGAGTCATGAAAGACGCCGCGTAAATCGCGCGTCTCGATCGAACCTGGGTCGCAGCGGCGAGGCGGCGGAATTTGGGACTTAGTCCAGCGAGCGGTCAAAGCCTCGGGCGGGCAGTCGACGAAACCGACGCCCGCGCCCACGCCGCTGCTGGGCGAAATCGGGCTGCGGCGCGCGTTCGATGCTCGACTGTCGTCTAAATGAGGCATGACCCCTCAGCGAACTTTGGTCGAATAGAAAAAGAAGTACACAGGCTGCCAAATGTTTCAAAGAAGATTCGGCAGACGCGCTGTGTCGACAAAAGTGAGTCATTGCACGATCTTCGAAACTGCTGGCGAATGTGGAGAGGCGCAGGAATGTCCCGCGAAAGTGACAGATCAGTGCATTCGTCACTTCTAGGGCTTTGTTTGGCGTAAGAACGAAGTCGAGTGCCGATTCGGTGCCCGCGAAGCAACGGGCAGCGCAGCAGCCGATCCCTCGGTTTCGCCGTCGGAACTATTCGCCCTCGAAACGCGTATCAGGAACATGCTCGCCCGCGCGTCAGTGGTGTTGCTGCTCGCTCTCTTGCTCATCCCGGCCGACGCGGTCGCGGCGCCGCCGCTTCTCGGCGCGCTGCAAGATCAAGCGTGGGGCGACGGCGAATGCGGCGCCGAGCTGCATTGGCCCGCGTCGGCAGCGGGTCACGCGGTCAAGATTCTGGCCGTTAATGCGGCAGCTCCCGACCGCGCGCTCGTTCACGTCAACGGTCACGATGTGCTGGCGACGCGCCGAGGCGTCGCGGTCACGCGCGCCGATCGCGTCGGCCAGCGCTATGCCGAGCGCTGGACGGCGGATCGCGTCACCATCGACATCGACTACGTCGTGACGCGCGTTTGCCCGCCCGCGCACGAGGGCGGCGAGGGCGACTGCGAAAACATCGACGTGGCCGCGACCGTCAAAGCCAGCGACGGCAAGCGCACTCAGCGGACGAAGGCGACCGGCAGCTCGGGCTGCTGAACGCAGGCGACTCGCGGCGTCGCGCGCGCTTCGGCCGGCGGCGGGCGGCGCGTCGACGGTGAAGGCGCGCCAACGAGGCGGCGTCCGGCTACTTTTCCTGCGGGGGTTTACCGCACCACAGCTCGGTGACGTCGCCGGTTTGGTCCTTCGTATCGCAGCGATAGTGATACGCGGTGTTTTGGAACTGGGCGTCGCATTGCTTCTCGTCGCGGGGCTTGTGCTTGCAGACGACGCAGCGCTCGCCCTCGCGCCGGACGTTGGCCGCCTCGCACTTCGGCGCGTGCGGCTTCTGTTCCTCGAAGGGGATCGGGTCCGCGGCGGCCGTCGCCGTCAGTGCCAGCAATGCTATCGAGGCCAGTCGCATGACGCGCTCCTAAGGCCACCCAATCGTGAAGTGGCCGATGGCGCCCAGCACGAAGCTGAGCAGGTTGGACAGAACTGACCAGCCGAGCGGCCGGCGTACGCCGAGCAGCCGCAAATAGGCGGCCTCAATCACGACGGCAAACGACTCCGAGACGAACGCCATCAGCCACAACGATCGCGGCAACAGTCGCGGAAAGACGAACCACACAAACGGGTGCGTGAGCGCCGTGGCGCCGAACGCCGCGAGGACGAGCCGGCCGCCGCGCCAGCCCACGCGGCGCAGCGGCACGACGTAGACCGGCACCTCGATGACCTGGGCAAAGACGAAGACCGGCAGCCATCCGAGGAGCTCGTCCATGGGCTGCACTGGAGCGTACATCGTCAGCGGCAGATTGCGCGTGATGTGGATCATCTCGCGTCGCGTTCGCGGTCGTCAGCGACGGAGCGGCGGACAAAGTGAGTCACACGGCTTGACAAATAAACATGTTGATATAAATATGTTGATATCAACATACGGAGACAACGGCGTCCTCCGCATCCAACGGTCGACCTCTCGAAGGAGCTACTGCCATGAATCGTTCGCTGCGTTCAATGTTGGTTTTCGCGGTCGCAGGCGCGTCGTTGCTGGGCGCGGCGGCGCCGGCGGCGGCCGGCAACTGGGACATCGACGCCGGCCACAGCCGCGTCGGGTTCGCCGTGCGCCACATGATGATTTCGACGGTGCGCGGCTCCTTCGCCAAATATGCCGGCACGGTGGCGCTCGACGACGCCGACCTCACGAAATCGAAGGTTCACCTCGAGATCGACGCGGCTTCGATCGCGACTCAGAATGACAAGCGCGACGCCGATCTGAAGTCGCCGCTGTTCTTCGACGTCGCGCATTTCCCGACGATCGCGTTCGATTCGACCAAGATCGAGCGTCGCGGCGGCGATGGCTGGAGCGTCACCGGGAATCTGACGATCAAGAACGTCACGAAGCCGGTCGTGCTCACGATCGCGGACTTTACGGGCGAGGTCAAAGATCCGTTCGGCACCATTCGCCGCGGCGCGACGGCGCAGGCGAAGATCAATCGGAAGGACTTCGGGCTCACCTGGAACAAGCCGCTGGAAACCGGCGGCGTCGTGCTCGGCGACGAGGTCACGATCGAGCTCGACGTCGAGCTGAAAAAGGCGCGCTGAGCCGCGGCCTGTGGTGCGCGTCGAATGGGCTGCGTGGACGGGCTGTTGTATCCTTCGTGCGACCGGCCGTCAGGTGTCGTGTCGAGTCGGACGAGGTGCCCAATGGCCGTGGATTCCGCAGTCGAAGACGCAAAGCGCCGCTTCGTGAGCGAGCTCGCCGCCGTCGCCGGCGACGACGGCGCGCGGCGCTTGGCGGCGGCGGTCGATCGGCTCGTCGCCGGCGTGGCGGCGGGCGCGGGCGCGGCGACGCCGGAGGTCGTGGCGCTGCGCGAGCGCAACCGCATGCTACAGGCGCTGCTCGACGCGCTGCCCGATCGCGTGGCGCTCTATGCGCTCGACACGACGCAGCTGGTCTTCGGCAATCGGGCGGTGATGCAGTCGTTCGGCGAGCTGGCCAATCGACCGCCGGGAGAGATGTTCGGCCTGACGATCGCGGAGCTGAAGCTGCCGGCGCACGTCTTGCGCGACAATCGCGCCAACTTCGCCCGCGTCGCGGCCGGTGAGACGCTGCGGAACGAGGTGCTGATGCCGACGCCCGACAGCTGGCG
Organism: uncultured delta proteobacterium; assembly: GCA_963785725.1. GTDB lineage: Bacteria > Myxococcota_A > Polyangia > Palsa-1104 > Palsa-1104 > JAQBQH01. Next base: position 317,275 of record CAWAWS010000003.1, on the reverse strand, counting down.
CTGGCGCGAGACGCTGATGAGCCCGGTGCCCGATGCCGCCGGCGCCATCGAGTCGGTGGCGGTCTCCAGCCGCGACGTCCACGAGCGTAAATTGGCCGAGAGCCGCCTGCGCCTCCTGTCGAAGCTGACCGGGCTGGCCGACGCCATCGATCACGAAGGCGTCTACGCGGCGCTGGCGCACATGGCCGTTCCCGAGCTCGGCGATTGGTGCCTCATCGACGCGGTCGCCGGCGGCGACGGGCAGCTCGGTCGCGTGCGCGTCGCCCATCGCGATGCGGCCGACGCGGCGCTGGCCGACGAGCTCCTGCGCGCGCCGCAGTCGCCGGCGCTGGCGGCGTCGTTGCGCCGGCTGGTCGCCGACGGCACCTGCATCGTGCCCGCGGTGAACGCGGCCGATCTACGCGACCATCCGGCGCTGGCGGCGCTCTTGGCGCGGCTCTCGGCGCGATCGTGTCTGCTGTTGCCGCTGCGCTTGAACGGCGAGCTGGCCGCGGTGGCGACGTTCGTGTGGAGCGGCGAATCGCCGTGGCAATATGGTCCCGACGATCGCGCCATCGCCGAGGCCATCGCCGGCCGCGCCGCGCAGACGCTGGAGAATGCGCGCCTGCACCAGCAGCTGCGCGAGAGTGAGGAGCGCTTTCGCGTGGCGTTGGCGCATTCGCAGGTGTCGCTCTTCGAGGTCGATCGCGAGCTGCGTTTTCGTTGGCTGCAGGTGCCGATCGCGTTCGGTCCGACGCCGGACCTCGGCCACACGATCGACGAAGTCACCGAAGAGTCGACGGCGCTGGCGACGATCTTGCGGCAGGCGATCGACAGCGGCCGCGGCGTCACGAGCGAGGTCGGCGTGCGCAAAGACGGCGAGACGCGCTGCCTCTTGGCGTCGATCGAGCCGCTGCGCGACGACCGCGGCGACATCATCGGTGCTATCGGCGCCGCCACCGACATCAGCGATACCAAGCGCGTGCAGGAGGAGTTGGCGCGCGCGCTCGGCTTCCGCGACCAAATGCTCGGCATCTTGGGGCACGACCTGCGCAACCCGCTCAGCGCGGTGACCGGTTTGACGGGCCTCATGCTGCTCGATTCGGCGCTGTCGGGCGCGGCGCGTGGACAGGTCGAGCACATCCAGGAGGCGGCGCGGCGAATGACGGAGCTGATTCGCACGCTCATCGATTTCGCGCAGAGCCGCTTCAAAACGGGCGGGCTGCCGGTGACGCCGGCGCCGTGCGACTTGGGCGAGATTGCGGCGGCGGCGGTGGCGGACTTGCGCGCCGCGCACCACGGTTGCGTCATCGAGCTCGCGGCGCCGCTGTGCGCGGCCGGCCATTGGGACGCCGGCCGCATGGCGCAAGTGGTGTCGAATTTGGTGGCCAACGCCATCGCGCACGGTGACCGCGCGGCGCCGGTGCGCGTGGCGCTCGACGTCGGCGACGATCACGTCGTGTTGCGCGTCAGCAATCGCGGGCCGATGATTCCGCGCGAGCTGGTGCCGACGCTGTTCGAGCCGTTTCGGCAGGGCAGCGGCGGGGCGGCGCAGTCGCGCGGGCTCGGGCTCGGCTTGTACATCGTCGACCAAATCGTGCGCGGACACGGCGGCACGATCTCGGTCGACTCGACGCCGGAGGGCACGACGTTTTGCGTACGCATGCCGCGCGGCGGCTGACGTCGCGCGCGATCGTGCGCGCAGTCGCCGGCCGTTACCGCGCCGGCGTGTTACGTTGCAGGCGATGGAGCGGCAGCGCGTCGGCTGGTTGGCGTCGATCGTCGGAAAGATCGGCGCCCAATTCATCTACGCGCTCATCTGGCTCTTCGGTCGCACGCATCGCCGCGCCGACCTCGCCTGGCTCGTCGGTCCAATGGGCGGCGACGTCATCGGCGACGCGCCCTATCGCGACGTCGCCGCCGCCGAAGGGCTCACCGTCGAGCGCGACGCGCGCACGAGCGGCCTCGTGCCCGACTTCACGGCGCTGGCCGGCGACGGCTTCGATCCGACACGGCTGCATCCGCTCGTGCGCGACTTCTACGAGCACACGGCGCGGTTCGCGATGGACGTGTGGAGCGAGACCTACTTCCCGTCGAGTGTGGCGCTGCAGCTGCTCGTCAAGACGATCAGTCGCCAGGTCGATCAGCTGAATTTCCCGCTGTCGCCGCTCGAGACCGCGCACGGCATGGTCAGCGAGATCATTTCGCTGCGCCGACCCGACGGCAGCGTGCGTTACACCGGCTGGTTTCGCACGATGGCGCAGCAGCAGCGCGTGCTCTATACCGGCTTTTACATGACCGAGCGCGCGCCGAACGCGCCCGGACCGTGCGTCAAGGTCGTGTTCCCGATGCCGCGCGGCAACGCGACCGTGCTGTTGCGCCCCGAGCTGCGCGCCGATGGCTCGTTGATCCTCGATTCGTCGGGCACGCGCTTCGGCGACGTCGGCTTTTATCGCGTGCAAGCGCGGGCCCGCGATCGCGTCTGCGTGTGGCATATCCGTTCGCTCAAAGAGCATTTCCACGTTTATGTCGACGAGCGCGGCGTCTTGCGCTGCGACCATGCGGTGCGTTTCTTGGGAATGCCGGTGCTGCGACTGCACTACAAGATCTTCCGCCACGCCGCCGAGGCGCAGGCTTCCTAATCATCACACTTAGGATTGGCGGGCTAAATCCGACTGAATACGTCGCGTAGCCGCGTCAATAGGCCGCGCTTCGCTCGCGCGATCTCGACGTCGAGCTGCAATTCGTGTTGCAAGCGGTCGCGCGCTTGTCGTGCGACGGTCATGGTCGCGCTCTTGGGCACGAGCACGTTGACGAGATAAACGCCGATTTCGGGCCAATAATCATTACGCATATCGACGCGATGCCGGCCCTCCGTCATGAACGACGCCTGCGCGGTCAGCTGCAGGCGAATGACGCCGACGCCGTCCTGCATCTCCGAGCGCGACGGAAACTGCGCGCCGACGAGCGTCAACGGCACCCGCCGGCCATCGATCGCGAGCGTCAGCGCGAGCATGACCGCTCGCGCATACGCCTCCGCTTCGGCGGGCGCGATCCGCCCGTCGCGATTGCTGTCGATGGCGGCGAAGACGCGATCGGCGACTTGCACGCCGGGAATCAGGCGCAGCTCGACGCCGACGCCGTCGGGCGCGAGCGTTAATTGCGCCACTTGCAGATATTGGTCGAGCACGTGCGCCGTCGCCGTCGCCGGACAGACGAACGCACCGGCCACGAACGCCAAGGCCGCCAGCTTCACTGGACCAGCCGCGCGCCGTAATCGTTCGTCGGATCGCGATAGATCGTGTGGATATGATCGACGTCGAGGCCATTGTCACCGCGCATTCGCTGCGGCGAATATTCGATCAATAACGTCGGCCCTTGAATGCGGAAATAGGCGCTGCTGCCGTTCGTGGTCGGTCCGCTCCAGGCGAACCAAGTGTCGGCCAAATGGGATTCGATATCGGCCATTCGCGCCGCCGCCGCTTCGTCATTGATGATGCCGACCCATTCGTGCGCCAACTCGAGCAGCAGGCGCTGTTGCGTCCGATTCAGCTCGGCCGCTTTGATGCCTTCGGGCTGAATCGTCTTGCCATCTTCACCGGGCCCGAGCACCAAATCGCTCACTTGATAATTCAATATCGCCTTCTTTTGTTGCTCCTTATCGAGCGCATTGATGAGCGCGAAGGCTTCGTCATTCTCGCGACCGAGCGGCCGTATCGTTCGATCGTCGAGCTGGTAAGTCGCCGGCTGCGCGGCCGGTAAGCTCGGCGTCATGACGCTGTGCCGGCCAACGATCGTCAGATTGATCGCCAAGTGATGCCCACCGAATTGAATCATCCACGGGCTCGTCGACGAAGGCGCGCCGAAGAGTGCCAGATAATACTCGTCGCGACCGAAGTGGGGCCCGGTGAATCCCGGCGGCGGACCCTGTCCCGGCGGTCGCGCGCCGTGCGCCGGCCCATTTCGCGCGCCATTGGGCGGTCCGTCCGGTCGGCCCAGCGGCGGGCCGCTCGGATGCTCACGCTCCGCGACTTTGAGGAGCTCGTCGCCTTGCATGATGGCGTGCACCTTATCGAGGCCCGGTTTACTCAGCGCGGTCGCCAATAAGCGCGTGGCCGACTCGCGTTGCCGCGCATTCAAGTCGCCCCAGCGCACGCCGTTGCGCTGCACCATTCCCACCGGGAAATTCGACCAGGTCGCCTTCTGCGTGCTGGCGAACGGGAGGCTCGCCTTGGCGCGTCCGGCGTCATCGAGCGTGGCCAGAAATGCATCGGCGGCGGCCACGGTCGCGGCCGTCGGGTCGCTCGCGACCGGCGCGGTGGCCGCGGCCGTCGGCTTCGCCGTTTGCGCCGGCGCCGTCGTCGATTGCGCCAACGAGCAGGCCGACAACAGCGTCAGCGCGCATAACGAGCTTCTCATTGCCATTCGTCTCCTTTGTCGCGCATTAAGAGTGCACGCCGATCAAGACCGGCGTCGCGGTCGGATCGACGCCGAGCACGATCGACGCCGTAATCGCCGAGCTGGCCGATCCGGCGACCGTGCAAACATATTTACTGCCATTTTGGTTGCTCCAAACATTGTCATTGGCGTTCAAGGTCCGCGCGTTGGTATCGCCGGTGTCATAAGGGCTGACGGCCGCGACGGCGTCATTGAGCGCTTGCGGGAAGAAGACGTTTCCCGTATGCGAGACGTGGCCGCCGCTATAGGTGCTGCCGCTGGCGGCGCCGCCGATATGCACTTTGATGTGCACGTGAATCGTGCGGCCGTCGTACCAGCCGGGAAAGACGCTGGCGAAGGACGCTTGGCCGGCGGCGTTGGTGATCTGCACGCCGCGATGGAACGTCTGCCCGGTCGTGCTCTGCGAGGCTTCGTCCGAGTAGATGCCGGTGTAGTCGCAGTGCCAGATGTCGAGCGCGGCGTTGGCGAGCGGCTGGCAAGTCGTGACGTCGATGATGGTGAACGTCAGCGCCAAGGGCACGCCCGCTTTGCCGTCGGTGATGTCGCTGCGGATGGCGTCGACGGCGATGTAGAACGGTCCCTCCTCTTGCTCGGCCGTCAGCACGCATTCGGACGCTTGCGCGGCGTCGCTGCCGGCGGTCGCGAGGTCGGCGCCGGCGTCGTCGGCGTTGGCCGCCGCGTCCGTGCCGGCGTCGACGCCGCCGCCGGTGGTCGATCCGCCGCCGCCGCCAGCGCCGCTGCCGCTGCTGCTCGACGAGCAGCCGACGATGGCGCTGACGCCGACCGCGCCGATGAGCTGCAGCGCCTCGCGACGGCTGGGCGTGGCCGCCATTCGACGCGAACGAACCGGGCGAACGATGTTCTTCATGTGTCCCTCCGCCGGCCGACTCAGCAAGCCGTGCGCCACGCGGAAAGCCGCGTCCGCCGCCGACTTCGCCCGTCGTCGGCGTACGCTCAGCGTACACAGTGAACGCTGAGCGTTCAGCCGCGCTCGGGCTCGGCAGCGGCGGCGCGGGCTTTACTCGGCACGGGTCCTGCTCCACGATCGTCGCGAGCGACCTCGATGTCCTTTCGGCGCCGGTTCTCCCTGATCCTTTGTCTCGTCGTCGTCCTCGTGGCCACGGCGGCGCTGGCGTTCAATCAGCTGCGCGCCGATCGCGACTCGGTGCGCGAGGCGGCGGCGGTCATCGCGGCCGACGGGCTCGTCGACGCGCTGGCGCGGCAGGCGGTCGACCATCGGCTCGCGGTCGCGCAGCTGCGCGCGCCGCGCGGCTCCGACGACGACCACGGCGACGACGACGACTGCTTCGGCCCCGACTGCGACGGCGCGCGCGCCGCCGCGCCGGCCGGCCCGGTCGCCACCGGCGTCGACGAGCTCTTGACCACCGTCGCCCACTCGAGCGGCGGCTACTGCGCCAGCGACGGCACCGTGCTGGTCGCGCGCTCGTCGCGCAACGGCATGCCGCGCCCGCGCCTCTTGCCGGCCGACTTCGACTTGGCGGCGATGGCCTGCGCGCGCGCCGGCGGCTCGCGCCAGACGCAGCATCTGCGCCGCGCGCTGCCGCACGATCTGCTGCTCGTCTCGGCGCGCGCCATCGACGCCGCCAACCTCGTGGCTTGGTCGCTGACGCGGCTGCCGCCGGCGCCACCGCCGCACGCGCCGCGCGGTCAGCTGCTCCTCGAAGTCGGCAGCATGACGCTGGTGTGCTTGTTGCTCGTCGTCATGACGCTCGACGGCTGGCGGACGCTGCGGCGCGGGACGGGCGAGCTGGAGACGGCGCTGGTGCGGCTGCGCGCCGACCTGCGCGCCGACATCCCCGCGCCGCGCGCCGCCGAGCTCAACCGCGTCGCCGCCGGCCTGCGCGCCATGGCCGCCGAGCTGGCCGACACGCGCTCGCGCGAGCGCGCGCTCGAACGGCGCCTCGACCACGAGCAGCGCCTGGCCGGGCTCGGCCGCGTCGTCGCCGGCGTCGCTCACGAGGTGCGCAACCCCATCACCGGCATCAAGCTCAAGCTCGACGGGCTCATGCGCCGCGGCTTGGACGATCGCGCCCGCGCCGACGTCGAGATCTGCCTGGAGGAGATCGCGCGCCTCGATCGTGTCGTCAGCTCGCTGTTGCTCGTCGCGCGCAAGGCGCCGACCGATCGCGAGCCGCTGGCGCTCGACGCGCTCATCGACGAGCGCATCCGCCAGGCCGAGGCGCTGGCCGCGGCCTGCAACGTACGCGTGCAGCGCTCGGGCAGCGCGCACATCGACGGCAACCGCGAGGTCCTGACCGCCGTCCTCGACAACTTGCTGCGCAACGCCGTCGAGGCCAGCCCTGACGGTGGCAGCGTCGATGTCGTGGTCGTGCGTGCCGGCGAGCGCATCCACGTCGAGGTGCGCGACGACGGCAAAGGCATTCCCGCGGGCCGCGTGGGCGAGCTGTTCGAGCCCTTTTTCACGACGAAGTCGCTGGGCACCGGCCTCGGCCTCTTCCTCAGCCGCTCGCTGTTGGCCGCGCAGGGCGCGCAGCTGACCTATCGTCGAGCCACCGAGCGCACTATCTTCGACGTCGAGCTGCCATGACCGCGACGCTGCGCCTACTGGTCGTCGAGGATGAGCGCACCATTCGCGACGCGCTCGCCGGCCACTTTCGCGACGCCGGCTACGTCGTCGACGTGGCCGACGGCATCGCGGCGGCCGAGCGGCTGTTGGCGCAGCATTCGTTCGCGGCCGTGCTGCTCGACATTCGCCTCAAAGACGGGGACGGCATCGATCTGCTGGCCAAGCTGCGTCAGTCGCTGCCGCAGCTGCCGGTCATCATGGCGACGGCCTACGGCGACAGCGAGCGCACCATCCGCGCCATGCGCCTCGGCGCCTTCGAATACGTCACCAAGCCGTTCGATCTGGACGCGCTCGTCGCCTGCGTCGCCCGCGCCGTGCGCTCGCCGACGCCGGCACACGTCGAGCCGACCGGCACCAGCGACGCGCTCATCGGCTCCAGCCCCGAGATGCTCAAAGTGTGGAAGGCCATCGGTCGCGCCGCCGCCTCGCGCGCGCCGGTGTTGATCTTGGGCGAGACCGGCGTCGGCAAGGAGCTGGTGGCGCGCGCCATCGCCGCGCACGGCTTGGGCGCGGCGGCGCCGTTCGTGGCCGTCAACATCGCGGCGCTGCCGCCGACGCTGGTCGAGAGCGAGCTGTTCGGCCACGAAAAAGGCGCGTTCACCGGTGCCGTCGAGCGGCGCGAAGGCCGCTTTCATTTGGCTCACGGCGGCACGCTCTTCCTCGACGAGATCGGCGACTTGGACGCGGCCGTGCAAACCAAGCTCCTGCGCGTCTGCGAGGACGGTGGCTTCGAGCGCGTCGGCGGCACGGCGCGGCAGACGTCGACGGCGCGGCTCGTCGCGGCCACGTCGCGGCCGGTGACGCCGGGCAGCCCGGGCGCGACCTTGCGCGAGGATCTGTATTACCGGCTGGGCGTCATTCGCATCGAAGTGCCGCCGTTGGCCGAGCGGCGCCAGGATATTCCGCTGCTCGTCGACGCGTTCGTGCGCGCGGCCGGCCCCGAGCGGCGCGCGGTGTCGGAGGAGGCGATGTTGCGGCTCGTCGACTTCGATTGGCCGGGCAACGTGCGTCAGCTGCGCCATGTCATCGAGAGCGCCTGCGCGATGTCCCGCGCCGAAGTGCTCGATGTCGACGACCTGCAGCTGCCGGCGCCGCCGATCGCCGCCGCGACGCCGAGCGAGACCGACCTCGCGCTGCGGCCGAATCTGGAGCGCGTCGAGCGGCAGCTGATCGAGCGCGCGCTCGTCGTCGCGCAGGGCAATCGGGCGCAGGCGGCGCGGCTGCTCGGCATTCGGCGCGCGCTGTTGTATGCGCGCATGAAGCATCTCGGCATGCCCAACGACGGCAAAGACTGAACGCCCGCGTCGACCGAAGGCACGCTCGACGCTAAGACGCGCGGTGGTCGCCCGGCTGTGTCACGCTGACGGTCGCGTCGTCGGCGTGGTCGGCCGGCGCTGCGATCGTCGCTTTTATGGTCGTGTCGATCGTCGTGTTGGGCGTCGCTGCGATCGCCGCTGCGGGCGCCGCTGCAATCGTCGTGGTGGTCGTCGCGGTCATCAGCTCCGTCAACAGCTCGGCCAGCGCCGGCGGCGGATAGGGCTTCGCCAACATCGTGTCGAAGCTGCTGCTCTCGACCTCGGCCAGCGGCTCGGCGGTCAAGGCGACGATGGGAATCGTGGCCGTCGTATCACCGCCGCGCAGCCGCCCCGCTGCTTCCGGCCCGCCCATGCCGGGCATGGAGACGTCCATCACGATCGCGTCCGGCGGCACCGCCGACGCCAGCGCCACCGCTTCGGCACCGTCGCTGGCCACGGAAACGTCGAAGCCCTCCTCGTCGAGATAGCGGGCGTAGAGATCGCGGCTGTCCGCATCATCGTCGACCAGTAGGACTCGTTTCATGACCGTCGATAGTGCAAGCGAGCGGCCACAATCTTGCCTCGATGGCCGGCGAGCGAGCCACATTTTTGCTACGACGGCGAGCGAGCGAGCGGTGCGTCGCCGCTCTTCGGCTTCAGGCGAATCCAGCTTGGCCGCTCAGGTGGCGGCTGTCGTTCCAGCTGGCGATGGCGCGCGCTTCTTCGACTGTGTCGTAGCCGAGGATGCTGAGCGCGCCTGGCGACATCATGAACATGCGACCCGCGCTCGCCGGCAGACCCAAGAAGCGCGCGGTCAGGACGCGCAGGATCACGCTGTGCGCGAACAGCACGACGCGGCCGCCGGCGGACTCGAGGTCGGCGAGCAGCGCGTCGGCGCGACGGCCGAGGATCGTCGGCGTCTTCGCCGCCGGGACACCCGTCGCGCAGATAGGTCCAGTCGGGCTGTTGGCGGCGAATGTCGGCGATGGTGAGCCCTTCGTAGCGGCCGAAGTCCATCTCGCGCAGCCGATCGTCGACGTGCGCCTTGGCGAAGCCGGCGAGCTCGGCGGTGCGGCGGGCGCGCAAGAGCGGGCTCATCAGCGCGCGATCGAAGATGACGTCGTGCAGCCGCGTCCCGAGCTGGCGCGCGTTGGCTTCACCTTGCGCCGTCAGCGGCAGATCGGTGCGACCGGCGAGGCGTCGCACGGTGGACCACTCGGTGTCCCCGTGCCGGCAAAGATAGAGGGTCGATTGGCGCATGATTCGAGTATGGGCGCGCGGCGTCGGCTTGCCATCGTCGCGCGGCCCTACGTGCGGCGCACGCCGCCGGCGCGCGCCTGAGACGGCGTGACGCCGAAGCGGGCGACGAAGCGGTTGGTCAAGTGGCCGTGGTTGGCGAAGCCGCAGGCGACGGCGACGGCGGCGATCGACGGCTCGCCGTCGAGCAGCGCCGCCAGCGCATGCTGTAAGCGAAGCTCGTCGAGCCAGGCGTGGATCGTCGTTCCGGTCGCACGGCGAAAGGCGCGGCAGGCGTGAAACGGCGTGACCGCCGCCGCGCGCGCGACGTCGGCCAGGCGCACCGGCTCGTCGAAGCGGCGGCTCAAGGTGTAGCGCACCGCTTCGGCGATCTCCCGGTCAGCCGGCGACGGGTGCGGCGACGAATCGGGCGCGAACGCCTGCGCGAGGAGCGCCTGCCAGCCGAGGCCGCCGTCGTCGGCGAGCCGGCGCGCCGCCGTCATGAGCGGTGGCGGCGCCGTGTGCAAGCCGGCGCCGGTGACATCGTGCTCGTCGAGCAGTCGCGTCACCGCGGCGCCGCCGAACGACAGGCAGACGTCGCCGCGCCCGCGCGGATGGGCCATGACGAAGGGCTGCCCGCCGCGCGCCAACAGCGCGTTGCGCACATCGACGAAGCCGCGCCCGCGCCGATGCCGCAGATGAAAGTCGCCGCGCAGCACGATGACGACGCGATCGCCGGCGAAGACCTCCTCACGCGCCCGCCGCGGATCGTGACCGTCGCAGGCCACGCGCTCGACGGTCAGCTCATCCGACGCGAACAGCCGCTGTCGCGCGAGCGCCATGTTCGCCGATGATAACGCATGCGCAAGAAGCTGTAAGCGCACGTCGATCGATTGCGGCATCCTCGGCGCATGAATGACGTGACGCCCGAGTCCGGCATCGTCTGCGGCGACGAGCTGCCCGAATACGCCAACGTCTGGCGCGTGACCGACGGCGCCGGCCACGAAGTCGGCGAGTGGCGCGATCGGCTCGAGCGGCAGACGCGCGACGGCCGCGCGCTCCTCGTGCGCACGCAGCAGTCGCTGCGCCACGACGGCGCGCGCCACGACCACCTCGACGAGGTCGACGCGCGCACGCTGGCGCCGCTGCGCGCCCGCTGGATTGAAGGCGACGCCACGCGCGTCGACATTCGCTGGGAGGGCCGGCGTCTATCCGGACGCCACTGGATGGTCGTGCCCGGCTCAGGTGGTGAGCTGGCGCTGCCGCTCGAAGTCGCGCTCGAGCTGCCGGCGCCGGCGTTCGATTGGCACTTGTGGGGCGTGCTCATCGCCGGCTTCCCGCTCGCCGACGGCTATTCCGCCAGCTTCGTCGCGCGCTCGGGCGGCTCGAGCGGCGCCATGGACGAGCTCTTGCGCCGCTTTTCCCTGCGCGTCATCGGCCGCGAAAGGGTCGCCGGTTGCGACTGCTGGGTGGTCGAGGTCGACGCCGCCGTGCCATGGACCTTCTGGATCGCGACGACGCGCCGCCCGCGCCCGGTGATTCAGCTGCGCATCGATCGCGTCGCCGGCCCGCACAGCCCGCTCGCGCCGGCCAACATCCGCTGGTACGTGCCGTAACTGACGCGCGCGGCGCCGGCGCGCCCGCCAATTGCCGTCGCCGCGGCGACGCGACGCTCCGCGATGGGAAGTTTCATTCCGCGACCGGCGAACTGACGCGCCGAAGTCGGCGGCCGCGCCTCGGCACCGCGTTTGCGATGGTTTCGCGCATGCGTGCACGACTATCTTGGGTATTGGCGCTGCTCGTCGGCGGTTGCGGCGGCGCGAACGGCGTCGCCGGCTCGTCATCACAAAGTGGCGGCGGCAACGACATGGCGCGCTCGCCGAGCGGCGGCGGCGATATGGCGACCGGCGGCGACGACGGCGGGTCGCGCGTGCCGCCGCCCGGCGACATGACGACGTTCCAGCCCGGCCCGCCGATCACCAACGGCCACGTCACGACCTATGGCACGGGCGGTGACTTCCGCGACGTCTCCACCGACGTCGGCGGCAATATCTGGGCGGTGACACCGAGCACCGTCTACTTCTTCGCCGCCGGCGCCGTCCACTCTTACGATCAGAAAGACGGCTTGGCGCGCGGCTTCTACACGTACACCGACGACTACTACTGCATCGGCTCGACGCCCTGTCCGGCCACGAATCCCGTCAGCTTCTCGACGATCGCCGGCGGCAACAGCGGGCAGGCCTTCGTCGGCAACATCGGCTACACCGGCGATCGCCTCGACGTCGATCCCGCGAGCGGCGCCGTGCGCGACGTCGTCGGCACGCAGGTGACGGCGACGCAGCAGAGCGGCTCCGAAGAGCTGCCCGAGCAGCAAAAGCGCGAGATCGCGTCGTGGCGAACGATCGTCGATCTGGACGCGCCGATGAACGGCCGCGCCTATTTCGGCGGCTTCCACGGCCTGTCGACGCTCAACGGCCTGAACGCGCCGATGGCGAGCGGCCTGTGCGGCGCCAATTGTCCGGCCTACGAAGAGCACGTGCACCCGTTCTCGGCCGACAACACGCAAGTGCTCGGCCGCGACATTCGCGCCATCGCGCTCACGCCGGCGCACGACTTGTGGGTGGGCGACGCCGACGCGCTGTGGTTCTTCCCGCAAGGCTCGGCCGGCCCCAACAGCGACTTCTTCCAGGCTTTCGGCATTCCCGGTCAGCCGGGCACCAATTCGATCGACGTCTTTGCCGGCGTCGACGACTACATCTACGGCGTCGCCGTCGACAGCGGCGGCGGCGTGTGGGTGGCGTCGGGCGGCAACGGCCTCGCCCATTTGACGGCGGGCAGCTACACGCCGACCTATTGGACGACCGCCACCGGCCTGCCGCAGAACAACCTCACCGGCCTCGCCATCGACGGCAACGGCGACGTCTGGATCGCCACCGGCTCGGCCGGCGTCGCGCGCTATTCGCCGTCGACGCAAGCGTGGGATTACCTGACGATCGCGACCGGCTTGCCGTCGAACGACATCCGCGCCATCAACGTCGACCGCTTCGGCGGCGGCGGCACGTGGATCTGGGTCGCCACCGACAACGGCGTCGCCGTCTACAAGCCGTAGCTTAGCCGAGCTACGCGCGGCCCAGCGCCTTGGCGCGCGCCAACAAGAGCTGCCGCTCGCGCGGTTCTGCGTCATCTTGGCCGCGCGCTCGAATTCGCGGCCGCGCCTCGGCGTCGCGGCCCAGCTTCGCCAGCAGATCGCCGCGCACGCTTGGCAACAGATGGTACGATTTGAGCGCCGGCATCTTCGACGAGCGCGTCGACGAGCTCGAGCCCGGCCGCCGGACCGAACGCCATCGCCACCGCCACCGCGCGATTGAGCTCCACCACCGGCGAGCGCGTCAGCTCGACGAGCGCGTCGTAGAGCGCGACGATGCGCGGCCAATCGGTCGCGTCGGCCGTGCGCGCGCGGGCGTGACAGGCGGCGATGGCGGCTTGCAGCGTGTACGGACCGAGCGGTCGACCGTGCGAGCCGTCGAGCGTCTCCGCGCGCGCCAACGCCGCCAAGCCCGCGATGAACGAGCAGCTGATCCCAGCGCGAACGATCCTGCGCCAGCAGCAGCATCGGCTCGCCCGACGGGCCGATGCGCGCCCGCGCCCGCGACGCTTGCAGCTCCATCAGCGCCACCAGCCCGTGCGCTTCCGCTTCGTCGGGCACGAGCCCGGCCAGGATGCGGCCGAGGCGCAGCGCGTCCTCGCACAGGTCGGTGCGCATCCATTCGTCGCCGCGCGTCGCCGCGTAGCCTTCGTTGAAGACCAGGTAGACGACCTCGAGCACCGACGGCAGCCGCGCCGTCAGCTCGGCGCCGCGCGGCACCTCGAAAGGCACGCGCGCCTCGGCCAGCGTGCGCTTGGCGCGCACGATGCGCTGCGCGATGGTCGGCTCGGGCACGAAGAAGCCGCGCGCGATCTCGTCGGTCGTCAGGCCGCCGAGCAGCCGCAGCGTCAGCGCCACGCGCGCCTCCGTCGACAGCACCGGATGACACGCGATCAAGCACCAGCCGCAGCAGATCGTCGCCGACATCTTCGTCGAGCGCCGTCTCGCGATCGAGCGTCGCCGGCGGCGTCGTCGTCGCGTCTGCGCTCGAGGCTCGTCGTGCTTGCGCTCGAGCATTTGCCGGCGGCGCAGCTCGTCGATGGCGCGGTTCTTCGCCGTCGCCATCAGCCACGCGCCCGGGTTGTCGGGGATGCCCGTCTCCGGCCAACGCTCGAGCGCCGTGACGAGCGCCTCTTGCGCCAGATCCTCGGCCACGCCGACGTCGCGAACCACGCGCACGAGCCCGCCGATCAGCCGCGCGGACTCGATGCGCCAGACCGCTTCGATGGCCTTGCGCGTGGCCGCCTGCTCGTGGCCATCGGCCGCGTCTTACGACTTCTGCAGCCGCGCCGCTTCCGCGCGCAGCTTCTCTTCGCGCGCGCGCAGCTCGGGCGTCAGCCTCTTCGCCGAAGTCCTCGGGGTCGAAGATCGGCCGCAATCGTCACCTCGACGCCGCCATCGAACGGCGCGCGCTTGAGCCACTCGACCGCCTCTTCGATCGACTTGACCTGCCAGATCCAATAGCCGGCGACGAGCTCCTTGGATTCGGCGAACGGCCCGTCGATGATCGTGCGCTGCCCGCCCGAAAAGCGCACGCGCTTGGCCTTCGACGTCGGCAGCAGCCCGTCGCCGGCGAGCATCACGCCCGCCTTGACCAGCTCTTCGTTGTACTTCATCATCTGCGTCAGCAAGCTCTCGCGCTCGGCATCTGACCCGCTTCCGAATTCTTGTCCGCCGGCACGCACACCATCACTCGCATGGTCTTCTCCTGTTTGCTTTCGCGATCGACTGCGACTTCGATTCCGCTCTCGCTGCGGGGCTGACGCTCGATTACGGGCCCATGCCCGGGTCGAACATCGGCCGCACCTCGGATTCGCCTTCGAACTCCGGCCAATGTCGGCGGTGCAGCTCCATGAACTCGGTGGCGATGCGCACCGCCTCCGCCCGCGTGTTGGCGTTCAAGATGGCCCAGCCGCCGATGACCTCTTTGCTCTCGGTGAACGGGCCGTCGACGATGCTGAGCTTGCCGCCCTGCAAGCGAACCCGCAGCCCGTCTTTGCTCGGCATAAGGCCGCCCGTGCTGATGAGCGTGCCGTCCGCCAGCGACTTCTGCACGAACTCGCCCATCGCGTCCATCAGCGCCGGCGGCGGCGGCGTGTCGCGAAAGGACTCGGGATGGCGGATGAACGACAGGTATTTCATGGCTCCTCCTTTGCGTCTCTGCTGGAACGACGAACGAGCCCGGCGGCGATCGACAAGCGCGCCGAATTATTTCGTCGTCGCACGCAAGTGCTGGAGATTCAAGCGTTGCTGCGGCGGCCGAGCGAGCGCCGACCGAGATGTTAGCGGTGAGCTGCGGGGGCGAGCAAGCGGCGCGGCGGCTGGGTTAGATCGAACGGGCGCGACGACGGCGCGCCAGGTGGAGCGCGAAGGCGAGCGTGAGGAGCAGCGTCGCCACGCCGTGACCGGCCGGCTCGCCGGGCGTGACGCTGCAGCCGTGCGCTTTGACCGGGGTGGTCGTGCCGCCGCCGGCCGAGCCGCTGCCGCCGGCCGAGCCGACACCGCCGGCCGTGCCGCTGCCGCCGCCGCTGCTGCCGCCGCCGCCGGCGCTGCCGCCACCGCCGCCCGACGACGCTCCTTGCGCCATATCGGTTGAGCCGGTCGCGCCGCCGTCGGGGGTCATGACGGGATCGTTGCCGTACGCGGCCAAGACGCTCATGGCGTACGAGACGCGCGAATCGCCGTCGCATTCGTCGGCGATGTCGCAGCCCTCGAAGCCGAGCTCGAAGTCGGTGGCGGCGTCGGTGACGTTGGTGCTGGCCTGCAGCTTGGCGAGCCCATAGTCGCTGAAGCTCTTGAGCTCGAACATGATGAAGTCGAGCTGCGTGCTCAGCGTGTCGGGCGACTCGTTGTTCATCGCGGCGAAGGCGACGCAGTTGTCGCCCGGGTCGGTGTCCCAACGTCCGCCCGCCGACCACTGGGCGATGCCGCGACCGGGGCCGCCGCCGCTCTGCGAGATCGTCGGATCGATGCCCGACTCCTGATCGAGGTTGCCGACGATGCCGGCCGCCTGGAAATTCGTGAACCCCTGCGCGCGAAAGTAGTCGTACGCCGTCTTGTCGTTGGCGAACGCCGTCTTGGGCGTCGCGTGCGGCGTCGCGCTCGTCGTCAGTCGATAGTCCTCCTCAGGCGCCGACTGCATGCAGCCGGGCGCGCAGACCATCATCCCCATCGTTACAACAGCGGCCATCCGTGTTTGCAAAGCCGTCCCCCTCGTTGTGCCCCACTGTCTTGCAAATGAGACACCAGCGACAAACCCACGATCGGCAAGGAGATCGCGCGCTGCGCTTGGGGCCGACGACGCCAGGTGTAACCCGTGGGTTTGCGCCGGCGCCCGCAGTCGGCGCGCCGATGAAGCGGCCGACCGGCGATGGTCGTAAGCCCAGCCAAAGCGCATTTCGTTCGTGGCCGATATCAGCTTGTTGATATGCCACGGCTCAATTGCGCAGTTCATTAAAACTTAATCATCCGGTCAATCGTCGTTAGATGAAGAGATGATGAGCGTGTGGCTTCTTGGCGCTTGTCGCGTCCGAATGGCTTACGGTGGCTCGCGATGAATCGGCGAGACCATGCCATGACGCGAACCGGCGCTTTCGTTTTCCTCGGCATTGCGGCGGCGAGCTGCGCGACGACGCCGCCCGTGCGCGCGACGGCGGCGGTGCCGGTGCGCGCGATCGCGCTGCCGAACGCGCCTGCGGGCGGCGTGTCGATGGATTACATCGCGTACGACCGCGCGCATCACCGCGTCTGGGTGCCGGCGGGAAACACCGGCCGCGTCGACGTCGTCGACTCGGTCGACCAGCGCGTCGTGTCCATCGGCGGCTTCGTCACGGCGGAGATGGAGCGCCACGGCAACAAGCGCACCGTCGGACCGAGCTCGGCCACCGTCGGTGACGGCATGGTCTATATCGGCAATCGCGGCGACTCCGGCGTCTGCGCCATCGACGCCGTCTCGTTGCGCTTGAACGGCTGCGTCACGCTGACCTCGATGCCCGACGGCTTGGCCTACGTGCGCGCGACGAAGGAGGTGTGGGTCACGACGCCGCGCGATCAATCGATCGTCATCCTCGACGTCAGCGACGCGGCGGCGCCGAAGATCGCGGGCAAGATCGCGCTCGACGGCGAGCCCGAAGGCTATGTCGTCGACGAGGGGCGCGGCGTCTTCTACACGAACCTCGAGGATAAAGATCGCACGCTCACCATCGACACCAAGTCGCGGCAAGTGGTCAAGAATTGGGCGTCGGGCTGCGGCGCTGACGGGCCCAAAGGCTTGGCGCTCGATCGCGCGCGCGACTTCCTCTTCGTCGCCTGCGCCGCCAGCGTCAAGGTCGTCGACGCCGGCCACGACGGACAAGGGCTGTCGCAGCTGGCGACCGGCGACGGCGTCGATGACATCGCCTACGTCGAAGAGCGTCACGAGCTGTTCGCCGGCGCCGGGCGCGCGGCGCAGCTGACCGTCGCCGGCGTCGATACGCGCGGCAAGCTGACGGCCAAGGAGGTGTTGCCGACGGCCAAGGGCGCGCGCAATGCCGTCGCCACCGAAGCGGGCGTCGCGTATCTCACCGACGGTCCCGAAGGCAAGATCTTGGTCGTCCCCGCGCGCAAATGATCGGCGTTACAATCGTCGCGCCATGGCGAAGACGACGTTGTCGGCGAGCGCTGGGGCCGCTACTTCATCACGATCGAGCCCGCGCTGCGGGTCGCGGCCGGCGTTGCCGTCGGTGACACGCTGACGCTGGTGGTCGCGCCGACGGCGACGTTGCGGGCGTTGGCGCGAGCGCGCGCGCAGGCCCAGCTGTCGACGGCGCCGAAGAGCCGCGCGCCGACGCCATCGCGCCGCCCGACGCCACATAGCCGCTCGGCGCGCGCGGTTACGCCGGCGTCGACAGTCGCAGCGCGACGGCGGTCAAGAGGAGCGCGTAAGCCGCCACCGCCGCCCACACGCCGACGATGTGAAAGCGCTCGGCGCGATCGACGAGGGCGCGCCAGTTCGCCGGCGGCGCGCTCGGCTGCCACTCGATCGTGGCGCTGTTGATGCCGACGGTGCCGATGACGCGCGTCGCGGTCCACACGGCGATGGCGGCGAGCGCCGCGCCGCGACAGGCGACGCCGCGCGCGCCGCCGTCGACGATGGTGACGGCGATGCCGGCCAGCGCCGCCGGCACGAAGAAGGCCGGCACCAAGACGCGCAGCCGGAACACCAACGCGCGCCGCAGCGCCAACTGGGCGCGCTCGTCGAGCGTGGCGGCGGGCGCGCGCAAGCCGTAGTGAATGACGATCTCGACGCCCGCTAAAATCCCGGCGAAGAACAGGCTCACGAATTCGAGCAGAATCGTCGCGCTCATATTCCGTCTCCCGTCAGTGCTCGCACTGTGTGGCAATCGGCGACGCCAAATGAAGCCGGCGAATGGGCGATGTCGTCGTTCACGCGGTGACGCTATTGGATCTTCGCCACGCCCGCAATCGGACCCGCGAAGATCGTCATGACTTTGCCGTCGTGACCGGGAATGATGAACTTGGGATCGGTCACCATTCGCTTCATTCGATCTTGCGCGCGTAGATTCGCTTCGGCATCGGACGTCGCGGTAATCGGTAAATGTTTATCGATATTCTCGTACAAATAGACATTGTCGCTCGCGAGAACGATCGTTCCGGTCGCGGTGTGGACGCCGATGAACTGCGATTGAAACGTATGTTTGCCGCCGATATAAGCGGTGATTCCGGGGAATATCGTCTGCTCGTCGCCGTCGATGCGCGTCACGCGGCCGCGCTTCTCGAGCGCGACCAGCACGGCCACGTCCTCGGCAAAGACGCCGGCATTGTTGGGATGCTGCGCCGCTTCGTTCGCGTAATGCGCCAGCTCGTCCTTTTGAATCCAAATGTGCGCATTGGGAAATAGGTCGACTCCGTCCGCGTGATCCCAATGCAAATGCGTCATGACGATGTCGGTAATGTCCTCCGGCTTCAGCCCCAAGCGCGCGATCGCTTTGGACGGCTCCACATAATCGACGGGATGCCACTGGCGAATGAACTGATCGCGGTGAAAGCCGGCGTCGACGAGGATATTGCGACCTTGGCCGCGAATGAGCCAGATCATGAACGCGGTATCGATCTTGCGCGCCGGATCGGCTTTGGGCACGAGCGCATTGACGGGAACGTCTTTCAGTCCGCCATAGCGAATCGCATAGATGTCGTAAGTGGGTGGCGCGGCGGCGGCGATCGACGAAAATGCCGCGCACGCGCATAGGATCGCCAGGCATGGCAGTCGGTTCATAGGCCCTCGTGGCTGCGTGGTGCGCGGCGGCGCCAGAACGGCGCGACGAAGCGGCCGCGCCGTCGTCCTAAAAGCAAGAGCGCGACGCCGGCGCCGAAGCAGAGCGCGACGGCGACGATGGAGGCTTCGGAGCCGAATTGGCCGCCGCTGAGCAGCGTCGCGCCGTCGAACGTGCTGCGCCAAAAGCCGTGGCCGGAGTGGCCGGAGACGGAGGCGCCGAAGACGCCGCCTTCGGTGAAGTTCCACGCGAAATGGAGGCCGATGGGCAGCCACAAGCGGCGACTGAAGACGTAGGCGGCGGCCAGAAGGACGCCGGCTTCGAAGGCGATCGACAGCGTGCTGACGAGCGTCGCCTGGGTTGAAGGCGTGCAGCGCGCCGAAGATCGCCGCCGAAAGCGCGACGGCGACGAGGCTGCCCACGCTCTCCTCGACGATGCGGAAGAAGACGCCGCGCACGAGGAGCTCCTCGGAAAAGGCCGCGGCCAGCGCGCCGGGGTCGGCTCGGACATGGGCACAGCATACGCGCAGCCGCGTGCTGGCCGCGACCGCTCCGGCCAATCGGCCGAGCGCGCGCGCAGCTCTGCCGCGCCCATTGCAACCGCCGACTCATGCGCCCGACTGCCACGCCCAGTGCAACCGCCCAATCGTCGACTGCCAGGCCCAGTGCAATCACCGACTGCAATCCCAGTGCAACCGCCGACTTGCTGCGGCTGATTGTCACGGCCATTCCAACCGACTGGCAGCCGATTGGTGGGCCTGAAGACCAAAAAACGGCATTCTGATATGCTCAAGCTGCAGTGGCTACGTTCGAAATAGCCGAAGAGGCCCTGGGCGGGGAGCGCTTCGTCGTGCAGCGGCGGCTCGGCGCCGGCGGCATGGGCGTCGTCTATCAAGCGTACGATCGCGAGCGCAGCCAGGTGGTCGCGCTCAAGACGCTGCGCGATCTCGACGCCGGCGGCCTCGTGCGCTTCAAGAACGAGTTTCGCTCGCTGGCCGATGTGACGCATCCGAACTTGGTGGCGCTGTACGAGCTCATCTCGGTCGCCGATCGGCTCATGTTCACGATGGAGCTGGTCCGCGGCGAGAGCTTCATGCGCCACGTGCGCAAGGGGCAGCGCGCCGACCCGACGCTGGTCGATCAGTCGTTCACCGACGAAGTCCCCGACACCGAGGTCACCGCGCCGGGCAAGCGCACGCCGGGCAGCGATCCCGGCGAAGTGGCGCCGGTCGAGGTCGCGGCTCCGCCGCGGGCAGGCGCCACGACGCTCGACGTGCCGCGGCTGCGCTCGGTGATCCTGCAGCTCGCGCGCGGCGTGCAGGCGCTGCATGTGGCGGGCATGCTGCATCGCGATCTCAAGCCGTCGAACGTTCTCGTGACCGTCGATTCGCGGCTCAAGATCCTCGACTTCGGGCTGGTCACCGAGCTGGCGCGCGAGCGGACACGGCAGTCGGAGCCGGGCGTGGCCGGGACGGCCGCGTATATGTCGCCGGAGCAGGGCGCGCGGCTGCCGCTGACGCCGGCCAGCGACTGGTACTCGGTGGGCGTCATGCTCTACGAGTCGCTGACGGGCGGGCTGCCGTTTTCGGGGTCGCCGCCGCAGATGCTCGTCGAGAAGCAGCAGTACGATCCGCCGCCGCCGAGCGCGCGCTGCCCGGGCGTGCCGAGCGACCTCGACGTCTTGTGCGTCGAGCTGTTGCGCCGCGATCCGGCGGCGCGCCCGTCGGGACAAGAGATTCTGCGGCGGCTCGGCGACGACGCCGGGCAGGCGGCGGCGCAGACGCGCACGTCGTCGCACGAGGGCGCGCGGCTCATCGGCCGCCGGCGCCAGCTCGACGCGCTCGCCGCCGCCTTCGCCGCCGCGCGCGCCGGCCGCACCGTCGTGCGCTTCGTCCACGGCGAATCGGGCATGGGCACGAGCTCGCTCGTGCGCCGCTTCCTCGACGAGACCGAGACCCACGGCGCCGTCGTGCTGTCCGGCCGCTGCTACGAGCGCGAATCGGTGCCCTACAAGGCGCTCGACAGCGTCATGGACGCGCTCAGCCAACACCTGGCGCGGCTCGATCGGCTCGACACCGAGGGGCTGATGCCGCGCGACGTGCACGCGTTGGCGCGGCTGTTTCCCGTGTTGCGGCAGGTCGAGGCCGTCGTCGCCGCGCCCCATCGCGGCGCGCAGACGGCCGATCCGCACGAGCATCGCCGGCGCGGCTTCGGCGCCCTGCGCGAGCTCTTGCAGCGCATCGGCGATCGCCGCCCGGTCGTGCTCGCGCTCGACGACGTGCAGTGGGGTGACGCCGACTCGGCGGCGCTCTTGGCGGCGCTGCTCGAGCCGCCCGATGCGCCGGCGCTCTTGCTCGTCGTCTGCCATCGCACCGAAGATCGCGCGCACAGCCCGTTTTTGCGCGCGCTGTCGGCGGCGATTCCGCGTGACGTCGATCTGGCGGAGCTGGAAGTGGGGCCGCTCGATCCCGACGAAGCGGTGCAGCTGGCGCATCAGCTCGTCGACGGCGACCGCGAGCTGTCACCGCTGGCCAAGCAGATCGTGCAGGAGAGCGGCGGCAATCCCTTGTTCATCGACGAGCTGGCCCGGCACGCGCGCGAATCGGAGCTGCCGGCGTCCGACTCGCGCATCGCGCTCGAGCGCGTCTTGCGCGAGCGGCTGCAGCGGCTGCCGGCGGACGCGGTGCGGCTGTTGGAGGTCGTGGCCGTCGCCGGCTCGCCCATCGCGCTGGTGTCGGCGATGCGCGCCGCCGAGATCACGACGCTGCAGCCCTTGTCGGTGCTGAAGGCGGCCAACCTGGTGCGCACGCGTGGCGACGATCAGCGGCGCGCCGTCGAGTGCTATCACGATTGCACGCGCGCGGCCGCGCTCGAGCTCGTCGACGACGCCAAGGCCAAGCGGCTGCACGGCCGGCTGGCGCGCGCGCTGGCGTCGGCGGCGTCGCCCGATCCGGAAGCGGTGGCCGTGCATCTGCGCGCCGCCGGCGAGCACGCGCGCGCGGTCGAATACGTGCAGCTGGCGGCGGCGCGCGCCGCCGACGCGCTGGCGTTCGATCGCGCGGCCGACCTGTATCGGCTGGCGACCGAGCTGCACGCCGGCGGCGCCGACGAGCTGCGCCGGCTGCGCCGTCAGCTCGGCGACGCCTTGACCCACGCCGGCCGTGGCCCGGAAGCGGCGCGCGCCTATCTGCAAGCGCTCGTCGGCGCGCCGGCGGCCGAGGCGATCGAGCTGCGCCGGCTGGCCGCGCAGGAGCTCTTGCGCTCGGGGCACATCGCCGAGGGCATGCAGACGATCCAAGAGGTGCTCAAGGTCATCGGCATGAAGCTGCCGCGGAGCCACGCGCGCGCGCTCTTGTCGCTCGGCTGGCAGCGGGCGCGCATCGCGCTGCGCGGGCTGCAGTTCCGCGAGAAGGACTCGTCGCAGCTGGCGCCCGACGTCTTGACGCGCATCGACGCCGCCTATGCCGTCACCGCCGGGTTGGCGCTCGTCGACGCCATTCGCGGCGCGGGCTTTCAGGCCGAGCAGCTGCGCTTGTCGCTCGACGCCGGCGAGCCGTATCGCGCGATGCGCGCGCTGGCGGCCGAGGCCTGCTTCTTGGCGCTGCCCGGCCACAAAGCCGCGCCGCGCGCGGCCGCCGTGCTCGCCAGCGTCGACGCGCTCGCGCAGCGGCTCGACACGCCGGTGGCGCTCGCCATCGCCAGCGGCACCAACGGCATCATCGCCCACTTCGAAGGCCGCTTTCGCGCCTCGGTCGAGCCGCTCGAGCGCGCCGAGGAGATCTTCCGCGATCGCTGCTCCGGGTTCTCGTGGGAGCGCTCGACGTCGCAGATCTTCCATCTCTATTCGCTGTCGGTGCTGGGGCGCTTGCGCGAGCTGACGGCGCGGCTCGATCGCCTCGTCGCCGAAGCGCGTGCCCGCGGCGACTTGTACGCGCAGACGAACCTGGCCATCACCGTCGGCTATCAGTGCCGCTTGGCCGAAGATCGCCCCGACGAAGCGCGTCGCAGCGTGCGCGAAGCCCTGTCGCGCTGGAACGCGCCCGACGAATTCCACATCCAACACTTCAACGCGCTCATCGCCGAGGTGTGCACCGATCTCTACTTTGGCGACGCCGTGCAAGGCTGGACGCGCTTGGCGCAGCTCGATCGCTTCAGCCGCGTCGGGCTCATGCGCGTGCAGACGGCGCGCGTCAGCGCCTTGTGGTCGCGCGCCGGCGTCGCCATCGCCGCGGCCGGCGCGCGCCCGGAGCTATTGGCCAGCGCCGAGCACGACACGCGCCGGCTCGGGCGCGAAGGCGTCGGCTGGGCGACGGCGGTGGCGACGCTCCTGCGCGCGTCGCTCGCCAACGTGCGCGGCGAGCGCCAGGCGGCGCTGCAGCTGCTCGGTGCCGCCGAGCCGCTGTTGGAAGAGAGCGGCCTCGGCGCGCAGGTCGCCGCGGCGCGGTGGGTGCGCGGCACGGTCATGGGCGGCGACAACGGCCGGCAGCTCGTCGCGCGCGCCGCCAGCTTCTTCACCGCCGAAGGCGTGCGCAATCCGGCGCGCTTCGCCGCCTTCTACGTGCCCGGCTTCGGCATCGGCTGACGGCGCGGCGGCGTCGTCAATTCCAGGCCGGCTGCGCGGTCGGCGGCGTCAGCGGCTTGGACGGCAGCTTCGGCTTCGCGACCGGCGGCGGCGGCGGCGACTGCGCCTTGACGATTTCGAGCAGCTCGACCTCGAACGTCAGCGTCGCGCCGCCGGGAATCGTCGGCGGCCGCCCCTGATTGCCGTAGGCGATGTGCGACGGACAGACGAGCCGCGCGCGCCCGCCGACGCGCACGTGCTGCAGCGCTTCGGTCCAGCAGGGAATGACGTTCCTGAGCGGAAACGTGGCCGGCTCGTTGCGCTTGAAGGAGCTGTCGAACTCGGTCCCGTCGACGAGCGTACCGCGATAGCTCACCTTCACTTGATCGCCGTCGTTCGGCGTGTCGCCGCTGCCGGCGCTGAGCGTGCGCAAGACGAGGCCGCTCGTGAACAGCTGCGTGTCGGGCTCGCCGGCGAGACGCGTGGCGTAGACGCGACCGCGCTCCTTTTCGAGCGCGGCCCGCGCCTCCGAGCGCGCGCGACCGAGCTTGTTGACCTTGGGGCCGTAGTCGTCGAGCTCGACGAGCGGCTTGTCGCGCAGCGCGGCGTCGTGGATACCGCGCTCGACCAGCAGCAGCTCGCTCGGCGTGATGTCGAAGTTGCTCAGGTTGCGCCCGACGACGAGACCGAGCGCATAGAGCGTCTTGTCGGCTTCGCTCGTCAACGCCGGCGCGGGCGCGATGGGCGTGGCGACGACGGGCGCCGCGGCGATGGGCGCCTGCGCCGCCGGCGGCGCGACGTGGCTGCAACCGGTGACCCACGCGCACACGACGAGCGCACCTGACGAAATCCGCGACATTCGCCGTATTATGCCGAATCGCCGCGACGCGGGAAGTGCCCGGCGCACACGGTTGACCTCAGGCGCCGAGCCGCGCCTTGATCGCGCTCTCGAGCGCGCGGGCGACGACCTGCATGCGCGGCACCCGCCGCAGCGACGGATGGTAGACGAGATACAGCGGCACCGACGGCAGCGCGCCTTCGAAGTCGATCGTCGTCAGCCCCTGTTCGCGACCGAGCGGCTCACCCAAGAGGGCGATGCCTTGGCCTTGGCGCACGGCTTCCAGCACCGCCAAGTCCGAGTTGCTGCGAAAGGGAAAGCGCGCGGCGCCGATGCTCGTCAGGAAGCGATGCGGCAGAAACTTGCGCATCTCGCCCTCGTAGCCGACGAAATCCTGCCGGGCGACGTCGACGAGGCGCAGGCGCGCGCGCGGCAGCCGGCGCTCGACGTAGCTCTGCGCGGCGAAGAGGCCGAAGCGAATCGTCGTCAGCTTGCGCTCGATGAGCAGCTTCGACGTCGCGCGCGCCGAGCGCAGGCCGAAGTCGGTCTCGCGGCGCAGCAGATCCGACAGGCGCGTCTCGCTGATGAGCTCGATCTCGATCTCGGGATGCTGGCGACGCACCTGCGCCATCACCTGCGTCAAGGGCGGCATCATGACCTCGCTGGCGCTGATGCGCACGACGCCGGCCAGGCGCGACGTCTGCGCCGGGTCGTCGCGGCGCAGCGCTTCGAGGCCCAGCTCCATCTGCTCGGCGAGCGCGACCAGGCCGGCGGCGTCGGGCTCGAGCGCCGTGCCCGACGACGAGCGCACGACGAGCGCGCGACCGACGGCGGTTTCGAGCGCGGCCAGGCGGCGGGCGACGGTGGAGGTCGAGAGCCCGAGCAGCCGACCGGCGGCGAGGAAGCTGCCTTGGCGCGAGAGCACGAGCAGGAGCCGCAGATCGTCGAAGCGAATGGCGCTTTGCATGATTGCAAAACACGGTAGCGAATATGTCCACGGACGAACAGCGAGCGACGGGAGCGGCGGCGGTAGCAACTTCTGGACGGCCGTGACGATAACGATGGGCGGGCGGCTGGGGGTCGATGTCGAGCCCACCATCCTCGGGAATTCAGCGCGCGACTGCGGATCGCGCGACCGCCGATCCGATCGATCGCCAACCGCCGCCGTCAGCTGCCTCGCGGATGAGACAGGGCGCGCGACCGCGCGTCCCGCGTTGCCGCGATTGGCGCGTCCCGCATTTTCCGCCTGCGGCACTCATGTCTCCGATCGCCGAGCCAACGACGAGCTGCGCACGATAGGTCACGCAGGTGGTGACTCCACTCGCTGCCCCGAGTTTCCCCAGCTCGCGTTTTCGATCGCGCGCGTCGTTCGTGGGGCTTTTTCCCCAGCCGATCGCACACTGTCGTGTGCAGCTACGCCTGTCGCACGCGTCGCAATCCCCGTAATTCCCTACAACTGAAGCCGAATTAGTAATGCGATATACGCTGGATTGCGCGTCGTAAAACTCGTCGCGTCATAAAACGTCGGATTACTGGAACCGCGGGCGCGCGAATTCCGTCGCGTCGCTTCGACGCCGGCGATCGCGACGTAGCCATTCGCCCCGATCGGCTTTTGTGCGCCTGTTCGCTATCCACACGGAATCAACGGTCAACGTCCACTTCATGAAGTTGGCGAGCCGCTTGCTCAGGCCGCGGGCAGCACGTGGGCTAAAGGAGCCGGTACATGAGCAGGTCTGTGGTGGCGAATTCTTCGAAGGTTGCAGCGCTGTTCGTGTCGCTCTCACTCGGCGCGGTCGGCGTCGGCGCGGCGGTGCCGGCGTTTGCCGAGGGCGTGGCGGCGGTTCCGTATATCAATCCCGTGGCTCACTTGAAGGGCATGCCGCATGAGCGCGTCTGCGATCCCACGGCGCGCGTTCACTGCAACTCCGTTCGCCTCGTCGATCCGGTCACCGGCTCGCACCACATCAAACCGCTCGCCAACGGCCTGCCCTCGGGCTTCGGTCCGTCGGATCTGCAGAAGGCTTACGGCATCGACCCGGCGTGGGGCGTGGGCAAGACGGTCGCCATCGTCGACTTGAACGGCTACCCGAACGCCGAGAGCGACTTGGCGGCCTATCGCACGATGTACGGCCTGCCGCCGTGCACCGTCGCCAGCGGCTGCTTGACGATCAAGGGCTCCAACGGTGGCGCGGTGCCGTCGGGCAGCGACACCAAGAACTGGAACGGCGAAGCCGCGCTCGACATGGACATGGTGTCGGCCATCTGCCCGAACTGCAAGATCATCCTCCTCCTCGGCGACTCGAGTGACCAGAACAGCCTCGACGAAGGGCAGGCGACCGCCGCCAGCCTCGGCGCCGACGTCGTCAGCAACAGCTGGAGCGGCACCGAGGACAGCACCATCAGCAGCGAAGAGACCCAGTACTACAAGACGCCGGCGCAGACGATCGGCATCTTCAGCGCCGCCGGCGACGACGGCTACGACTCGGGTGGCAAGTCGCCGCAGTACCCGAGCACGTCGGCCTACGTCACGGGCGTCGGCGGCACGGCGCTGACCGTCGACGCGACGACGGCGCGCGGCTACACCGAGCTGCCCTGGGGCGTCGACTCGAAGAACGGCTCGGCCGGCAGCTCGTGCTCGAAGTACATCGCCAAGCCCACCTACCAGAGCATCATCCCGACCGCGACCTGCAAGTTCCGCGCGGCGTCGGACGTCTCGGCCGTCGGCGATCCGGAAACGGGCGTCGCGGTTTACGAGGCCGGCGGCGGCACGTCGACGGGCGACATCACGAACTGGGGCGTTTACGGCGGCACCAGCGCGGCGACGCCAATCGTCTCGGCCATCTACGCCATGACCGGCAACAACAAGGTCGGCCCGTCGTTCCCCTACGCGCACACCTCGGCCTACTGGGACGTCGTCGGCAGCTCGGTCAACAACAACGGCTCGTGCACGACCGCGCTCTGCATCTCGGGCGTGGGCTGGGACGGCGAGACCGGCATCGGCACGCCGAACGCGGCCGCGCTCGCGCAGCTCGGTGGCGTCTCGTCGACGACGCCGCCGGACATGGCGGTCAGTCCCGACATGACGACGACCACCCCGCCGGTCATCATCGACATGGCGAAGCCGGTCATCGTCGACATGGCGGTCAGCGACGACCTGTCGCAGCCGGTCGGCACCGGCGGCAACGGCGGCGGCACGGGCTCGGCTGGCGGCACCGGTTCGGCCGGCGGCACGGGCGCGGCCGGCGGCACCGGCGCGGCTGGCGGCACCGGCGCGGCCGGCGGCGGCGGCTCGCACGGCTCGGGCGACACCGGCTGCGGCTGCTCGCTCGGCGGCGCGCCCTCGAACAACGGCGTGCTGGCCCTCCCGCTCATGCTCGCGCTGCTCGGCCTCTCGATCTATCGTCGTCGTCGCGCGTAATCCTTAGTCGCGCGTAGTCACTGCAGCCCACCGCGTCTCGGCGCGGTGGGCTTTTTCATGTGTACCGCTATAAAGTCCAATTCCGCTTCGGCGGAACGCGCGAACGCTCGAGCGAAACCTCCGACTGATATTCGCTCTCGATATCGCGCCAATCGCGACGCGCGTCCATTTGCCGCCGATGCAGCTCGGGCATATCGCCGTTCGCCAGCCACACCATTTGCGCGCGCACGCGGGCTAAGGATTCGCGCGGTATTCCCGCCATTTCATCGGTGAGAATCGCGAGCGCCTGCGCCGCCGATGCGCCAAAGAGCGCCATCGTTCGCCGCTCCAGCCAATCGATTCCATAGTCCGCCATCTGCATTCCCGCCTTACGCGTGCTCGGCCTCACTTGACGCAGCGCAGTCGAACAGTGACCATCAGTATAGTCGCAAGCGAATGAAATGGAGGTCGCTGCAATGGCACTGTCACCCGCGCCGAAAATGACGCCGACGCCGAATGATCCGCTGCAGTCGCTCGCTTCGCCCGAAGAGGCGCTGCGCATCGTGCGACGCCGAGGCCGGCTGCGCGCCTTGCTCGTGGTGGGCCTCGCCGCCCTCGTAGGCGGCTTCGAGTGGTACGACATCACGAACGAGCACAAATTCAGCCCCAAAGGAGTCATCGCCGGCATTTGCTGCTTGGCGCTGGGCATTCCCGGCCTGATCGAGCCGCGCATCATCTTGGCGATGGGTCGCGCCGACGACCGCGCGCTCGTCAAAGAGCGGCGCTTTCGCATCATCGGCTGGGCCATTCTCGCGCCCGCCATGATCGGCGCCATCGCGCTCTGCGAGTGGCTGCAGCATTAGCGTTCGCGTTCACGCCGCTATCGCGGCTCGCTCCGTCCGCGCAAAATAGATCTCGTTTCACTCGGCAAAAACCGCTCGCGCAGGCGAATGAATGTCGTTCGATCATCATTCCTTTTCGAGCTCGTAAGCTTCATAGCAAACGGAGTCCTTCGTCGCTGTCTCGCTCGTGAGACGCTCTGACTAACGCGGACTTTGTTCGATTTCCGCAGAATTCGATAAGCGTTGAGGATTGCCGAAGTGCGCTGCGACGCGTTGTTTTCCGGCGTTTATGCGTGTTCATGCATGATTGCGAAAATGTTTGACTGATATTTACGCTGGTGAAACATTGTTCGTCGTTCGAAGTATGGGACGAGCGCGCGCCGCTCCATACGAGAACACGCGCCGGAACGTCAGGCCGTTCGATCGGCGGATCATTCGATCGGCGATCGTGAGTTGAGGGCCGCATCGAGCGGCCGAACCGCGTCCGTTGGCTGCTCGTGTGCGGCTGCGTCGGCGAATGCATGCCCGCGCGCGCCCGCTGCCGACGAACGCCGAACAGTCGGAGGTCAAGATGTCCCTAGACCGTATTGCAATGGCCATGGCTTTGTCTTTAGTGGTCGGTTGCGCTCCGAGTGCGCCGAGGGCGAGTGGACAACCTGCCGCGCTCGCCAGCCTCGCGGTCAACGGCGCCGCCTGTTCCGGGAGCGAGCTCTCCGCCTGCAACTGTCCCAACGGTTATTATTGCTGTCCGACCGACGGCTCCTGCTTCAACGACACGAGCCAAGTCATCTACACGCAATGTACGAACAATCAGGGCGCCACTTGCAAGATGGGCGCGACGACCGGGACCGCGCAATGCAGCGGCAGTCAGTTGTCCGCCTGTAATTGTCCCAACGGCTACTATTGTTGTCCGACCGACGGCTCCTGCTTCAATGACACGAGCCAAGTCATTTACACACAGTGTACGAACAATCCCAGCGCCACCTGCTTGATGGGTTCGTCGAGCACGACCTCCGGCGGCGGTGGTGGTGGCACGACGACGACCGGCACCGTCAACGGCGCGGCCTGCACCGGCAGTGAAGTCGCGGCCTGCAATTGTCCCAACGGCTATTATTGCTGTCCGACCGACGGCTCTTGCTTCAATGACACGAGCCAAGTCGTCTATACGCAGTGCAACAACAACACGGGTGCGACGTGCAAAGTCGGCGGCACGACGACCACCGGTCAATGCAGCGGCTCGCAGCTCTCGGCATGCAACTGCCCCACCGGTTATGACTGCTGCCCGACCGACGGCTCCTGCTTCAATGACCCGAGCCAAGTCATTTATACGCAGTGCAAGAACAACACGGGCGCGGTCTGCTCGATGGGCGGCACGACGAGCGGCTCGGGCGGCGGCGGCGGCACATCGGGTGGCGGCGGCGGCGGCACGGTCGGCTCCTTACCGACGCGACTGCGTATCGCCAACAACTGCAGCCAGAACATTTGGATCGCGCACGACACCGCCGTCACCGACGCGCAGAATATCGAGCTCGGCCAAGGCGCGTCGCACGACTACAACATTCCCGCCGCCGGCGTCTCGGCCGTGCGTTTCTGGCCCAAGCTCGGCTGCGACGGCACTGGCCACAACTGCTCCATCGGCGACAACGGTCAAGGCGGCGGCGTTCCCTGTCCGGCCAACGGCTGCCAGCCGCCGATCGACTCCAAGTTCGAGGTCACCTATTCGGCCGTCGGCGGCAGCGCGGCGACGTTCTACAACATCAGCCAAGTCGACGGCTATACGTTGCCGTTCAAAGTGACGCCGGTCGGCGACGGCGCCGGTCAGAACGGCTGCCTCGTCACCGACTGCTCGGCCTTGTCCGTCAACGGCTGCCCGAGCGGCGACAACTTGTCCGAGGGCGGCGCGTTCCCGCAATACAGCGCCGAAGACGAGCGCGTCCGCGATAGCGCCGGCAACGTCATCGGCTGCATTTCGCCGTGCAAGAAGCTCAACTATCCGGCGCCGTGGGGCGTGGGCTTATCCGAGAGCGTCGATCCGGCATTGCATATGTGCTGCCCGACGCCGATCGATCCCTCGACCGGTCAATGCACGGTGGCCAACGGCTGCATGACCGCCGACGCTTGCCGGAATACCGCCGATCCGCGCTCGGTCACGCATACGAGCTATGTCGCGGCCGTTCATTCGATGTGCCCGAGCGCGTATGCTTATTCTTACGACGACGCCAACGGCCTGCGCGCTTGCCCGTCGGATACGCAGTTCTTGGTCACGTTCTGCCCATAACAATGACGGCGCGTGAGTGCGCTCGCCGCCATCACTGCTAGCGCCCGCCATTGGCGTCCATCGCCGAAATGAATCTTTGAGAGACGCCGGCGCGGGTTCGCGCTCGGCGGGCGCTACAGATCGTCGTCCCCGTCCGGCAGGTCGCGCCCGGCGGCGGCCGCGACGAGCGCCGCCATCATGCTTTCGAGCCGCTGCTGCTGCGCGTAGTCGACGTTGCAGAACTGCGCGCCCACGAGCCAAATGGGATCGAGCTCCATGCCGCCGACTTCGGTGCTCACGCGCGTCGCGTGGCGCACCTCGGCCATGACCTCGAATGGCTCGGGCGCGGGAAAACGCACGCGAATCTTGCCGTTCGCCGACAGCACCAGCGGATGCTCGAAGCAGACGCCGCCCGTCGACAGATTGACCGCGCGCGCCGTCTCCGCCGCCGCCGGCCCCTTCGTCGTCAGAATCTCCAGCGACGCGCGATAGGGATAGCGCGGCGTCTTGCGATTCTCGATTCCCATTCCGTTCTCCTCCGGCGCAAAGAGTCGACTGGCCGGCTACAGGATACCGTGCCGGCGCGCCCTCCGACTAGGGGCTGTTCTCAATTGGCGGACCGAGCCAAGCGCCGCGAGGAGCCGCGGCTGCGAGGCGCGAAGAGCGAAGCTACTGGCGGTAACTGAGCGATGAGCAACGAAGCAGACGCGGCCCGCAGCAAGCTTGGCGACGGGAGCTGATTGAGAACAGCCCCTAGCGGCTAATGGGTGCGTGCATGTGTGCAGGCGTCGCTGTGACCAACGACGCCAACTACTTGTCGTCGAGCCAGCCGAGCGCGTGCAAGGCGTCGCGCAGCCGCGGATCGTCGATCGACATGGCGGGAAGCCAGAGCCCGAGCCGTTCGCGCGTCCACCAATGGTGCTCGTCCGACCGCGCAAAACGGTAGCGATAAGAGACGGCGCGAATATGGCGTGGCGGCTTGTCGGGAAACGGATTGGCCGCGAACAGCCCAATGGCGCCCGCGTCGCCGTGCAGCAGCTTCCACACGAGATGCAGCGTCCACGGATATTGATCGGGCGTGCTCATGGCCGCGAACCACATCTGCCAATCGAGCCGCGGTTGATAAGGCGCGATTTGCACCGGCCGCCGATCGATATCCACCGGCAGCGCGCGATAAGGATATTCTTTCCATGTCGAATTGGGGTCATTGGGATCGCCGTTGGTGCCTTCGAAGACGACGTTCAATCGTTCGCGCCCGACTGTCCCGAATGCGCCGTAGGTGTTGACGAGATCGAGCGGATCGAACGACGTATTCATGATCTGCCGCGACGAAATCATGTTGACTATCGGTTGAATGCTGAGCACGCCGATGACGGCGACGAGCGTCCAGCGGATCGAGCGCGCCGCGCGGCTGGGCGCGACAGCGTTCGCGGAGGTCGCGGTCATTCTCGTGACGAGCGCGCGCGGCAGGACTTTGGACCAAAAGCTGTCGTCGAAGCAGGCCAGCGCCGGGACGATCGTCAGCCAATTGAGGAACGAAAGATTGCCGCTCACGATCAAGGTCGATTGAAACGCGACGATGATGAGGCCGGCGATATGGCGCGCGCGACGCGGGTGAAAGACGAACCAAGGCGCGACCAATTCGGCGACGTGATTGAAGCCGACGCCGGCGCGCAAGATCCAGTGCGGCAGGAAATGAAACCAGCGACTGAGGGGATTGGGAATCGGCTGGGTCTCGAAGTGATAATAGAGCGCCGTCAAATCGCGCCACGCATCGTCGCCGCGCAGCTTGATGAGACCGGCGCCGAACATGATGCGGAAGATGAGCCAACGAAAGAGCCAAATGACGACGAGCGGCGGCGGGCGCGGGCTAAATGGGCGCGCGTCGAGCAGCGGGCATAAGAAGATGGCGAGGAATCCCGTTTCCAGCAGTTGAATTTCCCAGCCGTAGCCGTACCAATCCTGACCGACGTGGACGAAGGACATATAGAGCAGCCATAAGACGGTCATGACGATCGCATTGGCGTAGCCGGCGATGACGACACACGAGAGCGCGCAGCCGATAAAGGCGACGACTTGCAAGGTCGCGTCGGAGTGCGCCAGCCAAAACAGCGACGGAATGCGCAGAAAGCCCGCCGCTTTCGAGCCGAGCGCGCTTTGGACTTCGACGAAGAAGGAGTCGAGCGGCAAGAGGCCGTGCGCGCCGATGAGCGGCACCACTTGGCGCGCGGCCGCCAAGAAGGCGACGGCGTAGACGCAGCCGAGCAGCCGCAAGAGGACGAAGCGCGTGAGCCAATAGCTCCCGAATCGCGCGGCGGATGGAGGGTTCGACATCGGTTCGACCTCGGGACGAGCGCGCCCAGTCGCCTCTATGGTAGCGGGTTTCGCCGCGATTGCGGCTCGTAGCGCGGCCGCGCCCGCGTGAAAACGGTGCGCGTCGAGTGGCGCCTGCACGTGGATAGAGAGTGATGACGTCATGGCAGTCGACAACTCATCGCGCCAGCCGCCATTGCGCGCACAGCTGCGTCCGCCGTCCATTGGCACGCAGTCGCACCGCCCGAAGTAAGCGCGATTTGCCCGAGGCGTCATGAGCCCGCCACGCGATGTCGACTAGCGTGCGCCCACGATGCTCACTCGCTCACGACTCCTCGCCGCCGCGCTCGCCGGCGGATTCCTGCTCGCCGGCTGCGGCGATGACACGACGTCGCCGGGGCATCCGACCGCGCACGATTTAGCCGCGCCGACCGGTGGCAACGGCGGCGTCGCCGACATGGCCGTGCCCGCCGATCTGAGCGCGTCCGCCGGCGACGATCTGGCCGCGCCGACGCCGCATCAACTGACGGTGCGCGTCCTCGCCGTCAACGACTTTCACGGCCATCTCGGCCCGCCCGACGTCTTCAACGGTGGCGTCCTCGCGCAAGCGAGCGATCCCGAGGTCGGCGATTTGGGCCAGCCGCTCGACGGCGGCGTGCAGTTGGTGCAAGCCGGCGGCGCCGCTTACATCGCCGCGCACTTGAAGCAGCTGCAAGCCGAAGTACCGAACAACGTCGTCGTATCGGCCGGCGATTTGACGGGCGCGTCGCCGCTGTTGGCGCAGCAGTTTCACAACGAGCCGTCGGTGCTCGTGTGGAACTTGATGGGCCTCAAGCTCAACGCCGTCGGCAACCACGAGTTCGACAACGGCCTCACCGAGCTCGACCGTTATCAGAACGGCGGCTGCATCAGCGGCGATCCCAACAGCTGCGTCACCGATATGGGCTTTCCCGGCGCCAGCTTCGAATATTTGGCCGCCAACGTCGAGTTCGCCGACGGCGGCGCCACGATCTTCCCGCCGTGGGCGATGGAGACCGTGGGCGGCGTCAAGATCGCGTTCGTCGGCATGACGCTCGAAGGCACGCCCGCCATCGTCACCGCCAAGAACGTCGCCGGGCTCGACTTCCTCGACGAGACGCAGACCGTCAACGCGCTCGTGCCCAAGCTCAAAGCGGCCGGCGCCGCGGCCATCATCGTGCTCGTGCACCAAGGCGACTCGCCGCCGGGCAACACGACTTACGACGAATGCAACGACACCAGCGGCCCCGTCTACACGATGGCCATGAACATGGATCCCGCCGTCGACGCCATCTTGAGCGCGCACACGCACCGCGCTTACAACTGCGTCATCAACGGCAAAGTGGTCTCCAGCGCCGCCTCTTATGGTCGCATCATTACTGCGCTCGATTTGACCGTCGATCTCGATAACAATACGACGACGCACAAAGTGGCCACGCAGCACGTGGTGACGCGCGGGACGCCCGATCCCGCCGTCAATCAGCTGGTGAACCAATATGTGCAGCTGACCCGCGCGACCGCCGACGTGGTCGAAGGCGCGCTCGATGTCGACCTCTCGCCGTCGACGGACGCCGTCAGCGGGCAGTCGCCGATGGGCGACGTCGTCGCCGACGGCATGCTGTGGTACGGGCAGCAGCATTGGACGGGCGCGACCGCGGCGGCGCCGACGATCGCGCTCATGAACGCCGGCGGAATTCGCGGCGGCGTGCAGGCGGCGCGGCTCTATCCCGACAGTGAGCCGCTGTCGCTGGCGGGCAAGATTACGTACGAGAAGCTGGAGA
Source organism: uncultured delta proteobacterium (assembly GCA_963785725.1). Lineage (GTDB taxonomy): Bacteria > Myxococcota_A > Polyangia > Palsa-1104 > Palsa-1104 > JAQBQH01. The sequence continues at coordinate 282,275 of CAWAWS010000003.1, read as the reverse complement.
CGGTGCAGCCGTTCGCCGACGTCGTGGACGCCGTGACGGTGACGCCGGCGCAGCTGAAGCAGATCTTGTTACAGCAGTGGCAAGGCCAGCCGTACACGAAGATCATGATGATCGCCGGGCTGCGCTATCACTACGCGCCCAATGCCGACGTCAATCAGATCACGATTACGAAGATGGAGCTGTTCAGTGGCGCGCCGTGGATCGATCCGACGAGCGGGGTCGCCGGGCAGACCGCGGGCGGACAGTGGATTGCGCTCGATCCGACCGACACGACGACGCCGATCACCGTCATCTCGACGACGTACATCACCGCCGGCGGCGACGGCTTCACCGCGTTCGCCAATCCGACGCCGCTGACCGGCCTGACCGAAGCGATCGACCTACCCGTGACGGCGGAATATCTGCGCGGCGTCTGCCAAGTGCAAGTCAATGCGCCGCCGGCCGCGAACGTGCCCGCGCGCAGCTTGCCGGCGCCGATTCCCAGCGGCCGCGTGTTTGGCGACGGCCAGCCGTAATCCTTAGTAGACGTAAGCCTTCCGCGCGCGCCGCGATGAAGCGGCCGCGCCACGACTGCAATCGCCATCTTTAGTGTGAATGAGATTGAACGCGACGCCGAGGGCCGCGCGGGCCCTCGACGTGCGGGACGCTTACTTCGCGGCCGGCGGCGGCGTCGCGGCGTCCGGCTTGGCCGCGGCGGCATCGCCAGCGCCAGCCGCATCCTTGGCCCACGTGCCCTTGGCTGCTTTGCACTCGCGCTTGGTCTTGGCCATGTCCATCGTGCCATCGGCCATCTTGCAGTGGTGGTTCTGCTTGGCCTCGCCGGCGGAAGCCGTGAGCGCGAACGACACGAGACAGGCCGACACTGCAATGCGGAAGCTATTCATGAGGACTCTCCTTGTCATAAGGGGACGACTGAACATCAAGCTTTAGTGGTCTTCTCGAAGCCGTGCTTGACCGCGTCGCGCACTTTGTCCCAAGTGACCGCCGCGTCTTGATGGGTCTTTTCCCAGTCGGCCTTCAGCTTGGCCTCGACCTCTTTGCTCCACACGCCGGCGCTCCGGTAGACGTCATTGGCCCCGTGCCCAAACTTGAGCGCCTGCTCGGCGACCGACTTCTCCAGCTTCCCCGCCGCGTCCGCGACCTTGCTCCACTCGTCGACCACGGCGCTCTTCAGCTTGTCCCACGACTGCTGATGCGATGCCGTCCACCAATGCGGTGCATTCATGGTCTCCCCCTTTTTGTGGGCTTCGGCGGACATTGGAGACGATGATCGAGCAAATGTCGAGCCCACTAACGTTTTCGCGCGACTGTTTCATTTGTGAGGCAGTCGTTCGCGTGTGTAACGGCGAATTCCGCGCGCTTTGTGTTACCTTGCGATTGGCAACACTGATTGGGGGTTCATTTTGAAGCGCTCTTATGCTTTCCCGCGCAAGCTGATCTTCAAGTCGATTCCATTGGCGATGGCCGGCTTTCTCTCGTGTGGCGGCGGCATGAAGACGAGCAGCAACGACGGCTCGCCCACGACGACCGCCGATCTCGCCGGCACCTGCCCCGTCATTGACGATATGGGCGACCAAGCCTTGGCCGGCACCTGCTTCGCCACCAACGGCTCGGGCAAGACGTGCCCGACCTTCGCCTGCTCGCAGGCCGATTGCCCCAGCGGCTGCGACTTCGAAGTATTAGCCTGATGAGCACCACTGGCCCGGTCGGGTCAGCCGCTTCCGCCGATTTGGTTACTGCTTGGATTCGCAGCAACGGCGCCGTGCTCGTCGATCGCCGTGACACGCTCACGGTCATCGGCAGCGACGGTGTCGCGCGGGCGTTCACCGATGGCTCGGCCGACCTGGTGCGGCTGGTGCTCGATATTTTCGCGGCGCCGCATTCGCCGGCGCAGCTGCTCGAGCGCGTGCGCGCCGTCGACGCCGCGGTCGAGAACGAGGTGCTCGTCGACGTCGTCAACGTGCTCGTCGCCGCCGGCGCGCTCGTCAACGCCGCGGCCGCCGCGACCGCGCGTCGCGCCAGCGTCGTCGAGCCGCGCGGGCGCGTCGTCCTCGCCGTCAGCGGCGCCGTCGCGGCCGTCGACGTCCCGGCGTTGGCGCGGCTGCTCATCGCGCGCGGGTTCGAGGTCGCCGTCATCATGACCGAGTCGGCGCACAAGTTCGTCACCGCCGAGAGCTTGGCGGCGATTACGCATCGGCCGGTGCTGTCGAGCTTTTGGGCCGCGAGCGACGAAGCCGCGGCGCAGCCGGCGCCGCATATTCGGCTGTCGCAGTGGGCCGAGCTCGTCGTCGTCTATCCCGCGAGCGCGGCGACGTTGGCGCGCATCGCCGGCGGCGCGACCGACGATCTCGTGGCGGCGACGGTCGTGAGCACGCGTGCGCCGGTCATCCTCGCGCCCTCGATGAACGACGCGCTCTATCGCGCGCCGAGCGTGCAGCGCAACCTGGCGCTCCTGCGCGAAGACGGCTTCTTCGTCGTGCAGCCGCGCTTCGGCGTCGAAGTGGCGACGGCGCCGCACGCGCGCACGCCGATTTTCGGCGCGGCGCACGCGGCGAGCGAGATCGCCAAGGTCGTCGAGCTGGTGTGGTCGAGCGCGGCGCCGGAGCGCGTCGATGTCGTCGACCAATGGGAGCGGCAATATGCGTCGCTGCCGCTCGAGCGTCAGCCCTGGTTCACCGAAGCGCTCGACGATGATTTGGCAGCGGCGTTGACGCGCGCGGCGCAGCACGGCGCGCGCCGCCTGCTCGACCTCGGCACCGGCCCGGGCACGACCGCCATCTTCGCGGCGCAGCACGGCTTCGAGGTCGTCGCCAGCGACGTCTCGGCGACGGCGCTGCAGCTGGCCAAGCGGCGCGCGCAGTCGCTGCCCATCGCCTGGCTGCTCGACGACATCAACGCCAGTCGGCTGTGGGGGCAATTCGACGTCGTCGTCGATCGCGGCTGTCTGCACGCGCTGCCGCGGGCGCAGTGGCCGCACTACGCGGCGGAAGTGGCGCGTCGTGTGGTCGCGGGCGGCCAGCTGCTGCTCAAACAGCACGCGACGGAAGAGGGCACGCGCTGGGGCACGCAGCCGCTCGACGTCGCCGACCTCGAGCCGCTCTTCGGCGCCGACTTCACGATCGTCGAGACGGCGGAGTCGCGCTTCGCCGGTGTCGCCGAGGTCCCGCCGCGCGCGCTGTTCGCCCGCCTCGTCCGTCGCTGATGCCGGCATGCCGAGCCGCTGAGCCGTCACGCAACTAAGGACGAACGCGCATCCCGTCTTTGGCGAACGTCAGTGAACCGGTATAGCGCTGTCGAATCGACTTCGTGACGGCGTCGACATGGTCGTCAATCGTCGGCGTCAGATGGCTCAACAAGAGACTATGCGCGTTCGCGTCTTTGGCCAGCTGACCAATCGACTGCGGCGGCGTGTGTAATGTGTACAGAATCGACGGCGATCCCGGCGGATCGAGCACGACGCTATTGAACACCAATAGGTCGGTCCCTTTAGCCAGGCTGCGCAATGCGGGAAGCCCTTTGGCGTCGATGTCGCCCGAGAACGTGACGCTCTTTCCGCCGTGCTCGATGCGATAGATGACCGCCGGCGCGTCGCCGTGATGGCCGGCGATCGCGCGCACCGTCAAGCCGTCGTGCTCGACGATGGTGCGCGCCTCGGCGTGCGCATCGGGCGCGACGATGTCGTGCGCGTGCAGCGTCATCGGCGCCGAGAAGTCGCGCAGATAGGCGAACGCGCCCTTCGTCCCGAATAGCAATTGCACGAGCTCGCTCGTCGCCGGGAAATAAGCGTCCTGTAAATGCTTGGGCGAACCCATGGGACCCCATATATCGAACGTAATGGGATCGGAGCCGGCGACGGCGCGCGCTTTGAATAGCCCGGGGAGCTCGCCGCTATGATCGATGTGCAAATGCGTGAGCAGCACGAGGTCGGTGTGGGCGAGCGAGGCCTTGGCCTCGCCGAGGCGCGCGAACGATCCGGGGCCGGCGTCGACGAGGATGTGCGCCACGCCGTCGACGAACACGAGGTACGCCGAGCTGGCGCGGCCGGCCGCGCCCGGTCCGCCCGAGCCGAGCACGAGCACCTCGAGCGGCGCGGCCTGCGCTTGCGCGCGCGCGGCGGAGCCGGACATGCACAGCCAAACCAAGAGCACGAAGCGCGAGATTCGCTGCCATCCGCCGCTCATGACGCCGACGTCATCGCGCAGACGCGAACGGCGGCCGGTAACCTGCGAGTCGTGATTCATCGGCGGGCACATCGAATGACTACGGCGCGATGGTTTCCCGGCGGCGATAGACGAGCCCGCGATCGGGAAGGTCTTCGATCTGAAAGCCCATGCGCGTGAGCACGCTCGGCAGGCGCGGGTTCGGCTTAGCGCAGCGCGTGGCATGCACGAGCCATTCGATTTCGGCGAGCTCCTCGGCGCGCGCATAGGCCTGACCGAAGCGCCATAGTGTCGGCAGCACGCCTTCTCCACCGCCGTCGATATGAGCGAGATCGATGACGAGGCGGCGCGCGACGACGTGCGCCTCGGCCAGCACCGTCGCCGAGCCGGCGCGAAAGACGATGGGACGACCGATGTCGAGTAATTCGCGCAAGCGCTCGCGCGGAAAGGCCAGCAGCTCGTCGGCGCTGAACCCTTCGATGAGCACGGCGGCCATGGCGCAGATGAGCTTACGCGGCCGTCGGAAATGCGCAATCGGGCTGCGCGCCGAATGCGTTCACCGTATGCGCAATCCGCTTGGGTTTCGCGTTTGCCGGAATCAGTAAGCGAGGTCGATTTCGGAGCTGCTCGGCGTCGTGATGGCGTAGGTGCACGAGGAGATCAGGTTCGCCGTGCCCTGAATCCACTGCGGCGTCACGGCGGCGCCGCTCTCATCGTCGAGCACGAGGTCCGTGAAGCTCGTCGGGCCGGCGGGATATTCGGCGCAGGTCGAGACGCTGTAGACCTCGAGCACGCCGCCTTGCGCCTGCGTGTACGCGTAACCGCCGGCGGCCGTCGTGAGCGTGCTGACCAGCGTCGGCTGCGTGATGTCGGTCGTCGTGATCGTCCAGCTGGCGCAGATGGCGTTGGCGCAGCTGGTGCCGGCGATTTTGCCGTCGATGACGTCGCCGGCGTTCACTTTCACGAGCTTGCCGTAATAAGAGTTGGCGTTGGCGTCGAGATACCAGCTGGCGATGGACCAATATTTCCCGCCGCCGGCCGCGCTCGGTCCCCACTGCAACACCGGCTGAATGATCGGCGGATTGGTATCGGCGGTGAAGCTGGGGAATAAGAAGATCGTCTGCTGACTGGCCGTCTTCGGCACCGGCGGAACCGTGAAGCGGACCTCGAGGAAGCTGGCGCCATTCGGCGTCAACAGGTTCGTCCATTCGGTCCAGCCGCCGACGCCGGGGCTCATCGCCGTCGAGGCCATGTCGGTCGGCGCGCCGGGCGGCGTCGGGCCGCCGAGATCGGGCGACGACGGCGGCGTCGCCAAATCGGCGATCGGCGTGGTCAGATCGAGCGGCACCGCCAAATCCAGTTGCGGCGACGACATGTCGGCGACGCCGCCGTCGACGCCGTTGCAAGGCGGCACCGCTTCGCGGGTGCCGTCGGCGTGCGCGATGCCGCCGGCCACGACGATGGCGCCCGCTTCGACGAAGTGCGTGCACTGCACCGGCGTCATGCCGCCGCCCGGCGTCGTCGTTTGGCCGCCGCCGGCGTCTCGGGTCGCCGTTCCGCTGCCGCTGCAGCCCATTGCGAGCATGCAACTCAAGAGCACGAACGTCCGCATGCGCGGCAATATTGCAAGCCCGAAGCCTGTCGGCACGCGGCCGCCGCGACACCGCTAAGCGGCGCAATTGAAGCGAAAATGCCGGCGACGCAACCTGTCGTTGGCGATCGGCTGTGGAGTCGATCCCCGGGGCACACGGCGACGGCGACGGGGCAGATGGCCTCGGCGGGGATGACGCGGCGACGTCAGCGGATCATAGAAGCGACACCTATCGCGGCCTTACACGCGCTGAGCTGCTTCGTCACTCGAGCGGCTGCAGCTCGCCGAGCACCGTCGGCAGATATTCGGAGACGGTCGGATGAATATGCATCGCGCGCTGCACCAACGTATACGGCGCCCGCGCATACATGACGTCGAGCAGCACGTGAATGACCTCGTCGCCGCCGATGCCGAGAATGGCCGCGCCCAAGATGCGTTTGCTCTCGGCGTCGACGAGGATCTTCATGAAGCCCTGCGTCTCGCTGCGTTCGCGCGCGCGGCCGATGCGCGTCATCGCCATGCGCCCGACGAGCGCCTTCTTGCCCGTCGCGCGCACCTCACGCTCGGTCATTCCGCAGCGGCCGAGCGGCGGATCGATGAAGAGCCCGTACGCGAGGATGCGATCGCTCAAGCGGCGCGGATCGTTGTCGAGCAGATTGGCGGCGACGATTTCGAAGTCGTTATAAGACGTGTGCGTAAAGGCGCCGTGTCCATTGCAGTCGCCAATGGCCCAAATGTCGGCGACGTTGGTGCGGAGCTCGTCGTCTACTTGGATGTAGCCGCGCTTGTTGGTGACGATTCCGGCGCGATCGAGGCCCAAATCGTCGGTGTTGGGGCGGCGGCCGACGGCGATGAGCAGGTGCGAGCCGCTGATCGTCGTCCCGTCGCTCATCTCGACGCGGATGCCGTCGTTGTCGCGCGCGACGCGTTTCAGCGCGCCGGCGCCGGTGCGAATGTCGACGCCTTCGGCCGCCAATATCTCCTCGATCGCCTGCCCGACGTCGTCGTCATCGCGCGAGATGATGCGCGGACCCGATTCGAGGACCGTGACGCGGCTGCCGAAGCGACGATACATCTGCGCGAACTCGAGGCCGATGTAGCTGCCGCCGACGATGACGAGATGCTCGGGCAAGAAGTCCACGTCCATCATGCTCGAGCTCGTCAAATAAGGAACGTCGTGGATACCGGGGACCTCGGGGACGACTGGGCGACCACCGACATTGATGAAGATCTGTTTGGCCTCGATGGTTTCGTCGCCGACGACGATCGTGTGCGGCGCGGTGAAGCGCGCCTGGCCTTTGATGACCGTCAGGCCTTTGGTTTCGCGCAGCCACGCCTCGACGCTCGTCGAGGATTCGGCGACGAGGCGGTCTTTGCGCGCTTTGACGGCCTTCATGTCGACGCGGACCTCGCCGCCGACGTGCACGCCGAATTCGCCGGCGCGGCGCGCGACCCAGGCGGCGCGGGCGCTGGCGATGAGCGTCTTCGTCGGAATGCAGCCGTTGTTGACGCAGGTGCCGCCGAAGCGGCTGCGCTCGACGATGGCGACGCGTTTACCGGCGTTGGCGAGCCGCACCGCGAGCGATGGGCCCGACTGACCGGTGCCGATGACGAGGGCGTCGAAGACCGTAGACATGGCCTTGATCATAACGAAGATAGGCTAGTTGGATATCGGGCCAGTAACGTAGCGGATACGATATCGGCGCTCGTCGATGCCGTTAGAAGAGGATGGCGAGGAGGTCGTCGATGTCGCCGTCGTCGAGCTGCTGCGTCGGGTCGTTGTCGTTGACGTCGTCGCCGTAGATGGACCAGCCGGCGGGGATGGTCGCGCCCAAGCAGGGGATTTGCCGCGGCATGACGCCGACGCCGTCGCCGTCGCTGTCGGTGTAGAGCACGACGTAACGGTAGACGCTCGGGTCGGCGTCGTTGCAGTCGTTGCCGTTGGCCGCGGCCGCGTAAGGCTTGGGCAAGGCGGCGCCGGCGCAGACTTGGCCGCTCATGCCGACGGTGTAGCCGTCGCCGTCGTTGTCGACGAAGCTGTAGGGCAGCTCTTGCCAGCGGGTGGCGTCGCTGGGCGCGCAGTCGCTGCCGGTGAGCGCGTAGCCGGCGGGCGTGGCGCCGCTGGTGCAGAACGTGGCCGCGCTGCCGCTGCCGACGCCGTCCCCGTCGCTGTCGACGTACGCCGTGAGGCCGACGAAGACGCTCGGGTCGGCGTCGTTGCAGTCGGCGCCTTTGCCGGCGCTCGTCGCGTAGCCGGCGGGGAGGGCCGCGCCGCTGCACAAGCTGCCGCTCTGCGCGACCGTGTAGCCGTCGCCGTCGGCGTCGCGATAGCTGTAGGCGAGCGTCTGCCAGCGCGTGGCGTCGGTGGGCGCGCAGTCGCCGCCGCGCGTGACGTAGCCGCTCGGCAGCTGCGCGCCGGCGCACAGCTGCTGCTCGCTGCCGCCGCCATAGCCGTCGCCATCGCTGTCGGTCCAGGCGTTGTAGCTCTGCCAGACCGTGGGGTCGGCGTCGTTGCAGTCGCTGCCGTGGGCGGACGCGAGGTAGCCGGCGGGCAAGCTGCCGTTGGTGCACAACGTGCCCGCGGTGGCGATGGTGTAGCTGTCGCCGTCGGCGTCGCGGAAGCCGTAGTTGAGCGAGGCCCAGACGCCGGCGTTGGCGTCGTTGCAGTCGGTGTCGAGCGCGGAGTAGCCGCTCGGGAAGCTCGCGCCCTGGCACACGACGACGAGCGCGCCGGTGCCGAAGCCGTCGCCGTCACCGTCGACGTAGACCGACCAGGGCTTGAAGATGGCCGGGTTGGTGTCGTCGCAGTCGGGGCCGGCGAACGTGGCGGCGTAGCCGGCGGGCGGCGCGGCGCCCGCGCAGAGGCTCACCGGTGGCGACAGCGTGTAGCCGTCGCCGTCGGCGTCGCGATAGAAGCTGCCTTGCGTCCACACGTTTGGGTTCGTGTCGTCGCAGTCGGGCGAGACGACGGCGCTGGCGGAGTAGCCGGCCGGCAGCTCGGCGCCGCTGCACAGCTGCCCGAATTTGGCGACGAAGAAGTGGTCGCCGTCGGCGTCGACCGCGCTGTAGTCGAGCGTCTGCCAGCGCGTGGCGTCGGCGGGCGCGCAGTCGCCGTTCTTGACGGCGTAGCCTTTGGGCGGCGTGGCGCCGGCGCACAGCGTGCTCGGCGCGCCGCTGCCGAAGCCGTCGCCGTCGCCGTCGACATAGAACGGCTGCAGCGACCACACGGTCGGATCGTGGTCATTGCAGTCGACGCTGGCGTTGTAGCCGTCGCCGTCGGCGTCGACAGGCGTGGGTTGCACCTTGACGAGCGGCGGATCGCCGCAGCCGGCGGTGGCGAGCGCCGCGATGACGAGCGCGCGCCGAATCATTGGGTCAACCGAATCAAACGGCAATGAACGCCGTAGTCCGTGTCATCGGGCGAGATGAGCAGCTGGAATCGGCCCGGCCGGCTCATCATCAAGAGCGCGGCACGCTCGCAGGTGTTGCCGGTCAGACCCGTGCTGTCGTACGCGCTGACATTGAAGGTGCTCGCCGTCGACTGCCCACTGACGATTCCGACGAACGTCATATCGTTGAATTGGCGGTCGAACTGATCGACCGTCGAGAGCGTGACCGCCGCCGGCAGCGTGTCGGCCTCGACGATGGAGCCGATACCGACGAGCACGAGCACACAAAGGGTACGCAGCATGGGCATTCTCCTCAGTTCGTCTTGGCGGGCGTGGGCGCCGGCGCGGGCGTGAGCGTGCAGCCGTTGTTGGTGGCATACATGCTGAGCAAGTAGCGGCCCGGATGCGCCATCATGAGGAGCGCGCCGCGTTCGCAGGCATCGACGAGGCTGACAGAGCTGCTGTTGCTGATGTAGCTGGGCGTCGAGGTCGAGTCGCCGACGAGCACGCCGCTGATGGCGATGGCGGTGTCGCCGCGGCGATTGACGGAGTCGATGGTTTGGTATTGGCCGTCGGCGTGGGCGGCGAGCGGGGCGGCGACGATGGCGAGGCCGAGCATGAGCGTCGATAAGGTCTTCACGGGATCCTCCGCGCCGCCGATATTGCAAGCGCGCGGCCAGCCGTGGCGAAGGTCGCCGCCGCGCCAAGTGTGCGAAGACGCACGCAGCAATCGCGCAGATGAGTGGCTGGCGCAGTTGGCGTCGCCGCCGGCTGTGGATGACGGGGCTACGCGGTTCTCGTCGGTGGCGCGGGCGAATAGCTGATTTACGCGTGGCCGCGCGCGGCGTCGGCTGACGGCTCGGTCGCGATCGCGGTGCGGCCATGCGGACCGCGTGCAGGCGGGTGTGCCTACTTCGCGCCCTGCAGCGCCGCCAGCCGGCTCTTGGCGCGCGCCACCTCGCTCGCGTCATTGTCGAGCGCCACGACCTTCTCGTATTGCGCGATCGCGCCCTTGTTGTCGCCCAGCTTCTCCAAGCAGTAGCCGAGATTGCCGACGACCAGCGCGTCGCGCGGCGCCACGCTCAGCGCCGCCTCGAACTGCCGCTTGGCCGCGCTCCAATCGCCCTGCATCGTCGCGCCCACTGCGAGCAGGTTGTAGCCCTCGGCGCGCTTGGGAAACTGCTTCGTCAACAGCGTGGCCACCGCGATGCCGTCGCGCCACTGCTCGTCGCCGTCGGCGTCGAAGTGCTCGCGCGCGTAAGTGTTCAGCATCGTGACCTGCCAATCCTCGAGAGAGCGCGTGAGCGGCGCGTCGCCGTCCTTGAAAGGCGCGGCTTTGGCCTGCGGATCTTTGGTCAAGCTGGTCAGCGCCGCCAACTCGCCCGGCAGATCGCCGATGGTGCGATAGAGGTGCGCGCGCCCGACGAACATATCGAGTCGATTGGGAAAGCGGCGCACCCCTTCGTCGAGATAGCCGATCGCCTTCTTGATCGTCGGCATATCGATATGGGGTGCGCCCGCGGTAATGACGCCCACCGGCTTACCGCTCTTTTTGTCGGAGAAAACGACGCTCTTGCCGTCTCCGACCTTGTCTTGAGCGGCCGGCAGACTCTCGAGCGCCAGCGTCGATTGATAGCCCATTTCGAAATAAACATTGGCGCCGGCCACCCAATATTCGGGATCGGCTTCGCCTTTGTCGGCCTTCCAGCGGGCCAATGCCGCTTCGGCGCCGCTCATGTCGTGCGCCTCCAGCTTCGCGAAGATCTTGTCCTTCGGGCTCGGCGCCGCGGCCAGCGACGTGCTCGCCGTGAAGAAGAGGACGGCAGCCAAACCCGAGCGCGCACGTTCAATCATCGAAGCCTCCAATTCATTCATTACCATTAAGGCTTCGACAATGTTCCCTCTTTACGACGCACTCCGCGGCTTACGTCACGGCGCAATGACTGCAATCCGCCGACCTGATTGCGCGCTTACGCTCTATTCGCGAGGGCGTGGGGTTATGGCTGCAGATTCCATTGCTGCTTTAGCCATTCGGCGAGCTTTGTAGTCCAGCCGGCCACATCGCCGGGCTCGTCGAGCGCCAGTCCGAGGCCGTGCGGCCCGTGCGCGTACAGCCGATAGGTGACCGGCACGTTGGCGCGCCGGCAAGCCGCGACGAATCGCTGCGAATGGGTATACGGCACGAGCGCGTCGTCCTCGGTCGTCCAAACGAAGACGGGCGGGTGCGTGGCGGTGACGTGCAGCTCGTTGGAGAATTGGCGGCGTTCGTCATCGCTGATGTCGCTGCGACCGAAGAAGTTTTCGACCGAGCCGACGAAGGCGCCGCGCCGATAATGATCGACGAACGAAATGAGCGGATAAGCGAGCACGACGAGGTCGGGGCGCGCCGAGACCTGCGCGGCCAGATCGTCGGCGCCATCGCCGGGTAAGGGCCCGCGAATGCACAAGTCGGCCGATCAGCCTTGCGCGTTGCGCGGTTTGATCACGTAGTTCCAATCGCCGTGGAAGTCGTGTCTGTCGATCTTCAGCTCGCGAAGCTCCTTCGCTGAGACCTTCTTGCCGATAGGATAGTTGCGACGATCGAGGCGCGCGCGCACGACCAGCCCACCGACGTTGGTCGTGTTGCCGATCAGATTGATGATCGTCTCGTACGACCGCAGCGGTCGCCCTCGCCAGTTGATCGATATGAACGAAAACAGTCGGTGCTCGACCTTGTTCCACTTGCTGGTACCCGGCGGAAAATGACTCACGTGGACAGCCAGCCCGAGCTTGTCTGCCAGCCGCTGAAGCTGCTGTTTCCACACGTGTGATCGATAGCTGTTGCTGCCGCCCGCATCGGCGGTGATGAAAATCTCTCGCGCCTTCGGATAACGTTTCTGACCCAGCAGCCTCCACCAGGCTTCGATAGAAGTTACCGCGAAGACCGGGGTGTCGTGATTGACGCCGACGCTCACGAAACCGTCGTTGGCGGCCACGTCGTAGACCCCATACGGGATAGCCTTGCCCACCGCGTCGGACGGAAAGTCGTGGACGTCCACCAACTCCGGCTCGCCTTTGAGCTGCCATTCGCGGCCGCCATTCTTGAAATTGCCGACCAGCTCTTTCTTCTTCGTGTCGACGGAGATCACCGGCACGCCACGCTCGACGCAGGCCTGGGCCTTGGCGTTGATGTGCTCGAACTGCGCGTTGCGGTCCGGGTGCTGCGCTCCCTCGACCGCTTTGTTCGGCGCCTGAAGGCTGTATCCGTGGCTGCGGAGCAACTTGGCCACGGTCCGGTCGCTGACCCGAATCACGTGCCGAGCGAACAGTTCGGCCGACAGCACTTGCGTGCTTTTGCTCGTCCACCGGAGCGGCGACTCCGGATCGCCCCGCGTGACTGGATCGATGAGTCTCTCGAGCGCGGGCCATACCGTCGGATGCGCGACCTCGAACGGTCGCTTCCCACTACTGCGCCGAACCTTGACTACGTCTTCGGGACGCGCGCCGGCACGTGCCTCGTCGCGACCCTTGCGCACGGTGCTGATTGCCATCCCCGTCGCCCGCGCCACGGCGGCCACACCTCCGTAGCCGATGGCGCCCGCCTCAGCGCCGGCCCACAGTCGACGAGCGCGTTCGTCCATCGTCGGATTCAGCAGTCGCCACTTCTGACGAACCAACTCTTCGGCGTCCACTCCGAAGATAAATCACGCCAGACGGTCCTTGTCGATCCCCGAGCGCGATCTTCTTTCGCCCAACTCGATCGACTCGACCATTCGCGGGCCCTAAGGCCGGCTGCGTGCTCAACAGCGACGCCAGGTGGCCGCCGGCGGAATAGCCGACGACGCCGACGCGCGCGGGATCGATGCCCCATTCGGCGGCGTGCTTGCGGACGAGCCGCATGGCGCGCGCCGCGTCGGCATACCCGGCGGGGTATGACTGCCGCGTGGCGCGCGTGGCGTATTCGACTTCGACGCCGATGAGGCCGTGCTGCGCAGCCCACTCGGCGGTGCCTTCCCCGCTGCCGTGATCGGTGGCGTAGGCGCCGCCGCGGAAGACGAGCAGCGCCGGCAAAGACGCGGCGCGCGCGCCGGTCGGCCAGTGGATGCGCAAGGCCGGATGCGCGCGCCCGCTCCACAACGGCACGTCGAGCGGCCCGGCGGGCAGCGCGATGGATCCCGATTGTGAGCGCGAGGACGAATAGGACGGTGACGATGGCGACGGCGAGGACAAACGTGACGGCCCTTGCGATGGCGAGGATGAATAGGACGACGGCGATGGCGACGGCGAGGACAAACGTGACGGCGAATGCGACGGCGAAGACGAATAGGACGGCGACTGCGAATAGTGGGGCGACGATTGCCACGGCGGGGATGATTGCGATGGCGACGCTGACGTCGGACGCCGCGCCGCCTGCGCGACTGCGGTCGCCGTTCGACCGGCTCGTCCTTCACGGCGCAATCGCCGCCGCTGCGCCATTCGCTCGAGGAATGCGTGCACGTCGCGGCGAATCGGCGGCGTGGCCGCGATGACGTGGCCGCCGTCATGCTCGAGAATCAGCGGCGATTCGAAGCGCCGCGCCAACGCGTGCGACCGCGTGCTCGAGACGATCGAATCCGAGCGGCCGATGAGGTGCAACGTCGGCAGCTCGTGGCCGCGCAGGGCTTCGTAGAGCGGCGCATGACGCGCGTCGCCGCTGGCGAAGCCGCCGACCAGCATGGCGAAGTCGAAGTGCAGCTGCGCCTCGGGACGCCGCGGCTCGGCCGCGCACAGTCCTACGAGGAGCGCGGTCAGCGCCGCGCCTTGGCTGAAGCCGAAGACGCCGTCGAACGGACCTTTCGTAGCGCAAAGCTGCTTCAGCCAATCGCGCGTTCGCGACCAACCCTGGTAGCGGATGGAACCCTCCTTGCCGCTGGCGTGCCACCAACCGAAGTCGCCGTTCGCCAGCGACGGGGCGTCGACATAGACGAAGTCCGCCAGCGGGCTCGACGCCTCGGCCAGCGGACGCAGCTGGCTCTGCAAGATAGCGGCGCTGCCGTGATAGCCGTGCAGCGCGAGAATGCGAAGCTTGTCCACGATGCGCCTCACTGCGGTTGATACGGTGGCTAACTAAACCAGTACGGCGGCTAACTACCGGCCGATTGATACGGTGGCTAACTAAATCAGTACGGCGGCTAACTGCCGGCTGGTTGATACGGTGGCCAATTACTCGCAGCGTCAGCTTACGGAAGTGACGCGGCACGAGCGACTCGATAGGGCGCCCGACTGAAGTAATCCGGCGGCTGATTATTTGATGCGCAACAGGCCCGGGTTCAGCGCGTCGAGGAAGGCGAAGTTGCTGACGTAGAGCTCGTCGTTCTGGAAGACCATGCTCGTCGGGAAGTCGAGCGGCGCGCCGGACAAGATCGGCGTCACGACGCCTTTGCCGTCGACGCGCAGGAGCTGGCTCAAGTGGTTGCTGGCGACGACGAAGTCGCCGTCGGGCGCGAGCGTGATGCCGTCGGCGCCGCTCAGGTCGGCGCAGCTGGGTCCGCTGAAGGCCGTCGCCGGGCCGGCCGATCCGTCAGCGGCGATGGGAATGCGAATGACCGAGGCCTTATCGGTGTTGGTGACATAGAACGCGTCGCCTTTGCGGACGATGCCATTGGCGCCGATGTCGAACGACACGCCCACGCCCTTGCCGGCGCCGCAGTAGTCTTTGCCGCCGACGAGCAGCGGATCGCTCGCCCACTTGCTCACGACTCCGTCCGTCGTGATGCGAAAGATGACGCCCGCGGCCGAGTCGGTGACATAGAGGAGGCCGCCCGTGTCGAACCACAGCCCGTTGGGGAAGATCATGTCCGGGTCCTTGGCGAAGAGCGTCGCCGGCGCGCCGGCGCTCGCGGCGCGATAGATTCCTGCTTGCACGTCGGGGACGAACGAGACGAGCGCGCCGTACAGATCGTCGCCGAAGAAGGCCAAGCCGGTGACGAAGCCGGCGCCCGCGGCCGGCGTCGGCAAGGACGAGTAGGGCGTCAGCTTGCCGCCGGCCAGGTCGATCGCCACCACTTGCGCCGACGCGGCGAAGCCGAGATAGGCCGCGCCGTCGTGCAGCGCCAAGCCCTCGGACAGCTGACCTTGCGCCGCGTCGAGATGCACCAGCTCGTCGGCCGTCGTCGGTGCCGTCGGCCAGGCCGCCGACGAGCAGCCGACCGCCGCGCCGAGCAACAGCAGCGCCGCCAAACTGGTACGGCGCCTCATCGCGGCCAAGCGGCGTTGGCTGAGCGTCAGCAGCAACAGCAGCGCCGAAGTAATACGGTGGCTAATTACTTTCACGAGATTGCTGCGGTGGCTCATCACCTTGGCCAAGCCGATAGGGCGGCTGATTGCTTTCGCGAAAGTGATACGGTGGCTAATCATTGGCGTCATGGCGGCTCTCCGATTCGCAGGGATGAAGGGCGTGAGGCTCAGTAGCTGATGCGGATGAGGCCGGGCGCCGCCTGCGTCGTCGCGGCGTCGAGGAACGAGAAGTTGGAGGCGAAGAGCGTGCCCCCGACGAACGCGACGCTCGCCGGGAAGTCGAGCGGCGCGCCGTGGTAGAGCGTCTCGATCGTGCCCGCGGCGTCGATGCGCACGAGCGCGCCCAGGTGATTGGCGGCGACGATGAAGGCGCCGTCGGGCGCGACCGTCAGTCCGTCGGCGCCGCTCAGGCGATCGCAGTCGGGACCGGCCAGCACGCGCGGCGCGCCGGCGCCGCCGTCGGCGCCGATGGGCACGCGAATCAACGTCGCCTTATCGGTGTTGGTGACATAGAGCGCGCCGTCTTTGATGACGATGCCGTTGGCGCCGATATCGAATGGCAGCCCGACGCCTTTGCCGGGGCCGCACGCGTCTTTGCCGCCGCGCAAGAGGTCGTCGTGCAGCCACTCCTCGGTGGTGCCGTCGGCGGCGACGCGGAAGATGGCGCCGGCGGCCGAGTCGGTGACGTACAGCGTGCCGCGCGCGGCGGGCGCGATGCCGTTCGGAAACAGCATGTGCGGGTGGTGTCCGAAGAGCGTCGCCGCGCCGCCGCTCGCCGGGACGCGATAGATGCCGGCGGCGACTTCGGGCACGAACGAGACCAGCGCCGCATACAGCCCGCTGCCGCTGAAGGCGAGGCCGGTCATGAACCCTTTCCCCGGCACCGGCGACGGCAGCTTGGCGAAGCGGGTGACACCGCCGGTCTTCAGGTCGACGGCGGCGATGGCGCCGCTGGGCGCGAAGCCCACATAAGCGCGCTGGTCGCGAATGGCGAGCCCTTCGGGCAGCTCGGCCGCCTTGGCGTCGAAGTGCGTCATCAGCTCCGGCGGCAGCTCGGCGTGGCGCGCGCCCGCTTTCGGCGCCGCGCCGCAACCGCCCGCGATGAGCGCCAAGGCTGCCGCCAGCCACGCTCGTGTCGTCCGCGAAATAATCGTTCTCGACTGCTGCTGCTCGATATTCGTCGTCATTTGCCGAGTCTCCTGGCGCTGCGAGGTAAGAAACATCGTGTATCGCCGGCGACGACTTGATAATCCGGCGACGGTTCGCGACTGTGATGAACGGCAGTCAGCAATCGCGCCTCAGTCGCCGCGCGCCAATCGCCCGGCACTCGTCGGCCGGCTCAATCGCCGCGCGATTCCGCCGGCGGATTACGCAGGCACGCTAGGACGCCGCGTCGCTTTCGCGATAATGTGACCGTATGAAGCGGAACCTCGCGGTCGCTCCCGAGACCGTGCGCGGGATGATGGCGCTCATTGCCATCGCCGAGTGCTCGTCGTTTGCCGCGGCGGCGAAGGATTTGGGGTTGACGGCGTCGGCGGTGAGCAAGCTGGTGTCGCGCATGGAGGAGCGCCTCAAGACGCGGCTCGTCCATCGCACGACGCGGCGCGTGCAGCTGACCGAGATCGGCATTCTCTATTGCGAGCGCGCGCGCCGCGTCCTCGAAGAGCTCGACGCCAGCGAGCTCGAGCTGCAGCAAAACGATCCCGAGCCCAAAGGGACACTGCGTATTACGGCGCCGGTCGTGCTCGGCCATTTGCGCGTCTTACCGGTCGTATTGGCGTTTCAGCGGCAATATCCGCGCGTGCGCGTTCTATTCGATATGACCGATCAAGTCGTCGATCTCATCAAAGAGCAGATCGATATCGCGGTCAGGACCGCGCCCAATCCGCCCGATGAAATGGTGGCGCGCAAGCTGGACGAGGATGTGCGCTATCTCTGCGCGAGCCCCGAATATCTAGCGCGTAAGGGAATTCCCAAGAGCCCGGCCGAGCTGACGCGTCACGAATGTTTACCGTGTCGCGTCAATGGTCGAACGATGCCTTGGCGGTTCAAGTCGAAGTCGGGCGATTCGACGCGCGGCTATTTGGCGGTCGACGGTAAGCTGCAGCTCAGTAACGCGCTGTCGATTCGCGCGGCGGCGCTGGCCGGCGTTGGAATCGCCGAGCTGCCGCGCTATCTCGTCGAGCCGGACCTGTCCGAAGGGCGATTGGTGCGGGTCCTCGACGCTTTCCCGCGCGTGCAGCGAGCGGTCTATGTGCTCCATGCGCCGTCGCCGTTTACGCCGACGAAGGTGCGCTTCTTCGTCGACGCGCTGAAGAAACACGCGCGCGCCACACCCGCTGACGCGCCCGAAATCGGATATTGGGACGCCGGCTGATGAAGGAATAATCAATGCGATTATGGCTTATGTCGTTATCGGTTTCGTTGTTATCGAATATCGGCTGTAGCGCGTCGCATCATCGCGCGCCGGTCTATTCCAACGGCACGCAGCTCGTCGATCAATCGGGGCGCGCCGTCGTCTTGCGCGGCGTCAATATTCGCGCCGCCGGCTTCTTCGATCCTTATCACGCGTCGTTGCCGCTGCCGCCGTTCACGGCCGACGATTGCCGCGTCGTCGGTCAAGACTTCGGCATGAACGCCTTGCGATTGCCCATCAATTGGAGCTTGCTCGAGCCGACGCGCGGCAATATCGATGGCGCTTACGTGGAAATGGTCCTGCAGCTCGCGGCCGATTGTTATCGACAGGGCGTCTATACATTCGTCGATTTACATCAGGACGCGTGGTCCAAATATATCGGCGCCGACGGTGCGCCGTTCTGGGCGCACGCTCCCGCGCTGCCGGCGGTCGACGCCGACGAGCGCGCCGGCAATCAAGCGTCGACGAGCGCCGCCGTGCAAGCGGCCTTCAACGGCTTCGTCTCCGACGCGACGCTGACGCAGGACTACGCGAATATGGCGGGGGAATTGGCGCGGCTCATCGAGCGTCAGCCGGGAATCATCGGCCTCGAGCTCATGAACGAGCCCTTGGCGACGCAGGCGCAGTTGGCGACATTCTACGGTGTGGTGGCGCCGGCCGTGCGCGCGGCGGCGCCGGAATTGCCGATCTATTTCGAGCCCGATGCGTTGCGCAATGTCATCGACTTCGCCAATCCCGATCCGCTGACCGTTCACGATACGGTCTATTCGCCGCATTTATATACCGGCGTATTTCAGGGCAATTGGATGGTCGGACAGGACTCGCGGATCGAAGAGAGCGTCAGCGGTATCGTCGGCGAGGCGCAGGAAGCCGACGCCGCGGTCATGGTGACCGAATTCGGGAATGATCCGGCCGACCCGGTCGGCGCCGCCTGGTTGACCGCGGCTTATACGAGCCTCGATATGCACGCGTTATCGGCGTCATTATGGCTATATGAAGAGTGGCCGTCGACGTGCGGCAATCCGTCCTGCTGGGGTTTATATGACGAGGCGCCGACGACGGACGCGAGCGGGCAAGTGGCGTTTACGCGCACGCTGCGCGCGGCCGCCGTCAGCTTGGTGGCGCGCGCGTATCCGCAGGCGATCGCCGGCCAGCTGCAGTCGTTCACGTTCGATCCGCCGACTCTTACGCTGACGGTACAAATGCAGGGCACGGCGGGGACGCAGCTGCTGGCGGCGCCGACGGCGGTTTATACCGGCGAGGTCGCGGTGACGTGCGATGGGCTGGCGGTGAAGGCGACGCGGACCGGCAGCCAGGTCGCGACGAGCTGCGCCGGCAAGACGCTCGTCATGACCCCGGCGGCGGGCGGCTGATTCGTACGCTCACGTTGGGAATCGCGCGTTAGAAAGGACGGAGCGACGTGGATCGCACGTCGCGACGATCGGCCCGGACGCCGATCCCAGTCGGCCTATTCGCCGACGTTATTACGCGCCCACGGAATCGCTTCCAGTCGCGCCAGCGGAATCGGCGCGCCCGTCTTCTCGCTCGTGCCGTACGTGCCCGCGTCGAGCTTGGCCAGCGCGCGGTCGACGTCGGCGAGCAGCGCGTCGTCGTGCTGGCCGACGAGCAGCGCCGAGTCCTGCTCGATGACCTGCTCGGCCAGATCGCCGTCTTCGGGCTCGAGCTCGTTCAGCCCGCGCCGCCCAGGCTCGTTGCTCTTCTCGGCCGCGACGAGCGTGTCGCGCTTGCGCGTCAGCGCCTTCCGCAGTCGCTCCCGGTCGGCCTCGGTCAAATGGCTCGACGAATGTTTCGTCATCTCGATATTCTCCTCATCACACGTTGGGCCCGAGCGAAGCCGCTCATGGCTGCGAAGCCGCGCCGGCAGTATGCCGCAACAGCGCGATAATTTCCGCACCCGTCGTCGAGGCGGCGCGCGGCGCGACTTCGCCGCACCGTGGCCGTCGATAGTCGCCGCAACCCCGGCCGTTTCGCCGGCACCGATTGCCGCGACATATCCGTACCCATTCCCGCGACATATCGATATTGCGCGAAAGATACGACCGATACGCTCGCTCATCGCGCCGTAACATTCTCACGAGAGTCGGCTAAACTAGATGCCGTATGAAGTCGCGCGTCGCCGAGGAGTGAATGAGCTCAGGCATCCAGTTGAAGGCCATGACGTTCCGCTCGTATCTCGCCGTGCTCGCCAAAGACAATCAGCTCGCCGCCGTCGTCGCGCGCGTGCCGCCGGCGACGGCCGCGCTCATCGCCGACCCGCCGCTCGCCGGCAGCTGGATGGACTTCCTCGCCATGCTGCACATCAGCGAGGCGATGGAGGCGATCGGCGGCATGGCGGCCGTGCGCGAGCTGGCGCGCAAAGGCACGAACGACGCGCGCAAACCATACATGGGCGTCGTCGAGACGGTGCTCAAGCTGTTCGGCACCTCGCCGGCGACGCTGTTCAAGCGCATGAACTCGCTCGTCGGCAGCTTCATCCGCGGCGTCGACTTCAAGTACATCGCGAAGAGCGAGCGCTCGGGCGTGATGGAGGTGGAGTTCTTGCCCGAATATCCCATTCCAATGTGCGTCTTCGTGAGCCAGATGCCGACGTTTCAGGCGCTGTTCGAGACCTGCAGCGTCAAGGGCGTCGTCGGTCAGCCCGATCGCTTGAGCACGCAAAAGGCGCGCTTCAATCTGCAGTGGTGAGCGCGAGATAGTTCAATATTGAACTATCTCGAGTCGATGGCGCTCCGCCGGCGGCATCACGACTGATCGTCGTCGTCCCTCAACGGCGGCGGGCGCGCGTCGTTCGGCTCGGCAGCCACTCGAGGCGCCAGGCGAGATAGTCGGTGAGCTCGCTTCGACCGTCGGTGCGCGCGAGCACGTCGACGATCTGCTCCCACGTCAGCGCCCGCGCTTCTTGGGCGCGCGCGAGGTCCCGCGGAACATAGCGGTCCTCGTCGACCGCGAAATACTCGGCGAACGTTCCCCGCCGTGCGTGGGGATAGCGCGCCGGGCTGGGCACGATGACGAGGACGCCCCGCTTGCGCGCGTCGGCGGTGAGCGTGCGCGCGACGTGCGTGCGCATTTCGAGCTGCGTCAGGCCGCCGCCTTTTCCCTGCGATTTGTCGAGCTGGGCGGCCCATTTCGCCTCGACGACGTAGCCCCAGCCGTCGTCGTGCGCACGCAGCGTCACGTCCGGCTCCGGTCCGTTCGTCGTGCGCCGAGTGTGTGGATGAGGCCAGCGCTGCCAATACAGACGCTCCCATTCCGCGGGACGCGGCTCCAGGCCGAACGCGAGATTCACGATCTCGCCGATGGCTCGCGAAGATGCCCGCGGTCCGAACGCCGCCCAGGTCACCGTGTCTTCGCTGTTGATCGACTGGACGTAGCTGTAATGACCGTCGGCCGCGCTCAACGAAGCGAGCGCCGCCGGCGAGAACCAGCGGGCGGCGCTTCCGGCGATCTCCGCTGCCTTGGTCTCGATGGCGCCGGCGGGGTCGAGCACCAGGTCGCGCCAATCGCGCGCAGCGAACGTTCCGCCGCGACTGCGGGCGCCTAGGATCGTCTGTCCGCGCCAGCCCGAAATCTCGTCGGGAAGCTTGCTGTCCGCCACGCCGTCACCTCCCGCCCGAGCCGTTGTCATTCACGACGATGAACGTCTGGCTTACGACCTCAGCGCGCTTTGGTGGCGTCGGCGCGGCTGGCAATGCGCGCCAGCGCGCGCTGCACGCCGTCGCGGACGTCGGGCTTCAAGTCCTCCGTCAGCGCCGACTGCAGCTCCGGCTTGGCGTCGCGCCCGACGACGGTGACGAGGAATTCGAGCGTCTTGTCCTGCGTCTTGGCGCGCAAACAGGGGATCATCATGCGCGTCAGCTGCGGATCGCCGCGCAGCTCGGGCACCTCGTGCATGCCCGTCTCCAGCTCGTCGATCGCCGCCGAGCACCAGAATTTGCGGCTGAAATCCAGCGCCACGTCGAGGTGACGGCGACCGGCCGGCGACAGCTTGCTGCCTTCGGCCACCGGCGCCGGCACGGCAACGCCGCCGACCGCCACCGACTGCAGCGCCGGCTTCCAGCGATGGCGCGACAAGCCGATGCCGGCGCCGATCGCCACCACGACCGCGAACAGCGTCAGGTTGCGCCAGAACGTCGGCCGCAGGTTGTTCACCGCCAGCTCCACCGACGGCGAGAGCACATTCTGCGGCCGCGGCGGTACGAATGACTGCGGCGACTGCGCCGGCGGCAGCGGCTGCGTGGGCGCGGTCGCCGCGACCGGCGGCGGCGCCGGCGGATCGGGTGGCGGCGTCTTCATCGCCGTCGCCTGGTCGACGAGCCGAATCCGCGACGACCACGCCGGATCGGCCGCGCCCGAGCCTTCCCACTCGGGACAGAAGTTCAACGCCGTCTGCAGCTCGTCCGCCGTCTGAAAACGCCGCTCCGGCTCCTTCTCGAGCAGCGTCAAGATCACGTCCTCGAGCTGCGGCGACAGCGACGGCACGAGCTCGCGCGGCGACGGCGGCGGCGTCAGGATGTGATCGCGCACGACGTCGGCCAGCTGCGCGCGCACGAACGGCGGCCGCCCCGACACCATCTCGAACATCACGACGCCGAGCGAATACAGGTCGGAGCGCGCGTCGGCCGCGTAACCGGCGGCCTGCTCGGGGCTGAGATAGCCGGGCGAGCCGAAGATGAGCCCTTGCTCGCCGTGCGCCTCTTTTTCGCCGAGCTCGTCGGGCGCCATGTCCTTGGCCAGGCCGAAGTCGAGCAGCTTCACGAGCGGCGTCGCGTCACCGACGGCCGCGAGCATGATGTTCTCGGGCTTGACGTCGCGATGCACGATACCGAGCCCGTGCGCGTGGCGCAGCCCGGAGATGACGCCGCGCGTGATCAGCAGCGCGTCGGGCGCCGCCAGCGGCCCTTTGGCGATGCGATCCATCAGGAGCTCGCCGCGCACGAACTCCATGACGAGGTAGGGCACGCCGAGCAGCTCGTCGGCGCCGCCGGCGGGCTCGATCTTGGCGATGCGCCCGAAGTCGAGCACCGACACGCAGGCCGGATGCGACAGCCGGCTCGCCGACTGCGCCTCGCGCTCGAAGCGAATGCGATACTCCGCCGACGCCGCCAACGCGTGATGCAGCACCTTGACGGCGACGCGCCGCTTGGTCTGCAGATGCTCCCCTTCGAAGACGGAACCGGCGCTGCCGCGGCCGAGTCGGCGACGGATCAGGTAGCGCCCGTCGATGACACGTGCGAGCAGGAAATCGTCCATGGCCTCATCTCACCGAGCGGTCGAATGCAGTGTCGCTTGCGAGCAAATCATACACGAAGCGGAGCGCGTGGGCCCGCCTTCACCGACGGTAATCGGCAACTACCTGACCACACCTGTCGCCGCGCGCGCGCAATCGCCGAATAGTGATGGTAAGTCCGCATTTCGGCTCGGCCCGCCGCGCGTCGCCGGCCGCCGAGCCGAGCCCGGGTCGCCATTTATTTTCGACCGGTCGGATTGTCGATCAGCGTCATCGACCCCGTGCCGTCCGCGAACGAAAAGACGCGCGTGCCACCCTCCGGTTGCCGTTCGAAGTCAATGGCTACTCTGCCGATGAGCTCGTCTTTCACCGGATCTTTGTCCCAAATCGTCAGCACGAGCGGCCCATCTTTCGGATCGGCCGCGAAGTCGAGCCGAAAGGTGGCGTCCAAGCTGTTGCGCCGGACGTCGGTCGTCGCCACCCGCGAGCCGCCGCGCGCGATCTGCACGTACAGATCCGGCAGCTCGTCCGGCCCGCGCGGGTCCCACGGCTGTCCATCGGGCTTCGACTTCGGCGCATGCACGACGATCGATTTGATGTGGTGGATCTGGTTCTGCGCGCGCGGCCGATTTTCGTCCCTGGCCATGGCACGCCCGCTCGACAGCGACGTCAGCGCGAGGACGAGTGCGTAATGACGCATCGCCTCATTGTCGCACGAACCGTCGTCCGGCAGCGACTCGCGCGCGGGCGCAAAAAGCGCGGCCTGTCGTCAGTCCCACGGCAATGTCGCGGAATGCCGTACTCTAGTCGCGTGAGTGAGCGCAACGACGGTTCCACCGGCAGCGGCAAGATCATCCACGACCTGTCGAGCGCCGCGCTCTTCAAGATCTGCGTCTTCGCGGGCGTCATCTATCTGCTGGTGCGGCTGTGGCCGATCCTCATCATGCTCGTCGTCACGCTCGTCATCGTCGGCACGCTGGGCCCGGCCGTCGCGGCGCTCGAGCGGCGCCGCTTCTCGCGCAACGGCGCGCTGGCCGTCGTGTTCGTGAGCATGGTCGCGGTCTCGGCGGTGCTGGCGGCGCTGACCATCCCGGCGATGGGGCGCGAGCTCGTCGAGATCGTCACGCACGCGCCGCAGCTGCAAGGACGCATGGCCGCCGTCCTCGAGCGCAGCCGCATCACGCGCTCGCTGGCGCCGACGGTGCGCGCGTTTCGCGTCGACCAAGTGCTCCTGCGCGGCAGCGCCGAGGACACGCTCGCCCTGTCGTCGAGCATCGTCGAGGTCGTCGGCTACTGCTTCACGGCCATCGTCCTCTCCATCTATCTGACCGCCGGCCGCGATCACGCGCGCGGCGCCGTCTACGCTTGGGTGCCGCGCCGCTTTCACGTGCGGCTGGCGCGCATCACGCTCAACTTGGAGACGATCGTCGGCGGCTACATGCGCGGTCAGCTGATCACGTCGGCCGCCATCGCCGTCTTCGTCTTCGTGCTCATGGAGGCGCTGCGGCTGCCGAACGCCTTGGCGCTGGCCGTGTTCGCCGGCTTCACCGACGTCATCCCCTTCATCGGCGGCTTCTTGGCGACGGCGCCGGCGGTGTTGGCGGCGCTGTCGCGCGGTGTCGGCATGGCGGCGGTCGTCTTCTTCGCCATGATGACCTATCAGCAGTTCGAGAGTCGCGTCTTGGTGCCGCGCGTCTACGGTCGCGCGCTGCGCCTGTCGCCGACGGCGGTCATCCTGGCGCTGCTCGTCGGCGGCAAGCTGCTCGGCATCTTGGGCGCGCTGCTGGCGCTGCCGGTCGCCGCCGGCCTACGCATGATCATCGAGGAGCTGCGCGTCGAGCTGCCCGGCGACGACACCGACGACAGCGCCTTGCGCGCCCGCGACGCGCGCGCCGAGAAGGTCTACGAGGAGCTGACCGCCGGCGCCGCGCCCGAAGCGGCCGCCGCCGTCGCCGTCGAAGTCGCCAACGAGATTCGCCGCGCCGACGCCGAAAACCCCGTCGATGCCGCGGGCGTGCCGATCACGACGGGCAAGCCGCGCGGTTGACAGCGGCCGGCCGGCGCGCCGACACTTTTGCCCCAATGAGCGCAAACAAGCGTCGCTTCGAGCTCGTCGAAGGCAGCTCGAGCAAGTTCTGGGAGATCGCCCTCGACGGCGCTTCCTACACGGTCACCTACGGCCGCATCGGCTCGAGCGGCGTCTCCAAGACGACCGAGACCGCCAGCGCCGAAGAGGCCGCGGCCGACGTCGCCAAGCTCATTCGCGAGAAGACGAAGAAGGGCTACATCGAGCCCGGTTCGTCGGAGCCGCCGGCGTTTCGTCCGCCCGTGCACATCGGCACGCACGAGCATCTCGACCGCTTCATGAACTACAAAGTGGTCGACTTCGCGCCCGACGCCGCCGACGAAGAGAGCGCGAGCCAAGGCGGTCGCCGCAAATTCCCGGCGCTGCGCGAGCTCGACAAGTACGTCTTCGCGGTGCGGCTCGATTACGAAGAAGAGGCTTCGATCTTCAACGATCGCATGGACGCGCTGTTCAAAGATCCGAAGGCGGCCGAGCTGCGCGGGCTCGTCATCGGCAACTGGTTCGGCGATTCGCCCGAGCCGTCGGATGACGTGGTCGCGCTCTTGGCGAAGCAGGGCGGCACGCTTCAGGCGCTCAAGGGCCTGTTCTTCGGCGACGTCGTGCAAGAAGAGCAGGAGATCTCCTGGATTCAGCAGTCCGACTGCGGCGCGCTGGTGCGGGCAATGCCGCAGCTCGAGGAGCTCGTCATTCGCGGCGGCGAAGATCTGCGGCTGACGAAGCTGGCGAGCGCGAATTTGACGTCGCTGACGCTGCAGACGGGCGGCTTGTCGGCCAAGACCGTGGCCGACGTCATCGCGGCCAAGCTGCCCAAGCTGCGGACGCTGGTGCTCTGGCTCGGCGACGAGAACTATGGCGGCGATTGCACGGCCGACGATCTGGCGCCGCTCTTGGCCGGCGACAAGTTTCCCGCGCTCGAGCATCTCGGCCTGCAAGACTCGCTGATTCAGGACGACATCGCCGTCGCCCTCGCCAAGTCGCCGCTGCTCGCGCGCGTCAAGTCGCTCGATCTGTCGATGGGCACGCTGTCGGACGCCGGCGCCGAGGCGCTCTTGGCGAGCCCGCACGTCCGCAAGCTGCAGCATCTCAACTTGCGTCATCATTATATGTCGGCGGGCATGATGACGAAGCTGCGCGCGCTCGGCATTCCGTCGCTCGACGTCTCCGATCAGCAAGAGGGCGAAGAAGAGGACGATCGCTATATCGAGGTCTCCGAGTAGTGACGGCGCGGCTCGTCATCGTCGGCACGCCCGGCGACAAGCGAACCGCGGCGTTGGCGGCGGCGGCCGCGCGACAGGGCGTCGACGCGCGGCTGGTCTCGTGGGCGGCGGCGTTGGCGGATCCGCGCGTCGTCGCCGCGGCCGGGCAAGCGGGCGACGTGTTGCGCGTCGACTCGCCGGGCGCGGACGGCGCGACGTGGGCTGCGTTGGCGCGGCTCGGCGGCGACACGCGGCCGCGCGCGCGCGACGAATGGCGCGCCGGCCGCGGCTGGTTCGCCGGGCTGACGACGTTCTTGCATGCGCTCGACGCGCACACGCCGCAGCTCGTGCCGACACATCCGACGGCGAGCATCCTCGGGATGACGGACAAGCGCGTCTGTCACGAGCGGCTGGCGGCGGCAGGCGTTCCCGTGCCGGCGCTGCTGCCGGAAGTGTCGAGCGCCGACGCGCTGCGCACGCAGCTGGACGCGACCGGGCACGACGCGGTGTTCGTCAAGCCGCGCTGGGGCTCGTCGGGCGCGGGCGTGCTGGCGTTGCGGCGGCAGCGCGGTCGAGAGCTCGTCGTCACGACGGCCGAGCTCGCCGGCGATCGGCTGATCAATCGTAAACGGTTGCGCCGCTATCAGCTGCGCGCCGAGATCGATCGCCTGCTCGATCGCGTGCTCGGCGACGGCGCCATCGTGCAGCGCTGGCTGCCGAAGCTGGGCGTCGCCGACGGGCCGTTCGACCTGCGCGTCGTCGTCATGCGCGGTCGCCTGGCGCTCGCCGTCGCGCGCGTCGGACGGGGCACGATCACGAATCTGCACTTGGACGCGCGCCGCCTCGACGTCGCCGTCGTGCAGGGGCGCGTCGGCGCCGAGGCGTTCGCCGCGCTGGAGTCGGCCTGCCTGCGGGCCGCCGCCCGCTTCGCCGGCCATCACACGGTCGGCGTCGATGTCATGCTCGACACGCGCGGCCGCCCGTTCGTGCTCGAATGCAACGCCTGGGGCGACTACTTGCCGCGGCTGTTGTCCGCCGACGGCTGCGACACCTACGATCTGTATTTGCGCGATGTCTTCGGCGCGCGCGCGATGCCGCAGCAGTTGGGCGCGTCATGAAAAAGCCGCGCGCGCTGCTCGTCGATCTCGACAACACGCTCGTCGATCGCGATCGCGCGCTGGCGTCTTGGCTGGAGGCGCTCTCGCCGGCGCTGCCCGACGACGTCTTGGAGGCGCTCGTCGTCTGCGACGGCGGTGGTTACGGCGACAAGCGCGCCTTCTTCGCGCAGCTGGCCGCGCGCGTCGGCGGCTCGGCGCGCGCGCTGCGGCGCCGGTTCCTGCGCGATTTTGCGCGCCACACGCGGCTCAAGCCTGACGCCGACGCGCTCTTGCGCGCGTTTGCCGGCCCGGTCGTCGTCGTCACCAACGGGCCGGCCGCCTTGCAGCGCGGTAAGCTCGCCGCCGCCGGCCTCGCCGGACGCGTCGCCGGCGTCGTCGTCTCGGGCGAGCTCGGCGTGCGCAAGCCCGACGCCGCCATCTTCCAGCGCGCGCTGGCGCTCGCCGACTGCGCCGCGACCGACGCGCTCATGGTCGGCGACCACCCCGCCTTCGATGTCGCCGGCGCGCGCGCGGCCGGCATCGAAGGCGTCTTCGTGCGCACGCGCTGGTTCGCCGCGCCCGCCGCTTGCCGCGCGATCGCGCAGCTGACCGAGCTCGCGTCGTGAGCGAGCGTGCGCGCGCGAAGGTGAGCGTCCGGCCCGGAGCGCTCGCGAATCGATGGGTCGGCGCACGCGGCACGAAAGACGCGCCGCGATGAGCCTGTCGTTCAAGCGCGAATTCGGCCGCCGCGACCTCTTCATGCTGACGCTCGATGCGCTTCGTTACGACGTGGCGAGCGAAGCCTTGGCGTCGGGGCGCATGCCGAATCTGGCGGCGCTGGTGCCGGCCGGCTTCGAGCGCCGCCACACGCCGGCGACCTTCACGTTCGCCGCGCATCAAGCCTTCTTCGCCGGCTTTTTGCCGACGCCGATCGGCCCCGGCCCGCATCGCCGCGACTTCGCCATGCGTTACGCCGGCGCGCGCAGCGTCGATCGCGACACGCTCATCCTCGACGCGCCCGACCTCGTCTCCGCCAGTCGCGCCGCCGGCTATCGCGCCATCTGCATCGGCGGCACGCAGTTCTTCAACCCGGCCGCGCCGCTCGGCGCCGTCCTGCCCGAGCGCTTCGACGAAGCCCACTGGTCGCGCGACATGGGCGTCACCAGCCGCAAAGCCTCGGCGCTGCAATTCACGCTCGCCGCCGAGCGCCTGGCCGCGTTCCCGCGCGCGCAGCGCATCTTCCTCTTCATCAACGCCGCGGCCACGCATCCGCCGACGCGCATCTTCGTCCGCGGCGCGCGGCAAGAGAGCGCGGCCACGCAGCTGGCCGCGCTCGTCGAGCTCGATCGTCACCTGCCGCCCTTCGTCGCCGCGTTGCGCGCGCGCGGCGGCGCCATCGGCATCGTCTGCAGCGACCACGGCACCTGCTTCGGCGAAGACGGCCTCGAAGGCCATCGCCTCGCGCACGAAAATGTCTGGACCGTCCCCTACGCCGAAGTCGACCTGCCGCCGGCGACGAGCGCCGCCTCGTGACCGGCGCGTCGCCCCAGCCGCTGCGGACGGCGCCCGAGAGCCTGTCGGCGCTGCTCGAATCGAACGCTTATCTGTCGTACGCCTACTCTTATCCGCACAAGACGGCCTATCGCGCGCTCGCGCCGCTCGATCTGAAGACGCTGTGGGCGCACGAAGATCGCGCGGCGCTGTTCCTCTATTTGCATGTCCCCTTTTGCGAGCAGCGTTGCGGCTTCTGTAACTTGTTCACGCAGGTGCAGCCGCGCGGCGGGCTCGAGGAGCGCTACGTCGCGGCCGTCGAGCGGCAGGCGGCGATCGTCGGCGAGCGGCTGGCGCCGGCGCGCTTCGCGCAGCTCGCCGTCGGTGGCGGCACGCCGACGTTTCTGGCGGCGCCGTTGTTGGACCGGCTGCTCGCCGTGGCGCGTCGGCTGGGCGCGCGCAACGTGCCGACCTCGGTCGAGATCTCGCCGGCGACGTTCGACGACGAGAAGCTCGCCGTCCTGACGGCGCACGGCACGACGCGGGTCAGCATGGGCGTGCAGAGCTTTTTTACCGCCGAGACGGCGGCCGTGCAGCGCCGGCAGGACCTCGGCGACGTCGAGCGCGCGCTCGAGCGGCTGCGCGACGTCATTCCCACGCGCAATGTCGACCTCATCTACGGCCTGCCGGGACAGACGGCGGCGACGCTGTGCGCGTCGATCGATCGCGCGCTCGCGCTCGGTGCCAACGAGCTCTACCTGTATCCGCTCTATGTTCGTCCGCTGACGGTGCTCGGCCGCAAGGAAGCCTGGCGCGACGAGCGGCTGCAGCTCTATCGCGCCGGCCGCGATCATCTGCGCGGTCGCGGCTGGCAGCAGCGCTCGATGCGCCTGTTCGTCGCGCCCGGCACGCCCGTCGTCACGAGCACGCGCTATCGCTGCCAGGACGACGGCATGGTCGGCCTCGGCGCCGGCGCGCGTTCGTACACGCGCAGCGTCCACTACGCGAGCCCCTTCGCCGTGTCGCAGGCGGGCGTGCGCAGCCGCATCGGCGAATGGATGGCGCAATCGGACGACGACTTCGCGGTCGCGCGCCACGGCTTCGTCCTCGACGGCGACGAGCAGCGCCGCCGCTACGTGCTGCTCTCGCTGCTCGACTGCGGCCTCGTCCGCGCCGACTATCGCGCCCGCTTCGGCGGCGACGTGCTCGCCGACCTGCCCGCGCTGCAAGACTTGCTGGCGCTACGGCTGGCGACGGCCGATGCCGACAGCGTGCGGCTGACCGACGCCGGCGTCGAGCGCGCCGACGTGCTCGGCCATTGGCTGCAGTCGCCGGCGGTGCGCCACGCGCGCGCCGCATGGGCGGCCGAATGAGCGCCCGCAGCCTCGGCATTTTATGGCGCGGCCCGCTCGACAGCTGCAACTACGGCTGCGCCTACTGCCCGTTCGCCAAGCGCCCGACGCGTCAGGCCAACCTCGACGCCGATCGCGCGGCGCTGGCCCGCTTCGTCGCCTGGGTCGAGCGCGCGACCGAGTGGCGCTTGCAGCTCCTGTTTACGCCGTACGGCGAAGCGCTGATCTGGCCCTGGTATCGCCAGGCGTTGGCCCAGCTGTCGCATCTGTCGCACGTGGAATTGGTGGCGATTCAGACGAACGGCTCGGGCCCGATGGACTTCCTCGACGCCGCCGATCGTCAACGCCTGGCGCTGTGGCTGTCGTGGCATCCGTCCGAGATCGCGCGCGCCGCGCTGGTCGCCAAGGTCGCGGCGCTGAGCGCGAAAGGCACGCGGCTCTCGCTCGGCATGGTGGCGGCGCCGGCGCGGCTCGCCGACGCCGAGGCGCTGCGCCGCGAGCTGCCGCCGACGGTGCCGATGTGGCTCAACGCCGAGAAGCCGCTGCCGCGCTTTACGCCCGATGAGCTGACGCGCTTTACGCGCATCGATCCCGACTTCGCGCTCGAGACGCGCCGCCATCGCACGCGCGGGCTCGCTTGCCGCACCGGCGACGCGGTCGTCAGCATCGACGGCGACGGCGACGTTCGTCGCTGCCACTTCGTCGACGACGTCCTCGGCAACCTCTATCGCGACGACCTGGCCGCGCTGCTGCGACCGCGCGCCTGCACGCGCGCCACCTGCGAATGCTGGATCGGCTACGCGCATCTGCCGTCGCTGAGCGTGCGTGAGCGGCACGCGCCCGACGGCTTTTTGGCGCGCATTCGCCGCGCCGTCTAACATGTTTGGGCGTGTTTGGGCGTGTTTGGGCGTCGTCGGGCTGGTGATGGTGATCGCAGAACCGGCGCCAAATCGGCCATAAGATCGCCGCGTAGGGGGACACATGATCGGGCAGTTGGTGGGCAGCTACAAGGTCACGCGCAAGCTCGGTGAAGGCGGGATGGGCGCCGTCTACGAAGCCGTGCAGGAGCAGATCGGCCGTCACGTCGCCATCAAAGTGCTGTTGGCGAGCGCGGCGGGGAACGCGCAAATCGCGCAGCGGTTCTTCAACGAGGCGCGGGCGACGAACCTCATCAACCATCCGAGCCTCGTCGAGATCTTCGACATGGGGCACTTGGCGGATGGGACGGCCTATATCGTCATGGAGCTCTTGCAAGGCGAGTCGCTGACCGATCGCATTCGCAAGGCGCCGCAAGGGTTGGGCACGCAGGCGCTGCGCATCGCGCGGCAGACGGCGTCGGCGCTGGCGGCGGCGCACGACAAGCAGATCGTCCATCGCGATCTCAAGCCCGACAACGTGTTCATCGTGCCCGATCCGGAGGCGACGGGCGGCGAGCGCGCCAAGGTGCTCGACTTCGGCATCGCCAAGATGGCGGCCGAGCTGCAATCGGGGCCGCTCAAGACGAGCACGCAGATGTTGATGGGCACGCCGGCGTACATGGCGCCCGAGCAGTGCCGCTCGTCGACGAACGTCGATGACAAGGCCGACGTCTACTCGCTCGGCGTCATGCTCTATCAGATGCTGTCGGGGCGGCTGCCGTTCGACGCCAACGACACGATGCAGCTGCTCTACGCGCACGTTCACGATCCGCCGCCGTCGCTGACGAGCGTCGTGCCCGATGCGCCGCCGCAGCTGGTCGAGGCGCTGGCGGCGATGCTGCTGAAGGATCCGAAGCAGCGGCCCACGATGGCGGAGGTGGCGGCGACGATGGGCCGGCTCGGCGGCACCATGACCGGCACGGCCGAGCCGGCGACCGCGCCGCCGACGGCGGCGACGATGCAGATGTCGTCGCTGGCGTCGATCAGCCAGGCGGTCGGCCAGATGGCGCCGCAGACGACGGCGACGGGGGCGCACGTCGGCAAAGGCTCGGGTCACGCGCTGTGGATCGTGCTCGGCGTGCTCGCGTTCCTGGCCGTGGGCGCGGTGGCGGCGGTGGTCGGCGTCGGCTACCTGGCGACGCGTGTCGTGCGCCACGCGAGCGGCGACGACCCGAAGGCGGCGGCGACGAACGACGTCGTGGCCGCGGTCGCGGCGCCGGCGACGGGCGAGCCGCATTGCGGGCGGTTCGCCCAGATCCTCGTGCCGACGCCGCCCGGGTTCAGCATGATCGCTTGCTCGGACACCAACGGCATCGCGTCGCTCATGTTTTCGGGCAGCGGCAGCACGAGCGTCGCCTGCGCGCCGATGAAGACGTGGGCCAAGGGGCTCGGCTGGGAGGTCGACGCCGAGACGGCGATATCGGGCACGGAGGCGCTGGTGCTGCATCGCGCGCAGCTGCAAATGTCGGTGTCGTGCACGGCGACGAACGGGTCGACGATGGTCGCCGTCGCGCTGACCCCCAAGCGTTGACGACGAGCTGAATATTTTCGCGCGTGCGCCGTCGACCGCGCATGCGACTGGGGTTCGGCGCTCTTGAATAGGCGTCCCAATTACAAATGGTATCATTTGATACCATTTACAATCGCCTGCTCGCGCCCGTCTTTGGTCGGTCGTATGCGTGTCGTGCTTACATGGACTCGGCAATGGCATGCGCCAGGTCACGCGCGACGGCGGGCGGACGCGCTACGCTCGGGCGCGGAGGATCGATGCTCGCGCGTGCTTTGCCTCTCCTGTTGCTGGTCGCCGGCTGTGGTCGCGGATTGGACGCGGGCGGCCCGCCCGATGCCGGCGCGCCCGCCGATTTCGCGGCCGGCGACGCCGCGCCAGCGCCGCCGGCGCCCGACCTCGAGATCACCTGCGGCGATCTCGGCACCGATCCGCAGTGCGGCGCTTGCGGTCACGCCTGCCAAGTCATCGCCGGCGCGCAGTCGAACCCGGCGGCCATCGTCGTCGACGCGGTCAACGTTTACTGGCGCAACCTGGGCGTGCTGACGGACGTCGAGCCGCCCGCCCCCGGCATTTACGTGCATGGCCAGGTCGTGACCAGCCCCGTCGCCAACGCCGCGCTCGTCGTCATCGGCGACGAGATCTCCGACATCCAAGACGCGCCCAGCCCGGCCGCCTTCGCGGTCGCCGGCGGCGTCGCGTACTTCAGCGTGACGAATGGCGACGGCTCGCGCAGCCTCGACAGCTGCGCCGTGACCGGCTGCGGCGCGGCGCCGATGGCGCTCTTCAGCGGCGGCCAATTTCAATCGATCGCCGTCGACGGCAGTGGCATTTATTGGACGGACTATTCGAATGCTGCCATCGACAGCGGGCCGCTCGCCGGCGGCACGGCGACGACCTTGTGGGAGCCGCCGGTCGTGGGCGCGCCCGGCCACGGCGTCGCGTCGGGCGCCGTCGTCGACGACACGAACGTCTACTGGACCAACAGCTTAGGCACGATTTATACGTGCCCGAAGAGCGGCTGTGGCGCCGGGCCGACGATCGTCGCGACGACGCGCTCGTACGTCAGCGTCATCGCCGTCGACGCCGATAACGTCTATTGGACCAACAATAATCCGGAGACCTCGCCCGAGATCTTCTCGGGCAAGATCTATCAGTGCGCCAAGAGCGGCTGCGGCAGCTCGCCTATCTTGCTCGCTGACGGCATCAATGGCGCGCGCGGGCTCGCTATCGACAGTGCCAACGTCTATTGGGTCGAATACTTCGGCGGCACCTTGTCGAGCTGCGCCATCGGCGGGTGCAACGGGCGGCCGACCCTGCTCGCGGCGGGGCTGGCGTCGCCGATCGCCATCGCCGTCGACGACAGCTACGTCTATTGGACCGAAGAGGGCAGCGGCCTGGCCAACGCGGGCGTGGTCAAGCGCCTCACGAAATGAGCTACTGCTGAAAGACGATGAGCGGATTATTGGCGGCGATCAGCGCATTCAGATTGTCGGTCGCCGAGCGTAGCTGCGCGTCCAAATAAGCGGTCACCAATTGCAAAACATTACTGTGCTCGGTCGCGAAATCCATCTGCGGATCGGTGCCGGCGGCGGGCACGGGCAGGCACTCGGACGCGTCGCCGTAAGCGCTCAGCGTCGTCGCCAGCGGTGACGTCGGGCCCGTCGGGACGGGACCGGCGAGCGCGTCGGGCAGCGGGAAGTCGGTGTAATAGACGTGCGAGCCGCCGATGAGCGTGGCCATGAGATGGGGCGCGCTGGTGTTATTGAAGACCCATTGACCGTTGTCGCTAACGGGGACGAATAAGTCGTCAGTGGCGCCGATGACGAAGATGGGCGTATTGCGGGTCTTGAAGAAGGCCGCATTGAACATGCAGGCGTCGCCGGAGAGCGGGACGACGGCCTTGACGCGCGGGTCGTGCGTGATGGCGCTGTCGGTGGGCGCGAAAGCGGCCAATTCGCCGACGGCGCCGCCGGTCGAGTGGCCGACGACGGCGTAGCCGAGCCCGTCGACGGCGCCGTGCAGCGCGTCGGTCGTGTCGACGGACGCGGCTTTGAGCTGGTCGCACAAGAAGCTCAGGTCGCCGACTTCATCGCTGACGTGCAGATCGGATTCGCCGCCGGGCGTGTCCAGCGCCGTGAGCGGGAAATCGGCGGCGGCGACGAGGTAGCCGGCGCTGGCGAGGCCGATCGTCAAGTAGGTGTAGACGGTGCGGCTCGACGACGAGCCGTGCACGAAGAGCACGAGCGGAAACGGGCCGCCCGGCGCCAACGGCGCGTCGCGCGTGGCCGTGGTGGCGTTGACGGCGCCCGGCGTCGGGTACCAAATTTCGGTCACGAGCGTGCGATTGGGCTGCGCCGGCGCGGTGCCGTTGGCGGGCGTCGGGCGCGAGTTGTCGACGAAGGTTCGCGTGGTCACGCCGACGGCGAACGCCGGCAGCGCCATGTCGGTGCTGACGTGGCCGACGGGCGCGGCCATATCGGCGGCGGTGCCGGCGGCCATGTCGAAGCCGGTGCTCGCGTCGACGCTGGCGCTGCCGTCGGCGTGCGCGCTCGATCCGCCGGAACAGCCGAGCGCCGCGAGCGCGAAGACCGCGAGCAACGCGGGGTGACGAGCAAACATGGCGGGAAAACTAACGCAAAGTGACGCGCTGGGGATGGCGCAAGCACGCTAGAACGTGTGTCAGTGCGCGTCGGTGAGCGCGAGCGTGAGCGTGCCGCCGGCGAGGAGGTCGGCATAGGCGAGGCGCTGGCCGAGGACGCGGCCGCCGATCGTGGCGCTGCCGACGTAAATGCTCGCGGGGGATTGCCGAGTGGCGCTGATGACGAAGCGACTATTGCCGATGCTCAAGGTGGCGCTGTCGAAGAGCGGCGTGCCGATGGCGTAATCGTCGCCGGCGGGAATGTCGGGATAGAAGCCGAGCGCGGAGAAGACGTACCAAGCGGACAAAGTGCCGCAGTCGTCATTGCCGGGAAGGCCGTCGCGCGCGCTCGTGAAATAGGTCTTGCGCGCGGCGGCGACGGCGTCGGCGGTGTGCCAGGCGGCGCCGGCGAATTGCGTGAACAGGTAAGGGAAGCCCATATCGGGCTCGTTCCACATGACGAAGCGCTGGGTGTCGAAGAGCGACTGCAAGCGCGCGACATAGGCGTCGGCGCCGCCGGTCGCGGTCGCCTGCGCGGCGATGGCGTGCGGCGCATAGAACGCGTAATGCCAGGCCGTGCCCTCGACGAAGCCGGGCCCGCCCGAATTCAGCTGCGGATGCGCGCCGTCGATGGCGTCGGGATCGAACGGATCGAGCCAGCTGCCGTCGGGGTGGCGCGGGCGAAACAGCTGCGTCGTCGGATCGACGAGCGTCGACCAATTGTTGGCTTGCGCCGCCAAGGTCGGGTCGAGGGTCGCGCCCGCTGATTGGGCCCAGCGGCTCAAGGCGAAGTCGGCGACCGCATATTCGAGCGTCGTCGACACCGGGCCCCAGACGCTGGCCTGCTCGTCGATGTCGACATAGCCGAGCGCGCGATAGGCGGCGTTGCCGGCGCGATGCGGCGTCGCCGACGTGTCGAGCGCGGCCGCTTGCGCGAGCGGCCACGCCGTCGCCATGAGCGCCGCTTCGGGCGCGACGTTCTTGACGACACCGTCGGCGAGCACGA
Organism: uncultured delta proteobacterium; assembly: GCA_963785725.1. Classification (GTDB taxonomy): domain Bacteria; phylum Myxococcota_A; class Polyangia; order Palsa-1104; family Palsa-1104; genus JAQBQH01. The sequence goes on along the minus strand of CAWAWS010000003.1, from coordinate 245,923 downwards.
TGTCGGCCGGGTCGCCGACCATCATCTGCACTTCGCTGCCGGCCAATTCCCACATCGGCGGCACGCCCGCTTCCAGCGTCATGTTGGCGAGCGAGCGCAGCATCTCCGTCTGTCGCTCGGGATAGAGCAGCGTCAACAGCGGATGCACGGTGCGATAGGTGTCCCACAGCGAAAAGACGTGATAGCGCGGGTGCGCCGTGTCGGTGCCGATGCCGCCGCCGCCGAACTTCTGGTAGCGGCCGTCGACGTCGCTGGCGATGCTCGGGTGGATGAGCGCGTGATAGAGCGCGCTGTAGAAGATCGTCTGGTCGTCGTCGCTGCCGTGACCGGCCACGACGGCGCGGCCGAGCTGCGCTTCCCACGCCGCCTGCGCCGCCAGCCGCAGCGGGTCGAACGAGGTGCCGTCGAGCTCGGCGTGCAAGTTGGCGCGCGCGCCGTCGGCGTCGACGTACGACACGGCCATTTGCAGCTCAACCGACGCATGCGCGGGGAACTGGAACCAGGCGCCGGCGCTGCCGTCGGCCGTGCGCGCGGCGCTCGGCTGATCGTCGACCCAGGTGCCGCTCTTTTTGGCCGCGCGATTGAAACGGCCGGCGAAATAGACCTTTTGATGATTCGACTTGGCGCAAAAGAGGCCGGTCTGCACCCAGCCGCTCACTTCGCCGTCGTCGCCGAGCTCGACGTGGCCGGTGCCGCCGTTCCACGACAGCGGGCGCGCCACGTCGACGAGGACGGTGAGCGTGCCTTGGTCGTCCCAGAAACGCAGGATGCCGGCGCGCGTGCCGGCGGTGAGCTCGGCGCGGATGCCGCTCGCCAGATCGACCGCGTAATAGCCGGGCCAGGCGCGCTCGTTGGTGTAGGCGCTGCCGTAGCTGTCGAAGTCGGTGGCGACGGCGCCGGTCTCGACGGCGACGACGGGCGCGCCCAAGTCTGGACAGCCGACGCCCGACAGATGCGTCATGCCGAAGCCGTGAATCTGCGGATCGCCGGCGACATAACCGGCGGCGGCGATGGATCCGTCGGCGCCGACGTCGCTGATGAGCGCCTGCCGCGTGTGCGGGCTGGGCGCGATCATGCCCCAGGGAACGAGCGCGCCCGGGAACGTGTTGCCCGCGCCGCCGGTGCCGATGAAGGGATCGACGAAGCGCGCGACCGAGCCGGCGGCCCACGTCGGGGCGACGACGGGCGGAGGCGCGGCGGCGCGACAGCCGACGAGCAGCGCCGGCAGCGCCAGCGCGACCAGGAAGCCGAAGGCCGACGAACAGCGCGCGCGCATGTCTTCCGCGCAAGCGTGCCACTTGACGACTGAAGATCCAGCGAAAGTTACACGGCGCGAGCGGGAACGAAGGTAAAGAATGCGCATGAGCGAACAGTGGATCGCGACGCGTTTACTGCTCGACCGCGACGGCCGGCGCGTCGAAGTCGCCATCGGCGTCCCTTATGATGACGGCCGCAATTGGTATTGCCCTTATCGAGTCGATCGCGCCGGCGAGGTCACGATCAAGCGAGCCGGCGGCGTGGACGGGCTGCAATCCTTGGCGTTGGCGAGCGAAGCCTTGTCGCAGCTGCTCGAGCAATCGGGCGAGACGTTGACCTGGCACGTGCTGGAAAATGGCGTGCCTGTTGCCGTCGGCGAGACCGGTGACACCGGCATCTATCGACTGTTGCCGGCGGCGCTGGGCTTTCCCTTCTACAAGAAGATGCGACAGCACGTGGAAGATGAGGTCGCGCAGCTCGCCGACGAGCTCGTGCGCCGTCGCCTGCAACGCGACCCGCCGAAGCCCTAGCCGCGCGGTCTGCCGTCGCTGACGCCGGCGCCGAGCGCGCGGTGGCCAGCCCTGGGCCGCTACGTTAGACTGCGGCCGATGTTTCGCGCGCTTTACGGGCGGCAACCGCTGACGCCGCTGCAGTGGAGCTGGCTGGCCGCCATCTTCGTCGCGCAGCTCGTCTACGCCACGATGTTGCCGATGTTTTCCGGCCCCGACGAGCGCGGTCACTACTTTCGCATGTGGGCGCTCAGCCAAGGCCACTACGACTGCGACACCGTGCCCGCCTCCGTCGTCATCACCGCGCACACCATCGAGCGTTTGCAGGGCACGCGCGAGCCGATGAGCCACTACTTCGCGCGCGGCCTCCACATCCGCGCCAACGACCAGCGCGCCGACGGCTGGAACTACGAGTGCTTCTATTTTCCGTCGGGGCTCGTCGTGCAAGCGCTCGTCAACCGCGTCGTCGCCGAGCACCTCGACGGCACGATGCGCGTCGGCGGCGCCTTCCGCGGCGCCTATGCCGCACGCCTGACGGCCGCGATCGTCGTCGATCTGACGCTCCTCTTTTTGCTCTTGTCGCTGCCGCGCGGTCGCTTCACGGCGCTCGGATTCTTCTCGATTCCCGAGGTCATTCAGCAGACGGCGTGCATCAATCACGACGCCGGCCTGTTCGTGCTGACGATGTTGATCCTCGTCGCGGCGTTGGCGCAGCCGTCGTGGCGCGCCGTCCTCGCCATCGCGGCGATGGCGTCGCTGATGGCCGCGGTCAAGCCGGTCTACGCGCTCTTTGGCGGCTGCGCGCTGCCGCACGTGGCGCGCTTGTCGGAGCCGCGCCTCGGCTGGCGGCAATGGCTCTTGTCGCTGACGCTGCTGGTGCCGCTGACGCCTTATTTCCTGCTGCGCCAGCTATCGGAGAACGCCAACCGCTTATGGATGCCGAGCTTCGCCGATCCCAACCGCCAAGCGCTCTTCTTGCTCGCGCATCCATTTCATATCTTCAAAGTCTTCATTGGCTACTTGCACTATGTCATCGACGACAAGACGCAGCCCGACTTCGCGCCGCGGCTCATCAACGGCAAATGGACGACCTTCTTGGCAGGCACGGCGCGCTTCGATATGGCGCTGCCGGGATTGCTCGCCGTCCTCGGCGGTTTGATGCTGGCGATTGCCGCCGATCTCTATTCGCAGCCGCCGCTCGCGCCCGCGCCCGATCCGTCGCCGCGTCTACGCTGGGCCTGGCGCCTGGCGCTCGCCGCCGTATGCGCGACGATTCCGCTCACCATCCTGGCGCTCTATCTCATCTTCTCGCACGTCGGCGCCGATTATCCCTACGGCGTACAAGGTCGCTATCACCTCTTCGCGCTCTTCTTGCTCTCTCTGTTCGCGGTCATTCGCGCGCGTGGCCCGCGTCGTCGCCCGTCGCTGCGTTGGCTGGCCGTGCCCGCGCTCGTGCTCTTCGCCATCGGTTTCGCTTATGCCGTTCGCGAGGTCTATCTCTATTATTGGCAGACGGTCCAACCCTTCCGCGGATCATTACCCGCATTTCCGCCATCAGTGCGATAACGATCACACTCAGGTCAATGAAACAATCGGGCAGGCAACTGCAGTGACAGCTGTCCGAGTCATTCGCCTTGTGTCCATTCGAACAGTCATTTCATTGTCGCTCTTGGTCACCGGCTGCACGTACACCTCACACTATGTCGCGCCAATGGATGGACGACCGCGCGCCGTCTGGGCCGAGGATCACGTCGTCCTCGATCCGGCCGGTGTCGCCATTTCGCCGGCCTGCGCCGCGCTCTTGGCCTGGGTCTCGCCGTCCAATCAGCTGCACCTCAGCGACGGCGACGAGCTCATCGACGAGGAGCCGGGGCCGCTCGTTCAGCTCTCCGTCGCGCTGAACGTCGACGTCGCCACCGGCCGCCGCTTCTGGGTGCCGCGACCGACGATTCGCCCGGCCGCCGCGAGCGCGCGTCCGACGCTGGGCTACCATTCGCTGACGCCGCCGGCGCTGCCACGACCGACGACCCAAGCGGGCGCGCCCATTCGCTCGAGCGGCGGCGGCCACGCCACGGCGAGCAGCGGCAGTAGCCTGAGCGGTGGCGGCTTCAATCCCGCCTCATTGCTCGGCGTCTTATTGATCATTGCCGGCATCAGCGTCGTCGCATTACCCGCCGTCACCTTTGGTCTCGCCAACTCGCGCCCCGAAAACAGCCGCGCCAACGCCGAAGCGATCGATCAGGTCAACGCGCTCAACGACTGGCTGCGCATGCCGACCTCGGCCTGCGCGACGGGAGGCGCGTCGTGACGTCGCCGTTCGTGCGCGGCGCGGCGCTGGCGCTCGTCGTCGGCGGCTGCGCGCAGCAGACGGCTTATGTGCCACGCGCCGTCGCACGCGGCGAAGTGACGCTGCGCTATCACGAGAGTTACGCGGCCTGGGCCGGCGGCCGCAAAGTCGCGCAAGGGCTGAGCTGGAGCGGCCTTTCGCACTATGTCGGCTGCGTGCCCGAGGCGCGGCAACATGCCGCAGCCGCCGAATCCAACGGTCGCGCCGCGCGCAGCCTCTCGCTCTTCGGCAATATCTTGGGCGCGGCCGCGCTCGGCGGGCTCGCCGGCTTCATCGACCGCAAGCACGAGTGGGCCTGGCTCGGCGCCGGCGTCGGCAGCGCCGTCGTCGGCGTCAGCTTCGCCGGCACGAGCCGGCTGTTGCGCAATCGCGCTAACGGCCACGCCGTCGACGCCATCAACTACTACAACGACGCCGTGGGCGCGCAAGGCGCGACCTGCGCCGATCCGCATGTGTCGCCCGCCGACGAGGCCGCGCCCACCGCGCCGCCGCCGAGCGACGTGCCGCCGCCGCCGAGCGACGTGCCGCCGCCGCCGCCGAGCGACGTGCCGGCGGCGCCGCCGACTCCGCCGGCGGCGCCGCTGCCCAACGTCAAGCTGGATTGAATGAGACCGATTGATTCAGGCGGGAACGCGCGCGAACGTGGGAACGCTTAGTGCGCGTTGATGTTATTGGGAACACCGGCCGGCAACGACTGACTGACCGTCAACACGACATTGCCGATTTGCCGATAGTTCAATAGATCGGTGCCCGGCGTCTGCACGCCATAGCCGGCGAACGTCATGCTCAAGTGCGTCGCGTCGATCTGCGTCGCCGTCGGCGCATACAGCCGCTGCGCGAACCACGGCTGCGTCGGGAAGACCGGCGCGTTCGCCGGAATCGTGACCGTCTGTCCGCCGGCCTGATTCTTGACCGTAATCGTATTGATCGACGCGATCGGATGGTTGATGTCGTTGAACACCGTCCAATGCATCTTATCGGTCGACTCCGCGTAGCCGATATAGTGGAAGGCATCGGAGTCGCCGTCGAGGCAGTTGCCGGCCGAGAAATACAGGCCCCACACGCTACCGTCGCCGTGAATGTCGAGCAGCGTGCCGCGCGGGCTCACCCAGCGCGTGCCGTTGTAGTCGACCGTCGTCGGATCGTTGAGCCCTTGCACGATGCCGAGGTCGGTGAAGTTGACGCCGTCGGTCGTCGTCGCCATGCGCACATTGGAGATGTCGTGATTGTTCTTGCCGCTGAAGGGCGCCTTGTTGCACTGCTGCGCCGCCGGCATCGTCGTATCGCCGTTGACGATCTTCTGCACGTAGAGGATGGTCACCGGCGAATTCAGGGCCGCCGTCGGCGCCGTCGGAAAGACCGCCATGATGCCGTCGGGATTGAGCAGACCGACCGAATCCTGCACCGTGAACGGCGTCGCCGTATTCGTGGTGTTCGCGAGCGCGCTCGAGATCGACTTGATGTCATTGGCGCCGATGCCGGTGCTATTGGTGTTCCAAATGGGGAATTTGGGCGACGCGCCCGTCAAGTTGATGACATGCAAGGGCGCGTTATCGACGACCGGCGTATTCGTCCCCGGCATATTGTTGGGATTGCGATCGAGCATATAGAGGAACTGTCCCGTCTTCGCGTTTCCCGTTCCCGGCAATTGAATGATCGCCGCATGACCCCAGCCGTCGTCGGCGATGGAGCCGTTGGGCGACGTCGTATTGGCGTTGGTGCCCGTAATCGCGCTCGGGCAGCCGGTGGCGGCGTTCGTGGCTGTCGCCGAATAACCGCCGCTAATCGGGTTGGTATAATCGGGATTCAGCTCCAATACCGTCTGCATGAAATACCAAGTCTGGCCATTGTCGTCCGATTCCGCGGCCACGAGCGCTTCGTCGATATCCTTGGGGCGCCAATCGAATAGACCGAGGATCGGCGCCTTGCCGCCAAAGGCGTTGCCGGTCGGCGTCACCGTCGACGTATAAACGAGCGGGAAATAGAAAGGCGCCATCGGCACCATCGGATCGCCGCCGGCCGCCGTCTCGAACTTATTGCCCGTCTGATACGAGACGCGCTTGGGCGTCGCGCCCGAGTAGTCGCAGAAGCCGGCCGCCGTATCCGGCACCGTCGCCGTCGACTGGAACGGATTGGTCGCGCTCACGATGGTCTCGACGTTCTTGGTGTCCGCGCGCGTGTACGTCAGCGTCGACGGCGTCGCGCCATTGCCCGCGCCTTGGCCGATGGCCGTGCCTTGGTTGATCGTGACCGCGATCGGCAGCACGCCCGGATCGACCGTCGTCACCAGCACCGGCGTCGGCGGAACCGCGAGATCGGGCGGCAGCGGCTGCGCCAGGTCCAACAACGCCATATCGGCCGGCGGCGGCGGAGGCGGCGTCATATCGGCGCCCGGCGCATGCGCCATATCGCCGCTCGCCGGCGGCTGCGTCATGTCGCCGCTCGCTGTGGCCAGATCGGCGGGCGCGCTCAAGTCGGCGCTCGCCGGCGCCGAGAGATCGGCCGAGGAGCCGTTGCCACCGGTGCCGCCGGGCGACGTGGTGTCATCGCCACAACCGGTGAGCGCGAGCGCGAGCAGGGTCGTCAAGGCGAGCGGTACGAGCGAACGCAATCGCATGAGCAGTCTCCAGGAATCCCGTTAATGGCGCGCACCATATCGGGGCTGGACGACGTGCGAAGCGACTTGTCGGCAACAAGACTGCGGCAGCCGCGTGTCGATGGCGATGGCCGCTCTTGCGCGGCGCCAAAAGGCGCGATTGCCGGCGCAGCGACGAGCGCAGCATGAAAAGCTCACGCGCCCTTCATGCAAGACGACTCGCCGAGAGTTCCCAAAAACGGAGAATGTTGCGCTGAATTTACAATCGGCCGTTTGCGTGACGCGATGGCGGCTTCATTTGCTCCAGGCGATGCGCCAGCTGCACTCGGGCTGGCCTTTGAGCACGCAGTCGAGCTTCGTCGCCGTGACGTCGCGCCCGCCCGCCTGCGCCGCCATCTCGCCCAAATAGCCGCACAAGATTTCACACATTTCTTTGCACGCGCCGTGGTAGCCGCGCAGTCGCAAGAGGACCGCCGTCGGCCCGTCGACCGTCGCCGCCATCTCGCCGGTGTCGTGATAGTTGCGCCACAGGCTCGCCGACGCCAAGAGCGACTGCTGCGGCGAATCGGGGCGAATTTGGTTGCGATAGACGCTGGCCAGATCCTGCGCCGCCGCCATGCGACCCATGAGCGGCCACGGGCTCGGCGTCCGCGGTAACAGCGAAGCGAGCACGCGCAGCATCTCGATCTGATCGACCTCCGGATACCAGCTCGAGACGAGGATGCGATCGTCGAGATAGTGCATCAGTCGCTCGGGCAGCTTGGCGGTCGCCTGCTCGCGATAGGCCTTGAGCGCCTTGACCGTCCCGAGCACGTTCGTCCCTTTGACCTTCGCCACGCGCCCAACTCCCATGAAAAACCGTCGCTCGCCACGCGCGCGACCTGAATCTCACGTTCCCACCCAGATCATCGGCCGCTGGTCACCCGACTTGAGGGTAGGTAAGCTAGCGGAACAAAAGCGATAACGCGCGGAGGATGGCGGTCAGTGGGTGATCCCGGCCAGCACCTCCGCCAGCGCCGGCGGCGTCAGCGGCTTTTCCAGCAGCGTGTCGAAGCTGCCGCGCTCAACCTCGTCGAGCCGCTCGCCCGTCAGCGCCACGATCGGAATCGACGCCGTCTGAATGTCGTTGCGAATCAGCCCCGCCGCCTCGCGGCCACTCATGAGCGGCATGGCGACGTCCATCACGATCGCGTGCGGCTGCACCATCGTCGCCACGTCGACCGCTTCGGCGCCGTCGCGCGCGATCGAGACGCAGTACCCGGCGTCGTCGAGATAGCGCGCATAGAGGTCGCGCAGCTCGGCGTCGTCATCCACGATTAGAATGCGTTTCACACCGGATGGTTTTGCAAGCGAGCGGCCAAGCCTGGCCGGCGATTCGCGGAACTGGCGCGAGGCTCCTGTGACGGTTGCGGCTGGCGCTTACTTCAGGCCGGCGTCGAGCGCGGCGATGAGCGAGCCGTCATCGCCGTCGAGCTCCCAGACCATGGCGCCGCGCAGCTGCTTGCTCTTGATGTAAGCGGCCTTTTGACCGAACACCCACGGGTCATCGAAGGTCCAGAAGTTGGTGCCGTCGTAGCCCCACGCGGTCATCGCCGTCGTGTCGTGATAGACGGTCGGGAACATCGGCTTGAGCACCTTGTAGTCGTTGGTGCCGGGCACCCAAACGCCGCTCGCGAGGCCGGTCGCCGTCGAGAAGCGCCCGTTGTTGCTGCCGGCCGCGACGCCCGTCCAGCCGTAGCCATAGAGCGGCAAGCCGAGCGTGATCTGATTCGGCGACACGCCCTGCGACAAATAGGCGTTGATGGCGATGTCGCCCGAGAACTTGGCCGTCGCCGGATCGCCCGCCGGATCGTAGAGCGCCGCGCCGTCGTTGGTCTGCGTCGGCTCCCAATCGCCGTGGAAGTCGTAACCTTGCACGTCGCCGTAATCGAGCGCCTTGAACACGGTCGGCAGATCGATGCCCGCCGCGATCTTCGCCGGATCGGCCGGCAAGAACGCGCTCAACACATAATGCTTACCGAGCGCGTCCAGCTCTGCGCGGAACTCGGACAAGAGCAGCCCATAATTGGCTTTGTCACTGGCGCTGTAATGATTGCCGGGATGTCCGGTATCGCCGCCCGGCCACTCCCAATCGATATCGAAGCCGTCGAAGATTCCCGCCGCCGTGCCCGGTCCGCCGGCGCCATCGGACACGGGAATGTTGCCGTTGATGTACATGTCGATGCAGGAGGCGACGAACTTCTTGCGCGACGCGTCCGAGGCTGCGACGTCGGAGAAGAACTTGGAGAACGTCCAGCCGCCCAATGACACGACCACTTTCAAGTTGGGATATTTCGCTTTGAGCTTCTTCAGCTGATTGAAGTTTCCCTTTAGCGTGTCGCTATAAACGTCGGCCACGCCATCGACGGACGTCGTCGCGTCGAACGACTTCGTATAGTCGGCGAATTGATCGCCCGCGCCGTCGCCTTGCGACGGATCGTTGCCGTCGGTGCCCGACGCTTTGGTCGCCATGAGGCAGGTGAAGTTGACGGGGTCGATGTTCTCGAACGCGTAATTGATGACGGTGAGCTTATCGGCCTCGGCGTTGTCGACGATGCTCTTGACCGGGAAATTGCGGCCGTAAATGCCCCACTGCGCGAAGTAGCCGATGCGATCGTAAGGGCCGCTGTTGCCGACCGGCGTGCCGCCGCCGCCGCCGTTGCTGGAGCCGCCGCCGCCGCCGTTGCTGGTCGAGCCGCCGCCGTTGCCGGAGCCGCCGCCGCCACCGTTGCTGGTCGAGCCGCCGCCGTTGCTGGTGGAGCCGCCGCCGCCGGCACCGCCGCCGGCGATGGTGCCGTTGCCGCCACAGCCGAGGGTGGTGGCGAAGATGACGCTCATCAGCGATCCAATGACAACTCTCATTTCGGGTCCCTCTCGTTCGCGCAGTGAAGGTGACGCATTCCGGTAGCGCCGCGATAATGCAGGGCCGAGACCAGCGTCGGCGACGAGAGTGCCCACGGATTGTCGCATACTTGCGTCAGCGCCCCGTGGGGGACGAGCCAACACCATGAAAGCCCACAGTTACAGCGCAAAGCGGCCGTTTACACCGACGAGGCGGCGACGGCGGCGCGCACCCAATGGCGTGTCACGCACAGGAGACAGCGCGCAGGCGCGTCGTGGCGGAAGGAGGGCGCGCGTGCTCGAGGCGACGCGCGACGGCTTATCGAAGTCGAGTCTTGCGGCGGCGATAAAGCGCGAGCGCGAGGCCGACGAGCGCGAAGCCGAGCAGGTCGCTCGAGGCGCGTGCGCCGCTCGTGCTGCAGCCGCTGCCGCTCGTCGTGCCGCCACCGCCGGCCGCGCCGCCACCACCGGCGATTCCGCCGCCGGCCGCGCCGCCGCCAGCTGAGCCGCCACCGCCGCCGGCCGTTCCGCCGCCGCCGGCCGTTCCGCCGCCGCCGGCCGAGCCGCCGCCGCCGGCGGTTCCGCCGCCGCCGGCCGAGCCGCCGCTGCTTTGCGTCGACCACGTGTCGACGGGCGCGCCCGTGTCGTCGTAAGCCGTGCCGCTGACGCTCTTGCCGGCGACATGCACGGCGACGAAGCCGAACCCGGCGACCGCCTTCTCCGTCGTCGCCGCGCTGGTGCCGCCGATGCTCGAGCTCGCGGCGCCCGCGCCGCCCGAGACGATGTAGACGACGTGCGAGCCGTTGCTCATGCGGCCGTACAAATGATCGTGCCCGGTGAAGACCGCGGTCACTTTGTTGGCCGGATCGTCGAACAGCGGCACCCATTGGCTGATGACGTTGGCGTTGTCGCCGTGCGCCGTCAGCCCCGACGCCGGCGAATAGGGCGAGACGTGAAACCAGACGAACACGTGGTCGAGCGTGGCGTTTGCTTTCGCCGCCGCCAGCTGCGCATTCAAGAACGCCAGCTGCGCCGTATCTTGCCCACTCGCGATCAATTCCTCGGAGTCGAGCCCGATGAACATCGCGTTGCCGCACGTAAACGCCGTGTATGGCAGCCACGAGGTCGTCGGTTGCGGGCTGGGAAAGAGCAGCGCGAAGTTGGCGCTGACGACGCTCGTGCCATTGAGATCGAGGCTGAGCGGATCGTCGTTGTCGTGATTTCCCGGCACTGCCATGAACGGCACCGTCGCTGCCAGCGTGGAGACGACGGGAAAGAATTCGCTCAAATAACCGGCATACATGCCGTCATACACGAGATCGCCGCTCTCGAAGACCATGTCGGGCGCGCGCGCCAACACTTGTGCGACGACCTTGGCGTGCTCGGTTTGCCCCGCAGTCGACAACAGATCATTGCGACTATCGCCGTAGAACACGAGATCCATCGGCCCGCCCGCCGCCGGACAGGTCGTGAGCTCGTGGCTGACCGTGTTCGTGCCGGCCTGAATCTGATAGTCGTACGCGGCGTCGAGCTGCAGACCCGTCAACACCGTTTGATGATCGAACGACTTACTCGCGTTCTGCGTCTCCGTGCCGACCGTGGCGCCGAGCGCGCCGCCTTTATGACCGAACGACAGCGAGCTCGTGCCCGTCGACGTGTCGGTTCCCCATTTGACGATCATCTGGTCGGGCGTGATTCCGCGGCCGATGATCGGACCATAGGTAATGCTTTGTGCCGCGGCCACATGCGCGACTGAGGACGCGAAGAAACAAGCGAGAAATGCAGCAGCCCTTTTCATTGCGCCGTTAGTTCGATGAGCGGCGAAATGGGGCCATTTACGCGCGAATATTAAATCTTAATGTTCGTATTCAAGCGGCGGCGCGCTCGTGTGTATCGAGCAATGCGCGAAATTCACGTCGCGCATAATGCAATCGCGACCACACGGTCTCCTCTTTTACGCCGACGACCGCCGCGATCTCGGCGCAGCTGAGCCCGGCGAACTCCGCGAGCATGTACGCGTCGCGTTTGGCCGGAGACATTTGACGGAAGACGCGGTGTAAAATGTTCCAAGCATCGATGACGAGCGTGCGATCGGGCGTTTCACCGACGGGCTCGACGACCTCGGCGCCGGCGTCTTCGCTGATGCGCGAGCGCGCGCGGCGACGCCAGCTGCGCACGACGTTGAGCGTGATGCCGTAGAGCCACGTCGTCAGCTGGGCCGTGCGCGCGTCGAAGCTGTCGAGCCGGCGCGCGGCGACGAGGAAGACCTCTTGCGCCACGTCGTCGACCTCGATCGTCGCGCCGCCGAGCTTGCGCGCGCTGCGCCGCACGAACGGCAACTGCTCGCGATACATGGCGGCGAACCACGCGTCCTTCGCATACGACGAGCGCGACATCTGCTCGTGTACTTCGCCAGCGCGTTCGCCGCTTCAAAATGAATGATGAAGAGATGATGAGAATATGAAGCGGCTACGGCGCGACGATGGGCAAGCGCACGGCGTTCAAGACCTCGCCGCGCTCGTCCTCGACGAACGCGACGAGCGCCAGCTGCGCTTTGTTCCATTCGGGCGCGATCGCGATCGTCTGCTGCAGCGGGCGATTGGCGTCGACGGGGCCGTACAACTCGCGCACGACGTGATCGTGGCGCAGCGTGCGGCCGCGATTTTCGCCGGCGCCCACGTGCACGACCAGGCCCGACTCGGTGAGCGCGAGGTAGAGCTTGCGGCCGCCGGTGGCGCGCACGGTGGCGTCGGCGCCGTCGAGCGCGAGGTCCAACTGCGCGCGCGCCGGTGTGGACGGCGCCAGCAGCTGATCGCGGTCGACCTCGCGACCGTCGCGCAAGACTTCGGGCGTGTACACCGACGCCGAGCGCGCCCGCTGCCGCGCCGACCAGCGCGCGCTGGCGAAGCGATCGGGCCAGCCGATCTCGTCCCAATAGTCGACGTGGAACGCGAGCGGAATGTAAGGCGCCGGCGTGCGCGCCGCTTGCGCGTCGACGAGCTCATCGGCCGGCGGGCAGCTCGAGCAGCCTTCGGACGTGTACAGCTCGACGAGCGACGTGCGCGTCGGTCCCGACTGCACGCGCCGCGGGCTCGCCTCGGCCATCGTCGACAGCCCCAACAGCGCCAAGATCAGGCTCTTCATGGACTGCATACGCGCGTGGCGTCATTTGGTTTCGCGCGTGAATCGCCGCGGTAACAGACGCGCGCCCGCGACCATTACGGATATGTCTCACGGACAGGACGATGTGCGCGAGCTGATGGCGCGAATTTTGGCCGAGATGGAGACCGAGCGCTTGCCCGTCGATCAGCTGAGCGCGTCCGCGCACGACGAGGATGACGGCGACGAGGACACGCACGTTCGGCCGCGCCCGCCGGCGGCGAATACGACCGCCGCGGAGCCGTCGGATCCGATGGCCGACGCGCCGACGTGGCCCGGCGCCGACGCCTACGATCACGATCCGCGCGCGCTCGCCGAGCACACGTCGCGCGCGGCCGACGCGGCGCTGGCGGCGTTCGTGCGCGAGCTGCGCCCGCTATATGAACGGCTGCGCTACGAGCGCGATCAGCTGCTGGCGCTGCCCGCCGTCGACGGCGCGGCGCAGCGGCAGCGTGTGGCCCCGTTGACGCGAGCGCTGGCGCAGCTCGAGGCGATTCTGATTGACGTCAACGGCTCGCAGTAGCCGGACAGGTCGCGCCCGCCAAGTCGGCGAAGGCGGCGCGCACGCGTCGCTCGAGCTGAATTCGCAGCCGATGCACGCGCGTCCGCAAGCGGCCCGGGTTCAGCCCGAAGCGCTCGACCAACGCCTCGCGCGTCTCGATGCGGGCGCGGCCGTCGTGCGCGTAATAGTCGAGCAAGAGCGCGCGCGCGTCGGCGCCGAGCTCGCCGAGACAGCGATCGAGCACGGCCAGATCGACCTCGCGCTGCAGCGTTTGATCGAATGAAGGCCGATCGCGCGTCGCTTGCCAATTGTCGAGCCGCGCGCGCCGCGCCACGTCGTGCTTGATCGCCTCCAGCCAGACGAGGCGCGCCACGCCGAGCACGTAGCCGGTCGAGTTGCGCACGTCGCCGAGGCGATCGGAGGCCAGCTTGCGCGCCACCCGATCGAACGTCTCGTCGGCCAAGTCCTCGCCGTGCAAGGCGCCTTTGGCGCGGAAGAACTTGAGCAGCTTGCCGCGCACGAGCTCGTATTCATTGCCGCTAGCTCGATTGCGCGACTGCTCCTGATCGCGCGCCAAGAAGGGCAAGAGGCGCTGCCACCCCAGGCGATCGAGCCGCTCAGCCTCAGGCTGCGCGCCCCGGTCGCGGTCGTGGCCGGCGCGATCGCGGACGACGAGCAGCCGCGCCGCCGCCGTCGCCTGGCGTCCGGCTCGACGGCGCGCCCCGACGGCGTCGCGCTCGGAGCCGGCGTTGACGGACGACGAAACGATCGCGCTCTTGCACATTCAAGGACCTCTCTCTCGACGCGCTGTGCGCCGGCCCCGACCGCTTTTGCAGGGGCTGCGCCAGCGGCGAAACAGGCCGTATACGGCGCAGTCGGCGAGAGAGTTGCGATCGATTGAACAGATCGTTCAATGCGTGATTGTGCAATTGAACAATTTGTATGGCTGACAACGCCACGTGCAAAACACGGTGGCGATCGCCGAAGTTTCGTAACGCTCTTTTTTTCGCGCGCCGTAACGGATTGGCCGCAGCCACCACAAACCGCTGGGCGCTCGGGAGGGCGCGGCAATGGTCCATGGGCGGGAGTCGAATCCGCAGGAGTCGAAGTTCGGGCGCTATCGTCTGCTCGAGGAGCTGGGCGCGGGCGGCATGGCGGTGGTGACGCGCGCCGTCGTCGACGGGCCCAAGGGCTTCGAGCGCGAGATCGTCATCAAGCGCATCTTGCGCGAGCATTCGTACCATCCGAGCTTCGCGCGCATGTTGGCGACCGAGGCGCGCTTGTCGGCGCGGCTGCGTCATCCCGGCATCGTGCAGGTGCACGAGTTCGGCGAGGTCGACGGCGAATATTACCTGGCGATGGAGCTCGTCGAAGGCTGCGACCTGAGCGCGCTCGTCAAAGCCTGCAAGCAGCGGCAGCTGCGGCTGCCGCTCGGCGTCGCCGCGTACATCGTCAGCCAAGTGGCCAGCGCGCTCGCCTATGCGCACGCGCTCACCGACGACGACGGGCAGCCGCTCGGCATCGTCCATCGCGACGTCAGCCCGTCGAACATCATGGTGACGGCGCTCGGCGGCGTGAAGCTGCTCGACTTCGGCATCGCCAAAGTGACCGACAAGCTGCGCCAAGATCAGACGCGCACCAGCGTCGGCTCGCTCAAAGGCAAGCTCAGCTATTTGTCGCCCGAGCAGTGCGAAGGTCGCGAGCTCGACGGCCGCAGCGACATCTTCGCGCTCGGCATCGTCTTTTACGAGCTCATGACGCTCGATCGGCTCTATCGCGGCAAGACCGAGATCGAGACGATGTCGCTCATCCGCGAGGGCAACGTCGCGCCGCCGAGCACGCGCGTCGACGGCATTCCGCCGGAGGTGGACGCGCTCGTCTTGCGCATGTTGGCGCCGTGGCCCGAGCAGCGCTTCGCCGATTGTGACGCGTTGTGGGCGGCGTTGGCCGAGCTGACGCGACAACAGAGCGGCGACGCGGTGGCGCTGCGGCGGTTTCTGCAGGAGCTGGGACCGGTCGGGCGCGCGATGCCGGCGCCGCTAAAGACTCCCCGTCCCTCGCCCTCGCCTGACGGCGCAATGAAGGGCGGGACGCCGGCGCCGCCGGCCACGCCCGCGCCGCGGACGCAACCGTCGTCGCCGTCGTCGCGGGCGCTGACGTCAGAGCCGAAGACGCAGAAGACGCCGTCGTCGCCGCCGTCGTCGGCGGAGCCGAAGACGCGGTCGTCGCCGTCGTCGCCGGCTCTGCCGACGCAGACGGCGCTGGCGGACGAGGAGACGCGGGCGTCGGTGCCGGTCTTGACGGGCGAAGAGGCGCGCGCCTTCGCCGGCGAAGCGACGCGCGCGTCGGTGCCGGCGCCGACCTATCCGGCGTTGGGCGCGGGCGATGATGCCGAGGAGACGATCGTCGACGTGCAGCCGGCGCAGCTGCCGGCCGCCTACCACGCCGCGTCGACGGTCGTCGGCCATCACGCCGCGCCCGATGTGCACGCTGTCTCGCCGCCGCATGACGCGCCGCGCCCGTCGCTGCCGCCGCTCGAGCGCCGCTGGCTCATCATGGCGTTGGCGGCCGTGATCGCGCTCTTGGGCTCGCTGGCCTGGATCGTTCTCGCGCGTTCGACGCCGTAGCGGCCGCATCGGTCGACGCTTGCCGGGCGACGCGGCGCGATCTGCCGCTATACTGCAGCGTCGATGGCGCGCAGGAAACCTGGCGACGAAGTCTTGACCGCTCCCGTTCGCGGCCGTCCGGCCGGCGCCGGCTTCACGCTCAACGTCCTCGGCGACGCGCTGTTCGCGACGCATCACCTGCCGCTCGCCGGCGAGGCGCTCATCGGCCGCAGCACCGACGCCGCCATCAGCATCGACGATCCCTCGATCTCACGCCGCCACGCGCTCATCCGCACCGGCGCCGCGCTCACCATCGAGGACTTGGGCAGCGTCAACGGCACGCGCGTCGGCGGGCAGCCGCTCGTCCCCGGTCAGCCGCGCGTCGTGTTGCCGGGCGAGTCCATCGAAGTCGGCGTCATCACCGTCGTCGCCGTGGCCTCGGCGCGCCCGCCGTCGGAGCGCCCGCGCCGGCTCGTCAGCCACGACTTCTTCGAGGCGCGGCTGGAGGAGGAGTGCGCGCGCGCCGACCGCGGCCACCTCGTGTTCTCCGTGCTCAGGCTGAGCGCGGCGGACGTGCCGGGCGTCGACGACCGGCCGCTGCACGCGGCGCTGGCCGAGACGCTCGGTCCCGACCACCCCGTCGGCACGTATGGACCGGGCGAATACGAGGCGCTGCTCGTCGGTGTCGACGCCAAGGAGGCGGCGCGGCTGACCGAGCGGCTGCGCGCGCGCCACGTGGCGTCGACGATGGGCCTGGCGTCCTATCCGCGCGACGGCCGCACGCCCGAGGCGCTGATGGCGCACGCCTGCCGGCAGCTGCGCGCCACGCCGGACTCGGCCGCGCCGTCGTCGGTGGTCGTGCGCGATCCGGCGATGCTGGCGCTGCACGAGCTGGCCGCGCGCGCCGCCGCCGGCACCATCAGCGTGCTCCTGCTCGGCGAGACCGGCTGCGGCAAGGAGATCCTCGCCGACCTCATCCACAGCCGCTCGCCGCGCCGCGACCGGCCTTTTTTACGCCTCAACTGCGCGGCGCTGGCCGAGAGCCTCCTCGAAAGCGAGCTCTTCGGACACGAAAAAGGCTCGTTCTCGGGCGCCACGCAAGCCAAGCCGGGCCTGCTCGAGACCGCCGACGGCGGCACCGTTTTCCTCGACGAATTGGGCGAAATGCCGCTCAGCTTGCAGGCCAAGCTTCTGCGCGTCATCGAGGAGCGCAAGGTGACACGCGTCGGCGGCTTGAAGGCGCGCGCCATCGACGTCCGCTTCGTCTCGGCCACCAATCGCGACCTCGAGGCCGAGTCGGCGCTGGGGACGTTTCGCGCCGATCTCTATTATCGCTTGAACGGCATGACGCTCTCGATCCCGCCCTTGCGTGAGCGACCGTCGGAGATCGAGTCCTTGGCGCGGCTGTTCTTGGCGCGCGCGGCGACCGAGCTCGGCCGGCCGGTGCCGACGCTGGCGGCGGACGCGCTGGCGCAGCTCAAGCGTTACATTTGGCCGGGTAACATTCGCGAGCTGCGCAATATGATGGAGCGCGCGGCGCTGCTCTGCGTCGGCGGCGTGGTCACGCTCGCCGAGCTGCCGCTGGAGAAGCTCAGCGCCGGCTTCGCGCGGCCGGCGCCGCCCGCGCCGCCGCCCGCGCCCGAATTGCCCGCCGAGAGTGACGAGCGCGCGCGCATCATGGACGCGCTCGAGCGCTGCGCCGGCAATCAGACGCACGCCGCGCGGCTGCTCGGTATCTCGCGCGGCACGCTGGTGTCGCGGCTGGCCGAATACAAGCTGCCGCGCCCGCGCAAACGCTGACGCGGCCCCATCGACAGGGGCGGCGGGCGATTTCGGCGCCGCGCATGTAAGATGCGAGCAGTGTCTCCGATCGTCACCTCGTCGTCGCCCACTCGTCCGCCGCGGCGTGCGCTTTGGCGCGCGCTGGCGCTCGCCGGCGCCTTGGTCGTCGGCGGCAGCGAGGCGGCGGCGCAAACGCCGGCGGCGCCCGTCGACGTCAAGAAGCTGTACGACGTCTTGGGCGGCAAGGCCGGCATCACGACGCTCGTCGACGACTTCGTCGGTCGCGCCTTGCAGGACGAGCGCGTCCGCCACCGCTTCGATCGCAGCGATGTGGCACACTTCAAGGCGATGTTGGTCGATCAGGTGTGCGAGCGCCTGGGCGGGCCCTGCAAATACAAGGGCCAAGACATGCGCACCGCCCATCTCGGCATGCGCGTGAGCGACGCCGAGTATGACGCGCTGACCGAGGATTTCCGGGCGGCGCTGGCCGCGCGCCACATCCCCGACGATCTGCAGCAGCAGCTCTTGGCCTTGCGCGATCATCAGCGCGCCGACATCGTCGAGCCGCACGCCGAGCGGCCGGCGACGGGCGACGCCGGCGCGGCCACGCTGCGACGGGCGCAGGATCTGCACGACGCCGCCAAGCTGCTCGAGCTCGCCGACGCGGCGCGGGCGCGCGGCAGCCAGACCTTGGCCGGCCAGCTGTTTTACGCGGCGGAGCTGGCCGTCGGCAGCGAGGCGTTGGCGGATCTGGAGCCGATCTATCGGACGAGCGCGCCGCCGCGCGTGCATACGCCGGTCGTCGCCGTGCCGGCCGAGCCGCCGCAGCCGCGCGTGCTCGGCGCCGCCGCCGCGTCCGACGAGCCGCCGCCGCGCCCGGCCGAGCCGGCGCGCCCGTCGCTGAGCGGGACGTTGACGGCCGGCAAAGGCGCCGCGCCCGGCCTCGCCTACGTGACGCTGACGCCGAGCGACGGGCGCACGCCGCGTCCGCCCGCGCCGCAACATCGCACGATGGAGCAGCGCGGTCGCGACTTCGCGCCCCATCTGCTCGTCGTGCCGGTGGGCTCGACGGTGAGCTTCCCCAACTTCGATCCCGTCTATCACAACGTCTATTCGGCGTCGGAGGCCAAGTCGTTCGACCTCGGCGTCTACAAGAGCGGGCAGTCGCGCGACGTCACGTTCGATCACGCCGGCCTCGTGCGCGTCGAGTGCAACGTGCACGAGAACATGGGCGCGTACATCGCCGTCGTGAGCGCGCCTTATGCCACCGTCGCCGACGGCGGGCACTTCGGCTTTCGCGCGCTGCCCGCCGGCCGTTACAGATTGCGCGCCTGGAGCGAGCGCAGCGGCAAGACGAGCGAAGCGGACCTCGTCATCCACGCCGGCAAGAACGACGTGAAGGTCGACGTCGACGGCGCCGGCGCGTCGCCAAAGCGCACCGACAAGTTCGGCAACCCGTGGGGCACGCGCGCGCAGTGACGCGACCTAAGCGGCATTGGCTCGGCGTCGCGCTGTTGGGCGCGCTGGCCGCGACGGCGCTGGTGCGCGCGCTGGTGCTGCCGCCGGTGCTCGGCGACGGCGACTTGGACGCGCTCGCCAGCGACGTCGGCGTGCGGCTGCGCGAAGCGGCGGCGCTGGCCGAGACGCGCGCGTCGACCTTGGCGGAGATGCCGCGCCTCGGCGTGCTCGTCTATACCGACGCGGCGACGGTGCGCGACCTGACGCGCCACGAGCTCGAGCTGGAGCCGCTGGCCAACGAGTCGATCGAAGTGCGGCAGTTGATGCGCGGACAGCCGCCGCGCCTGCTCTTGCACGTGCCTGCCGATGCGCCGCTGCTCGACGTGCCCGACGAAGCCGGCGTCTACCTGCGCGAAGGCGCCGCCGGGCCGCTCGTGACCGACGTGCGCGCCGTGCACGAGCGGACGCAGAGCGAAGAGAGCGAGAAGCTGGGCGGCCTCTTGCGCGTGAGCCGGCGCGTCGAGCTGACCGAGGCGCGGCGGACGCTGGCGCGCGCCCACGCCGTCGCCTGGCTCGACGCCGGCGGCCAACGCGTCATGCTCATCGGCGAGCCCAAGGCCGACGCGGCGGCGACGCGCGAAGCGGTCGGCACACTGGGCACGACGACGGTGACGCTGCTGGTGGCGCGCCCGTCGCCGCTGCGCTTTTGGCTGTGGCTGGCGCTGTCCGCGCTGTCGCTCTTGGCGGCGCTCGGGCTGGCGCGCCGTCGTCCGACGAGCCGGGCCCCGTCGGCGCCGGTGCCGAGCGACGGGCCGATCTCGGCGTCGACGCGCCGCCCGGAGGTGACGGCGACCGATCATCGCGTCGCGCCCGATCGCGACTTGGCGCTGCAGCCGGCGACGGCCATCGACGACGAAGCGGACGCGCCCGACTCGCAGGTGGCGACGGCCGAGAAGATCTCGAGCCAACGGCCGCGCGCGCGTCCGCCGTCGTCGTCGAGCTCCGACGCCGGCTTGGAGGCGGACGCGACCGAGGTGGCGGCCGAGCCGGCGCCGAACGCGCGTCGCATCGGCCGTTACGCGATCGTCAAGCTGCTCGGCTCGGGCGGCATGGCCGACGTGTTCTTGGCGCGCGCGCAAGGTCCGGCGGGCTTCGAGAAGCAGATCGCGCTCAAGGTGATCAAGGAGAGCCTGGCGCAGAATCCGACGATCGTCGATTACCTCGTGGCCGAAGCGCGTTTGGCGACGCAGCTGACGCATCCCAATGTCATCGAGATCATCGACTTGAGCGTCGGGCCGACGTTCATCGCGATGGAGTTCGTCGACGGCGCCGACTTGCATCGGCTGTACGAAGCGGCGGCGATGCTGGGCCGGCCGATCCCGCTGCCGCTCGTGATCCTCGTCCTGCGCGCGGTCTGCGACGGCCTGCACGCGGCCCATCAGGCGCGCGGCAGCGACGGCGCGCCGCTCGGCATCATCCATCGCGACGTCAAGCTCGCCAACGTGCTCGTCGGTCGCAACGGCGTCGTCAAGGTGAGCGACTTCGGCATCGCCTACACCGACGCCGTCTTCCGCCCGTTCACGACCGAGGTCGGCGAGGTCAAGGGCACGATGGCCTATATGGCGCCCGAGCAGCGGCTGGCGTTGCCGTACGATTGCCGCGTCGACGTCTACGGCGTGGGCGTGGCCGCGTATCAGCTGCTCTCGGGCGCGCGCATCAACCTCGACATCATGCGGCTGCGGACGCTCGGCGCCGACGGCTGGCCGCATCTGCCGCCGCTGGCGCAGTTTCGCGCCGACCTGCCCGACGGCTTGGAGGCGCTGGTGTTGCGCGCGCTCTCGTACGACCCCGAATATCGCTTCGACAGCTGCGACGCGCTCGAGCAGGCGCTCGGGGAGATCGCCGTGCGCGAAGGCTTGGTGGCCACGCAAAAGCAGCTCGCGCGCTGGGTGCAGGAGATCTTGGCGACGGCGCCGGCGGATTCGCGCAGCGAAGAGTCGGCGCCGATATTGCCGGCGCTGCACGCGAGTAAGACTTAGGCCCGCGGCACAATCGGGGTCGGCGCATGCGAGCGATTGGGCTTACCGGTCTCGTGCTGCTGCTGACTGGGTCGGTGCCGCTGATTGGCGCCTGCTCCAAACGGAAGTCGGCTCAGCGCGTCGACGCTCCGGTCGCCATACACTCCCGCGGCGTCGACGAGGTATGCCTACCGAGTCGCTGGTGCTGGGAAAATCCGCGGCCCACGGGCGATTGGCTGCACGCCGTCAATGGAAGCGGAGCCGCTCGCGCCTGGGCCGCCGGCGAGGGCGGCACGATCCTTCGTTGGGATGGAGAGCGCTGGTCGTTCGACGGCAGCGCGCCGGCGACGATTCTCTCGCTCGCTGCCAGCAGCAATGGCGAAGTCTGGGCGGCCGGCAAGAATGGAACCCTGCTACGACGAACGAAGGATGCTTGGTCTGTCGTTTCCATCGGTACGACAGCCGCGCTCCGCTCGGTCGCCGCGGACGACAGCGGGGCGGCATGGGTCGTCGGTGGCGATGGCCTCGCTTTTCGTTGCCGCGACGACAGCTGTCGGCGCATTTCCACCGGGACGGATGCGTCGCTGAACGCCGTATGGGCGAGCGGCAAGACAGTTTGGGCTGCCGGCGATGAAGGCGTCGTCATTCGATGGAATGGAGAACACTGGTCATCAATGGGCACGTCCGAACGGCGATCGTTTTTCGCGATCGCCGGCCTGAGCGAAGACTCACTATTTTTCGCGGGTGATCTGGAATTGATAAGGCGTTGGACCGGCTCCTGGGCACGCACCGAGCCCACCAACTGTCGGCTTCGACGCGTCAGCGCAGAAGGGCTTCGGCCCGCGACCTACAGGGCCGCCTGGGCCGCCACTGCTTCGGACGTATGGCTCGTCGGCGACGATTGCAGCCCTCGGCGCTGGGATGGACATCGATGGACCGCCTACGGACAGCCGTGGCGGCCGCACGCCTCGAGCGCTGTCTGGGGCTCGACGAGCAACGATGTCTGGGCCGTAGGAGACGCGATACTTCATTGGGATGGCACGCGCTGGAGCGAATGGGGTCAGCCGCTGCGGCCGCAGATACTGGCCATCACCGGAGCGACCGAGGCTGCGTGGGCGCTCGCCCGCGGCTGGAGCGACGAAAAACTACCCAAAGGGCACGACCTCGTTTTGCGCTCGGAGAACGGGCGTTGGCAGACGTCGATCGCAAGCGACACGCCGTTATTCGGCATTCATTCGAATGGCGTCGACACGTGGGTCTGCGGTACCGAGGGAATCATCCTTCATTGGGATGGTGTCGGCTGGGAATCCTTATCTGTCGAAACGAAGGTGAGACTGGCAGCCATCTGGGGCACGAGTAACGATCTGTGGGTGGCCGGAGAGCAAGGATTGCTGATGCGTCGCCACAATGGCACGTGGTCGCGCGTCGAGCTCGACGTAAGACAGACCCTGTCGGCATTCTGGGGCGACAACGCCGACGACATCTGGCTCGTGGGCGACGCCGGAGCCCTCTTCCATTGGGATGGCCGGTCCTGGCGACCGTTCACGCTCGACGTTGCACGTGACCTGTCAGCAATCACCGGCACCGCGGCCAATGACGTCTGGATCGCGGGCGATCGAGCGCTACTGCACTGGGACGGCGCCCATTGGAGCTCCACCGAAGACATCAAGCTCAAATTGCAGGGCCTGTGCACCGACGAAGCAGGCGACGTCTGGACGGTCGACGAAATCGGCAGCTCTGATCCGCCATCACGGCGCGATGAGTGAACGGATCCGTCCTGCGCCCACGACCAACGATCTTCAGAGCGTCTATTGCCACGGAAGGAACGTCTGGGTGGGCGGAGCCGAAGGAACGATTTTGCGATATCAGCCCGACCTTTAGTGGACCGCGCTCACCTCGCGATCCGCTTCGCTTCCATCAGTGCGCAGACATCGCCGAGCAGCCGAAGCCGAACGAGACGGGCGGGCTGCCCGTTTGCCCGCTGGACAGGACCGACGTCGCGACCTGTCCGGCCGGGCAATAGACGGGGCCGAACGCCGTGCCGTTGGTCGTGCTGCCGACGCCGCTCGTGCCGTCGACGGTCGTCCCCAAGCTGACCGAGTCGTCGGCGGCGACCTCGATGGGCGCGCAGCTGTAGACGATGTCCTCGAGCGCCGTCGCGGTCGCGCGGCCGGCGAAGCCGACGAGGAAGCTCGGCATCTGACACAAGTACTGGATGGTCACCGGATCGCTGGTGCCGAGGCCGGGAATCTGCGACGCGTGGTTCGGATCCCACGCCACCGTGAAGCCGCCGCCCGCTTTCGCCGTCAACAGCGGCTGCACGCAGAGCGCGTCGGCGCGGTTGATGCCCGTCGTGACGCCGTTGCTCGTCGACACGGCGAAGGCGAAGCCGACGATGGCCTGTCCCGCCGTGCAGTGCGTATCGAACGGCAGCGTGCCGCTCGAGCCGTTCGGGTGCAGCTCGGTGTCGGTCTCGCCGGTGAACGAGATGACCGGGATCGACGTCGCCATGTCGGTCGACGCCAAGTCGACGCCGGCCAAATCCGACGACGCCGACGTCCACGCCAAATCGGTCATGTTCAACGGCGCGCTCAAATCACCGGTCGTATCGCCGTCGCCCGTCGTCGCGCCGCCGTCGCTGCCGGCGACCGCCGATAAGGTCAGCGCGAGCGCCGTGCAGCTCGGCGCCAGCGTGCCCGTCGTCTGCCCGCTGCCGAGCGACTGCGCGCCGCTCATCGCCGTCGCCGCCACCAACACCGTCGCCTGCGCCGGATAGGCCGAGAAGTCGACCTCGAGCGTATCGCGCGTGCGGCCCGGCGTTCGCGGTCGCAGGAAGTGCGCCTCGATGCCGCCGACGGTGACGTCGACGGCGAGCGCATCGGCCGACGCGGCGCCGCCGGCATAATCGACGGTCAAATAGAGCGTCTTGGCGCGACAAAGCGCGGCATCGCAGCCTCCCGCCAGCAGCGCCAACCACAGTGCTCCGCGATAAAGCTTCATTTGTCGTTCGGCGACAAACGGCCGCCGTCGCGCGCATGTTACCCGACTTCGATCGGCCGCAGACGGATCCAATGCGCGATTCGAACATCGATTCGTCGCGCTGTCTCGTGAGTGAGACAAATACGATCGTAAGCTATCGATGCGCCGTCGCAGTAAATGCATTTGATATTGCCAATCGAAGGGCCGTCGATCCCTGGCGCCGCCGCTGGCGCGCCGACTTCGTGCGAGCGCCGGCGAGCCCGCGTTCTCGACGGTAAATCGCCATCGCGCCGTGTAGATCTGGCGGCGCCCGGCGGGTGATTATTCGCCGTCAAAACCCATTCGAATCGGCGGCAAATCGAACCCGAAGCGACGATTTGGTGATGCCGACATCAGCGTGACGCAACGCTGCACGACTCGACGCGCGTGACGCGATACTTTGTTCGAATTCCGCAGAATGCGGCGAATATTCAGGATTGGATAAATGCGCTGCAGTGCGTTGTTTCCACTGGATAACTGATATTGAACGGCGCTTCAAAAAATGTTTGACGGATATTTACGCGAGTGAAACATTGTTCGTCGTTCGAAGTAAGCAGGCTCGCGCGCGGCCTCTCAGGAGTGGACTGGCGCGCATGCGAATGACGTAGCGCGCGCGTCTGCGCGCTCGGTCGGTCGTCGTAGCTTGACCGCACGCGTGGGCGATGACGGCAGCACCGTCTCGCTCGCCGTAGTACCCGTCCGATCGATCGTCCGCGCCGCACAGCGCGTCGACGAGCGATCGGCGCGGGCGTAGGTCCGCCGGCGAGCTCGTCGGCGGACGCGAAACTATGGGAGGTCGATATGTCTCTGCAGCGTATGGCGATGGCGATGGCCTTCTGTTGGCTGGCGGGCTGCGGCCCGACGAAGGACGATCAACAAGCGCAAATCTTCGCCGACACCACCGCCGGATTCGGCGTCAACGGCGTCGGCTCGTCGGCGGTATTCTTCGTGAATAACGCGTTATGGGCGGATATCCATTATCACGTCAACGGCGGGCAGCAGCTCAATATCCGCATGACGGTCGAGCCCAATAACGACAATCAATATACGTTGAGCAATCTCAGTATCGGCACCGTCGTCGATTACAACTTCACGTATTACGACTTGAGCTGTCAGTGCGCGCATGACTCGCCGGCCGCCGAATACGTGCAAGGCGGCAGCGTGTCGGCGCCGCCCGATCTGAGCGTCGGCAGCAGCGGCGGTGGTGGCAGCGCCGGCGGTGGCGGTGCGGCCGGCGGCGGCGGTGCGGCCGGCGGCGGGACAGCCGGCGGCGGTGGCGGCAGCGCCGACATGGCGACGAGCCCCGACATGACGACGACGACGACCGCGCCCACAGGCACGCCCTATCCGACGCCGATCATCACGGCCGGACCGACGACCGGCGGCACCGACCTGAGCGGGACGATCGTGCCGCTCTTCAACAGCGCGACGACGCCCGAGCCCGCGACCATCACCGACATCGGCACGGCCATCGTCACGACGGTCGGTGACCGCGTGCGCGATCGCCACGCGCGCGAGGCCGTTTTTCATATCTACGAGCACTTTCTGCCGTTCTATTTCGTCGATCGCACGCACTATCTCGAGATCATCGACACGGTCGCCAAAGGCGGCAATTCGATCACGATCAACCTGCATACGATTCATCCGCAAGACGCGCCCAACGTGCGCGCGTTCTTTCGCGGCATTACCACCGTCGCCGAATACTTCTACAACGCCGATTTTACGACCGTGAATGATTACCTCTATACGGCGACGATTACGACGAACCCGAAAGAGAATCGGGCGATTCAAATCGGCGATCGTATGGAAGTAGAGGTGGGTATCTTCTTGGCGGCGCCGTTCGACGATCGTTTCAACTACTACTCGAGCGTCATGTTGTATGTGGTCGGCAGCGGCGGGATTCAGCCCTTCATCGGCGAAGGCTCGAATAACGACTCCTATCCGATGGATCCGATCGGGTTGACCGGCGGCGCGACGACGCTCAATTATCCCTATTCGAACGAGCCCGATCTGCGCTTCATCCAAATGGCGACGAATATGTCGCCCAATAACGCGCAGCCGTGGGTCGAAGGACGTCGCCTGTTCCACACCAACTTCCTCGACGGCACGCATTCGGAGCCGGGCAATCCTGTCTTTACCGACGAAATGAACAAGATCGGCGGCAATTATGTCGTGCAGAGCTGCGAGACCTGTCACGTCAACAATGGTCGCGCCTTGCCGGGCGCGATTGGCGCGACGCTGACGACGACGTCGGTCAAAGTCGGCACTGTCGCGGGCGGGGTGGTCACGCCCAACCCGCAGCTGGGCTCGCAGCTGCAGCCGTTCAATTTGAATGGCAGCTCCGAAGGCAGCGCCAATATCAACAGCTGGATTACGCAAAACGGCGCGTTCGCCGATGGAACGGCGTATCAGCTACAGCGCCCGAAGTATTCCGGTAGCGGCGCCATTCCCAGCTACTATTCGATGCGCAATACGCCGCAATTGGTCGGCTTGGGACTGTTGGAAGCGGTGCCGGAGAGCGCGATCGCGGCCATGGTCGACGTCAATGACGCCAATGGCGACGGCATCTCCGGTCGTATGTCGGTCGTGACCGATCGGACGACGGGACAGCCGCGGATGGGTCGCTTCGGCTGGAAAGCGGCGCAGGCGAGCTTGAATGATCAGATCGTCACCGCGCTCAATCGCGATATGAGCGTCAAGAGCTCGGGGTTCGCGACGCTCGATTGCGGCAGCGCGCAGACCGGTTGTGACAACGGCGCGGCGGCGATCGAAGACGCGGCGGTCGACGAGCTGGTCCGTTATGTCGGGCTGCTCGGCGTTCCCGCGCGTCGCAGCTATGACGATCCGACGGCGCTGGCGGGCGAGGCGCTCTTTGCCAGCGCCGGCTGCGCGTCGTGCCATACGGCGACGTTGACGACGAGCGCCTTCGCGCCCAAGACCGAATTGCGCAGCCAAACGATTCATCCCTATACCGACTTGTTGCTGCACGATATGGGCGTCGGGCTCGCCGACAATCTGCCGGAAGGCATCGCGTCGGGCGCGGAATGGCGTACGCCGCCGCTCTGGGGAATCGGTTTGACGGCGGGCGTGAGCGGCGGCGAAGCCTATCTGCACGACGGTCGCGCGCGCAGCTTGACAGAAGCCATCTTGTGGCACGGCGGCGAAGGCGCCAATGCGCAGCAGGCGTTCGTCAACATGACCGCGACGCAACGAACGGCGCTGCTGGCCTTCTTGGCTACACTCTAAACCGGCGAGCACGATCCTACGCTGTCCTCGGCAGCGCAGGATTGACGACCTCCGACACACCTTGCGCCAGCGGCTCCTCGGGATTGCCGCCCTCGCCGATCGAACATTTGTAATCGCCATCAATCGCCAATCGCGCTTTGTCATATCGCCAACGATCGCGAATATGAGTAATCGGTATGCGATATCGATGACGGGTGAGAGTGCGCGCCGCCAGCGTAGGACGAAGCAACGATAACCGACGAATATCGCCGACGTGTGAAGCCGTTAGCGGAAATGCGGCTATTGCCAAAGTGACGCCGCTCACGCGATGCTGTCGCCCGTTTGCGGATTCGGCAGGAGGAGTCGCTCGCGATGTCTTACACGATGCAGGGCATAGTTGGTGACGAGCAGATCTTGGCAGACGCGGCGTTCGCGGCCTCGGGTTTCGGCGCCGTGCGGCTGCCGCAAGGCAAGGCGCTCATGCTGTTTACCGATCGCGTGCGCGAGCAATATGGCCTGTCGTTCTTGCCCTTGACCGACGAAGGCGAGAGCGAATTGCCGGCGTCGATTCGCGAGATCTGCGTGCGTTTGTCGCGCGCCGGCAAGGTCGCCTATATCGAAGCCGAGCTCTTCGGCAGCTTGGGCACGCAGGCGACGGCGGTGTGGGAGAACGGCCAGCTCATTCAGCCGCCGATCATTTCGCGCACCGCGATCAACGAAGGCCTGCGCGCGCTCGGCGTGCTGGCGACGACCGGTAAAGACGAGTTCGACGCGCTGAAGCTGGGCGCGCACCGCGATATCGAAGACTGGGTCGCCAATATCAGCATCCCGAATCGTCGCGAATGAGCCGCGAATGAGCCGATTTCACGCGCAATGACACCGACCATTCGAACGATAGGGATTCGAATTCGAATTCCATGGCGACCCATGCGGTAACGGTTTTCGCTCCGGCTTCGCGCCGAACACGCCGGCGGCGGCGCGTAGCTGTCGCCGGGCGCGCGCTTTCTGCGGCCGGCCGCGGCCCGGCGACGCTGCCGAAGTAGCCGGCGCGCGCGGCGTCGGCTGTCGCCAAGCGGCCCGCTTTGCGGGTATGCTGTCGGGCGATGAACGCCTGTCGTGCTCTGACGATCCTCCTCGTGCTGACGTCGCTGACGACGGCGCGTGCGGAGAACAAAGCGGCCGCGCGCGCCTCCTTCGCGAGCGGCACGAGCCATTACGACCTGGCCGAATACGAGCCGGCGCTCACCGACTTCAAAGAGGCCTATCGCAACTTTCCCGATCCCAACTTCCTCTTCAACATCGCGCAGTGTCATCGCCAGCTCGGGCAGAACGACGACGCCATTCGCTTCTATCGCACCTACCTCTCGAAGGTTCCGCAAGCGCCCAATCAGCGCGAGATACGGGCCATGATCGCGAAGCTGGAGAAGCTGAGCGCCGAGCAGCGCGCGGCGGCGCCGCCGCCGGTCGTGACGCCAGCACCCGTGGTCGCGCCGCCGCCGGTCGTGACGCCTGCGCCGCCGGTCGCGGTCGCGCCGGCGCCGGTCGTCGTCGTCGCCGCCGCGCCCGCGCCGCGGGAAAAGCCGCTCTACAAGCGCTGGTGGCTGTGGACGGCGGTCGGCGGCGCCGTCGCCATCGGGCTCGGCGTCGGCCTCGGCGTCGGCTTGTCGCACGCCGACAACGCCACCGCCAGCTCCAGCTTCGGCACGGTGCATCCGTTCTAATGCGCAAACATTCGTCGCATATTCGTGGGCTGTTGTGCGCGGCGCTGCTGGTGTTGGGCGGCTGCCGCAAAGGCGACGGCATCATGCTCGTCAGCGTCACCGCCGACAGCGGCGCGCCGGTCAAGGGCGTGACGCGGCTGCAGGTCACGGCCACGCTCGATGCGCAGACGCGCATGTTCTCCGTGCCCCCGACGGACGGCGCGCCCTTCGATTTGCCCCCGGCCAAGACGTTCGGCATCGACATTCCGCGCGCGCTCACCGGCAAGCTGCAGCTGAGCGTCGTCGCCTATGCCGGCAAGACCGTCGTCGGCAGCGGCCAGAATTCGATGACCGTCGTCACCGGCGCGCGCGCCGACGTCGGCGTCATGCTCGCGCCGACGATGACGACCGCGCCCGGCGACGGCGGCGCCGACATGACCGGCGTCGACCTCGGTCCCGTCGTCGCGCCGCGCCTCATCGCGCCCTTGTCGACGGCGAAGGTGACGCGCCGGCGGCCGACGTTGCGCTGGCAGCTGCCGGGCTCGGGCACGCCGACCGTCGAATTATGTCAGGATCGCGCCTGCACGTTCCCGCTCGCCATCAGCGTCACCATCGGCGCCGACAACCAGAGCGCCGTCCCGACCGCCGATTTACCGACCGGCACCGTCTTCTGGCGCGTGCACGCCGTCGGTGGCGGTAGCGATATGGCGAGCGCGACGTGGCAGCTGTTCGTCGGCGCCACCATCGCCACCGTCGCCGCCGACACCAGCAATACGGCGCAGCTCGACGTCAACGGCGACGGCTACGCCGACCTCGCCATCGCCGCGCCCATGGGCAGCGGCAACACCGCCGGCAAAGTCCACATTTTCCTCGGCGGTCCCACCGGCCTGAATTCGCCCGGCGCCACGTCGCAGGAGATCGACGCGCCCGACGCGAGCAACGTCAGCTTCGGCTTCCAGGTCGCCGCCGCCGGCGACATCAACGGCGATGGCTTCGGCGACGTCGCCGTCAGCAACGTCAGCGGCAGCGTCTCCATCTACTACGGCAGCATCAACGGCGTGCATCCGTCGGTCGCGAGCGCCGTGCAGACGATCACGACCCCGTCGAGCGCCGGCACCATGTCCGACTTCGGCGAGCTCATCGGCTGCGCCGGCGACATCAACGGCGATGGCTACGCCGACCTCTTCGTCGCGGCAAACTCCGCCACCGTCGCCGGAACCGACGACGTCGGCAGCGTCTACGTCTTCCTCGGCAGCGCCGGCGGCGTGAACCCCTCCGACCCGTCGCGCGTCATCGTCGTCAGCGGCGTCGACGTCGCCGACTCCGAGTTCGGCGACGGCGTCGGCGCCGCCGACGTCAACGGTGACGGCTACGGCGACCTCATCGTCGGCACCGAGTTCGGCGGCTCGGCCATGGAGGGACGCCTCCTCGTCTATTACGGCGGCAGCGACGGTCTGCAGCCCAACGTCGACAGCCGCGTCAGCAACGTGCTCGGCCCCGAGCCCGGCGAGTCCTACTTCGGCGCCGCCATCTCCACCACCGATCTGAACGGCGACGGCTACAGCGACATCCTCGTCAGCGCCTGGGGCTACAACGCGCAGAGCGGGCGCGTCTACATCTACCTCGGCGGCTCGAGCGGCATCACCCCCGCGGTCGCATCGTCCGTCATCACCATCGACAGCCCCGACGGCGCGAACGCCTCGTACGGCATCGTCCTCAGCGGCGCCGGCGATCTCGACAACGACGGCTACGGCGACCTCATCGTCGGCGAGCAGCTGTCGGGCGCCAATCCCGGCAAGGTGTTCGTCTACTACGGCGCCGCGACCGGCGGCTATCGCATGCCCGGGCTCGCCATCCCCGGCGCGCTCGGCGACTCCGCCGGCTTCGGCCGTCCCGTCATCGGCGTCGGCGACAGCAACGGTGACGGCTACGCCGAGGTCGCCGTCGGCGCGTCCGGCGGCAACGGCGGCGTCGGCGTGGTCTACGTCTACCTCGGCGGCGCCGGCGGGCTGCAGCCGACGGCGAGCGGCCACTTCGTCACCATCGGCGGCCCCGACGGCACGAACGCCGGCTTCGGCTCGGTGCTCGGCTGGCGTCAGCCGTCGCCCAAGCCGCGCCGGCATCACCCCGCGCCGCGGAATATCCGTCGCCACGCCTGACCCTGCGCCGATCGCGTAACGCCTACTGTCGCGGCACTTCGCGAATGCGCCAAGTCACACGCGCAGGTCGCCTGTAATGTTCGCGGGGCGCACGAGACTATTATGCTGTGACCGATGAAGAAGCGAGCGTTCGCGCCTTTGCCGTCGCGCCCGGCGCCCGCGCCGTGAACGCCGACGACGCGCGCTTCGCCGAGCTCCTGCGGCAATATGGCAGCGCCCTCGGCCGCGTCGTCGCCGCTTACGCGCGCCCGGCCGACCAAGACGACCTCGCGCAAGAGATCGCCGTCGCCTTGTGGAACGCCTTGCCGGCGTTTCGCGGCGACTGCTCGGAGCAGACGTTCGTCTATCGCGTCGCCCACAACCGCGCGCTCACGCATCTGGCGCGCCGGCGACTGCGCGGCGCCGACGCGCTCACCGACGATCGCTCGCCCGCCGATGACGCGCCCAGCCCCGAGACGCGCGCCGCCGGCCGCCAAGAGGTCGCGCGCCTCTATGCCGCGATTCGCCGCCTCAGCGTCGCCTATCGGCAGGTGCTGACGCTGGCGCTCGAAGACCTGACGCAAGCCGAGATCGGCGTCTGCCTCGGCATTTCCGCGGGCAACGTCGCCGTCCGCCTCAACCGCGCGCGCGCCGCCCTGCGCGTCGAGCTGGAGAAGCCATGAACGACCCCGAGTGGGAGCGGCTGAAGACGACCTTTCACCAAGGAGGACGACCGATGCCCTATGCCGTCGCCAAAGCGCGCGCCAACCGCACGCTGACGATCGTTGGAATCTCGTTGGTTTACGCGATTTTCGTGCCGATGAGCTGGCTCTTGGTGGGCGAGCTGCGCAAGGCCCAATCGCTCTTCGATACGCTGTCCGCGCTGGTCGTGGCGGCAATGATGATGGCTATCCTCATTCGCGTCCACGTCAGCCTGCGCGGCACCTGGGGCGATCCCGGCGCGGCGCCGTTGGCGCAGCTGGCCGCGCTCGAGCAGCGCCATCGCGGCCGGCTGCGGCTCGCGCGCTTCATGCCGTGGTGTGTCGGCAGCTTCGTCGCCGCGCTGGTCGCGATCACGGTCGCGCAAGCCATCGCCAAACGTCACGTCAATCCATCCGACCTCATCGCGCTCGTCGGCATGGCGGCGATTACGATTCCGCCGTCGTGGCTGGGAATCGCGCTGGTGCGCAAACGCGTCGTGCGGGAGCTGGCCGAGATCGACGAAGCGCGCCGTCTCTTGAACGACGATGAGCCGCCCGCGAATAACCCATAACGCAATTCAATGTTCGCCCATTCGAATGCAAAGGCCTGATTATATGAGCGCACAATCCATGACTGTTTCCCTTCGTTTGCGTTTGGCATTGACGTTGCTGTTGCCACTGTCGGCATGCACGAAAGCCGCGCAATCGGCCGCGCCGCGCATGGCGACCGCCGCGCAAGTCGCGCCCGCGCCGCCGCGCCCCGCTGACCGCGCCGCCGCCGCACCATCGCCGGCCGCGCCGGCTTTGCCGGCGGGCGTGCCCGATAGCGCCACCGGCCGGCAGCTGGTGTGGGTGCTGGCGGCGATCGCGCATCCGCCGAGCGCGGCCGACGCGGCGCCGCACTTCGCGGAGTCGTTCGTCGCGCAGGTGCCGTTGTCGCAAGTGGCCGCGCTCTTCGCGCAGCTGAGCCAGCAGCTGCCGCCGCTCACGATTGAGCACGTCGAGGAGTCGGCCGACGGCCAGCTCGTCGCGGTCGTGCGCTCGGGAAATCCACAAGCCCAGGGCGCGAAGGTCAAGCTCTCGCTGCGCGTCGAGGCGGTGGCGCCGCAGCGCCTGACGGGCCTGCTCTTGCGGCCGGTGGCCGACGCGCCGCCGGCGACGTCATGGGATGACGTGCACGCGCGGCTGCGCGCCGTCGCGCCCAACGTAAGCTTCCTGGCGGCCGACATCTCCGGCGGACAATGCCGTGCGCGCTCGGCGATCGAGCCGCAAAAGATCCTCGCGCTCGGCTCGACCTTCAAGCTCTACATCCTCGAAGCGTTGGCGCGACAAATCGCCGCAGGGCAGCATTCGTGGGACGAACTGATTACGATCGACGAGGCCAAGAAGAGCCTGCCGTCGGGCGAGCTGCAAGACGCGCCGGCGGGCAAGACCTTCACCGTTCGCCAAGTCGCCGAGAAGATGATCTCGATTAGCGACAACACGGCGACCGACCATCTGCTCGCGTTCGTCGGTCGCGCCGCCGTCGAGGCCGCGGTCAAAGCGAGCGGCCATTCGGCGCCGGCGCGCATGATCCCCTTCTTGTCGACCCGCGAGCTGTTCGCGCTCAAGCTGGCGACGACGCCGGCCGAGCTCACCGCTTATGCGCACGCCGACGTCGCGCACAAGCGTAAGCTGCTGTCGACCTTTGCCGCGCGCGACTTACACGAGGCGCTCAAGAGCGCCGCCGGCTGGGAAAAGCCGCGCCAGATCGATTCCCTCGAGTATTTCGCGTCGCCCGACGATCTCTGCAAGCTGATGGCGTCGTTGGCGGCGCACGCGCAAGTGCCGGCGACCGCGCCCGTCAAGGCGATCTTGTCGCTGAATCCCGGAATCGTCGACGACACCGGCGCCTACGAATACATCGGCTACAAAGGCGGCAGCGAGCCCGGCGTCCTCAACCTGACGTGGCTCTTGCGGCGTAAAGGCGACGACCATTGGCTCTTCGTCAGCGCCGGCTTCAATGACCGCGACCACGCGATCGACGAGACCAAAGGCGTATTCGCCGCCACCGCCGCGCGCGACTATCTCGCCAAGTGAAGCGCTGCATTTGATTATGACACTGAAGTATCGGCTTCAGTAAAGCAGTCGCTTCAGTATCGATTCACGTCAACACGACGATCTTTCCGCCCGCCTGGTTCTCCTCCATGCAGCGATGCGCCGCGACGATCTCGTCGATGGCGAACGTCTTGCCGACTTGCACGTGCAGCTCGCCGGCGGCGATCTGCTCGACCAGCGCTTGCAGCGGTGTGCGCATGAAGTCGTCGGCGTCGCCTGAATAAGAGGTCAAGCATACCGCCGTGGGTATCGCCTCCATCGGCGTGAATTCGCTGAATGACCATTGATTGCCGACGATACCGGTCATGCACACGATGCCGCCCACTTTGGCGCAGCGCAACGAGTCCTTCAACGTGGTCACGCCGACGAGCTCGAGCACCTTGTCGACGCCGCCGAAGCGCGTTTGCACTTCACTCGCGATGGCGCCCGAGTCGATGACGACCTCGTCGGCGCCGCTCTGTCGCAAGAGCGCGGCGCGATCGGGCTGTCGCGTCGTGGCGACGACGGAGACGCCGTGACGCTTGGCGATCGCCGCCGCCGCGAGCCCGACCGACGTCGTGCCGCCGCGAATGAGCAGCCGCTCGCCGCGCTGAATCCGCAGCGCCTTGAGGAGCGAGCCCCAGGCCGTCTGCAGCATCTCCGGCACGGCGCCGAGCGTCGCCCACGGCAGCGTCGTCTTCAGCCGCTGCACTTGCCCAGCCGCGACGCAAGTGTATTCGGCATAACCGCCGTCGCGCTGTCGGCCCATTCCGCCCATCGCCGTCGCCACGATATCGCCGGCGTCGAATTCTCGGGCCGGCGCGCGCTCGACGACGCCGACCGCTTCGATCCCGAGAATGCGCGGAAACTCCACGCCCGGCGAATGACCTTGGCGCGTAAAGAGCTCGGAGCGATTGAGCCCAAACGCTTTGACGCGAATGAGCACTTCACCATCGCGTGGCGTCGGAATGGGCCGCGTCTCGACTTTGAGCACGTCGGCGCCGCCCGGCTCGTACATAACGACCGCTTTCATATTCGACATGATCTCACCCGCGCGTCAGCTGTAGAAGAAGCAACGACGCGCAATCTTCCAATCACTGTCGATAATTTGCAACAGGAACGGTTCTGTTTGACGAGATGTCGCGTAATCTTCGCAGAGACGACTGGCTCGGCAACTTCCGCGAGCGTGAATGGACGCGGAATTCGCGGGTCTCAAGGCATCGAAGCGTGTTGCGCGCCCATCGTCGATCGCCAGCTCGGCATGCCCGGAAAGAGGAAGTTGGGCACGTGTGACCAGTCGCCGAGCATGATCGTCGTGCCCGATCCGCCCAGCTTCGACAGCGCGTCGTAAGCGTGCATTTGCACCATGAGCGGCGTCAAGGCTTGCGCTTCGGCGCGCTTCTGCTTGGCTTGGGCGTCGGCCAGCGTCGAGATCGCGGTGGCCTCGGCTTTGGCGCGCGTCACCCGCGTTTGTGCGTCGGCGTCCGCTTGCACGCGATCGATCGCCGCCTGCTGCTCGGCGACATGCCGATCGCGCTCTTTCTTTCGCAGCTCCGCTTCGGTCTGCAGCTTCTCGCGCTCGGCCTCGTGCTGCAGCTCCATCGTCTGTCGCAAGGCGTCGGCTTCGAGCTGCGCTTTGCTGCGAATGGCCTCCTGTTCGCCGACGAGCTTACTGCGAATGGCCTGCTCGATCTCGGGCGGATATTCGAAGCGCTCCATCGTCACCGATGAAACCTCGACATGTTTGCCCGCGATACGACGGCGCACCTCCGCTTCGATCTCGTCCTCGAGCTTTTCGTTGATGCGCTGCACTTCGAGATACGAATGGCGTGCAAAGACGCCGCGTGTGGCCGTTCTAAACTCGGGGCCGACGACCTCGTCGTAATAATTGCGACCAATCTCCACGTCGAGATCGTAAAGCTCGCTCACGACCGGGCGATAAATGATGGAGACGCGAACGGTGACGGCCAGGCCTTCGGCGCTGATGGTGCGTAAGTCCTCGTGCTTGGTCGAGTAGGTGACGTCGAAGTCGTCGACGCGACCGTAAGCGCCGACGCGGTGCCAGCCTTCGGCCAAGACCTCTTGCTGCAATCCGCCGCGACGCGGATTGAACAAGAGGCCGCGATGGCCGGGCTCGACGACATAACCGCAACCGCTTACGCACAACAACGCGACTAACCCGATATTTCGTTTCAAGGTTGCACCCCCTCCAGCCAACCGGCCAGCTCGTGACCCACGGTCAACATGCAGTGATAAAAGAGCGGCGCCGCGCTCTCGAGTGACGTCGCCGCGCGCTCGTGGCAATGCGCTTGCGTCTGCGCGAGATAGACGTGGCCGGCGCGGGTTCGCAAGGTCGCGCGCACGTTGAGCGCGACATCGACCAAGCCGTCGTCGACGGCCGCGTGCGCTTTGGCCAGCTCGACGACGAGCTGCCAGCCGTCGGGACGCAGGCCGCGATGCGCGTCGGCCCACGGCACCGCGGCGCTGGCGACGGCGTGACCGAGCGACAGCTCGACGTCGGCGACGCGCGTGCGCGAATGCTCGACCGGCAATGGCAGTGAAATCGCCGAGCGCGTAATGACCTCGAGCGGCACTTCGTGCGGCGGCGCGGTCGAAATGGGCACGGCTGCGCCCAGTGAAATCAGCGGCGGCGCGCAACCGGCGCACGCCGTCAAAAGCATGCCGGCCAGTATCCGCATGCGAGCTCCCCCGTAGTTGCCGCGTAGACGAGCCGACGATTCGGCTATTCACGACAATCGCAAACGAGGTCGCCCGCGCCCTGCAATGTCGGGCCGTCCCGGCTGCGCGGTCGACGGCAGATGCGCAGCTGTGAGGTTGCCAAACTCGCCGATACTCTTGGGTTATCGCGGATGGCACCGGGGCCGTGACCGCGCGCCGGAGCTGTTATCGAGCCGGTGCGAACGCGTGGGAGCGCGATCGCCGAGGCGTGAGGCAATCGCGCTCCCGCGCATTGAAGACGAATCGATGGCGAGGGGCGGCGTTCGTTAGCGGACGAATTCGCCGGCGGCGAGCGCCGAGCTCAAGGCGCGCAGTCGCGATTGGCGCCGACGAAGCCGAGGAAGTGCGCGCGCGCCGAGCTGTTCCAGAAGTTGTTCTGCGTGACCAGCGCTTGCGGCATCAAATGCGTATCGCACAAGTAATTCGTGACGACATGGCCGGCCGCTTCCAGATTCGTCAATTGAGTGGGCGTGCCGAAGTCGGTGATGGTCTGCCCGAGGTGGCACGTGCGGCAGTATTTCTTGATGCCATAGTTGTAGACCTCGTTGGTGGGTCGGTTCGTCCAATTGGCGGGTACGAAGTCGCCGTTGAACGTAGCGGCGCTCGTCGCCGGGCCGTTCGGCGGATACCAGCCATTCAAGAGGTCGGTCATCGCCTGCGAGTGCGACGTAATCTGCACCACGGCGTTGAGCTTACGGAACGACTCCAACTGCGCGCTCTCGGTAAAGGCCGACTGCGTCGAATACTGAAATGAATCGAGGTCGAACGGCAGAAAGTGCGCATTCGAGACGGTGCCGCCGTTCAGCGCGCCATTGCCGGCGTGACAGGTCATGCAGTTGGTCGGCACTTGATCGTTCGGATGCGCGCTCATGTCGAGCGTCGCCGTGTCACTCAACAATCCGTCGGCGCCGAAGACCATGAACTCGACGTTGGGCGCGCCGTTCACGGTCGCCTCGATCATGGCCACGGTCGCGATGGGATCGCTGCCGGCGACGCCTTGAAAGCCTTTGACGGCATTGGCGAGCGCGTCGTTGATGTTGGCTTGCGAGCCGGCGAAGATGCGCTTCGTCGGATCGTTTCCTGGCGGCACGCGATCGGCATAGTTGGTGACGTAGCAGGCTTTACGCGCGCTGTCGCTCAAGCAATGCATCTCCCGCCCAATCCCCAAGTCGCCGGCGTTGTAATAAACGGCCGACGCTTCGGTGGGATTGCCGAGACCGAATCCCATCGCCAGCTTGAAGACGCCGAGCGACGGAAAAAGAATATCGATTCCGGCCGCATGATAATAGTTTTTGCCGACCGTCGCGCTGGTTCCGGCGCCGCCCGGCAGCGTCAGATACGGCGACGTCGCCAGCGCCGCCTGCGCCGTCGACGGCCTTGCGGTCGTCGAGACCAGCGTCGCCACGTCGCTGTTGGGCGAATAGAGCGTCTTGCAGTCGTTGCGAATGACCGACCACGGCTGCGACGCGAGCTGACTCTTGCAATCGTCGAAGTCTTCGTCGAACGCCGTCAAGCGCGCGTCGATCGTGACCTTGCCGCCGGAAACGGTAATGGCCTGAGCGCGCACGCGCGCCAATCCGCCGCTCGTCCACGGATGCAGCAGCATAATCCCCGCCGCGACCGTTCCCGGCGAGGCGCTCGCTTGCCACAGATACATCGGCGAGCTCGGGTCATTATAGAAGTATTGTTGCGTGCCCGTCGTCGTGGTCGTCATCGTCAGCCAATTGGCGTCGACGCTGGGATCGGCGTTCGGGCTCTCGAGCACTTGAACACTAATCGTCTGATTGGGCTGCGGATAGAAGCCGTAAAAGCCGACTTGTTGCTGCAGCGTCGTGCCGCCATCTCCGTCGTACACCGCCCCATTCAAAGGTCCATTCATACATCCACTATTGAAGATTGCCATGAGCCCGATCAGACTCGCCGCCGCGCCTCGTTGAAACATCGTCCCCTCCTGGCGCGTCGCGCATTGCAACCGTCGCGCCGCCGGCAAGGTGCCGTGCGTCATTGAATTCATGAGGTTTTAGCGGGAAAGCAGGCTGGCACGTGTGCCACTTTGTGCCGGCACACGCGAGTGGTAAATCGCTGACGATGAGCCGTGTCGGATTCGTCTGGCGCATGAGCGTGAAGATCTGATCGTCGAGCGAATTCAGGTTGTCGAGCGACATGGGATTGGGCTCATTGAGGATCTCGAATGGCAGGCGATCCGACCTGTCTTTGAAGCGCGTCGCCACTTGCGTCCAAATGGCGTTGAAGCGGGCGAGGTTGGCGTCCGAGAAGTCGCCCTTCAGCCACGCCTCGTGAGGCGCTCGCGCGCGCCAATCGTGCAGCGCGCTGGGGCCGCCAGCCTCAGGCGAGCTGGGTTTTCGTGCCGCGGCCGAGACAGCTCATGACGCGCGCCGGCAGCCGCGATAAGCTCGCGTCATGAACCGTGGACAACCGCTGCTGAGCTGGCAATGGTCGCTCTATCCCGACAATCATCGCGCCCGTCGCAACTTGCTCTTGCACATTCTGACCGTTCCGCTCTTTCAGGCGGGCGGCTTGGCGATATTGATTTCACCGTTCGTGAGCTATTGGCTCGTGCCCGGCGGCGTCGTCGCCATGGCGGTCGCGATGGCGCTGCAGGGCGTCGGGCATCGCGGCGAGGCGGTCGCGCCGGTGCCATTCGCCGGTCCGTTCGATGCGATATCGCGCATCTTCGTCGAGCAATGGATTACGTTCCCGCGCTATGTCTTGAGCGGACGCTTTGCCACACGCTGGCGCGCCGAACCGGAATCCGCGAAGGCAGTCACTCCTGACCGGCGAGCTTGAGCGCGAACGGATAAGAGACGATGACGATCCCGCCGCCTTTCG
This sequence comes from uncultured delta proteobacterium, assembly GCA_963785725.1. Lineage (GTDB taxonomy): Bacteria > Myxococcota_A > Polyangia > Palsa-1104 > Palsa-1104 > JAQBQH01. Next base: position 206,362 of record CAWAWS010000003.1, on the reverse strand, counting down.
GCTGCGGGAACTCCCAGCGCCGCACGGCGTCTCGCATGCATTGCTCGACATTGGCGTCATGCAGCGTCGACTCTTGGACGACTGACGAGAGGACGCCGCCATTGCCGCCGATCGTGAACTGCACCGTGACGCGACCGACTAAGCCGCTTCGATGCAAGAGCTCCTTTTCGTAGCAAAACTTTATCTCGGCCAAATGACGACGAATGACGCGGCGAATGATCTCCTTATCGAGTGAGCCGCGGACGTCTCCCGAGAGCGGAATGACATCGGGCAGCGTCGCCAGCCGATGGCGCCCCAAGCCACCGCCGCTGCCCGGGCCGTAGCCGGAGCGGTCGCCGCCGCCGCCGCCTTTGCCGATCGTGCCCAGCGCGCCCGTTCCGATCGTGGCTTCGCCGGTGCCGCCGCCGCCTTTGCCCGAGCCGACCATGCCGGCGCCGGCGTCGCCATAAGCGTCGCCGATCTCGGTGCCGCGCAGTCCGGCGAGCACCGTGTCGGCGTCGGCGCCGAGCGGCGTGTCACGATAAAGCGCGCCAACCTGCGAGCCCTCGAAGCTCTTGAAAATGCCGACGACACCCGCGTGATTGGCGCGATCGGCCGCGATCATCTTCGCCACATGCGGGTCGGGATTGTTCTTTGGTCCTTTGATCCCGTAAATGCCGGTCAGCTTGCGACTGGTCTTGTATCCCATCTGACCGACCGCGCCGCTTTGCCGCTTTCCTTTGCCGCCGCTCGTGCTCGGCTGCGTCTTGGCAAGCCAATCGGGAAGCGCCGCCGACTGCTCGCTCGGCGGCTTGAGGAGGAACTGCGCAAAGCGCGTCTCGCGTAAGAAGGCGTCGAGTGACAAAGACTGCGGATCGGCGGGAATGCAGTCGACCATGACGAGAAACAGCATCACCGACAGTGCCGTCACCAACGTATAGACTTGAGTTTGCCAGTCGACCGCCGTCGACATGTCGTAGACGCGTGGCGGCGGCACCGACGATACGAGAAACGTCGTGTTCGCCAGCTGAATGCGCGCGTGCGCGTCTTTGGGAATCGGCCAGGCGTACGCGTCGGCGATATCGGTCGCCGCCGGCGCTGCGCCGGAGTCCACGAGCTGCGCCAGCGAGCGCGCTTGCCCATTGGCGAGCGTGACCTCGCCCGACATGTGCCACGTAAAGTGCAGCGCATAGTCATTGTCCAGCGCCCGCACCAGCGGAAACGAAGCGATCGGCAGCTGCTCGGCCGGCGCGTGAACGACGGCGTCGCGATCGCAGCCGATCGTGAAATCGCCACTCGTCCGCTCGGCCGCTAAACGTAATGCGCCGCGAGTCAGCAGATAAACGCCGGCGATGAGGCATAGCGCGGCGGCAATGTCGACCAATGAGCCGTCGAACGGCGTAACGAAGGCGTTATGGGGATGGCCTGCGCGATCCCAGGCTTCGCGCGCGTGTTGAAGACGCGCCATGTCGACATAAGCGACAATGAAGCCGACCAATGGAATCGTCAGTGCGGCGATGCTCGCAGCCAAGAGCGCCTTGGTCTGGCGACTCACGCGCCGGCCGCGGGGATCGGCCAGATGCGCGACGGCGATCACCGTCTCTTCGAACAGCGCGTGGACTTCGATCGCACGCGTTCCATTGTCTGGCTCGTGTGTCGCTGCAGCGAGATCGGGGTCGTGTTGCGCGCGCACGAAAGACGCAGGAATGTTCACGCCGGACGGCATGCGAGCTCCTCCCACCGTTGAGTGTTTGCGCCGATCGCAGCAGCGGCTCGGAACGACTTGCCGACGCGCGATCAGCCGCGAATGCTCGGCGGCCGCGACGCGGTCATCGTCGGGCACGCCAAGTCATGCAGCGATATCGACAACGCGTTGCGAACGCGGTTCCCAATTCTTTCGCCGCCCGTCGCTGCGTGCGATGCGCGTGGCCGGGAGCGGCTGATCAGTCTCACTCGTTTCGGCGGCTTGGAACGTGATTGGAGTGCACACATAATGGACGCGGGCGGCGCCGTGCACTGACTATGTCTTTAATGACGCGCATCAATGAACCGAGTGTCCGCACCGCGATGACATCCGAGTGCCCGCGGGCATCCTGTCCGAAGTCGTCATTCATGTTCGTCAAACGCGAGCGGGACGCGCAGGACCGAATGATCCTGCGCGTCCCACCGCGAACGCTTTCTCGAGGTCTAGTTCATTAATTGAAGTTCGGCGTCTGGCAGTACGAGCCGGCGCTGCTGGCCCAATCGATCCAGTCGAAGTTGTCGCCGCACGACGTGCCCTTCGTCAGGTAGCAGCTCGAGTCGAAGTGGCCGTGGAAGCTGAACGGCAGCGGGTTGCACTGGTTGGCCATGCCCGACAGCGCGCAGCTCAATGTCCAGTGGCAATCTTGGCCCGCGGTCTCCGTCGACCAGCGATAGTAGTTGGGCGCGATCGTCCACGAGCTGGTGGCGCCGCCCGGGATATAGACACTGAAGGTGCCGCCGGTGTTGGAGACGTTGCCCCACGGGCAGACGATGTAGCCGGAGGTGCCGGTGATGCCGTCCCACTGGCGGTCGTACCAGCCGTAGTTCCAGGTGCCCTGGTTCTGCGGGTTGCCGCCGGCCCAGTTGCCCCAATCGGTCCAGAACTGTCCCGAGCAGTAGCCGCCCGACGCGGCCAGCGGCTGGATCGGCGACGCGACGATGGCTTCCGCCGTGGCCGACGTCTCCGTCTTGGACTCGGCCGCGATTGGCGCCGCCTGCACGCGCGCGGCGGCTTCGGCTTCGTTCGACTGCGCGGCGGTGGTGTCGGCGCTGTCGTCCGACTTCCCGCGGATGGTGGCGCGCTCGACGGCGGCCAGCAGCTCCGCCGGCGGCTGCTCGTTGGGGACCAGCGCGCGCCAGATGGCGTCGGCGGAGCGACCCTCGACGAGCTCGCGGCGCACGGCGCTGGCACCGCGCGGGCTGCCGGCTGCCGAGAAGATCACCTTGCCGGGGAGCGGCTCGTAGAACTCGATGACCTCGTCGCCATCGTTGATGACTTTGCGGGTGACGAGGTGGAGGTCGCGTTCGGCCTTGGCGTTGGCGGCGATGACCTGCTGCGCGGGCGAAACGGCGGCGGCCGGCGCGGTCACGGCAGGGGCGACGGCAGCGGCGGCGCCGTCTTGCGGCAGGCCGGCCTGTCCGCAGCCGGCGAGGGCGGCGCCAACGACGGCGAGGAGCGTGCGGCGATCGAATCGATAGCGGTTCATTAGTCGGTCTCCTTTAGGATTTTGTGCGGCGCTCGATGCGCCTGCGATGAGGAGACGCGAGCGGCGGAAATTCTTCCCGCGAGAAAACGCAAAAATGATCGTTCGCGTCGTGGCGCCGCAAGACGCGGAGTCGTGCCGACGAAGTCACGCGGCCTTCAAACATTGATCGTCGTCACACGCGTTCGACTCGCTCGCTCGAGGCCTCTCGGCTCTCTCGCGCCATCGGCTCAAGCACGCGCTCATCACGACGCGATTCAGCGAGCTGCTGCCGTCGTTCGCAGGTCACTGCTGCTCGTCATTCTTGCCAGCTTGACGGTGCCGCACTACGACTGCGCTTCGCCGAAGCAAACGCTCGAGAGCCACTGACGCGAAGCCGGACGATCAACAGCTATTGGTTCAGCGGCGTGGTGCTCGGCGTGCGATTCGACGATTCAGGATCCGTTTGCCCGCGATTACGTTTCCCGACATCGGTAACGCCTATATGTTGACGTCGAGCGTCGAGATGTTTCGGTATCGATACACGTGAGGAATCGATCCCGCAGCCAATGACGCAGGCTCGTCTGCCGAATGCAGCGCTTTCCGGTCGATTCGCGGAGCGTGCGCGCTGGCCTGACAGTTGCTGCGTCGCTCCGCCATGTGCGCAGACAAGAGCTCCCATGCCGTTCGCTGTCGCGGCTCGCTTCGCGACACTGCTTGGGCTTCGTCGCGGCGCGCTGCGCGCCATCTCGCGCGTCGCGTGCGTTCGAGCGCGTGAGCGTTCGGCGCGCTTGAGGTCTCGTCGCGCGCGGCAAAGTGCCGCACGCAGTGATAGCCCGAGTTGTAAACGGCAGGTGGACGGTGTGGGGTGCGGCCGCCTCACGAGATCACGCTGTCGGTCGACCGAGGTAGGCGCGCATCGTCCGGGCGCGCGCCGCAATGGCAGCAGTCACCCGCAGTCGCTTCAAAGGAGGCGTTCATGAAACATTCGTCGGCACCAAAAGCACTGGCGCTCGCGCTTTCGCTGGGCGCGTTGGGATTGGGTTGCAACGGAACGATTCAAGGCGAGTCGACCGGCGGCTCGTCGAGCGCCGCGCTGGTCGCTCGGCCGCCGCAGCTTCCGGCAGGCGTGCCCGAAGGCTTCGTCGCGACGCCGGTCGGCTATTTCCATCCGTCCTGCCTCGTGCACGTCAACAACGATGAAGAGGTGGGCACGGACGGGACGATTCGCGCGCCGACCGGTCAGGCGCGCGCGACGTCGGTATGCCAGTACGAGCATTACGCGTTGAGTGGTCAGCCGGTCGCGCAGCTGGCCGGCGTGCACGGCCTCACCGGCGAGGCGGCGCCGTTTGCCGACGCGGTCGCCGGCGGCGCGAATACCGAGACCGCGCCGGTCATCAAGCCGCTGGCGGTCACGAATGATATCGAAGGTTGGTCGCTCGCCGACTTCTCCACGTTCTCGGCCGGTGTCAGTAAGCTCTCGGTGAGCTGGGTCGTTCCGCCGACGCCGGCGAAGTCGGGCCAAGTGCTCTTCTTCTTCCCGGGAACGCAGTCATTGGACGGCAAATCGGGCGGCACGATCTTGCAGCCGGTGCTCGCTTATGAGAACTCGTCGTGGTTCGTGCAGAGCTGGAACTGCTGCGAAGGTGGCGGCAACGCCGAATACGGCGACTCCGTTCCCGTCAGCCCGGGCGATACCATCTTGGGCGTCAACACCGGCACCAACTGCAGCGCCAGCACCGGCATCTGCAACAATTGGCGCGTGTCGACGACCGATCAGCGCACCGGTCAGTCTTCGGTGTTCGACACGTCGGCCTTCGGCCACCCGCATCAGTGGATCTTCGCCGGCGTGCTCGAGGCCTATTCGTTGACGTCGTGCGATCAATTGCCGACGACCGGCGCATTGACGTATGACAACTTCGCCATCAGCGACATCAATGGCAACGGCATCAATGTGCCCGGCTTGTCGTGGACCGATCAGGTCGATAACAGCTTGGCCAACTGCGGTAACTTCTGGGGCGGCTCGCAGTCGGGCACGAACTTCACCGTCAGCTTCGGCGGCTCGCGCGGCGGCGGCAGCGGCACGATCGTCGCGCCCTTCAGCGGCAAGTGCCTCGACATCAACGGCGCCGGCACGGCCGACGGAACCAAAGTTCAAGAGTGGACCTGCAATGGCAGCGCGGCGCAGACGTTCCATAAGGTCGCGGTCGCCAATGGCAACTATCAGATCGTCAATGACAACAGCAATAAGTGCGTCGATATCACCGCCGCCGGCACCGCCGATGGCACCAAAGCGCAGCTCTACGATTGCAATGGCACGGGCGCGCAGTCGTTCAGCATCGTCGACGTCGGCGGCGGCAACAGCAAGCTCGTGAACACGAACAGCGGCAAATGCCTCGACATCTCGGCGTCGGGAACGGCCGACGGCACGCAAGTGCAGATCTGGGATTGCAACGGCACGGGCGCGCAGACCTGGACGCTCGAAGGGCTCTAATATTCACCGCACCGTCGCTCCATCGTCTGCATAGACTCCGTTTCGTCCCGCCAGTCTCTTCATTCACCAATCTCAAATAAAGTTGAGTCGTCCCGCTCGGGGCAACGCCCATGCTATTTCCCGCGTCTGTTGGCCTAGCTTCCACTTACGCGGGGATGACCATGAAGACTTCGACCTTGGCGCTGATGGCGCTCTTGTCGGTCGGCGGTTGCGCCACCATGCACGCGACGGAGCAAACGAAGGCGGCGCCGGCGTTGGCCAGCGCGCCGATATTCTACGTGGAGCCGCTGGCGTTTGCCGTGGCCGAGCCGGTCGAGGAGGCGCATCAGTGGGCTCAGCATGTCGATAAATGGCAGTCCGCTTATGCCGCCGGCGTGCAGGATTACGCGCGGTCGAAGCTGGGCGCGCGCCGCATCGTCATCTTGGCGCCGGGGCAAACGGTCGCGCAAGGAATCATCGTGCGTAGTCGCATCGCCGTGATTCAACGGTCGGGAATGGGCGGATTCGGGACCGATCACGTGCAGGGCGAGGTCAGCTTCATCGACGCCGCCAGCGGCCAGCCGGTGCTCGCGGCCAAAGTGGACGCCAACAGCGACCGCTTCGGCTTCGAGAATTGGACCTTCGGCGGCCGCATGAAGTTCTGCAGCTTGAGCTTGGCCAAAGGGGTCGTGTTCGCGATGAGCACCGGCCGCTTGCCGCAATGACGACTCGTCGCCCGCGGCAATAGTAAAGCAGCTGCTTCAGTAAGGAAGACGCGATACTGAAGTAAATGCTTCAGTGTCGTCCGGACGCCGTCGGTGGACTGCTCGAGTCTGCTCGCGCGGCATGTGGAGTGGCGCGGTGAGCGATGAGGTCGATCAGATCGCCTTGCACGAGCTGCATGTCCACTAAATGCAGTCCCATCATGCCGCGGAAGATGCGCGCGTCGAAGTCGATGGGGTTGGCGCGCGGATCGCTGGCCGGCACGGCGAGGCTCATCGCCAACGAGAACACACCAGGCTGCGTCTCGACACACTCGGCGTTGTAATAGTTGTTCAAGAGAATGAAGGGCGTCGTAATCTCGTTTGCCTTTGGCATGTGGGCGCGCAATCGATCCGTCATCAATAGATACGTGCGGGTCGTCGGATGGGGCCCGCCGTCGAGCGCCGTCGGGTTCACGCAGACGTTGACGTGGCCGGCCGGAAAGACATCGAATGACGGGCTGGCGCTGCCGGCGACGACCGAGCGATAGCCGACGACACAGCCGGTTTCGGCGGCACGACTGCAAACGGGAATATGCGTGAACGTGCCGCCGATGAGCTGGCCGCGCGGCACGTCGATATGGCCGCCGATGGGCATTCCCAAGAGCAGCTGTTCGCGCATGGGCGCGTCTTGGTCGCCGTCGAAGAGCTGCTTCAAGAGACGCGTGATCATCTCTGCGCCTTGCGAATGGCCGATGAGCACGATCTTTCGGCCGTGATTGTAGCGACTCATATAGTGACGAAAGGCGTCGACGACATCGGCGTTGGCAATGGCCAGGTATTTGTCTTGCTCGGCTTGCGACTGCATATAGGTGCCCATCGTGACTTGCCGATAGAGCGGCGCGTAGAGCTGACAGACCGTGCGAAAGTGGCCGACTTGCGCTTGCGTCACGCCGACCATGTGCTCGATGTTGGTGAAGTCGGTGTGATTGCCGGGCTCGGCACGGTTGTCGATCGTCGGGTAGACGTAAAAGCAGTCGACGGGCGGCGGCGTAGCCGGCGGCGGCTCGGCGACGACGGCGCCCGAGCCGTCGTCGCGCAGCTCGGTCGAGTCGAGGTTGTCGAGACAGGGATCGTTGGCGCGACCGGGCAAGCAGACCCACGCAGTCGGATCGGCATAACGCGTCGAGCTGTAGCCGGCGAACGCACTCTTCGCGGGGACGACTGCGGGCGCGATGATGGCGGCGCGCTGCGCGCAGCCGGCGAATAGCGCCCATGCGGCGGCGGCGAGGACTGAGCGTGACCAGGTCATGGCGAGAGCATGCCTGAAACTGCTAAGGAAGTCGGCGTCACTGTGCGGCTATCGAGGTCGAAAAGAAGGGCGCCACGCATTCCATAGTTACGTCGGGCTTGCCTTTGCGGGGTCGCCCGGTTACGGGTATCGAGCATTCCATTTCGCCTTCGGACATAGTCGTCACAGCTTATCGACCAACCGGGCCGCTGCATCTCGGCCATTATGTCGGCAGCCTCGCGACGCGACTACGACTGCAGCATCGGCGTTGCTCGACGAGGTTCGCGACGTGTTCAAAGTGCGGCGCGCGATTCGTTGCGCCGGCTGATTCGACGGAACGCGCGCGGTCGTTCCCAGCAACGGCGCTTCAATGGTCACATGGCTATTTGAATATTGAGCCAAATACAAATGTGATCGTTTGAGTAATGACAGGCGGTACTAGGTGTTGCGCGCGAAGTTGCCGTGGAACGTGAAGGGGACGTGGTGGTCGTACCATGCGGTCGCGAGCGGGCCGCGGTCGAGGTCGCGCGCGTCGAGGACGGCGACGCCGCTCTTGTGGGTCACGCCGTCGTAGACGAGGCTGAGGAGCCAGCCGTCTTCGTCGTCGCGCGCGTCGGGGCGGCGCACGAACACCGGCTCCGACGGATAGCGGCCGGCGCCGAGGTCGACGAGCTGCGTCTGGCCGCTGCCGAGGTCGAAGCGCACGAGGCAATCGAACATGCCGCGCGCGGCTTCGTCGCCCGAGTAGGCGGCGGCGTAGACGTGGCCGGCGGCGTGCGCGGAGCGGGCCACGCGCGGGAATTCGCAGGGGACGCTGGCGAGCGGCTCGTCGCGCAGCTGGCCGCGGACGGGATCGATGATCGCGCGGTGCAGCTGGCCGTCGAGGTGCGAATGGACGGGACCGCGCATGACGTCGCCGAGCCAGCGGTTGGACGAGAAGTCGGGATAGCGCACGTAGTCGACGACGAGCTCCTGGCCGCGCTCGTAAGCGTTCGCGAAGTGCCATTGATAGAACGCGGGGATGGTGAAGCGGCGGACGTCGGCCGGGCGATCGATGGGGACGATGATGACCTCGGTGCCGTGCCCGGGCTGCCACTGCAGATTCTCCGAGTAGGAGCCGAGGCCGAGCAGCTGCCGCAAAATACGCAGGCGCAGCGGCGGCGCGAAGAAGATGAGATAGCGCTCGGTGGCGATGAAATCGTGCACCATCGTCGCGCCGGCCAGCGGCACCGAGCCCAGGTGGCGCGCTTTGCCTTCGTCGGGCAGCGCGTACAGGTCGAGCATCGTCCGCTTACCGTAACGAACGCCGAAGTTGTAAGCGGAGCGGCGCTGCGGGACATAATGCGGGTGCGCCGAGAAGCTGTGCACGAGCGTGTCGTCGAGCCGCGATTCGCCGATGGTCTGCAGATTCTCGACGTCGAGCTCGGTCGGCGCCGAGGATTCGACGAGCGCGAACAGGCGGCCTTGCCAGATCATCACCGACGTATTGCCGGTATTCTTGATGTCGTTGCGCAGGCCCGCGACGAGGCCGCGTAAGCGCGACGGCGCGCGCGTGCCGTAAGCGGCGTAATGCGGGGCGCGCCGGCGTTGCTCCTCGAGCAGCCCTCGGCTCTGCACGACGCGCACGGCGCCCGCGGCCGCGCCGCCGCCGTCGAAGCGCACGGCCGAGACCGCGCCGTCGCCGTCGAACCAGTGGCCGTAGCGGCGGCCGAACGTCGAGAACAGGCTCGGTCCCGTGCGATAGAGCGTGCCGCGCAGACCGACCGGCACGCGTCCTTCGATCGTCAGCGGCTCGAAGCCATGCTGGCGCGGCACATCGTCGAAGGCGCGCTGCCAGCGATGCGCAGCGGCGGTGACGGCGGGAACGGATGCGACGGGAGCGAGCGAAGAAGCGATGGCGGTCATGTCGTCCTCCAGATGTTGTCAGTGTAAACATAAAGTAGGCGCTGTCAACATCAGGCGAGGTGACGACAGATGTCGTGCTATTGTCGGTGCTTACGATGGCGCACAAGACGAAGACGAGGATCCGCGTGGCGCCGGCGACGGAGCGCGCGACGAAGGTGACGAGCCAGGTGACGAAAGCGCCCAAGCCGACGAAAGACGCGACGAGGAGCGCGCGGAAGACCGCGAAGGCGACGTCCAATACGAACGCGACGCCGAAGATGACGGAGAAAGCGGCGCGGACGACGGAGAAAGCAGCGAGGACGACGGCGAAGGTGAGGTTGGCGCAGCCGTATCATCACGGCGATCTGCGGCGCACGCTCGTCGATGCGGCGCTGGCGATCGTCGAGAGATCGGGGCTGGGCGCGCTGTCGCTGCGCGAGCTGGCGCGCAGCGTGGGCGTCAGTCACGCGGCGCCGTATCGCCATTTTCCCAGCCGCGAGGCGCTATTGGTCGAGCTGGCGATCGAAGGCTTCGTCGGGCTCGACGCGGAGATGCGCGCCGTCGCGGCCGGGGCGACGACGGCGATCGAGCGCTTCCTTGCGATCGGTCGCGGTTACGTGCGCTATGCCGTCGCGCATCCCGGCCATTTTCGCGTGATGTTTTCCAGCGAGCTGCACGATGACGCGGCGCCGGAGCTGACGGCGGCGGGCGAGCCGGCGCTGCGCACGCTCGTCGACGCGGTCGCCGCGGGGCAGGCCGAAGGGCTCGTGGGCGACGGCGATCCGCGCGCGCTGGCGGTGCCGGCGTGGTCGATGGTGCATGGGCTGTCGATGCTGATCATCGATCGGCAGCTGACGCCGCTCGTCGACGGCGACATCGTGGCAGACACGTGGGCGCGCGCGGTGGTCGACGTCATCGCGCGCGGCTGGCGGTCGCCGGAAGCGCCGAAACGCGCGCGCAAATAGGCGTTCGCGCCGTTTGCGCCGCCGGGCGCGACTGGCTTTAGGCGCGCGGCGTCGATGGCACGACCGTGAACCGCGTGTGGCCGGGCAGGCCTGGCGGTCCGTCGGCGCCGCTCGCGCCGCTCGCGCCTGATGATCCATTGGAGCCGGCGCTGCAGCCGGGATCGTCGGTGACGGTGTTGCCGTCGGAGTCGGTGTGCGTCGACGGCGAGCGGCCCGAGCCGCCCGAGCCGCCGGCGCCGCCGTTGCCGCCCGGACCGCCCGCGCCGCCCGGTCCGGCCACGCTGACGATCGTTTGCCGCATGAGCGCGACGACGTCGGGGCAGCTGATCGCGCCGCACGCGATATTGACCGCGATATCGCCGCCGTTGCCGCCGGGACCGCCGTCGCCGCCGGGACCGCCGTCACCGCCGTTGCCGCCGTCGCCGCACTCGCTGCCGCTCGACCCGGTCGCGCCATCGCTGCCGGCGCTGCCGCTTTCGCCGGGCGCGCCGCGGCTCACGACGTGAAACAGCGAGGCATCGGCGCGCTCGACGACGGCCAAATAGGGCACGGTTCGCGATGCCACCGTATAAATGAATCGCAATGGATCGCGATAGTCGACGGCGACGCCGAGATTGGGCCCATTGGCGCCCGCTTGCGATCCGCTGAAGACGAGATCGGCGGGCCGCTCGAAATACAATTGCCACTCGAACGAGCAAAGCCGCTGACCGCCAATGCTCACCGGCAAGACGAACTTATCGTGCATCGTCGTCAGATTGACGGCGTCGCGCATATAAATGTGCTCGACGAAATGAAAGGCGCCGCCCTTATCGAGATAAGCGGCGGGATTCTCCAGCTTGACGCTCTGCACGGAGATGCACGGCGTCGGATCGAGCGCGCCGGGCGCGCACAGCGTAATCGGCTGCGAAATATCCTTGGCTTGAACGAGCAATGCGCCGCGCAGCTTCAGCTCCGGCAACACCGAGACGCCCGGACGATCGCCGCTATAACCGAGCAGCGTCGCCGTCTGTTGCTGTAATTGTTGGCGCACGAGCACGCCGCGCATCGGCACTTTATTGGTATCGATCCAGCCACGCAAAATCGGATTCGCCGTCAATGAAATGGCATTGACGCCGGTTTTCATGACGATCTCCTCGATCGCCGCCGCTTGCGCGCGCACTTCGGGGAACGGCGACGCCGCGATATGCAATCGCACGACGCGCCGGCGCGCCGCGTCGCGCAGCTCCGCCGAAGGCAGTCGATTGCCGAAGCGCAATAACGTCTTCTCGTCCTTTTGCGCATAGATGGTATCGATGAGCGGCACGTCGACCGGGCGTCCCATCCACAGTCCGTGCTCGAGATCGATCGCCGACACCAAGTCTTCGCCCATTTGCGCAGCGATCGGCCCCAAGCGATGATTGGCGAGCGCCTTACGCAGATCGGCGATGAGCTTATCGTCGACTGCCGCGTGACCTTGGAGCTGATTCTTGCGATCGATATAGAACTGCTCCATGGCCTGTAGACGCTTTTGCAACACCACCGACGTCTCGAAATCACTGCTTCGCATCAGCGTGCGATAGCCTTTGCCGACCGCGTCGATGAAAGAGGCGGCGTCGTCGCGCGGCGCGCTGCGCAGAACGGCTTTGGCGCAGCGATTCCATAAGTCGGGCTCGATCTTGCCATCAGTCAGGCCGCGCACGAGCGCGTCGCGCAGCTCCTCGCTGAGCGCGGCGACGTGCGGGCCTTTGGCGCCCATGTCGCAAACCGTCGGCGACGCGTCGGCTTGACCGAGATAAGCGACCAGCGCCGGTCCGGCCATCGTCGCATCGTAAGTGGCGAATTGCGCCGCCGTCATCGGCAGCGGGAAGCTGGCGGCGCAGCCTGTCAATGCGCAGCAGCCGAGAGCGAGGAAAAGAGGCCCAACCTTCATTGCGCTCATATTGCTCGAACAGACGCAGCGAAGGGCGAATTTATTGGCGGTCTTTACGTAACCTTTACCGCGGCGTGACTTGGATCGCGGCCAATCGTCCGGCCTAAATGGCCGATCGTAATTCCCGATAGGCCGGGACTTTGGAGCGAGCGAAGCTCGCGTCGGCGCGGAGTCGCGCCGAGAGCAGGGAGAAGACCCGAATGGGCTTTGCCCATTCGGGGAGGGCGGCACGCCCTCATTGATCGAGGCTAAATCAGGGCGCGATTCTCGAGCGCGAAGCGATCGAGAATTGCGAACCCTGGTTTAGCGTCATTGCAGTTGCGTGATGCGACCGACGAAGAGCGCGGTATTGGTGGGAATATCGCGCAGGACAATGAAGAACGGGCGATCGACGGTCAGCGTAACCGACTTTTGCGTCGTCATTCCCGACGTGGCGCCGATGCCGATTGCCGTCGCTGCTGCGGCTTTCGTGCCCTTCTCGTCGACGTCGATGACGGCCTGATGGACGATCGTCGAAATCGCCAGATCTTTGGCGCCGTCGATACCCGAGAAGTCGGCCAAGCTGGTAAAGGCGTCAGTCAGTCCCAACGCTTTGAAGGTCGGCACCAAATCGGCCTTCGTCGTCGCCGTGAACTTCGGCAGGCCGAGCGTAATCTGATCCTGCTCTTCCGCGGCAAGGACGCCGGCCAAGAACGTGGCCGACAGCTGCGTCTCGATCGACGCGAATTGTCCCATATCCGGAACAATCACGGTCAGCGTCAGAGCGTTGTTCGAGTAAGGAAGATCGATCGCTTGCCAGCCCGTGCCTTGGGAATACCTGCCCGAATAGGTTTGATTCATCATTTGCACGGTCGGCGTGGTTCCATCGAGCGCATTGAAGGGCGCCGGCTTTGTATCTTGCGCGTCGAACGCCGAATCCCAGCTGCCATCGAAATAGACCGCGTTCGTCAGAAACAGGCGCGAATCGGAGGTGACCGTTCCTGGCTGCAATAGCGTCGGAATCTTGCCGCCGGTATTGTCGTCGACCCAGGCATTGATGTCGGCGCGGGCCGCTTCGGGCGCGGTCGAAAACTTCTCGGTGCGCACGCCGGCGCCGAAATTCTCGGCCAGCGCGTCGAGAAACGGCGCCTCGAGCGGCGCGCCTTGTTGGGTCCAAATGGCGTTGACGACATTGAGCTGGAAGGGACCGCCGCCTTCGCTCGAGCCCGACTGACCGCGACTTGCCAAGGCCGCGTCGAGCGCATTGAACGCGCCCAAGACGTTCGCCGGCGACTGATTGAGCTCGAGCGCGCTCGCCATTTGCGTCGCCGTATTGCCGGCCGCGCCCGCCCACGCCATCGTCATCGCCGACGAAATGCTATAAGGCGAAAAGAACAGATTGCCGGGCGTCCCCTTTAGCTGCGCATAAACATCGAAGGCCAGCTGCGTGTTGTCCGCGGCCTGCGCCGCGACGACGCTCGGGTCGACGCTGGCCGCGGAGATGCGCGACTGCCGCGACTTGACCAATTGGCCGCCGAGCTGTTGGCCATTGCAGGCCGCCAATGGTGCGAGGAGCCCGAGCGATAAGACCGACAAGAGTGTACGCATTTCCAATGAGACCTCCGCTGCGCGTCTTCGTCGTAAGAGCACGCGCCGGGCCATTTCCAGCGTGAGGGATTTTGCAGGGTTGCGCGCATCGGGTGGCGCGCGGCGCGGCGAATTTCTGAGTGCCTTCAAAAGATCATCGTCACGTTCTCTTGCCTACATGTCGCTAAGCTTCGGTGACGGCGCGCGCGCTCCTTCGGTGTCGCTCGTGTAACTGCGCCTATTGATTGTTGATTGGCGGCCTCGTCCACAGCTGAACATTCAGCGGGATGCGGGTTTGTCCTAGTAATGGACCTTTTTGATCGTGCGCCGGGGCCCCATTCCTTCGCTTCTCGCCACTTCAAGCCGCTCATCGTCGGCATCAGCCTGGTCCTGGCGACATTTCTGACCGTCCGCAAGTCGGGCTCGGCCGGGATCGTCGACATCGGCGCCACGCCGCTGCGCGCCGAGCCGAGCGACAATAAGCACCCTTATGATTTGTCCGCGCTCCACGTCTTCAACAATACGCTCATGCGCGTCAATGACTCGTATGTCGATCCGACGCGCGTCGATCCCAAGCAAATGCTATTGGCGGCGCTCGACCAAGTGCAAAAGTCGGAAGCGGAGATTCTCGTCGAGCCGCATCCCGAGCAGAACAAAGTCAAAGTGAGTGTCGATACGGCGCGGCAAGAGTTCTCGATCGCCGATGTCGATTCGCCCTGGTCGTTGTCGATGAAGATGAAAGAGATCTTCCGCTTCGTCGCGCTCAATCTGCCGCCCGGTCTCGACTTCGAGAGCGTGCGCAACATCGATTACGCGGCGACGAATGGCATGCTCTCGACGCTCGATCCGCACTCGATGCTGCTCGATCCGGCGTCGTTTACCGAGATGCAACAGCACACGCGCGGCTCTTACGGCGGTCTCGGCATTCTCATTGGTCTGCGTAAGGGCGAATTGACGGTGTTGAAGCCGTTTCCGGGCACGCCGGCGTTCAATGCCGGGATTCGCACCGGCGATCGCATCGTGCGCATCGATGGTCAATCGACGATCAATATGCTGCTCAATGACGCCGTCGCGCATATGTCGGGCGATCCCGATACGACCGTCAATATTTGGGTGCGCCACGCCAACGAGACCAACAACCAGGCGCGTAAGCTGACCATTCGGCGCGCCATCGTCACGACGGTGACGGTCGATTACAAGATGCTCGCCAATGGCGTCGGTCTCATCAAGCTGCACGGGAGCTTTGCCGGCAACAGCGACAATGAGATGCGTCATGCGATGGCCGATTTGAAGTCCAAGGGGCTCAAGTCGTTGGTGCTCGACCTGCGCGGTAATCCCGGCGGATTGCTCGATCAGGCGGTCAAGGTCGTCGATGAATATGTCGATTCGGGGACGATCGTGACGACGGTCGGTTACGCCAACAAACAGCGCGAAGAGAAGCGCGCGACGCCCGGCTCGCAGTCGCAGATTCCGATGGCGGTGCTCGTCAATCACGGCTCGGCCTCGGCCTCCGAGATCGTCGCCGGTGCACTCAAGAACCTCGATCGCGCCGTGATCATCGGTACGCGCAGCTTCGGTAAAGGCTCGGTGCAGCTGGTCTACGAGAACGGCGACGGCTCGGCGCTCAAGCTGACGATCGCGCAGTATCTGACGCCCGGTGACGTCTCGATTCAGTCGGTCGGTATCACGCCCGACGTCGAGCTCGATAAGGTGGTCTTCGACAAGGATCAAGGCGTCTGGTTCTATCGCGACTATAAGGGCATGAGCGAAGCCGATCTGGAGGCGCATTTGCAGTCGAAATATGCGGCCAGCGGCGATAAGCCGTTCGCGACGTTCAAGTATCTGGCGCGCGATTCGAACAAGCGGTTGCCGTCGGCCGACGATGATGACGACGGCGACGCCAATGACGACAATGGCAGCGATAGTGACGAAGCGGCGTTTCGCGATCCCGATGCGCTCGTCGAGGATTACGAGGTCGATTTCGCGCGCGACCTTTTGTCGTCGGCCAAGGGCTGGAAGCGGCGTGAAGTGCTGGCCTCGGCGCAGCCGTTCTTCGACAAGAAAGCCGGCGAAGAGGAGCGTCGCATCGTCGACGCGCTGAAGAAGCAGGGCATCGATTGGACGTCGGGCGGCAGCGTCGCCGGCCCGTCGCCGCTGCTGGTGGCGTCGATCGTCGCGGATAAGGCGGAAGCGAGCGCGGGCGACACCATCAAGTTGACCGCGAAAGTGACCAATAAAGGCCAGGGCGTGGCCACGCAAGTGCGGGCGGCGTTGAAGGCGGACGATCCTTATTTCGACGGTCGCGAGTTCTTGTTCGGTCGTATCAAGCCGGGCGAGTCGCGCGCCTTTACGATGCCGGTCAAACTGCCGAAAGACGCGTTGACGCGCGTCGATCCGCTGACGCTGAATGTCGCCGAGGAGCACGGCGCCAAGGCGCAGCTCGACGCCAGCGAGCTCGTCGTCAAAGTGGACGGGCCGGCGCGACCGATGTTCTCGTACGCTTATCAAATCTTCGACGACATCAAAGGCAATGGCGACGGGCTATTGCAGCGCGGCGAGTCGGTGCGACTGCATGTCACCGTAAAGAATGCAGGTACCGGTAAGGCGAACGAGACGTTGGCGCAGCTGCGCAATCTGTCGGATGAAGGGCTCTTCATCAATAAGGGCCGCTTCAATGTCGACAATCTGGCGCCGGGCGAAGCAAAGTCGGTCGACTTCACGTTCGACGTGCGTCCCGAATACAAAGGCGACGCAGCAAAAGTCGAGCTGACCGTCTACGATTCGGTGCTGCACGAGTACGTGACGGATAAGCTGTCCTTTCCGATCGTGGCCGCGAACGCCAAGCTGGCGCGGCCGACGGCGCGCGAGGTCTCGCCGCCGACGCTGGAGCTGACGCCGCAGCCGGGCATCGTCGATGCGTCGACGATTCGTTTGAGCGGGACGGCCAAAGATGACGATCGCGTGACCGATCTGTTCGTCTTCGTGTCCAATCGGACGGCGAAGATCGATCGCCGCAAAGTCTTCTACCGCTCGAATCGCAAGGCGACCAATCCGGCGACGCAGGCGTTCGACGCCGATATTCCGCTGTGGCCGGGCGCCAACTTCGTCACGATCGTTGCGCGCGAGTCGGCGCAGGTGCAGTCGCAGCGGACGATCGTGGTCGAGCGCAGCGAGCCGCGCGTGGCGCAGCGCATCCCGGCTCCCAAGCAGCCCGCGTTGTAAGCGCCCACTCTCGCCACCGCACGTCGTAATCCCGCTTGCGCGTTTGCTACGACCGAAAATCCCCGCTCAATCCCCGCTCTCATTAGATTCCGCTGCGACCGGGTCGATCGCCGATTGGTACGGCGACCGGCTTCTCGTCGCGTAGCGCGGATCGTCTCCGTCGACCAGCGTCGCGCGGCTGCGCCGCCGGACTTTGGTCATTGCGCTTGCGGATGCCCCGCGACTATCGCCGCGTTGGCGTCCGCGAAACAGAGCGCCGAACGCTTGCCGGACAGTGGTGCATTTTTCTAGCGTGATCGGAATTTGTCGCGTCGCCTAAATAAGCAAGGGGCGAAATGGAGACATCTCGTCAACAAAGTAAGAGGAAGCCTCGCGTCGACGAGCGAAGCCTGTGTTCCACGCACCCGGAAACACGCGGCCACTTAGGCGTTACGCGCAAAATCGCGCACGAAATTAGATTCAATTATTTTGCTTTCGTATATGGTTTTTGCGCAAGCTCATAGCTTTACGGGTCGCGATCGTCGAAGGGGGCGTTAGCGGATCATGCATCGACTGAGTGCGTCAATTCTCGCTGCCGCCGCGCTGTGCGCGGTCCTGGCTACCGGCGGTCGCGCCGAGGCGCAGCGTGGCGTCGACTCCGAGCTCTTTCATCCCGCGCTCGACAGCTACGGCATCTTTACCGTCGATCGTTCGCAGACTTCCCATCAATGGGATTTCGGCTTCAAGCTATTCCTCAATTACGCGCAGAATCCGCTGCGACTCGGGCTCTGTCCATTGACGAGCACTTGCTCATTGGCGAGCGCGAACCCGAAAGCGCCCGGTTTGCAGTCGGTGATGGGTTATCAAGCGGTGCTGAACTTCGGCATTCACTTGGGGCTCACCGATTGGCTCGAGCTCGTCATCGACTTGCCGGTGTCGGCGCAGAGTTATACGGCGGAATATGGCACTTACGGATCGGCCTCCGATCCGAATATCAGCCGCACCGGATTCTATAGCAACGGCAGCTTCACCAACGTGCCGCCGCCGAACGCCGCGCCGCTCGATTGGCGCATTGGCTTCAAAGCGCGGCTGTTCCGCGCGGGAATCTTCGGTATGGGCTTATCGGCCGTCGTCACGTTGCCCTTTGGCGACGACGCGGCATTTCTCGGCGACACCGACTTCACGTTTCGCCCGACGCTCATCGCCGACGTGACGCGCGGGCCGTTTACGGTCGCCCTCAACGTGGGCGCCATCGTTCGCAAAGAGACGATCATTTATTCGCCCAATGATCCGGTGCAATCGGGGACGACCGGCGTCGCGCGGCCGCGCTCGCTCATCGATGTCAGCGACGAGCTCACGTGGTCGGCGGGCGTCGCTTATCGCTTCGTGCGCTGGGCCGGCGTGGCGGCGGAAGTATTCGGCCTCATTCCGCTCGTCGGCTCGGCGTCGGGTCCGCTCGATGCTGGTAAGGATTTCACCGCCGATGTATTGGGCGGCTTTCAGTTCTTCCCGGCGCGCGACGTCTCAGTCGGCGTGGGCGCGGGCGCCGGCGTCATCACGACGTCCGAGCGACACGACGATTTCCGCGTGTTCGGCGGCGTGACGTGGGCGCCCGCCGAAGGCGGCAAAGGCGGCGTCGGCGGCGGCATCGACAGCGACGGCGACGGCATTCCCGACGCGTCCGATTTGTGTCCGACCGAGCCGGAAGACAAGGACGGCTTCGACGACGAAGACGGCTGTCCCGACTTGGATAACGATCAAGACGGCATTGCCGATAAGAACGATAAATGCCCGAACGAGCCCGAAGATCGTGACGGTTATCAGGACGAAGACGGCTGCCCCGATATCGATAATGACGGCGACGGAATTCCCGACGCGCAGGATAAATGCCCGAATGATCCGGAAGACAAAGATGGATTCCAGGATGATGACGGCTGCCCCGATTTGGATAACGACGGCGACGGCATTCCCGACGCGGTCGATAAGTGCCCGAACGAGCCGGAGACGTTCAACGGCATCGACGACGGCGACGGCTGCCCCGATTCGGGCACGAGCGGCGGCGGTATCGCGATTACGGGCGGGAAGATCGAGCTACCCGAGAACATTCAGTTCGAAGAGGGCTCGGATCGGTTGATCGCGCGTTCGCAGGCGTTGGTCGAGCGCGTCGCCGAGAAGATGAAGTCGAATCCGCAAGTGAAGCGCATCCGCGTCGAAGGCCACACCGACGACGTCGGGTCGCCGAAGAAGAACTTGGAGCTCTCGCAGCTGCGCGCCGAAGCGGTGCGCTCGTTCATGATTCGTAAGGGTGTCGAGCCGGAGCGGCTGCAAGCCGTCGGCTATGGTGACACGCACCCGATCGACAAACGCAAGACGGCCGAGGCTCGCGCGAAGAATCGCCGCGTCGAGTTCATCATCGTGGAGCAATAACGATGAAACGAATGCTGGCAGCGTCGTTCATCTCGTCGCTCGTCGCGATTGTATTGTCGACGGCGAATGTGGCGTTTGCGCAGGACGTGGCGCTGCCCGATCCGGTTCCGCAGCCTTCGGAGTCGAGCACCAACGAGCCCGATATCGCGCTCGACGCCGATCGCGAGATCGACCTCGCCAACGTCGTGACCTCGGCGGCGAAGGGCGTGACGACGGTGCAAGAGGCGCCGGCGATCATCACGATCATCACGGCCGACGAGATCAAAGAGCGCGGCCATCGCACGATCATGCAGGCGCTGGAGACCGTGCCCGGTTGGCTCGACGAGCACGGCCTCGGCAATCAAGTGCAGCTGCCGATGGTGCGCGGCGTCAGTCAGGCCGCGCTCTTCATGCGCGACGGAATGTCGCTCTTCGATCCCTGGGGCAATTTGTCCTGGTCCAACCGCACGCAGCCGGTCGAGAACATCAAGCGTATCGAGGTCGTCACCGGCCCGGGCGGCGTGCTTTGGGGCGCCAACTCGTTCCTCGGTATCGTCAATATGATCACCAAAGACGCCGAGGACGTAAACGGCGTCGAGATCGCGGCCGGTTATGGTGACGGCAACGGCAATAAGCAGGACTTCAAGACATATGCGATGTTCGGTAAGACGTTCTTGGCGGGAAAGCTGAGGATTTTTCAGCACGTCTCTTACGAGAGCGATATCGGCGAAGTCTATACGGCGCCGCAGTTCATCACGTCGGCGCCGTCGCCGCAGCCGGGCGGTAACGCGTTCTACGGCAACGTGTCGACGAGCGATCCGGCGCGCAGCTGGCTCGTCACCATCGACGGCAAATACTCGTATGGGCCGCTCAGCCTCTATTACATGGTGCCGTTCGGCGATCAGCACTCGGGCATCATCTTCGCCAATGCACTGCAAAGCGGTAAGAACAACCTTTGGAACCTCTATGACCGCTACGCGATGCTCGAGTACAAAGATCGCTTCCTCAACGAGAAGCTCGGGTTCACCGTCAAAGGGTACGGCACCGAGTTCGTGCGTAACTTCGGCGATACGCTGTTTCCGCCGTCGTTCTTCTTCCCCAACAAGCTCGGCGCCGATGGTCAGCTGACCGGCCTCGGCGGCTTGAACTTCTCGGTCAATCAGTTCATCTTCCGCGCCGGAACGACGGCCGATCTCGACTACGACTTGCCGCTCAATATTCGTCTGCTCGTCGGCGGCGAGTTCTTTTACGAGGGCGTGCGCGACTCGACGCAGAAGTTCAACGAGCCGCTCGACAGCACGCTCTTGCCGCTGCTTTGCCCGGTCAACGCCAACGGCACCGCGCCGCTGCCGACCTGTCCGCGCGTCTTCGCCTCCGATACCGGTCGTTATGTCGCCGCCGGTTATGTCGACGCGCAGTGGCATCCGTTCCGCAAGCTGACCCTCGACGCGGGTGTTCGTCTGCAGAAGGGCTTCGGCGATCTGCCGTATGACCTCATTCCGCTCGGCTCGGCCGCCATCGTCTGGAACTTCCTGCCCGACTTTCACGTGAAGGCGAACTACGCGACGGGCTTCCGCGCGCCGGTGTTTCAGAACACGTCGATTCCCGCCGGTGGCATCGATTACGGCTCGAACCCGCATTTGCAGACGGAGTCGTCGCAGGCGTTTCAGGGCGAGCTCAACGCGCGCGTGCTGCGCAACGTGCGCAAAGTGCGCGAGCTCGAGCTGCGCGCCGATTATTCGTACACCGTACTATCGAATCTGATTCAGATTCAGCGCGGCGCGTACGACAACTTCGGTAAGCGCGCCATTCACTCGGTCGAGGCCTACGGCAAGCTCTATTTGAACGGCAATCACTTCTTGCAGGCGTCTTATACTTACCTTTATGCGATCACGACCGACGCCGGCGTCATTCGCGCCACGCCCAACAACTGGCTCGTCATCGGCGGCTCGTTCAACATCGTCAAAGGGCTGCTCGATCTCAACGCCAACTTGAACGTGTTCGGCGCTTACGAGGACGTCAATCGCTATCCGACGTCGCCAGGCACGAGTTATGGCGGCGTCGGTAACAACATTACCGGCACGACCGTCGCGCCGCAGTCGTCGCTGACGTTCGATCGCTTGACGCCGGTGGCGAACCTGCAGCTCGGCTTTCGCTTGCGCTTCAATGACGAGCGCTTCCAGCTGAGCGGTCAGTTCTACAACGTGCTCAATCAGCGCTATTGGTTCCCCGATAACTTCAATGACCTGACGCCGACGCTGGAAAATACGCCCAATCCGGCGCCGGGCTTCAACTTCTTCGCGCGCGCCAGCTACCGCTTCTAAGCGCTAAGCATCGGGCTCGCCGCGGTTGAACGGTCGCGGCTAGGAGCCGACAATCATCGTCAATGAGATTTCGTCAGGCAAATGAAGGCGACTTGGAGTTTCTGCGGCAGATGATCGTCCAGGCCGCTTTTCGGCCGGGGCGTATTCCGCCGCTGGAGGAGGCCGCCTGCGCGCCGCACGTCATTCCTTGGATCGAAGGCTGGATGCGCGCCGGGGATCTGGGCGTTGTCGCCGAGGAGGAAATCCCCTTGGGTGCGGCGTGGTGTCGCCGCTTCACTGGAGACGAAGCGGGGCTGACCGGATTCATCGACAGCAGTACGCCGGTCATGTCCATCGCAGTCGCCGACAGCCATCGCGGTCGAGGAATTGGCACTGAGCTCCTCAATGAGCTCATTGCGGCGGCGCGTATTCGAGGTGTTTCGGGCGTCAGTCTGTCCGTCGGTCGTACGAATCCAGCGCTACGCCTTTACGAGCGACTCGGCTGGGAGAAAGTCGAGGACGCATCGGATCGGCCGTTGCGCCTTTGGAGACGACTCTGATGCGTGGCCTGACCGTTCGCGGTTGACGTCAGATCATGTAGTAAATGTCGGGCGCGGCGGGGCGAATGGCGGCGCAATGCGCGCAGGCTGCGGTGTCGGCCGGCAACAGTCGATAGGCGTGGCGGACGGCGGCGATCGTCGACGAGCCGGGCGCCTCGACCGCGCGCAGAAAGACGCGTTCGCGCGGCAGCCAGCGGTGGAAGCGTAAGTTGTCCATCGTGCGGCTGACGTCGGCGCCGACGCCGCTCAAGAGCACGACGATGCCGCGGCCGTCGAGCTCGCGGATGAACTGCTCGAGGCGCTCGAGGCACACGAGAATCGGGGTTGCGCGTGCGGCGCAGGCGCAAGATGACGACTTTGGCGCCGGCGCGCGTGCGTTGGCGCAGCTCGTCGAAGTGGCGCTCGAGCTGCAGCGCGGCGCCGAAGAAGAGCTCGCCCTCGAGGTCGTAGATGACGATGGGGCGGCACTGCGGATCGCCCGTTTGTCGGCCGCGGATGACACGGTCGGCGGCGACCGTCAGCTCGCGCGCCTGCAGCTTGGCCGCGCGCGGGACGAAGAGGACGATCGACAGCACGACGCCGACGAGGATCGAATATTCGACGCTGAGGAAGATGGCGGTGAAGGCCGTGACGACGACGAGCGCGGCGTCGAAGCGCGAGGCGCGCAGCGCGTAGGCGAGGCGGCGCCAGTCGACGAGGCGGACGGCGGTGACCATGAGCAGGCCGGCCAGCGCCGCTTTGGGGACGAAGCGCGCCAGCGGCGCCAACAGCGCGACGACGACGGCGACCGTCGCGGCGGCGAACAGGCCCGACGCGCGGCTGACGGCGCCGGCCTGATGGTTGATGGCCGAGCGCGTGAGCGAGCCCGAGCCGGGTAGGCATTGGAAGAAGCCGCCGCCGAGGTTGGCCAGCCCTTCGGCGAGGCATTGGCGGTTGTAGTCGAGGCGTTGTCCCGTCGAATTGGCGATCGACTTCGAGATGGCGATGGCTTCGAGCAGGCCGAGGACGGCGATGGCGCCGGCGCTGCCGCCGAGCTCGCGCAGCCAGGCGAGCTGAATCGCCGGCACGTGAAACGCGGGCAGGCCGGCAGGCACGTTGCCGACGACGGCGACGAGCGTCGAGCCATCGGCGCGCGCCGTCGTCCAGCCGAGCTGCGCGGCGACGGCGGCGGCGGCGAGCAGCGCCAGGAGGAGGTCGACCTTCGGCAGCCTGAGCGCGGCCAGAAGGCGACGCGCGGCGACGACGAGGACGATCGTCGCCACGCCGAGCACGGCCGCGCGCGGGTTGACGTGCCCGTCGCCGGCCAACGTCAGCCACAGCCGATGAATGACCGTCTGATGGCGCGTCCCGCGATCGGCGAGCCCGACGAGGTTCGCCGACCTGGCCGAGCGCGATGAGCAGGCCGGCGCCGGCCATGAAGCCGACGATGATGGCCTCGGAGATGTAGCGCGTCAGGTCGCCGAGCTTGAGGACGGCGATGACGATTTGCAGCGCGCCGACGAGGATGCCGAGCAAGAACATGGCCTCGTAGGCGTCGAGCTTGGCCTCGGGCTCGAAGTAGGCGAGCGCGCTGAAGGTGACGAGCGAGATGGCGTTCGTCGGGCCGTTGATGAGGTGCGACGACGAGCCGAACAGCGACGCGATGGCGGTGACGACGATGGCCGAGTAGAGCCCGAAGCGCGGGTCGACGCCGGCGATGAGCGCGTAGGCCATCGCCTGCGGCAGCGAGATGGCGGCGACGGTGATGCCGGCGAGCACGTCTTTGCGCAGGCTGTCGCCGTCGTACGCCGAACGCACCGGCTCGGCGCTGGGCGCCGCGATCGCCAGCGAGTCGTTCACGCGGCCCGCCTCGCGTCAGCGCGCCATCCGCCATAACGGACGAATCCGCTAGCCGGCGCCGTGAGCGCGCCGTATCGGCCTGCGTAGCCGCGATTCATGGCGTAATTTCCCGCATCGGCCGACGTTGGATGACGATATCTAATATAACGGACGTTTGTCAACGATAGCGGATGGACGGTCTCCCGCAGCAACATGTGCCGGTCCGCACGCGTCGATCGGGGCGCCGGCCGATGGCTGCGCGCGGTTTTGCGCCTAGGATGTCGGGATGACGCTGGCGCGCGCGAATTTCAGATGACCGCGAATAAAGCGCGCGCGGCGACGTCCAAGCCTGTGGTGCGTCTACTCATGCAATCGGTGTTGACCGTCGGCCTGTTGGCCTCGACCGCGAGCGCGGGCACGCCCTATCCATATCCGCATCCGCATCCGCGACGGCCGACCGATGCGGCGACGTTCGACGCCTTATTGGCCGCCGTGACGGCCGAGTCCTTCGCCGACGGCAAGATCGCGCAGATTCGCGCGGTCGCGAGCGAGCATGCGTTCAGCGGCGGCCAGGTCGTCAGCTTGCTGGCGACGTTCGAGTTTTGGATCGAGCGCCTCGACGCGCTGCGCGCGACGCCGCTGACCGATCGGGCCGGCGCCAACGCCGTGCAGCGCTATTTCAGCGGCGCGCCCGCGACCATCCAGACGGAAGCGCGACAGATCCTCGACCGCGAATGAGCCGCGCTTCCACGCGCTGCGCTACGCGATATGCACGACCACGGGTTCCTATTCGATTGCCGGGCGCTCGCTCGTCGCGCAGACGGTCATTCGCGTCTGACGACCGGCGCGGCCTTGCGGGCGCAGTCGGGGCAGGCGACGGCTTCGCGCACGATGGCGGTGCCGGTTCCGCCGGGATCGTCGTCCCAACGATCGCGCGCAAGACTGCGTAAACCGTGCGCGTGCGCTCGTCGTGGATAGACGATCGCGCGGGTCTCGACGACGATTCGGGTCTGGGAAATGCGAGGCGGGGCGACTTGCTTACAGAGCTGACATCTAAACAATCTCGAACAGCCGAAGAAGAATTGCCGGGTGGCTGAGGTCCGGACTGAAGGCACATTGATATTCGCGCGCGCCCAAGTCAAGTCGTAATCGAAATGATCATTCACTTCATATCGATTGCGGTACGCGACCTACACTCATGAGCGCGCTTTGATATAAGAAATGGGCTCATCATGATCGCGATGGCGCTGCATCGATCGCAGGAGCAGGCGATCGCGCACGTGACTGCGCAGGCGCGGCTGCGCCGGGACGCGGCGCGTGAGCGCATCGACGAGCTCCTTCGCATGTCGAACGCGACGTGGGCCGCGTACGACGAAGCGATGGCGATGCTGCGGTCACGGGCGCGCGTCGCGGTCCACTTTCATCCCGATCGCCCCGATGCCAACGGGCACAGCGTCGCCGCCGGAATCCTCGACGCGGGCGCGTACCGCAGTCAGTTCGAGACGCGCTTGTCGAACGGCCACGTTGCGCCATTCGCCGGCAGCCCGCGCGACGAGTGGGAGCGGCGCCTATTCGGCGGCGCCTACCAGCTCGACGGAACGGCGAGCGCGCATCGGCCGAAGTACGGCGCGCTCGACCTCTTCCTTCAGCCCGACGGCCCGGCGCCGCGGTTCGGCTCCTCGTACCTGCTCTTGCGCTCCTCGGTGTTGCCGCGCTGCACCTTTACGTACCTGGGCTCGCAAGAGTCGACCCTGGCCGGCAGCTTCGAGGAGCTCGACGACGTCGTTGGCGCGCTCTTGTTCGAGGCATTCACGCGCGACTCCGCCGCCGGCGAGCGCGACATTCGGCCGGCGCGGATTGTCAGCCACCTGCGCACGCGGCTCGACGAGCCCATCGCCGCCCGAATGTCGCGACCGCTCTCGCGGAACCTCGACCAGTTCGTCGAGGCGCAAGTGCACGGGCCGATCGCGCTGGCCGAGGACGTCGAGGCCTTGGTGGCGGACCCGTCGTTCGCCGGCACGCCGACGGGCGCGCTGCTGGAGGCGCTGTGCGCGCGCTACGGCGTCGCGCTCCATTTTCACGCGGGCTCGACGCTCTCCGCGCTCGAGGTGCCGGTCGACGTGCGGGGGCCGACGATGCCGTCGCTGGCCGCGCGCGTCGCGCGCAACGGCCAGGTCGACGCGCGCGCGATCGGCGAGGCGGCGGTGGCGCTGTTTCGCGATCCCGCGGCGTGGGCCGATCGTGGCGCTTATGCGGAAGTCGTCCAGGAGCTGAAGCTCCTATGGCACGTGCTCGTTCGTTGCGGACGGGACGGATCGTCGGCTATGTCGGCGCCATAGTCGCGCGCTGCGCACGATCGCGCGCATTCACGCGTGGCTCGTTTTCTTCACCGCCAACGTCGCTAGTGAAGTGGCGCTCGGCGGCTCGGATGCCCCGAACGTCTGTTCCGGCGACAGAATGTCGCATGTCATTGGAGTCGCGGCGCGCATTGGCTGCCCTACGGTAACTGTCACGCTGTTAAAGGGGTCGAATAGGAGGCATTGGGGGTCACGCCGCTCATCCATGTCATTTGATGATTGTCGGTTGATGCTGCCGGATATCTCGGAGTTCTCGTTCGGCTTCGCTCGTGAGCGACACCGCTCGGCTGTAGGCTGCTCGTCGCAGCTGAGCCTGATCGCGCCGACCGACGGTGATCGTGCACTCGACCGCGTCGGCTGCGCGAAGGGCCTGACGCAGGCGCGGCGGGAGCGGTCGCTGTTGGCTGTCGGCCGCTCCAAGGCTTAGAGGCCGAAGCGTTTGCGGAGGCCGAGCAGCAACAACAGCGCGCTCAAGGCGCCGGCCCAGCCGCCGGTGTGATCCTGTTCGTCGTCGTCGTCGGTTGCGCCGGGCGCGAAGCTGCAGCCGTGCGTCGCCGGCGCCGCCATGTCGACCCAGGCCACGGCTTCGGCGACGTGGCCGGCGGCGTTGCGGACGCGCACTTTGTAGCCGTGCTTGCCGGCCGCGCTCGTCAGGTCGGCGTAGGGCGCGACCGCCGCATACGCCGTGTCCCACGTGCCGTCGTAGCCGACGTCCCACTCGGCCTGCGCGCCGTCGACGTCGCCGGCCAGCGTCGGCACGAGCCGGAACGGCTGCCCACGCGCCGGCTTCGGCGGATCGACCGCCAACGTCACGCTCACGTCGGCGCCGACGGTCTTGACGCCGAGTGCGCCGGCGGCGTCGAGCCGGCCGTAGCCGTAGCTGCCGTTGGGCACGGCGCCGGTGATGCCGTCGGCGTCGGCGCCGGCGCGCAGCGCGTCGCGCGCGGCGTCGCCGCTGATGCCCGCTTGCGCCAACAGCGCCGCCACGCCGGCGACGTGCGGCGACGCGCCCGAGGTGCCGCCGAAGACGGTGAAGCTGCCGAACGGCGACTTCGCCTCCGCGTCGTGCGGCACGGCGCCCCACGGATTATCGGGCGCGGTGACGTCGGGCTTCATGACGCCGTCGATGCGCGGCCCCAGCGGACAATAGGCGCGCAACGTCAAATCGGTATCGACATAACCGGGCGGCAGATCATAAACCGCCCAATAGCTGTCGTACCAAGGCTCTTGTCCGTTGCTATCGAGGTGATCGGGCTGCGCGTTGACGGCGATGCAGTGATCGGCGACCGACGGAATGCCGATGGTGCTGCGATCGCTGGCCACGCTCGCGTCCCAGGCGGCGCCGACGCTGAAGCTCGTGCGATCGTCGGTCAAGTAGGCGTCGACGATGAGCGTGCCCGCCGCCGCGCCGCCGACGTCGAGCGTCCAGTTGCCGATGTCGAGCGGCGTCGTCGCCGTGCCGTTGTAGAGCACGACGTCGGCGAACCAGGTCGCGCGCGGCGTCGTCTGCGTCGTCGCGTAATAGCTCGCGCCGCCGTGCAGCGTGCCTTGCGCGCTCGCCAGCAGATCGTAGCGATCGCCCGAAGGTCCGACGAGCGCCAGCTGCGACGGCGCGCCGCCTTGCACGTCGACCGAGACCCAGACGGTGCCGAGCGCGCCGGTCAGCGCTTGCGCGTGCGCCGGCAGGTCGAACGCGAGCGTGCCGTCGCCGCCGGGCGCCACTTGCATGCCGGCGTGCTTGCGCGCCGATCCTTGGTCGCCCGTCGGACAGACGTTGGTGACGCCGTCGTTGACGGTGGCGCTGTCGATCATCTGCGACAGCGCGTCCGAGCCATCGAGCGGGAACGACACCCACTCCGCCAGCTCGTAGAGCATGACGTTCGGCTTCTGCTGCAGCGCCCAGGCCGCGCCCGCCGTCGGCAATCCTTCGGGATCCCACGCCAAGACGAGGTCGGCCTCGGGCGCCATGCCCACCCAGCGGCGCCCGACCAGCGGCACGTCACCGACGAGGATGGTGTCGGCGGGCGTGGCGTGGAAGGCGTCGGCGCTGCCGTAGAGCTGGCCGGCGGTGTAGTCGATCTGCGTCGCCGACAAGTTGACGCCGCGGGTGAAGACTTGGCTGACTTTGGGCGTGTCGAGGTTGACGTAGATGGCGCGCAGCTTGCTGGTTTTGAGGCGCACGAAGCGCTCGCCGACGTCGATCTGGCCGTTGCGATTGACGTCGTCGGGCGTGAACAGCGGCTCGCCGAACGCCGGCGTCGTGTCGTCGAAGCCGGCGGCGGCGCCGTAGTCGCGCTTGCCGTTGCCGTTTTGGTCGAGATAGACCCAGTCGATGCCGGGATCGAAGCCGATGGCGTGCGCCGGCAGCGCCTCGCCGTAGAAGTCGACGGGGCTGGCGAGGATCGCCTGCGCCAGCTCGTGCTTGCCGACCTTGCCGTCGCCGTCGAGATCGATGGCGTCGCGGGCGGGCGTAAAGACGCCGTCGTGGTCGACGTCGATCCAGTCGTAATAGCCGCCGTCGCCTCTGAAGAACGTGGGCTCGAAGGGATCGATCGATGGTGTCGACGTCGCCGATGAGCATGCCTTGGCCGGCGATGAGGTCGAGGCCGGGCCGCGCGCCGCGCGCGTCGGCCAGCCGCACCAGCTGCGCCGAGCGGTCGAGCGGCAACGGCGGGGTCGCGCTCGCCGAATGCACGCGCGTCACCGTCGGCAGCGCCGCCAGCGCCGGCGCCACGCGGCTCGTCAGCTGCGCCGGCACGAAGCGCCGATAGTAGACGACCTTGCCGTCGACGCGCGTCAGCTCGGCGCCCGTCGCCTCCAGCTGCGCCAGGCTCGCCGGCGTCGCCTCTTGTGCCAGCTCGACGACGACGCGCGCGCGGCCCGGCTGCCGCGGCCGGCGCGAATGCGGGCTCGTGAGCCCCGTGGCCAGCACGCGCGCCACGTTGGGATCGAGCTTGCCGCTCGTCCGCGCCGGCGACGCGCTCGCCAGGCTCGCCCACACGCTCACCGCCGAAAAGATCGCCGCCGCCCGGTTGCGCCGAATGCTCACGCTCGAATCCCCCAAGTACGAACGACCCAGTTTGCACCAGTCGCGCCAACGGGGGCCGAGTGCAACTTGGCGACAATGTAGGGAATCAGGCGCAGCGACTGCGGAGCGCGCGCCTCGGTCGTCCATGGCGAGTTTACAATCCGGCGCCGGGTTCGCAGTCGGCAGCAGCCCGGCTGACGCGCGCATCGACAGAACACGTCGCGGCCGTTTTGGGCGAGGAGGGCGTGCTCGATCATTCGTTGGGCGATCGATGGTCGGAGAATCGATTTTGCCGCCGCCATCCATGACGCGCGCGCTCGGCGTCACGGCACAAAGTGATCGAAATAGCGCGAGATTCTCATCGGTGATGCCGATTCGCGGGTCGCAGGCGGCGAAATCGTCGCGCCGAACGGCGGCAACCTTCGCGTCGCGAGCGAGGTCGGACAGGCGCCACAATCGCCATCGGGTCGCCGATTAACGCGCAAAAGACTTGACCCGGCGCCAATGGGAACGACGATCAGGGTTCTTTATTTCACAGGAGATGCGACATGACTCGCTTGACGTTCGTAGTTGCTCTGGCGTTCTCGGTCCTCGGTTGCGGCGGCGGCGGTGGCAGCACCGTCGCGGTCGATGAGCCCTATGAGTCGTGTCAGCCCGGCGACGTGTGCGATCAGGGCACGGTCTGCTCGGGCACGACGCTGCCGGTCTCGGCCGGCTTCACCGGCAACTTGTGCACCGTCGGCTGCACCGTCGACACCGACTGCCCGCAAGATCTATCGAACTTCTCGTCCATCTGTGTGAACAGCCAGTGCTACACGCAGTGCCCCGACGGCGGCGCCAACTGCCCGTACGGCACCGGCTGCGTCACGTTCCAAGATCAAGACGGCAACGAGTTCAACATCTGCACGCCTTAAATCAGCGAAGCTGATTTAAGGCGTCTCGATCTAAGGGTGCAAGCACCCCTCATTGGGCACAGCCCAATGAGCCTCCCCACGGCCGCACTCGCGGCCGACGCGCGCTTTGCGCGCTCGTGTGCCGAGCCCCCGCTTTGTGCTCTCGTGGTTTGCCCGCCTTCGCGCTCGTTTGACGCCGGTGCTGCGCTCCTCCGGTCGTTCAGCGCTCCTTTATGCTCGTTCGGGGGTCGGTTTAGGCCGTTCGACGCTCGTCGCGGAATTGAAGCTCGATTGTCACTGTCATTGCGGGGCGCGCGGGCAGTGGCGTTCGCGCGCTGCATGTCTAGAACAACGGGCGTCATGAAAAATCACGTCGAGCTCGATCACATCGGCCTGGCCGTGCGCGGTCTGGCCAAGGCGCGCAAGTTCTACGAGGCGGCGCTCGGCGCCATCGGCATGCGCGTCAACATGGACGTCGGCTCCGCCTTCGGCATGGGCTCGGGCGACGACAAGATCTTCTGGCTCGCACGCGATCGCAAAGCGGCCGGCGGCGGCCACTACGCCTTCCGCGTCGGCACGCGCGCCGCCGTCGACACCTTCCATCGCGCGGCGCTCGCCGCCGGCGGCAAGGACAACGGCTCGCCCGGCCCGCGGCCCGACTACGGCCCGCACTATTACGCCGCCTTCGTTCGCGATCCCGAGCGCAACAACATCGAAGTCGTCTGTTACGCCGCCGGCCGCACGCCCCGCGCCAAAAAGTAATCCGCAACGACCGCTTCGGGTTGGCCATTCTCTGCGTTGTCAAACTTGACAATATTGTCATGTTTGTCATCCTTTGTCGTGTGAGCCCGAAGTCAGCAGCTTCAGTCGATCGGCGGGCGGCGCTGCTGCAAGCGGCGCTGGCGACCTTCTTGCGCTACGGCTTTCGCAAGACGTCGATGGATGACATCGCGCGCGAGGCCGAGCTGTCGCGGCAGGCGCTCTATGGCCATTTCAGCGACAAAGAGACGCTGTTTCGCGAGGCCATTCAGTCGGGGCTGGACGCGGCGATGGCGGACGTCGAGGTCGCGCTCGCGGACGCGCTCGGCATCGGCCCGCGGCTGGTGCGCGCGCTCGACGAATGGAGCGGGCGCTACCTGGAGCAGCTCGGCAGCGACGGCGTCGACCTCGGCGAAGGCGGTCGCGCCGTGCTCGGCACGATGGTCGCCGACTATGGCGCCGCGTTCGAGCGCAAGCTGGCGCGCGCCATCACGGACTCGCCGCTGGCCGCGGCCTGCAAGGCGGCGCGCGTGACGCCGCTGCAGCTGGCGCAGACGCTCCATGCCTGCGCGCGCGGCTGGAAATACAAAGTGAAGACGCGCGCCGAGTTTGCGGCGCACATGGACATCGCGGTGCGCGCGCTCGTGCCCAAGGCGAGATAGCGCGCGCCGCACACGACTGCGATTGGCAACGAACACCCACGAATAGGAGTCACGCCATGGCGACCACGACTGCACAGGCTCCGATTGGCTCCGGCTTCGGAGCGGCCTCGACGACCCACGACGTCATCAAGGGCATCGATCTCACCGGCAAAGTGGCGATCGTGACCGGCGGCTATTCCGGCCTCGGCGTCGAGGTCGCGCGCACGCTGTCGGACGCGGGCTGCACCGTCATCGTACCGGCACGCGACGCCGACAAGGCACGGCGAAACCTGCAGGCCGTGCCGCGCGCGCAGCTGGAAGCGCTCGACCTCATGGATCCGCAATCGATCGACGCGTTCGCGGCGCGCTTCTCGGCGCAGCATGGGACGCTCGACATCCTCGTCAATTGCGCAGCCGTGATGGCGCCGCCCTTGACCCGCGATGCGCGCGGCAACGAGTCGCAGCTCTCGACGAATCATCTCGGCCACTTTCAGCTGACGGCGCGGCTGTGGCCGGCGCTCGTGCGCGCCAAGCGGGCGCGCGTCGTGGCCGTGTCATCGCGCGGTCATCGGCGCGCGCCGGTCGATTTCGCCGACCTCAACTTCGAGCGTCGTCCTTATGATCCGTGGGTCGGTTATGGGCAGTCGAAGACGGCGAATATCCTGTTCGCGCTGACGCTCGATCAGCTCGGGCAAGCACACGGCGTGCGCGCGTTTTCGGTGCATCCGGGCGGCATCATCACCGACTTGGCGCGCCATATGTCGCGCGAGGAGCTGCATCGGCTCGGCGCCATCGACGACCACGGGCGGCCCATCGTCGACCCGGCCAAAGGCCGGAAGACGGTGGAGCAGGGCGCGGCGTCGATCGTCTGGTGCGCGACGAGCCCGCGGCTCGACAAGCTGGGCGGTGTTTACTGCGAGGATTGCGAGGTCGCCGTCGTCGGCTCGGCCGATCCGAATGCGCCGAGCGGCGTCAATCCGTGGGCGACGAATCCGGAGTCGGCGGCGCGGCTATGGCAAGTGAGCGAGCAGCTGACGAAGGTCAAATTCGAATAGGCCCCGCAACTTTTCCGCAGCGAGCCCGATAATTGGGAGGGCGGACGGGGGAAATTCCTGCGAGCCCACCATCCTCCGGAATCGATCGTCCCGTCGGAATCGATCGTCCCGCTTGGCAGTCCACCGCCAGCCGTTTGGAAGTGCGCCGGCGGCTCCAGTCGACTGCGCGTCCATCTAATCGATGCAATCAGTCGCGACTGCGCGATCGAACAATCCGCTAACGCAGAGTTCGACTGCGTCATCTGCACTCCGATAATCCCTATTCGTTGAGCCGAAATGACGTCGATCTGTCTCGCGCGCGAGACAGTTTCCGTAATCTATTCAGCCGCTTGAATCGTCGATTGGCTTGCTTTTGTCGGTGCGCATGTGTGTTCAGCGGTGCTAGTGTCCCCACATAACAAAGGCTGAATTGCCAATCAGTCCGATTGCAATCCAGTCAACAAAAGGTCGGTGGGGAAATGAACACGTTTCCAGAAGAGCTCAGGTCGAAAAGAGAGCGCACGCTACGCGGCTTCGCCATTGGCATCGCGATCGTCTCTTGGCTGCTGGTGGTCGTCTCGATCATCGGCGCGATCTACGGCGCGCTCATCGCGCTCGTCATCCTGGTCGCCCACGCGCTCCATCTCGCCCACGTGCGCGGCAACGCCGTGCGCCTCGGGCCGCAACAGCTGCCGCACTTGTGGAACAAGGTCGTGGCCGCGTCGCAGCGCCTCGGTCTGCGCGAGCCGCCGGCCGCCTATCTGATGCAGTCGGGCGGCATCCTGAACGCCTTCGCCACCAAGCTGCTCGGTCGCCGCTTCGTCATCCTCAACTCCGAGCTCGTCGACGCCTGTGACGGCGGCAGCGCGGTGTTGGGACCGTCGGAGATCGACTTCGTCATCGCGCATGAAGTGGCGCACCTCGCGGCCGGCCATCTCAACTGGATGTTGATGCCGATCCGCATCATCCCGCTGCTCGGACCGGCCTATTCGCGCGCCTGCGAGTACACCTGCGATCGCGCCGGCCACTCGTTCGTCGGCGACCTCGAGATTTCGTCGCGCGCGCTCGCCATCTTGGCCGCCGGTCGTCGCGCCGGCCGCGTCATGAACCTCGACGCCTTCGTCGAGCAGCGCCACGAGACGGGCGGCTTCTGGATGGCCGTGTACGAGCTGAACTCGACGCATCCGTATCTGCCCAAGCGCATCGCGGCGCTGCGGGAGATGGCGCTGCCGGGCACGATCCCGGTCGTCGGTCGCGGCTTCTTCGCCTATCCGCTGGCGCCGATGTTCGGCTTCGCCAGCGGCGGCGGCGCGTCGTCGATGATCTTCATCGTCGCCATCTGGGGATTCCTCGCGGCCAAAGGCTTCGAGGACTACACGAAGAAGGTCAAAGCGCAGGCGTTCGCCAACCAGATCGCCGCCAAGACGGTGCAAGCGCCCGAGCCGACGCAAGCGGCGACGGCGACCACGGCCGAGCCGGCGGCGGCGAGCGCCGAGTCGGGCGTCGTGGTCGGCGAGCGCTACGACTGGAAGCTGCAGATGCCGAGCGACAAGTGGACGATCGTGCCCTCGAAGACGACGCACGAGCAGAACAAGCTGGCCGACCGCTGGATCACGCGCGCCGACGCCGACGCGCACGTCCTCGTCATCGGCGAGAGCTTGGGCGGCCAGAGCTTGACGCTCGATCAGCTGGCCGGCCTCGTGCTGCGCAGCGCCAAGTCGTCGGCCAAGAAGTTCCACGTCGTGCGCATGACCAACATCGGCTCGGGTCGCGTCATCGAGGCGCGCGGCAACGTCAACGGCATGGAGCTGGTGCAGATGTACGGCGTGTTCGTCGCCGGCGGCAACGCGTTCCAAGTGTACGCGTTCGCGCCCGCCAACGCGTCGGCGCCGGTCAAAGCCGAGATGCTCGCCGCCATCGCCTCGTTCCAGTCGCCCACGAAGTAGCCTTCGCTCGAGTCCGCTAGCCTCGATCCTTCATTCGTCCATTCCGCTCGTTCCTCGTGATCATCGCCACCAAATCGGTTGCGCCTCTCGTGCTATGGCGGCGTTCATGCGCGAGATCGCGATGAAGCGGCTGTGGCTGATGGCGTTGGCGACGTGTTGCGCGGCCGGCTGCGCGACCACGAAAGGCAGCGCGCAGGAAGAGGCGGCGGCGCGCGCCTTTCGCGAGCAGTTTCCGTCGCGCGAGCGGCTCGAGCGCATCGCCGCGGCGCCGGCGCCGGCCAAGCTCGTGCGCACCGCGGCCGCGGACGTCGAGCGCTGGCCGTTGACCGGCCCCTTGCCCGACGGCATCGTCGCCCAGCCGCA
The DNA here is from genome assembly GCA_963785725.1 of uncultured delta proteobacterium. Lineage (GTDB taxonomy): Bacteria > Myxococcota_A > Polyangia > Palsa-1104 > Palsa-1104 > JAQBQH01. The sequence goes on along the minus strand of CAWAWS010000003.1, from coordinate 171,079 downwards.
TCACGACGACTCGGCTTGGCAGGCGCTCTTGGAGCAGCTCGCCGGCGAGCAAAACGGCGCCATCGCGCTGCCCGAGAGCCTGCACTGCGTGGCGCGCGAGACCGGCCTCTTTTATGTCGCCAAGGACGCGCTGCCGACCGAGCGGCTGGCGGCGTTCATCGCCGCGCGCTGCGGCGCCGTGTCCGACACCTTGAGCTTCCGCTATTTCCCCGGCCACACGAGCGGTCCCGAGGCCGCGCTGTTCACGCAAATTCGCCCCAATCTGACGACGGAGCTGCGCGCGATGCTGCACGGCAGCCAGCGCGCGGCCATTTGGTTCGGCCGGCAAGGCGATCGCGCCGTCGCCATGATCGTGACCTCGCGGCTGCAGGCCAAGCTCGAGCCGCTGGCGCTGCAGACCGGGCCGACCGGAACCGTCAACGTGCAGGGCGAGCTGTTGGCGCCGGCCGAGCACGTCGAGGCGCTCATCAATCGCGGCCACTTCGGCTTCGGCCGCTGCGCCGTCGATCCGACGATCGCGTTGCCGCGCTTCCTCGTCAGCTGCGACGCCGACGTCAACGACACGAGCGCGTGGCTCGAGATCGCGTCGTTTCAGGCCGGCCGCATCGTCGGCACCGTCGCGGCGCGCCTGATCGTGTGGCCGCAAGGCGCGCCCGGCAACAGCTACGACAGCGCCGGCTACGTCAACCGCGCGCTGCCCGTCGGACCGGAGCCGCGCGCGCAGCTGCTCGGCCTCATCAACGACGTGCGCCACGACGCCGGCCTGCCGCCGGTGGCGCTGTCGGAGCGGCAGAGCGCCGTCGCCGCAGCGGTGGCGCCGCACTATTTCGCCGCGCTCGCCGGCACCGAGCCCGAGCAGGTGGTCGACGAGGTCGTGCTCGGCCTACGCGCCGGCTGGGAGGTCGACGGCAACATTCGCTCGGGCGGCTTCACCTACGGTCTCGTCGCGCACACGCAGGATCTGGGGCGGCTCGTCGACAGCATGCTGGAGCGGCCGTCGGGTCGCGAGGCGCTGCTCGATCGCGCGACGCGGCTCGTGGCGCTCGGTCCCGTCGTCGACGCCAAGAATCCGCTCGTCGGCCTGGTCGCGTCGAGCTATCAGCTGTTCGACGGGGCCAACCACGGCGCCGACGCGCAGCGCCTGCTCGGCCGGCTCACGCACGCCCGCGTGACGACGGCGATGGCGCCGCTGCCGGCGTCGCCCGAGCTGACGCGCGAGGTCGAGGAGGCGGCGGCGCGCGTGCAGAGCGGACAGAGCGCGCCTTCGCCGGCGCTCCATCGCGCGCTGCACCACGCGGCCGAGACGCATCCGGGCACGCAGCTCCTCGGCTGGGTGTTCGAGACGTCGTCGCTCGAGGCGCTGGTGTTTCCGCAGGATCTGCTGCAGCCGCGGCTCCAGAACGTCGCCATCGCCGTCGCGCACTATCGTTCGCCGGGCGCGCCGTGGTCGCGGCTCGTCGTGTTCGTGCTCGCCAGCCAGCCGATCGACCAGCGCACGCGCGCCGACGCCGACCACGCGCCGCGGCTGTAGCCGCAACGCCGGAAACCGCGATCGTGACGCCGCCGTGACGGCCGGCGTGCGCGTTCATGCGCGCGGCTGTACGCTTTGTGCCGCTCGTGCTATGCGATCGGCATGAAGCGCTGGATCTTGGGCTGCCTTCTCGTCGCCGGTTGTGCCGATACGCCGCAGAGCATGGCGGTTCACAAGCAGTTTCGCGAAATGACGAAGCAGCAGCGGCCGACGTTCGAATCGCCCGGCGACTCGGTGACGCTGGCGGCCACGCCCGACACCGGCATCTTCGGCAGCGGCGACCCGACGCACGACTGTTCGACCTGCGTCGCCCGCTAACTCTCGCGAATCCAAGAGGTAGCTCGCCGCGCCGCACGTCGTAGAATGGCGTGATGCGCCTGTCGCGACGCGCGTGGCTGGGCGGCTTGGCCGCGCTCGGCGCCGACCTCTTGGCTCAGCCTGCGCTCGCGCGCCGCAAAAACGTCCAGCGGCCGCCCGGCGTCGGGGTGTCGACGATCGAATACGCCGGCGTCGACGTCGATCTCGTCTGCGTCGAGCTGACCCGCGCGCGCCTGTCGCTGCATTGGCAGCGGCCCGACGGCAGCCGCTTCGGCAGCTTGCGCGCCGTCGACGACTGGCTACGCGCGCGCGGCGAGCGGCCGGTGGCGCTGACCAACGCCGGCATCTTCGCCACCGACGCGCCCGTCGGCGTGCACATCGAAGACGGCCAGGTGCGCCATCCGCTGGCGCGCGGCGGCGGCGACGGCAACTTCTACCTCTTGCCCAACGGCGTATTCCTCGTCGGTAAAGCGGGCGCGAGCGTGGTCGAGTCGAGCCGCTTCGACGCGCGCGACGTGCAGCTGGCGACGCAATCGGGCCCGCTCTTGCTCGCCGGCGGCGTCTTGCATCCGCGCTTCATCCACGCGTCGCACAACGCGCTCATCCGCAGCGGCGTCGGCGTGCGCACGCCCAACGAAGTCTGGCTCGCCGTCACGCGCGGACCGATCACGTTCTGGGACTTCGCCTGCCTCTTTCGCGACCGACTCGGCTGCGCCGACGCGCTCTATCTCGACGGCACCATCTCGCGCCTCTACGCGCCGTCGCTGAACCGCTACGACGACGGGCAGTTCATGGGCGTCCTCGCGGTCTGCGATCGCCGCTGAGGTTCGTGCTACCGTCCCGGCCGCCGCAATGTTCAGCGGTGACACAGAGAAGAGGAGCCCGCCGTGAGCTCGCCGCTCGTCGATTCCGCTGTCGAAGCGATGGAGAAATACACCGGCGTCGAGCGCGGCTATCGTCGCGCCCATGCGCGCGGCCTGGTGTGCGCGGCCACGTTCGCGGCGACGCCGGCGATGCGCGCGCTGACGACGGCCGAGCACTTCCAAGGCGCCGCCATCCCCGCGCAGGTGCGGCTGTCGAACGCCTCGGGCAGCCCGCACGCGCCCGATCGCATGTCGCCCACCGTCGGCAAAGTGCTGGGCTTGGCGGTGCGCTTCCAGCTGCCGTCGGGCGCCGTGGCCAGCTGGGCGGCGGCGAATCTGCCGTCGTTCGTCGCCCGCACGCCCGAGGATTTCATACGGATTACGCGCGCGCAGAAGCCGTCGCTGTTCGGTAAGCCCAATCCGCTGAAGATTCTGGCGTATCTGTGGTCGCGGCCGTCGGCGTTCGCGGCCGTCAAGGCGATCGCCACGATGCGGCCGGCGACGAGCTTCGCGCACGTGCGCTTCAACGGCATTCACACGTATGGCCTCGTGGCGCCGGATGCGACGCGGCAGCCGTTTCGTTATGCCTGGATTCCCGCCGCCACCGTCGCGCCGCAAAACGGCGCGCCGCACGCGCAATATTTGTTGGCCGAGCTGCGCGCGCGCTTGGCGACGGGCCCGTTGTCGTGGCGGCTGCAGCTGCAGCTTCCCGCGCCCGGCGATCCGCTCGACGACGCCACGCGCGCCTGGCCCGACAATCGCCGCACGCTCGACGCCGGCACGCTGACCGTCACCGCCGTCGCGCCCGATCAGCGCGCGCTCGAGACGCTGGTGTTCGATCCGACCGGCGTCGTCCCCGGCCTCGAGTTGTCGGCCGATCCGCTGCTGCGCTTTCGCGCCGACGTCTACAGCGAGTCCTACAGCCGCCGCGCCCACGAAAAGCGCGACGGCGCCGCGCCCGCCGACCTCGGGCAATAGCGCAGCCGGCGAACGCCATGACCTCTTCGTCGCGCTCGGCTTGGCTCGTGCCGCTGCTGTTGTTGGTCACGTCGCTGGCCGGCTGTCTGCGCCCGTCCGGTTGGCGCGATCGCGAGCGCCGCTTCATCGCCAGCTGGACCGCGAGCCCGCAGCCGGCCGATCCGCCGCTGCGCGTCGACGGTCAAACGCTGCGGCAGGTGGTGCGCCTCAGCCTCGGCGGCGAGCGCCTCGCCGTCAAGCTGTCGAACACGTACGGCAGAGTGCCGTTGACGATCGGCGCGGCGCATGTGGCGTTTCAGCGCGCGCAGGCGGCGATCGTGACCGGCAGCGATCGCGCGCTCACGTTCGGCGGCGCGACGAGCGTGACGATTCCGCCGGGCGCGCTCGTCGTCAGCGACGCCTTGGCCTTGCCGGTGTCGGCGTCGACCGATCTCGCGATCAGCCTGTACTTTCCCGGCGCACAACAGATCGGGACCGAGCACGCCACCGCCGAGCAGACGACGTATCTGTCGGCCGCCGGCGACTTTGGCGGCGCCGAATCCTTCCGCCCGGCCGGCTCGTCGGAGTCTTGGTACGTCCTGTCCGGCGTCGACGTCGAAGCGAGCGCGCGCGCCGAGCTGATCGTCGCGTTCGGCGACTCCATCACCGACGGCATGCAGTCGACGACCGACACCAACCATCGCTGGACCAACTTCTTCGCCGAGCGGCTGCAAACGGCCAAGCACGCGCCGCCGCGCGCCGTCGTCAACGCCGGCATCAGCGGCAACGCGCTCCTGCGCGAGCTCGGCAGCGACAACGCGCTGGCGCGGCTCGATCGCGACGTCTTGGCGCAGCCGGGCGTGAAGTTCATCGTCGTGCTGCTCGGCATCAATGACATCATCACGCCCGCGACGGCCGACGAGCCTCTGCCGACGGCGGCGCAGCTCATCGCCGCCCATCGCCAAATCATCGATCGCGCGCACGCGCTCGGCCGCGTCGTCCTCGGCGGCACCATCATGCCGTTCGACGGCACGCAGCTGCACACCGCCGCCGGCGAAGCCAAGCGCGACGCGCTCAATCGCTGGATCCGCACGAGCGGCGCTTACGACGGCGTCATCGACTTCGATCGCGCCCTGCGCGATCCGGCGCGCCCGACCTTCTTGGCGCCGCCATTCGACAGCGGCGATCATCTGCATCCCAACGATATCGGTTACAAAGCGATGTCCGATGCCATCGATCTGTCTTTGTTCGACGATCGTTGAACGCGAATTCGGCGGCTCGACGATCGCGCGACAGGGTACGCGCCAATATCAACAAATGGCCATTTCCCGGTCCGGGATGACAATCGTAATCGGCGATCCTAAATCCCGAGGCGCGTAAGTATCGCAGCGAGATATCGAGCGGCCACGCGTCATAAAACGTCGGCTTGCCCAAGAGCTCGGTGTGCAGGCCGGGCGCGTCGGCGCAGATGTCGTCGTCGGCGCCGAGCGTCAGAAGGACGAGCGCGTCATCCACGAGCCAATCACGTAGGCGCGTAAAGAGCGGCGGCTGCTCGTGACGCGGCAGATTCCAAATGGAGTCGTACGCGACGATTCCGTCGAATGATTCGCGTTCGAATCGCGCTTCGGTCATATCGGTTTCGATGAGCGTGGCCTGCGGGCAAAGCGCGCGCGCGCGCGCCAGCTGCGCGGCCGAGAAGTCGACGCCGGTCGCGACGAAGCCGCGCGCGACCAGCTCGGCCAAAATGGGCGCGCCGTTGCCGCAGCCGAGGTCGAGCACGCGCGCGCCGGCCGGCAGCGCGCCGTAAAAACGCTCGAGCCAGGCGCGCTCGCGCCGCCATTCGAACGGATGGCTCGCCTCGCGCTTCGGCCGCTCGGCGGCGTAGGCGGCGGCGACCGCGTCGTAACCGTCGCGGACGATGGCTTTTCGGACGTCCATGCGCGCTCGCCAGCGTACCGCAGCACGCAAGTCATTGAAACCATGGCACCAGACGCTGTAAGGGTCATGACGCGCCTCGTCGACGCCGCTTGACAGCGGTGCGCGATCCTCCTATATCTGCCAATCGGGATATTCGCATATGAGCCTGGCGCACTACATCGACACGCTGAACCTGCTCGGCGACGAGAGCCGCATTCGCTTGTGCGCGCTCTTGCGCGACCGGGAGCTGTGCGTCACCGAGCTCGTGCGCGTCACCGGAATTCCGCAGCCGCGCGTCTCGACGCACCTCGGCCGCTTGCGCGACGCCGGCTTCGTGCGCGATCGGCGCAAGGGCTCGCAGTCGTTCTACGCGCTGGCGACCGATCGCTTGCCGGCGACGGCGCGCGTGCTGCTCGACGAGGCCGCGGCGTCGAACGACCCGACGCTCGACGGCGATCAAAAGCGCCTGCTCGACCTCGAGGCCGAGCGCCGCGGCGGGCTGCCCGAGGCGCTCGTCGACGAGATCGAGCGCGATTACTCGCCCGGCCGCACGTGGCATTCCTTGGCCGTCGGCATCGCGGCGCTGCTCGACCTCGGCGACGTGCTCGACGCCGGCTCCGGCGACGGCGCGGCCGCCAGCTCGCTCGCGCCTTATTGCCGCACGCTCACCTGTATCGACACCAATGACCGCATGATCGAGGCGGCCAAAGAGCGACTGGCGAAACAGTCGCACGTGCGCGCGCAAGTCGCCGACGTGCACGCGTTACCATTCGCCGACGCGTCATTCGACACCGTCTTGATGTTTCATACGCTGACGTACGCGGCGCAGCCGGCGCGGGCGCTCGCCGAATGTGCGCGCGTATTGCGGCCGGGCGGCCGGCTCGTCTTGTTGTGTCTCGACCAGCATAAGCAGATCGAAGTGACCGCGCGTTATGGCGAGCGCCATCCGGGGTTCGCGCCGCGGGCATTGAAGCGATTGTTGACGAAAGTGGGGCTCGACGTCGCGTCTTGTGGCGTCGCCTGTCGCGAGGCGCGCAAGCCGCATCTGCAGGTCGTGTTGGCGATCGCGGACAAGCTGCCGCGCGCCAAATCGGCGCATCCGCAGCGCAGCGTCAAGGCGGAGAGCGCGAGCAGTCAATGATGTCGAATAGGCAGAATGACCGGCAAGGAGACGTCGTTTAAATGTCCCAGCTTCACCCACTGAAGCAGCTTCTCGCGCAGCGCATCGTCATCATCGATGGTGCGATGGGAACGACCATTCGCAGCTATGGAATGAGCGAAGCGGATATTCGCGGCGAGCGCTTCAAACATGCCAATAAAGACCTGCTGAATAACGGCGATCTATTCTCGCTCACGCAGCCGAAGATGATCTGCGACATTCATCGGCGCTTTTTGGAGGCGGGCGCCGATATCATCGAGACCAATACGTTCGGCGCCACCAGCATCACGCAGAGCGAATTCTTCGTCGACGATCCGCGCGAGCACGGCGGACGCAAAGATCCCGAGTTCTATCAGCGCATCATCGAAGACAAGATGTTGAGCGGTCTGGCGTGGGAGATCAACGAGCAGTCGGCGCGGCAATGCCGCGAATTGGCCGACCGCATGGCGCAAGTCGACGGCAAGCCGCGCTTCGTGGCCGGCGCCATTGGCCCGCTCACGGTCTCGTTGTCGAATTCGCCCGACGCCGATGACGCCGGCTTTCGTGTCGTCACGTTCGACCAAGTGCGAATCGCCTATGCCGAGCAGGTGCGCGCGCTCATCGCCGGCGGCTCCGATATTCTATTGGTCGAGACGATATTCGATTCGCTCAACGCCAAAGCGGCGCTCGTCGCCATCGCCGACGTCTTCGCGGAAGATCATAAAGAGCTGCCGATCATGGTCTCGGCGGCGGTCGGTCGCGGTGGCGAGACCATGATCTCGGCGCAGACGATCGAAGCCTTTTGGAACGCGGTCAAACACGCCAATCCGCTCGCGGTCGGCCTCAATTGCTCGCTCGGCCCCGATCTGATGTATCCGTTTTTGACGGAGCTGTCGGAGAAGTCCGATTGCGCCATTTCCTGTTATCCCAACGCCGGCTTGCCGAATCCGTTGTCGCCCACCGGGTTCGACTTGGAGCCGGCCGATATGGCGCGCTTTCTCGGCGATTTCGCGGAGGGCGGCCTGTTGAATATCGCCGGCGGCTGCTGCGGCAATACGCCCGAGCATGTCGCGGCGATTAGCCGAGCCTTGACGGGTCGCGCGCCGCGGGCGATCGTCGACCACTCGTCGATCGCCGTGCCGCGCGTCGGCTTCGAGCCCGAGCGGCCGTTGCGTCTGTCGGGGTCGCAGCCGTTTACGTCGCAGCCGGGCACGTATTTGATGATCGGCGAGCGCACCAATGTCGCCGGCTCGCCCAAGTTCGCCAAGCTGATCAAAGAGGGGAATTACGAAGAGGCCGTCAGCATCGCGCGGCAACAAGTCGAGAACGGCGCCAACGTCATCGATATTTGCATGGACGAAGGCATGATCGACGGCGTCGCCGCCATGAGTCGCTTTTTGTCGCTGCTGGCGAGCGAGCCGGAAGTGGCGAAGGTGCCGTTCATGGTCGATTCGTCCAAGTGGATCGTCATCGAAGCGGGCCTGAAATGCTTACAAGGTAAAGGCATCGTCAATTCGATCTCGCTCAAAGAGGGCGAGGACAAGTTTCGGCAGAACGCGCTGACTGTATTGAAATACGGCGCCGCCGTCGTCGTCATGGCGTTCGACGAGCAAGGCCAAGCGGCCACTTATCAAGACAAGATTCGCATTTGCGAGCGGGCCTATCGCATTCTCGTCGATGAAGTGGGCTTCCCGCCCGAAGACATCATCTTCGATCCCAATATCCTCACCGTGGCCACGGGCATGGAGGAGCACAACAATTACGCGCTCGACTTCATCGCGGCCACCCGCTGGATCAAGGAGAATCTGCCGCACGCCAAGGTGAGCGGCGGCGTCTCCAATATCTCATTCAGCTTTCGCGGCAATAATCGCGTTCGCGAGGCGATGCATTCGGCGTTTCTCTTTCACGCCATCGCCGCCGGCATGGACATGGGTATCGTCAACGCCGGTATGCTCGAGGTCTACGAGGAGATCGAGCCCGAGCTCAAAGTGCTGGTCGAGGACGTGCTGCTCAATCGCCGTCCCGATGCCACCGAGCGCTTGGTCGACTTCGGCGAGAAGCTGAAGACGCAGGCGGCGGGCGGCACGGCGGCCGCGCAAAAGCAGGAAGAAGAGTGGCGTAAGGGCACGGTCGAAGCGCGCCTTTCGCATGCGCTCGTCAAAGGAATCGAAGCCTTCATCGAGGTCGACACCGAAGAGGCGCGCGCCAAATTAGGTCGTCCGCTGCTCGTCATCGAAGGGCCGCTGATGGACGGAATGAGCGTCGTCGGCGATCTTTTTGGTGCCGGTAAGATGTTCTTGCCGCAGGTCGTCAAATCGGCGCGCGTCATGAAGAAGGCGGTCGCTTATTTGACGCCGTTCATGGAAGCGGAGAAAGCGGCGCAAGCGGCGGCGGGCGAAGTGGTGCGCACGCAAGGCAAGATCGTGTTGGCGACGGTCAAAGGCGACGTGCACGATATCGGCAAGAATATCGTCGGCGTCGTGCTCGCTTGTAACAATTACGACGTCATCGATATGGGCGTCATGGTGTCGTGCGAGAAGATTTTGGAGCGCGCCAAAGCGGAGAAGGCCGATCTGATCGGCTTGAGCGGGCTGATTACGCCGTCGCTCGATGAGATGACGCACGTCGCGCGCGAAATGGAGCGGCTGAATTTCAAGTTGCCGCTGTTGATCGGCGGCGCGACGACGAGCCGCGCGCACACGGCGGTGAAGATCGCGCCGCATTACTCGGAGCCGGTCGTGCACGTGCTCGACGCCAGCCGCGCCGTTCCCGTGACCACGAGTTTATTGAGCCGCGAGAACAAAGCGGCGTTCGTCGCGCAGCATCGCGAAGAATACGAGAAGCTGCGGCGTACGCACGGGACGTCGCGGCATAAGCTGATTCCGCTCGCCGACGCGCGCGCCAATCGCACGCCGATCGTGTGGCGTGAAGAGGATCTGCCGCGGCCGGAGCGCATCGGCGCGCAAGTGATCGACGATTTCCTGCTGGCCGTGCTGCGCGACTATATCGATTGGACGCCGTTCTTTCATACGTGGGAATTGAAAGGCGTCTATCCGCGCATTTTCGAGCACGAGAAGTACGGCGAGCAGGCGCGGCTCTTGTTCAAGGAGGCCAATGCGCTGCTCGATACGATCATCGCCGATAAGCTGCTGACGGCGCGCGCGGTGTATGGCCTGTTTCCGGCGAATACGGTCGGCGATGATATCGAGCTCTATACCGATGAATCGCGCGCGGAAGTGCGCGAGCGGTTTCATTTCTTGCGCCAGCAGACGCAGCGCGAAAAGGGCGAGCCCTCGCGCAGCTTGTCGGATTTCGTCGCGCCCAAGGCGACGCGAATGGCCGATCATGTGGGCGCATTCGCGGTCACGACCGGTATCGGGTTGAAGGAGCTGTGCGACGGATTCAAAGCCAAGCTGGACGATTACAACGCCATCATGGCCGAGGCGCTGGCCGATCGCCTGGCCGAGGCGTTCGCCGAATATCTGCATAAACGCGTGCGCGATGAATGGGGTTATGGTCGCGCCGAGAATCTGACGCCGGAACAGTTGATCGCCGAGAAATATCGCGGTCTGCGGCCGGCGGCGGGATATCCGGCGTGCCCCGATCATACGGAGAAGGGTATTCTGTGGCGCTTATTGGACGTCGAAGCGAAGACGGGAATGAAATTGACCGAGTCGTACGCGATGTGGCCGGGATCGAGCGTCAGCGGGCTCTATTTCGCGCATCCGGAGTCGCGGTATTTCACGCTGGGTAAGATCGATCGCGATCAGGTGGCCGACTATCACGCGCGTAAAGGCATGACGATCGCCGAAGTCGAGCGCTGGCTGAGCCCGAATCTGAATTACGAGCCGTAACGAATTCAGTTGGCCGATTAGCGGCCGGTATACGTGACGCGCCAGATCGTGCTGTTGCCGTCTTCGCTGATCAAGAGCGCGCCGTCGTGGGCGACGGCGACGCCGACCGGGCGGCCCCACACTTTGTCCTCGTCGACGACGAAGCCGACGAGGAAGTCTTCGTATTCGCCCGTCGGTATGCCGTGTTCGGTGCGAATGCGGACGACCTTATAGCCGGTGCGGCCGGCGCGATTCCATGAGCCGTGCAATGCCGAGAAACCGTCACCCTTATAAGCGGCGGGAAACGCGTTACCGTCGTAAAACGTCATTTCCAACGACGCCGAATGCGGCTGTAACAAGACATCGGGAACCGTCGCTTTGCCGGCCAAATCGGGGCGCGCGCCTTTGAGCCGCGGGTCTTCGTGGTTGCCCATGTAATACCAAGGCCAACCGTAATAGGCGCCGGCGCGCACGCTGCGTCACGTAGTCGGGAACGAGGTTATCGCCGAGGCCGTCGCGCTCGTTGGTCGAGCACCACAGCGCGTGGGTCTCGGGCTGCACGGCCAATCCGACGCAGTTGCGAATGCCGCTGGCGAAGACTTTGCCGCCTTTGCCCTCGGGATCGAACACGAGGACGTCGGCGCGATGGCGCTCGTCGCCCCAGGTGGCGCCCAATCCTTCGGCGGCTTCCCAGGCGGCGAGGTCGGTGGGCGGGCGCTTGTCCATGCCCTCGGCGACGTTGGAGCCGGAGCCGACCGAGACGAACAGCTGTTTGCCGTCGGCGGAGAAGGCGAGGTCGCGCGTCCAGTGGCCGTCGCTGCCGTCGGTGAGCTTGGCGACGATGACCTCGGCTCTGCCGCGCGCGCGCAAGTCGCCGGCGCTGTAAGCGTAGCGCACGACGCGGTTGTTCTCGGCGATGTAGACGAAGCGCGGCGACGGGCCGGGCGGGTAAAAGGCGATGCCGAACGGACGATCGAGGCCGTCGGCGAAGACTTCGATCGTCTCGGGCGCGGCCGCGCCGTCTTTGGCGCGCAGGATGCGGACGCGGCCGGCTTCGCTCTCGGCGACGAAGATGTCGCCGTTGGGCGCGACGCGCAGCACGCGCGGCTGCGTGAGGCCGTGCGCGAACTGCGTCACCGTGAACCCGGCGGGCACGCGCAACTTCGCGCCCGCCGGCGGCGCCACGACGCGCGGCCCATTGCTCGACGAGCGCGATGCGAACGGCGGCGGCAGCGCCGCGACGGTGATATGGCGGCGCACGCCGGGCGCGTCGTCGCGATAGTCGCCGAACGCCGCCTTGTCCAGCCGCACCTTGCCGAGGTCGGTGGGCGGCGTCGGCTTGGTCGCGGTGGGCGCGATTTTGGCCGGGACGCGCGTGTCGTGGAGCGTGCGCAAATAGGCGAGGATGGCGTGGCGCTCGTCATCGTCAGGCGTGGGGATGGGCATGATCGTGCCGGGCACGACCTCGGCGGGCGCGGCCAGGAACTTGTCGAGCGCCGCTTCGGTCCACACCTGTTTGTAAGCGCGCAGCGCCGGCGAATAGCCGAAGCCTTCCAGCGAAGCGGCGCGGCGCCCGACGATGCGGCCGAGGCCGGGCCCTTGCGCGCTGCCGTGGTCGACGGGATGGCAGACGCCGCAGCGCTGTTTGAAGAGCAGCTCGCCCGTGGCCGGCGTCGGCGAGGCGGCGCGGGCCGGAGCGGCGAGGAGGGCCAAAAGGGCCGGAAGTGAGAGCCACGAGAGTGCGCCTGAGCTCAGGCGCGATCGCAAGATCCGCATGGCGCGCATCGTAGCAAAGCTTCGGCGCGCAGTTGCGCCGGCGATGGCGCGCACGGCGAGGCGGCGGTTTGGCGCGGGATGCGCGACCGTGTGTGCCCATTCGCTCTCGCCGCGCAAATATATTGAACGCCATACAGTTGGCGCAGCAGCAGACGGACGGAGTCGGCGGCGTGTCTCTCGGATAGCACGGGTCACGCTGCCGGTCGGCGGCGTGCGCGGTCAGCGGCGACGGCGGCCGCGCGGTTTGCGGTCGACGCGGCCGGCGTCCGAGGCGCCCGCGTCGACGCGGCGGTCGCGCGCGCCGGCGCCTGCCTTCGCGCGGGCTGGCTTACCGCGGGCGACCGTCGCCGCCAGCGTGCGAATCCAACGATGCAACGGGTCGGCGTCGTTGCGCGCGTGCCAGAACATGTTGAAGGTGATGCTCGGCAGCTGCACCGGCGGTTGACGGACGACGAACCGCTGCTGCGTCGCCACCGCTTGCGCCACGCGCTCCGGCATCGTCACGATGAGGTCGGTTTGCGCGACCACCAGCGGCGCCGACAGGAAATGCGGCAGGCGCACGGCGATGACGCGCTCGCGGCCGCGCGCGCGCAGCGCGACGTCGACCGCCGCCTCGCCCATGCCTTGCGGCGAAATCAGCAGATGGCGCAGCGCCACGAAGCGATCGAGCGTCAGCGGGCGGCGCGCCGCGGGATGGTCGGCGCGCAGGAGCGACACGAAGTGATCGTGAAACAGCGTCTCGCCGAAGACGTCGGGCGCGGCCGGGTGCGGCACGCTGAACATGAGGTCATGTTGACCGTCGAGCAGCGCGCGCTCGCCGTCGCCGACGATCGGCCGCAAGATGAGGCGCACGCCCGGCGCTTCACGCTCCAGGCGCGCCACCAGCTGCGGCAGCAACGCCACGTCGCCGTAGTCGTTGCTGCCGATCGTGAACGTCCGCTGCAGCGTCGCCGGCACGAACTGGGGCGGCTTGACCGCGTCGCGCACGAGCGTCAGCGCCTCGGCCAGCGGCGGCGCCAGCGCGTGCGCCCGCGGCGTCGGCATGAGCCCGCGCGGCGTCGTGACGAACAGCGGATCGTCGAGCTGCGTGCGCAGGCGGGCGAGCGCGTGGCTCATCGCCGATTGCGTCAGCCCGACGCGGCGCGCGGCGCGCGTGACGTGGCGCTCGGTCCACAGCGCGTCGAAGGCCAAGAGCAGGTTGAGATCGAACGCTTCGACATGCACGCCGTTCATGGGTCGTGATGATAACAATGAATTGTACGAATGGCGTGGCCGGGCGCATCTTTCCTCTCGTCCCGCAGTCACAACCGACAGGAGAAGCCCATGTTCGTCATCAGCGGAGCGAGTGGAAATACCGGCGGAGCGGCGGCGAAGGCGTTGTTGGCGCAAGGCCACGCGGTGCGCGTCATCGTGCGCGACGCCAAGAAGGGCGCGGATTGGAAGGCGCGCGGCGCCGAGGTGGCCGTGGCCGAGCTGAGCGACACGGCGGCGCTGACGGCGGCGCTGCGTGGGGCCGACGGCGTCTACGTGATGCTGCCGCCCAATCATCAGGCCGACGACCTGCTGGCGACGCAGGCGACGCTGATCGCGAGCTGGACGGCGGCGCTGCAGGCGGCCAAGCCGAAGCACGTGGTCATGTTGTCGTCGATCGGCGCCGAGCTGGCGAGCGGAACGGGGCCGATCGTCGGCAATCATCGGCTGGAGGCGGCGCTCGGGTCGTTGGGGCTGGCGCTGACGGCCGTGCGCGCGGCCTATTTCATGGAGAACTGGGGCGCGGTCGTGCATCCGGCGAAGGCGGACGGCGTCTTGCCGTCGATGCTGACGTTGGGGCACGCGGCGCGCATGGTGGCGACGGCGGACATCGGTCGCGTCGCGGCCGAGGCGCTCGTCGCCGGGGCGGCGGCGGAGCGCGTCATCGAGCTCGCCGGGCCGCGCGACTACACGCCGGAGGAGGTGGCGGCGGCGTTCGCGCGCGTGCTGGGGCGGCCGGTGCAGGTCGTGCCGGTGCCGGATGCGGCGATCGAGCCGGCGCTCTTGCAGGCGGGAATGAAGCCGAAGATGGCGGCGCTGTTCCGCGAGATGGTGGGCGGGTTCAACGCGGGCCGGATCGCGTTCAAGGGCGCGCCGCGGCGGGGCCTCGTCGGCATCGAAGACGTCGTGCGCGGCCTCGTCGGCTGACGGCCGCGGGGCGGCGAGGCCGCGCATGACGCGCGAGCCGCGAGGTCGCGCACGACGCGCCAGCGGCGAGAGCGGCCCTTCACCTTTGATGACCGCCATCATGATTGCCGCAAAGCGCTGCGATGAGGCCGCCTGGCGCCGTTTGATGACCGGCATCATTATTGATGGGCAGCGGAGCGATGAGGCCGCCTGGCGCGATTCGATGACCATCATCATCATTGCCGCCCAGGCCTGCGCAGCGATACGGAGCGCCGCGCAGGCACATGCGCCGAAAGCGGATGGGTCGCGTTTGATGGCCGCCATCATCATTGTTGCCGATGGCGCATTGCGTGTCCGCGTCGTTACGACGGGTGGACGGGCAACGGCGCGCACGGGCGGTCGTCGCTGGTCGGCGGCCGGATGACGCGCCAGGCGGCGATGAGCGCGCCGGCCACGCAGCCGCCCGTGGCATAGCCGAGCGCGCGCGGATAGCCGACCGCGAAGCGCGCCGGATCGAGCGCGTGACCACCGCCGAGCCCGGCCACGCCCGGCAAGATGGCGACGGCGAGCAAGCTGCCGCTGCGCGCGACGGCGTTGTTGATGGCGGAGGCGATGCCGGTGCGGCCGACCGGCGCCGCCGCCAAGACCGTCGCCGTCAGCGGCGCCACCGTGATCGATAGGCCGAGCCCGAGCACGAGCACGCCGGGCAAGACGTTCGCCACGTAATGGCTGTGACCGTCGATGCGCGCCAGCAGCACGAGGCCGACGGCGGCGACGAGCGGCCCGACCGTCATCGGAATGCGCGGCCCGATACGCGCGGCCAAGCGTCCCATCGACGACGAGAGGAACATCATCATGGCCGTCGACGGCAGCAGCGCGGCGCCGCCGGCCAGCGGGGAATAGTGCAGCACCGTCTGCAGCTGCACCGGCATGAGGAAGAGCGCGCCGCCGAGCGCCGCGTAGATGACCAGCGTCTCGACGTTGGCGGCGCCGAACGGCCGATGCCGAAACAGCGCGAGATCGAGCATGGGCGCGCGCCGGCGCGCCTCGACGACGAAGAAGGCCACGAGCGCCATCACGCCGCCGACCCCGGCCAGCCACACGTCGACGGCGCCGCGCGCATCGCCGCCCGCCTGAATGAGCGCGTACGTGATGCCGCCCAGCGCCAGCGCCGCCAAGAGCGCGCCGGCGACATCGATGGGACCGGCGTCGGGATCGCGGCTCTCGGGCACGAAGCGGTGGGTCATGAGCAGCACCGCCAGCGCCAACGGCACGTTGATGAAGAACACGAGCCGCCACGACACCGCCTGCACGAGGTAGCCGCCGACGAAGGGGCCGATGGCCATGGTGACGCCGCCGAGGCCGCTCCAGGCGCCGATGGCGGCGCGCGCGCTCGTCGCGCGCGAAGCTGGCGCCGAGGATGGCGAGGCTGCCGGGCGCCAGCAGCGCGCCGCCGACGCCCTGCAGGAGGCGGCTGAGCGTCAACGTCAGCGTCGAGCCGGCGAGGCCGCAGGCGATGGACGCGAGCGTGAACCAGGTTACGCCGAGCATGAACAGGCGGCGGCGGCCGAAGCGATCGCCGAGCGCGCCGCCGAGCAAGAGGAAGGCCGAGAGCGTCAGCGTGTAGCCGTTGATGATCCATTGCAGGCCGGTGACGCCGACGTGGAGATCGCGTGCCATCGACGGGCCGGCGATGTTGACGACGGTGGAGTCGAGCATGGCGAGGCCGGAGCCGAGGACCGTGGCGGCGAGCACCCAGCGGCCGCGCGCGCTGCCGAGGACGAGCGCGCCGTCGGAGCGAGCCGGCGGACGGGAGCGCGCGACGCTGTCGGAGCCTGCGGGCGAATGCGGGTCGGCCGAGCGCGCGTCGCCGTCGGAGCGTGCGGGTGGGCGCCGGTCGGCCATGGTTCTAGTCTACGCCTGGCCGCGCGAGGCGCTCGCGCGCCCGCAGCTTGATTTCGCGGCGAGTGCGCTTAGCCAGTATTGGTCCGCGCCCTCCGACCGGCGGCCGCGACGGTCAAGCTCGCGCCCGATATCGAGCCCAAAGCGGCGTCATTTTGCGGCGCGCAACCTCGTCGCGGTCGGCGATTGCGAGCCCATCGCCCGGCCTCGCGTCGCCGGTCGAGCGCCTCCACGACAGCCCGCATGCGCGTCCCTCCTCGTCGCGGACGCCGGTCACGACCCGTCGCTCCCGTCGGCGGCAGCGACGGCGACGGCGGCCGAATCGCTCCCTCGCCGATGCCACTCGGACGGCCGCGGCGGCAGGGTGGAAAGTCGGTCACTGATTCCGTGCGGCGTTGTCGCTATAATGGGTGCACTTCATGGGTTCCGACGGCCCCGAGTTCTACGACGACGTCTTCGCGACGTACATGGCCATGCGCCTGCGTCGCGACAGCCCCAACGAGACGATGGAGGCGCCGGTCTTCGACGAGCTCGTCGGCGACGTGCGCGGGCGACGCGTGCTCGACCTCGGCTGCGGCGCGGCCGCCTACGGCAAGGAGCTGCTGGTGCGCGGCGCGGTCAGCTACGTCGGCGTCGAAGGCTCGCGCAAGATGGCCGAGGCCGCGCGCGAGACGCTCGCCGGCCGCGAGGCGACGGCGCAGGTCATCGAGCAGCGCGTCGAGACGTGGAAGTTTCCGACGGCGGCGTTCGATTGGCGGTGTCGCGGCTGGCGCTGCATTACGTGGCCGACGTCGGCCTCGTGTTCTCCGACATTGCGCGCGCGCTCGTCGACGGCGGCCGCTTCGTGTTCTCGGTCGAGCATCCGGTCATCTCGTCCTGCTCGCGCGGCTGGAAAGAGGGGACGGTGCGGCAGGATTGGCTGGTCGACAACTACTTCGACAGCGGGTCGCGCATCGAGAAGTGGCTGGGCGGCGAGGTCGAGAAGTACCACCGCACCGTCGAGAATTACTTCGCGGCCATGCGCTCGTCGGGGTTCGTCGTGGACGCGCTGTGCGAGGCGTGTCCGCGGCCGGAGATGTTCACGACGCGCGAGACGTATGAGCGGCGGAAGCGGATCCCGATATTCCTGATCGTCGCCGGCAACAAGAGCTGAGGCAGCGGTGGACGACAAAGCGGTGCGCGTGGAGCTGCCGAAGACCGGGTCGCGCATGCCGGAGCTGGTTACGCAGTGGCGCGATGTCGCGCGCGCTTGGCTGCTTTCGATGCCGTTGGCGCTAGGGTTCCGATAGGCGGGCAGCGCGCGAACGGCCCTGTGTACAAGGTCGCGGTGTCGGGCGGGAAACTCGGGGAGGCTACTTTAGGAAGGACGGGGCCGACCTAGCACCCTGCTCGAAGATGCGATTGCCTTCTATCGAGCCGAGCTGAGGTCGACGCGCGGCTAGGTGTTCCCGCGCGCTTCTCCGCTTTGTCCTGCAACGAGAAGTCGAGAATAACTGATATTACGATGCCGCCCTCCGCTGCCGGCGATGAGAGCTGACGCGGGGCCGAGTAGACCAAAGGTCGCCCCGATCAGCTAGCCTGAAGATCTGCGGCGGCATGTCGCAGCTGACTACAGTAGCCACCGCATTCTTCAGCGCTGGCAACGGCGCTAAGCAACCATCCAACGGTAACACTGCCGGTGAGAAAATCCCCCGGCTCAGCTCGTGCAGTGCGGCGCCGCACCTGTCCGTTAAGAGGCGTCCGCGTCATGAGATTGACCGACTTCGACTCGCAGCTCGCGAAGCTGGCCCGTGTAGCCCTTATCCTGGCCGGCCTGCTGCTTTGTACGAGAAGTGAGGCGCAGACCTGTCTCCTTCCCGCCGGCACTCAAGCAGCCGCCGCAAAAGTCAACTGGTCGTTCAGTCCACCGGTGACGTGCCCGGATGGTCCGATCGATGAATATGCAGCCGCGCCCGCCCCCATCGTTAGTCCGACAGCTCGCATCGATGGCACGGGGACTGCCCCCATCAAGGTGCCTTATTTGCGCCATCCCGCCGGCGGCGATCCGGTCCTCGGCGACGGTGAGTTCTTCGAGGCGCGAACCGACGTCGAGCTCGCCGGCTACGGCGTTCACTACGAGTTCACACGGACCTATCGCAGTCGCGTAAACTATGCGGGCGTCCTCGGCTACGGCTGGGACCACAATTACAACCAACGTATCATCGGTGTCATTCAGCCTGGTGGGTGGATTGAATCCGCCTGCGACAACTCGATCGAGTTCCAAGATGGAAGTCTCAATCGCGTCCACTTCTCCTACGCATATACTTCCGACAACAACGGTACTAATAGCAATGTCGAAAGAAGTCGGAATCGGTGCCAGATAAGTCTGAGCCGAAACGCGATTACCAACCGAATCATCTGCGAATATTGATAATAATCCAAGTTATGAAGAGATTAAGAAGAGCAGAAACCGGGGACGTGGTTAAGATAACTCTCGGCAAAGACGTCCTAACGTACGCTCGAGCGCTTGAGAATCCTCTGTTCGCGTTCTATGACCGCGAATCGAAGACGGAGATGCAGATTGCAGATATCGTAAGGCTACCGATTGCATTTGAAATCTATGTAGTAAATAGCGCCGTCACCTCAGGCCGTTGGACTGTTGTTGGAAACGTAAGGCTGTCCCCCGAACTCTTAGTCTTGCCAAAGTTTTTCATTGAAGACGGCCTCAAACGTGGGAGTTTTCGAGTAAAGCAAGGCGAACGAGAGTGGCATGCAGTGCGAGACGACTGCATCGGTCTAGAGCGTGCGGCGGTTTGGGATGCGGAACACGTTGAAGACAGGCTTCGAGATCATTACGCAGGACGACCTAACAAATGGCTAGAGTCGTTGAGAATCAGGTGAACGTCACTCTCGACGTCACCGGTGAGCGACGCGAGGCGTCTATGGAAATGGCAAACCACGGGCGCCTGGAAAGCTTTCGCCTGCGAGGTCGCGGCGAACGATGCTAACGGCTGAAGGGATCGTAGATGCGGGCTTCGTCGGGCGAGTCGTTGCCTGCCGGGGCTAAGCCGCCATTGCCGTGCCTCCGCGACAAATGCGCCGTCAGCGCGATCGTCGTATCGCCGGCCACCTTCCGCGTCCACGGCGCGAACCCCGGCTGCTTCACCAGCACATGCCGCTCCCGCGGAATCGGCGCCAGCGCCACATCGAGCGGCACCTGCCCGACGAGCAGCCCGTCGACGAACACCTCCGCGCCATCGGGCCCGGCGAGCGTCAGATGCACCGGCTCCGGCCGCGCCGCGATGACCACCGGCGCCGCCGCGACCGGCGCTGTCGCGACCGCCGTCGGCGTCGGCGGCGACGGCAGCTCGCCCGACGCCGCGGCCGCGCCCGCGCCCGCAGCAGTCGCGCCCGTCGCGCCACCGATCGCGGCCGTCCCGCCGACGCCAAGCGTACCCGCGCGCGCGCCTGGCGTCTCCGCCGGATGCCGCCAGCCGCCGACGAGCCCAATGCCGACGAGCACGAACGCCGCCCCGACCAGCGCCGGCACCGCCCAGCGACGCCACGCGCCCGGCGTCGGGCCGATGCGATAGTCCGCCACCGCCAGCAGCTCGCCGCGCGAGTTCGCCCCCGACATCGTCGCCTGCACGACGCCGTCATTGCGCGGCATCGCCGGCGCCGCCGGCTGCAGCTGGCCCAGCGACAGCGAATTCGGCAGGTAACGCGCGTCTTCCGGCCCGACGACGGCCCCGCTGCGCGCCGGAAAATGCGGCGCCATCTCCGCCACCAAGCCGCGCAGCACACCCGCGTGGCTACACAGCGGCGTCAAGTCGGCGACCACATCCTCGGCCCGCTGATAGCGATCTTCCCGTCGCCGCGCCAGCATCTTCATGACCACGGCATCGATCGCCGGCGCGATGTTCGGCATCAGCGTCGACGGCGGATCGACCTTGGCCTCGCGCACCATCCGCAGCCGCTCCATGTCGCCGTCGGCGCGGAACAGCCGTCGCTGCGTGAGAATCTCGTGAAACACGACGCCGAGCGCGAAGATGTCGCTGCGCCCGTCGAGCGGCAAGCCCTCGGCCTGCTCGGGCGACATGTAGCCGATCTTGCCCTTGAGCGTGCCCGTCGACGTGTGATCCTCGCGCGCCGTCGCCGCCGCCTTGGCGATGCCGAAGTCGAGCAGCTTGACCGTGCCCAGCTTGCCGATCATGACGTTCGACGGGCTGATGTCGCGGTGCACGACGCCGAGGCTGACGCCGTCGCCGTCGGTGAGCGCGTGCGCGTAGCCGAGCGCGCCGGCCAGCTCGTTGACGATGTGGCAGGCGACGCCCGCCGGCATCGGCCGCTCGGCCTTGCCGAGCGCGCGCGCCAACGCCAGCAGGTCGCAGCCTTCGACCATCTCCATCGCCAGGTAATATTCGCCGTCGACCTCGGCAAATTCATGCACCTGGACGATGCTGTGATGGCGCAACAGGCCGCAGATGCGCGCTTCGCGGGCCAGCATGTTCACGAAGTGCGCGTTGCTGCTGTATTCGGGCCGAATGCGCTTGATGACGAGCTCGTGGGCGAAGCCCTTGGGTCCGTCGATGACCGCGCGGAACACCCGCGCCATGCCGCCGGCGCCGAGCTGCTCGACGAGCCGATAGCGGCCGAAGACGACGCCGGGCTCGGACGCGGTCGCCATCAGGCTGTCTCACGCTTCATGATCATGTGCTTCAAGAGGCTCAAAAGTTCACCGCGCCCAACGACGGTT
The DNA here is from genome assembly GCA_963785725.1 of uncultured delta proteobacterium. Lineage (GTDB taxonomy): Bacteria > Myxococcota_A > Polyangia > Palsa-1104 > Palsa-1104 > JAQBQH01. The sequence goes on along the minus strand of CAWAWS010000003.1, from coordinate 149,952 downwards.
TAGCCGGGCCGCGAGATTGTACAGCCAACCAGCCGCCGACGCCCGCGCCAACTCCGACGACGACGACGGCGGTGAGCGTGCCCCAAAACCAGGCGCGCTTCCACACCGGCCGCGGCGCCGGCTCGCGCGTCAACGCCGGCGTCGTCAGCGATGCGGCCAGCGCCGGCTCGAGCGCCGCCGCCGGCACCGACGTCGTCGCGACCGGCGCCGGAGTGACGATCGGCGCCGTCTTCGGCGCGCTCGGCGCCGGCTCGTCTTCGCTGACGGCGAGCTTCGCCGGCGGCGGCGCATTGCGTCGTTCGCGCGCCGCCACCGCCAGCTCGTGGCGCACGCGAATCAGCTGCGCGCGCGCTTCGGTTCGCTGCGGCGCCGAGCGCGTCATCTCGCGGTCGACGTACAGCACGTAATATTCCTGTGCCAGCTCGAGGCGACCGCTCTTACGCGCCGCCTGGGCGATGTTGAACAGGAACAGCGGCAGCGGTTTCAGCTTGTAGCCGGCCTGAAACGCCTCGATCGCCGCCGCGTATTCGCCGAGGTTGTACTTGCCGAGGCCGACCGAGAAGTAGGAGCGCGCCTGCGCCTCGCGCGCATCGTCGGCACGCGCGGGCGACGGCCACGTCAGCGTCACGAGCGCGACGATCGTCAAGAGCAGCCGGCGCGGCGTCATTTCGTGACCACCGGCGTGCTGCAGCCGTAGCCGAACGCGTTGGGCGCCGAGCCGGCCTGATCGCGCGTGCGCAGCATCGTCGCCACTTGGCCGGCGGGGCAGTAGATGTTGGCGAAGGCGCTGCCGCCGGTGCCGCCGACGCCGGTGTTGCTGTCGCTGGTGGGACCGACGCTGACGTTGCCGTTGCCGTCGACGAGGATGGAGGCGCAGCTGATGAGCAGCTTGTCGAGATAGAGCCCCGAGCGGCCGCCGAAGCCGACGAGAAAGGCGTTCGTATTGCACTGATAGGCGACGGTGGCTTGGTCGGCGGTGCCGTGGCCGGGCAGCGTCGGGCCGACTTCCCAGACGACGGTCCAGCCGCCGCCGACGGCGGGTTTGACGGCGGGCACGGCGCACAGCGTGTCGGCGCGGTTGACGCCGAGCTGGTTGCCGGACGTGTCGGTGGCGACGGCGAGGTTGAAGCCGAACATGGCCTGGCCGGCCGGGCAGGCGTCGGTGAACGCCGTGTAATTCGTGCTGTTCGGCATCTGCGGCGTGTCGGATTCGCCGCTGAAGCCGATGACGGGCGGCTGCGCCATGTCGACGATCGGCTGCGCCAGATCGGGCGGCGCGATCGGCACGGCCAGGTCGACGACGACCGGCGCTATCGCCAAGTCGTGCGGCGGCGCCATCGCCAAATCGTGCGTCGTCGCCGGCGGCGCGAGGTCGGGCGGCACGACAGCGAGATCGGGCGGCACGACCGTCAGATCGGGCGGCGCGCTCGTCAAATCGGCGCCGGCCAGATCGTGCGCGTCGACGGCAAGGTCGGCCGCGGCGTCGTCGCCGCTCGTCGTCGCCGCGCCGACGTCGAGCGTCAGCGCCGTGCAGCCGGCGGCGAGCGTCGCTTGCGTGAGGCCGGCGCCGATCGTCTGCCCGCCGTGCGTCGCCGTCGCAGCGATGACGACGGTGGCCGCGCGCGGATAGGCGCGAAAGTCGATCTCGAGCGCGTCTTTGGCCGCGCCCGGCGTCCGCGGGCGCGTGTAACCCTGGTGGCTGTCGCCGACGGTGACGTCGAGCCTGATCGCGTCGGCGGCGCTGGCGACGCCGGCATAATCGAGCGTCAAATAAACGGTGCCGTCACGACAGGGCTTGGTCGCGCACCCTTCGGCGCACAATGCGAGCAGCAACAGCGCCACATTGGGTTTCATTGCTTCGTTGGCGTCGCTGGCAGGCGCATTCGACTGCTCCGCGACGGCCAGAGTATAGGGAAGCCGATTTGGTGGATCAACAACCGGCGATATCGAAATCGATTATTCGCGACACGTATTCACGCGATGTCTCGCGTTCGAGACAGTCCCGTCGGACAGCGCTGCTGACCGTCGGTTGCAGCAATTGTCAGGCGGCGCGCAAAATAAACAGAAAACCGATACTCACGAATATGCGAATGCGCGGTTTCGTACCAATTCCGCGGCCGGTGACGCGACGGTCGCGGCCGCGGGCGTGATATACTTGGAGTCATGAGACCTGTCGCTCGCTCGGGTTTTTGCGCGGGAGCTCTGCTGGTTTGTCTCGGCGGCTGTTCGTCGTCGCACGGCAAGGGCGCGGCCGACGCCGCGGTCGGCGGCGGCGGCGACTTGGCGGGCCTCGCGGGCAGCGGCGGCGACTTGGCCGGTCTCGCCGGCGGCGGCGACGCCAGCGTGAGCGGCGACGGCGGCGCCGGCTGGTGGCATCCGTCCAAGAACGCCACGTTCTACTGGGATCTGCAGAACGCGCCGCCCGACAACATGCGCAACGTCGGCGTTTACGACATCGACGGCTTCGGCAACAGCGCCGCCGAGGTCACGCTGCTGCACCAGGCCGGCATCAAAGTCGTCTGCTACATGGACGCCGGCACGTATGAGCCCGATCGTCCCGACTCGGCGTCGTTCCCAGCGAGCTTGAAGGGCGCCGCGGTCGATGGTTGGCCCGGCGAATTCTGGCTCGACGTGCGCCCGGCGGGTCCGAATTACGCGACGCTGCAAGCGATCATGTTGGCGCGCTTCAAGCTCTGTCAAAGCAAAGGATTCGACGCGGTCGAAGCCGACAATATCGACTCCTATCAAAACAGCCCGGGATTCACGACCACGGCCGCCGATCAATTGACGTATGACCAATGGATCGCCGCCACAGTGCATTCGCTGGGAATGGCGGCCGTCCAAAAGAACGACCTCGATCAAATCCCGATGCTCTTACCCGACTTCGACGCGGCGCTGGACGAGGAATGCAACAAGTTTACCGAGTGCGATACGCTCAAACCTTATACCGACGCCAATAAGCCGGTTTGGAACGCCGAATATACCGACGACGGCGAGACGACCGCCAAATTCTGCAGCGACGACGTGACCGCCGGAATCGTGGGCGCGCTCTTTTCATTGGCGCTCGATGGCAAGGAGTTCGAGCCTTGCGCCAACGACATCGGTCTCGTCAATTGAGGCGACTGTCGCGTCTCGCCTTCGGTCTAATCGTGTTGATTAGCGGCTGCAGCTTGTCCGGTAACGGGCATATTCAACAGTCGGCGATTATCGCGCAGCCGGGCGACGACGTCGTCAACTGCGCGTGCAATCTGACGTTCGACAACTCGCACTGCTCGGGCGGCCATTGCGCGGCGCACATCGCGATGGAGGTGTGCCTGCCGACGGCGCTGCAGGTGCCCGACGCCGGCGCCACCGAGCTCGCCGCTGCCGCCGACGCCTACTGCCGCGACTCGATCACCGACGTCGTCTATCACATGATCAAGGTCTTCAACGGCGGTTGGTGCAGCTACAAAGCGCCTTATGCACCCGACGGCGGCGTCGGCAGCTCGGTGGTCTGCTTCGCCGAGGAGCTCAAGAACGGGCAGCAGCGCGCCACCACGACCGACGACGGCACGTGCCGCACGACCTGCGCGGAGGTCGACTGCGACTACGCAACGAACTGCGGCTCGAGCGTGCAGGACAGCGACGGTACAATCCATCCCGATCGTTGTCGCTGCTCGGAGATCACGAATTACGGCTGCCCCGGCGACCCGCCGAGCGACCTGCCGACGCCGCTGTTCTGTCGCCCGCCGGGCTGATTCCGTGGCGGCGGCGCGCGACGGCAGGCGCGCCAGGCTGGATTCGGTCGCTGCGAGCGTGGGTCGGCTGCGACGCGCCGGGTTTGCGGCGCACGCCGCGCGCCGAAAGCACGCACACTTCGCCGCGATGGCGGCGGCTGCGGATTCGGCGGCGGCGCGGTACAGTCGAGCGCGTCATGATCAAATACGACGTGCGTGGTGAAGGCTCGCTCGCGATCCTCTTGCACAGCGGCGGCATGTCGGGGCGTCAGTGGCGCCGGCTCGCCGAGCGGTTGGCGCCGCGTCATCGCGTCGTCAGCCCCGATTTTCTCGGCTCGGGCGCCAATCCGCCGTGGCCCGACGATCAGCCGTTCGACTTTCGCAGCGACGTGGCGGCGATCGTCGAGCTGTGGGATTCGCTGGGCGAGCCGGCGCATATCGTCGGGCATTCGTACGGCGGCTTCGTGGCGTTCATGGTGGCCAAGGAGCGCCCGGCGCAGCTGCGTTCGCTCGCCGCTTACGATCCCGTGACGTTCGGCGTGCTGTATGGCGCCGATGATGCGGTCGGGCTCGCGGATCTGGCGCGGGCGTCGAACAACCCCGCGTTCACCGACGATGCGCACGGCGGGCAAGAGCCCTGGTTCACGGCGTTCGTCGACTATTGGAACGGCGCGGGCGCGTGGCAGTCGCTGCCGGCGGCGCAGCGCGAGTCGTTCTTGAAGATCGGGCGTAAAGTCTACGGCGAGGTGCGCTCGCTCATGCAGGACCGCACGCCGGCGTCGGGCTACGCGCAGCTGACGGCGCCGACGCTGCTGATGACGGGCGAGCGTTCGCCGGCGGCGGCGCGGCGCGTCGTGGCGCTGCTCGAGGCGACGTTGCCGAAGGCGCGGCTGGCGACCATCGCGGGCGCCGGGCACATGGGGCCGATCACGCACGCCGACGACGTGAACGCGCGCATCGCGCAGCAGCTGGCGGAGGCCGACGCCGCGCGAGCCGCGCAAGAACGATAGCTCCGGCGAGTCTCGTCACAGCCGGGCGCTCGCGCTGGGAAGCCGCGGCGAAGAAGCGCCGCTGACCGCACGAAGCAGAACACGGGGCGCGACGATCTCGCTCACGCGAAGCATGACTGCGAATAACCACGCACGCGTCAGCTGCGCGGCATGACTGCGAAGCAACCACGTACGCAACATGCGAGGCATGACTGGGAAGCAACTACGCGGCAGCGAGGCGCGAAGAGCAAAGCGACTGGCGGTTCACTAAAGCGATGCGCAACGAAGCAGACGCGGCCCGCAGCAGGGTTCGCGACGGGAGCGGATCGAGAACCGCCTTTAATGCGCCGCTGCCGCGCTATTCCGATTCTTCGCCCGCTGAAACAAGAACAGCAGCAGCAGCGCCGAGAAGCAGATCCAGCCCATCGCCCAAAACGCGTCGATGAAGCTCAAATTGAACGCCTGGTGCGTCACGTTTCCGCCGAGGATTCGCTGCGCCGCCTGATCGATGTCGCCCGGCATGTAACCGCCGCCGGCCAGCCGCAGCTTGATGGCCGCGAGCTGCTGCTGCACGAGCACATTGCCGACATCGACGTGCTCGCGCAGTCGATCGAAGTGGAACTTCTGCCGTCGATCGAGGATCGTCGCTAAAATTGCGATGCCAAAAGAGCCGCCGAGCTGCCGGAACAGATTATAGAGGCCGGCGCCTTCGGCCACTTTGTTGGGCTTGAGCGTGCCCAAGGCGACGATCGACAGCGGCACGAACTGCAGCCCGATGCCCATTCCGCGCAGGATGAGCGGCACGAAGATGGCCGAGTTCGGCGTCTCCAGCGTCAGCAGATGCGCCAGCCACAGCGCCGACGTGCCGAGGAGCGTCATGCCGGCGCCGATGAAGAAGCGCGGGTCGAAGCGCGTCAGCATGCGTGCGATGATAGGCATCATCATTGCCGTCGCGATGCCGCCGGGCAGCAGCAAGAGGCCCGTTTGTTGCGCCGTATGCGCCTGCACGCGTTGCAAGAACTGCGGAATCAGCAGCACCGAGCCGTAGAGGCCGAAGCCGAGCGCCGACGCGAACGCCGAGCCGGCGGCGAGGTTGCGATTGGCGAGCACGCGCAGGTCCACGGCCGGCGACTTGTTGCGCGGATTGAGCTCCCACCAAACGAACGCGATCCCGCCGCACAGCGCCGTCAGCGCCAGCGCCGTGATGTACGGCTTCTCGAACCAGTCCTCCTGCTCGCCGCGCTCGAGGATCGTCTGCAGCGAGCCGAGCCCGACGGCGAGCAAGAGGATGCCGGCGAAGTCGGCCCGTCGTGGCGCCGAGGCCGCCAGCGAATCGGGCACGTAGGCGAAGCACAGGACGGCGGCCAAGATTCCGACGGGCACGTTGACGAAGAAGATCCACGGCCACGTGTAATGATCGGTGATGAAGCCGCCGACGGTCGGCCCCAGCGTCGGCGCCATGACGACGCCCATGCCGAACATGGCCTGCGCGAAACCCTGGCGATTCTTGGGGTAGATTTCGACGAGGGTCGCTTGCGCCGTCGACAGAAAGGCGGCGCCGCCCATGCCTTGGATGATGCGGAAGGTGACGAGCGTCCCGAGGCTGCGCGAGATGCCGCAGCCGAACGACGCCAGCGTGAAGAGGATGACGGAGTAGGCGAGATATTTGCGGCGGCCGAAGACGTCGGAGAGCCAGCCGGTCAGCGGCAGGACGATGACGTTGGAGATGATGTAGCCGGTCGACACCCAGCCGATGTCGTCGAGCGTGGCGCCGAGCTGGCCTTGCATGTTCGGCAGCGCGACGTTGACGATCGAGGTGTCGAGCACCTCCATGATGGTCGCCGCCATGACGGTGATGGTGACGATGGCGCGCATCGCGGGCGTGATCGTCTCGGAGATCGGTCGCGGCGGCGGCGACGGCGGCAGTGGCGCGGTAGGCGATACGACCTGAGACATCTCGTTCCACTGACCTCGATGATTCGGCGGCTAACTACTTTGCGACGATTCGGCGGCTGACTGCCTTTACGAAGATTCGGGCCTAACTACCTCGCGAAGATTCGGTGCCTAACTACCTCGCGAAGATTCGGTGCCTAACTACCTTGCGAACGCTCGCGCCGACGCTTCGGTGGCTACTTTCAGATCCGACCGCGCGCCGATGCTTCGGTGGCTAACGACATTCAGTCCCACCGCGCCGATGATTCGCTAGCTAACGACGTTCAGTCCGACCGCACGCCGATGCTTCGGTGGCTAACTACTTTCGCGTACTTCGGCGCTCCTGATGCTTCGGTGCCTAACTACTCTCGCGAGCGAACGGGCGACTTCATGGTCAGATGCGCGAGCCTGCCGCTCGGTTTCAGCGGCCGGGCGGGGCGGTCAGCGAATCGGCTTCATCCGCGCCGTTGTCGGCTGGCGTCGGGGCGGGCGCGGCGTCTTTCCCGTCGGTTGAAGTGGCGTCTTCGCCGTCCGCAGGTGCGGCGTCTTCGCGCCGTGCAGGCGCGGCGTCTTCGCCGTCCGCAGGTGCGGCGTCTTCGCGCTTTGCGGGCGCGGCGTCTTCGCGCTCTGCAGGCGCGGCGTCTTCGCGCTCGTGCAGGCGCGGCGTCTTCGCCGTCCGCAGGTGCGGCGTCTTCGCGCTCTGCGGGCGCGGCGTCTTCGCCTGCGGCGGCGCCGGTGGGCGCGCCCGCGCCGTCGTCGGCTGCGTCTCCGGCGCGAGCTGGAACATCGGCTCGATCTTGCGCAAAATCCGCATGAATTCCCGCTGCTCATCGTCGTCGAGCACCGTCGCCAGCTCGCTCATGCGCCGGAAATGGTCGGGCAAGATGCGCTCCATCTTGCGCCGCGCGTCCTCGGTCAGGCGGGTGCGAAAGGAGCGTCCATCGTCGCGGCCGGGCGCGCGCTCGACGAGCCCGTCCTTCTCGAGGTTGGTCAAGAGCCCGGTGATGGTCGAGCGCGAGACGCAGCCATGCTCGGCGAGCGCGCTCGGGGTCAATCCGTCGCTGGCTTCGAAGAGCTCGATGAGGATGCGAAAACGGCCCGCAGTCAGGCCGTAACGGGCGAAGTGCGCTTCGGCGTGGGCCTCGGCGAGGTTGGCGAAGCGCTTGACCCGCAGCGCCAGCTCGACGGCGTTCGTATCGAGATCGGGAAAGCGCTTCTTGTAGCGGCGCATCATCTCGATCGCGAGCTCGTTGGGAATGAAGCGCTCCATCGGCGAAAATACTACGGTGCCTTACTAATCTTGGCAATCGACGCATGCCGGCTCGCGCCTCGTCGGCAGCGCGCCAATTGGGCCGCCTGTGCGGGCGCAGTGCCGACAATGGGCGGCCGTCCCGCGGCTGTCCGAGCGCAGTTGGCGACAATGGGCGGCCGTCTTCGGCTCGCCCGGCACAGTGCCGACAATGGGCGGCCGTCTTCGGCTCGCCTTCCGCAGTGCCGACAATTGGCGGCCGTCCGGCGCCTCGCCGGCGCACTGCCGCAAGTGGCGGCCGTCTCGCGCTGTCCCGAGCGTAACGCCAGCGATTGGCCGCCCTCTCGCGCCGTCCTGAGTGCGACCAAATCAGCCGCTGTCCGCGTTTTCCCAAGCGCAGCCGCCGCCAATTCGCCACCGTCCAGCGTCTTTCCGACCGCAACTGGCAGCTCGTGGCCGTCTCGTTCGCGAGTGCACGGCAACTCGCCCGGAGTTCCCGCGCCTTTCGCGAGCAACGGCAGCTCGCCGGGCGTCCCGCGCCTTTCGCGAGCGGACAGCAGCTCGCCGGGCGTCTCGCGCTTTTCGCGAGCGGACAGCAGCTCGCCGGGCGCCCCATGCCTTTCGCGAGCGGACAGCAGCTCGCCCGGCACGCGCGTTACCTGAGGCGCAGCGCCGATCGCCGGCCGGCGCGCGTCCGCGCCGAGCGCCCGGCCGTCGGGCGAGCGGCCGCCTGCCGGCCAGCACGCCGACGAGCTGCCGGCGCTTTTTGTTCCCGCTTTCGCACCGTCGCCAGCGACGCGGCGCCGCCCATGCCGCGCGGCTTGCCCAAAGCGGCCCGCCGGGCTACATGAAAGCGTTCCTTCGATGTTGGCGAGCAGCATTCAGATACGCGCGATTGATTCTCGCCGGGCTCCGCGCTCGGCGGGCTGGCTCTTGGCCTGGATGGCGTCGTCGCTGGCCGTGCATTTTGTCGTCATTACGACGTTTCAGGCGCTGTCGCCCAAAGCGGCCATGCTCGTCAATCCGCCCAAGCCGGCCGATCAATTCGACGAGCAGGACGTCGACATGGTGACGGTGTCGGCCAAGGATTGGGACTCGACGCACCAGCCGGAGCCGCCCGCCGCCGCGGCGAAGGCGGCGGCCAAGCGCGCCCCCGAGGTCAAGAAGGAGACGATGCCGACGGGACAAGTCGTCGACGTCGCGGCCGGCAATGACCAGAAGCCGACCGACAGCGCCTATCTCGCCGAGCACGACAACACGGTGGCGAAGGAGACGCGGGCGCGCGAGACCACGCCGTTTTACGGCAAGGCGATGCCCAAGCAGACGCAGGTGCAGCCCAACGAAACCAAAGAGCAGGCGGCGAAGCTCAAGGGAAACCAGGGCACCGGCACCGAGGACAAGACGAAGGCCGAAAAGACGCTGAGCGCCGAGCGGGCGATTCCCAAGAGCGAGAACCGCCCCAAAGTGGCGACGCTCGAGCGCAGCGACGACGGCGAGACGCGCGTCAAAGGCGACGCCGCGATGACGAGCGGTTTCGCCAGTCGCTTGCAGCTGCGGCCGGGTTCGCTGTTGGCGCAGCAAGGGCAAGAGGGCTCGGAGGGCAAAGCGGGGACGCCCGATGCGCCCGAGGAGACTCACGCGGCGGGCGCGCCGGCCGAAGCGGTCGGTGCCGCGCCCAACGACTTCTTGAACAAAGTGCCGATCGGCGAAGGCACGTTCTTGAATACGCGCGAGTTCAAATATGCGTCGTTCTTCAATCGCGTGAAGCAGCGCGTCGGCGAGCAGTGGCGGCCGAGCGATCGCATGCAGGGCAGTCCGCGCAGCCGGGCGATGGACAGGAACATGGTGACGGTCGTCGACGTCACGCTCGACGAAAATGGACACATCGTCTCCGTCGAGGTCAGTCAGTCGAGCGGCGTCGGCGTCTTGGACGACGAGGCGGTCGGGGCATTTCAGCGGGCGCAGCCATTCCCGAATCCGCCGGCCGGCTTATTCGATCCCGACCACCGTATTCGCTTTCGTTTCGGGTTCCATTTGGAGAACGAGCGTCGCGTCGGCTCGCCTTTCGGCGGATTGCGCGGCCTTTAGCCGTTGCGCTAATCCATCGCGATATACGTCTCCGCCGACGAATCAGTCGCCATATCGACGAGTTTGAATACCCTCATGCGCTCATTCTTGTGGACGCATGACGAGCGCGAACGGTTATCGGTCATGCCGACAATCGGTCATTCGCGAATGCTTTCCCGCTGCGGCGCGCTGTTGCGCAAGCCGACGCGCCATATGCGGTCTTTTCGCGAGACGACGGTGGCTTGCGACCCGCGCTGCAACAATAGCGAGCCCGCTTTGGCCGCCGACAGCGACGAGAACGACCAATAGCAGCGAACGAGTGAGACGCGATGTTTCGGCAGTGACGAATCCTCCGAGCGCGGCCACTTGACCGGCGAGCCGTTTGTACGATGATGAGCATCCCATGAAAAAGAGCACGCGACTCGTCATCGCCGCCGGCGCCATCATCGTCCTCGGTCTCGTCGCCGCCCGTCTTTACGCGGCCGACAAGCGCGCCAGCCCGCACGACAAGGTCACGACCACGGTCGGTGGCAAGACGATCACGATCGAATACGGTCGTCCCTTCAAGAAAGGGCGCGACATCTTCGGCGCGCTGGTTCCGTTCGGCGAGGTCTGGCGCACCGGCGCCGACGAAGCCACGACGTTCACCTGCGACGGCGACGTCACCGTCGGCGATCTCAAAGTCGCCAAGGGCAGCTATTCGTTATTCACGCTTCCCAAAGCCACTGATTGGCAGCTCATCATCAATAAAGAAGCAAAGCAGTGGGGCGCTTATAAGTACGACGCCAAGAGCGACGTCGGCCGCACTGCGCTCAAGCTGAGCACGTCGCCCACGCCGGTCGAGCAGCTGACGATATCGTTCTCGCCCGCCGCCGAGGGCAAAGTCACGCTGGCCATCAGCTGGGATAAGACCGTCGCCAGCACCGTCATCAAACCTTAGCGGTCCTCGAAGCTCGCCCGTCGGCAGGCCAACTGCGGCTGAGCGGCGTCGTCACTTACCGGTCACCGGCCTTTGGGCAAGCGCGCTGAGCTCTTAACATGTCGGGCCTCCTTGCGGCGAACTGCCTCGGTCCGAACCTCGAAGACATCCCGACACGCCTAGCGATACGACGAATCTTCGCGATTCGTCATTTCGCCGTCGTTCTGCGTCTTGTGCCGCGGCGCGACCGGCCTTATCGATAGTGGTTGAATGAGCTTCTTTCGCAATCATCACCGCGCCGGCTTACGCGCCCGTCCGACGCCGCCCGAATGGCACGCCATTCTCGAGCGAAACGTGCCCTATTATCGTCGCTTACCGGAGCACGATCGAGTCGAGCTCGCCGGGCACATGCAGGTCTTTCTCGCCGAGAAACACTTCGAAGGCTGCGGCGGCCTCGTCATGACCGACGAAATGAAGATCACGATCGCCGGCGAAGCGTGCCTCCTCTTGTTACATCGCGACACTGATTATTATCCCGGCTTGGAATCGATCCTCGTCTATCCGTCCGCTTATGTCGTTCCCATCGGCACGCCGCTGCCGGGCGGTCTCATCAGCGACGACTTCGAAGTGCGCCTCGGTGAATCGTGGCAACACGGCGCACTCGTGCTGAGCTGGGACAGCATTCAGGGCGCCACGCGCACCGGGCACAATGTCGTCTTGCACGAGTTCGCCCATCAGCTCGACCTCGAGGATGGCGCGGCCAACGGCGCGCCGGGATTGCCGCGGCGTTCGATGTATGCGACGTGGGCCAGCGTCCTCGGCGGCGAATATGCCGAGCTGGTGAGCGCGTCCGAGCATCATCGGCAGACGCTCATCGACACCTATGGCGCCAAGAACCCCGCCGAATTCTTCGCCGTCGTCACCGAGGCCTTCTTCGAGAGCCCGCGCGAGCTGCAGGCAAAGCATCAGGCGCTGTACGAACAGCTGCGGCTCTACTATCAGCAAGATCCAGCGTCTCTCCCGCTCCTCGCGACCGATTAGGTGTGTCCTTAGTAGAGGACGCACGACAGCCCGATCAGTTCTGATTGCTGCGGAAGAGGCGCGGCTCTACGCTCCGTTCGATGAGCGACTATCTCTTCCTCATGCATCACGACGCGCCGAAAGCCTCGCCGACGCTATCTTTCGAAGTTGCGTGAAGGCGGTCACCTCGAGGAGGCAGCTCGATTGGGGTCGGCGTTTGCGTCAACAAGAACGGATCATCCCCGCCGATTGCCGCACATCTGACCGGCTATAGACGTGTCGAGGCGGAGAGCCTCAACCAAGCCCGCCGACTGCTCGATGGCAATCCAGTGTACGAAGCCGGCGGCACAGTAGAGATGCGCGAGCTGCCACGCGATTAGCCGCCGCTCGCCGCAGCGCCGCAAAGCTGTCTCCACCGCTAGACAACGCCTGTCTACGGGATTAGACTTTCGCGCATGTCGCCTTGGGTACACACGAGTCAATTGATCGACGCGCGCGCCGTCGCCCAGCTGCTCGGGCTCGCGCACGCCAACAGCGTCAGCCTTTATCAGCGGCGCTATCGCGATATGCCGCGTCCCGTCGTCGATCTCGGCAACGGCCGGCCGCGGCTGTGGCTGCGACCGGACGTCAAACGCTGGGCGCGCGATCGAGGCCGCTCGTGAGCCCCAACGCGCGCGCGCGCCGCCCGGCACCGAACGATCCGTGCCCCTGCGGTCGCGGCGAGACCTACGCGCGCTGCCACGGCCCGATCGACGCGCTCGTGCCGCGCGCCGCCGTGAAAAAAGGCCGGGTCTCGGCGCGCCGGCCGGTGCCGCCGGCCATCGCACGCCCCGACTATGCCGACAGCGGTCAGCCCAAGGTCGCGCGTCGTTACACGCTCTTGCCGGCCGAAGGAATCGCCGCCATGCGCCGCGCCGGCCGCGCCGCCGCCGAAGTCCTCGCCGAATGCGCGGCGCGAATTCGCCCCGGCGTCACCACCGACGAGCTCGACGGCGTCGCCCACGCCGCCTACATCGCGCGCGGCGGATATCCGTCGACGTTGAACTTTCACGGTTACCCCAAATCGCTGTGCACCTCGGTGAATGAAGTCGTCTGCCACGGCATCCCCGACGATCGCCGCCTCGTCGACGGCGACCTCGTCAACCTCGACGTCACCATCTTCCTCGACGGAGTTCACGGCGATACCAACGCCACGTTCGCCGTCGGCAAGCTCGACCGCGAATCGGAGCGCCTCGTGCGCGTCACGCGCGAATGCCTCGACCTCGGCATCGCCGCCGTGCGTCCCGGCCGACCCATCGGCGACATCGGCCGTGCCATCGAGCCGCACGCGCACGCGCAAGGGTATTCCGTCGTGCGCCGCTATGGCGGTCACGGCATCGGCGCCGGCTTTCACGAGCCGCTCCACATTCCGCATCACGTCGATCCCGCCGCGACGCGCATCATGGAGCCCGGCATGTGCTTCACGATCGAGCCGATGTTGTGCATGGGCGACTACGACATCAGCGAATGGGACGACGACTGGACCGTCGTGACCGCCGACGGCAAACGCAGCGCGCAGTTCGAGCACACGCTCCTCGTCACCGACGACGGCTGCGAGATCCTCACCCGCTGCTGATCCCACCATTCCTGCCACGCGGTTGGCCGAATCCGTGTGCTCGCCAATATCGCGAATAACCAACGCCAACGTTAAGGCGCTCGCTTCATGCGGCCTTTCGATTGCCATTGATGTGGAAGCGATTGTCTCCGTCAATTGCGGCGAGCGTCGCATTCGAGGCTGATTCGCGCGGCATCGCGGCGCGATCGTTTACGCGGCGACATGCCCGCCGACCCGCGCTCGCTCGCCCGCCGGCGCATCGGGCGGACGCTCGAGAGCTCGTGTCATTTCGACGTAACGCCTATAGTGCTGCATTGCGGAACCGCCGTTCGCGCTCGGCAGCGGCGAATTCGTCCGGCGAGCCCTGTCGTTACCTGCGTTGCGACGGCCGTTCGCGGGTCGCGGCCGTCGCAAAACACCGTGAGCGCAGCGTTGCAAAATTGCATCATCGCGCCCAACGAATCGCGGCCGATTTGCGATTTTGCCTGTAACGCTTCAGCCCCGGAAACAATGGCGAATCTTGCCGTGCCGACGAAGGCTGCGTCGTTCTTGCGCGCACTCGGCCGTGGTTCGTTTCGTGCACCGAGCAGTGAGCATGAATTCACCTGCGACACCCGCGCCGTCGGTCCTCTCGGTCGGCCGCGCGCTGCCGAAACACTACGCCAATCAGGACGAATTGGCCGACGCGCTCAAGCGATTGTGGGTCAAGCAGCACTTCAACCCGGCGCGCGTCGAGGATATGCACCGCGCCGTCAAAGTATCGGGCCGCTATTTGGCGCTGCCGCTAAAAGACTACGAGGACCTCGACTCATTTCAGAAATCGAATGACGCTTGGATCGCCGTCGCCTTGGAGGTCGGTGAAGCGGCCACGCGTGAGGCGCTCGAACGCGCCCAGCTGACGCCCAAAGACGTCGACCACATTTTCTTCGTGACCGTCACCGGCGTCGCCGTGCCCAGCCTCGACGCGCGGCTCGTCAATCGCCTCGGCATGCGCAGCGACGTCAAGCGCACGCCGATCTTCGGCCTCGGCTGCATGGCGGGCGCCGCCGGCATCGCGCGCGCCGCCGACTATTTGCGCGCCTTTCCCGACGAGGTCGCGCTGCTGTTGTCGACCGAGCTGTGCTCGCTGACGCTGCAGCGCGGCGACCTCTCCGTCGCCAACCTCATCGCCACCGGCCTCTTCGGCGACGGCGCGGCCGCGGTCATTCTCGCCGGCGGCGCCCGCGCGCGCGGCCGGGTCGCGGGCCCTTCCATCATCGCTTCTCGTTCCGTCTTTTATCCCGATACCGAGCGCGTCATGGGCTGGGACATGGTCGATAGCGGTTTCAAGATCGTGCTCGCGGGTAATGTTCCCGAGCTCGTCTATAAATATGTCGGTCATGACGTCGATTCGTTCTTAGCGGCATATCAGCTCGACCGTTCCGATATCAAACACGTCGTCGCGCATACCGGCGGTCCCAAAGTGTTGTCCGCATTATCGGAGACCTTGGGGTTGGCGCCGGGCGCGCTGCAACGCTCTTGGGATTCGCTGGAGAAAGTCGGCAATCTATCCTCGGCGTCGGTGCTGTTCGTGCTGCGTGACTTGATGGACGACGCCGTCGCGCGGCCCGGCGATGACGGCCTGTTGTTGGCGATGGGGCCCGGTTTCTGCTCCGAGCTCGTGCTGCTCAAATGGTGAATTGGCGCGCCATTTATCTGCTCTTCCTCACGCTGCTGGCGCTCGAACGCTTGGGCGAGCTCGTGCTGTCGCGGCGCAACGCGCGGCGCGCGTTCGCCCGCGGCGCCGTCGAAGTCGGGCCGCGCGAATATCGCGTCATGGCCATATTTCATATGGCGTTTCTCGCCGTTTGTTTCGCGCAAATATGGATATCGCCGCCTATCCACGCGTCGGCGCTCGCCGTCATCGCGCTCATCGGCGCGCTCTTGGCGCAAGCCTTACGCTATTGGGCGATTAGCGCGCTCGGCGAACACTGGAATACGCGCGTCATCGTCTTGCCGGGCGCGCCCGCAGTCGTCGGCGGGCCCTATCGCTGGATTCGCCATCCCAACTACGTCGCGGTCTGTCTGGAAATGGCGTGTGTCCCGCTCGCTCTGGGCGGCAGCGTCGTCGCGGTGGTCATCGCCGTCTCGTTCACGATTGGCAATGCGTTCATTCTGCGGCGGCGAATCAGGACCGAAGAGGCGGCGTTGGGTCCCGCTTATGCGCGCGCATTCGCCGCCACGCCGCGCTTCATTCCGGGAGGTCTCGCATGATCGTGTCCGAAGCGCTCGTCATGGACGATATTCGCCGCGTCGTCGCGCGCGAGAGCCGCACGCCGCGCGAGGTGCGGCCGACCGATTGGCTCGTCGACGACTTGGGGCTCGATTCGATGTCGCTGACCGCGCTCGCCGTCGAGCTCGAAGATCGCTATCGGGTCATCCTCAACGACGACGACACGACGCGCGTGCGCACCGTCGCCGAGTTGGCCCGCTGCGTCGTCGAGCGGGCGCGGGCGGCGTCGTCGTGAGGGGCGCGCCGGCGCCGGCGCCGCGGCACGCTTCGATCGCCGCCGCCCTGCGCGCCGCCGTCGACGGGCCGGGCGGCATGACCTTCGTCGACCTGCAGGAGCGCGAGACGGTCGCGACCTGGCGCCAGATTCGGGCGCGCGCGCTGGGCGTCGCCGCCGGGCTCATCGCGCGTGGCGTCGCGCCCGGCGACCGCGTGGCCCTCGTCTTGGCGACCGGCCCGGCGTTCCTCGACGCCTTCTTCGGCGTGTCGCTGGCGGGCGCGATTCCGGTGCCGCTCTCGCCGCCGCTGCGTCTCGGTCGCCTCGACGAGTTCCACGAGTCGACGGCGCGTATGATGACGAGCGTCAGCGTTAGCCTGGTCTTGACCGACGCGCGCATTCGCCGGCTGCTCGGCGTCGCCATCGCCAAGGCGCGGCCGCCGCTCGGCTGTCTCCTCGTCGACGGAGACGTCGGCGCCGCGGCGCGGTCGGGCGGCGAGCGCGAGCGCTTGCCGGCCGAGGTCGGCCTCATCCAGTTTTCGTCGGGGTCGACGGTCGATCCGAAGCCGGTGGCGCTGACGCAAGCCAACCTCATGGCGCAGCTGGCGACGATCGAGCAGATGGTCCCGTCGCGCGATGCCAGCCGGCAGGTCGGTGTCTCCTGGCTGCCGCTGCATCACGACATGGGGCTCATCGGCTGTCTCTTGAGCGCGATCTATCGGCCCGATTCGCTCGTCCTCATTCCGCCCGAGCTGTTCTTGGCGCGACCGGCGCTGTGGCTGCGCGCGATCTCCCGCCATCGCGCGACGGTCTCGCCGGCGCCGAGCTTCGCCTATTCGCTGTGCACGACGCGCATCGCCGACGCCGAGCTGCGCGGCGTCGATTTGTCGACCTGGCGCTTCGCGCTCAACGGCGCCGAGCCGGTGTCGGTCGGCGTGCTCGATGAGTTCGCCACCCGTTTCGCGCCTTACGGCTTCGACGCGCAGTCGCTCATGCCCGTCTATGGCTTGGCCGAGGCGTCGCTGGCCGTGACGTTCGCGCCGCGCGGACGACCGCCGCGCGCGCTGTCGATCGATCCGTCGCGGCTGGCCAAGAGCGGGCACGCCGTCGACCATCCCGACCGCGGCGGCCGCCGCATCGCCTCGGTCGGCGTGCCCGTTCCCGGCGTCGAAGTCGTCCTGCGCGACGAGGCCGGCGGCGACGTGGGCGAGCGTCGCCTCGGCGACATTTGGGTCCGCGGGCCGTCGGTGATGCGCGACTACTTCGACGCGCCGGCGGCGACCGCGCGCGTCCTCCTCGACGGCTGGCTGGCCACCGGCGATCGCGGCTTCTTCGCCGACGGTGAGCTCTACGTGTGCGGGCGCGCCAAGGACGTCGTCATCATCCGCGGCGCCAACCACGCGCCACAAGAGTTCGAAGAGTGCCTCGATCGCGTCAGCGGCGTGCGTCACGGCTGCGCGGTGGCGCTCGGCTTTTTGCCCGACGGCGGCGAGGAGCAGCTGCTGATCCTGGCCGAGCGCGCCGGCGGCAGCGTCGTCGCGGCGGCGGCGCTCGCCGACCGCATTCGCGACGCCATCCTCGCGCGCACCGGCGTTCGCGCGCACACGGTTCGCGTGCTGGCGCCGGGGACGTTGCCGCGCACGTCGAGCGGCAAGCTGCGGCGCGCCGAGGCGTTGCGGCAGTTCACCGCCGGCGAACTGCGCGCGCCCGCACGCGTGACGGCGAGCCGCCTCGTTGCCGCCATCGCGCGCTCGACGCTGGCGTTCGTCGGGCTGCGGCTGCGCCACGCCAGCTGACGCCGGCGCGACGACCGCGTTGGCCGGCGGGCGTGACGCGCGCCGCCGGCGGACCCCATGCCGTGCGCGCAGCCTTGCCATCGACGGCGACGGGCTTTATCCTCGCCACGACGCGGAATCGCCGACGCGGACGCAGCGGCATCGCGGCCACGAGGAGCCCACTTGCCGCACTTTCCCACCGAGCTGACGATCGCGCCGCGCCTGTTCGCGACCGTCTTCGGCGTCATCTTTCTCGCCGAGCTGCCCGACAAGACGGCGCTGGCGGCCATGGTCCTGGCCACGCGTCACCGCGCGCTGCCCGTGTTCCTCGGCGCGGCGCTGGCGCTAACGGCGCAGAGCATCATCGCCGTCGCCGCCGGCGCGCTCCTGGCCAAGCTGCCCGAGAAAATCGTCCACATCGGCTCCGGCCTCGTCTTCATCGGCTGCGCGCTCGTCATGTGGCTCCGCAAGCCCGACGCCGACGACGAATCCGCCGACGGCCGGCCGCAAGCCGGCTTCTGGCGCGCTTTATGGACGGTCTTCGCCGTCGTCTTCATCGCCGAGTGGGGCGATCTCGACGCAGATCGGCACCGCCGCCTTCGAAGCCAAGCATCACGCCTGGCTCACGATCTTCGTCGCCTCGTCGCTGGCGTTGTGGTGTGTCGCCGCCCTCGCTGTCTTCGTCGGCAACCGTGCGGCCAAGCTGCTCGACCCGCACCTGACGCAAAAGGTGGCGGCCGTCGTCTTCCTCGGCGTGGGCGTGCTGTTGATGGTCGGCGTCGTTTGAGCCGCGGTCGGGTGAAATTCAGGTCGCGGCTTCGTTCGCTCTCGTTCCTGCTCGGCTTCGGCTTGGCGGCGAGCTGCGCCGACTCGTCGACGTCGGGCGACGGCAGCGCCGCCGTCGCCGACCTGGCGACGACCACGCCCGCCTACGACTTCGGCGGCCACTGCAACAGCGCCGTCGGTGATGGCGGCGCCTGCTTGCCGTCGGGCTCCTCATGCTGCCAAAGCAGCGACTGCTGCCACGGCATCTGCGCGTTCCCGCTGATCTCGCCGCGCGAGCCGCTCGGTGGCGACGGCGTCTGCGAATGACGCCCGCGCCGGCGACGACCCGCCACGACCGCTGAGCGTCGGCAGCCAAGCCGCACCGACAGCGCCAAGGCGTCACGAGCGCCCACGAATCGGGACGACGCCCCCACGCGTCCCGATTCGCAGCGCCTACTGCTGCTCATGCTTGCGTCGACGGTGCGACTGCGACAGCGCGCGATACGATGGACCCGTCTACGATGAGGCCCGCACGGGCGCGCGCTGCGTGAAGGCTAGTGGCCGGTGCCGGCGTCGCCGCGGCGGCTGGCTTCGAACAGGAACCAGGTGCGGCGCTCGGTCTCGTCGATCCAATTTTCGATCAGGCTGGCCGAGGCGATGTCGCGGAATTCGTCGACGAGGTCGTGCACATCGCGCAGCCGCGACGCCAGCGACTTGTTGTCCTCGCGCAGCTCCGCCAGCATGTCGAGCGGATCGACGTAATCGGCGTCGTTGTCGCTGATGTGCTGCAGCTTGGCGATGTGACCGATCGAGCGGATCGTCGGCCCGCCGATCTTGCGGATGCGCTCGGCGATCGGATCGCCCATCGCGAAGATCTGGTCCGCCTGCTCGTCGAGCAGCAAGTGGTAGTCGCGGAAGTGCGGTCCGCTCACGTGCCAATGGAAGTTCTTGGTCTTGAAGTAGAGCGCGAACACGTCCGCCAAAATGCCGTTCAGCGCGCCGCCGATGTCGCGCGTCGCCTCCGAGGACAGATCGGTCGGCGTCGCCAGCCGCACTTCGCGCGCCTGCTTGAGCTTGTTCTTGTTCGTATCCGACATCTTCTTGGCCATGGCCTCTGTCTCCCTGAATGGCGCCTTTTACTGCGCGACGCGACCTTACACCGCCGACGCCGGCACTGCCTAGCGGGTCGCGCGTCGCCCGGCTGTCACGGCCACGCCGCGCGCCGTTGCCTCCTGCGATCGTGACGTGTGCTCGCTGCCGACGTTGCTGTCGGGCGTTCCGTGACCGCGATACTAACGTCCTGATCTCTTTGATCCTCCGGCGGCGATGGCCGAGGACGATCTCCGGCGACACCGTCGTCGAGCGAGAGCGCGGGCTCGATCGTCTCAGCGCTGGAATGCGAGGCCGCTGGAGCGCGCGGAGCTGCCGGCCCGGCGGCAAGAATGGCCGAGCGATCGTCCAGTCCCCAATCGATTCGTGCGCGCCGGGAATCTGCGCGAGAAGAATAGCGAATAATGAATTCAATACTCGTATGTAGAATGAAAACGAATATGCAGTTTCGATTTTTACTTGACTCTATTCGTCGTAGCCTTTAGCAAGAGGGGACGAGATTCTTCCATGTCGAGCGAAACCAAATTGTATCGGAACGGCCAAGACACGACGCGCTCGACGCGCGTCGTCGCCGTGGCCGGTCTGCGTACGTGCGGACGAATCGTGGAGAATTTCCATGGTCGTCAGCCGTGCCTCGATTGGGACAATAGCGGCCCTTAGTTTGATCCTTAGCAGCACAGGATCGACCCAAGGGCCGGTGAACCGAGAGGTTCCCGGCCCTTCGCCGTTTCGGCGACCGAAACCAGAACCAGGCGCGCCTTCGCAGCGCGCGAGAGCGAGGATGCGGGACAAACACGACGGACAGATGAGCGCGAACGGCGAGGTCGACGTCGGAGACCATTGGGGTTTCCGCGATCGACTCACGGCGTGCGGTCCGTCGGTGCTCCGCATCTGACGGCCGCGTAGCTCATCGGCAGACCAGCGCTCCCGAAAGGCGCATTTGGGCTCGAACGCTCGAATGCGCGCCAGGGGATTCGTGCGTCCTGCGGTCGAGGTGTCGTGGGAGACACGCCGGCTTGCCAAGTCGGAGTGGCGGGTTCGATTCCCGCCGGCCGCTCTGCGCCCGGGTCGTTAGACCGTTATGGAGACGGGCCTGATTGTAAATCAGGCGCTCCGCGGAGCTCGCTGGGTTCGATTCCCAGGCGGCCCACGAATATGGGCGAAACCGATTGGTTTCGTCCGCTTTGATAATCGAATAGCGACGTCATGAGAAGAGAGCTCTCGTCTTTCGGAAGAGAGCTCCATTGCGCGCCAAGCCGACTGGTGAGGCGACGGATTCTTAATCCGTTGAAGGTGGGTTCGATTCCCACGGCGCGCACCAAAAGCGGCAACGCCGCCGTAGCTCAGCGGCAGAGCAGCCGGTTTTTAACCGGCTGGGTGCAGGTTCGATTCCTGCCGGCGGCACGATCTTCGGCGCGGTTGGTCTAGCGGTTGGGCCCTGGCCTTCCAAGTCAGCGAGGACGGGTTCGACTCCCGCACCGCGCTCCATTCGGGTGTCGTCCAATGGCAGGACGCGAGCATTTGGATCTCGTCATCGTGGTTCGATTCCACGCGCCCGAGCTCGCACTTCCGCGATCTATGTCTCCTTAATACTTCGTACCCCGCGCCGGACTGGGATGGCACCCGCCTGTTAAGCGGGTCAAGCAGGGTTCGATTCCCTGGGGGTACGCCACGGCTCGGGTCCGCGGCTCCGGCGAGTGATGCCGACTGCAAATCGGCAGTGGCGCGGTTCAACTCCGCGGCGGACCTCCATTTCGGCGCTGTCGGCTAACGGAAGGCCACCCGATGCTCAGTCGGGGAATGAAGGGTTCGACTCTCTCCAGCGTCACTGTCCCGTTCGGCTGGTACCTCGCCACAGTGATTTTGATTGGTATCCGCCGAGGAGGCGGCGTCCAGGGCGAGGCGCGAGGACGAAGGAATACTGGTTGTATTCTGAGGAGTCGCAACGAAGCCATGGGCGTCGCGGACCGGCGCAGACCGGTCGAAATTGCTGTGGCGAGGTACTAATGGGCAGGCCTTCTGATTTCAATCCGAGAACGCGGGTTCGATTCCCGCACGGGACGCCAATCAGTGTGTAGCGAAGCGGTAACGCGCCTGCCTTGGGAGCAGGAGATCGTCGGTTCGATCCCGACCACGCTGACCAAATGACGGCAGAGGCACCGGGCCGACCTCGAGCGAGGGACCACTCCGACGCGGTTCATTCCGCGGCGAGCTACGGAGTGGGAGGTGCAATTTTTGGGTCACCCCATTTTCATTTTCGTTTTGCCTGCGAACGCCAACGGCCGGCGGCTCGACTGTCCATCGAGTGTTACGGGTTCAACTCCCGTCGCAGGCGCCACGCCCCGGTAGCGTATGCGGTCTACGCGCTGGTCTGAAGCACCGGAGAACGAGGTTCGACTCCTCGCTGGGGCGCAGCTGAATGAAACGCCGAATGACGACCTATGCAGGACGCGCTCGGTCTTTCAACACTGCTCGTCGTGTCTCGCCGCTGTAGCAAGGGGTCGTGGTGAATAACGGGAACACGCTGCGCTCGCATCGCAGAGACGAGGGTTCAACTCCCTCCGACTCCACCGTTTCGAATGGTCGTGTAGCGCAAAAGGGAGCGCGTCGGAAAAACGGAAACCGATAGCGAAAGCAGTCGGAGACGCCTGACGGCGGCGAGATCCAAGGTTTACGGATGCACCGGGCCCGGGCGGGAACGCTTTGGCAGGGAAGCGCGTTTCCTCAGAGGATCTCTTGCTTCGACCGTGCGGGTTCGAATCCCGCCACGACTACTCACTGAAGTGACAGCGTCGTCCTCGTAGTGAAATGGATCTCACGCCGGTCTCCGAAGCCGACATTCCAGGTTCGATTCCTGGCGAGGACACTCGATGTATTCAAGCTCCCGTCGCACTAATGGATAGGTCACATCCCTGCGAAGGATGAAGTGCAGGTTCGACTCCTGCCGGGAGCACTGCTTGTTTGCGTCCAATCGCTCTCGAAGCCCAATGGAATGGGCGCCGGTCTTCTAAACCGGACATTGCAGGTTCGACTCCTGCCGGGAGCACGTCATTGCATTGCATTTCATGCGGAGCAGCTCACCTGGGGGTGATACGAGTCCTACAAACTCGCTGCGCAGGGTTCGATTCCCTGGCTCCGTACCAACCTGAATCGCCCGTATGGAGCGGGCCGTAAGGAGGTGAGCCGTGGGTATCAACTATGGAAAGCTGTTCTCGCTCAACCAGACGCCGCAGTCGCAGCCCATTCCGGGCTCGACGCAGGTCGCCAACTCCGGCGGCGGCTTCGCCTGGGCCGTCGACGACTGGACGCGGCTCGACCGCTTCCTGATTCTCGGCACCGAGGGCGGCAGCTATTACGCCAAGGAGCCGGCGTTGACGCGGGAGAACGCCGAGGCGGTCGCCCGCTGCATCGACGGCGACGGCGCGCGCACCGTCGCGCAGATCGTCGCCGTCAGCGACGCCGGCCGGGCGCCCAAGAACGATCCGGCGATCTTCGCGCTGGCGATGGCCGCCAAGCGCGGCGACTTCGCGACGCGCCGCGCGGCCCTGGCGGCGCTGCCCCAGGTCTGCCGCACGGGCACGCACCTCATGCACTTCGCCGAATACGTACAAGCGTTCGGTGGTTGGGGCCGCGCTACGCGGACGGCGGTGCAGCGCTGGTTCAATGACAAGCCCGTTGGTACTGTCGCGTACCAGGCGGTGAAGTATCAGTCGCGCGACGGCTGGTCGACGCGCGATCTGCTGCGTCTCGCCCACCCGAAGGCGCCGTCGGCCGAGCACGACGAGCTCTATCATTGGATCGTGCGCGGCGAGCTGCGGCAGCCGGTGCCGCCGGCGCTGGCGCTCGTCGACGCCTTCGAGCAGGCCAAGCGCGCGACCGACGTGCGCGAGATCGTGCGGCTGGTGACGCAGCACAACCTGCCGCGCGAGTGCGTCCCGACGGTGTGGCTCGACGAGGCGCGCGTGTGGGAGGCGCTGCTCGAGCACATGCCGCTGGCGGCGCTGATCCGCAACCTGGCGACGATGACCCGCGTCGGGCTGCTGGGCGTGCTCAGCGACGCCACGCGGCTCGTGGCCGACCGGCTGCGCGACGGCGCGCGGCTGGCGGCGGCGCGCATCCATCCGATCGCGATCCTGGCGGCGCTCAAGACGTACGCCGCCGGTCGCGGCGTCCGCGGCCAGCACACGTGGACGCCGCGGGCCGCGATCGTCGACGCGCTGAGCGACGCGTTCCATGCGTCGTTCAAGCATGTCGAGCCATCGGGCATGCGGACGCTGCTGGCGCTCGACGTCTCGGGCTCGATGGACGGCGGCGCGGTGGCGGGCGTGCCCGGGCTGACGCCGCGCGTGGCGAGCGCGGCGATGGCGCTGGTGACGGCGGCGACGGAGAAGCAGCACGCCTTCGTCGCCTTCACGAGCGCCGGCAACGGCCAGTACGGCGGGCAATATGGTGGCGGTGCACCGTCGCTGACGGAGCTCGACATCTCGCCGCACTGGCGGCTCGACCGCGCCGTCGAGCGGGTCAGCGGGCTGCCCTTCGGCGGCACCGACTGCGCGCAGCCGATGTTGTGGGCGATCGAGCGCCGCGTCGAGGTGGATACGTTCGTCATCTACACCGACTCGGAGACGTGGGCCGGCGGCATCCATCCGGCGCAGGCGCTGCGACAGTATCGGCAGCGCCTGGGAATCGCGGCCAAGCTGGTGGTCGTGGGCATGGTGTCGAACGGCTTCTCGATCGCCGATCCGACGGATGCCGGGATGCTCGACGTGGTCGGCTTCGATACGGCCACGCCGACGATCTTGGCCGACTTCGCGCGCACGCGGCCACGTCCGTAACTGTAACTGTAATGGGAACACGAGCGCGTTCGAAGACTGAGTAATACCGCCGGCCGATCGCGGCCGGCATTTGCCCCTCGTTGCCTTCCGGGAAGGCACCCGTCTCGTATACGGGCAAGGCGGTTCGACTCCGACGAGTGGCTCCACGCGGGCCGAATGGGCTGGGTTATCATCGGTTGAAGCCGGCCAACGCCGGCGCGGGTTCGAAGCCCGCAACCCCAGCCCGATTCCTCGTCCGCGTTTTGTTTCGCTGTCGGCGAGCCGGAGCAGCTGGGTTATCCCCCACCCGGAATGTCGGACACGGGTGTCCGACGCGGAGTAACCCTCCGTTTCCACCAGCTGCAATTTTGTTCGCCCTTGGGTCGCGATCTGGGATCGGCCTGGTTTCCAAAACCGGGCAGCGAGGTTCGACTCCTCGGCGACCTGCTCACTCTCTGCCCGAGGCACTCTGTTTTGCTCCGATAGCCCAATCGGTAGAGGCGACGGTCTCAGAAGTCGTCCAGTGCGCGTTCGAATCGCGCTCGGAGCACGAAAGCATCGGCCCGTCGCGCGCACAGACGCTCTGCCGCGGCAGGCGCGCCTGGCTGCGCAACGCCGTCCATTGAGACGGCGAGCTCGAGCACGACGGCGGCGATTGATCGCTTTATCTTTCACCCAGACAATGGAGACAACCCATGTCCATCTCGGAGCTCAAAGGAAAGAACGTACCCATCAAGATGTGGGCGCCGCTCGAAGAGGTCGAGTCGGCGGCGTTGACGCAGCTCAAGAACATCGCGTCGCTGCCGTGGTGCTTCTCGCACGTCGCGGTGATGCCCGACGTGCACCTCGGCAAGGGCGCCACCGTCGGCTCGGTCGTGGCGATGAAAGACGCGATCGCGCCCGCGGCCGTCGGCGTCGATATCGGCTGCGGCATGGCCGCGCAGCGCACCAACTTGACCTCGCACGATCTGCCCGAGCAGCTCGGCGATCTGCGCGCGGCGATCGAAGCGCTGATCCCCGTCGGCTTCAACGCGCACGACGACGTGAAGCTGGCCCGCCACTACGACCTGTTCGCCGAGTTCGGTGCGCTCGACGAGCGCGTGCAGTCGCTGGAGGGCAAGGCGCGCAAGCAGCTGGGAACGCTGGGCGGAGGCAACCACTTCATCGAGCTCTGTCTCGACACCGAAGATCGCGTCTGGCTGATGTTGCATTCCGGTTCGCGCAACATCGGCAAGGAGCTGGCGGAGCTGCATATCCATCGCGCCAAGCAGCTGGCGCATAACCGTGAGCTGCCCGATCGCGACCTGGCCGTATTTTTGGCCGGCACGGCGGAAATGGCCGCGTATCGTCGCGATCTGTTCTGGGCGCAGCGCTACGCGGCGGCGAATCGGCAGGTGATGCTCGAGCTCTACCGCTCCGTGCTCGCGCGCTTCGTTCGGTCCGACGTGGCGTTCGCGCCGCCCATTTCGTGCCACCACAACTATGTCGCCGAGGAGCAGCACTTCGGCGCCGAGCTGCTGGTGACGCGCAAGGGCGCGATCCGCGCCGGACGCGGCGAGCTCGGCATCATCCCCGGCTCGATGGGAACGCGTTCGTACATCGTACGCGGCCTGGGCAACGCCGAGTCCTTCGAGTCGGCGTCGCACGGCGCCGGCCGCCGCATGTCGCGCTCGGCGGCCAAGCGAACGTTCACGCTCGACGATCTGCGCGCGCAGACGGCGGGAGTGGAGTGCCGCAAGGATCACGGCGTCATCGACGAGATCCCCGGCGCCTATAAGGCGATCGATCAGGTCATGGCCAATCAGCGCGATCTGGTCGAGATCGTGGCCGAGCTCAAGCAGCTCTTGTGCGTAAAGGGCTGAGCTTCACGTCGTAACAGCCGCGCCCGCCGGTTCTCGCGGGCAACTTCCGGAGAGTGAATTGGGGATGGCCCCGAGCCCGGCTCGAAACCGGTGCGCGCTTTTGCGTGCGGATCGTGACCGCCGCTCTCCGCCCATACTTCTCATGAGGTCGCCATTCGGCGCAGCGCTACGGGCAGACGTTGCCGCTGTACAACGTCGTCACTTCGCTCGCCGTCAAGGCGCGGTCGTAGACGCGGACTTCGTCGAACAGCCCGTGGAAGTAGAAGTCGGTGTCGCCGCCGAGGCTGACCGGCAGCCCGGCGGTGCTGCTCTGGCAGGGCTCGAATCCGCTGCCGGTGAGGCATGACGGCGTGTACTGCACGCCGTCGATGTAGAGGTTGGAGGTCGCCGTCGAGCCGTTGCCGAAGAGGGCCACGACGTGGACCCAGCGACCGATGAGGTTGTTGTTCTGAACGCCGAAGCAATCGTTGTTTCCGCTGTTGAAGCAGAGGAACTGGCCGGCGCTCCCCGTCAGCCACAGGTCGTATCGCGAACCGTAGGGCGACGGCAGCAAGAACAGCACGTCGTTGACCGAGCCGGCCGCGCGATAGAACCAGAAGGAAAAGCTGTTCGTATGTCCCGCCGTCAGATCGAGCGCGATCGAGGGAACGGCGACGTGCGCGCTGCCCGACGCGGGATACGACAGCGCCTGGCCGAGCTCGCCCGTGACCGTCACCGGCGCCGTAAAGCCGCTGAGCGTGCCGTCGTTGTGGTTGCCCGAGCTGTCGGCCAGCGTGGTGCCGCTGATCGAGGAGGTGTCCATCGTCCAGTGGGCGAGCAGGCCGCTCGTGATCGGCTGGCAGCTGACCGCGAACGGCAGGGCGGCCGACGTGCCGCCGCCCGGCGCCGGGGTCACGACGCGCACCTGGATGGTGGCGATCGTGGCCAGCTGCGCCGAGGTGAGCGTCGCGCTGACGTGGCTCGCGTCCACGAAGGTCGTCGTCGCCGCCGTGTTGTTGAAGGTGATCTGCGACGTCGCCACGAAGCCCGAGCCGGTCACCGTCAGCTTGGTCGCGCCTGCGCCGACGATCACCGACGCGGGCGACAGGCTCGTGGCGACGGGGAGCGGCGCCCCGACGCTGCCGTCGAGCGACCGCAGCGGCGGCGCCAGGTCGGTGGCGCCGTCGTCGACCGCAGCGTCGACTGCGGCGTCGGCCGCGGCGGCGAGATCGCCACCGTTGCCACCATCGGGGCCGTTCGCGGTCACGTCGGCGAGCGCGACCGAGATGCGCGCGCAGCTGCCGCTCAGCCTCGCCGACGTCGATCCGGTCGCGAGGATGCTCGCGCCTTGCAGCGCCGTGACCGTGAGCGCGAGCTCGAGTCCGCGCGGATAGCCGTGCGGGAAGTCGAGCTGGACGGTGCCCGTCGTCGCGCCGGACGTGTAGCGCACCAGCGCTTGCGAGTGCTGCCCGCCGTAGGTCGCGTCGAACTGCAGCTGGTCGGCGTGCGTCGCGGCGGTGCTCATCGTCAGCTCGATGAACAGCGTCCCGTCGTCGCACGGTCGGATCAGGCAGCCTTGGGCGAGCAAGGCGAGGACGATGAGCGCTCTCACTGCAGGTGCCCGCTGCCGATCGTCGTCGTCGGGCCGCGCTCGGTGCCGAACACGATGCCGATCGCGACTGCGCCGACCACGACGGCCGCCGCGCCGATGCTCAGCCCCAAGATGAGCCCGCGCCGTCGCGGCGGCGGCGCCGCCTGCTGCGTCAGCGTCGGCGGCGCGGTCAATGACGGGCTCGCCGCCGTCGCAGTCAACGCTCCGTCCACGACCGGCGTCGGCGTCGGGCTGGCCGGCGTCGAGCTGACGGCCGTCGGGCTGGCCGGCGTCGGGCTGGCCGGCGTCGGGCTGACGGCCGTCGGGCTGGCCGGCTCGGACAGCGGCGGCGTCGGCGTGCCCGGATCGCCGCGCGAACCGCTCGCTTGCAGCCGGGCCACCAGCGCCTCGGCCGTGTTGCGCTCGGGCGTGGGCTTGTCCATCGTCGACAAAAAGCGGCGCAATAGATCGAGCGCGGTGTCGTACTTCTCCAGCCGCAATGCCGTCAACCCCATGTCGTAGAGGAGGAGCGGACGCGGGCTCAGCGCGTAGCATTGGCTGAACTCCTCGAACGCCGATTTGAACTGACCGTGATTGAAGTGATCCTGGCCGCGCTTGTACAAAATGCGCGCCTCGTCACGCCCCTCGGCATGTGCAGCCGAGGGTATTAGCGCGAGCGCAAACAGCAGCGCGAGGCACCTGACTCCGACTCGGTTCACACGATTTCCCTTTATCGACCGTATCAAGGAACGCGCACTTTCGTCAACGAGGAGACGTCTCACCGACATGCGCGATGATCGCTCACCCGTCATGTCTACTCGGCGAAGGGATCGACCGGCTTGAGCGCGTCGACCTTCGGCTTGCGCGGCGGAGACGGCGCCGCGTGGCGCGACGGCGCGGGCGGCATGCGTTGCAGCTGCGCGTCGA
The DNA here is from genome assembly GCA_963785725.1 of uncultured delta proteobacterium. GTDB lineage: Bacteria > Myxococcota_A > Polyangia > Palsa-1104 > Palsa-1104 > JAQBQH01. Next base: position 121,157 of record CAWAWS010000003.1, on the reverse strand, counting down.
TGTCGAGCGGCGAGTCGCTCGCGAGCGCGATGGTGCGCGTCATGCGCACGAAGCCGGGCCGTCGCACCATCAGCTCGTGCTTCGCGGCATCGCCGGGCAGCCGCAGCGCGGCGGGCACGTGTCCGACGAGCGCTCCGTCGACGAGGATCTCGGCGCCCGCCGTCCCTGTGACGCGCAGCCGCGCCTGCGGCTTGTCGACGGGCGGCTTGGACGACGGCGCCGGCGTTGACGCGACGACGCTGCGGGTCGCCGTCGGCGGTGGCGGCGGCGGTGTCGTCGTCATCGGCGGCGCTGTCGGTGTCGTCGGTGTCATCGTCGTCGTCCCCGGCGGTGGCGGCGTCGTCGCCGCCGGCGGCGCTGGCGTCGTCGTCGCCGGCGTTGTCGGGGCCGGGCTCGGCTCGTGGCGCAGCGCCAAATGCAGCAGCAGCGCCGCCACCGCCACGGCGGTGATCCAGATCGTCGGCGAGCGCAGGCGCGACGGCGGCCGCAGCCCGCTCACCGGGTTGATCTCGCCCATCGAGTGGGTCGCCGTCGTCGGCGCCGCTTCGTCGGCGGACACCGGCGGCTCGTGCCGGCTGGGCGTGGCCGGCGTCGTCGCCGCTTCGCTCTCCTTCAGCTCGCCCAGGATCGTCGTGGGCGACGCGGCCGGCGCAGCCGGCGCGGCCGCGCGGATCGGCGGCACCTTCGCGAGAAAGCGCTTGAGCGCAGGCGCGTCGGCGTGCAGGCGATGGATGATCGGCGCCAGCGCCGCGACGACCTCGTCGCAGCTGCCGTAGCGCTCGGCGGGATCGCGCGTCAGCATCTGGCGCACGACCGCGTCGATATCGGCCCCGATGTCGGGCGCGAGCTCCGACGGCGGACGCACGTTGGCTTCGCGCACCAGCCGCAGCGTGGTCAGCTCGTTGTCGGACTTGAAGAGCCGGCGCAGCGTCAGGCACTCGTAGAAGACCACCCCGAGCGCGAAGATGTCGGAGCGCCGGTCGGTGCCGAGCCCGTCGGCCTGCTCCGGCGCCATGTAGCTGATCTTGCCCTTGAGCGTGCCGGTGCCCGTGCGCGTGCGCTCGTCGCGGACACACTCGGCCGCGCGCGCGATGCCGAAGTCGAGCAGCTTCACGCTGCCCTGCTTGGTGACCATGATGTTCGACGGGCTGACGTCGCGATGCACGATCTCGAGCGGGCGGTCGTCCTCGTCGGTGAGCGCGTGCGCGTAGGCCAGCGCCGCCGCCACCTCGGAGACGATGTGGCACACGAGCCCCGGCGGCGGGAACGTCTTGGCCGCGCGGCAGCCCTTGCGGACGGCGACGAGATCGTGGCCCTCGATGTACTCCATCGCCAGGAAGTACTCGCCGCCGACCTCGCCGAAGTCGTGGACCTGGACGATCGCCGGATGGCGCAGCAGCGCCGACAGCCGCGCTTCGGAGACGAGCATGCTGACGAAGCTCGGATCGTGCGAATACTGCGCGAGGATGCGCTTGACGACGAGCGTCTTGGCGAAGCCGCGCGGACCGTCGATGACCGCGCGATGGACGACGGCCATGCCGCCCGAGCCCAGCGGCTCGACGAGGCGGTAGCGACCGAACGCGACGCCCGGCCGCGAGCTCATCGCGCCGGCACGCTGGGGCAGCAGGAGTCGAACCTCAGCCTACGCATGGAGCACCACGCTGAAAACACGTAAGACGATTCATCTTAATCTATAAAGAAGAGCCTGTGCGCTCGTTTCACGGTGGCTGTTCGGCGACTCTGTCGTGACGTGCGATGTCGGCCGGTTCCGCGCCTCGTCGCACACGTCGTCGGTGGTCCAACATCTGCCGTCCGCTTTTCACCGCGGCCGCCGTGCGAGAGACGCGTCTGATGCGGAGCTTGCGCGGGATGCAGCTTGGCCCGCGAGTTGCGATGACCGCGCAACGTGAGCCACGACCAACGTAGACCTCCTCGCCTGCTTCGCCTTCGCCTCTATGCCGCCGCGATCGCGGGCGTGGTCCTCTTCGCCGATGTGGCCGGGCCCGCGCGCGCCGACGAGAAGGCCGAGTATCTGGCGGCGGCCCGTGAAGCGAAGCTCACCGGCGCCGGCATCAGCGCCGTCGGCTTCGGCTTGAACGCGCTCGGCGCCAGCCTGCTGGTCGCCGGCGTCACGATGCCCAATTCGTGCTTCTCGAGCTTCGCGCCCGAGGAAGGACCGTGCGGTGGCGGCGCGTCGCCGGCGCAGAGCGCGGCCAGCCATCGCGCCCAGTCGATCTTCATCTCCGGCGTTCTCGTCAGCCTCTCGAGCGACCTCATCATGTTGGTCGGCCTGCCCGTCTGGGCTACCGGCGCCCGGCGCGAGCGCGCGCTGCGCAGGCGTACCAGCAGCAGCAACGACGCGCTCTTCCGTTTCTGACGTCGACGCCCGCTTGTCCGCGTCGCGACGGCAAGGACGGCGCGGGCTCCGGCAGCGGCGACGCCGACGTGCGCGCAAACAGCGACGAGAAATGGGTGCTGCTTGCGCTCGAAGACCACGACAATGACCGTTCGCTTGGCGAATCGGGCGATCACCGAGCATTGGCTGAGCTGGGCTGGTTTGATTGAGTATTCGTAGAGGGGTTTGGCAGTAGCGGCGTCTGGCGTTTGCGCAGCTTCCGCGGCCGGCCCCACCGCCGCGCTACGCCCCAATGCGTGGCATCGAATCTGCAATTAGCGCCATCGGTCATGCATCCCATCCTCTTTCAGCTCCATTGGCTCGGACGCGAAGTGCCGTTCGCCAGCTACGGCGTGCTGGCTGCGATCGGCTTCGCCGTCGCGGCGCTCGTCGCGCATCGCCACGCGCGCAGCGCCGGTGTGGACCCGCGCGTCGTCGCGGGCCTGTGGATCGGGCTGGTCCTCGCGTCGCTCATCGGTGGGCGGCTCTTGTTCGTCGCCACCAATCCCGACCGCTTCGTGACGCTGTGCCGCGCCGGGATTGCTTCCGGCTCGACGGCACAGGCGCTCGTCGGCTGCACGCAAGCGCTGCGCATTTGGCAAGGCGGCGACCTCGTGTTTTACGGCGGCGTCATCGGCTGCCTGATTTTTCTCGCCGCCTACACGCGCCGCTCCGGCCTCGGCTTCGCCCGCACGCTCGACTTTCTCATCCCGTCGGTGGCGCTCGGTCACGCCGTCGGTCGCGTCGGCTGCTTCCTCGCCGGCTGCTGCTACGGGACGGCGAGCGACGCGCCGTGGGCGGTGCGCTTCGGGCGCGATAGCCTCGCCTTCGAGCAGCTCTTCGCCGCCGGCCACATTCCCTTCGCAGTCACGACGCCGCCTCTGCATCCCGTGCAGCTCTACGAGGCCGCAGGCGAGCTTGCGCTGTTCTTCCTGCTCGTCTGGCTGCTGCCGCGGCGTCGCTACGACGGACAGGTGTTCCTCGCTTGGCTCGGCGGCTACGGTCTCTTGCGTTTCGCGCTCGAGTGGCTGCGCGGCGACGAGGAGCGCCGCTATCTGCTCGCGCACGTGTCGACGTCGCAGTCCTTGGCGCTGGCTGCGATCGGCTGCGCGCTCGTCGTCGAGCGGTGGTCGCGATCGCGTGTCAGCCTCACGCGATCGTCGGCATAATCGATATCGAAACATATGTGTGAATATCGGTTGATTTGGATCACGAGCTGTCACGCGCTCGTGCACGTGCGCCAGCGCATACCTTGCAGTTGCTAATAAAGCTGCAGTCGCCAGCGAAAGTTGCCGTCGGAGCGACAGCAGGACGACGGAACCCGCGGCGCGCCGCGAGGTTCAACGCACGAGCCGCCGCCGTATTCTGCTGCGATTCATAATAATCGAAAACAGATTATTCGATAAACGATACGAGGTACGTTCGTTGCACGGTGCGCGCGCTCAGGAGGGTCCCATATGACCTATGTTCTGAAGCTCGCAGCAGCAGCACTGGTAGCAGGTGCGTTCCTCGTTCCGTCGGCGGCGTGCACGACCAACCCCACGATCACGTCGTTCGTCGACTCGGAGGAGTGCCCGGGCGGCCTCATCCACGTGTCGGGCTCGGGCTTTACGCCCAACGGCACCGTCCAAGTCGAGCTCCTCGGCGTCTACGGCGAGTCGGGCTGGGTGAATCTCGGCGAGGGCAAGGCCGACGCGAAGGGCGACGTCAACAACCTCGAGTTCCTGTTCGGGTTCTTGCCGGCGGGCGGCGGCCCCGATTGCTACAACAACTGGCAGGCGCAGGACAACCCGGTGACCGTCATGGCCAAGGACCTCGACACGCCGGGCGGCACGGCGTCGGTCACGTTCACGTCGATCTCGCTGTCGCAGTGTGGCATCCGCGCCGGCAGCGGCTGCTTCTAAGCAACGTCGTTCGCCGACGTCGAACCCAGGCCCGCACTTCGGTGCGGGCTTTTTTTAGAAGCCGATGGTGCAGGGTCCGTGGCAGACGTCGGTGACGCGGCCTTCGGGCTGGAAAAACCGCATCACCTGCTGCTGCGCGACCGGATAGCCATAGAGCACGGTGTGCGCGCCGTTGTCGTGCGGCAGCGCCGTATTGCTCGCCGGCGGTAGCACGTTGGGTCGCAGATCCCACTGCGTCAGCGCCGAGTCGAGCGGCGGCGGCGCCGAGGCGATGTCGAAGACGGGCCGCAAGAGCTGCAGCCCCGCCACGCCGACCGTGCGCGCCAGGAGCTCGGTGGCGAGGTTGGTCACTTCGGCATCGCCGAGCGACTCTTGCAGCAGCACGTGTTTGCGTCCGCTGCCCGGCAATGGATCGGCGAGCAGATGCGGCGCGAACGTCGCGGCGTCGGTGTAGTCCCACTCCGACTGCATCGCGGCGACGGCGATCTGGCGATCGAGCGGATCGGGCAGCGGACCCGCCATCAGATGGAGCAAGAGGCGAAAATCGCTGCAGCGAAAGAGCATCAGCGACCAGTCGGCGCCGGCGACCTGGAGCACGCCGCGCGTCACGTCGGGGCTGAGCGCGAGATACGCCGGACCTTGGATGCCACCGTTGGAGACGCCGAAGTAGTAGACCTCGCTGCCGTCGGTGAGCGCGCGTCCGTCGAGGGCCAGCGCAGGATCGTCCTTGATGTGCGTCACGAGCTGGCGTGTCATGACCTGCGCGTTGACGTGGGCTTGTTGCAAACGATCGGTCACGGCGTAGATGCGATTGAAGTCGCTCGGCAGCAGCTCGGCCAGCATGGCGAGGTCGGACGTGGCCAGGCCGAGCCAGTCGGTGGCGACGACGATCGCACAATATTGGTTGGCGAAGCGCTCGAGCGCGAGCAGGTTCAACGTCTCGCGCGCGTTGCCGAGCAGCGCATGGCCGATGACGACGATGGGCAGCGAATGCGTCGCGCGCCGCGCGCATACGGGCACGTGCGCGAAGAAGGGCACGTCGACGAGCGCGCGCATCTTCGGGCGGCCCGCGTCGTCGAGGTTCAGCGTCCGGCCGTCGGGCGCGAGGAACGAGGGCACTTGGACGGTCGCGCCGAGCTCGCGTAGCAGCAGCGGATCGTGCGCCGGCTCGCGAATCGACGAGATGGTATAGCCGAGCTTGCCCGCGCCGAGCAGCGCCAGCGCCGTGTTGCGCATGCCGACGAGGTGAGCGGTCGCGGTCGCGTCCGATGCCGTGGTGACGTCCCAAGCGAGGCTCAGCGTGGCACGCGGCACCTGGGCGCGCTCGAGCGCGGCGAAGATCTCCTCGTAGCGCGGCGCCAGCGGTGCCAGCGTCGGCGGCAGCGGCGTGCGATCGCGCAGCGCCAAAAAGGGCGCGGGCTCGAGCGGCGCGCCGCTCGCATCGCGCAGCCCGACGAGCGCGACGATGTAGCGCGTGCCCGGCCGCAGCCGCACGAGCGGGCGAATGACGAGCGCTTGGCGGCCATTGTGGCGCGCCGCCTCGTCGAGCTCGGCCATGAGCGGGACCCGCGCGCCCGTCGCATATTCGAGGATCTGCACCGGCGAGGTCACGCGCGTCGAGCGCTCGGGGTCGTCGGCGCGCGGCAGCTGCGCGGCCGCGACGCCGCGGCGGAAGTAGACGAGAAAGGGCGTCGCCGGCGAGAAGCCGTCCAGCCGGTCGAGCCGATCGGGGCGGACGTGTCCGCCGGCGCCGGCCTGTTGCGGCAGCGCGTCTTCGGGGATCTGTACGCGCACGCCGGTGGCGCTGTTGGCATCGGGCACGAGGTAGATGCTCGACGGAAAGGGCGTCAAGCAATCGTCGCCGACGAGCGGATTGCAGGCGGCGCGGGAGCGATGGCAGCCGCCTGCGAGCGCAACGGCGAGCAGCGGCGCGATGCCGAGTGGAGCGCGCACCCAGACCGGTGACATGGCTGCCACGGCTATGCACACGATGCGCCAGACTTGCACGGAATCAGTGCCGAATGCGGCGCGCCGGCGGCGACCAAGCCGACGAGTCTCGCTTCGGCCTCGCGAACGCTGCGCGCCTCTCCGCGTCTCGACGACGAGCAGCTGCTCCTCTCGGTGACCACGTCCAGTCCAGCGCGCGACAGGAATGCCACGGTGGTCTGCGACAGCCATGATCTGGTCGCGCTGCGCGCTGACACGCTGGTGTCGTCGCGCGACTAGTCAATGATCAGCCTGTGGACGGCTCGGCTACGCGCGACGCGGCAACGGCGCATTCGACGCCGCGACGCACGCGGGACGAAATTTGCAACGCGACGCCGCAACCCAAGGAGTCGCCCAATGTCTAGACTACGCTCGTTGCTGTGCCTGCTCGCGATCGCCGGTTGCAACAATGCCGAGTCGCCTGCCCATACACACAGCATCACCTCCGTAACCTGGGACGCGATGCATCAGCCGATCGTGCACAGCTCCGGCGTCGCCATCAGGCCGTTCAGCGTCGGCACCGTCGACATGGCCATGGCCGAGTGCGACCCGAGCGTGGGCATCCTGCTCTCCGACGCGCCGCTCGTGACCGGCGCCGGCGCCCCGCAGCTCGATCCCGCGAGCAATCTGGTGTGCGTGTACAACCCGGACGAACAGCTCTCTTTTCAGCTCGCGGACGTCCCCTATCCGTTGGGCGGCGGCTGGGCCGGCCACGTGCGCGCGTTCCAGTCGTCGACGGAGTCGGGCGCCTTTGTCGGCATCGGCTGCCAAGATGACTTCGGCTACTACGAGACCGCCAACGCGGCGCACTGCACGCAGATCGCCGACACCATCAAGTGGGACGCGCCGAACACCCCGATCACTCCCTGTGTCGCCGGCAGCGCCAGCTGCAGCGGCAACGCCGTGATCACCTGCGATGAGTATGGCGAGAGGCACAGTCAGATCTGCGCGACCGGGACTGTGTGCATCTTGGGTCGCTGCATCCCTCACTTCCATGGTCCTGGTCCGCTGCCGGGCGGGCAATAGTCGGCCACGATCGCAAGCCAACCGTTGGGCAGCGCCGGCCCGCGCGCCGAAGCCGTGCCGGCCACCGCCTCCGCGCCGCCGAAACCTTCCCCGCCCGCGCCGAACCCGCCGACCGAGATCGTCCGCGCACGCGCCGAACCGCTCGCCGCACGCATGCGAACGCCGTCGCACGCCGAGCGCTCACGTTGCACTTTCCGACGCCACTGTGGCGAAAGTGTCGACGAACGCAACAGATGCCGGCACAATTCAATAGCTTACAGTTGGCATTGCCAATGCTTTGAGGCACACCATGGAAACGAACGAGATCGACCTCGAGCGGCGCGCCTTCGTCCTTCGCGCCGTCGATTCGCCGAAGTCGTGGGGCAGCGAACGTTGGCTCAACTCGGCGCGACGAGAGGCCGGCGCCATCGTCTCCAACGCGCCCGGCAGCCCCGCGCTCGCCGACATCGTCGCTGCCCATCCCGAGGTGCTCGGCGATTGGTCGCGCGCGCTCTTCGGCGACGATCTGCCCATCTTCACCAAATTCCTGCACGCCGACTTCCCGCCGCTCGTGCACGTCGGCTTCAACCGCGACGTCGACCGCGCCGAGCTGACCGGCTGGCTCGCTCGCGAGCAGGCGCTCTTGCGGCAGCTGCTCTCGTCGCTGAATCTGACGGATCGCGCGCGCTTCGAGTCCTTCGCGTCGCTGTATTCCGATTGGGCGACCTTGCAGGCGCGCGTGCGTTGGCAGAGCGACGACACGGCGAACCTGGCGGCGCGGCTGCAGCCGTTCACGCACGAAGGCAAGACCGAGCGGCTGACCGAGTGGCTCGATCAGCTGCGCACCAATCGCGCGCAGATCGTCGAGGTGCTCAACGAGGTCGACCTCGAGCGCGAAGACGGCAACCTGCTCTTGACGTCGGCGGGCGTCATGCACGCCATCTTCGGTCTCTCGCATCAGACGCATCCGCTCGATCACACGCGGCCGGCGTTGCAGACGTTGCTGCGGCAGCTGCGTCGGCTGGCGCAAGCGGGCGGCACCGACAGTGACTTGCACGGCCTCATTGCCGCCGCCGATTTGCCGGCGCTTCGCGCGCAGAACCTGGCGCCGCCGAAGAATGAAGGCTGGCTGCCGATGTCGATCGACGGCAAGCTGACGCTGGTCGAGCCGCAGCAGAGCTCGGATACCACCTACAGCCTCGCCGACTTCTACACGCCGTTCATCTGGGACGGTCAGCGCGCCCGCTTCCGCAAAGGCGACGCCAACCACGGCCTGCGCAGCGTCGACTTGGCGCAGCAGCTGCTCGGCGTCGACCTGAGCGCGACGTCGATCGATGCGCTGCGCCGCGTGCCGGTGCCGATCGGCGAGCGCGGCCAGCATCGCGCGCAGCTGCTCCGGCTCGTCGACGAGGCCGAGTGGCCGTTCTTCACCGCGCATCGCCTCGAGCTCGACGGCACGAGCACGATCCCGGCGACGTGGTCGGGCGATCACGGCCCGGGCGTCTTTCAGCAGCTCGTGGTCGTGCGCGGCGATGTCGAGCTCACCGACGACAACGGCTCGACGTCGATGCTGAGCCCGAGCGTGCCCGCGTTCATCCCGGCGACGATGCGCGGCGGCTACCGCTTGTCGGCGAGCGGGCCAGCGACCATCCTCATGTTCTCGGTGCCCGGTCCACGCGGAGGAATCGTCCATGGTTAGGCCTGCGTTTCTCGATCACGACCCGGTGTCGATCGCGTTCGGCACGAGCGGCATGCGCGCGCTCGTCCGCGATCTGACGGACTTGCAGGTCTACATCAGCGTCAAAGGCGCGCTGCAGTATCTGTTGCGCGCGGGCGACATCGCGCCCGGCAGTGTCGTCGTGCTCGGCGGCGACCTGCGGCCGTCGACGGCGCGCATCATGCGCGCGTCGCTGCAAGCGATCGGCGACAGCGGCCTCGGCGTCGAGCACGCCGGCCTCGTGCCGACGCCGGCCATCGTCTTGCGCGGCCTCACCACGCGGCGCGCCGGCGTCATGGTCACCGGCAGCCACATCCCCTTCGATCGCAACGGCATCAAGGTCTCGAAGAGCGTCGGCGAGGTCTTGAAGTCCGACGAGCCCGGCATCTTGCGCGAGATCGAGGTCATCCGCGCCGCCGAATACGGCGAGACCGCGACCACCTCGCGCTTCGACGCGCACGGCATGCTCAAGACGTCGCCGGCGCTGCCGCCCGTCGACAAAACGGCCGAGAACGAATATGTCGCGCGCTATCGCAACGGCTTCGCCGCCGACGAGCTGGCGGGGTTGCGCGTCGCCTTCTATCAGCATTCGGCGGTCGGTCGCGAGCTGGTGCCGGCGATTCTGCAGGCGCTCGGCGCCGACGTCGTCAAGGTCGGCCGCTCCGAGACGTTCGTCCCCGTCGACACCGAGAATGTCGACGACGAGCAGCTGGCGACGCTCGAGCGCCTCGTGGCGGAAGCCGAGAAGACCGGCCGCATCGACGCCATCGTCTCGACCGACGGCGACTCCGATCGCCCGTTGGTCGCCGCCGTTCTGCAGTCGAAGGACGCGCATTCGGGTCGGCGCGTGCGCTTCTTGCCGGGCGATCTGCTCGGCCTCGTCGTCGCGGAGGAGCTGGCCGCCGACTTCGTGGCCGTGCCCGTCAGCGCCAACGACGCCGTCGATCGCGTCATGAACGCGCGCCGCGTCGAGCTGCACAAGACGCGCATCGGCTCGCCCTACGTCGTCGATTCGATGGCCGCTGCCGTCGCCTCAGGCGAGCGCAAACGGGTCGTCGGCTGGGAGGCGAACGGCGGCTTCCTCGTCGGCAGCGACCTCGGCAACTTGGCGCCGCTGCCGTCGCGCGACGCGGTCTTGCCGATCGTCGTCAACTTGTCGGCCGCGCACCGCGCGCACGGTAACGATCTGAACGCGCTGTGGTCGGCGCTGCCGCCGCGCTTCGGCCGTTCGGGGCTCATCGACGAAGTGCCGGTCGAGGTGAGCCGCGCCATGCTGGCGCAGCTCATCGTCGACAAGAACGTGAGCGACGTGCGCTTCGGGCCGGAGACGAGCGTGGCCTGGCGGCGCGTCAAGGAGACGCTGGAGCAGCTGTTCACGTTGAAGCTCGGCTTCGGCGTCGTCGAGGCGCTCAACCTCGTCGACGGCGTGCGCATCTTCTTCCACGGCGGCGACGTCGCCCACCTCCGTCCATCGGGCAACGCGCCGCAGCTGCGCATCTACGCCAACGCCGGCACGCAAGCGCGCGCCGACGAGATCGTGACCGCCGCGCTGCACGAGCCCGACGGCATCCTGCGCCGCCTGCAGCGTTCGCTGACGTAATGCTTAGTCCTGCACGCTATTCCATCGCTGCGTAGGCGGTCGTCCAGAAGTCGCTGAAGACGCGCGGCGGCTCGGGCGACTCCATCATGCGCTGCGTGAACAGGATGCCGATGAGCTGCTCGGCCGGATCGACATAGCCGGACGTGCCGAGGCCGCCGTCCCAGCCGAAGCGGCCGGGCGAGCGGTAGAGCTGGTCGCGCTGGATGTCGACCGACAGGCCGAAGCCCCAGCTCGAGTGCGCGCCGAAGAAGAGGGCGGAGCCCGCGCGCTCGGCCGGCGTCAGCTGATCGGACGTCATGAGCGCGACGCTGGCGCGCGACAACAGTTGCACGCCGCCGTAGCGGCCGCGATCGAGCATCATGCGGCAAAAGGCGAAGTAGTCGTCGAGCGTGCCGACGAGCCCGCCGGCGCCCGATTCGATCGGCGGCGGCGCACCCCAGGCGCTGTCCTGCGCGCGATCGTAGACTTGCAGCGTGCTCGTTTGCGCGTCGAAGCGGTAGCTCTCGGCCAGCCGCGCGCGCTTGTCGGCCGGCACGTAAAACGCCGTGTCTTTCATGCCCAGCGGCGCAAAGATGCGCTCGCGCAAGAGCTCGCCCAGCGGCTGCCCGGCGACGCGCGCGACGAGGATGCCGAGCACGTCGGCGCTGGTGTTGTACAGCCACTGCTCGCCCGGCTGCGCCAGCCACGGCAGCGACGCCAGACTCTGCAGCCACTGCTCGGTGGTCGGCGCCAGCGCCGGCAGCGGCGGACCATCGCCGCCGATCTTGTATTCGCGAATGAGCCTCTGGATCGGATAGGTGTCGGGCGGCGCCATGACGCTTCCGAAGCCCATGCGATAGGTCAAGAGGTCGCGCACCGTGATCGCGCGATTGGCCGGCACCGTGTGATCGAGCGGCGACGAGATCGACTTCAGCACGCGTCGATTGGCCAGCTCCGGTAGCCAGTGCTCGATCGACTCGTCGAGGCGCAGCCGACATTCTTCGACGAGCATCATCGCCGCCGCGGCCACGATCGGCTTCGTCAGCGACGCGATGCGGAAGATCGTGTCGCGCTGCATCGGCGCCGGCTGGCCGACCGACAGCGTGCCTAAGCACTCGACGTGCAGGTCATCGTGGCGGCTGACGACGGCGACCAAGCCCGGCAGCTCGCGGCGCTCGACGTGACCGGACAGCACGCGATGCAGCCGCTGCAGCCCCGACTGCGAAAGACCCTTCGAGCTCATGCACGGCTCCTCGTCTAGGCGCTCGATGCGCGCAATGATGATCGGCGCCCACAATACAATGAGCGCGCGCCGCCGGGCGTCGTGGCGCGCCAGGTTCGCCATGACGACGGTCGCCGGCAGCCGTCGTGATCCACGCCGCTCGGCGCTCGAAATCGCGACAGCAGCTGTCGAACATTCGCCCGTCGCGATCGCCGATGAATCGCTAAGTGCGCTGAAAGAGTGAGTTTCGCGAGCGGCCCGGCGCTTGCTTTAGGGAATGGCGAGAGACAGGAGAACGACAATGAGCGCCATCATCGTTTCGATGTTTGCAGTTGCTGCCGCGCTGGTGGAGCCGGGCTTCTCCGCGATCGGCGGCCATGACGGCGTCGCCGTCTTTCAGAAGAAGGCCGCGGCCATGACCGAGCTGGCTGCGACCGGCGAGTTCGACGCGTCGCCGGCCGAAGTCCAGACGGCGCTGCTCGACTACGGCAATCACCCGCGCGTCAACCCGCACCTGGCCGAGAGCACGGTGTTGACGCGTGGCCAGGGCGAGCAGGCGGTCTATCAGCACTTGAAGCTGCCGGTCATCAAAGATCGCGACTTCACGCTGCTCATCAATTGGACCGAAGGCACGCCCAACGGCATTCGCTTTCACGTCGACAACTCGCGCGGTCCGGGCGCGACCAAGAAGGCGGTGCGCATGACGACGCTGACCGGGCAGTGGGAATTGCGCCCGATTCGCGGCGGCACGGCGACTTACGCCATCTACCATGTGCGCATCGATTTCGCGGGCTCGGTGCCGAAGTGGATGATCAGCGGCGGCGCGGCCAAGGATCTGCCGAACGTGTTCGTCGGCATCCGCAAGATGGTCAACGATCATCGTAACGGCGTCATCGGCGCGTACTCGAAGCGCTAGTCGCGCGTCGCTTTCGTGGCTGCCGAAGGGCTCGGGATTCCCGGGCCCTTTTGCATTTTCGGATGTCGCGAGCCGAGGACGCAACTTCTCGGCGGAGCGCCCGATAATCAGGGAGGGCGGCTGGGGGTCGCCATTGGCCCGTCGGTAGCCCACCATCCTCCGGAATCGATCGTCTGCGGACCTGCCGGAATCGATCGCCGCGGATGACCCGGAATCGATCGTCTGCGGACCTGCCGGAATCGATCGCCGCGGACGATCCAGAATCCATCGTCTGCGGACGATCCGGAATCGTCGCGTACGATCCGGAATCGATCGTCTACGGACCTGCCGGAATCGGTCGTCGCCCGAGCCAGCCGAATCGACCGTCGGCCGAGCCACCCGACTCGATCGCCGGCAGACGCATCGATGATCCCCGTCATCATTCGCTACGATGTTACCCATCATCATTAACCTGCACACCTCGCGTGAGCTGTCGCACCTCCTGTCGGACGCGCGGTTGAAGCTGCCGCGGAATTCACCACCGCGGCGCCGCGAAAGCCAACAGCCGCGCACGAAAGCCGCGCCGTCCGCGGGTTTCGCGACGGCACGCCGGATGCTTTAGCGGAAGTCGACTTCTAACGCTGGAGCTGACGATGAAACGCACGGACGAAGGCAAGGGAATGGTCGGTTTGATTCTGCTCGGCGCGGCGCTGGCGTTCGACATCGTCGGCATCTACTTCGGCGAAGACCGCTCGCGCGCCGCGCTGGCGTCGGCGTTGGCCGCGTTGTCGTCGCTCTCGGCCGTCAGCCTCGCCGTCGGCGGCTTGGGCCTCGTCACCTTCGCGCTGGCGCTGGCCTGGCATCGCAAGCTGTCGGCGGCGATTACGCCGCGCGCCGAGGCGCCGCAGCTCCGCCGCGACTATCCTTCCATCACCGTCATTCGTCCCGTGCGTGGCAAGGATGTCGACGCCGCCGAGAACTTCGCGGCCGCGCTCGACACCGGCTACCCCGGCCAAGTCGAGACGCTGTTCGTGTTCGACGACGAGCATGACCCGGGGCTGCCGATCGCGCAGGCGGCGGTCAAGGCGCATCGCGTCGCCGGCTTGCCGGGCACGGCCGACGTCATCGTCGCCGGCGCGCCGCCGGCGGGCATGACGGGCAAGCTCAACGCCATGGTCGCCGGCCAGCGTCGCGCCCGCGGCGAGCTGATCGCGTTCGGCGACTCCGACACGCGGCCCGATCATCAGGTGTTGCGCGGCGTCGTCGACACGCTGTTGGCGTCGCCCAAGAATGGCTCGGCGTTCGCGCCGGTGCTGGTGCATCAGGCGCCGCAGGCCGCGGGCGACGTGCTCTACGCGCTCATGCAGAACGCGCTCTACTCGCCGCTGGCGGCCTTCGCGTCGGGTGAGAAGCGCGAGCTGCCGTTCATCATGGGTCAGCTGATGGTGTTCCGTCGCGAGGCGCTCGATGCCATCGGCGGCGTGCAGTCGGTGCAAGGCCAGCTCGTCGACGATATGGCCATCGGCAAGCGCGTCTACGAAGCGGGCTACAAGAACGTCATGAGCCGTAAGCCGCTGCACATCGCGACCGGTGGCATGACGCTCAAGCAGTTCCTGCCGGTCTTCCGTCGCTGGATGAGCTTCTCGCGCAATGGTTTGCCGGTGTCGTTCGTGTGGCGTCAGTGGCTGCAAGGCGCCGAGTTCTTCCTGGCGACCGCGGCGATGGTGGTGGCGTTGGTCTCGGGTCATGCGGCGGCCGCGCTCTTGCCGGCGGCGGCGGTGGCGATGCTGAGCGCCAGCCTGTTCATGCTCAATCGTCGCTACGGCGGCGCGAAGGTGCCGGCGCGCTTCTTCTGGACGCCGGTCGCGTTCTTCCTGATTGCGCCGGCGGTGCTCGTGCAGAACATGCTCAAGCGGAAGGTCGATTGGCGCGGTCGGGTGTACACGCTGGGCGCGTCCGACGCGCTCGTGGCCCAGCCGGTCGCGCAGCCGGCGCTGGCGGAGGTCATCGCGATTCCGGCGACGATGCGGCCGACGACGACCGTCGCCGTCCAGCATCACGCCGCGTAACGCTCCGCGAACGTCGCCGGCAGACACGACAGCCGCAAACGCGCCGAGGCTTCAATTCCCCTTCCGCTTCGATGTTCGCTCGCTTCCTGCCGCAATCCCTCCCGCTTGGATTGACCGATCGCCTCCTCGCGGCCCGTGCGAGCGGCCGGCATCGAAGGCCCGCGCTGCTCGGCGAACGCGCCCACGGCTACCGCGCGAACCGCACTTCCCCGGCAAGTCGCGAATGGCTGTCCGCGGCCCGCCGTCGCTATCGGCACTGCGGATGCATTTGTTGGCTCCATGGAACCGCATACCGACGGCCATGTAGCGGGTCGCGAAGATGTCGCCTATCG
Source organism: uncultured delta proteobacterium (assembly GCA_963785725.1). GTDB lineage: Bacteria > Myxococcota_A > Polyangia > Palsa-1104 > Palsa-1104 > JAQBQH01. The sequence continues at coordinate 106,053 of CAWAWS010000003.1, read as the reverse complement.
CGTGCGCGCCGAACGCGCGGCTCGGGGCAAGGCGCGGCGCGCGCAGGTGCCGCGCTCCAGTCAAGCGGAGCTGAGCCTCGAAGGCCGACCCGATCCGATCGCGCTCCTCGAGGAGCAGGCGAAAACGCGGCTGCCGGAGCTGGTGCCCGTGCGCAACGGACGCATGCTCTCGTCGCCGTTCGCCTTCTTTCGCGGCGCGTCGCTGGTGATGGCGGCGGATCTGGCGCGCACGCCGACCACGGGGATGGGCGTGCAGCTGTGCGGCGACGCGCACTTGGTGAACTTCGGCTGCTTCGGCACGCCCGAGCGCAACCTCATCTTCGACCTCAACGACTTCGACGAGACGCTGCCGGGACCGTGGGAATGGGACGTCAAGCGGCTGGCGGCCAGCTTCGAGATCGCCGGTCGCTCGACCGGAATGTCGGCGCTAGAGCGGCGCGCGGCGGTGCTGGCGACGGTGCGCGCCTACCGAGAAGCGACGACCGAGCTGGCCATGAAGCCCAACCTCGACGTCTGGTATGCGCGCCTGGATGTCGAGGCGCTGATCAACGAGAACCATCTGCTCGAGCGCCCCCAGCAGAAGGTGTGCGAGCGCATGCAACAGAAGGCCTTCGAGCACGACAGCTCGCATGCGCTCGACAAGCTCACGCAGCTCGTCGATGGCGATCGCCGCATCGTCAGCGACCCGCCGCTGATCATCCCGCTGCGCGAGCTCGTCGGCGACGCCATGTCGCACCGCCACGAGGACTCGCTCCGCGACATGCTGGCCACCTATTCCGCGAGCCTGGCGAGCCATCGGCGCGCGCTGTTCGGGCAGTTTCGCATGATCGAAGCCGCCCGCAAGGTGGTCGGCGTCGGCAGCGTGGGGACGCGCTGTTGGATCTTACTGTTCCTGAGCGTCGATTGGCAGGCGCCGCTGTTCCTGCAAGCCAAACAGGCCGACCCTTCGGTGCTCGAGCGTTTCCTCGGCGCCAGCAGCTGCGCCAGCCACGGTGAGCGCGTCGTCTCCGGGCAGCGGCTGATGCAGGCGGCGAGCGACATGTTTCTCGGCTGGGGCACGGCCATCGGCCTCGACGGCGTGCGGCGCGACTTCTACGTGCGCCAGCTGCGCGACTGGAAGGGCTCGATGGCGGTCGAGAAGATGAACGCCGCGGGGCTGGCCGCCTACGGTCGCATGTGCGGCTGGACGCTGGCGCGCGCCCACGCCCGCTCCGGCGATCGCATCGCGATGAGCGCCTACCTCGGCAAGCGCGACATCTTCGACGAGGCGGTCGCGACGTTCGCGCAGCGCTACGCCGACCAGAACGAGCGCGACCACCAGGCGCTGGCGCAGGCGGTCAGATCCGGTCGCGTCGCCGCCGAAGTGGGCCTTTGATCGATCATGCCATCGGTCGTCGTCGTTGCGATCGTATTTGGCTGCGTGTTCGGCGGTGCGCTGGCCGGCATGTTCCTCGGCGGCCGACTGCCGCCGCATCACCTCGACGAAGAGACGCGGCGCATCGTGAAGATGTCGATGGGCACGGTGGCCGCCTTGAGCGCGCTGGTGCTCGGGCTGTTGGTCTCGTCGGCCAAGAGCGGCTTCGACGCGATCGACACCGAGGTGACCCACTCGTGCGCCAACCTGATCCAGCTCGATGGGCTGCTCTTGCGCTATGGTCCCGAGACGGCGGAGGCGCGGGACGAGCTGCGCGTCTACATCGCGGGCAAGCTCGCCGAGCGCTGGCCGCAGGAGGCGCACGGCGCGGCGCCCGTCGACCCGGGCGTCCACCTGCAGCGCGCGCAGGATCTCTTGCTGCTGCTGCGACCGGCCAACGCCGTCCAGCGCCGCTTGCAGTCGCGCGCGCTCGACCTGGCGAGCGATCTCGGGCAGACGCGCTGGCTCCTCGTCGAGCAGTCGACGCGCCACTCGATCCCGACGCCGTTCCTCGTGATCCTCGTCTTCTGGGCGACCGTCCTCTTCATCAGCTTCGGCCTGTTCGCGCCGCACAACGCCACCGTGGTCGTCGCGCTGTTGGTCAGCGCGCTGTCGCTCGCGGGCGCGCTGTTCTTGGTGCTCGAGCTGGAGCGGCCGTTCGGCGGGGTGATCCACATCTCGAGCGCGCCCGTGCGTCGCGCCCTGTCGCTGGTCGATCGCTGAGCGGCGAAGATTGAGTCAGACCTCGAGCCGGCCACGTCGGTCGGCTCGAAGTCTCTTTGGCTGCGGATTACGGCGTGGCGGTGACTTCGGAGACGGCTTGGTCGAGCTTGATGCCGTCGATCGTCGCGTAGCTGCCGCTGCGCTTGACGACCGACAGCGTGTGCGTGCCCGCCGCCAGCGTGTGCACCGCGAAGATCGTCTGCTGCAGCTGCCGCACCGTGCTCGACGACGTATCCACCATGCCCTGCGACACGCCGTCGACGAAGATCTCGACCGTGCCTTGGCTCGCGTCCTTCTCGCCGATGACGGCGATGCCGGTGCCGCTGAAGCTCATCCACATCGCCGCGCCGTTGGCGGTCGCGTAGTGGACGTCGTCTTCGTAATCGCCGTAGCCGCGGAAGTCGAGCGCGCCCCACTGCGGGCCGCTGCTGTCCGACGAGTAGCGCAGCGCCGCGTCGCTGTCGTTGAGCAGCGTCGTCTTCGGCGTCAGCGCGGCGTAGGCCGGCTCGAGGCCCGCCGTCGTGCCGATGGTCTCGACCGCCGGCGACCAGGCGCCGAACGGCAACAGCGTCGGCGTCGCAATCGTGTCGTTGGTGCCGTCGTCGGAGTCGGCCTGCGGGTTATCGCTGTAATTGGGCGCGCTGCCGCCGGCGACGATGTCGTGCGCGGTCGGCTCCCACACGCCGAGCCACTGGCACGCGCAGTCGTAGATGACGTTGTCGTAGGTCTGCCAATAGCTCGATCCTTCGTCGTGATAGATCATGTGGAAGCAGTTGGTGGCGGTGCTGATGACGTTGCCGGAGACGGTGGGCGTGACGCCGCCGAAGACCTCCTGCTCGCCCAACGTGTAGATGGGGCCGCCGTCGTACAGCGTACGCATGACGTCGTAGACGCGGTTGTCGAGGATCTGATTGCCGCCGTTGTAGTGGGTGCCGCGGCGGCACGGCTCGTCGGGACGGGCGGCGCTCTGCTCGTTGCACGGCGCCGACCAGCCCCAACCCCAGCCCAGCGAAATGCCGGTGTAGGACGTGTGCGCGACCAAGTTGTGCGCGATGGTCGTCGTGCGCGAGTTGCCGACCCAGATGGCGACGGTATCGTGCCAGTCGACGCCGGTGTTGGTGACGGCGTTGTCGTCGATGGTGATGCCCGACGTCATGCGCGCGGCGCCGGCGGCGGCGCTGTCGGCGAGCCAGAAGTCGTCGACCTCGCCGACGCTGATGGCGCCGCCCGAGATGTCGTCGAAGCGGTTGCCGACGATCTTGGACGCCTGCGAGCCGTCGGCGAGCTCGACGCCGGCGCCGCCGAGGTGCGCAAAGCTGTTGCCCGACAGCTCCAAGTTGGTCGCGCGATGAACGCGCAGCGCGCCCGGAATGCGAATCGGCGCGTGCGTCGTCGGATCCCACAAGATGCCGGCCTGGTTGTCGATGTAGCCGCCCGTCGAAGGCGCGAGCCAGGTCGCGTAGTCGAAGCCGAGGCCGCGAATGGCCAGGTCGTGCGCCGGCGCGATGACGTCGGGCGTGACGACGAAGCCGTCGATGACGAGCCAGGTCCCGTCGGCGGCCGACTTCTGCAGCGTGAGCTGGTAGTCGTCCTTCGGTAAGTTGCCGACCGAGTAGAGGATCTGCTGCGCCAAGAGCGTCGGGCCGTTGCCGGTGACGCTGGCGGAGTTGACGGTGCTGCCGTCGCTGACCTTGGTGAGCGTGGCGGTGACGCCGCCTTCGCCGGGATCGATCTCGGTCAAGACGTCGACGCCGGTGCCGGTGAACGACAAGACGACCGTGGCGTTGCCGTCGGTGGTGCCGTGCACGTCGTCGTTGACGTCGCCGCGCTGACGCACCGTGTAGTAGCCCCAGCTGCCGTTGTAGGCGAGGCGGGCGTCGTCGTCGTTGCTGGGCACGAGATGGCCGGGCGCGCCGGTGATGGTGAAGAGCGCCTCGGTGATCGGCAGCTCGACGTCGGCCGTGGCCATGTTCTCGCCCGTGCGCGGCACGTAGTAGACGAAGCCGCCGGCGGAGTCGAGGTAGAACTGGCCGGTCGCGCCGTTGGCGCCGAGCAGCTCGTAGACGTTCTCGATCGTCGAGACGTTGTCGAGGCTGGGCGGCACGCCGCCGCCGTTGAACGGATAGCCGGGATGGGGCACGGCCAGCTCGTTGTTCGTCCAGCACGCCGGATCGATGACGAGCGTGACGCCGGTCGCCGACGGCGTCGGATAGCCCGACAGCGGCGTCGTGTCGGTCGTGGCGATGATGCTGGAGATGGCGCAGCGCATGTGCTTCCAGGCGTTGTCTTGCGCGACCTCCATGCCGGCGTGCGTCCACGCGAGCGGCGTCGTGGTCGCGCTCTGCGTCGCCAGACCGTGCGCGGTCGGCGTAAAGGCGATGCTGCCGCGCTGCGTGTGCGGCCGCTCGGCGCGCACGCCGTTGACATAGAGCTGCCGGCCCTGCGTTCCCGCCGGCACCGCCGCCCGCCAGATGTTGCTCGTGGCGTTGAGCTGCGTAAAGCCGGTCACCTGCAGCGCGCCATTCAAGATCGGCTGCTCGTTCATATAGGCCGCGTAAATGACCTTATGGCCGTTGACGCCCGAGTCGCTCGTGTCGAGCTGCAGCGGCTGCGTCAGGCGATAGGTGCCGCCGCGTAAGTAGACCGTCAGATCGGTCGTCGCCGTCGGCGAAAGCGCGCGCGCCGCCGTCTGCGCGCCGGCGAGGCTGCAGGGCGCGGCCAGCGTGCAGGCGGTGCCGCTGCCCGTCGGCGCCGCGAACAGCGCGAGGCTGGGCGCCGGCGCCGGCAGATCGGGCGCGCCCGGCGTCATATCGGCGCCGGTCATATCGGCGCCGGCCATATCGCCGCCAATGGGCGCGGCCTGCGCCATATCCGCCGCCGACATCGCGAGATCGTGGTTGCCGGGAGGCGCCGCCGTCGGTCCGCAGCCGGCGGCGAAGAGGGATGACGACAGCAATGAAGCGACTGGAAGCCAACGCGCGAAAGGCGATTTCATGGAATGCACCGTAACGGTTTCCGCGCGCGATTCGATCGCTGATTCGACGAGAAGTCCTCGAATTTACTTTGGTCTTCATTCGACGGCCGAACGAAGCAATCATTTCGCGACGTCAGCGCACGCACGCTCAAACCGTTATGATCGCGCCACAAAAATAAGCTGATTCGAAAACGATTGACGAATCGCACCCGGCTTTGCGTGCACCATCGTTGAATCGCGGGAAACGATCGCCGCCGCGCGTTCGCGGCGATTTCCGGCTGCCGAGCCGCGCGGCGCGCGCGGTCGAGTCGCCGCTGTCGCGTCCGCGTTCTCGTCCGCGATATCGGATATCGACGAAAAATAATCGACATATTTTCAATTTAAATGGAGTGCGGGAACGACATCGATAACCGCGTATCCTACGTCGTCGCCGAATTGCGTAATTGAAATGCGCATCACGGTTTCGCGATCGACTGTGCACGTTCGTTTGCGCGCCTGATCGCGACGCTGCGCGGCCTGTCTCGGCGATGGACACGCGTGGGAGTCGAGTCGCCACGTTGCATATTTGCAAGGGCCATTTCGAATGCGAATTCGGCAGTCGTAAATGCGTATTCGTCTATTCGAAACGAGCGTGTACGGCCGCATGCAGACGTTAGTTTCCGCGCGGTAGTATTGTCGAGGGCGAACGTGGCCTGTCCTTCACTCGCCTACGCCGTCCGGCGGCAGCGAGCGGGCCCGAGCAACGGAACGGACCCAAAGCGACGCGCGTAACACGCCTCCCCGGCCACGCGCGTAAGTCGTGAGCGACGCCGTCGTGGCGCCGCGCGGCGCTCTCCCATTTGCTGCGAACGTGCGTGAGCGCGTGCCTCTCGGCGCGCGGCGAGCGTGCGCGCGCGAAACGGAAGGAACGATGCAGTGAAGTCGCGCGAGATTGCTCTGGCCCTATCGGTGCTGTTTGGCTCCTTGATGTGCGGCCGCGACGCGGCGGCGCAGGATCCGCAACCGCCGCCGCCGCCGCCGGCGCCGCTGTCGGCCGCCGAAGCGGAGGCGCTGCGCAATGAGGTCGACGAGCTGCGCTTTCGCCAAAAGCAGCTCGAGCTCAAGCTCGACGCGCAGCGCCGGCCGCCGCCCTTGCCGGAGCCGTCGCCGGGCCGCGAGGCGCCGCCGCCGCCGATCATCCCGACTCCGCGGGCGCGACCGGACCGCGCTTTCACTTCGGTCGCGACGGCTTCGCGTTCGGCACCGCCGACGGCAAGAACGAGATTCGCTTTCACGCCGTCTTCCACTTCGACGCGCACGTCTATTTCGGCGACAAGCAGCCGGCGGCGGATACGTTCTTCATTCGCCGCGCGCGCCCTTATATCGACGGGACGCTGTTCGGCATCGTCGATTTTCGGCTCATGCCGGAGCTGGCGCCGGGCCAGCCGGTGGTCGCCGACGCCTATATCGAGGTGCATCCGCGGCCGTGGCTACGCATTCGCGCCGGCCGCTTTCGCGTGCCCATCGGCCTCGAGTTTCTCGAGCGCGACTCGGGCATCGCGCTGGTCGAGCGCTCGCTCGTGACCGATCTCGTCCCCTTTCGTGACTATGGCGTCATGTTATTGGGCGATATCGCCGGTGGTACCGTCGAGTACCAAGCGGCGATCGTCAATGGCGCGGCCGATATGGGAAACGGGCCCGATACGGCCATCCAATCGTCGAAGGACTATGTCGGGCGCCTCTTCTTTCGGCCGCTCAAGCCGTGGAAACGCGCGTCGATCAGCGATCTCGGCTTCGGCGTCGCCGCCAGCTACGGCACGCCCGAAGGCACGGCGGCGGCGTCGGCGCTGCCGACGTACAAGTCGACGTCGCTCGTGCCCATCTTCACCTATTTGGCGGCGACGACGGCGATTCCGAGCACGATGAGCGCGGCCACGCCGGCGGTGTTGGCGGACGGCTTGCGCTGGCGTCTGGCGCCGCAGCTCGAGTGGTATATCGGCCCCTTCGCGCTGTTGGCCGAATATGTGCTGTCGTCGCAGCGGGTCAAGCACGCGGACACGGTGGCGCAGCTCGACAATCACGCCTGGAACCTGACGGCGCGCTTCGTGCTGACGATGGAGCGCGCCTCGTCGGATCGCATCGCGGTGCGCCACCCGGTCGATTTCCATACGTGGAATCTGGGCGCGTGGGAGCTCACGGCGCGTTACTCCGAGCTGCGGCTCGATCCCAACGCGTTTCCGACGTTCGCCGATCCCAACGTCAGCGTGCGCAACGTGCGCGAGCTCGGCGTCGGGCTCAACTGGCATATGACGCCGTACACGAAGCTGATGTGGGCGTTCGAGCGCAGCGACTTCACCGGCGGCGCGGCGATGGGCTACAACCGCCTGCCGGAGATCGCGCTGCTGATGCGCTTGCAGATCGGAATGTAAATGCGCCGCTAAGCGGCTTTGGCGACGGCGGTGCGGCGGCGGGCGATGGGGCGAAAGACGACGCGCAGGACGTAGCGCGTCGCGCCTTTGCGCGGCTCGGGCGCGAAGAAGAGGAACGCGTCCGGCCCGGCGCACTGCAGGAGGCCGGGCGCGTGCTCGGTCATGCCTTGCGGCAACAGCTGCGCGCGCACGTCTTCGGAGTGCTGTGACTCGCGATCGCCGAGGACTTCGTCGGCAGCGATCAGCTGCGCCGTCTCCAGCTGCAGCCACTCGTACTGGCGACCGAAGCTGAGACCGACCTGACGATCGCAGCTGCCCATCGGCACGAGGAGCGCGAAGCAGCCGTCATAGGTCGCCGGCGCCGTCAGCTGCGCCATCACCGGGCGACCGTCGCGCGCCAGCATGACGTCGACGCGTTCCCGGCGATGCGTCAAATCGGGCGCCGAGAAGGTCAGCTCGTAGCGATTTTGCGCCAACATCGTCATCGACAGCTCGATCCCCGTCGCGCGCAGCTCGGTCGGGTAATTGAGCCGCATGCTCTTCAAGTCCTGCTCCATGAAGAAGAGGCCGCGCTGCCGCAGGCCCGCCAGCGCCGCGTCGCGATCGAACAGCGCCATCGTGTCGTCGGTGGCCATGTTCAGGTCGAGGCGGAAGCCGGCCAAGAAGCCGACCTCGGTCTCGCTCGGCAAGAACAGGAGGCGGCCGAGCGCGCCGACGGTCGTGGCGCCGAGCGCGCCCACGGTCGGACGCTTGCCGGTCGTCGTAAAGAGCGTCTCGGCGTCGCGCGCGAACTGCACGCAGCGGGCTTGCACGCCGACGAGCTTGTGCAGCTGGGCGCGATCGAGGAGCACCGGCGCCGTCGCGGGCGTGCCGTCATCTTCGTAGCCGACGACGCTGCCGCCGTCGCTGGTGCAGATGTTCTCGAGGACGGCGATGTAGCGAACCAAGGTGGCGATGGCGCGCGGATCGCACCAGGAGGCGTCGACGAGCCCTTTGCGCGTCGCCTGTCCGCCGGCGATGGGCGACGACAAGAGGTAGCGGCCGAGGATCTCGACGCCCTTTTCCTCGCGAAACACCGGCTCCAGCTGCCGTTGCGCCGTGCCTTCGTAGCCGAGATCGACGAACAGGAGCGTGTCGCCGGCCTCGAGGCCGCAGGTGCGCTCGACGTAGCGATAGAGCTGCTGCCGCGCCGCGGTCGAGCGCTCGACGATCGTCTGCACCATCGCCGGTCGCAGGAGCCACGCCGCCATCGTCAGATCGGGCAGCGCCTCGCCGGCGAGCTTGTCGATGAGCGCCTGCGTCTCGCGTTCGTTCAAGAGCAGCTGGCGCGCGATGGCGTCGGCGCGCTCGGCGGTGCCAAAGCGCGACAGATAGCGCTCGATGTCGGCGGCGCTGCGAAAGGTGGCGGCGTAGGCGACGCGGCGGCTGACGGCCATGGCGTGGCCGACGCCGTGGCCGGCGACGGCGTCGCAGACGAGCTGCGGCAGATGGCCGTCGCGCATCAAGAACAGCGGCTTGACGCGCTTGCCCGCCGCGCGCAAGGCGGCGATCTCGTCGAGCACGAAGCGTGCGAACGAGTACAAGATCGGGCCCGCGCCGGCGTAACCCAAGAAATCGCCGCCGGTCGTCGACGGCGCCAGCGCCAACAGCGGACGAAATGGGCTCGGCATCGGCTCGACGGCGCGCAGCTCGGGCAGGAGCATGCTCGCGGCCGTGCCCTGCAAGCGCAAGAGCTCGGCCTCGTTGTCGCCTTGATGCACGAAGTGGCGCGCCAACATGCCCAGCTTGCGCGGCGCGACGAGATCGGCGGCGCGGTTGTCGCCGAGATGCATCGTCGCCGACGCCGGCACCTTCATGCGCTCGAGCACCGTGCGAAAGAGCCCTTCGGTCTTGCCGCGGACGTGATCGGACGAGCAGAAGACGCGATCGATCATGGCGTAGACGTCGCCGGGCAGGCAGCTCTGCAAGAGCGCGCGCAGCTCGGTCTCGCCGAAGTAGGTGTCGCTGACGATGACGACGCGCAGCGCCTGTTGCTTGGCCTTGCGGATCAGCTCGACGACGGGCGGAAAGGCGTAGCACGCGGCCTTCTCGGCCTCGAGCTCGGCGGCGGCCAGCGCGCGCGATTCGTCGGCGCCGAGGTCGGCAAACGCCGCGCGATAGATGTCGGCCAGCGCCACTTCGCCGCGCCCTTTGCGCAGGCGCTGCAGCTGGCGCGCTTGCTGCTCGGTGAGCGCGCGCATGCGCGCCGTGTAGCCGCGCGCCTTGAACGCCGCGCTCTTTTGCATGTCGAAAAAGACGTCGACCGGCTCGGCCGTTTGGCGCCACAAGAGCGTATCGAAGCAGTCGAGCGAGAGGAGGCGCAGGCCCGGCGTCGTCAACAGCTCGTCGAGCTGCCAGGCGCGGATGGCTTCGTCGGCGGCAACGGGCGTCGTCGGCGCCGCGCGTGTCACTTGCCGCCCCCGAGCACGTGCAAGATCGGCCCCGACGCCGTCATCGGCTTCGTCTGCGCGACGAACAGGTCTTGCAGCTCGAGCACCTTCAAATACAGCTCCATGCGATTGCGCTCGAGCCGACGAATGAGCGCGTTGTCATAGGGCGCGAACGCGGCGGCGACGGCGGCGTCGGCGCGCGTGCCGGCGAGGGTCAGCGCGCCCAAGCCGAAGACGCAGTCGACCGAGCGATAGACGAAGCGCGGCTGCTCCTGGCAGAAATCCTCGACGGCGGTGAGCACGCCGTTGCGCGGGCCGCCTTCGTGAAGCGCCACCGCGAACGCGCCTTCGCCGCGAAAGCCGCCGCGAATCGCCATCTTCTTGTCCATCGTCACGCCCAATTCGAAGCTATGCGGATGCAAGAAGGGCGCGGGAATTTGCGCCGGGTTGTAATAGAAGTCGCGGCGGCCACAGGGAAAGGCGACGTCGTGCAGGAGCATGACGCCGTCTTCGATGCCGGCGTCTTGCCAGCCGGCGGCCGCCAGGCGCAGCTCGTTGTAGACCGTGAAGTAGTTGTGATCGCCGTCGATGAGCAGGAAATCGGAGTGGCAGGCGCGCGTCGTCAGATACGCGAGGCTGGTGCTCGGAACGAGGTGAAACGAGTCGCTGTCGCGCGCCGCGTCGAGCAGCGGCGCGGCCGGAAACGGCTCGATCGTGATCAGCTCGTGGCCGGGACGCGTGCAGCGCGCGATCAGCTCCTCGGTGAACCGGCCCGTCTCCGAGCCGATCTCGAGCACCGACTTCGGCTGCAGCCGATCGAGGAGCCCGAAGATGATCTCGTGAAATTCGTTCAGGCTGTGCAGCAGCAAATTGGCCATGGGTCTCCGTGTCGCCGTGACCGACAGGTGGGTGCGCCTGCGCGTCACCGGCGGTGTGGGCTCTCCTCGACATCCATCGGCCATGGCGGGCGAGACTTGAGGGGAAATCGCAGCCCAACCGGCCGAAATTGCGTACGCGGAGCGCGCCAATCCGACGTAACAGGCGTGCGAGGCGTTCTCGTTTTCCGCGACTGGGACTCGCGCGAGTGTGCGCGTGTCGCCGAACGCCTACGTAGCCGCCGCTGGCGACCCGGCCGCGCCTCTCGTTCCAGCGCGTGACCGCCGGCGGCGGGCGGCCGCGCCACCGTCAGTGGTTGAAGATGTAGGCGAAGACGTCCTGACGCTGGCCGATGAGCGACGACCCCGCGACCACTGTTTTGCCCGAGCTCAACACCGATATTGCGAGACCGGAAGACAGCGCCACCGGGGCCAGCGTGCTCCATTTGCTCGTCGTGGCATCATAGCTCTCGACGGTGGTGACGACGCCGTTGGTCGTGTTGGAGGGCCACGCCTGGACGAGCTGCCCCGCGGGCCCGACCGCCATCGCCCCCGGTGCGGTCGTCTGCACGCTGTCGCTAATTGCGCCGCTCGGCGTCCAGACCTGGAACATGGAGACCAGATTGGGCGACACGAACTGCAGCGACGTGGTGCCGACGTACGGCCCCTGACCGGCGCCCCTGCCAAGCGCCAACGTGGTCCCGGTGACACCGCTCGACAGGCCGAGGGCGCCGGTCGTCCAGGCGGTGCCGGAATAGGAGTCGAGCCACGGTACACCGCCGTTCTGCACGGAGGCCAGCCACAGCTGCCCTTGTGAATCGAAGGCAATCGACGGGCTGACATTACCCACGGCGCCCAAGGGAGTGGCGAGCGGCTGCCATTGACCGTTGACCCATTGCTCGATGTCGATGCTCGGCCCGGAGCCCCATTGCGCCGCCACGGTGGGATCGCCGGCACTGTCGAACGCCAGCGACAACGCGTCGGCGGTTCCACCGACGGTCGAGACGATGGCACCCTGCCAGCTCGTGCCGTCCCAACGGTAGAGTTCGACGGCCGACGACCACGACAGCGCCACCGCCGGATTACCCTGCGCGTCGACGGCGAGCGCAAAGGCGCCGGCGTTCTGCGCCGGACCGACGACATCGCTGGTGCCGCCGAGCGGATCCCAGCTGGTCCCATTGAAGCGGCGGACGTGCAGTGTGCTGCCATTGCTGGTCGGCACCTCGAGATAGGCGATCACCGGACGGCCGCTGCCGTCGATAACCAGCTGCGAGCTTTCACCCGAGGCGGTGGCGTCAGCGACCGGCAGCAGGCCACCGAGCGCGAGCCAATCCGGCACCTCGAACCACCAATCGTCCTTGGGCACGACCAAGAGATTGCCGGCGCGATCGCTGATCGTCGGGCTCAAGGTGACGGTCAGCTCGTCATCGGCCTGCGCCAGCACCGGATTGCTCAAGGTCAGCGTCGTGCCGTCGCTCGACAGCGCCAGGGTCTTGTCGAGGTTCATGATGCCGTCGGTCAGCGTGACGGTCGAGTCGGTCAGCGTGGCGCCGTCCATGGCCTCGGAGAATTGCACCCAGAAGGGTTTGGTCTCGTCGACGCCGAGGGTGGCCGGCGCGGGGAAGCGCGTGACGACGGTCGGCGCCGTGCGATCGACGACGACGGTGACCGGCGCGCTGTCGTAGCTGGTGCCGGCGCGGGTGGCGCGGGCGACGAGCGTGTAGCTGGCCTCGGGCATGCCTGTCGTGTCCCACGCGTACTGATAGGGAAGCGGCAGCGTGGCCAGCAGCGAGCCGTCGGCGACCAGATCGAGACGATCGGCGGCGGCGCCGGCGACGGCGACTTGAACCGTGATGGTTCCGTTCGTGTACGTGGTGTCGTGCGGCGACACGATGCTGACCGTCAATCCGTCAGCAGGGCCGAGGTCCGCGCCGGGCGAAAGGTCCGCGCCGGGCGAAAGGTCCGCGCCGCCGGTGCCGGTTCCCATGTGCGCGCCATTGCCGCATCCGACGGCAAGCGCGACTGAGAGCAACAAAGGAGTGATGCGCATTTCGTCTCTCTCAATCGGCGAAGCGAACCCGGCGCAATCCCCGGACCGCGAAGCTCGAACGTTTCGACGGATGATGCCACGCGCCACGCTCGTCGCTAATGACCGCGATCACGAACGACGATCGACGCTGTTCGCTGAACGCCCGCGTGCTATGCGCGCGAGTTGGAGGCGGCGTCCATGCTGCGCTATCGTCCGGCGATGGCACTCAAGATTGTCGCTGTGTTGCTGGCGCTTTTCGGTGCTGCGGGCGTCGCGGAGGCGGAGTCACGCTACCACCCCGGCCAGAAGTGGGCCTATCAGACCCGTCACGGCGAAGAAGGGTCGACGTTGACGATCCTCAAAGTCGAGCACGACCCGAAGCTCGGCGAGATCGTCCACATCGCGATCGACGGCGTGAAGCTCAAGACGCCGACCGGCGTGCAGACGAAGCTGCCGCACTCACCCATCTCCGCCAAGGCACTCGACGGGAGCGTGACGCGCCTCGTGGCCGAGAAGGTGGCGATCCCCGACTTTGCCGCGGGCTATGACGAGTGGAAGGCAGCGCACGGTGGCGTCTTCACGATCAACGTCGCCAACATCATCGATGCCATCGAGCAGGTGATGGCGTCACGATCCGCGCGGTAGCCGCGCCAGAGCCAGCGCCAGTCGGCGTGACTCCGTTCGCAGACGCAGCTCGTCGAGCGGCGTCGAAATTGCTGTGGCGAGGTCTACGGCGTGGGTGACGCGGGCGGCGGCGTGACGTCGCTCGGCGGCGCGTCGCTCGACGTGCCGCTGCCGTCGAGGATGTGGAACTCGACGCGGCGGTTGGTGGCGCGACCGGCCGTCGTCTTGTTGCTCGAGATCGGCCGCGTCTGCCCGAAGCCCTGCGCGACGAGCCGGTCGGCGTCGATCTTGTGCTCGACGAGGAACGTCATGACGCTCCGGGCGCGACGGTCGGACAGCTCCATGTTGTGCTCGGGCTTGCCGCGATCGTCGGTGTGCCCTTCGATGGCCACGTGCTTGATGCCCGGCGTCGCCAAGAGCGCGTCCGCCACCGCCTGCAGCACCGGGAAGCTCTTCTGCAGGATGACGTCCTTGTTGGTTGCGAAATAGACCGGCTGCATGATGACGATCTGCCCGCCTTCGATCTTCACCAGGCCGGGGCAGCCGTTCTTCTTCGGATCAGGGTTGGGCGCGCCCGGCTTGTCGGGGCAGGCGTCATCGTCGTCGGGGATCTGATCTTGGTCGCGATCGGGCAGCGGGCAGCCGAGATGCGCCGGATCGGGATGCAGGCCGGACGCGACCTCTTTGCATTGATCGACCGAGTCGAACACGCCGTCGCCGTCGGTGTCGCGATCGGGGCAGCCGAGCTTCGACTTGTCGGGATGCGGCCCCATCGGCACTTCCGGGCACAGATCGTCGGGATCGTAGATGCCGTCGGCGTCGGTGTCCTTGAGCGGGCAGCCGCGCTTGGCCGGATCGGGGTGGTCGCCCTTGGGCTCGTCGGGGCAGAGGTCGTCGTCGTCGGGCACGCCGTCGTGGTCGCGATCGGGCGGCGGCGGCGGCGGCGGCGGCGCGACATACGGCTGCGGCTTGGGCGCGGGCTGGCCGCCGCGATAGGGCGCGTAGGCCAAGCGCACGAGCACGCGGCCGTCGGGCGAGCCGGGCTCGTCGCCGATGCCGATGCCGCCGGCGACGCCGAGCTCGACTTGGCGGGCGATGTTGTAGCGGACGCCGAGCAAGATCTCGCTCGCCGTGTAGTCCTTGGTGAAGGCGTGCTTGATGACGGTGCCGACGGTGGCCTCGGGGCCGATCGAGAAGCGGCGCTCGATGTCGGCGTAGGCGAGCGCGAGGCCGAACTTCAGCTCCTGGCCGACGCTGTTGCCGCCCGACTCGGGCAGGTTGCCGATGGTGGCGTCGGGGCGATATTGGTAGGCGCCGCTGAACGACCACAAGAGCCAGTGCGACAGGCCGGCCAAGACGAGCTTGGGCTCGACGCGCACCGTGGAGTCGCCGGCGTGGTTGTCGTTGGCCGAGATCGGGATCCAGAAGTCGATGCCGAGATGGAGCGAGAAGGCGTCGCGCAAGGGCTGGCCGAACAGGCGCACCATGGCGCCGATGCGCGGATTGCCGGCGGCGGCGCCCGACAGCGGCGCGACGCCGTCGACGCTGTGGCCGCGCTCGAGCAGCGTCACCGGCAAGCTGAAGGCGATGAGCACGCGGTCCAAGAACGACGCCGCCAAGTCGACGTGGCCGATGAGGTCGTGCTCGATGACCGCTTCGCGCTGCGTGAAGTTGTTGCCGTTGGCGGTGCCGAAGACCAGCGGATCGTGGGCGTAATCGAGCGTCAAGCCGCCGGCGAAGAAGAACTTGGTGTTCGTGTACCAGGGGTGGTCGACGCTGAAGGTCCACGAGCCGGCGGCGGTCGGCTCGTAGCGCTCGACGGTGAAGCCTTTGTTCTGCGCCTGCGCGCTGCTGCTCGAGACGACCAAGGCGAAGGCGAAGGCGAGTGCGGCGTGGGTACGACGCTGAAGGCGAGTCACCTAACCGATCTCCTTCTGGCGACGGCGGGCAACGAGCGACACGAGCGCGACGACGAGGAGCAGGCCAAGCCAGCCTCCGGACTTTGGATCGGGTGGGGCGAGCGCGCAGAAGCCGCCGCCGGAGAATGCGGGTCGGCTGCCCGACGCGCTCATGTCGGCGCCGCGGCCGTTGCCCATGTCGCCGTTGTCGTTGCCGCCGAGGTCGGCGACGCTCATGTCGGGCGCGCCGCCGTCGCCGGCGACGACGGTCATGTCGAGCGGAATGATGACGCCCGAGCAGACGCCGGTCGTCGCGCACATGGCCGAGCGGCACAAGAGCGCCGAGCCGCACGGCTCACCGTCGGGCTCGCCGCACTTGCCGTCGGTGTCGCAGACGCCGGACAAGCACTGCGCGCCACGTACGCAGCCGACGCTGTTGACGAGCCCGGGCTTGCAGATCTTGGCCGTGAGGTCGCAGTAGCTGGCGACGCCGCACTGCACGTCGGTCGTGCAGCCGCTGCCGCAGGTGCCGGTGGCGTCGCAGGCGCCGCCGCGGCAGACGTCGGCGCCGGTGCACGGCTGGCCGTTGGGATTGCCGCACTTGCCGTCGCTGTTGCAGACGTTGCTGGTGCACATCGCGGCGCGGGCGCAAGCGACGCCGTTGGCGACGGTGGGTTTGCACGTCGTGTCGCAGTAGTCGCCGGTGGCGCATTGCGCGTCGCTGGTGCAGGCGCTGCCACACACGAGCAAGTTGCAGGCGCCCGAGCGGCACGTCGTCGCGGTGACGCAGATGGTGCCATCGGGATCGCCGCACTTGCCGTCGGCGTTGCAGACGTTGCTCAGGCACTGCGCGGCGCGCGTGCACGACTGGCCGTTGGGCAGATCGGGCGTGCAGTCGCCGGCGCTGGCGTCGCACCAATCGGCGGCGGCGCAGTCGGTGTCGGTCGTGCAGCTGCCGACGCAGGCGCCGAGGTGGCAGACGGCCGAGCGGCAGGTCGTCGCCGTCGTGCAGACGGTGCCGGCGGGATCGCCGCAGTGGCCGTCGGCGTTGCAGACGTTGCTGCGGCAGTTGCCGGCGCTGGTGCAAGGCGAGCCGTTCAAGAGGCCGCAGGTCTCGTCGGCGCCGAGGCAGAGCGTGCGGCAGACGTCGTTGGTCGCGCACGGCTGGCCGTTGGGCTCGCCACACAGGCCGTCGCTGCTGAAGCAGACGCCGCTGCGGCAGACGGTCGCCGCCAGGCACGCCTGGCCGTTGGGCTCGCCGCACAAGTTGTCGCTGGCGTAGCAGATGTTGCTGTCGCATTCGCCGTTCGTCGTCGGTGGGCCGCAGCTCTTGGAGTTGGTGAGGCCGCATTGGTTGTTGGTCACGTCGCAGACGCCGGAGAGGCAGACGCGCGCGCCATTGGCGGTCGTGCACGCGCCGTTGATCGGGCTGACCGTCGGCAAAGGCGTGCCGTTGGTGCCTTTGGGCGTGCACACGCCGGCGCTGCACCACTTGGTGTTGTCGTTGCAATCGGAGTCGACGGCGCAGGCGGTGCCGCAGGCGCCGGTGCCGGTGTTGCAGATGAGGCCGCCGGGATGGCCGACGCAGTCGAGACCGGTGGTGCACTTGCCGCAGGCGCCGGTGAGCGCGCAATAGGGCTCGGTCGTCGGGCAGGCATCGGTGGCGCCGCTGCCGGCGTCGCCGTTGCAGCCGACGCAGCTGTTGAGCGCCGAGCAGAAGGCGGCGTTGGCGGTCGGGCAATCGGCGTTGGTGACGCAGGCGACGATCGTGAAGTGGTCGGTGTTGCTGGTGGCGCTGACGGCGGTCGCGCCCGCGCCGAGCGTCTCGGTGGCGACGGCGGTGTGCGCGCCGGAGGCGAGCGCGCTCGGGACGGTGACGCTGAACGTCGTGCCGACGACGGTGGCGGCGATGGGCGCACCGCCGTCGATGGAGACGAAGACGGTGGCGCCGGCGGCGCAGGTGCCGCTGATGGTCGGCGTGGTGTCGGTGATCTTGCTATTGTCGACGGGCTCGGTGATGACGGGCGGCGTCAGCGTGCACGAATCGGTCGTCGTGTTGCAGGTGGCCGGCGTCGGGCAGTCGCTGTTGACGAGGCAGCGGACGATCGTCGTCGTGTGCGTGGTCGTGTTGTTGCCGGGCGTCGAATCGGTGGCGCTCGACGAGACGGTGGCGCCGAGCGTGACCGAGCCGACGGTGGTCGGCGTCACGGCCACGCCGATCGTCGACGTGCCGACGGGGACGCTGGGATTCGTGCACGTGACCGTCGTCGTGCCGGTGCAGGTCCAGCCGCTGC
Organism: uncultured delta proteobacterium; assembly: GCA_963785725.1. Lineage (GTDB taxonomy): Bacteria > Myxococcota_A > Polyangia > Palsa-1104 > Palsa-1104 > JAQBQH01. The sequence goes on along the minus strand of CAWAWS010000003.1, from coordinate 88,385 downwards.
CGGTGGCGGTCTGCAAGGTCTCGTTGGGGTCGAGCGTGATGACGACGCTGCCGCTGGGCGCGCTCGACGGCCCCGAGTTGGTCACGTTGACGGAGTAGGTCAGCGTGTCGTTGACGGCGTCGGGCTCGGGCGTGGCCGTGACGACGACCGACAGATCGGACGCCGGCGCCAGCGGCACGGTGTCGGTGGCCGTCGACGTGAGCGCGCCCGCGGTCGCCGTCGCCGTCAGCGTGAACGGGTTGGTCGCCGTCGGCGCGATGGTGCCGGTGACGGTGTAGGTGATCGTTCCGCCCTGCGCGATCGAGTCGCTGTCGCTGATGGCGCCGGTGCCGCTCGTGGGCGTGCACGATGAGCCGAGCGACGCCACGCAGCTCCAGGTGACGCCGGTGAGCGCGGGCAGCGTGTCGGTCACGTTGGTGGCCAAGTTGCCGGGCGTGGCGCTGTTGTTGACGACGGTGATCGTGTACGTGATGGGATCGCCGGGAATCGCCGGCGACGTGTTGGTGATGGTGACGCTGAGGCTCGGCTGACAGAGCGGCGCGGTGAAGGCGGCGACGCGGACGTTGCCGGCGGTGCCGTCGGTGGCGCCGTTGACGGCGAAGGGCGTGACGCCGGGCGAGTTGGTCGTGCCGGCGGCGCCGCCGTTGACGGTCGTCGGATTGGTGCCGGTGGCGAGCGCGATGAAGCCGCCGCCGCCGCCGCCGCCCGGGCCTTCGGCTTCGTTCTGGTGGCCGGTGATGTTCTGCAACCCGCCCGAGCCGCCGTTGGCCGCGAAGGTGATGCCGCTGATGGTGGGCGCGGCGATGACGATCGAGCCGCCGGCGCCGCCACCGCCGGGCGCGTCGTTGCCGGTGAGCGTCGTGTTGTTGCCGTTGGCGCCGTTGGCGTTGATGCCGCCCGTTCCGGTCGCGGTGACCGAGGTGCCGGCGAAGACGAAGATGATGCCGCCGCCGGCGCCGCCCGCGCCGCCGGTGCCGTTGTTGGAGTCGCCGGCGCCGCCGCCGCCGCCGAGGAAGATCGTGCCCGCCGGATCGGACGTGAGCGGCCGGCCACCGAGCCCGCCGTGGTCGTAGCGATCATCGCCGGCCCACGCGGCCGCGCCCGGCGCGGTCGTCGTCGGCACGTTCTTGTTCATCGAGTACGTGTAGCCGCCGCGACCGCCGCCGGGTGACGTCGTGAGCGCGTTGCCGTTGGCGATGTAGTCGGGATCGAGCGTCCACGCTGCGGCGCCGCCGACGGTGCCGTTCATCGTGCCGACGCCGGTCCAGGTGCCGCTGCCGGACGTGACGCCGCCGTTGGCGCCGCCGCCGCCGCCGCCGTTGTGGTTGTCGCCGCCGCCGCCGCCGTTGGCGGGCGCGCCGCGGCCGAGGAAGCCGGCGCTGCCCAACTGCGCGCCGAAGCCGGCGATGCCTTCGCCCTTTTCGGCGCCGAGGACGGTGTTGGTGCCGACCCATTGGCTGTGGCCGCCGACGTCGACCTCGGTCGTGGCGTTGGTGTCCATGAGGCCGCCGCGGAAGCCGAGCGCGTTGGCGTTGATGCTGCCCGTGCCGTTGAGCGTGATCGTCGTCGACGCCGTGAGCGCGATGACGCCGCCGGTTGCGCCGTTCCACGCCGGCGCCGTGATCGACGCGCCCGTATCTGATCGTCAGCGACGAATACTGCGGCACGAAGATGACCTGCGTCTGGCCAGCGGCGGAGTAGGCATGCTTCAAGCCGCCGCACGAATCGTCGACGGTGATGGTGTTGGCGGTGGTGTTGACGCTGGTGACGCTGACGAGCTCGTAGGAGCCGGCGCCGCCGAGCGCGCTGACGGTGCCGTAGGCGGCGGTGTTGGTGGTGTCGATGGTGGCGCCTTGCATCTGCACGATCATGACGAGGTCGCCGGGCGCGATGCCGGCGCTGCCGCTCAGCGACAGCGTGACCGCCCCGGCGGGCGCGTCGGCGCCGAGGGCGTAGTAGTACTTGTTGACGATGGTGTTGGCGGTGCCGACGGTGACGGCGCCGCTGCCGCCGATGACCGCTTCCTCGCGAGAGCCGGTGGCGTCGTTCGAAGGCGCGCCGCAGGAGACGATGAGTGAGGTCAAACCAATCCAAGTTGCTGCTCTAAGCCGAAGCATCATCGTGACTCCTAAAAGTTCAGCGCCCCTGACGATACACCCAATCCTTACGCTGATGCGGGCGACGGAGATCGATCGTTGGCGCGTAGGACGAGATGCGCGGCGTTTTTGGCGTCGCTGTCGCGGAAGATGGCGTGGCGCGGAGGTGACGGTGCGCGCTCGGTGACGATGTAGGATTGACGCGCGGCGCCGGCGGCGGCGGTCACGCGATTATCGATTATGCTTGCGGGATGTGTCGCAACATTCGCGTCTTGCACAACTTCGCGCCCCCGACGACACCGGAAGAGATCCGCGCCGCGGCGCTGCAATACGTGCGCAAAGTAGGAGGTATCGGCAAGCCGGCGGCGGCGGATGAAGCGGCCATCGCCCGCGCCGTCGACGAGATCGCGGCGACGACCGAGCGCCTCTTGGCGGCGCTGCCGGCGCGCGGCAGCGTGCGGACGCGCGAGGGCGAACGCGACAAGGCCAAGGCGCGCTGGCAAATGCGCGAGGCGCGGCTGACGCGCTGAAAGCCGGGCGCGGCTACGCGGGCAGCGGCTGGCCGATCATGAGGCGGTGGCCGTCGCTCGTGCGCAGGCCGAACTCGCGCATTCCCCAGGGCTCGTCGGTGAGCGGCTTGCCGATCTCGGCGCGGCCGGCGACGCGCGCCCACCAGGCGGCGACGTCGTCGACGACGAGGTAGGCGAAGTACGAGTGGTCGCCGAGCTCGCGCGGCGGCAGCGCGTCGGGGCACTCGCCGGCCATGATGCGACAGGCGCCGTGGACGAGCATGCGCCAGCCGGGATCGCCCATCGTCTCGACGGTGAAGCCGAGCACGTCGCGGTAAAACGCCGCGCTGCGCTCGAGGTCGGGGACGGCGATGACATACAGCGTTCGCGTCACCATGTCAGCGGCTCATCAAGAGGTGGATGACGTCGCCGACGAGGACCATGGTGACGACGCCGCCGAGGACGAACGAGAGCGTGCGCCAGGGCTGCTTGCCGGCGAGATAGACGGCCGCGTGGGCGAAGCGACAGAGCACGAACGCGCCGAAGACGACCGCGCCCATCGTCGAGCCGCCGCCGAGCGCGACGAAGACGAAGCCGATCAGCAAGAAGGGGATGATGTTGGCCTGCGCGTTGGCGTGCGCGCGCAAGACGCGGGCGACTTCGGGCGGGTCGAGCGCGACGACGGGCGCGCCGTACGCGCGGCCGTCTTCGGGGTTCATGGCGGTCTTGGTCTTGCCGCGCACCGCGCCGCTGTAGGCCCACAAGAAAATGAGCAAGCTGCTCATGAGGAGCACCGTGACGGCGTAGTAGACGAACGTGGGATTGGACGCGCTCAGCAGCATGGGGTCAGCCTAGCCGACCAGGCGCGCGCCGCGCCAATCGCGCGATCGGCGCCGGCGTTACAGAAATTGTGCAGGCGGCGCGTTCGCCCATGACGATCGAATCCCGGAGGGCATGACGGCGCGGCATCGTCGTCATGACCGCGCGGCAGTCGCCGGCGCGACGGGCGCGACGCATACTGCACGTCGCGAGCGGTCGTTCGTGGCGGCTCGAAGTCGACGAAGGGAGCGGGCATGGCGCGAATTCTCGTCACCGGATCGAGCGATGGATTGGGCCTGATGACGGCCGAGCGGCTGGCCGCCGACGGCCATCGCGTGACGCTGCATGCGCGCAATGCCGCGCGCGCCGCCGACGCCAAGGCGCGGCTGCCGGCGGCCGAGCACGTCGTCGTCGGCGACGTGGCGACGCTGGCGGCGATGCGCGACGTCGCCGCGCAGGCCAACGCCATCGGCACCTTCGACGCGGTCGTGCACAACGTGGCCGTCGGCTATCGCGAGCCGCGGCGCGTGCAGACCGAGGATGGCCTCGAGCGGCTGTTCGCCATCAATGTCGTGGCGCCCTATGTGTTGACGGCGCTGATGCAGCGGCCGCGGCGGCTCGTCTACGTGAGCTCGGGCATGCATCGCGGCGGCGAGGCCAACGTGCGCGACCCCGAGTGGAAGACGCGCGCCTGGAACGGCTCGCAAGCGTATGCCAACAGTAAGCTCTACGACGTCGTGTTGGCGTTCGCCGTGGCGCGGCGCTGGCCCGGCGCGCTCGTCAACGCGCTCGAGCCGGGCTGGGTGCCGACGAAGATGGGCGGCCGCGGCGCGCCCGACGACCTGGCGCTGGGCGCGGTGACGCAGGCGTGGCTCGCCGTCAGCGACGACGCGGCCGCGACGGTGAGCGGGCAATATTTCTTTCACCAGCGACTGCAGGAGACGCACGCGGCGGTGCACGATCGCCGGCTGCAGGACGCGCTCGTGGCCTATTGCGCCGAGGTCAGCGGCGTCGCGCTGCCGTGACGCGTCGCTGGGGCGTGACGTCGCGCGCGCTGAACGGGTGCGCGGTGCGGCGGCGCCTGGCGCTCGGCGGCGTCGTCAGGCGAACGCGATGTGCGTCGACGGCGCCGGATGGTGCAGCGGCAGATAGCGCGCGGCGGGCGGCGCGCCGGTCAGGCGCGGCTGCAGGTTGCGACGGCGCATCACCGTCGCCAGCGCCACGACGTATTGCACGATCTCCATCCACGCCAGGTGATAGCCGAGACAGAAGTGGGGACCGCCGCCGAACTGCACGAGCTCGATGGGGCTGATGGCTTCGTTGCGGCCGATCCAGCGCTCGGGCATGAACTCGTCCGGCCGCTCGTACAGCGACGGATGCCGCGACAAATGCATGATCGAGATGGTGATCATCTCGCCGGCGGGGATCGTGCGACCGCCGAGCTCGAGCGCGACGAGCGTGCGGCGCGCGTCGCTCGACACCGGCGGATGCAGCCGCAGCGACTCACGGAAGATGGCTTCGGCGTAGGGGAAATTGCGCAATTCTTTGGGCGTGCGCGGCGCGGCGCCGACGGCGGCGACTTCGGCGCACAGCTTGTCCCAGACGTCGGGGCGCTGGGCGAGCTTGATGGTCATCCACGCCATCGTCGACGCCGAGGTCTCGTGGCCGGCGAGCACGAGCAGCCGCAAGTTGTCGACGAGCTCGCGCTCGGTCAGCGGCTGCCCCTCTTCGTCGCGCGCTTGCACGAGCGCGGGCAGGAGGCCGTGCCCGTCGGGGTTGGCGCGCGCGGCGCGGATGAACTTGAGGAGCCGCTCGTCGAGCCATTCGCGCGCCTTCAAGCCGCGGCGACGCGGTGAGTAGGGCAGGTCGAACGGAAGGTTGACGGCGAGGAGCATGAACTCCTCGTAATGCTGCCGCCACGCCGACAGCTCGGTCTCGGCCACGCCCAAGAGGCGAAACATGACGGCCAAGACCATCTCGCGCGTCTCGGCCAGGATCTGCACGTCGCCGCGCGTGGGCCAGGTCGCGACGCGGCGCTCGATCGTCTCGGCGACCATCGGGCCGACCTCGGACGCCGTGAGGCCGCGCGGCAAGAAGGGCAGGTTCATGGCCGAGCGCATGTGATGATGCGGCGGGCCGTCTTGGGCGATGAGCGAGCCGCCGAACAGCTCGGCGAACAGCGTCTGCAAGTAGGTCGAGGTCGTCAGCTTGTTCTTGAAGATGGTGAAGACGTCGGGGTCGAGGCAGTTGAGCTGCGTCGAGCCGAGGACGCCTTCGAGCCAGAAGAACTTGCCGAACCGGGCTTCGGCGGCGCGGACGAGCTGCAGGTAGCCGGTGGCGACGGCGGGCATGTGGCCGACGACGGGGAAGCCGCCGGGCATGACGGGAAAGCCGTGACGGTGGCGGACGCGCCGGCGCAGCGGGTTGAGGATCATCGGCGGCATCGTAGCAACGTCGGCGGGGAATGACACAAGTTCTAGTGCGGCGACGAGCGTGGCGGCTGGCGCGACGAGCGGGGCGGCTGACGCGACGAGCGGGGCGGCTGACGCGACGAGCGGGGCGGCTGACGCGACGAGCGTGGCGGCTGACGCGGCGAGCGTGGCGGCGGTCTACGGCATGGCGGGCTCGCGAGGGCGGGCTGTGCCCGCTCGCGAGGCCGCTCCGTCGGAATCGGCCATCTTTTAGTCAGGCACGCCGATCCATGGTTTATCGCGGGCGCACGCGCTTGGCACCCAGGCGCGCCCCCAAAAGCAGCAGCCACGCGTGACGGAGCTGTCGCCGGCGCGGCGTCAGCGCGCGCAGCCGGCGCCGGAGCCGGGTTTGGCGCACGTCAGCTCGCAGCAGGCGAGGCCGTCGGCGCAGGTCGTGCCGAGCGCCGGCTCGCAGTGGCCACCGGCGGGGATGTTGCGGACTTGCATGCAGTGGCCGTCGCGGCAGGCGGCGTCCTTCGTGCATTTGTCGCGCGCGCCGCATTGGCTGCCGACGGGCAACGGCTCGCCGGCGAAGGCTACGCCGCAGCAGACGAGCACGAAGAGGGCGGCGAGGATCGCGCGCATGTGAGCCTCCTTCGTGAAATCTAAGCTGCGGCGCGCGCGACGGAAGTGCGCCACCGAAACGCGAGGCACGCGCGGCGTTCGGCGCCTCGAGCTACAGCGTCCGCGTCGCTCCGCCATCGACGTCGACGATGGCGCCCTGCACGAACGACGCGCGCGGCGACGCCAGAAACGCCACGACCGCCGCGATCTCCGCCGGCGTGCCGAAGCGCGTGACCCCGAGCGACTCCGCCAGCGCCGCCGCCGCGCCATCGCGATCGACGCCGCGCTCGGCCGCGAGCGCCGCGATGCGCCGCTCGAGCCGCTCGGTGGCGATGCTGCCGGGGTTGACCGCGCAGACGCGCACGCCGTCCGTCATTCCGCGCGCCGCCATCGTCTTCGTCAGGGCCATCAGCGCCGCATTGACCGAGCCGCCGATCGCAAACTCCGCGCCCGGCGTTCGGCCGCCGACTCCGACGACCTGCACGACGCAGCCGGCCGATCGCACGAGCCACGGCCACGCCGCCCGCAACAGTCGCACGTGCGCGAAGTATTTGAGCGCGAACCCGTCGACGAAGTCTTCATCGGTGAGCGCGAAGAAGTCGCCGCGCTTGGTGGCGCCGGCGTTGTTGACGACGAGGTCGACGCCGCCGAAGCGCGCGACCGCCGCGGCGACGACGGCCGCCGGCGCGTCCGGCGCGCGCAGGTCGCACGCCTGCACGAGGACGTCGCCGCCCGCCGCGTCGGCCACGTCCGCGAGCGCCAGCGCATCGCGCGCCGTCAACACCAGCCGCATGCCCTCTTTGGCGAGCGCGAGCGCGATGGCGCGCCCGATTCCGCGGCTCGCGCCCGTCACGATCGCCGTCTTCCGCGTCAGCTCCAGGTCCATGGTGCCGACGACGTTAACGCGAATCGCGCGCGCACGGTCGGCCGCGCGACGTCAACGCGCTGGCGGGCTACGGCCCGTGAAACACCGTCAAGGCGTAGAACTGCACTTGCGCGCCCACCGTGGCATCGGTGCCCACCGACTGATCGTAGTCGCCGGCCTTGAAGTACATATTCTCGGCGTTGAAGGACGAATCCATCGTGAACTTTTGCACGGCGCCGCCATTGATCGTCAGCGTAATATCGTCGCCCGACAGCCCGATGACGTAGCTCCACTGCGTGCCCAGCGCCACGCTGCCGACCTGGTCTGCGGCTCGTCGCCGCCGGCCGGCGACGTCTCGATGCCGATCTTGATATCGCCGTTCGCATAATAATAGAGCTCGAGCAGCGGCTTCGTCGACGCCGGCGTTCCGGTGCCGAGGTGGATCTGCCCGACCGCGACATGGTCAGGCACCTTGACTATCTTCAAGGTCGCCGACAGCGTATGCGTCCCGGCGATGGCCCAATTGGCGGCCGCGCCCGTCGCCGTCATCTCGCGCAGCTCCGAGCGCGGATACATCGAGTTGGGCGTCGTCACCCCGTTCTCGGGATCCCAAAACATCATCGAGCCATCGGTCTTGTCGGTATAGAAGTAGGCGTCGTTCAGCCCGGTCGGTCCTTCGAGCTGGGCGGAGGTGTACGTCGTCGGCGCGCCCGGCGATCCATACGGTTCCTGCAGCTCCCATACGGTCAAGTTGAAGTTGCCGCCCGGCGCCACCGTCGGATCGAGCGCTTTGGGACCGCCGTCGTCGCCGCTCATGCCGCCGTCGTCGCTCGCGGCGCCGCCGTCGCTCGTCGGCCCGCTCATGTCGCCGCCGGCGCTGCCGCTGCCGCCGGCCGCGCCGTTGCCGCCGGCCGCGCTCGCGCCGCCGGCGCTGCCGCTGCCACCGGCCGCCGACCCCATGTCCGCGCTGCCGCCGCAACCGACGAGGACGAGCGCGGTCGCGCAGCCGAAGAGCCCCACGAGCCTGCGATGCATGCGCCGACAGTGAGCAGGGACTATGCCGACGCCGCCTGCGACGCTCGGCGCGGAGTTGCCGCGACGGAAACGAGGACCGACGGCTCCGCGTGTAACACGACGGTGGACAGGCGCAGATGTAACGGCGAGTACGCAGCCGCCTACGTCAAGCTCGCGTCGCCGGCGCGGCCCTTCGCGCGCTTGCCGCTATGATGCGCCGAGGTCGCCGGCGCCAGCGGCACCGGCACGGCGATACTGAAGCAACCACTTCAGTATCGATAGTCAAGAAGCTTGACGACGATGGTCAAGCTGCTTGACGACAGCCGGACTGCCTCAATCCGTGTCGCACTAACGATTCCGGCGACGCCTTCAGTCTCGTATTGGCAATCCCGACAGTAGCGATTGCAATCGCCGCGTCGGCACGAAGCCGAGGCCGCTATTCGCGATCGAAGAGCTTGAGCGCGAGCGCGCCGTGCGTCACGGCGGCGCCGGCGCGCATGGCGGCGGTGATGAACACCGTCTCGGCCACTTCTTCGCGCGTCGCGCCGGCCAGCTTCGCCTTGCGCGTGTGCACATCGAGGCAATACGGGCACTGCGTCGTACAGGCGACGGCGAGCGCCATCAATTCGCGATATTTGACGGGGATCGCGCCGCCGGTGCGGCCGACGGTGGCGTCGAGCTTGACGAAGCCGTCGAAGTCGTTGGGCGCCAGCTTCTTGAGGTCGGCCAGGAGCTTCAAATCATCGCTGTCGTGATAATGGCTCATGCGCGAACGATATCATTGCGGCGCGCGTGACGAAACTGAGCGCAATCAGTGGCGCGTAATCGAGAATGTCGGCGTCGTAATGACCTTCGAATCGCCCGACGGGCCGAAGCCGAATTAGCACGGCATCTCGCTCAGCGACCGTCACATCAGTTGTCTTCGCCGAGCGCGTGCTGCAGTCGCGCCCGCGCCGACGCGATGTCGAGCCGCGCCTGCACGAGCTGGAAGCGCGCGTTGATGTCGGCCAAGAGCGCGTCCTGCAGCTCGATGACGTTGCCGACGCCGTTTTGGTAGCGCCCTTCGGCCAGTTCCCGTTGGCGCGCCGCCGCGTGCACCGCTGCCAGCGCCGCGATGATCTCCTCGCGCGACGCCGCCAGCTGCGCGTGACCGTCGACGACGTCCTGGCGAATGGCGTCGCGGGTGGCGCGCTCCTGCGCGCGCGTGATGGCGACGTTGCCCTGGGCCTCGCGGACTTGGCCGTGGACGGCGAGCGGGCTCATGCCGTAGGTCGGATAGCCGATGGCGATGGTGAACGTCACGTTCGGCGTCAGCTCGGCCAAGCTGCCACCGGCCCAACTCGGCCCGGCGTTGAGCGTCAGCTGCGGCAAATAGGCGCCGCGCGCGGCCTTGACGAGATCGACGGCGCTCGTCTCCTGCAGCCTGAGCTCCATCAGCTCGGTGCGCTGCCGCAGCGCCGTGTCGGTCAGCGCGTCGTCGCTGGTGATGCTGCGCTCGCGATCGTCGGGGCGAAAGTCGAACAAGTTGCCCTCGGCCACGAGCTGCCACTCGGGCGGATGGTCCTCGCCCAGCGCCAACGCCAGCGCCGCCCGCGCCGTCTCGCGCGCCGCCACCGCCCGCGCCAACGTGAACCCGGCCGAGGCCAGCGCCGACTCGACCGTCGCCACGTCGATGCCGGTGCGCAGGCCGGTGTCGTGAAACGCGCGCGTCTGCTCGACGTGCGCGCCGAACGTCTGCACGGCGTCGCGCGCCACGACGAGCTGCTCGTCGGCCGCCAGCGCCGCGAAGAACGCCAGCTTGGCGTCGAGCACGACGTTGCGCTGCGCCGTGTGCACGCCGACCTCCGCCGATGCCACCACGCGACGCGCGCTCTTGTAGCCGTAAATGGAGGTGCCCCAGTCGAAGAGCGTCCACGACAAGCCGACCTGCATCGTCCAGAAGTTTTGCAGCGCCCAGCTGTTCGCCATGGCCGGAAGCGGCACGCAGTTGCGCACGCCCGGCGTGCGGCAGGTGACGAGCGTATCGACGCCGCCCGTATCGATGACGTGATCTTGCCCCGTCGCCGTGATGAGCTCGCGCGTCAGCTGCGGCGTCGCCACCAGGTTCGACGTCTGCGGCACATAGCCGAAGCTGCCTTGCAGCGACGGCAGCAGCCTGGCCAGCGCCTGCTCGCGGCGGCCGTGCGCGACGACGACCTGCCCGCGCTGCGCGTCGACCGTCGGATGGTGCGCGCGCGCCATGCGCACGGCGTCATCGAGCGTCAAGGTGTCGGCCAAGGCCGCACGCGACGCCAGCAGCAGCAAGAAGACGGCCGTGCGCATCGTCATTGCCCGGCTTTATCGCTCCCGCTGGAGCGCGAGCTCGCCTTGTCGCCGCCCTTGCCGGCAGGCTGCGGCGATTTGTCACCACTACTCTCAACGCCCGGCTGCGGCGATTTGTCACCACTGCCTGTGTCGTTCTTAGTGTTCTTCTTGTCCTTGTCTTTGTCTTTGTCGCTGCCCGACGTGGTCGCTTGTTGCCGCGGCCCCGACTTGTCGACGGGTGCCGCTTCCGCGCCTTTCGGGCCCTCTTGCTGCGACTTTTGCTGCTCGACCGGCTGCACCGTCGCGCCGTCGGGGATCTCCGCCGGCAAGCTGAGCGCCACCTGCTCGCCCGGCTGCAAACCCGCGAGGATTTGCACGAGGTGCCCATCGTCGACGCCGGGCTGCACGCCGACGAAGTGCACCTTGCCGTCGCGAATCACGCCCACCGCCGGCTGGTTGTCGTGCAGGAGCAGCGCCGACGACGGCACTTGCGGCGTCTTGCGCCCTTGCAGCGTCAGCTTCACGTGCACGAACGTTCCCGGATAGAGGTTCTCCTTATTGTCGATCCACACTTCGCACAACATCATTCGCGAGCGCGTATCGAGCGCCTGCGTGAAGCGCGAGATGACCGCTTTGATCTTCAGATCCGGCCGCTCGTCGACGGTGATCGTCACCGGATCGCCGACGTGCAAGAAGGGCGCGGCGTCCTGCTGCACGAAGACGGTGATGCGCAGGCGGCGCAGATCGGCGATATCGACCATCGGCAGCGCGCTCTCCGTCGAGCCGGTCGCCGCCGGCACGAGCGCGCCCGGGTCGACATAACGGGCCGTGATCGTGCCCGCGAACGGCGCGCGCAGCGTCTCGTACGCCTGCAGCGCTCGCATCTGCCGCAACAGCGCCTCGGACACGCCATATTGCGCGCGCGCCGTCTCGAAGTCCTGCGCCGACACGAAGTCTTTGGCGACGAGCTTTTGATAGCGCTCGAAGGTGCGCCGCTTGATGATCAGATCGGCCTCGGCGGCGGCCACTTGCTGGTCGACTTCGGGCGATTCGAGCACGCCGATGAGCTGGCCGGCGTGCACGCTGTCGCCTTTGTCGACCGCGATCGATTTGACGTAGCCGGAGACCTTGGCGTAGATCGTCGCTTGCGAGAAGCCGCGCACGTCGGCGGTGACGGTCATTTCGCGCTGGGCCGGCTGCTCGTCGACCTTGGCGTAGAAGATGCGCGGTCCGCGGCTGACGACGTCGTGGCGCGATTGCCGCTCCTTGGTCAGCCGCGCATGGTGGCGCAGGAAGAGGATGCCGGCGCCGAGCGCGCCGATGCAGACGAGGACGACGAGCGCGAGGCCGAGGCCGCGAAAGCTGCGCGTCTGCCGCCGTTGGCCGGGCGGCTTGCCGTCGCGGTCATGGCCGTTGTCGTCGCGGTCGTGGCCGTTGTCGTCGCGGTGGCTTCGGCGGCTGTCGTCGCGCGTGCCGTCGCGGTCGCGCTCGACCTGGCCGTGCGCGTCGTGCGTCTCGCGATCGTCGGCGCGCGGCCGATCGTAGTCGCGCCGGCCGAAACCCGGCCCCGGCGGCCGCTCGTCGTCGTCGGGATCGTGATCATAGGCGCGCCGCCCGAACGCTTCCGCTGCCTCGTCACGCGGATCTGCCGGCTCTTTAGGTCCGCTCATGCGTCGCGCCCTTCCTCGGAAATCGCGCCGCGCGACTCCTCTTTGAACCGCTTGTCGAGCTCGTGCGCCGTCGGCGGCTTTTGCCGCAAGATCGTGTACATCACCGGCACCACCAACAGCGTCACCAGCGTCGCCACCAACAGGCCGCCGATGACCGCGCGACCGAGCGGCGCGTTCTGCTCGCCGCCTTCGCCGAGCGACAGCGCCATCGGCAGCATGCCGAGGACCATCGCCAGCGCCGTCATCAACACCGGCCGCAGGCGCGTCTTGCCGGCCTCGAGCGCCGCTTCGAACGCCGTCAGCGCCTCGTTCTCGGCGCGCGCTTCGTTGGCGAAGCTGACGAGCAGAATCGAGTTCGATACGGCGATCCCGATGGCCATGATCGCGCCCATGAACGACTCGACGTTCAGTGTCGTGCCCGTCAGCGCCAGCATCCACGCGATGCCGACGAAGGCGCCCGGAACCGCCACCATGATGATGAGCGGATCGAGCGCCGACTGAAACAGCACCATCAGCAGCAAATAGACGAGCACGATGGCGACGATGAGGCCGAGCCCGAAGCTGATGAACGACGTGCGCATGCTCTCCGACTGGCCGCGCACGCGAATCCGCGACGTCTTCGGCACTTTGAGCTGCTTGATCGCGGCGTCGATGTCGCTGGTGACGCCGCCGAGGTCGCGCCCGTGCACCGACGCCTGCACGTCGACGATCGGCTGCACCGTGTAGTGGTTGATCGACGCGCGATCTTGCGTCTGCGTCAGCCGCGCGACGCCGCCGAGATAAGGCGCGTTCGTGCGAGTCGAGCGGCAGCGCGCTCTGCGCCAGCGTCAACGGTCCCGGCGTCGTCGTCGGCGAGTTGGCCGTCGTATTCTCGCTGTTGATGCCGTTCGCCGGCGTCACCGACGTGCCCAGCAGATCGTCGACGCTCGCCATCTTCAGAATCGGCGTCTGCACGGCGACGTTATAGTTGACGCCCGTCTTCGGGTTGACCCAGAAGTTGGGATCGGTCAGCGACGACGAGCTCAAGCGACGTCAACACGCTGTTGCGCGACGTCGCGAAAGCCGACATTGAGCTGCAGCGCCTGCTGCCGATCGACGTCGAGCGTGAGCGCCGGGTGATTGAACACTTGCGCGATGCGCACGTCTTCGGTGCCGGGGATTGCGCGCATTTTGTCGAACAGCTGGCGCGCGACCCCGAAAGAGGCATTGGCGTCGCTGGCCCTCGATCTGCACGTCGATCATCGAAGACACGCCGAAGTTGAGCACCTGCGTCACGACGTCGGCGGGCATGAAATAGAGCTGCACGCCGGGGAACTTCGCCGGCAGCTCCTTACGAATGCGCGTCATGTAGTCTTGCGACGGGTGGTGGCCGGCCTTGAGCTGGATGAGCATCTCGGCGTCCTGCCCGCCGACGTTGTCGGTCGAGACGAAGGCCAGGTTGTAATAGGTGGGAATGCCGATCTTGTCGTTGATGGTGTCGAGCTCGTCGCGCGGGATGATGCGCGCGATCTCGCGCTCGATGTCGACCCACGCAAGACCTCGGTGTCCTCGATGCGCATGCCGATCGGGGCGCGCACGTGCAGTCGCATCTGCCCGGTGTCGACTGCGGGAAAGAAGTCGAAGCCGACGACGACGACGAGGCTGAGGCCGATCAGCGCGAAGAGCCGCGCGCCGAGCAGGAACTTGCCGCGATGCTCGATGCACGTCGCCAGAGACGCCGCCATACGCTCCGCGTAGCCGATCGAAGCCGCGATCGCGCCAGTCATTGAAGCGAGTGACCCAGCCTTCTTTATGCTCGTCGGCTTCGTTCTCGGGCAGCAGCTTGTGCGCCAGCGACGGCACCAGCGTGCGCGAGAGCAGATAGGACGCGATCATCGAGAACACGACGGCGAGCGCCAGCGGCATGAACAGGAAGCGCGACGGGCCCTGCAGCATCACGACCGGGAAGAAGACGATGCAGATGGTCAGCGTCGCCGCCAGCGCGGGCACGGCGACCTGGTGCGCGCCGTCGAGGATGGCGACCGTGAGCGGCTTGCCTTCGCCGCGGTTGCGGTGGATGTTCTCGACCTCGACGGTGGCGTCGTCGACGAGCATGCCGACGGCGAGCGAGAGGCCGCCGAGCGTCATGAGGTTCAGCGTCTGGTCCGGTCAGGAACAGCGCGCAGATGCCGAAGACGAGCGCGATCGGGATCGACGTGCAGACGATGACCACCGAGCGCCAGCTGCCGAGGAAGAAGAGGATCATGAGCGAGACGAGCGCCGGCGGCGATGCCGGCTTCGCGCAAGACGCCCTTGATGGCGGCGCGCACGAAGATCGACTGGTCGAAGTCGATGCTGACGTCCATCCCCGGCGGCGCCGACGCTCTGATGGCGGGCAACGAGATCGCGCACGGCGTCGACGACGGCGAGCGTCGACGCGCCGGCTTTGCGCAGGATGGACAGATAGGTCGCGCGCCGCCCGTTGACGCGCACGATGTTGGTCTGCACGGCGTAGCCGTCGTGGACGAAGGCGACGTCGCCGAGCAGCACGGTCATGCCGTTGACGACCTTGAGCGGCATTTGGTTGAACTCTTTGACGGTGTCGGGCGACGAGTTCATGAGCACGTCGTAGTCGATGTTGCCGATGCGCGCGTCGCCGGCCGGCAAGATGACGTTGTTGTTGCCGAGCGCGTTGACGACGTCGGTGGCCGAGACGCCGCTTGCGCCTGCATCTTCTGCGGATCGAGGTCGACCATGATCTGGCGCGAGCGGCCGCCGAAGGGCGCCGGCGTCGCCAAGCCGGGGATGGTGAACAGCTTGAGGCGCAGGAAGTTGAGGCCGTAGTCGTACAAGTCCTGCTCGGTCAGGCTGTCGCTCTTGAGCGTCAGCTGCGCGACCTGGACGTTGGAGGCGTTGAACTGCAGGATGTTGGGCGGCGTGATCCCCGGCGGCAAAATGCGCAAGATGGTGCCGCACACGGCGGTGATCTGCGCGATGGCGCTGCCGATGTCGGTGCCCTTGCTCGAAGTAGACGCGGACGACGCCGATGCCCGACAGCGACTGCGACTCGATGCGCTCGATGCCGTCGACCGTCGTCGACAGCGCGCGCTCGGTGATGAAGACGACGCGCTGCTCCATGTCGTCGGCCGACAGCCCGGGTAGTTCCAGATGACGATGACGACGGGGATGTCGATGTTGGGCAGGATGTCGCGCTTGAGCCGCTGCAGCGCCAAGGCGCCGAAGAGCGCGATGACGAGCACGCTCATGAGCACTGTGTAAGGACGACGCAGCGCGAGTCGGACGATCCACATGCCGAGGAGGAATTACGCCTCGCACGCCGAGCTTCAATCGTCCGTGCAACGATCGTGACGAGGCCCCGCGCCCATTGCGCGAAAAATGCGCGCCCTGAACCCACCCTACCAGCGCTCCGAAATAGCGGGCGCGCGCGCGTTGTCTTGCGCAGCCCGCAGTCTGAGCGCGCGCCCGCCATTTCCGAGCGCGCGCGCCCGCGTGATCCTTCTCGGAAGGCCAAAGCGGAGAAATAACGGGCGCGCGCGAGTTGTCTTGCGCAGCCCGTAGGGCGAGCACTGTCTGAGCGCGCGCCCGTTATTTCGGAGCGCCCGTTATTTCGGAGCGCCCGTTATCTCGGAGCGCCCGTTATTTCGGAGCGCCCGTTATTTCGGAGCGCCCGTTATTTCGGAGCGCCCGTTATTTCGGAGCGCCCGTTATTTCGGAGCGCCCGTCATTTCGGAGCGCCCGTCATTTCGGAGCCCGCGCGGCAATGGCGCTCGCCTTGACGGCTTCGAACAGCTCGCCGTTGTTGTAGGCCTTGCCGGCGATGCCCCAGCCGCCGTCGACGGCTTCGCTGAACAGCACCCAGGTGCGCTCGGCGACTTTGGGATCGCTGGCGAGCTCGCCGACGATCTGGGTCATGCCTTCGGTGATGCCGTTGCGCTGCGGCTGCTGCAGGCCGTCTCGCGGCGTCAGCAGCTGAATGCGCACGACCTGGTCGGCTTTGCCGCCGGCGGCGACGCGCCTCTTCGGCAGCACGTGCAAGTAGGCGCCGGTGTTCGACACCGCCAGCGGAATGCCGGTCGTCTTCTCGAACTGCAGGAGCACCGCCGTGGCCCGGTCGAGGAGCGCCGCCTCGTTCGACTCGGGGAAGGTGCCTTCGGGCGCGTAGATATCGATCATGGGCATGGTCGGTCTCCTTGAGCTATGATGGTCGACATAGCTCGGCGACTATGACTATGACGATCATCATAGTCAACCGAAACGATCATGACGAAACCCAAGAAACCCGCGCCGCCCAAGGCCAAGAAGCCAGCCAAGTCGCCGCCGGCCAATGAGAAACTGGCGACGAGCGCGGTCGGCGAGCGTTCGCCGCGCGAGCGCATGGTGCGCGCGGCGGCGGCGCTGTTGAGCGAGCGCGGGCTCAGCGGCACGTCGTTCTCCGAGGTCATCGAGCGGAGCGGGGCGCCGCGCGGCTCGATCTATCACCACTTTCCCGAAGGCAAAGAGAGCCTGACGGCGGAGGCGATCGCGCTCGTCGGCGACCGCGTGCTGACGCTGTTGCGCCTGCGCGACGCGACGTCACCGCAGGAGGTCGTGCGCCGCTTCATCGAGGCTTTTCGCCACGTGCTCGTCAAGAGCGAGTATCAGGCGGGCTGCGCGATCGCGGCGGTCGGCATCGAGCGGCTCGAGCATCCACATTTGGGTGCGCTGGCGGCCGCGGTGTTCGTCGTCTGGGAGCGCGAGCTGCAGGCGGCGTTCGTCGCGTCGGGGCTGGCCGAGGCGAAAGCGGCGGCGGCGGCCGCGCTCGTGCTGGCGGCGCTCGAAGGCGCGCTCATTCTCTGTCGCGCGCGTCGCGAAGTGGCGCCGCTCGACGCCGTCGGCGCCGCGCTCGGCGCCTTCGTCGGCGCCCCGAAATAACGGACGCGCGCTCAGACGGTGCTCGCCCTACGGGCTGCGCAAGACAACTCGCGCGCGCCCGTTATTTCTCCGCTTTGGCTTACGAAGCGCGGCGACTAATAGGTCGTCAGCCCGATCGGGATGGTCGCCACATAGCCGCTCGTCGTATTACCGGTGACCGCGGCGACGAGGTTCTCGTCATTGCCGCCGAACACCATATCGGTCGCCACCGTCGTCGAGTTCTGCCCTTTGGGATAGAGCGTCGACTGCGCATAGACCGCCGCAATGGTCGAGTCGGTAAACGTAAACTGCGTCGTCTTCACCGGCGTCTTCAGATCATTCGGGTTGTACACCATGACGTGAATATGCGTGACGCGCGGCGTATACCAGCCGGGAAATATCGTCGTGAACGTGACGTTGCCGCTGCCGTCACTCGCTTGCCAGCCGCGCAAATAGGTCGTCGTCGTCGAGCCGCTCTCGCCTTGCGCGGGATCGGAGTTCATCGACGACGCATATTCGGAGTACACGCCATTGGCGTCGCAGTGCCAAATGATGACGCGCGCACCGACGATGGGCGCGCAGCTGCTCGAGACATTGACGAGCTGCATCGTCAGCGTCAGCGGCGTCCCCGTTTTGCCTTCGGTGATGTCGGTGCGATTGTAAGTGTCATTCGAGATCATGCCGTCGGTGTCGGGATAAGGGCCGCCGGTCTCGTCGGGGATCTCCACGCACGAGCTGGGCGGGGCGTCGGCGTTCGCGCCGGCGTCGGCGCCGCCGGCCAAGTCGCCGCCGCCGCCCGTCGACGACAAATCGTTGCCGCCCGCCGACGACCCGCCGGACGTGGCGCCGCAGCCGAGCATGAGCATCGGCCCGAGCGCGCCCAAGGTCGCCAAGACATCGCGCCGATCGAGCAGCGGCCCGCCTCTGCTGTGCGCATGTGCTTTCGTTCCGGCCGACAATGGACCGCCTGTTTTCGCTTTCATTCAATCCTCCCCGCGCGCCGATATGGCAACACTGTCTGTCGGTTGCTCGATGGTACGGCTCGGTTCAGCGCACGCCCGCAGGCGAACAGTTCGACACATGAGCGCCATTGCGCGCAGTCGCCACTGTCATGGCAGCGCGCACGACAAAGACGTCAATTGGTAATGATTACTGATGGAATACGGCGAAGTCGTAAGCGGCGAGGGTGAAGCTGGGCGGCTGTGCGTGCGACGTGCCGCCGGGCGAGCCGACCGGCGACACGTCGGTCCACGGGCCGGCGCCGATCCCCGACAACGTGCCGCTGACCGCGCTGCCGCCGAAGTTGATGACGACGAGGAAGGTCGCGTCCGTATTCGTACGCGTATAGCTGACGACCGAGCTGGGCGCGCTATTGGCAATCCAATTGACGGCGCCCTGTTGCAGCGCCGCGTTGCCATTCCGCAACGCCAACAGTGAGCGATAGAACGGCGTAAACGTCGCCGCGTTGGGACCGCTCCAATCGATCGGCATATGCGTATTGACGGCGCTATTGTCATTCCCCACCTCTTCGCCATTGAAGAGCATGGGAATGCCGTCGATCGTGAAGTTGAAGGTCGCCGCCGCCATCGTGTTGGGCGCGCCGCCATACAGCGTCAAATCCTCGTCGAGATCCCAGTCTTGCAAGAGCGTCATATGGCGCACGTCGCTCGGATAGCCGCTCTTTTGCGCCATCCACGCCTGCTCGAGCAGCGTCGCGTCGCCGCCGGTCGCCACTTGCGCCAGGCCGCCGGCGCCGTAGACGCCTTGCAGTTGCCAGCCGTAATCGAGATCGAACGCCACATCGGAGAGCGCCGGATCTTCTGCCTCGCCGAGCAGGAAGATTCCCGGTTTCGTCGCCTCCAATTGCGCCCGCAAGTCTTGCCAGAAGCTGGCCGGAATCATGCGCGCGTCGCCCATTGGATCGTCGGCGGTATCGAAGCGAAACCCGTCGATATCGAAGGTCGCGATCCAATAGACGAGCATATCGGTCATGTATTCGGCGACGCCATTGCTCGGCGTCTTGTAATCGAGCTGCGCGACGTCGGCAAAGTCGAACGCCTGCTCGATCGAGTCCAGGTTCAAAGGATTCCCGTCGCTATGTAAGTAGTATTCGGGATGCAGCGTAATGAGCGCGTTATCCCACGACGTATGATTCAAGACCTCGTCGAGAATGACGTGCATGCCCAGCTTGTGCGCGGTTTGCACGAGCTTCGTCAGATCGGCCTCGTTACCCAATGACTCACTGACGGCATAATAGTCGTGCACGCAATAAGGGCTGCCGAATGACGGATGATTGTAAGTCGCCTGGCCAATCGGTGTCACCGGCAATAGATAGAGCGTATCGAAGCCGAGATCGTGAATGCGCTCCAGATCGATCGTCACCGCCGTCAACGTGCCCGATGGCGAATAGAGCTGCGGATAGACGTTGTAGATGGTCGTCGAATCGCGATTGATGGGCGCGATGGTGGTGCCGCCGTCGTTGGCGGGCTGCGCGCTCATGTCGCCGACGGCGCCGCCGTCGAAGCCGCCCACGGCCGAGCCGCTCACGCGCTGGGCGCGCGTCGCGCAGCCCAGGAGCGAGAGCGCGACCGCAAAGACGCCGAGCATTCTTCGGTTCACCCGCTCATTGTAGACGTTTTGCGGGCGCGCCGAAAGCCGCGGCGCTAGGGGCTGTTCTCAATCAGCTCCCGTCGCCAAGCTTGCTGCGGGCCGCGTCTGCTTCGTTGCTCATCGCTCAGTTACCGCCAGTAGCTTCGCTCTTCGCGCCTCGCAGCCGCGGCTCCTCGCGGCGCTTGGCTCGGTCCGCCAATTGAGAACAGCCCCTAATGCGGTTGCGGCTGCGTCAGTTGGCGAATGACGTCGCTCAGTCGCGCGATCTCCACCGGCTTGACGAGGTGCTCGTCGAAGCCCGCCTGCGACGAGCGCTCGCGGTCGGTGTCCTGCCCGTAGCCGGTCAGCGCCACCAAGCGCAGGCCGTCGACGCGAATGCGCCGCGCCAATTCGTAGCCGTCCATCACCGGCAGCCCGATGTCGAGCAGCGCCACCTGCGGGTCGAACTCCTCGGCCGCGCGCAGCGCCGACGGGCCGTCGTGGGCCACGCGCGTCAGGTGGCCGAGCGCCTCCAGCGACGCCGCCAAGAGCTCGGCCGCGTCGATGTTGTCGTCGACGATGAGCACGCGCCGCGGCGCGCCCGTCGCCGTCGCCGGCAGCAGCGCCGCGGGCTCGACGATGGCGACGCGGCTGTCCGCGCGCAACGCCGGCAGCCGCATGGCAAACTCGCTGCCGCGCCCGATGCCGTCGCTGCGCGCCTCGACCGTGCCGCCGTGCAAGAGCACCAAGCTGCGCACGATGGCCAGCCCGAGCCCGAGCCCGCCTTCGGAGCGCTCGATCGTGCGCTGCCCTTGCACGAAGCTCTCGAACAGGTGCGGCAAGATTTCGGCTGGGATTCCCGCGCCGTTGTCGGTCACGGTGAGCTCGACCTCGTCGGCGTCGCGGGTGGCGCTCACGTGAATGCGCCCGTTGACGTCGGTGTATTTGGCGGCGTTCGTCAGCAAGTTCGAGATGACCTGGCACAGGCGCATCTCGTCGCCGTAGACCAAGAGGCCGCTCTGCGCGACGTCGACCGACAGCCGATGATGGCGCTGCTCGATGAGCGGGCTCGCCGCCTCCACCGCTTTGATGACCACCTGCGCCAGCTCGATCGGCCGCCGCGCCAGCTCCACCTTGCCTTGCGTAATCCGCGACACGTCGAGCAGATCGTCGACGAGCCGCACGACGTGGCGCACCTGGCGCTCGATGACCGCCCGCTCGCGAATCAGCTCGTGGTCGCCTTTGAGCCGCATCAGCTCCAGCGCCGTCAAGATCGGCGCCAGGGGATTGCGCAGCTCGTGGCCCAACATCGCCAGGAACTGATCTTTGGCGCGATTGGCGCTCTCGGCCGCTTCGCGCGCTTGCTCGGCGCCTTCGAGCAGCTCGAGCCGCTCGGCCGCCGCCGCCTTGCGCTCGGTGACGTCGACGAACGACAACACGCAGCCGACCGAGTCGCCGTCGCCGTTGAGCACCGGGCCGGCCGAGACCAAGACGTCGGCGAGCGTGCCGTCGCTGCGCGTCAGCTGCGCCTCGACGCCGCTGACACGCTCGCCGCCGAGCGCCAGCGCCAGCGGATCGCTGCTCGGCGGCTCGAACTGCGTCAGCAAGAAGGCGTCGCGAAAGGGCCGCAGCAGCGGATTGTCGCGCGTCAGCCGATGCGCCGCTTGGCTGGCGCGAATGACGCGCCCGTCGACGTCGCAGACGACGATGGCGTCGGCCGCCTGATCGAGCAGCGACGCCGCGAAGCGCTCGGCCGCCATCACCTCTTGCGTGCGCCGCTGCTCCGACAGATCGGTGGCGATGACGCACAAGACGTTGGCCTCCTCGTCGCGGCTGGCGGTCGCCGACAGATAGACGGGCACGCCCGAGCCGTCGCCGGCGCGCAGCTCGACCTCGGCCTTGGCCGTGCCGTTCGTCGCCGACTTCAATAGCGCGCCCAGATCCCGTGCCAGGTCTCGTGCAAGAAGCCGTGAAAGGGCGCGCCGATCGTCTCGCGCAGCGGCCGCTGCACCATGCGGGCGAAGCGCGCGTTGCTGTAGACGATCGTGCCGTCGTAGGCCAGCATGAGCGCGCCTTCGTTCATCGTCTCGACGAGCTGCCGATAGCGATGGTCGGCGCCGCGCAGCGTGAACACCTGGTCGCCGCTCGCGCCCTGCACGACGAGCGCGTCGACCTGCCCGGTGCGAATCGCCTCCAGCGTCTCTTCCGCTTCGCGCAGCCGGTCTTCGAGCTCGGGGAGCTTGGGCCGCTTGGCCGGCACGTCCGCCGCTTTCGGCGGCTTGGGGTGGGCTTTGTTCTGTTTCTTCGCCATTCGTCAGCGCTTCCGTTTCAAATCCAATCCGACAATCAGCACGTTGCGGTCGGATAGATCGCCGATGAACCGTCGCAGCGGCGCCGGCAGCTTCTTGATGAGCGTCGGCACGGCGATGATCTGGTCGTCTTTGGCCAGCGCCGGCTGCTGAAAGATGTCGATCACCTCCAGCGTGTAGCGACCGGCCAAGTGCTCGTCGCAAATCCGGCGCGCATTTTGGATCGCGCGCAGCGACTTCGACGAGCTGCCCGCGACGTAGAGCCGCAGGACGAACTGCTCGCCCTTGGTCGCCGACTTCTTGGCCTTGCCGGCGAGCCCCGCTTCGAAGGCCGCGGTCGAGCTGCGCAGCGGCTTCACCGCGCGTCGACCTTCGCCTTGAGCGGCCGCAGATCGAGGCCGACCAAGAGCCGCTCGGCGTTGGAGAAGTCGCCGATGATCTTCTTCACCGGCGGCGGCAATTGCCGCACGACCGCCGGCAGCGCCAGGATCTGATCGCCGCGCGCCAGCGCCGGATTGACGAGCAGATCGATCACCTCGATCTGATAGCGCCCGGCCAAATGCTCCTCGCAGATGCGCTTCAAGTTCGAGAACGCCTGTAAGCTGCGCGGCGTCTGCCCGGCGACATAGAGCCGCAGCAGATACTCCGTGGATGCCTTGGCCAGCCTGGCCTTCATCGTCGTCTTCGTCGTCGGCCGCTTGGCTTTGCCGGCCTTTCCGTTCGTCATCGCCGCCATCAGCGTCTGCTCCGGGTGACTCTGCCGCTGCGCGTCTGCGTCTGCTGCGCCTGCTGCGCGAGGACGCGCTGGGTCTGCTCGCGCGCCTGCAGCGCCGCCGCGTGCGCGTCCTCTTCGGCCGCCGTGTATTCGTAGCGCAGCGACTCGATCTGCAGCTCGAGCGCGCGCTTGCGCCGCTGCAAGTCGCGCTGCCGCCGCTCGATCTCTTGCTCCTGCTGCGTCGCTTCGGCGCGCTGCTGCGCCTCCTGATTCTGGCGCGCCGAGCCGGTCAGCACGCCCGCCGGCCCGATGGCCACGGGCACGAGGTCGATGCCGTCGTTGGTGATCAGGAACTCGCGCACCTGGTTCGAGTGGCCCATGCCGCGCGACTTGACGAGATAGAGCCCGCGCGTGCGCTCGCCCGCGATCTCGATGTCGCGCAGCTGAAACCAGGTGTCGATCAAGGACGAGATGCCGATCGTCCGTCTCCTCGGTCGAGTTCGCCGTGCGACAGCGAGGTCACGAGGCAGGTGATCTGCTTTCATCTTCAGGTAGTCGAAGAGCCGCACCAACATCGACTTCACTTCGCTGGCGTTTGCCCGACGACATCAGGCTCGAGATCGGATCGACGACGACGGCGCGCGGCCGCGAAGCTGCTCGACCGCCTTGTGCATCGCGACGAGGTGCATCTCCGAGCCCGAACAACGTCGGCCGCGCCGCTTCGATATGCGAGCAGCCCGCTTCGTGACCCATTGCTGCAGTCGAGCCCGATCGAGCGCATGTTGCGCACGACCTGCTGCGCTCGATTCCTCGAGCGCGAAGTAGAGGCGCGCTCGCCGCGCCGGCAGCTCGCGTCGACGAACTGCGCGGCGAGGCTGCTCTTGCCGGTGCCGGCGGTGCCGGAGATGAGCACGCTGGAGCCGCGGAAGTAGCCGCCGCCGCCGAGCATGTCGTCGAGGCGCGGCACGCCCGTCGAGACGCGCTCGGTCGAGACCGGGTAGTCGAGCCCGAGGCTGGTCACCGGCAAGACCGAGAAGCCCGTGCTCGTCGATCAAGAACGGATATTCGTTGGTGCCGTGCGCCGAGCCGCGATATTTCACGACGCGCAGGCGGCGCGTGGCGACTTGGTCGTCGACGCGATTGTCGAGCAGGATGACGCAGTCGGAGACGTATTCCTCGAGCCCGTAGCGCGTCAGCACGCCGTCGCCGCGCTCGCCGGTGATGACGGCGGTGACGCCTCTGTCCTTGAGCCAGCGAAACAGGCGGCGCAGCTCCGAGCGCAACACGGCCTCGTTGGTGAAGCCCGAGAACAGCGCCTCGAGCGTGTCGAGCACGACGCGCTTGGCGCCGATGGACGCGATGGCGTGATCGAGGCGCACGAACAGGCCTTCCAAGTCGTAGTCGCCGCTCTCTTCGATCTCGCTGCGGTCGATCTCGACGAAGTCGATGACGAGCAGCTTCTTGCGCTTGAGCGCCTCCAAGTCGAAGCCGAGCGAGGCGACGTTGCTGGCCAGCTCGTCGTCGCTCTCCTCGAACGCGAGGAAGACGCCCGGCTCGCCGTGGTCGCAGCGCGCCGTTGACGAGGAACTCCATGGCGAACAGCGTCTTGCCGCAGCCGGCGCCGCCGCACACGAGCGTCGTGCGCCCGCGCGGCAAGCCGCCGCCGGTGATCTCGTCGAAGCCTTCGATGCCCGATGGGGTCTTGGCCAGCGCCGGTGGCGCCTGGTCGCGTCGCGTCTCGTGCTTCGCGTGCGCGGGTCTCGATCTTCTTACGTTGCTCGTCGCCAAGGTGCTCCTCGTCATCGTCAAGTGGTTGCGCGGTGGCAAGTCGTCAAAAGGCGTCGGGTTTACGTCGCGAGAGGTCAAGGCGCGGCCGCGCAGCGCCCACGAGCCTTCCCGCCTTCGATGTGTCCCTGACGTTGGCCGCCTACCGAGGATTCGAACCTCGCCGGGACTGGTTACCCTGGCCACCCAGGCCGAAAGCGGTACCTACGTCATAGGAACGTGTTTGCCGATCTCAAGGGCTCACCCGAGCAAAAATTCATGCCCGCCAGCGACGGAAAGTCGGGTGAAATACCTACGCTTCGCCGAGCAGGCGGCGGATGAGCGCGGGCACGCCTTCGATGGCGACGGCGCCGTTCGACAGCCCGGCTTCGGCGACGGCGCGCGGCATGCCGTAGACGACGCAGGACGACTCGGCCTCGGTGATGACGCGGCCGCCGGCCTCACGAATGGCGCGCGAGCCGGCCAGGCCGTCGTCGCCCATGCCGGTCAAGACGACGCCGAGCGTGCGCGCGCCGGTGACGCGGGCGGCGCTCTCGAAGAGCACGTCGACGGCCGGGCGATGCGCGGTCGTCACCGGCGACAGCGAGAGCTTACAGCGCAGCGTGCCGCCGTCGTCGACGACCGCGAGGTGCACGCCGCCGCGGGCGACGACGACGCGACCGGCGGTCAGCTCCAGGCCGTCTTCGGCCTCGACGCACGTGCAGCGCCGAGCCGGCGTCGAGCCGCGCGGCGAACGGCGCCGTGTATTCCGGCGGAATATGCAGCACGAGCGCCATCGGCACCGGGAAATCCTTGGGCAGCGCGCCCACGAGCCGCGTCAGCGCCTGCGGTCCGCCCGTCGACGCGCCGACGACGACGAGATTGGCCGACGTCTTGACCAGCGACGGCGGCGTGAGCGCGATCGGGTCGACCGGCGGCGGCGCGGCGGGCGACGAGCGACGACCGCACGCTCGCGCTCAGCGCACGGCGGCGACGAGCTCGGCCGCCAGATCGTAGAGCCGCTCGGTCGCCAGCGCCGTCGGCTTGTGCACGAGCTCGATGGCGCCGAGCTCGAGCGCCTGCAGGCCGAGCTCGCTGGCCGCGTCCGAGATGCTGACGACGACGACGCGCGGCGCACCGACCGCCGGCAGCGCCTTCAAGACGCCGATGCCGTCGAGGTTGGGCATGACGAGGTCGAGCGTCACCACGTCCGGCTTCAGCTCTGGATCTTCTCCAGCGCTTCCAGGCCGTCGCGCGCGATGCCGACGACCTCGATGTCGGCGTGGCCTTCCAGCGTCTCCCGCAGCACCTTGCGCGCGAACGCCGAGTCGTCGACGACGAGCACGCGGATCATGGGCGCACCGCCGGTCGCACGGGGCGATAGACGAAGATGCCGCCGTGCTCCTCGCAGGTGATGGCCGCGCCGAAGCGCAGGAGCGACTCGGAGACGCCGACGAGCAAGACGCCGTCGTCGCGCAGCCGCGCCATCAGCGCATCGAGCACGCGCTGCGTCGTCAGTCCGAGAAGTAGATGAGCACGTTGCGGCACAAGACCACGTCGAACGCGCCCAGCGGCGCGACATCGTGGGCGCGCGTCAGGTTGAGCCGCCGCCAGCGCACGCGCGTCACCAGCGACGGCGTGATGCGCAGCCGGCCTTGGTGCTCCTCGAGGAACTGCGCCGCCAGCTCGGGACGCGCGGTGTGCCGGAGCGAGCGCGCGCTGAAGACGCCCGGCCTGCGCCTTGCGAGCACGCGCGGGCTCAGGTCGGTGGCGACGATGTCGACGCGATCGCGTAGCCGCGCGCGTCGCAGCAGCATGGCCAGCGTCAGCGGCTCCTCGCCGGTGGCGCACGCCGCCGACCAGACGCGCGGCCGCTGCCCCGCTGAATGCGCGGCACGAGGAAGTGATCGACGAGCCACTCGAGCTGCTCGCGCTCGCGGAAGAAGTAGGTCTCGTTGACGACCAGCGCGTCCAGGAGGCGCTCGAGCTCGTCCTTGCCGCCGTCGTCGTAGCGGAGGAAATAGTAGTAATCGAGCAGCGACTCGAAGCCTTCGTCGATGGCGCGCGCGCTCACCTTCTCGGCGAACAGCTCGAGATCGGCCGGCCCATAATGGAGGCCGCTGTGCTCCTCGACGAGCCCACGAAAGATGGCGAACACCTGTGGCGAGAGCGGCAGCGCCATCAGCGCCGCTCGAGTCGATGGCGCGCGGCGCGGCGCCGAGCTGCGGCGGCTTGGTCGTGACGGGCCACGGCTATTGCGCCAAGAGGAGCGCGGCGATGCGGCGCACTTCCGGATCGGGGTCATAAGCGGCGGCGCGCTGCAGCACGACGAAGGCTTCGGCGCCGGCGCCGAGGCCGATCATCGACTGCAGGCCGCTGGCGATGGCCTTGCGCGCGCGCGGATTGGGCAGCGCGAAGGCGGCGATGAGCGCGCTGTTCGCCTCCGGCCGGCGCATGCGCACGAGCGCCGAGACCAAGAGCGGCGCCAGCTCGTCGTCGGCGTCGCGCAGCGCGGTCGTCAGGCCGGCGATGCGTCCGTCCGACGGCAGCGCCAGCACGCTCACGACGCGCTCACGCTCGGGCGCACGCAAGAGCAGGCGCACCAGCGTGTCGGTCGCGGCACGATCGGTGCGCGCGGCCAAGAACGAGATGGCCGCGATGCGCACGCTCTCGTCGTCGTCGACGGCGGCGCGGGCCAGCGCCGTCAGCGTCTCGGGCTCGTCGAAGTCGGCGATGGCCGAGAGCGCGACCAGCCGCGTCGCCGGATCGGCGTCGCCGCAGAATTCGAACAGCAGCGTCGCCGCTTCGGCGCGGCGCGACAGGCCGAGGCCCGACGAGCGCGGCGCGGCGGATGTCGGGATCGCTCGAGCGCGCGGCGTCGCGCAGGGCGGTGAAGGCGACCTCCGAGCGCAGGTGCGACAGCGCCTCGATGGCGGCGACGCGCACTTGGCCGGCCTCGTCGGCGACGCGCGCGGCAATGGCGCCGGCCGCCGCCTCGCTGCCGAGCCGGCCCAGCGATTGGCAGGCGTAATAGCGCACCCAGCCGTCGTTGTCGCCGAGGCCGCGCAAGAGCGCCGACGTCACCCGCGCGTCCGAGCCGCGGCACTGGCCGAGCGCGCGCATCGACGTGGCGCGCATGCGCTCGTTCGGTCCGCGCGCGACGCCGAGCAGCATGTCCATCGCCCGCAAATCCTCGATGAAGGGCAGCCCTTGCACGGCGATCTCGCGCGCGCGGGCATCCTCGCCTTCGATGGCCTCGGTGAACACCGGCAGCGCCGCGCCATAGCCGAAATACGACAGGATCCGCAGCGCCGCGCGCCGGACGGCCAGATCGGGCGAGCGCGCCGCTTGCAGCGCCAGCGGCTCCGTCTCGGCCGAGCCCAGCGACTGGATGGCCGCCACCGCTGCCTGGCCGACGCGGGCGTTGCCGTCGCCGACGAGGCCGAAGAGGGCGCGCGCTGCCGCCGGATTGCCGATGCGCGCCAAGGCGTCGCAGGCGGCGGCGCGCACGGCTGCGTCTTCGTCGTCGAGACAGCGCGTCACCGCCGGCAGCGCCGACGAGCGGCTCATGAGCGGCAACAGCAAGCGACGCCGCGTGCTGTCGGCGCTCTCGAGATCGCGGATCATCTCGTCGTCTTCGGCGGCGGCCAGCTTCTGCAGCGCCTCGGCCGCCGCTTGCGCCACCGGCGCCGCGCGGTCGAGCAGCGTCATCAGCGCCGCCACCGCCGCCGAGTCGCGCAGGACGCCGAGCACGCGCGCGATCGCCGCCTGCTCCGCCGGATCGGCCGCGGTCAGGCTGTGCGTCAGCCGGCGCGCGGCTTGTGCCGGCTCGACGGCGCGGCGCAGCGCATCCTCGACGGGCGCGGTGACGCCGAAGCGTTCGCGATAGCGATCGTGCAGATCGGCCAGCGCCGACGCCGCGACGCGCACGCTGGCCTCGCTCGGCCGCACGAGCAGCGCCGCCAAGGGCGCGGCCGCGCTGCGTTCGCCGGAGCGGCCGAGCGCGCGCGCGGCTTCGCCGGCGAACGTCGGCTTGTCGAGCAGCGCCGCCAACGGCGCGACGGCGCGCGGATCGCCGGAGCGACCGAGCACGTCGATGGCGGGGAAGATGCGGAAGAAGTTGTCGCTGCGCGACGAGCCTGATCAGCGACTCGACCGCGGCGCGACCGCCGATGCGGCCGAGCGCCTCGACCGCGGCCACGGCCACGTTGTCGTCGCTGTGCGCGAGCAGCTCGGTCAGCGCCGGCACGGCCACGGCGGCGCGGCGGCGACCGAGGATGACCGCGACGTCGGCGACGACCGCCGGCTCGACGTGACCGATCGTGCGCAGCAGCACCGTCTCGACGTGCCCGGTCGACGCCGCCAGCGCATCGACCGTGGCCGCGATGCGCGCCTCGTCGTCGCGATGGCTCACCAACAGCTCGGCCAGCGGCGTCACCGCCGCGTCGCCCAGCGCCGCCAGCGCGCGCACGACGGCGCGCCGCACGGTCCAGCTGCGATCGTCGAGCATCGCCACGAGCGGCGCGACGGCGCCGTCGATCACGTGCTGATCGATGCGCTCCATCCGCGCGCGCTCCTCGGGCGAGAGCGTCGGCGGCGCCGGCGGCTCGATTCAAGCGTGCTCCACGGGGCGAACCTTGTTGGACTGCGCCAGCGTCTCGGCCACGGCGTTCACGACCTCCGCTTGATGCGTCGACTGCTCACGCACCTGCGCCAGCTGGGTCGCCACGTTGCGGACTTCGGCGGTCGTCGCCGCCGCCGCCTTCGCTTGGCTCGCCAGCGCCGTCGTCGCCTCGCGCACCTGCGTGCGAATGCTCGTCGCCGCCTCGGCGATCTGCGTCGTCGCCGTCGCCTGCTCGGCCGACAGCTTGGCCAGCGACGTCACCGCCTGCGTCTGCCGCGCCGCCGTGCGCGACAACGTCGTCAGCGCCGCCGCCTGCTCGGTCACCGCGCGCGCCGTCTGCGTGGCGATCTTGCGCACCTCGTCGCCGTCTTTCGCCAGCGACAGCAGCGCCTTGACCTGCTCGTTGGTCGCGCGCGTCACCTCCGCCGACGCCTTGGCCGTCAGCCGCGCCGTCTGCTCGATCTGCTTGGCCGTCTTCGCCTGCTCGGCCACCGCGCGCGCCGTCTGCACCGCCTGCTTGCGCGAGTCGTCCATGGCCTTGGCCACTTCGGCCGCGCCTTTGGCCTGCTCGGTCAGCCCTTGCACCGTTCGCGTCGTCGCCGAAGCGGTGTCTTGCACCTGCGCCGTCACCGACGCCAGCACCTTCGTCTGCTCGACCATCGCCGCCGACGTCTGCGCCGTCAGCGTGCGCATCTGCGCCGCCGCCTTGGCCAGCTCGGCCGCGCCCGTCGCCTGCTCGGACGAGGCGCGCGCGACCTTCTCGGCGTTGGCCGTCAGCTGCGTCGTCGAGCGCGCCACGTCGCGGATGGCGTGCGCCTGCTCTTGCGCCGCCTGCGTCGTCTGGCGCGCCGAGCGCCGCATCTCCTGCGCCGCCAGCGCCAGCGACTGCGTCGCCTTGGTCTGCTCGGCCGCCGAACGCGCCACCGAGCGCGCCTCCTCGCTCACCTTCGACGTCGACTGCGTCAGCGACTGCACCGCCTGCTGCTGCTCGCCGGCCGCGCGGTCGATCTCGCGCACCGACTTGCCCAGCTCGTCGACGCCGCCCAAGATTCCGCCCAGCGCCCGCTCGGCCTCGCCCGCCAAGCGCGCGCCCTCGTCGGCGACTTTGACGCCGTCCGACGTCGCGGTGACGGCGTCGCGCGCCGTCGACTGCAGCCCGCGCACGATCTTGGCGATGTCGGCCGACGCCGCCGCCGCGCGATCGGCCAGCGCGCGAATCTCCTCGGCCACGACGGCGAAGCCGCGCCCATGCTCGCCTGCGCGCGCCGCCTCGATGCTGGCGTTGAGTGACAGGAGGTTGGTGCGATCGGCGATCATGTTGATCGTCTGTACGATGTCGCCGATCTCCTCGGCGCGCTTGCCCATCTCCTTCATGACCGTCGCCGACTCGCCCATGGCCTGGCGGATGTTCTTGAGGCCGGCGATCGAGCGCTCGACCGTCGTCCCGCCTTCGCGCGCCATGCCGGCGGCGCGATCGGCCGCGCCGCGCGCCTGCTCGACGACGCCGACGATCCGCCGTGTCGACTGATCGAGCTGCTGCGCCGAGGCCGCGCTCGTCGACGCCGAGGCGGCGATCGACTCCGCCGACAGCGCCGTCGCCTGCGCCGAGCGCGCCACCTGCTCGATGGCGGCGGCGTTGCTCTCGATCGTGGCCGCGTTCTTCTCGCTCGTGGCCGCCACCTCCTCGACCGACGCCGCCAGCTCCGTCACCGTCGAGGCCGTCGCCGCGGCCGATTCGTTGAGCCCGCGCGCGCTCTCGGCCACGCCGGCGATCGAGCGCGCCAGCTCCTCCGTCGTCGCGCCCGTCTCTTCGACGTTGGCGGCCATCGAGGTGGCGTCGGCGGCCACTTTTTCGATGCCCGCCGCTGCGCCGACGACCAGCTTGCCGACGCTGGTCATGCGCTCGCCGACGGCATTGGCGTCCGTCACCAGACGCGCCATGCCCTTCGACATCTGCTCGATCGTCGACGCCACTTCCTCGATCGCCGCCGCCGAATCCTGTCCGCGCGCCGTCAAATCGGTCAAGTTGGCGTTGGTCTCGGTCGTCGTCGCCAAGAGCTCTTCGGACGAGGCCGCCAGCTCCTCGGCGTTGCTCGCCGTCGCCTTCACCGAGCGCGACATCTCTTCCACCGTCGCGGCCGTCGCTTGCGCGCGCTCGGCCAACAGCTCGGTGTCGCGGCGCACGCCTTCGGTCGACGCCGCCATCTCCTCCAAACCGGCCGCCGTCGACTGCAGTCCCGACGATGTCTCTTGCGCCATGTCGGCCGCGCGCGCCTGATTGCGCTTGATCGACAGCGCGCCGTCCTCCGTCTGCTCGATGGCGCTGGCGATCGACTCCAACGACGCGCGCAGCTGCTCCGACGACGCCGCCTGCTCGTTGCCGCTCGACGCCAACCGCTGCGCCGCGTCTTCGATGCCGCGCGCCTGCGTCGCCGTCTCGCGCAACGCGCGGGCCGTGTCCTGCGCCTGTTTGAGCGCCTCGTCGAGGTTGACGAAGCCGCTAGAGTGAACCGCCATAGTCCCGCTCCTCTCCGATCACTTTCGCGAAGTCGATCAACATCAACAGGCGCTGACCCGACTTGGCCACCGCTTTGACGAAGCCTTTGCTGTCGCGACCGAGCACGTCCGGCGGCGGCTTGATGGCGTCGGCCTCGATCTGCAGCACCTCGCGCGCGCTGTCGACGAGGAGCCCGATCGTCCGCTCGTCGCGCTGCACGACGACGACGCGCGTGTCGATGGTCGGCTCGACCGGCGGCAGCCCGAAGCGCGCGCGCAGATCGACCACCGGCACGACGCGGCCGCGCACCTGCACGAGGCCGGCGACGTAAGCCGCCGCGCCCGGCACCGGCGTCGCGCCGCCGTACGACTCCATCTGCAAGACGTCGGACGCCGGCAGCACGTAGTCGCTGTCCCGACGCGAAAGAGCACGTGCAGCGCCACTTACGCCGCCTCCGACAAGGACGCGCACAAGGCCACGAGGTCGAGCACCAGCGTCGGCTTGCCGTCGCCGAGATCGGTCGAGCCGGCGATCCCGACGACGCGCACCAGCGGATCTTCGAGCGGCCGCACGACGACCTCTTGCTGTCCGAGCATACGATCGACCGAGAACGCGAAGGGGCGACCGTTGCGCTGCACGACCATCGCTTTGCGCGGCTGCTGCGCCGGCTTCGGCAGCCGAAACACGCGATCGAGCGCGACCAGCGGCATCGCCTCGCCGCGCCGCTCGTACAAGGCCAGCCGTCGATCGTTGGTCTGACCGGGGCTGCGGATGACGCGGGTCGGATCGATCTCCAAGATCTCGTCGATGGCGGAGACCGGCGTCACGAACGGCTGCACGCCGACGATGAAGGAGAAGGCGTCCACGATCGTAATCGTCAGCGGCACACGCAAGATGAAGGTCGTCCCTTTACCGCGTTCGGTGGTGAGATCGAGCTGTCCGCCGAGCTCGTCGACGGCGATGCGGCGCACGATGTCCATGCCCATGCCGCGCCCGCTCGTCGCCGAGGCCGACTCGCGCGTCGACAGGCCGGGCAAGGTCAAGAGCGCCAGCAAGGCCTCGTCGTGCTCGGGCACCGGCTTGCCGGCTTTGTGGGCGACAGCGGCGCGATCGACGCCGCGCCCGTCGTCGCGCACGGCCAGCTCGAGGCGATTGTTGCTGCGCTCGTGGCAGGTCACCTCGACGAGGCCGATGGCGCTCTTGCCGGCGCGCACGCGCTCCTCGGGCGGCTCGATGGCGTGGTCGACGGCGTTGCGCACGAGGTGGACGATCGCCGGCAACAGCCGCTCGGCGACGGCCTTGTCGAGCTCGGCGTGGCCGGCGTCGATGCGCACCTCCACGTGTTTGCCGGTCGAGCGCTCGAGGCCGCGCACGAGCAGCGGGATGCGCTCGAGCAGCTCGCCCATCGGCACCATGCGCGCGCGCATGATGGCGGCGCGCAGGTCGCGCAGCTGGCGGCCGTTCTCGGCCAGGATCTCGCTCAGCGCGCGCACGTCGGCGCCGCTCGCGCGCAGCTGGGCGACGGCGCGCTGCAGGCGAAAGCGGTTGACGACGAGCGCCGACAGCTTCTCCATCGCGTCGTCGAGCCTGGCGACGTCGACGCGGACGAGGCGCGTCGAGCGGTTGAAGTTGTGGTCGCCGGCGCCGGCCACGTCATCGAACGGCGACGGCGCGTCAGTGAGCCGCGGCGTCGCCGCCGCGGCGGGCGCCGCCAACAGCTCGGCGGTCTCGGCGCCGGCCGCCTCGCGCAGCGCCTCGCCGTCGTCGCCGAGCACGATGATGGCGAAGGCCAGCCCGCCCGGCGCCTGGTCACTCTTGGGCAGCGCCTGCGGCAACACTTTGACGATCTCGGCCACGCGCGCCATGCGCTCGCGCACGCTCGTGATGTTCACGCCCGTCGCCGCGCGCGACGGCGAGGGCACGAAGTCGACGCGCCACGCCGAGCGACCGGCGGCCACGCCTTGCGCCAGCTGCTCCTGCTCGGCCGCCGACAGCTTGGCCAGGATGGCCGGCGGCAGCGCCGGCGCCGGCGCGCGCGACTGCGCCGCGTCGGCGTGATCGCTCTGCAGCTGCCCGAGCCGCAGCAACAGCGACGGCGGCGCCGGGTCGACCACTTTGCCGGCGGCGACGGCGGCGATGCGCTGCTCGATGGCGCGCAGCCCGTCGGCCAGCCCGTCGACGGCGTGCCGCGACAGCTCGCCGGCCGCGCGATCGGCGACGCGCAGGATGGTCTCCATCTCGTGCGCGATGGCGACCACCGGCTCGATGTCGACCATCGCCGACAGCCCTTTGATCGTGTGTAACGAACGGAACAGCTCGCGCACGGCCCGCGGCTCACGCGTCTGACGGCGGAGCGCGCCATCGACCGCGACCAGGTTCTTCGTCGCCGCCGACAAATGCTCGTCGACCTCCGCCAGATAGCCGGCGATGAAGCCTTGCAGGTCGACTGTCACACGATCACGACGCGCTGCGTGTGAGCAGCGACCGTGCTTCGGCGACGATGGCGTCGGGCTGGAACGGCTTGGTCATGAAGCTCGACGCGCCGGCGGCCATGACGCGCCCTTTGGACGTGTCGTCGCCGCGCGTGGTGACGACGAGGATCGGCAGCTTCTGCAGCGTGTCCTGGCCGCGGATGAACTCGATCACCTCGACGCCGCCGATGTCCGGCATGTTCAAGTCGAGCACGACCAGATCGTACGGCCGCAAGGACAGCTGCTCGATCGCCTCCAGTCCCGAGGCCGCGTGCGCGAACGTCAGCCCTTCGATGGCGCGCAGACAGGCTACGACCATCTCGCGCATCACCTTGCTGTCGTCCACTACCAAGATGTCCGGCACGCTCACCCCTGAGAAAGGTCGTTTAAGCCGCAAAGTACCAGAGTCAACTGACGATTCTTTACCTGGCTACCCTTGACGTTACCGTGGGGAGCTTACACTATCGGGCGTCAATGTTGTCCGACCCGCGCCGCCAAATCGTCTGGATTGTCGACGACAGTCCAATGGACGGCGAGCGCGCCCGATCGATCCTGGCCGCGGACTACACGGTCGAGGTCTTCACGGACGGCAGCGTCATGCTCGAGCGCTTCAGCGACGGCGCGCCCGACGTGTTGGTGCTCGATTGGGTGCTGCCGGGTCTGAGCGGCCTCGAGCTCTGTCAGTTCATTCGTTCGCGCGAAGGCGGCATCGCGCAGGTGTCGGTGCTGCTCTTGACGGCGCATCACGAGACCGCGCAGGTCGTGCAAGCGCTCGACGCCGGCGCCAACGATTATCTGCGTAAGCCCTACGACGACATGGAGCTGCGCGCGCGCGTCGGCGCCTTGATGCGCGGCAAGGCCATGCTCGAGCGCGTCGAGCAGGCCGAGCGCAACGTGCGCGCGCTCTTGTCGAACGCGCCCGACGCGCTCTTGGCCGTCGACGCCGCCGGGGTGGTCGCCTTCGCCAACGCCGAGGCCGAGCGCGCCTTCGGCGGCGGCCGCTCGCTGACCGGCAAGCAGGTCACGACGCTCTTGCCCGACTTGCAGCTCGATACGCTGCGGCTAGGCGGCTCGGAGGCGCTCTTGCCGCTGCCCGACGTGCGGGTCGACGCTCGCATCTTTTCGCCGACGATCCGCGCCCTGCCGCGCGACTTCGCGGCCACGCGCACGATCTCGCTGCGCGACGTGACGACGGCGCGGCACAACGAAGCCCGTCGGCTCGACTTCTACTCGATCATCGCCCACGACCTGCGCTCGCCGCTGTCGGCGATGATGTTGCGCACGGCGAGCATGCTGTCGGGCCGGCGCGGCCTCTTGTCGGCGTCGGTGACCGACGACATCCGCAAGATCGACAGCAACGTGCGCTCGATGGTGGCGCTCATCAACGACTTCTTGGACTTGGCGCGGCTCGAAGGCGCCGGCTACAAGCTCGATCGCGAGCCGGTCGACGTCAACGCGCTCGTCCGCGTCACCGTCGACGACGTGCGCCTGTTGGCCGAGGAGTCGCAGCTGTCGATCGACGTCGTGTTGGGTGACGATCGTATCGAGATCCCGGGCGATCGACGGCGGTTGGCGCAGGTGATGACGAACCTGTTGTCGAACGCCATCAAGTTCACGCCCTCGGGCGGCAAGGTGACGGCGCGCGTGCGGCTCAACGTCGACGCCGTCGAGCTGTCGGTCGAGGACACCGGCCGCGGCATCGACGCGGCGGCGCTGCCGACGCTGTTCGAGCGCTACACGCGCGTCATCGATCCGCAGCACCACGTCGCCGGCACCGGCCTCGGCCTCATGATCGTGCGCGAGATCGTCGAAGCGCACGGCGGCAGCGTCGTCGTCCGCTCCCAGCCCGGCCAGGGCTCGACGTTCTCGGTCAAGCTGCCGCGCGTGCTCAGCCGCTCGACGGCGTCGAGCTACATCCTCATGGCCGACGACGACTCCGACGTGCGCGAGTCGCTCCTGTTCCTGCTCGAAGCCGAAGGTTATCGCTGCATCGCCGTCGCCGATGGTCAAGCGGCGATCGATCAGCTCACCGCCGAGCCGCCGTGCGCCGTGCTGCTCGATCTGATGATGCCGCGGGTGATCGGCTGGGACGTGCTCGACCGCATTCGCGCCGACGTCCGCTATCAGGCGCTGCCGGTATGCATCATGTCGGCGTCGGTGGAGAAGACGACGCGCTATCCCGGCGTCTCGATCTTGGAGAAGCCGATCGCCGTCGACCGCTTGTTGGCGTTCGTGCGCGAGCATTGCACCGCCGCGCTCATTCCGGCGCTCGAAGCCGCCATTCACCGCTGATTGCTTCGCGAAGCCATGGCACTTCAGGGCATCACGCTAGGAACCGACTGCACCTACGCGTATTGAAGGCGCTCGCGGTTCGGCGTACCGTCCGCGCATGCTGATCGATTCCGCGCTCAAAGCCGCCGGCTTCCTCACGTCGCACCCGTGGTTCCTCCTGCAGTCGGCGCGCAACGCCGTGCGCCACGAGCTGACCCTGCCGATTCCGCTCTTGCAGTGGGCGATCGACAAGCGTCCGCGCGGCAAAGGGCCCGAGCGCATCGAGCTGACGCACGCCGATCCGGCGCTCGGCCTCGGGCTGACCGTCGACCTCTACGGCACGAAGCTGCAGGTGTCGGCGGAGCTGACGATCGAGTCGATCGAGCCCAAGCCCGACGCGCTCAACCTGGCGCTGCGCGTGCAAAACCTGAAGCTGGACGCGCCCGCGGGCTCGCCGGCGGCGATGATGATGGCGTCGCTCGACCTGTCGAAGCCGGCGTCGCTGGTGAAGATGATGCCGATGCAGCACGGCGCGCTCGTCGACGCGCACGACGACCGCTTCGTGCTCGACCTCCTGCAGATTCCGGCGCTGGCGAAGAACCCGGTGCTGCGTCGCGTGTTGACGGCGCTGTCGTTCGTGCGCGTCAGCGGCGCGCGCGCCGCGGGCGACCTCTTGGCGCTGCACCTCGACGTCAGCCCGTTCGAAGCCCCGTCGGCCCTGCGCCGCGCCGCGCTCGGCTCGTAACCTTCGCCGACAGCTCGCGTTCGCGCAGTCGGGTTGCGTTGCAGCCCGCCGGTCGTTATCCCATGATGAATCGTGCCCGACGCTGAAGCGACCTCCGGCCTGCGCCTGCCCGGCGTCTTGCAGTACATTCTAGGCCGCCTCGTCAGCACCTTGGGCCGGCAGATGCTGTCGGTGGCGCTCGGCTGGCAGCTGTACGAGCGCACCGGCTCGGCGCTGCTGCTCGGGCTCGTCGGGCTGGTGCAGGTCGTGCCCGTCGTCGGCCTGACCTTGCGCGCCGGCGCCATGGCCGATCGCCGCAGCCGCCGCCTCGTCGGCGTCGTCACGCAGCTCATGAGCGCGGCGGCGGCGCTCGGGCTCGCGCTCGTCACCCACTTTCACCTGCCGATCTGGACCATCTACGCGCTGCTCTTCTTCAGCGGCATCGCGACGGCCTTCAACTCGCCGGCGGTGTCAGCGCTCTTGCCGCAGATGGTGCCGCTGGCGCAGCTCGTGCGCGTCAACGCCTGGTCGTCGACGGCGTTTCAGCTCTCGGCGACGGTCGGCCCGGCGCTGGCCGGCCTCGTGCTCGGCGTCACGCACTCGGCGACGCCTATTTTCCTCGCCGAAGCGGTCGCGGCCTCGGCCTTCGCGCTCATCTTGTGGCTGCTGCCCGAGCCGGTCGTGAAGACGACGTCGGCGCCGAAGCCGCGCCCCGATCGCAAGGATCTGATGGCCGGCCTGCGCTTCGTGTTCGAGACCAAGGAGCTCCTGGCCGCGATCACGCTCGACCTCTTCGCCGTGCTGCTCGGCGGCGTCAACGCGCTCTTGCCCATCTTCGCCAAGGACATCTTGCACGTCGGGCCGCGCGGGCTCGGCTGGTTGCAGGCGTCGCCGTCGCTGGGCTCGCTCCTGACGGCGCTGGTGCAGACGCGCTTGAAACCGTGGCGTCGCTCGGGTCACGTTCTCCTCATCAGCGTCGGCGGCTTCGGCCTGGCCGTGCTCGGCTTCGGGCTGTCGCGCACGCTGTGGCTGTCGATGGCGCTGCTCTTTATGACCGGCGTGTTCGACGCGCTCAGCGTCGTCATTCGGCGCACGCTCGAGCAGGTGGTGACGCCCGATCGGCTGCGCGGCCGCGTCTCGGCGGTGCACTACGTCTTCATCGGCCTGTCGAACGAGCTGGGCGAGTTCGAGTCGGGCGTCACGGCGGCGCTGCTCGGCCCCATCGGCTCGGTCATGCTGGGCGGCTTCGGCACGCTGGCGGCGGTCGTGGCGGCGCCGATCTTGTGGCCGGTGCTGCTGAAGCTGGGCCGGCTCGACCAAATCAAGCCGCGCGAAGACGAATTACATCCTTAGATCCGACCGATGGGTTGCGTCTCGGCCACGAAGTGGCTACCTCTATAGCGCCGTTATCCTGGCAAACGAGTCGAGGCGAGACGTATGGACGAGAATGTTCGCGGGCAGATCGAGCGCACCATCAAGAACAACAAGGTCGTGCTCTTCATGAAGGGGAGCAAGAGCTTCCCGCAGTGCGGCTTTTCCGCGACCGTC
Source organism: uncultured delta proteobacterium (assembly GCA_963785725.1). Lineage (GTDB taxonomy): Bacteria > Myxococcota_A > Polyangia > Palsa-1104 > Palsa-1104 > JAQBQH01. The sequence continues at coordinate 49,671 of CAWAWS010000003.1, read as the reverse complement.
GTGTCGCTGCTCAACCCGCTGGTTCCGAAGTACGAGACGGTGAACGTGCTCGCCGATCCGGCGATTCGCGACGGCATCAAAGAGTATTCGCAGTGGCCGACCATCCCGCAGCTCTACGTCGACGGCGAGTTCGTCGGCGGCTGCGACATCGTCAAGGCGATGCACGCGTCGGGCGAGCTGCAGAAGCTGTTCGGCGCGGCGGCGCCGGCTCCGGCAGCGCCCGCCAAGGCGCCGAGCATCACGCTGTCGGCGACGGCGGCCAAGGCGTTCTCGTCGGCCGCGGCCGATGCGCCGGGGATGGTCCTGCGCATGGAAGCGAACGCGCAGTTCCAGTACGAGCTCTACTTCGGCGACAAGCAGCCCAACGACTTCGTGGTGACGTCGGAGGGGCTGGCGATTCACGTCGATGCGCAGAGCGCGCCGCGGCTCGACGGCGTCAGCATCGACTTCGTGGAGGATGCGCGGGGCGCGGGCTTCAAGATCGCCAATCCGCAGGAGCCGGCGCGGGTCAAGCAGCTGACGGCCAAGGCGCTCAAGAGCATGCTGGACAGCGGCGCGACGCTGGCGCTGTTCGACGTGCGCACGCCCGAAGAGCACGCCACGGCGTCGATCGCCGGCGCGCAGCTGCTCGACGCCGCCGGTCAGGCGCGGCTGGCGGCGCTCGATCGCACGGCGACGGTGGTGCTGCATTGCCATCACGGCGGCCGTAGCCAGCGCGCGGCCGAGCAGCTCATCGCCGAAGGGTTCAAGGACGTCTACAACCTCGAAGGCGGGATCGACGCCTGGTCGCAGACGGTCGACGCGAAAGTGCCGCGCTACTAATGTCGGGCAAGCACGACACCGACTTCCAGGGCGACATCTTGGCGGCGATTCGCACGGCCGTCGAAGGCGCGATCGCCGGCGCCAAGTGTGACGTCGACGGCGGGAATGGGCATTACACGATCGTCGTCACGGCCGCGGCGTTCGAAGGGCTCAACATGCTCAAGAGCCAGCGCCTGGTGTACGCGGCCATCGCGCCGCTCATGGCCGGCGCCGCGCCGCCGATCCACGCCGTCGACAGCCTGCAGACCCGCGTCCGCTAACTAACCCGCGCGCCGTCGCGCGCGGAATCCCAGTCGTCAGCGCACCCGCTTATCGCCGTTGTAGACCTTGAGCTGCAGCCGCTCGCCGCCGAACACGCGCAGCGCCGACATGCCCACCTGCTGCCAGCCGAGCGTCTCCTCGCACAAGATGCACATGCGATACGTCGACCGCTCGTCCTCTTGCATCTTCTTCATCCAATAGACGAAGCACTTCCAGCCGGCGGCGTTCGAATACGTCAGCTTGCGAATGTCGACGACGACGTTGTTGATGCGGCCGGCGAGCAGCTTGCCGTGCACCTCGTCGATGAGCGGCAGGAACCAGCTGCCCGGATCGACCTCGCGCATCAAACCCGTAAACGTGATGACGTTCTCTTGGGTCGGCCCAATCGAGACGCGCACCTCGGGCTTGACCGCTTGCGGCTGCGTCGGGCTCGTCGTCATGACAGCCTCGCGTCGGCGTGCAGCTCGACGGTCTCGCTCTTTTGCCGTCGCGCCGTCACCGACACGAAGCCGGGCCGCGACGTGTCGCACGCGATCACGCAGCGCCCTTCGTAGCCGATGCGCGCGAAGCCGAGCCCGCTGTCGACGCTGTCCGGCCCTTTGCGATCGAAGACTTCGGCCAGCGCCGTCGTGTAGGCGGTGAACGGATCGTCGAACTCGCGCAGCCACGCGAGCCGCTTTTGCAGCGCGACGATGTGCGGCGAGTCCTCTTTGACGGCGTTGCCGACGGTGACGACGAGCGCCTCCGGCTCGCTCACGATCGTGAGCTCGACGCCAGCGTCGGCCTCGCCGTATTTGAGCGCGTTCTCGAGCAGCTCGGCCGTGACCATGGCCAGCGAGTCGCGCAGGTCGCCGTCGCCGAACGCGGCCGCCACCGAATGGCCGACCGCCTCGCGCACGCTGTCGATGCGCTCCCATTGTCCGTCGAGCTGCAGCTCGAGGCGCAGTTGATTGCGGCTCATGCGTCAGAACTCCATCGCGGCGGACACCGCCAGCGTGTTGCCGAGCGGCTCCGCGTACAGCTTGCAGCCGCCTTCGTAAGCGACGCGCACGAGCCCCAGCCGGCTGGCGCCGGAATCGGCCGGCGCCGCCGCTATCTCCATCAGCCGCGCGCGATAAGCCTCGGCCGCCGACGGGAAATCCTGCAGCCAGGCGATCGTGCGCAACAGGTCGGCCACGCCTTCGTCGCCGGCTTTGATCGGATTCTCGACGGTGATCGTCGCCCGACCGGCGCCGCCCGAGACGCGCAGCCGAAACGACTGCGTCTCGCCGTCCCAATGGCCGTATTTGATGGCGTTCTCGATGAGCTCGCCGGTGACCATCGAAATGGCATGGCACCCATCGAGGTCGCTGAAGATGGCGACGAAGCAGTTTTGTACCGACGTGCGCAAGAGGTCGACGTTCTTCCACTCGCTGCGCACCGGAAGATCGATGGAAAAATTGAAGCTCGACATGACGCGATCTCCTTTAAACGGCCCGCAATTCGAGCTGACCATCCTTGGTAAATACTTTGAGCGCATCGAAGCTGAGCTTTTGCCACTTCAAGTCTTGTCGATAGACGAAGCTCAGCTTGATCCCCTTATTGCGCGCTTCTTGGATCAATTGAATGAGCACCGTAATCGTCGACGAATTGAAGTGCTCCAGCTGCTCGAAGTGCAACTCCAGCGGCACGTTCGCGGCCGCGGCCGTCGCCACCGCCGTCGCGAAATAGGGCGACAAGAGCCGCGTCGGCTGCCGGTCGTTACTGCGACCGCGCAAGACCAACTGTACCGATAAGTTGTCTTTGCTGATGACCTGAATGTTCAAATCGCCCGCGTTCAAATCGTCCATTGCAGTTCTCCTTTAGAGTCGGCCAAGCGGCCGCTAAGCGCTCGCGCGTGGCGAATGGCGCTGGCCGGTGTGATTGACGGCGAGCATGGTGACGTCGTCTTCTTGCTTGCCCGAGTAAGCGTTCAGCTCGCGCATGACTTTGGCGATGAGCTCGGCGGCGCCGTCGCGCGCGGCCAGTTGAATCAGCGTCTTCAGCCGCTCGAAGCCGAACATGCCGCCCGGCCCTTCGTGCTCGACGATGCCGTCGGTATAAAGGAACAGCAGATCGCCGGGCGCCAATTGAATGGTCGCCGCCGGCAATTGATCGGCGGTGACGTCGGGTAAAATGCCGAGCCAAATGCCGTCGAGATCGATCTCTTCCACTTTGTCGAGCGCGTGCCGATAGATCAGCGCCGGCAAGTGGCGGCCGACGCCGCGAAAGCGCCCTTCGCCGAGGTGCTCGAACAGCGCGAAGGTCATATACAGGCTCAGCTCCATGCGCTCCAAGTTCTGGCGCAGGCAGCGATTCAATATTTGATACAGCGATTCGAGCGACGCAGTCGGGCTGGCTTCGAGCGCGCCCAATAAGCTCGCGCGCGCCATCATCATCGTTAATCCCGAAGTGACGCCGTGGCCCGAAACGTCGCCAATGGCGATGAAGGTGCGGCCGTTATTGGAGACGATGACGTCGTAATAATCGCCGCCGACCTCGGTCGCCGGCACCATCAAGCCGCTGACGACATTGCCTTCCACTTGCGGATTCTTCGGCAACAAGAGCGTCTGAATCTCTTGCGCGACTTCCATCTCCGAGAACAGCGCGTCGCGGGCGCCGCGTAACTCCTGCTGCGCGCGCCGCTCGTCGAAGAACAGGCGACACAAGACGCGATTGAGCACGACGCCGATGAACGTCAGCTCCGCCAAGTAAATGAGGTTGTTCGTCAGCTCCCCCGAGAAATGCAAAGTCCCTTGTTGCAAAGCATTGGCACCCAAATAGCTGGCAATGAGCGCCATCGAAGTCGCCAAGACCCATTTGACGTCGGCGGGAAAGAGCGCGGTGAAGGCGAAGTAAATGAGAAAGAACGAGAAGAAGAAGTTGCCGCTGTTGCCGGGCGAGACGACGGTGATGAGCGCGCCCGTCGGCCCGAACACGCCGCCGACGAGGATGAGCATCGCCAGCTGCTCGCGGCCGCGAAAAAGGCCGCCGCGAATGACGACGGCGAGGAGCAGCACGGCGACGATGGCGGCGCCGACGATCGTCGCCGCCAGCATCAGGCGATCGGCGCGATTGAAGAAGACATACGACAGAATGCAGCTCGGCATGACGAACACCGAGATCCAGATGAGCACTTGCGCGCGGGCGATCATGACGTCGGCTTGGGCGCGGCGCAGCTCGGGATCGAGGTTGGTGTTGCCGCGCAAGAAGTCCGCGAATTCGCCGAGGCGCGCGCCCAATTGCAGCCCGCCCGCTTTCTTCGGCAGTCGATAGGTGGACGTATTCTCGCTATTGCTGTTGCTCGTTGCCGCAAGGCTCATTCGCTCTCCCCCAAGGCTGCCGCGTCAGAAATAGCTGCGTGAATAGCCGCCATCGATGGTGATGACTTCGCCGGTCACTTGTCGCGCCATCGGGCTGCACAGCCAGGCGACGCAATCGGCGACGTCGTCGAGCTCGGTGGGCCGGCGCGTCGCCGCGCGCTTGCCGAGGTGCGCGCGGGTCGCGGCCGCAGCGTCGGCGCCGACGACGGCCAGCGCGCCGTCGGTGGCGAGCAGCGCCGGGCTCACGGCGTTGCACAAGATGCCGGCCGGACCGAGCTCCTGCGCGAGGTAGATGAGCGCCGACTCGAGCGCCGCTTTGGCGATGCCGGCGACGTGATAGTGCGGCGTCGCGCGCTGGCTGCAGGGCGAGCTGATGGTGACGACGCGCGGCGCTTGGGAGCGCATGAGCAGCGGCCGCGCGTGCCGGCACAGCCGCAACAGCGAATGCACGCCGACGTCGAGCACGCGGGCAAAATCGTCGCGCGACAGCGCCGTCAGCGGCCGCTCGAGCAGCTCCGACGGCACATGCATGAGCGTGTGGACGACGAAGTCGAGCCGACCGAACGCCTGCTCGAGCGCGGCGAAGGCTTCGTCGATCGTCGCGTCGTCGCCGGCTTCGAGCGGCGCGTGCAAGCTGGCGCCGAGCTGCTCGGCCAGCCGCGCGCCGTCGCGCCAGCGCGCCGGGCGATAGGTGATGGCGACCTCGGCGCCGAGCGCGCGCGCCGTGGCCGCGCAGGCGTAGCCGATGCTGCGCTCGCTGGAGACGCCGATGACGACGCCGCGCGCGCCGGCGAGCAGCGGCGGACGATCGAGCGGACGATCGACCGGCCGATCAGCCATGACGCGGCTCCGGCTGACGCGGCCGCGGCGCTTGGCCGACGCCGTTTTCGTCGGGAAACCACGCGGCCAGCGACGCCGCGCCCAGGCGATCGTACTCGTCGAGCGCCCGCGTCATCGCCAGCGTGGCCTCGACCGCCGGAATGCCGCCCGTCCACATCGACAGCCGCGCCAACGCCGCCAGGATCTTGCCGCGCGAGACGCCGAGATGACGCAGCGTCTTGGCGAACATCTGCGCCGTGCCGTACGACCTGAGCGCGCACAAGACACAGAGCGCGATCAAGTAATGCTCGCCCACCGAGAGCTGCGACTGATCGGCCTGCAGCGCGTGATAACGATGGATCTCTGTACGCAATCCCTCGTTCTCGAGCTGCTGCAAGAAGCGGCTGTGACGCGCGCCGGCGCCGGGACCGAACAGCTCGTCGAGATAGCGCTCCGACTTTTGCTGCAGCTCGGCGTCCATGAGCGGGTCCGTCATCGTCCTTGGCCCGACGGCAAGATCACCAGCTCGCTGATGACGACGTGCGCCGGCCGCGACGCCATCCACACGATCGCGTCGGCGACGTCGCCCGGCGAGAGCCAGCGCGGCACTTGCCGCATGATCTTCGCGCGCGTCTCGGCGAAGCCGGCCAGCTTGTCGTAGATCGGCGTGTCGACGAGCCCGGGCGCGATCGACGAGACGCGCACCTGACGCGGATCGAGCTCGAGCCGCAGCGCTTCGGTCACGCGATCGAGCGCGCCTTTGGTGGCCGCGTAGGCCGCGAAGCGCACGTTGGGCGGCATGCGCGCCGTGATCGACGAGACATTGATGAGGCTGCCGCCCGGCTGAATCCGCGGCGCCAGCGCCAACGACAGCTCGATGGCCGCGTGCAGGTTCACTTCCCACAGCTGCCGCCAGCGCTCGTAACCGAGCTCGAGCGGCGTCTCGTAGCTGGTCTCGCCCGCGTTGTTGACCAAGAGGTCGATGCGCGGCGCATATTGCGCGATCGACTCGATCGCCAGCGGGCGCGCTTCGGGATCGGCGAGGTTGGTCGCGATGCCGATGAAGCGGCCTTCACCGCGCGTCTCCTCGGCGGCGAGCGTGTCGGCGCGGCGGCCGACGCCGATGACGGTCGCGCCTTCGTGATAGAGCCGACGCGACAGCTCGGCGCCGATGCCCGACGTCGCTCCCGTCACCACGACTACTTTTTCCGCCAGCAGTCCCACGCGCGCCTCCATGAGCAAGCCGTCAACAAAAGTACAAAGCGGCGGCGACGTTCATCCCGGCGCCGACCGCGAGCGAGAGGACGAGGTCGCCTTTGTGCAGCGCGCCCGATCGGCGGCGTTCGCCGAGGCTGGCGGCGATGCTGGCGCTGGCCGAGTAGCCGGTGACGTCGCCCGACCAGCACAGCTTGGCGCGCGGCACGTCGAGGCCGTCGCACAGCGCCTCGACGGTGGCGACGTGGGTCTGCGCCGGTAAGAGCCAATCGACGTCGGCGCCGCTCATGTGGTTGCGCGCGAGCAATTCGCGGCCGGCGTCGAGCAGGAGGGCGAGGCCGGTGGCGCCGGCGCGCGCGCCTTTGACGTAGAGCGAGCGGCCGTCGGCGCCCCAGCCGGTCAAGTCGGCGCAGCTCGGCACCGTGCGCGTCAGGCAGTCGACGAGGCCGAGGCCGCCGCTGCCGACGGTGCTGCGCGGCCGCGGCTTCATGACGACGGCGCCGGCGGCGTCACCGACGATGAAGCAGAACGCCGAGCGGTTGCTCTCGGCGGTGGCGAAGCGGCCGCCTTCGTCGCTGGCAACGACGAGCCCGGCGCGATAGGCGCCCGTTTGCAGCATGGCGTCCATCACCTCCAGGCTGCGCAAGAAGCCGGCGCAATAGCCGGCCTTCAGGTCGATGGCGACGCCGTCGTCGCGGCCGAGCTGCGCCAGCACCAGCGGCGCCAGGTCGGCCATGACCGGATTGTCGGCGTTGGGCACGTTGACCATCGGGATCGTCGAGCACGAGGAGACGATGACCAGATCGATCTCGCTCGCCGGCAGCGGGCTCTCGGTCATCGCCATCGCCACCGCTTCCTGCGCCATCGTCCAGGTGTTTTCGCCCGGGCCGCACCAGCGTCGCGTCTTCATGCGCGTGTCGGCCACGAGCGTGGCGCGACCGCCGGCGCCGTCGGCGATGGGGAAGCGGCAGCGCGCGAAGAACTCCTCGTTGTCGACGATCGTGCGCGGGTAGGCGTAGCCGGTGGCGACCAGCTCGCTGACGAACTCGCCGCGGCGATGCGCGCCGGTCACGCGTGCGCCTCGCCGACGGTGTAGAGCGCGGCGGCGACGTACCAGCCGCCACCGACCGCCGCCGACAGCACGAGATCGCCCGGCTGCACGCGACCCGCGGCCACGAAATGATCGAGCGCGACGGGAATCGACGCCGACGACACGTTGCCGACGTCGGCGTAGTTGGTGAGGATGCGCGTGTCGGGCAGCTCGAGCGTGCGCGCGATGGCCGCTTGCACGCCGGCGGTGCCCGAATGCGGCACCAGCCAGGCGACGTCGGCGAGGGTGAGGCCGTTGCGGTCGAGCAGCCGGCGGCTGACGTCGGCGATCGAGCGCGCCGCCAGCGCGCACAGCTCGCGCTGCGGCAGATGCGTCTGCACCCAGCCGGCGGCGTTGATCTCCATGATGCCGTGATGCGCGCCGTCGCTGGCGAGCTCGTAGTCGATGAGCTTGCCGCCGCGCGCGTCGGAATCGTCGGCGCGCTCGAGCACGAAGGCGCCTGCGCCATCGCCGAGGATGAGCGTGCCGCGGCTGCCCGGTCGCGCCCGTCGCGACGTCGTCTCCGAGGCGACGACGAGCGCGCGCCGATAGCGCGGATTGCGTAGGAATTCGCTGGCGGTGGCGACGCCGTACAGAAAGCCGGCGCAGGCGCAGCCGAGGTCGTGGGCGAACGCGCGCGCGGCGCCGAGCAGCAGCTTCAGCTTGGGCGCGAACTCGGGCAAGAAGCGACGCTGCGTCCAGTTGGCGACGATGACCACGTCGAGCTCGTCGGCGCGCACGCCGGCACGCGCGAGCGCGCGCTGGGCGGCGGCGAGCGCCATGTCGGCCACGCCCTCGTCTTCGCCGGCCCAGCCGCGCCGGAAGACGCCGATGCGCTGCAGCTCGTCGTCGCCGATCGGCTCGTCGAGCGGCGGCAAGGTCGCGTTCGTATGCATGAGCTTCGGCAGGTAGCTGGCGAAGCCGGTGATGCGCACGTCGTGCTCGCTCATGCGGCACGTCCGCGAAAGAGACCGTCGGGATCGAGCATCGTCAAAAGCTCGGCCTCGCGCGCCGTGATGGGCGCGGCGTGCGTCAGCTCGGCCGCGAACGTCAACGGCCAGGCGCAGTCGCGCGCGACGGCTGCGCGATCGTCGTCGTTCGCGGCGTCCGCCGACAGCGACGCCAGCTGCCAGCCGCCGTCGCCGCGCACGAGCGTGCCGCGATCGGTGACGACCGATTTCACGGCACGACCGGGGCTGGTGCGATGGTCGAGCCTCGCGACCAGCCGCCCGGGCTCGAGGCGCGTCAGGACGACGACTTCGGTCGCCGCCGCCGCGATGTCGCACGCGCCGCCCGATCCCACGAGCACGCGCCCGTCGGCCAAGCGCGTGCTGTTCAAGTTGCCCTCGGCGTCGACCTGCGCGGCGCCGAGCGCGCCCAAGCAGCGGTTGTCGGCGCCGCAGCTGAGCACGCCGAGCACGTCGTCGATCGAGCTCAGCCGCCGCGCATGCCGAACATTGTCATACGCGAGCGGATAGCCATGCCCTTCGACGCCGCAGGCGACGCCATAGAGCCCGATCTCGACCATGACCTGCAGCTCGAATCCTTCGTCCGCCAGCTGCAGCTGCGCCATCCGCGACGCAAAAAACGCGTGCCCGATGCCGGCGATGAGCACGCGCGCGCCCATCGCCTTGGCCCGCGCCGCCAACTGCCGCGCCCCACCGACGATCATGTGATCGACCGCGCGTCCCTTGCTCACGGCGCGTTCCTTCCGGCTCGTTCTGGTCTGCAGGCAGAGCGGAGACAGCTCCGGCGCGCGCGAGCTGTCTTGCGCCGCCCGTGGGGCGAGCACTGTCTGAGCGCGCGCCGGAGCTGTCGGAGCGGGCGTCCACGTGCGGCGATAGGCCCGCCGCGCCCGCGGCACGGTCAGCTCCGCCAGTCGCGCGCCGCCGACCATGGCGCGGTAGGCCTCGCCGCCGTCGTCGCCGTCGATGATGCGGGCGATGACGCGACCGGCCGCCGCCTCGTCCGTCGTCAGCGCGCGCCAGGCGTCGTAGTGCGCGAAATCGTCCCGATAAGAGGCGACGCCGAGGTCGGGCTCGCAGTGAAACGACTGCGGATGGGCGCCGAACGGCTCGACGCACACCGCGAGCACGCGATCGGCCGGCAGCGCGATCAAGTCGGGATATTCGCGGCTCCACGCGCACGGCGCCAGTCGCTCGACGGTGACGATGACGCCGCGTTTGGCCCCGAGCGCGCTCCACAAGCCTTCGGAGAACGGCGCCGACATGAGGACGTTGCCGTCGTCGTCGCCGACCGCGGCGTGGACGAACGTGACGTCGGACCGCATGGCCGCGCACAGGCCGAGGCTGCGCGTGTCGTCGGCGGGATCGGGCAGCTCGCGATAACGTCCGGCCGCGGCGAGATCGGCGGCCAGCGTCGTGCCCGCGAGCGTGCGATTGACGGCCCAGCGGTCGCCCTGGGCGCCGGCGCGCAAGCTGGCCACGAACGAGCCCAGCGACCACTGCTCGAGCGTGACGCCGGCGGCGGCGACGCGCGTGTAGAGCGGGTTCGGTCGCGGCGCCGGATAATGATCGCCGAAGAAGCAGCCCGCCAAGGTCTCGCCCAGCCGCAGCATCGGCAAGAGGTGCAAGAGCGAGTGAAAGCCGGTGCTGCTCAGCCTAAAGCGCGGCCGGGTGCCGACGAACGAGCGCGCGATCTCACGCACGGCCGCGTTCGAGCGGCTCGGCGTCGACGCGAAGTGCAGATGCATGCCCGGCGTGACGTGGGCGCGCACGGCGTCGTGAAGGCGCATCAATTTGCCGGCGCGCATTTAGGCCGCCGCCTCGACGCGCTCGACCAGCGTCACCGTGTTGTGCCCGCCGATGCCGTACGAGACCGCCATGCCCGCCGGCGAATGGCACGGCCGTCCGCCGCCGGCGCGATGATCGACGCCTCCGCTCGCGCGCCGGTCGGCCGTCAGGAAGGGGCCACCGTCGACGTTCGCCGTCGGCACGACCCAGCGGTGATGCAGCATCAACACCGCCGCCGCGACGTTGAGCGTGCTCGACGCGCCCAACAGGTGGCCATAGAGCGGCTTCGTCGACAAGAGCGGCACTTCCGGCGTGCGCGCCGCGAAGACGCGCTGCAAATAGGCGACCTCGGAGCGGTCGCTCTGCGCGACCCCGTTGCCGTGTCCGACGACGAAGCCGATCTGCTCCTGATCGACCCCGCTCCGCTGCAGCACGCGATTCATGAGCGCCGTCGCCCGCGTTCCCTCTTTGTCGACGTCGGTGGGATGGGCGCCGTTGTTGCCGCACTGAAAGCCGCCGATGGTCGCCAAGATGTTCGCGCCGCGGCGTTCGGCGTGGGCGCGCGTCTCGAGCACGATCGTGATGGCGCCTTCGCCGAAGGCGTTGCCGTGCACGCCGCCGTCGACGGGGGAATCGGCGGCGGCGAAGGGGCGAATGGCGCGGCGCGCGTCCTTCTGCTCGGCGGAGACGAGCCCGGCCTCGCGATACATATGATAGAGCGGGGCGGCGCGGCACGAGTCGTGGCCGCTGGCGAGCGCGACTTCGATGTCGCCGCCGCTCGCGAGCTCGCGATAGGCCTGACCGAGCGCCATCGCGCCCGAGCAGCAGGTGCCACTGAAGGTGTAGACCGGCCCGCGAATGCGAAACAGCGCCGCCGCCAGATTCGCCGCTTGTCCGGGCGTCCCCAGCATCAGCTCGCGCCGCGTGTACAGCTCGCTCGGCGGGCGCGCCTGCTCTTGCCGCACGCGGTCGTACCAAAAGTCGAAGTTGCCGCGGGACGTGCCGTCGAACAGCGCCACGCGCTCGCGCGGCTCGTCGTCGAGGTCGAGCCGCGCGTCGGCGAGCGCGATGACCAGCGACACCAAGTAGATCTGCTGCTCGCGGCTGTAACGCTCGTAGAATTTGCGTGGGAAACGGTCGAGCCAGCGCGCCGGCTCGAGGTCGCCGAGGCGCCCGGCGCTCCATTGTCCGCCGTCGCTCGTCGGCGTCGGCTCGAACGTCAGCTGCGACAGCCCTTCGCGCAGGTGCGTCCACAAGGCGCCGCGGTCGGCGCAGTTCGGCAAGAGCGGACCGATCCCGGTGACGACGACTTCCATGTGCTGCTCCATCTCCCCAGCGACCGCGAAACCAATTCAAATCGAACGCAAACCGAATCAGTTTTGGTTACGTTCGAATCAACAGATCTTCTTCCCTCTCGTCGAGAATCGCGCGCAGCGGGCAGTTTTGGCCGACCGTACGAGCGTACAAATTCAAATGGCAGCAATGGTGTGTAAGTGTCAAGGAAACGCCCGGCCGCCAAGTGCGCTCGACGGTGGCGATTTGCTTTCCCTCGTCGATTCGTTCGTGCGCGCGCCGACGTATATTGTTTCTCGTGTGTTGAAATCATTGATGTTTCATTTTGTGCGGCGATTTGTCGCACCCGATTACGCGTGGCAACGTGTCGCAGTTTTTATGTCGCTTTTCTATGTGCTGTTGTCTGTCGCGGAAGGCGCGTCGCAGCGGACATAGAACGACAGCGCCCGCGGGCGCGCTCGTCGCTGCGACAATCGGCCGCAGGTGGCGGTGTCGCCGCGCGCGATTGCGCTTGCGCGCGCGCGGCGGTTCACGGCTGCGCGCGGCGATTCACGGCTGCGCGCGGCGATTCACGGCTGCGCGCGCGGCGATTTTGCCGACGCGCTCGCGGGGCGATTTCCGGCTGCACGCGCGGCGATCTGCAGCGGGCTGCGCGCGGCGATTTAGGACTGCTGCGCGCAGGTGATCCGCGGCGGATTCGTCGTCGGCGATTGGCGCCGCTTCTTCGCCGCGCCGCGACGCAGGACGACTCTCGTAGCGCGCGCGGAATCGTCGCTGCCCGTCGGAGAGCGCCGTCAGAAACGCGCTCCCCGAGCTGCGTCATGTCTCCGTCGAGAGACAGTGACAACTCCAGTTTACCGTCGCTGGCGGGCGCCGCTGCGACCTTCCGTGCGCACTCGTCCGTCGCTGTGAATGCGAGGTTGACACGAGGTGCTTTCACCCCTCACCGCCGCCGATTCGTGTTTACGCGTTTTCAGCAGCTTGCACGCAGAACCGAGTGGCCCTCGTCTTGCGATGAGGCCGAGTCATGCGACCAACACTCGTCAAAGCTCTTCGCGCTCCTTCCATTCTCATCATGTTTGCCGCGGTGGCCGGGTGTGGCGCGGCTGGCGAGCATGAATCCTCCGCCCCACTCAGCGTGACGTGCCCGGCTTCGGTGCCGGCCTGGACGCCCGGCACGTCCTACGCGACCGGCGCCATCGTCAGCTACCAGGGCAGCGACTACCAATGCTTGCAGGGCCACACGGCGCTGTCGGACTGGACGCCCTCGGCCGTGCCCGCGCTGTGGACGCCCGTGCAGTGCTCGAACGGCGGCGGCACGGCCGGTGGAAGCGGCACGGCCGGTGGAAGCGGCACGGCCGGTGGAAGCGGCACGGCTGGCGGCGGCGGCTCGGCTGGCAGCGGCGGCTCGGGCGGCACCTGCACGGCGGCCGCGTGGAGCGCGAGCGCGATCTACACCGGCGGCATGCTCGTGAGCTACAACGGCCACACGTGGGAGGCGAAGTGGTGGACGCAAGGCGAGGCCCCCAGCACCGGCGGCAGCGGCGTCTGGGCCGACGAGGGCGCGTGCAGCGGCGGCGGCTCGGCGGGCGGCAGCGGCTCGGCCGGCGGCAGCGGCTCGGCCGGCGGCGGCGGTAGCGCGGGCGGCGGCGGTACGACCGGTGGCGGCGGCGGCACCGGCGCGGCGGCGGGCCTCGTGTTCAGCGCCTACAAGGACACCAGCATCAACATGAACTGGAACACCAACATGATCACCACCAGCGTCACGGGCACGCCCACGCCGCTGACGCAGGATCTGACCTCGGCCGGCGGCAAGACCATCACGCTCGCCTTCGCCACCGGCGAGTGCGGCAGTGAAAACTGGGGCGGCGTGCAGGGCGCGGCCATGGCCTCGGCCAACGTGCCGACGCTGTCGAGCTCGGGCGTCAAGTACATCCTGTCGACGGGCGGCGCGGCCGGCTCCTTCACGTGCGGCACCGACGCCGGCTTCGCGACCTTCATCAGCCGCTGGTCGTCGCCCGGCCTCATCGGCGTCGACTTCGACATCGAGGCCGGCCAGTCGCAGGACGTCATCAATGACCTGATCGCCCGCATCAAGACGGCGCACTCGGCGTACCCGGGCCTGCGCTTCAGCCTCACCTTGGCGACGCTGGCGAACAACAACGGCGCCAGCTCGGCCACGTCGCTCGGCGGAAGCGCGCCCGACAGCTTCAACGTCTACGGCGACAACACGCTCAACGCGGTCAAGAGCGGCCTCGGCTTCAACGGCTCGGCCGGCACGCTGGCCCAGCTACGTCACGGTCAACCTGATGACGATGGACTACGGCAGCCCGTCGGCCGGCGTCTGCGTCGTCTCGGGCGGCTTGTGCCAGATGGGTCAGTCGGCGATTCAGGCGGCCGACAACCTCAACGACCACTGGGGCGTGCCTTACAGCAACATCGAGCTGACCCCGATGATCGGCGGCAACGACGCGCAGGACGAGCACTTCACCGTCGCTGACGTCGACACCATCTCGCAGTTCGCCATCTCCAAGGGCATGGCCGGCATCCACTACTGGTCGTACGACCGCGACACCGATTGCCCGGCGGGCTCGGCCTCGCCGACGTGCAACTCCATCGGCGGCGTCGGCGTGCACGGCTACCTGAAGGCGTTCCTCGCGAACGGCATGCACTAGGCCCCTCGGGCGACGTCGCCGGTGGCCCCTCCCGCCGGCGGCGTCGCTTCTTTTCCGTCAGCTCCGAAACACCAGCGCCTTTCCGCAAACACCTCCGTCATCACCGAGCCTGGCCCAAGTCGCTTCGGCGACGACCTTCGCGCTCGACCAGCCTATCGACGACGGCAGACAAGCTCGGCGCCCGCCGCAGCAGCGCCCGGCACATGCGCAGAGAACGAAGCCGGCGGTCGCCGCTTCACGTGACGGCGCCGCGGGCGGCTCGCGCGCACTGAATCATACGGGCAAGGCGCATATAGCGACGGGCGCGAGGTGCGATCGCGATGACGAGCTGGCGATGCGTGCGGGCTAGACGAGACGAGCGGAGGAGGGAGCGAGCGTGGAACGAGCTACATATCGAGCTGGCAGGCGTAGACGGCCGCGATGCAGGTCGAGCAGGTCGGGCTCGTCTGCGTGGCGCCGCCCTGGGTCGTGACGCACGTGGCGCTGTAGCCCTGGATCATGCCCATGTCGGTCGTGGCGACGCCCGACTGCGTGCAGCTCAAGCAGGCGTCCTGCGTCTGCAGACAGGGGTCGGTGCTCGTCGCGCTGACCGGGGTGCACTCGGTCGTAAAGCAATTCTGGTAGGCGTTGAACAGGTTCTGCGCGGTCGTCGTGCTGGCGTTGTAGCAGGCCTGCTGCACCGACGAATCGTTCGGGTTCGCGTTGATGCACATGGAGAGCTGAGAGCAGTTGAGCTGCACCATATCCGGCGGAGCCGCCGGGGTCGCGAGGTCGGGGTTCGCGGCCGTGCCGCCGCCGCCAGCGGCCACGCCGCCGCCGGTGCCGCCGCCGCCACCGCTGCCGCCGCCACCGCCGTTACCGCTCTTGCTGCTACCGCCGCAGCCAGCAATCCAACCGAGCAAAGAAACGATGATCAAACCTTTACGCATTTCATCTCCTGCAAAAAATATTGAGGGGTCTAGCGATTGGTTTTCTTACGATGATTCCGTGTGACCACGAAACAAAAATCTGATTTTTGGTGATTTTTGTCGTTGCCAGACCTCGCGCCTTTTGCCTAGCCCGAAGCGCGCTGCGACACCCAGTTGCACCCATAAAGACGGCTGGAGCGCGGAAAATGCCCGGCGCGCGCAAGAGATTCGGCGCTTGCGCGCCTCGTGGTCCGACGACGCGACCTGTTTCGCCGCGGTAAATCGGGCGAGAACCGTGCCGACGCCGACTTTGGCGACCTGACGCCGCGGCCGTTGCAAGCCGCGCCGGGCTCAGCGCGCCGCGGCGCCGCGGAAGTTGTGCCGGTAGGCGCGCGGGCCGGTCCCGACGACGCGCCCGAAGCGATCGCGCAGCGCCGCCGCCGAGCCGAAGCCGGCGCGCGTCGCCACCTGCTCCACCGACTGGCCCGTCGTCTCCAACAGCTGCTGCGCGCGGCGCACGCGACAACGCAGCAGCCACTGCAACGGCGTCGTGCCCGTCTGCTCGCGGAAGCGGCGATTGAGCGTGCGCGTGCTCATCGCCGCCTTGCGCGCCAAATCTTCCAGCGTCAGCGGCCGATGCAGGTTCGCCTCGACCCAGCGCTGCAGCGGCTCCAGCGACGCGCCGTCGCCGGCCGGCGGCTCGTGGACGATGAACTGCGCCTGCCCGCCCGAGCGCTCGAGCGGCATGACCGAGCGGCGCGCGCTGTCGGCAGCGACGGCCGCGCCGTAATCGCGGCGCACCAAATGCAGACACAGATCGAGCCCCGCCGCCGCGCCCGCCGACGTCAGAAGCTGCCCTTCGTCGACATACAGCACGTCGGGATCGACGGTGATCGCCGGGTGCAGGCGCGCCAGCTCGGCCGCCGCCAGCCAGTGCGTCGTCGCGCGCTTGCCGTCGAGGAGGCCGGTCGCGGCGAGCAGGAACGCGCCGCTGCAGATCGAGGCCACGCGCGCTCCACGCGCCGCCGCCGCCCGCACCGCGCGCACGAGCGGCAGCGGCACCGGCGCGAACGGGTCGATGACGCCGGGCAGGATGATCGTGTGCGCGTCGGCCAGGCTGCGCAGCCCGTAACGCGGGCGCATGCGGAACGTGCCGGCGTCGATGTCGCGCGTGACGCCGCAGACGCGCACGTCATAGGCGGCGCGGCCCGAGGCCAAGCGCGTGTTGCCGAAGACGCCGACGGGCGTCGCGAGATCGAAGGGGACGACGCCGTCGCAGGCGACCACCGCGATGAGGAGCATGGCCGAAATCTAAAGCACCATCGAGATTTTGCCACGACAAAAGACTGGCGAGAAATCGACGAAGATTGGCATTCTTGCCACTCGCGCGCGCTCACGATTGACGCCAGAGTAGGGCCATCTCATGTCGCTTCATGACGCTGCCGCGACGACGACGCATGTGTACGGCTGGCTGCGCCTCGTGCACAGCTATTGGCGCTGGATGGTCGTGCTGTCGGCGATCGTCGTCCTCGTGCGGGCGATTCGCGCGCGCGGCTGGACGGCCGGCGACGAGCGGGCGTCGCTGCTGTTCGTCGCCGCCGTCGATATCCAAGTGCTGCTCGGCCTGACGCTCTACTTCGGCTTCAGCCCCTATTGGACGGCGATTCATACGGCGTTTGCGGCGACCATGAAGAGCCAAGACGCGCGCTTCTTCGGCATCGAGCACGAGACGGCGATGCTGCTGGCGTTCGTGACCGCGCATGTCGGACGGGCCGTCAGTAAGCGCGCGCCCGAGTCGCGTAAGCAGCGCATCCTGTGCACGACGCTGCTGGTGTTCTTCGTGTTCGTGGCGTCGGCGTTTCCGTGGCCGTGGCGTGCGATCGGCCGGCCGCTCTTTCGCTTGTCGCTTTAAGCTAACCGTGATGCGCAGCAGCTGTGCCAGCGCCACGTGACGTAGCCCCGCAGCGCCGACAGCGAACGTGCTCCGCCGTCTCGCGATCCATGGCTCGCGTGTGTGCCTCCCACCTTTCGCCGCCTACGACCTGCATCACGCCGCGTTTCTGCCGCGGCAGCCGCGCCGACTGTGTCGTGAGCGGCCTTCGCGCGGCCGTCCTACGCGCCGATTCGGAAACCGGAGGTGGACAGCCGAGGTGCTGTCCCTTCGTTGATACACTCGACTGCCTACGTAATTTCAGTCGGTTATGGCCTGGGGCGGCTGGACCCATTCTCGCAAAAGGGAGGTGCACTCGAAAGTCGGCCGGCTACGAACGCGGTCGCGCTCAACCAAAGGAGCACGCATGGGCCTAAAGCCGCGCTCGATCATGTTTTGTCTCACCGCCGCGCTCAGCGCCGGTGGTTGCGTTGGCGGTTCCGTCGGTGGTGAAGGCACGGGCGATCCCAGCGCCGTCACGTCGGGCGGCGCCATCGTCCGCAACGGCAGCGCCAAGTGCCTCGACGTCGCCGCCGCCGGCACCGCGGACGGCACCAAGATCCAGCAGTACACCTGCAACGGGACCGGCGCGCAGGACTTCCTGCTAGAGCCGGTCACGGGTGGCGTGAAGATCGTCAACACCAACAGCGGCAAGTGCGTCGACCTCGCCGCCGCCGGCACCGCCAACGGCACCAAAGTGCAGCTCTACGATTGCAACAACACCGTCGCGCAGACCTTCGTGGCCGAGGCGTCGAGCGCCGCCGGCTATTCGCAGCTGCGCAATCCCAACAGCAACCGCTGCATCGACGTCGCCGCGGCCTCGAACGCCGACGGCGCCACCGTCCAGCTCTACGACTGCAACGGCACCGCGGCGCAGCAGTGGAAGATCAGCGCGCGCGGCCGGCGGCGGCACGGCCGGCGGCGGTGGCAGCGCCGGCGGCGGCGGCACGGCCGGCGGCGGCGGCACGGCCGGCGGCGGCGGCACGTCGCCGACGAGCGGCACCGAGTTCGCGCCCTACTTCTACACGTGGGGTTGGGGCTCGAGCGACTACGCCTTCTCCAGCTTGACCTCGATGAAAGCGGCCGGCGGCCCGTCCGACGTCACCATCGCTTTCGTGCTCTCGGGCGGCGGCTGCACGACGTCGACCGACATCCAGAACAACTTGTCCGACGTCAAAGCCTTCCAAGCGGCCGGCGGTCACGTCAAAGCCAGCTTCGGCGGCGCCGACGGCACCTACTTGGAGAGCGCCTGCTCGTCGGCGAGCGCGCTGGCGTCGGCCCTCGAAGGCTTCGTCGACGCCACCGGCATCACCGACCTCGACTTCGACATCGAGCAGGGCTCGTCGACCAGCAACGCGACCATCAACGCCATGCGCGCCAGCGCCTTGAAGACGGTGCAGGCGTCGCGCGGCATCAAGGTCGCCTTCACCTTGCCGGTCAACCCGGACGGCCTCGACAGCCTCGGCCTCGCCGTCGTCACCTCGGCGCTCAAGGCCGGCGTCACCATCTCGCACGTCAACGTCATGACGATGGACTACGGCGACGGCACCGACGTCGGCTCGGCCTCGCTCTCGTCGGCCGACGCCACCGCGTCGCAGCTGCAGTCGGCCATCAGCGGCCTCTCCTCGGCCGCCGCGTACCAGATGGTCGGCGTCACGCCCATGATCGGCAAGAACGACGACAGCGAAGTCTTCAGCCTCGACGACGCCAGCACGCTCGCCAATTACGCCAAGTCGAAGGGCATTGGCCTCCTCGCCTTCTGGGCCATCCAGCGCGACGAGAAGTGCCCGTCGAGCGGCTACGGCGACGGCGACCGCTGCTCCAACCTCGACACCAGCACCTTCCAGTTCAGCAAGATCTTCCAGGCCGTCAGCAAGTAAACAGTCGGTTACATCGCCAACCACGCGGCGCCCGCTGTCAGCTTCGGCTGCGGCGGGCGTTCGCCTTTTTACGGTCGAACGAGTAAACGGCTGTTTACTTCAGGCGGCGGCGCGGACGCCGGCGAGCACGGCCAGGCACTCGGCCTCGGTCGCCGCCGCGAACAGCTGCGCGCGCAGCTCGGCGCCGCCGTCGCAGCCGTCGAACCACGTGCGCGCGTGACGGCGCGTGACCTCGACGCCGAACTTGGGGCCGCGCTTGTGCACGTTGTCGGCGAGGACGCGGGCGTAGAGCGCGATGCGCTCGGCGAACGAGGGCGGCGCCGCCGATTCGCCGCGCTCGAGCCGCGCGCGCACGTCGCGGAACACCCACGGGCTGTCGATGGCGGCGCGGCCGATCATGACGCCGGCGGCGCCGGTCTCGTCGAGCGCGCGGCGCGCGTCGGCGCCGGAGCGAATGTCGCCGTTGACGATGACGGGGATGTCGACGACTTCGCGCACGCGACGCGCCCAGCTCCAATCGGCGCGGCCGCGATGGCCCATCTGCGCCGTGCGGCAGTGGACGGTGATGGCGGCGACGCCGGCGTCCTCGAGCCGCCGCGCCAGGTCGACGATTGGCATCTCCGTCTCGTCGCCCCAGCCGATGCGCGTCTTGACCGTGACCGGCATGGGCGCGATGGCCGTCACCACGCGCGTCGCCATCTCCACCATCGCCGACGGTCGCTTGAGCCAGGCCGCGCCCGCGCCGCCACGGGCCACGCGCGGCACCCAGCAGCCGCAGTTGATGTCGACGAACGTCGGGTCGGCGGCCGCGGCCACGCCGGCGGCTTCCATCAGCAACGTCGCGTCGGCGCCGTAAATTTGGATGGCGGTCGGGCGGTCATCGGGCGCCAGCGTCAGCTTGCGCGCGGCCGAGCGGCTGCCGGCGATGAGGTGCTCGGCGCGGATGAACTCGGTCATCGTCAGACCCGCGCCCAACTCGCGGCACAAGCGACGGAACGGCAGATCGGTGACGTCCTCCATCGGCGCCAGCACAATCGCCGGCTGCGCGAACAGCGGCGCCAAAGGTCCTGCGAACGTCATCGGCGGGAGTCTGCCACAAGGCGCCGATCGGCGCTGCGACTTCGAAAGCTACAGGTAATTGACGGTGAGCGGGGCGCAGACGCCCTGAATCTGGTCCATTTGCGCGCCGGTGCGGCCTTGGAAGCCGATGAGCACCTCGTTGGCGCCGCAGCTGTCGGTCCACACGGTGCCGGTGACTTGGACCGACGCCGAGCCGGAGTCGATCGTGTCCGGCGTCATCGCCAGCTGCAGCTTGTTGGTGGCGTCGAGCGTCAGCGCCAGCGTCGCGCAGTTGGCGCCGATGGACTCGATGACGGTGCGGCCGTCGTTCTCGACGCTGCCTTGCGTGCCGTTGGCGAACGAGCCCGGCGTCGCGCACGTGATCCACGAGCTGCCGGTGCGCGCGGCGTCGGTGCCGAGCATCGGCGCCGGCGAGGTCGTCGGCGTGAGCACGACCGAGTAGTCGCTGGTGTTCTTCTGCAGCGTCGGCGTCGCGCAGCTCGGCTGCACGGAGATGACGTAGCCGGGGCTGACGCCGATGGCGCTGAGCGTGACCTGCACGGCGGTGACGAGCGAGCCGGCGGGACACATCGAGCTCGCGACGCTGCCGCCCGAGCCGCCGCGCGCCACCAACGGATCGCTGGTGCCGATGCTGAGGCTCGACGGACAGCCGTTGTTGGCGGTGCCGTCGCAGTCGTCGTCGAGCTCGTTGAAGCAGTTCTCGGTCTTCATCGGCAAGACGGCGCCCATGCACATGCCGAGTGTTCCGACGCAGCTCTGGGTGCCGGCATGACAGATGCCCTTGTTCTGCGTGTCGGGATCGGCGCCGTAGCACGACTGCGTCGTCACGTCGGGCATGCAGGTCGCGACGCCGCTCGAGCAGACGGTGTGACCTTTGACGCAGGCGCCGGGATTGTTCGTCGTGCAGGCGGCGCCGTCGGTGCAGGTGCCGTTGCCGCCGGTCGGCAGGCCGGTGCCGCCTTTCTCCGCCGACGCGCAGCCGACGAACGCGAGCACACACGAGACGAAGGCGACCGGGATGGCCCGACGGCGAATCTTCCCAGCCCTCGAGCTCACATTCGGCGCAAGCAAGGCTCGAAGCATTTGACGCGGGTCCATCGTCCACTCTCCGTTGAGTGTCGCCATCATACGGGCGACTCGACGACGACGCGCCGCGGCTCAAACAAACTTGGCAAAGCGCGTTACAACGAAGCGACGCGTGCGCAAAAAGCGACGCTCGTCGCGTCCGTAAAACCGTTTCACTCACAAGAGTTAGCTCGAGTGTCTCCCGTAAGATCCAACCAATCGTGCGCGGTGCCATTGTGCACACGTTCGCGAGGCCCTATTGCAATCTGACATGCCTCTACGTGCCGAAGAAGCGCGAGCGGAGATTGAGCCAGCGTCGGAGAGCGATTTCGCCGCCGACGTTCGCGAAGGGCTCAGCGCCGCCGCGAAGCACCTGTCGTGTAAGTACTTCTATGATGAGGAGGGATCGCGGCTCTTCGAAGAGATTTGCGAGCTGCCCGAGTATTATCCGACGCGCGCCGAGCGCTCCATCCTCGACGCGCACGCCGGCGACATCGTGCGACGCCTGGCACCGGCGACGTCGATGGTCGAGCTCGGCAGCGGCAGCTCGACCAAGACGCAGCTGCTCATCGACGCCTTCTTGTCGGCGCACGAGCAGCTGCGCTATCTGCCGATCGACGTCTCGGCGACGATGCTGGCGGAGTCCTGTGCCCAGCTGGCGCGGACGCGGCCGGCGCTGGAGCTGGTGCCCATCGCCGCCGAGTACGAGCCAGGCCTGCAGCGCATCCGTCAGCTGGAAGCGGGCCGGCCCAAGATCATCTTGTGGCTCGGCTCCAGCATCGGCAACTACGCGCCCGAAGAGGCCGGCGGCTTCTTGCAGTCGCTGCGCGCGATGTTGTCGCCGAGCGATCGGCTGCTCGTCGGCATCGACCTGCGCAAAGGGCGCAAGGTGCTCGAGCGCGCCTACGACGACGCCGCGGGCACGACCGCGCGCTTCAATCGCAACTTGTTGATACGCATCAACCGCGAGCTCGGCGGCCACTTCGACGTCGATCGCTTCGACCATCGCGCCGTTTGGCACGAGCGCGCCGGCTGCGTGTCGATGTACCTCGTGGCGCGCGGCAAGCAGCGCGTGCGCATCGACGAGCTGGAGATGACGGTGTCATTCCGCGACGGCGAGGCCATTCACACCGAGTCGTCGTACAAGTATTCGCCGGCCGAGATCGACGCGCTCGCCGCCGACTCCGGGCTCGCCGTCGAGCAGCGCTGGCGCGACGACCTCGGCCGCTTCAGCCTCAATCTGCTCGCGCCGATGCAGGCTTAGTCGCGCTCAGCGTTCGCCGCCGGCTGCCGGGCCGCGTCTGCGCCGACGACGCCGGTCTTCGTCAGTCTTCCATCGCCTCTTCGGGCTCGTCGAGCGACGGCGACGCGGCCGGACGCGGCCGCAAGACGTCGGCGACTTTGTGGAACAGCTCCTCGCGCGTAAACGGCTTTTGCAAGAAGGCGTCGCCGGCAGGGATGCCGTCGTAACGCTGCAGCGTGTCGCCGGGATAACCTGACATATACATGACGCGCAAGCCGGGATGGCGCGCGCGCAGCTCCTCGGCGAGCGAACGGCCGTTGCGATTGGGCATGACGATGTCGGTGAGCAGCAGATCGATGTGGCCGCCGTGCGCCGCGCCGACGCGCAGCGCCTCGTCGCCGTCGCCGGCGGCGAGGATGACGTAGCCGGCGCCGCGCAGGACCAAGCAGACGAACTCGCACACCGACTCGTCATCCTCGACGACGAGCAGCGTCTGGCCCGAGCCGCGCGGCAAGCCGGCGTCGCCCGTCGGCGGACCGGTCGTCGGCGAGCGCAACGAGCGCGGCAAGAAGACGTCGAAGCGCGCGCCCGAGCCTGGCTCCGAGCTGACGGCGATGCGCCCGCCGAGCTGCGTGACGATGCCGTAGACCGTCGCCAAGCCGAGGCCGGTGCCTTTGCCGACGTCCTTGGTCGTGAAGAACGGCTCGAAGATGCGCGTGCGCGTCTCCTCGTCGATGCCTTCGCCGTCGTCTTCGACGGTCAGCCGCACCATGGCGTCGCCGTCATCTCCGGGAGAGCCGGTCGCGGCCGTGGCGATCCGCAGCCGGCCGCCGTTGGGCATGGCGTCGCGCGCGTTCAACGTCAGGTTCAAGATGACCTGCTCGAGCTGCGCCGGATCGATCTCGACCGCGCCCGCGTCGTGGTCGAGCGTCGTCTCCAGCTTGACGTCCTCGTCGATGAGCCGGCGCAACATCGCCAACAGGTTGCGCACGGCCGCGTTGAGGTCGACGACAGCGCGCTCTTGCACTTGCTGGCGGCCGAACACCAGCAGCTGCTGCGTGAGGCCGGCCGCGCGCGCCGCCGCCCGCTCGATGTGAATCGCGCTCGCATGAATCGGCGAGCCCGGCGGCGCCGCGTCGAGCACGAGGCGGCTGTAGCCGTTGATGGCGGTCAAGATGTTGTTGAAGTCGTGCGCGATGCCGCCCGCCAAACGCCCCAGCGCCTCCATCTTGTGCACGCGCTCGAGCCGCAGATTGAGGTGCTTGAGCTCCGTCACTTCCTGCGCCAGCGAGACATAGCAGCTCTGCCCGGCCAGCTCGATGACCTCGAGCGTCATCAGCACGTCGTGCAGCTTGCCTTGGCGATCGCGCAGCCGCGCTTCGAAGTTGCGGCTGCCGTTCGAGCGCAAGGCCGAAAAAGCGCGATCGCGCCCGTCCTCGTCGGCCCACCAGCCGAGCTCGGTCGTCGTCTTGCCCAGCATTTCGCTGAGCGGGTAGCCGGACAGCGCTTCGGCGGCGGGGTTGGCGTCGATGATATGGCCGTCGCTCTGGCGCGTGATCGTGATGGCGATCGTGGCCGCGCGGAAGACCTTCTCGAAGCGATCTTGCGACAGCCTGAGCGCCTCTTCGGCCTCTTTGCGCGCGCTGATGTCGGTGGCGATGCCGCACAGCCCGGTCACGTTGCCGTCGCTGTCGGTGAGCGGGAACTTGAGCGAGAAGTAGGCCAGCGGCTTCTCGCTGCCGACGTCGACCTCGAACTGCACCGCCTGGTTCTGCGCGATGACGCGCTCGTCGTACGCCCGCAGCAGGTCGGCCTGATCCTTCGGCAAGATCTCGGCCACGGTGCGCCCGATGAGCTCGGCCGCCGTGCGATTGCTGCGCCGCTCGTACTCGCGGTTGACCATCACGAGCCGGCCTTGCCGATCGCTGACGTAGATCATCGCCGGCGAATGATCGAGGATCGCGTGCAGCTGCCGCTCGCTGGCGATGCGCGCGCGCAGCGCCTCCTCGGCCAAGGCGCGCGCCTGCTGCTCGGCCGCGTACAGCCGCGCGTTGTCGACGGCCAACGACGCCCGCGCCGCCAGCTCCTCGGCCAGCCGCAAGTCGTCGGCGTCGTAGGTGCGGCCCGACTCGGACGACGCCAGCACCATGAGGCCGAGCCGTCGCTGCCGCGCCGTCAGCGGCAAGAGCATGATCGAGCGGCAGCCGAACTGACGCAGGATCTCGAGCTCCTCCGGCCGCCGCGCATAGCCTTGCAAGATCTCGTCGGTGACGTGGGGAAACAGCATGGCGCCGGCGATGAGCGGCTGCGGCACGCCTTGTCCCGAGTGCGCTTCGTAGGGATAGCGCCGCGAGTAGTCCTCGGCCAGCGCGACCAGCGCCGGATTGCGGTGAATCATGCTCACGCGCTTCAAGATGCCGGCGTCGTCGAGCATTTGGATGTCGCACCAATCGGCCAGCCGCGGCACCGTCAGGCGCGCCAAGCTGTCGAGGGTGACGTTGTAATCGAGCGATGCGCCGAGATGCTGCGAGGCCTCGGAGAGAAACTCCAACCAGCTCGTTGCCTCACCCGACATCGTCGCCACGGGTGGAGTTTGTGGGGTGACGCTGCTCGCGGTCAATGAAGAAGCCTCCGCCGGCTTGGTGCGCCGGCGAAGGCCCTTAGCGACTAGTAAGTGCTCTGCGATTTTTGGGTGCCGTTGCCGACGGGGCCGAACGTGTCGTTGATGACGTGCTGAATTTCGCCGTTGGCGAGCGAGATCGTCACCAAGTGGTTCATCGTCACGTTCGCGGGCGTCTCCATGCCGTTCTCGGCCACGACGTCGTTGGTGAACACGCTGTAGACGCCGATGCCGAGGCCCTTGTGCGACGTGACGTTGGCGGCCGACTTTGTACGACGCCTAACCCCAGTGGCCGTTCGAGTCCGTCCACGACGCCTGATTCGGCGGATCGTACGGCATCTCCGACTGGTAGAAGTAGACCGAGCCGCCGTTGCCGTTCCACAGCGTCTGCCTACTGCTGGAAGTGCTCGACGAACAGGCCGTACGCGGTGACGTTGTTGCCGTTGACGATGATGCCGTTGTTGCTCGGATTCTGGGTCCAGCCGGCGGTGCCGTTGCCCTGGCCGTGATCGGCGCGCCACAACCAGATGTTGTCGATGAGCACGTTGTTGCTGTTGACGATGACGCACGACGCGGCCAGGCCGACGTCGGCGCCGCCGATGCGGCAGTGCACGTCGAACAGCGCCGTCGGCGCCGCCGAGTGATCCTTCGAGCTGCCCGTCGGCCCGAGCTGCAACAGCGTCGGCGAGTTCTGCGGACCGGCTTCCAGCAGCAGGCCGGCCACGGTCACGTTGTCGACGTCGGCCACGGTCACGACCGGCGTCGCCGTCGTCGGAATCAGCGTCGCCAAGCCGAGGCCCATCAGGATCGTGCCCGCGTTATTGACCTGCAAGCTGGCTTCGAGGTGATAGATGCCAGGCGTGAACAGGATGTGCTTGCCCGCCGACAGCTGCGCGTTGATCGTCGCCGCCGAGTCGCCCGGCTTGGAAATGTAGAAGCGATCGATCGCCAGAGGAGAGCCCGGCGCCGCGCCGCTGGCCCAGCTGTGCCCGGCGCTGTTGCTCTTCAGATTCGGCACCATGATGAGGTAGTGGCCGGCGGCGTCGTTGTAGAGGAACGGCTTCTCGCGTACGACCGGCGTCTGGGCGACGACCGAGTACGGGTTGTTCGGCCAGCTCGAGCCGGGCGCGTTGCCGTCGCCGACGAAGACCATGTTCCAGCTGCCGCCGGCCCAGTTCTGATCGTTGTTGCGCGTGATGAACTGCTGCTGCGAGCCGGAGTTGATGGTGCCGTCGATGAGCGAGTCGGCCATGAAGCCGCCCGACGACCAGCCGCCGTCGTCGAGGTTGATGTTGCCCTTGATGTGCATGCGGCGCAGATGCGTGCCTTGCGAGATGGCCCAAATGTCGGTGCCGCCGTCGATGGCCGACGTCGGCGAGACGGCGATGTTCTCGGCGCCGCGCCAGAAGTTGCACGTCGCGTTCTCGGGCGGCAGCCAATCGGCCTTGGCGCGCACGGCGCCGGTGATGGTGACGTTGTCGGGCGACTGACCGAGGCCGATCGCCTGCGTGTAGAAGCCGATCTTGACGTCATTGCTGTAGCTGCCGGGCTTGAAGAAGTAGGCATAGCGGCCGGTGCCGAACTGCGCCGCGTCCTGCTTGCCGTAGACGCTGTCGAGCTGGCTCTGGATCGACGACGACGACATCGTCGGGTCGAAGATGAGCACGTTGGCGCCGAAGTTGGGCGGCGTGTCGCTGACCGGTCCGCCGCAGGTGCTGGTGACGGTCCAGCTCGGCGCGCAGTTGGTCGTGCCGGTGCCGCCGGCCGTCGCCGCCGCCGGCAGCGCCGCCGCCGCCCGCGGTTCCGCCGCCGCCGGCCGTGCCGCCGCCGACGGTGACGAACTGCCAGTTCTGCGCCGCGGTGCCGTTGCAGTCGTAAATCTGGACGGTGGCGCTATCGGCGGTCGAGGCCGCGGCCACGTCGATGCAGCGGTTGGAGTTGCTGTTGCGCAGGCGCTGATAGCCGTTGCCCATGTCTTCGATCGTGTAGGACTGCGCGCCGGTGCCGTTGCAGTCCCACAGCTGCACTGGCGTGCCGTTGGCGGTGCCGGCCGAGGCGACGTCGACGCACTTGTTCGACGTCGGGTTCACCAGCCGCACTTTGCCGCCGCCCAAGTCGTCGACGCGGAACTGCTGCGCGCCCGACTGATTGCACGTGTACTGCTGGATCTTCGTGCCGTCGCTGGTGCCGGCGGCGGCGATGTCGAGGCACTTGGCGCTGCCCTGACGCACCAGCTCGTAGACGGCGCCCACGGGGACCGACGACTCGCTGGAGTTGCCGCTGGGATCGGTTCCAATGCCGCCCGCGCAGCCGCTCGCCAGCGCAATGAGCGCCAAGAACGAGGTGCTTCTGTGCAACTCCCGGGTCCTCATGAGTGCCTCCTTCGTGAGACACCCGCTTGAGCAAATGAGGATCCAAACGACCAAGGTCGTAAGTATTGAGAATTTGTAAGGTCCCTCGTGTGATGGGGCGAGGTGCCGGGTCGCGGATGACAACGGCACGTTTACGAATTCTAGGTGCGGCGGCGAGAGAGTGGGGAAGTAAGTCGCGCGGCCGGCGAGGCGGCCGCGCGTGCGGATTACGTGATCGGAATGACCGGCGGCTGGCCGTCCGGCTGAACGCAGGACGACAGATCGAAGAGCATGAAGGCGAGCGCCTTCTCTTGGTCGGTGAGCGCGCCGGCGACGCAAGCGCCCGGGAACGTGTTGTCCAACAGCGAAACTTCGTCGGACGCGACGTGGAAGTCGCTGAAGACGACGCGACCGCAGTAGAGGCCCGGGTTGTCGATGGTGCTGGCCGGGTCGAGCGGCGTGTTGAACGTGAGGTGCGCGATGCCGGCGGCGCCCGTGCCGCCCTTCTTGGCCGGCATGGTGTCGGTCGCCCACACGGTGCCGAGCGCCGGGTCGACGCCGTCGATGTCGTGGCGAATGGCGAGGATGTTGAGCGTGTTCATCGCCGACTGCGCGCCGGCCGCGATGAGCCACTGCGCGAACGCGAGGCCCTTCGGGAACGTCGTCACCAGCTGCGCCGTCGTCACCGTCGTGTCGCTCGGCGGATAGTCGGTCTGGTTCTTGTCCCACAGCCCGTTGGTGAGCGGCTGCGAGATGGCGTTGAACGGGCTGCCGGTGTACGTCAGCCAGTCGTAGCTGAAGTGCGTCGAGAAGAGGCGACCACCCATGTTGACGTACTGCGCGATGAGGCCGCGCGGATCGGTCGCCAGCGGGTTGTCGTTGCCGTCGGTGCTCTGGTCGAACTCGCCGCCTTCGCAGGGCAACATGACGATGTCGTAGGTCATGAGCTTCGCGAGGCTGGGATAGAGCGTCGTGCCGTCGCCGGCGCCGTTCATCGTCGTGCCCGGCGAGTGCGCGCCGGTGAAGAACGAGATGCGCTTGTTGGCCGAGTCGGGCTGAATCTCCGCCGGATCGATGCCGATCTTGAGGAGCAAGCACTCGAACGGATCGGCCGAGCCGGTCGCGATCGCCATCTTCGGCATGTCACCCTGCGACGAGTTCGCCGGCAGCGTGGTCAAGCTCTTGTCGACCGCCGTCGACGCGCACGACGCGACGCTCGGGATCGTCGTCTGCACGCGCCACTTGCCGAGCTGAACGACGAGCGGGATGTTGTTGCCCGGCGGAACGTTCGCCAGCGAGAAGGTGCCGTCGGGGCCGGTCAGCGCCGTCACGATGGGCGCGCCAGAGACTTGGCCGTCGCAGGCGTCGCAGGTCACGCCGCTCGTGAAGGCGCCCGGCGTCTGGCTCGGGATGTAGACGATGGCGTTGTAGAGCGGCAGCGTGCCGTTGGGCGCGTAAACCGTGCCCGTGATCGTCGTCGGCGTGCTGGCGCAGCTGACTTGACAGGTCGGCGGGCTGGTCGTCTCGATACATGTCGGAGGCGGCGCCATACCGCCGCCGGTGCCACCGGTTCCGCCGGTGCCACCGGTTCCGCCGGTTCCACCAGTGCCACCGGTTCCGCCGGTTCCACCACCGGAGCCGCCACCGCCGGCGCCGTGATGGATGCCGGAGCTGCCACAACCCATGACTGACAAGCACAACACGGCCGTGCCTATGACGAAGCGAATCGAGCTCATGAGGTCTATAGGCAAGCAACCGTCAAGCCGTTGGCGCGGCCGTTACGGCGCGACGTCACACGGCTTGCAACCAAGTGAAACTAAGACGATCCCCGACGGTGCAAACGATCGGTAGCGGTCGGTGATGTCTTTTGACACCGTCGCCTTTTGCCGCAATGACGAGGCAATTTGCCGCTGTCGTTCAAAGGCCTAGCTGTTTGTGAAATCCTCACGTTGCGCACGCGAGCGTCGCGTGATCGCGTGGCCGATCGCGCAGCCGACGACTGCAGGCCGTAGCGAATCGCGCCGTTCGCGCCGTTGCCGCGTCAGCGACGTGCGGCGGGCGAAATGTGCGCGGGTGAAGTTGTCGTTTCGGGGCGCTGCGCGAGCGTGCTTGGAGCGAGTTGCCAATCGTGAGTGACGCGAGGCCGCGCGCGGGGACTCGCACGCGCGGCTCGCTGTGTCTGGCCGCTCGTTACGGCAGCGGATCGTGCTCGGCGTCGTGCTCGGCCTCGTTGGCCTTGTGCTCTTCGTGCGCCGCTTTGATGAAGTGGCCGTGGTCGGCGGCGCGCTCCGCTTTGCGTTCGTGATAGTCGGCGCGCTGCTGATCGACGTGCGCGCAGCCCACGAGCGACGCCAAGCCCAGCGCCGCCATCAAGATGCCGAGCCGGCTCATCGCTTCACGCTCACGTCGGCGCCGTCGTCGACGGTGACCTGTGGGTTGCGATGCAGCGCCTTCTTGACCTCGTGCTTGACCTCTTCGAAGGCGCCTTTGACGCTGCCTTTGAGCTGGTCGAGCTGACCTTCGGCCTTGCGCACGGGATCGTTCGTGATCGCGCCTTCGGCCTCTTTCAGCTTGCCCTTCAGCTTATCGATGATTTCGCCCATTTTTATAGTCTCAGAGAACCGAGCGACCCTGGATGACGCGCACCAAAATCGCCACGAGCGCGAACACGAGCAGGATGTGAATGAAGCCGCCCATCGCGTGCGCCGTCACCAGTCCAAGCACCCACAAGACCAGCAAGATCATGGCAATCGTCCAGAGCATCGGTTTCGAGCCTCCTTGTGACCGCTTGCTTAAGCAGCGAGCGTGCCGCGGTGGCAGTCGACGCAAATACGGAGAATCCCGTAGCCGACGCGGTCGACTAAGGAACTTCGCTTCTCAAAAGTCGTAAACGGGTTCGTAAACGGAGCGCTTTAGCCGTGTCGCCTAGATTGCGAGACACGCGGAAGACAAGGAGGGCACGAGCATGGTTTAGCTGATGTCGGGGGCGTGGCGCTGGCGCCAGGGCAGCGCGTCTTCGACTTCGCGGCACAGGCCGAGGAGCTCGCCGTCGGCGAAGAGGCGGCCGCCGAGCTGCACGCCGATGGGCAGGCCGTCGCTGGTGAGGCCGAGCGGCAAGCTGGCCGCGGGCGCGCCGGTGACGTTGAAGGCGGCGGTGAAGGCGCCGATCTGCGCGGCGGCCGCGAACGCCTCGGCCGGCGGCAGCGCCGCGAACGCGCCTACGCGCGGCGCCGGCTGCGACACCGTCGGCGTCAGCCACACGTCGGCGGCGTCGAGCGCCGTCTGCAGCCGCGCGGCGATGGCGAGCTGCCGGGCCAGCACGTCTTCGTGGCGCAAGAGCTTGCCGGCGTCGGCCAGCCAGCGCGTGATCGGCTGCAGCTGCCGCTTCTTCCACGGCAACACCGGCATCTGCGCGATCTGCAGCTGCCACAGCGGCAGGAACTCCTCGAGCGTGCCGTCGGGCAGCGCGCTCTCGATGACGTCATGGCCGAGCGCGCTCAGCGTCTTGCCCGCGGCGATGACCGCCGCGGCGATCTCGGGATGCACGTCGCCGAGCGGCGACTTTACGCACATGCGGATCTTGAGGCGGCGCGGTTTTTGGCGCGCCATCTCCGCGAACGGTCGCGGCGGCGGTGGCGCCCAGTGCGGCTTGCCGTCGACGATTCCGGCGAGGACGTCGAGCATCACCGCCGCGTCGTCGACCGTGTGCGCCAGCGGTCCCGACGTATAGAGGATGTGGCGATCTTTCATGCCGAACTGATTGCGCACGCGACCGCGCGACGGCTTGAACCCGAACAGGTGGCAGAACGCCGCCGGAATGCGGATCGAGCCGGCGCCATCCGAGCCGTGCGCGATCGGCAGGAGGTTGGCCGCCAGCGCCGCGCCCGAGCCGCCCGACGAGCCGCCCGACGAGCGCGCGCGATCCCACGGGTTGCGCGTCGGCGGCCCAAGCTCGGTCTCGGTCACCGGCATCGCGCCCAGCTCCGACGTCGCCAGCTTGCCGACGATGACGAAGCCGCCGCGACGCAGCTGCGCCACGTTGTGGTCGTCGAACGGCAACGTCAAATGGGGCACGGCGGTCGAGCCCCAACGCGTCGGCGCGCCGCGCACGAAGTTCAGGTCCTTGATGCCGATGGGCACGCCGTCGAACGGCGGCGGCGGCGCGCGACGCACGCGGCGGTGGGCGTCCTTGACGCGCGCCATGACGAGCGCGCGGCGGCGAAAGACGTCAGTGAACGCGTGCAGCGCCGGATCGAGCCGCGCGATGCGATCGAGATACAGCCGCGTCAGCTCCTCCGACGACAGCTCACCCTTTGCAATCAGCGCCGCCTGTTCCAGAGCGCTCTTCGTCAACAGCTCGTTCATAGCTGCACGTCCCAGATTCCCGCGGCCAGCTCGATCGCGACGAGCGCGTGCGCATGCTCGGCCAGCGCGTCGATGTAGTCGAGATAGACGTCGTTGACGGTGCGCTGCGCCTCGAGGACTTCCAAGAGGGGCGCGCCACCGCGTTGATACTCGTACAATTTCGCCTCCAGCACGCGATCGGCGTCCTTCAATAGGCCCGAGTCGTAGAGCTTGAGGCGCTCGACGGCGGTGGCGTATTTGGACCAGGCTTGGCGCAGCTCGACCTCCACTTTGAGCTCGGCGCCGCGCAGCTGCCATTCGGCGACGGTCTGGTTGAAGGACGCCGCCGTCAGCTCGCCTTTGTAGACGTGCGAAAACGGCAGCGGCACGCTCAATGACGCGCCCAACGTGTCGAAGCCGAACTGCTGGCCGACGGCGTGCTGCGCATTCGTCTCATCCCCGTTCGATCCCGCCGCCGTGCGTCGCGAAGCTGTGCTGCCAGCCGACGTCGACGGTCAGATCGATCCAGCGGTTGGCGTGGGCGAGCGTCACGCGCGCTTTGGCCGCCGACAGGGCGAAGCGCTTGGCGCGCACGTCGGCGCGACTTTCGCGCGCCTTGGCGATGAGCGGCTCGAGATCGAACGTGCGAATGGCGATGTGCAGCTCGCCGGCCGGCTCGACCGCCGTCGTGCCGCCGCGCATTTGGCCGAGCTTGAGCGCCAGCGTCAGGTTGGCCTGCTGCATGTCGGTCGTCGCGGCCAACACCTCGCCGCGCGACTTGCCGGCCTCGACGCGCGACTGCACGAGCGCGATCTCGCCGATGTCGCCGGCGCGCAAGCGCTCTTGGTTCACGTCGACGAGTCGCTGCAAGCTGGCGGCGGTGACGCGCTTGCGCTCGAGCACCATGCGCTTGGCGACGGCGTCGATGTAAGCGTCGCTGGCGTCGCCGCGCAGCGTGCGCAAGAAGTCGTCGAGCCCGGCCTGCGCGCTCGACAAGTCGTGGCTGGCGGCGGCGACGCGCGCGCCGCGCTTGCCACCGAGCTCGATCGTCTCTTGCACCGACAGCTCGCTCACCGTCGGCGTGTGCGTGCCGGAGATGTCGACCGCGGCGACGCCGACCGTCAGCTGCGGATCGGGAAAGACGCGCGCGACGGCGATCTGCGCTTCGGTGGCCGAGACGCCGGCTTTTTGCGCCGCGAGATCGAGGTTGCCGCGCCCGACGGCGGCCAAGTAATCGCCGAAGCCGAGGCGCGACGGCGCCGGCGCGCCATCGGCCAGCGCGACGCCGGCCCACGCGAGAATGACGAGGAGGGCGGTGCGCTTCACGCTTCGTGATCCTTGGCGAACCGCTGCTCGATGACGAGATAGAACGGCGGCAACACCAGCAAGGTCAGGATGGTCGCCGAGATGAGACCGCCGACGACGACCGTCGCCAGCGGGCGCTGCACGTCGGAGCCGATGCCGCGCGCCAACGCCGCCGGAATGAGGCCGAGCATGGCCACCGTCGCCGTCATCAACACCGGCCGCAAACGCTCGACCGCGCCGAGCGCGACGCTCTCGATGAGCGGCGTCTTTTCCGAGCGGCGATGGTTCAAGTTGGCGACCATGATGACGCCGTTCTGCACGGCGACGCCGAAGAGCGCGATGAAGCCGACGGCGCTCGACACGTTGAAGGTCATGCCGCGCGCGGCCAGCAGGATGAGCCCGCCCAACATCGCCAGCGGCAAGTTGACGAGGATGACGACCGGATGGCGCAGCGTCCCGAACGCGCTGTAGAGCAAGAGGAAGATCAGCGCGAGCACGATCGGCGCGATCATCGCCAGCCGTCGTCTGCGCGCGCTGTTGGTTCTCGAACTGACCACCCCATTCGATCTCGATACAGCGTCGGATCGAACTTGACCAGCTTGGCGATGTTTTGATGCGCCTCGGCCAAGAACGACGACAGATCGCGGCCGCGCAGGTTGAGCTTCACGGTCAAGTGGCGCCTGTTCATCTCGCGCGTGATCGTGCTCTCGCCCGTAGCGCAGCTCGACGTCGGCCACTTGCGACAGCGGGATGCGCGCGCCGCCCGCCGTGCGTCAACGTCAGAGTTGCTGATGGCCTCGGGGCTGTTGCGCGCGCGTCTCGATGAAGCGAACGGCGATGTCGTAGCGGCGCTCGCCGACGAACAGCTGCGCCGACGCCTTTGCCGCCGATGCCGGCCTCGATGAGCTCGCCGATGTCGCCGACGTTGATGCCGAAGCGCGCCGCCGCCTGACGGTCGACGCTGATCTGCACCTGCGGCAGCGGCGGCTCCTGATCGATGGCGACGTCGACGGCGCCTTTGGCCTTGTTCAGCGCGTCGACGATGTCGCCGGCGATGCGGCGCATTTCGTCCAAGTTCTTGCCGTAGACTTTGACGCACCAGCTCGGAGTGCGCGCCGGCGATCTTGTCGTTGACGCCGTCGATCATCGGCTGCGAGAAGCCGACGGCGATGCCGGGAATGCGGCTCGAACCGCTCGCCCAGCTTGCGGATGAGATCGTGCTTGGTCTCGCCGTTGGGCCAGGTCGCGTACGGATGCAGGCCGATCGAGCACTCGATGTGCGACGGCGTCCACGGATCGGTGCCGTCGTCGTTGCGGCCGAGCTGCGTAACGACGTGCGACACCTCGCGCTTGTATTCGAGCATCGCCGCACGCAGCTCCGAGGCCATGTCGCTCGCCTTTTGCAGCGAGACGCCGGGCGGCAGCTGCACCTGCAGCCAAATCGAGCCTTCGTCGAGCTCGGGCAGAAACTCCTTGCCGATGACGACGAAGAGGACGCCGGCGAGCAGCGCCGCGATCGCGCCGGGCACGATGGCGACGATCGGCCGCGCCAACAGCTTGCGGATCAGCCGCTCGTAGCCGTGCGTGAGCGCACTGAGCACCGGGTTGTGCCACACCGGCTTCGGCTTGCCGATAGGCCGACAGCGCCAAGCCGGGAATGAGCGCGAACGCCGCCAGCATCGCGCCGAACAGCGCGTAGCCGACGGTGTAAGCCATCGGCGAAAACAGCTTCTTCTCGACGCGCTGGAAGGCGAACAGCGGGATATAGGCGGTGATGATGATGGCGATGGCGAAGAACATCGGCCGCGCCACCTGCGTCGCCGCTTCGCGTGCGTCGAGCTCGTTGAGCGGCTCGGTCGGCTTCTCCTCGCGCATGCGCAGGATGTTCTCGAGCATGACGATGGCGCCGTCGACGATGATGCCGAAGTCGATGGCGCCGAGCGACAGCAGGTTCGCCGGAATGTCGGTCAAGTGCATCAAGATGAACGCGATGAGCAGCGCCATCGGAATCGTGATGGCGACGATCATGGCCGCGCCACGCTGCCCAAAAATAGGATGAGCACGATGATGACGAGGCCCATGCCCTCGAGCAGCGTGTGCGAGACCGTGTGCAGCGTCGTGTGCACGAGCTCGGTGCGATCGAGATAGGGCACGACGTTAACGTCAGGCGGCAGTAAGCCGTGGTTGAGCTCGTCGATCTTCTCGTGCACGCCGTCGAGCACGACCGATGGGTTCTGCCCGCGCAGCAAGAGCACGATGCCCGAGACGCCGTCGGGATTGCCGTCTTTGCCGAGCACGCCTTTGCGCTCGAGCGCGCCGAACTGCAGCGTGCCCAAGTTCTTGACGAAGATGGGCGTGCCGGTCTTTTCGTCCACTTTGACGACGATGTTGCCGAGATCGTCGAGCGTGCGGATGAGGCCGATGCCGCGCACGACGTAGCCCTGTTCGCCGCGCACCATGACGCTAGCCGCCGGCGTTGGCGTTGTTGGTCTGAATGGCGTCGATGACGTTGTGCAAGCGTGAGCTTGAACTGGACGAGCCGCGCCGGATCGAGCAGCAGCTGGATATTGCGTCGTCTCGCCGCCGAAGTTGGTCACGTCGGCCACGCCGAACACCTGCTTCAGCGTCGGGATGACCACCCACTCCTGCAGCTCCTTCAGCTCGCGCTCGTTGCGCGAGTTGCGACTCGAGCGTGTAGCGATAGATCTCGCCGATGGGCGACGTCAGCGGGTCGAGCCCCGGCGACGCGCCCGGCGGCAGATCGACGTTGCCGATGCGCTCTTGGATGCGCTGGCGCGCCCAGTAATCCTCGATGCCGTCGCGAAAGACGAGCGTGATGAGCGACAGGCCGAACGTCGACTTCGAGCGCATGACGTGCAAGCCGGGCAGGCCGTTGAGCTCGCGCTCGAGCGGGATCGTCACCTGCTCCTCGATCTCTTCGGCGGCGTGACCGGGAAACTGCGTGACGACCTGCGCCGTCGTATCCGCGATGTCGGGATAGGCCTCGAGCGACAGCTCGGTCCACGAGTAATAGCCGAAGACGGCGATGAGCCCGAAGATCGCGAGGACGAGCCAGCGCCGATGCAGACAGGTGGCGACGAATTTCGCGATCATTGGAGCAGAACGGCGTCTTTGACGACGATGCGCGTGCCGGCGGTGACGCCGTCTTTGACGATGGTGACGCCGCCTTGGCTCTCCGCGGTCTCGACGGCGGCGCGCTCGAACGTCCACGGCGCGCGCTCGACGAACACGTAGCTCTTGTCGCCGATGAGCACCAGCGCCGTCGACGGCACGACCACTTCCGACGCGGCGTTCGACGCGAAGGTCACGGTCGCGAACATGCCCGGCTTCAGCCGATGCTCGGGATTATCGAAGGCGACGCGCACTTTGATGGCGTGCGTATCGGGATCGAGCAGATCGGCGACGATGAGCACTTTGCCGGTGAAGGCCTCGCCCGGATAGGCGGCGAACTGCGCGTCGGCGCTGTCGCCTTTGTGCACGCGGCGAATGTCTTTTTCCTGCACGTTGGCGGTGACCCAAATCGTATCGAGGTCGGCCACGGTCATGAGGACGGCGTTGGGATCGTTCTTGAACTCGCCCGGCGTCACGGCCAAGTCGATGACGCGGCCGGCGATGGGCGAGCGCACCGTCAGCGGCTCGCCGATGTGGCCGGTGTCCACTTTCAGCTGCTTCAGCCGCATCTCCGACCGCTCCACTTCAGCCAAGGCCACGTCGCGATCGGTCTGCGCCTGCTCGACCTCGCGCTTGGCGCCGATGCCGTGCGCCGCCAAGTCCTGCTGCCGCGCCAGCGTGCGCTCGGCCTGCGCGATCGCGCTCTTGGCGCGCAGGAAGTCCGACTGCGCTTGCACGAGATCGGGCGCGTCCATCGACAGCAGCGGCTGCCCTTTGGTCACCGCGTCGCCGAACTTGACGAACAGCCGCGCCACTTTCCCGGCGACGGGCGGCGTGATCTTGGCCAGCTTCGACGGCTCGGCCTCGACCACCGCCGGCGCCGTCAAGTGGCGCTGAATCGACTGCGATTTGACGACATCGACCTTCAGCCGATCGCGCAGCGGCGAGCCGTCGGGAATGACCAGCCGGTCACCTTGACGGTCGACCTCGGGCTTGTCGGCCGCCGGCTCGGCTCCGGAATCGTGCGAACAGCCGGCCGCCGCCAGCCAAAACGAGAACGCGATGGTGAGACCCGGTTTCATCGAAGGGTCCGGTTATAACGTATCCACCGACGCCGCCAAGTGACATTCCGCCGTCGAGATCGTGGCATGTCGAGCAGGTTTCGGCGCCGCGCCGACGCGTCTGCCGCGCGATATCGACAAAACGGCATTCGTTTTCGCGCGAAATGAATCCGATTTAGCGCGCCGCGCGTATCGATGACGGAGGGGTCCGCGCACCGCTCGCGGCAATTTGTCCGACGGCGACGCTCGCCACCTGCGGCATTTTGTCGCAGCGCGCGGCCGAAAGAGCGCGGGTATCATTGGGCAGGCCATCGTATTGACGCGATGAAATCGCAGCTCCTGGGAGGCCGCCCTTCATGGATTCCGAGCGGACAATAGAGGCGTCGCGCGAACAGCCCGAAGCGGACGCGGGTTGGGCGCTGTTGACGCGCGTCGGTGCCCGCCTGTGCGCCGTGCCGCTGGCGCATGCGGTCGAGACCATGCGTCTTTTGCCGGTGAGCCCGCTCGGGGATGCGCCGTCGTTCGTGCGCGGCCTGGCGATCATTCGCGGCGTCGCCGTGCCGGTCGTCGACTTGGGCGCGGTGCTCGGCGAGCCGGCGGTGGCGGTGACACGGCTCGTGCTCGTGCGCGTCGACGAGCGGTCGGACGGTCGCCCGTCGCTGGCGACGCGCAGCGCGCGGCTGGGCGGGCCGTGGCCCGGTCGCGCGGTCGGCGTGCGCGCGGTCGAGCCGGCGCCCGCGCATGCCGAGGCGAGCGCCGACGACGCGCTGCCCGAACGCTGCGTGGCGCTGGCCGTCGACGGCGTGCTCGGCGTCGTGCACTTGGACCCGCACGCGCTGCAGGCGACGCCGCTGCTGGCTTCGTCGACGCAGTCGGAGCTGCTGGCGGCCGTCGGCGCGCTCGATGCGCAGCTGCTGGTGGTCTTGCGCGCGTCGCATCTCTTGACCGAAGAGACCTGGCTGAAGCTCGGGTTGGCCGCGCAGTGAAGCCGTCGCTGGCGCCCGCCGACGTCGAGCGTTTTCGCGCGGCGATCGGACAGCGGCTGGGGCTGCAGTTCGACGACGGCAAGCTCGATCTGCTGGCGCAAATCCTACGGCAGCGGCTCGACGCGACCGGCGGTGACGACAGCGGCCGCTATCTGCAGGCGCTCGAAGGCGGCAGCCACGACGAGCTGGGCCCGCTGGCCGAGCAGCTCACCGTCGGCGAGACCTACTTCTTCCGCAATCACGATCAGCTGCGCGCCTGCACCGAGCACGGTCTTCCCGAGCGGTTGCGCGCGCTCGCCGGTCGCCGGCCGCTGCGCATTCTGTCGGCGGGCTGCGCGTCGGGCGAGGAGGCCTATTCGCTGGCGATTCTCGTGCGCGAGCAGCTGCCGGAGCCGGTGCAGATCGTCGGCATCGACCTGAACCCGGCGGCGATCGCCAAGGCGCGGCGCGGGCGTTACTCCGACTGGTCGCTGCGCGAGACGCCCGACCCGATGCGCGAGCGCTACTTTCGCGGCCACGGACGCGACCAAGAGCTGGCCGCCGACATTCGCGCGCTCGTGCGCTTCGAGGTGCGCAACCTCGTCGACGAGGCGCCCGACTTTTGGCGCGCCGACGCCTTCGACGTCGTGTTTTGTCGCAACGTGCTCATGTATCTTTCGCCGCGGCAGGCGCGCGCCGTCGTCGGTCGCATCGAGCGCGCGCTGACGCCGGGCGGCTACCTGTTCTTGGGGCACGCCGAGACGCTGCGCGATCTGTCGCACGACTTCCACCTGCGCCACACGCACGCGACGTTCTATTACCAGAGCTTCTCGAGCCACGAGCGGCGGCGCGGACTGGAGACGGCGCTGCCGGCAGGAACGGCCGCACCCGGCGCCTCCTGGGTCGACGCCATCGCCACGGCGCACGCGCGCATCGCGACCTTGACGCGGGCCGGAGCGCGGCTGCCGTCGACGACCGCGCCGGCGTGGCCGCTGCAGACGCCGCTCGCTCGGCCGCCCTTCGTCGCGCCGACGACGCCGCCGGCGGCGCGGCCGACGGCGCTGGCAGCCGCGATGGAGCTGCTGCAGCACGAGCGTTTCGCCGAGGCGCTCGATCTCTTTCGCGCCCTGCCCGAGCCCGATCGCGCCGACGCCGACGCGCAGCTCTTGCACGCGGTGCTGCTCACCCACAACGGCGACTGGGCGGCCGCGCAAGAGGCCGGCCGACGCCTCCTCGCCGCCGACGAGCTGAACGCGGGCGCGCGCTACTTGATGGCGCTCTTGTGCGAGCAGCTGGGCGACTTCGAGCAGGCGCGCGAGCACGATCTCATGGCCGTCTATCTCGATCCGCGCTTCGCCATGCCGCGCCTGCATCTCGGCCTCTTGGCGCGGCGCGCCGGCGAGCGCACCCGCGCCCACGACGAGCTCGGCCGCGCGCTCGACCTCTTGGCGCGCGAGGAGCCGTCGCGCATTCTGCTCTTCGGCGGCGGCTTCAGCCGCGAGGCGCTGATGGCGCTCTGTCGCGCCGAGCTGCGCGGCACGGAGCCGCGGTCATGAGCGCGGAGCGCGACGGGAGCTCCGCGCGCGATGGAGGCAGCGAGCGCCACGAGAACGCCACCGCGCGCGAGCTGCGGCGCGCCTTCGACGCGTCGTTCGCGCTGCCGGCGCGCGGTCGCGTGGCCGACGTCGAGCGGCTCCTCCGGCTGCACCTCGGCGCCGACGGCTACGCCTTTCGCCTGACCGACATCGGCGGCTTGAGCGCGGCGCGCAAGGTCGTGCCCATCGCCAGCGCCATCCCCGAGGTGCTCGGCCTGGCCGGCGTGCGCGGCAACCTCGTGCCCGTCTATAGTCTGTCGGCGCTGCTCGGCTATGGAACAGAGACTGAGCCGCCCCGCTGGTTCGTCGGCTGCGGCGCGAGCGAGCCCGTCGCCTTCGGCTTCGCGCATCTCGACGGATATGTGGAGCTGGCGACCACCGAAGTGCACGCGGGCAACGCGCCGCGACAGTACGTTCAGGCTTTGGCCGTATCAAAGAAGAGACTCGAGAAGCGACCGGTGAACGGACGATCGCGGTCATCGACGTGGCGGCGCTGGTGGGGCCATTCGCAGCGCGCCGAGGAGCGTGAGATGTGGACTTTCGGACGAAAGTAGCAGTGGGCTTCGCGCTCGCGCTCGTCATGCTGGCCGCCATCGGCACGGTCGCCTATCGCAGCGTCGATCGGCTGACGTCGACGAGCTACCTGGTGACGCACACCCACGTCGTGCGCGAGCACATCGCGGCCACGCTCTCGCTCCTGCGCGACGCCGAGACCGGGCAGCGCGGCTTCGTCATCACCGGCGACGACGCCTTCCTCGAGCCCTATCGCACGCGGGAGCGACGCGGTGGCCAAGACGCAGCGCGAGCTGCGCGAGCTGACGGCCGACAACCCGCGCCAGCAGAAGCGCCTCGACGAGGTCGAGCCGCTCATCGCCGCGCAAGCTCGCCGAGCTCAAGCGGACCATCGAGCTGCGCCGGACCGCCGGCTTCGAGGCGACGCTGAAGGTGGTCGCGGAGGGGAAGGCAAGCGGCTACATGGACGAGTGCGCGGCGCTGCTGGCGGAGATGGACGCACGAGGAGCGCGAGCTGCTCGGGCAGCGCCGGCGGACGTCGAGAGGCGGCGTCGGCGGCGCGAGCGCGACGATCCTCGTCGGCACGCTGCTCGGCGCTCGTGCTCGTGATCGCTCGTCGGCGTTCGCCATCACGCGCTCGCTGACGGCGCAGATCGGCGCGGCGGTGCAGCACGTGCAGAGCTCGTCGGCGGAGCTGCAGGCGGCGGCCAACCAGCAGGCGACGGGCGCCAAGGAGCAGGCCACCGCGATGAACGAGATCACCACCACCATCAGCGAGCTGCTGGCGACCTCGCGGCAGATCGCCGAGAGCGCGCAGCGCGTCGCGCAGATCGCCGAGCGAGACGGCGGCGGCGGCGCGCGACCGGCGACCAGACCGTCGCAGCGACGCAGCGAGTCGGTCGCCGGCATCAAGCGCCAGGTCGACGTCGATCGTCGCGCACATGCTGGAGCTGGGGAAGAAGTCGCAGCAGATCGGCGGCATCCTCGAGATCATCAACGAGCTGGCCGAGCAGACCAACATCCTCGCCATCAACGCCACCATCGAGGCGGCGGGCGCGGGCGAGACGGGCAAGCGCTTCGCCGTCGTGGCCGACGAGATCCGCAAGCTGGCCGACCGCGTCGGCGGCTCGACCAAGGAGATCCGCGGGCTGATCGACGACATCCGCGCGGCGGTGAACACCACGGTGATGGCGACCGAGAGCGGCTCCAAGGCGGTCGACGCCGGCGCGCGGCAGTTCGGCGACGTGGCCAGCTCGTTCAAGCAGATCGCCGGCCTGGTGGCGACGACCACCGAGGCGGCGCGAGGAGATCGAGCTGAGCACCAAGCAGCAGGCGACCGCGGTCGAGCAGGTGAACGTCGCCATCGCAACGTCGTCGCAGGCGGCGCGGGAGACCGAGGCGAGCTCCAGCCAGACGCTGCAGACCGCGTCGCAGCTGACGAGCCTGTCGCGCGAGCTGCTGCGGCTCATC
This sequence comes from uncultured delta proteobacterium, assembly GCA_963785725.1. GTDB lineage: Bacteria > Myxococcota_A > Polyangia > Palsa-1104 > Palsa-1104 > JAQBQH01. Next base: position 7,940 of record CAWAWS010000003.1, on the reverse strand, counting down.
CAACCGCAGGCGCAGCGCCTAAGACGTGGCGACGGATCCCTATCGATACTTCCGCGTCGAGGCGCGCGAGCTCCTCGACGGGCTCGGTCGTGGGCGTCCTCGAGCTCGAGAGCGGGGCGCCGACGCCGGAGACTGGTCGCGCGGCTGCTGCGCCTCGCGCACACGCTCAAAGGCGCGGCGCGGGTCGTCAAGCAGCCGAGATCGCCGAGCGGCGCACGCGATCGAGGATCTGCTCGCGCCGCATCGCGATGCCGCCGGCGGCGGATCGGCCGATGTGCCGCGGCTGTTGCAGCTCGTCGACGCCATCGCCGCCGGCGTGGCGGCGCTCGACGCGCCGGTCGTGCCGCTGCGCGAGGTCGTGCCGCTCGCCCAGGCGCCGAAGGGCCGGCCGCGCCCGGAAGCGGCGCCGAGCCTGCCGACGGCGCGCGCGGCCGAGGCGCTCGACAACGTGCGCGTCGACGTGGGCGAGATGGACGCGCTCGTCGAAGGGCTGACCGAGGTCTCGGTGCGGCTGACGGCGATGCGCGCGCCCATCGACGAGCTGCGCCACGCGCGCACGCTGGCGGCGCAGCTGGCGCGCAGCGATCGAGACGCCGAGCGCGACGCGCAGTCGACGCGGCGGCTGGCGCTCGAGCTGCAAACGCTGCTCGGCACGGTCGAGCGCGCGCTCGGCGACGGCCTTTTGCAGACCGGGCGCGAGCTCGGCGACGTCGGCGAGCAGGCGCATCGGCTGCGCCTCATGCCGGTGAGCGCGATGTTCGCGACGCTGGAGCGGGCCGCGCGCGACGTCGGCCACGCGCAGCACAAAGACGTGGCGTTCGCGACGTCGGGCGGCGATCAGCGCGTCGACGCCAACGTGCTGGCGCCGCTGCGGGAAGCGCTCTTGCACGTCGTGCGCAACGCGGTCGCGCACGGGCTCGAGAGCGCCGACGAGCGACGCGCGGCCGGCAAGCCGCCGATCGGCCAGGTGCGGCTGGAGGTCGAGCGGCGGCAGAATCGCATCGCCTTCAGCTGTCGCGACGACGGCCGGGGCATCGACGTCGCCGCCGTGCGCCGCTCGGCGCTGGCGCGCGGGATCGTCGGCGAAGCGGAGGCGGCGGCGATGGCGCCGGCCGAGCTCGTCCGGCTGGTCTTGCATGCGGGCGTGACGACGGCGCCCGAGCTGACCGAGATCGCCGGCCGCGGCGTCGGCCTCGACGTCGTGCGCGCCGCCGCCGTGCAGCTCAAGGGCGACGTCACCATCGACACCAAGCCCGGCCGCGGCACGACGATCGAAGTGTGCGTGCCCATCAGCTTGTCGTCGCTGCCGGCGCTGGTCGTCGAAGCCGGCGGCGTCCGCGTGGCGCTGCCGCTCGACGCCGTGCAGGAGGCGCTGCGCGTGACCGCCGCCGACATCGCCGGCGCGCCGACGCACGATTCGCTCGTGGTGCAAGGTCGTCCGCTGCCGTTCGTGCGGCTGGCGGCGCTCGTGCCCGGCGCGGCGCTCGCAACGGCGGCCGCCGCCTGCCCGGCCGTCGTCGTGCGCGGCGGCGACGCGCGGGCGGCGTTCGCGTCGATCGGCTGCTCGGCACGGCCGAGCTCGTCGTGCGGCCGCTGCCGCGCCTGGCCGGTGCCAGCGCGCTCGTGGCCGGCGCCGCGCTCGACGCCGACGGCCATCCGCAGCTCGTGCTCGACCCGGCGGCCCTCGTCGCGGCCGCGCACGCCGGCCGCGGTCGCGCCCTCGCCGCGCCGGCTGCGGTCGCGCGCGCGCCGGTGCTCGTCATCGACGACTCGCTGACGACGCGCATGCTCGAGCAGTGCATCCTCGAGTCGGCGGGCTACGACGTCGAGCTCGCGACCTCGGCCGAAGAGGGGCTGGAGATGGCGCACGCGCGGCCGTTCTCGCTCTTCGTCGTCGACGTCGAGATGCCGGGCATGAACGGCTTGCAGTTCGTCGAGCGCACCCGCCGCGATCCGCAGCTGCAAGAGGTGCCGGCGATCCTCGTGACCTCGCGCGGCTCGGCCGAAGATCGCCGTCGCGGCGTCGAGGCCGGCGCGCGCGACTACATCGTCAAGGGCGAGTTCGACCAGGGTCGGCTCCTCGACACCATTCGGCGCCTGGTCGGTTGAAGGGACATCGAAGATGGGCAAGGTTCGCGTGCTCGTGGTCGAAGACTCGCTGACGATGCGGCAGCGGCTGATCGAGATCTTGGAGCGTGACGTCGACTTCGAGGTCGTCGGCGAGGCGGAGGACGGCAAGCGCGGCATCGAGCTCTGTCGCGAGCTGCGGCCCGACGTCATCACGCTCGACATGATGCTGCCGATCATGAGCGGCCTGGCGGCGACGGAATACATCATGGCCTACTTCCCGACGCCGATCCTCATCGTGTCGGCGTCGACGAACCGCGGCGAGCTGTTTCGACGTACGAAGCGCTCGCCGCGGGCGCGGTCGAGGTGCTCGACAAGCCGCGCGGCGACGCCAGCGACGACGATTGGGAGCGCAATTTTCGCTTCACGGTCAAGGTCGTCGCGCGCGTCAAGGTCATCACCCACCCGCGGCTGCGGCTGGCGGCGCAGCGCGCGCATGGGACCGCGACGACGGCGCCGGCCAGCGCCGCCAAGGACCATTTTCGTGGCGGCGCGCAGCTCGTGGCCATCGGCGCGTCGACGGGCGGGCCCGGCGCGCTGGTCGAGCTCCTGCGCGGGCTCAACGGCAAGCTGAAGGTGCCGGCGCTGCTCGTCATCCACATCAGCGAGCTGTTCGGCGCGTCGTTCGCCGATTGGCTCGACGGTCAGTCGGCGCTGCCGGTGCGCTATGTCGTCGACGGCGAGCCGCTGCCGCCGCGGGGCGTCGGGCAGATCCTGATGGCGCCGCCCGATCGCCACTTGATCGTGCGAGCACGGCCGCTTGAAGCTGACGCGCGATCCCGAGCGCCACTCCTGTCGCCCGTCGGTCGACGTGCTCTTCGAGTCGCTGGCGCGCGAGCTCGGCGAGCGCGTGACGGCCTGCCTGCTTGACCGGCATGGGCAAAGACGGCGCCGAGGGGCTGCTGGCGATTCGCCGCGCCGGCGGGCAGACCATCGCGCAGGACGAGGCGACGTCGGTCGTGTTCGGCATGCCGCGCGAAGCGGCGGCGATCGGCGCGGCGATGCAGGTGCTGCCGCTCGAGCTCATCGCGCCGGCGCTGTTGACCGCCGCCGCCGTCGATTCGCGGAGCCGCACATGAGCCACGACATCCTCATCGTCGACGACAGCCTGACGGTGCGCATGGACTTGCAGGAGGCGTTCGAAGCGGCCGGCCTGCGCGCGACGTCGTGCGAGACGCTGGCCCTGGCGCGGCAAGCGTTGGCGCTCGGGCGCTTCGACCTCGTGCTCCTCGACGTGCGCTTGCCCGACGGCGACGGCGTCGACCTCTTGCAGCAGCTGAAGCTGGCGCCGGCGACGGCCCAGCTTCCGGTGATGATGCTGTCGTCGGAGGCCGAGGTGCGCGATCGGCTGCGCGGCCTCAAGACCGGCGCCGACGAGTACGTCGGCAAGCCCTACGATCGCTCGTATGTCGTCATGCGCGCCCGCGAGCTCATCGGCGAACGCAAAGGCGCCGCGCCCAGCCCGCCGGTGGTGCTCGTCATCGACGACAGCGCCACCTTCCGCGAGCAGCTGCGCGAGGCGCTCGAGCGCGTCGGCTACGTCGTCGTCACCGCCGGCAGCGGCGAGGAGGGCTTGCGCACGGCCGTTCGCGTGCGTCCCGGCGCCGTCATCGTCGACGGCGTCATGCCCGGCATCGACGGCGCCACCGTCATCCGCCGCATTCGCCAGGACGCGGCGTTGCGCCGCACGCCCTGCCTCCTGCTGACGGCATCGGAAGATCGCCGCAACGAGGTCAAGGCGCTCGAAGCCGGCGCCGACGCCTACGTGCGCAAAGAGGATGATCTGCAGGTCATCTTGACGCGCCTGTCGGCGATGGTGCGCTCGGCCGGCGGCACGCGTCCGCTCGCCGACGCGTCACCGAGCTTCCTCGGGCCCAAGAAGATCCTCGCCGTCGACGACAGCCCGACCTACCTGCAAGAGCTGGCGGTGCAGCTGCGCGACGAGAACTACGACGTCGTCATGGCGACGTCGGGCGAAGAGGCGCTCGAGCTCCTGGCCGTGCAATCGGTCGACTGCATCCTGCTCGATCTCGGCCTGCCGGGCATCTCCGGCCTGGAGACGTGCCGGCGCATCAAGGCGCACGCCGAGTGGCGCGACATTCCGCTGTTGATGCTGACGGCGCGCGAAGATCGCGACGCGATGATCGAGGGCATCAACGCCGGCGCCGACGACTACATCGGGCAAGTCGAGCGACTTCGAGATCCTGAAGGCGCGCCTGCGTGCGCAGCTGCGGCGCAAGCAGTTCGAGGACGAAGGCCGGCAGATGCGCGAGGCCGACTCCGACGCGCGAGCTGCGCGCCGCCGAAGCGCGCTCGGCGCGCGAGCTGGCCGACACGCGCGCCAACTTGCTGGCCGAGCTGCAGCGCAAGAACCGCGAGCTCGAGCAGGCCAAAGCCGAGCTCGAGGACAAGAACCTGCGCGTGCAAGAGGTCAATCGCCACAAGACCGAGTTCTTCACGAACATGTCGCACGAGCTGCGCACGCCGCTGAACTCGATCATCGGGTTCTCGGAGGTGCTCATCGACGGCAAGTTCGGCGCGCTCAACGAGCAGCAGCAGCGCTACCTGAGCAACGTCCACAACAGCGGGCGCCATCTGCTCGGGCTCATCAACGATCTGCTCGACCAGTCGAAAGTGGAGGCGGGGCGGCTCGAGGTCATGCACGAAGCCTGCTCGCCCCGGCAGCTGTCGGAGGAGGCGGTGGCGACGCTGCAGCCGCTCGCCGACGCCAAGCACATCACGGTGCGGCTCGACGACGAAGGGCGGCCGATTCCGCCGGTCGCGGGCGACGTCGTGCGCTTGAAGCAAGTGCTCTACAACCTGCTCGCCAACGCCATCAAGTTCTGTCCGTCGGGCGGCGTGGTGACGGTGCGCTCGGCGCTGACGCTCGACGGCACGAACGTGCGCACGACGGTCAGCCGACACCGGCCCCGGCCTCGCGCCCGCCGATCAGGCGCGGCTGTTCACGCCGTTTACGCAGCTCGGCAAGAGCGCCGATCGCGCCGGCGGCACCGGCCTCGGCTTGGCGCTGTCGAAGAAGCTGGTCGAGCTGATGGGCGGCAAGATTGGCGTCGAGAGCCAGCTCGGCCACGGCGCGACGTTCTACGTCGATCTGCCGCTCTACGAAGGGCCCGAGCGCGAGCCGTCGACGCCGGTGCTCGTCGACCCGTCGGGCCCGCTGGTGCTCATCGTCGACGACGAATATTCGGCGCAGGAGCTGCTCGAGCTGGCGTTGAAGCGCGCCGGCTATCGCACCGTCATCGCCAAGAGCGCCGAGGAGGCGCTGTTGGTCGCGCGGCGCGAGCGCCCGGCCGTCATCACGCTCGACGTGTTCCTGCCCGGCATCGACGGCTGGGACTTCTTGCGCATCCTCCGCAACGACGCGACGACGGCGGACATCCCGGTCATCATGGTCACGGTCTCGACCGATCGGAAAAAGGCGTTCAGCTTAGGCGCCGTCGAGCACCTGACGAAGCCCATCGATCAACAGGCGCTGCTGACGACGCTGGCGCGGCAGAGCTACACGACCGAGTCGCAGCGTCCGGTGCACGTCCTCGCCATCGACGACGATCAGCAGCAGCTCGAGCTGATTCGCGCCGAGCTCGAGCCGCGTGGCTTCGTCGTGCAAACCGAGTCGACGGGCCAGGCCGGCCTCGACGCGGCGCTCGGCGGCAAGTTCGACATCCTCTTGCTCGACTTGATGCTGCCCGATGTCTCCGGCGTCGAGCTGGTGGCGAAGCTGCGCGCCGCCGACGGACCGCGCGGGCCCTCGATCCTGCTCGTCACCGGCCAAGAGCTGTCGGCGGCCGATCGGCTGCGGCTCAACCGCGACGTGCAGGCCGTCGTCACCAAAGGCTCGGCCGTCGCCGCCAGCCTCGTCCAAGAGATCGATCGCGTCCTGCAGCGCCGCGCCTTGTGATCGCGCCGCCACCACCATCGCCGGTCACTGCTTCTATTAAACGTCGTCGCTGAGCAGGTAGCCGGCGCCGCGCACCGTCTTCAAGAGGCGCGGGCGCTTCGGGTCGTCGCCGAGCTTCGTGCGCAGCCGCGAGATGTGGCCGTCGATGGAGCGGTCGAACGCGTCGTCGGCCGAGCCCTTCGCCAGCTCCAGCAGCTGCTCGCGGCTGATGACGCGACCCGCGCGCTCGGCCAACGCGTGCAAGAGCGTCAGCTCGTAGCCGGTCAGCGGCACGTCGCGTCCGCTCACCGTCGCCCGCATCGCGCGCAGATCGATCGGTGAGCTCGCCGACGCGCAAGAGGCGCGTGCGCGGTCCGCACAAGCCACGCGCACGCCGCACCCGCGCCTGCACGCGCGCCCACAGCTCGGGCGCGCCGACGGGCCGCGCCAAGCAGTCGTCGGCGCCGGCGTCGAGCGCGCGCACGCGATCCTCCTCGGCGCGCACGCCGACGATGACGAGCGGCACGTCGCTCGATCGCCTGAGCGCGCGACAAAAAGCGCAGACCGTCGAGATCGGGGAGCTGGAATTCGCTCAAGACGAGATCGAAGCCGCCGCGTCGTGCCGCGGTCAGCCCTGCGGCGCCGTTGTCGCTGACGAAGACTTCGGCGCCGTGCGCGAGCAGGATCCGGCGGGTGGCGCGGGCGCGATGATCGTCGCCGTCGACGATCAACAACGCCAGCCCGCGCGGCTCCGGCGCGCTCATGCTACGGCTGCGCGCCGCCGTCGAGGATCTTGAAGGCCACGCGGCGATTCTTGGCCCGATTGGCCGCCGTCAAGTTGGGCACGAGCGGCTGCGACGCGCCGTAACCTTCCGACTCGAGGCGCGCCGGCGCGATGCCCTCTTTGACCAAGTAGGCCACGACCGCCGCCGCGCGCGACTTCGACAGCTCGAGGTTGTGGTTGGCATCGCCGCGATTGTCGGTGTGCCCTTCGACGCGCACATGACGCACGCCCGGATTCTTCACCAGCACATCGGCCACTTCGTCGAGCAGCTGCTGACCATCGGGCTTGATCTCCGCCGTATTGGTCCCGAAGTGAATGACGCCCTTGATGACGATCTCGTTGTTGGCGATCGACACGTGCGACTGTAGCGGCTGCTTGTGTAGCACGATTTCGATCTTCTGCGGCTGCCCCGACACGACCGTCACCGGCCGCTGCTTCGCCAGGTAACCGCCGGCCACGACGTCCATCGCGTAGTCACCCGCCGGCGCCTTCGCCATTATATTGCCGACCGCGGTCGCTTCGCCGTCGATGACGTTGCTGCTGCCGTTCAGCCGCACGCCGGCCGCCAGCGGCGCGCCCGTCTCGTCGGCGACTTTCATGTGCACTTGGCCGAGCTGCGGCGGCTTGGGCGTTAGCGCGATCTCGACCGCCGCTTCGCCCTCCTTCGGAATATTACCTGCGTCTTGGCCGCTTCGTAATCGTCGCGCGACGCTTCGAGCCTAATCGGACCGGGCGGAATCGGCGGGCTCACGAGCTGCCGTCGTCGGATGTGACCTGCGTGTTGATGCGGCGGTCGACATAGCGAATGATGGCGGCGCCGAGCGGCTTCTTGGTGGCGGCGTCGCGCACGATGCCGCGCACTTTGCCCTCGGCCACGCGCGTCTGCGCCGTCTCGCGCGTGATCGTCGTCGTCACGACCTTGGCGCGACCCGTGTGGATGAGATCGAAGTCGAACGCCGCGCCGAGGATGAGGTTCCACGCCGGCTGCGGCGAGCCGTACTGGAAGCCGAAGCTCGACAGCCCGACGTCCACCGCCGCCTGCAGCGCCAAGCCCGACACCGGCCGCACGCGCACGCCCATCGTCATGAACTGCTGCCTATCGCCGCTGACGCGACCCGAGCCCAGCGTCGG
>CAWAWS010000002.1:0-329702 GCA_963785725.1 uncultured delta proteobacterium | reverse complement strand
ACGGGTGGGGAAAACATTTTCCCCTTCTTAAAAGATGGAAAAAAAAAAACCGGTACTACTTTCAAATCTGTACACTTGCTTACACATTGCTATGGAATGTCCAAACGGCACGAGTAAATGAATAAAAGGAAGCAAACAAGCCAATTCCCACTCACCTCCTTGACGGTGGCGTCACGACGCCGGGCCGCTTCGAGATCGAGATCGACGGCGGCGCCGACACCGTCGCGGAGCTCGTGGAAGCGCTCGTGCTGCGCGGCGCGCGGGTGGCCGAGGTGGCGCCGCGCGAATCGGCGTTGGAAGCGATGTACCGGCAAAGCGCCGCGACGGAGGTGGCCTAAATGAGCCTAGCGACGGCAGTGACGGCGTTCTCACAGCGCGGCGCGCGCCGCGGACAGGCGTTCGCCTTCGTCATCTACTCGGGCATCTTGACGGCGCTGACCTTGGCGCTGGCGGCCTGGATCGCGCCCATCTCGCGCGCCGAGGATCTCGATCGCTTCCGGATCTATCACGTCGAGATCCCGCTGCCGCAGTGGACGACGCTCGGGCTCGCCAACGTCTTGTGCGGGCTGTTGTTGGCGTTGGCCTGCTTCGTCGTGGCGCCGGCGATGGTGGCGACGGCGGTGGCGCAAGAGCGGCGCGCGGGCACGCTCGATCAGCTGCGCACGACGCCGCTGTCGTCGCTGCAGCTGGCGCTCGGCTTCATCGTCGGCGTGCCGGCGCGACTGTACCTCTTGTGCGCCGGGCCGTTGGCGGTGGTCGTCGTCGCCACGTTGAGCGGGCCGGCGCCGCTGTCGCTGCTCGCGGGCACGCTCGGTCTCCTCGTCGTCGGCACGGCGACGTCGTGCGCGGTCGGGCTGTGCTTCGCGTTGGCGCCGAAGCAGGAGTCGGCCGGCGCGCTGCTGGCGCTCGGGGTCGCGGCGGTGCTCGCGATCTTGGGCCTGACGACCGGCTCGATGGCCGCCGCGCCGGGCGTGTACCACTGGGCGATGTGGCATCCGGCGGGCGGACTCTCGGCGTTGTGGCAGTCGGAGGAGACGCTGTGGCTGCGCCTCGTCGGCTGGCACCCCGGTTATGAGGACGCGATCAGCTCGGACAGCTACTCTTTCGTGGCGTTGCAGTCGTTCGTCGTGTCGCTGGCGCTGGGCGTGCTGCTCTTGCGCGCGGCCTGTCGAAAGTTGGCGGCGCCGCAGCTGTCGCTCTTGTCGAAGAACCAGGCTTTGGGGCTGTTCGTGCTCGTGGTCTCCGCCGTGCTCTTGCCCTACGTCGGCAGCCGCAGCCGCTTCGACCGTGACAGCGCGTGGATCGCCACGCTGTTCTTGGTGCCGCTCATCGCGCAGCTGGGCCTGCAAGCGACGCCGACGTTCGAGGCGTGGGCGATCGCGCGCCGTCGCGGCCGCCGCCCGAGCTGGCGGGATGACGACGCCGCGCCGCATCGGATCATGTGGCTGATGCAAGGCCTGTGGGCGACGCTCATCCTCGTTCACTTCGGCCGCGACTGGATCGATCGCGTCTCGATGGTGTCGGTCGGTTGGACGGCGCTCTTGGCGCTGACGCTGCCGGTGTACGTGCTGTTCGCGGGGACGCGGTATCGCTCGCCGGCGGGGCGCCTCGCGTTCATCGTCGCCGTCGCGGTGCACCTCGTCGGGCAGCAGGCGGTCGCGATTACGGTGTACCAGAACCAAGCGCACGGTCACTTCGTGACGACCTTCATGGTGTTGGCGGGGATTGTCGGCGTGCTCGTGCCCGCCTGGGTGCTGTGGCGCCAGCAGGCGATGGCGCGCGCGCTCGTCGTCGCCGATTAACGGCGCCTACTGGCGAGGGCCGCGGCTCGTGCGTATCATCGCCGCCCATGGCCACGCTCAAGATCGTGACGCTCAACTTGTGGGGCGAGCAGCCGCCGCTCGCTCGTCGCATGCAGCTGGGCTTGGAGGGGCTGCGCGCGCTGGCGCCCGACGTCATCGGCCTGCAGGAAGTGCGGCAAGTGCCGGGCACCGTCGAGAACCAAGCGGAGACGCTGGCGCGCGGCCTCGGCCCCGAATGGCAGTGGCACTACGCGGCGGCGACGCCGTGGGGCGGCGGCGACGAGGGGCTGGCGATTCTGTCGCGCTTTCCGATTGTCGCGCGCGATGCCCACGAGCTGCCGCACGCCGTGCCCACCGAGCGCCGCCTCTTGTTGTCGGCGACGATCGCGACGCCCGAAGGCGCCGTCGAGTGCTACACGACGCACCTCAATTATCGGCTCACCGACGGCGGCAAGCGCGAAGATCAGGTGCTCGCGGCCGACGAGATCATCGCCCGCTCGCAATCGGACATGCCCAAGATTTGGACGGGCGACTTCAACGCCACGCCCGACTCCGACGAGATCCGCTTCCTGCGCGGCCTCCACACGTCCGGCGGCCGCCGCACGTTCTGGCAGGACGCGTGGGAGCGCCGCCACGGCCGTGAAGACGGCTTCACGTGGTCGCACGCCAACCCCTACACCGCGCGGCTGCGCTGGCTCGAGCGCGATCGCCGTCTCGACTACATCTTCGTCAGCACCATGAAGCGCGACGGCCGTGGCGTCGTCCACGACTGCCGCATCGTGCTCGATCGCGCCGCCGCCGACGGCGCGCTGCCGTCCGATCACTTCGGCCTCTTCGCCGAGGTGCAACTCTCGCCGCTCGAGGAAGGTTCCGCCGTATGAAGAAACGCAAATTCCCCGCCAACAACGGGCGTCCGACCGCCGACGCGCACCTGCTCGCGACGCCCGCCGAGTCGCTCGACTTCACGACGACCGATCCGTGGCGCGTCCTGCGCATCATGGGCGAGTTCGTCTCGGGCTTCGACGCGCTCGCCGACGTCGGCCCCGCCGTCACCATCTTCGGCTCGGCGCGCACCGTCGAGAGCGATCCCGAATATCAAGCCGCGCGCAAGACGGCCGCGCTCATCGGCAAAGCCGGCTACACCATCATCAGCGGCGGCGGCCCCGGAATCATGGAGGCGGCCAATCGCGGCGCGCGCGAGGCCGGCGCCGGCTCGGTCGGCCTCAACATCGAGCTGCCTTACGAGCAGCACGTGAATCCTTACGTCGACTACTCGATCGACTTTCGCTACTTCTTCGTGCGCAAGACGATGCTGGTCAAGTACAGCCAAGCGTTCATCATTTTCCCGGGCGGCTTCGGCACGCTGGACGAGCTGTTCGAGTCGCTGGTGCTGATTCAGACGGGCAAAATCCACAACTTCCCGGTGGTTCTGTATGGCCGTCGCTATTGGCAAGGCATGATCGATTGGCTGCGCGACACCGTGCTGCCCGGCGGTAAGGTCGCGTCCGCCGATCTCGACCTCTTGCTCATGGCCGACACGCCGGAAGAGGCGGCGCGGCTGGCGCTGCCGACCGCGCACCCGCGCCGGCGCGCGCAGGAGCACGCGGCGCGCGAAGTCTCGCGGCAGGTGTTCGCCTGCGGCGATCGCGCGCGCGCGCCGGCCGACGCCGCGCCGGTCGCGACGAAGGCCAAGTCGCGCGCCAAGCTGCCGCGCACGGCGGCCCGCGTTACGAAGGCGAAACCACAGCCGGCGACCGCGGCCGCCGCCTCACGCGCGGCCAAACGCCCGCGATCGACCGCCAAAAAGCCGATATAACACCAATAGTTGCATGACGACTGGCGACTTGCGTCAGTTGTCGAACGAAGTCTGCACGTCGAACCTCCCACATCAGGGCCGGCCCGTCCTTGACAAGCGCCCAATTGGGGCGTAACCCGTCGCAGTCATGCAGCATCCCTACGCTTCTTTCGTGGGCCGCGTGGAAAAGCCGGCGCGCTATCTGGGCGGCGAGTACCAGTCGGTGCACAAGGACTGGAGCGCGGTCGATGTCCGCATCGCGCTCGCGTTTCCCGACGTCTACGACATCGGGATGTCGCATCTCGGGACCAAGATCCTCTATTCGCTGCTGAACAAGTCGCCGCGCATCGCCTGCGAGCGGGCGTTCACGCCGTGGGTCGACATGGAAGCCGAGCTGCGCGCGCGCAACCTGCCGCTGGTGACGCTGGAGAGCGCGCGGCCGCTGTCGGACTTCGACGTCATCGGCATCTCGCTGCAGTACGAGATGACGTACACGAACGTGCTCACCCTGCTCGACTTGGGCGGCGTGCCGCTGCGCGCGGCCGACCGCGGCGAGGACGCGCCGCTGGTTCTCGGCGGCGGTCCGGTGGCGACGCATCCCGAGCCGGTGGCGACCTTCTTCGACGCGTTCTTGATCGGCGAGGCCGAGGAGGTGCTGCCCGAGCTGCTCTTGACCTGGGCGCGGCTCAAGCAGCAGGGGCTGTCGCGCAAAGAGCGGCTGATTCGGCTGGCGGCGCGCGGCGGTGTCTACGTGCCGTCGCTGTACGTGACGGCGGTCGATCCGCGCACCGAGCTTGAGGTGGTCGTCGACACCGTCGACAAGCGCGTGCCGCGTACCGTCGAGCGCGTGTGGGTCAAAGATCTCGACCTGTTTCCGTTTCCGACCGACACGCCGGTGCCGTATGCCGAGGCGGTGTTCGATCGCGTGTCGGTCGAGATCGCGCGCGGCTGCACCGAAGGCTGCCGCTTCTGTCAGGCGGGCATGATCTATCGCCCGGTGCGCGAGCGCGATCCCGATTCCATCGTGCGGAGCGTCGTCGAAGGCGTGAAGAAGGGCGGCTACGACGAGACGTCGCTGACGGCGCTGTCGACGGCCGACGTCAGCTGCATCACGCCGCTCGTCAAGCGCGTCATGGCCGAGCTGAAGAAGGAGCAGACGACGCTCTCGGTCTCTTCGCTGCGCGCCTACGGCTTGAACGAAGAGCTGCTCGACGAAATGTCGAGCGTGCGCGCGACGGGGCTGACGTTCGCGCCCGAAGCCGGCACGCAGCGCATGCGCGACGTCATCAACAAGAACGTCACCGAAGAGGACATCGGCGCGTCGGCGGACAAGATCTTCGCGCGCGGCTGGTCGCGGATGAAGTGCTACTTCATGATCGGCCTGCCGACGGAGACGGACGAAGACGTCGTCGGCATCGTGCAGACCGGCGGCCGCTTGAAGCGGCGCGGCAAGAAGCTGCGCAGCGACGCCGACGTCACGGTCTCGGTGAGCTCGCACGTGCCCAAGCCGCACACGCCGTTCCAGTGGTGCGCCATGGACTCGATGGAGGAGCTCGAGCGCAAGCAGAAGATCCTGCGCGATCACGCCCGCGACGAGCGCGTCACGCTCAAGCATCACGACGTCGGCGTCAGCCATGTCGAAGGCATCTTGTCGCGCGGCGATCGCCGGCTCGGCGACGTCATCGAGGCCGTGTGGAAAGACGGCGGGCGCTTCTGCGGCTGGGACGAGCACTTCTCGCTCGAGCGCTGGAATCGCGCGCTCGACGACGCCGGCGTGGTGCGCGAGCTGTACCTGTCGACGCGTCCGGTCGATGCGCGTCTGCCTTGGGATCACCTCGACATCGGGCTCGACCGAAGGCTTCTTGGCCTGGGAATATCGGCGCGCGCTCAAAGACCGCGTCAGCCCGCCCTGCGGTAAGCCGAAGGGCACGCTGCTCCATCCGCGCACGATCGAGGAGGCCGAGAGCGACACGCGCAAGCTCGTCTGCTTCGACTGCGGCATCGCCTGCGACCTGACGCAGATGAAGTCCGAGCGGCTCGTCGCCTTGCGCAAGCTGGACGCGCACGCGCCCAAGCGGCTGCCGGTGGTCAACGCCGACGGCGCGCTCGTCGGCGTCGACACGACCGCCACGACGGCCGCGCCGGAATACGTCGCGCCGGCGCCGGTGCCGCGCAAGCTCGGTCGCGGCCAGCGTCAGGCGCCGGTCGGCTTCGCGCAGAACGAAGGTGTGCGCTGGCGGATTCGCTATGCGAAGGTCGGGCGGACGGCGTTCATCTCGCACCTCGACACGATGCGGCTCCTGATGCGCCTGTTTCGCCGGGCGCGCGTCGAGCCGATCTATTCGAAGGGGTTTCATCCGAAGCCGCAGCTGATGTTCGCGCCCGCGCTCGGCCTCGGCGTGGCGGCGTTGGCCGACGTGTTCGACGTGCGCATCGACTACGACGGCGACGCGACGGAGCTGGAGGCGCGGCTGAACGCGGCGGCGCCCGACGGCATGGTCATCTCGGCGGCGCGTCGTCTCGGGCTCAACGAGCCGGCCATCTCGAAGCGGCTGGCGCGCGCCGAGTTCGCGGCCTGGCTGCCGACGGCGCCGGACGCGCTGCGGACCGAAGGCCTGACGGTCACGCGCACGGGCGAGCGCGGCCTGACGCGCAGCATCGACGTCGCCCACCACCTCGACGGCGCGCGCTTGGTCGACGGCGCGGAAGCGGCCGAGCTGCGCAAGACGCTCGGCTGGGTCGACAGCGGCGCCATCGTCGTCTGGCGCACCAAGCTCGACAACGAAGGCGGCGCGCGGCCGGTCGAGGTCATCGCAGCGCTGACGGGCGCGCCGCCGGCCGAAGGCGTGCAGTACGCGCGGACGGCGCTGTGGTCGCTCGTGGACGGCGCGCTCGTCGACACGATGGTGCCGATGGCGCCGCCGCCGCCCAAGACCGCGAGCGCATCCTTGACCGACGCCGATGCCAATGACAGCGAAGTCGTCGTCGACGACATCGCCAGCTGACGCTCGCTTCAGCCGTTTACCGCTACCGCTACCACTAGAAGATCAGACGCAACGCCAGTGGCTGCCGTGCCAGCGACCGAACGTGTCGTAGTGGCCGGGCACCCAGCGGGCGCGGCACTGCGTCGGACGGACGTGGTACTCGGTGTAGCAGCCACTGGTGGCGGCGGCGAGCGCGACGAGCAAGGCCAGCAGCGTTGTGCGCACCGTATTCTCCGCTGGGATAGACGAGGGTGCTCGGCGCGAGGTTCCGCCGTCGCGCTGCGCGGCCGAGGGGCGACGCCGACGCGCGACGTGCGCGCGGGCGTCGCAGCGCTCACCGCGCGTAGCAGTTTAGCGGGCCCGAAAGCCGCTCCTGCCGGCGCCGCTACTGAACGACGCGCAGCTGGCGTGCGCTCGGCGCCGCGGTCGGCGAAGGCGCGCTTCCACGCGGCGAAGCTGCCGCCGCCGCGATGGGCTTGCAGCGCGCGCCGGCCGGCCTCGATGCCGCCCATCGCCAGCAGATACTCGATCCACGCCCAGCGCGCCGACGTCGGCCGCACCTCGACGGCGCCCTTGCAGCCCGCGCCGCAGCCGCTCCAGCCGATTCTCGACCGAGCTTGACGCCGGCGAAAGGCGAGCCGTCGAGCGGCGTGTTGCGCTTGGCCACGAACGGCGCCACGCCCAGCGCCAGCGGCAACAGCTTCGACAGCTCGCGGGCGAAGCGCACCAGCTCGTCGATGTCGTCGTCGCGCTCCGTCGGGCAGGCCGACCATCTCGTAGAGCTTCAGCCGAGCGCATGCCGTGCGCCTTGGCCAGCTCGGCGGCGCGCAGGAGGTGCTTCTCCTTCGTCTTGCGCTCGATCTCCTCGCGCAGCCGCTCGCTCGCGCCGTCGGACGCCGTCGTCAGCGTGCGATAGCCGCCGCGCGCGAGCAGGCCGACGAGCTCGTCGGTGAGCCGATCGGCGCGCAGGGACGAGATGCCGACTTCGCGGCCCGCTGTCGACGATGCGGCGGACGATCTCGGCGATCTTGGGGTGGTCGGTCACCGCGGCGCCGACGAGCCCGACGCGCGCGCGCGTGCTCGGGGATGAGGCCGAGCACGACGTCGGGCGCGACCAGACGCATGCCGCCGTTGGTCGAGCGCCGCATGACGCAGTAGGTGCAGCCGCGCGAGCAGCCGCGCTCGGGCTCGATGAGGAACATCGACCGCAGCTCGGTGTTGCGGCGTGATGATGATCGAGCGCGCCGGCAGCGACGTGTGCTCCGCTTGGCCGATCGGCGGCAGCTGCTCGCCGTGAATCGCCGGCACCCAATAGCCGGGCAGCGCCGCCAAGCGCTCGAGCAGCCGCTGGCGATTGGGCTCGTCGGCGATGTGCCGCAAGAGCGCCGGCGCCGTCTCTTCCGCCTCGCCGAGCACGACGACGTCGACGAAGGCGCCGAGCGGCAGCGGGTTGGAGAACGTCAGCGGGCCGCCGGCGACGACGAGCGGATGCCGCGCGCCGCGCTCGTCGGCGAAGAGCGGCAAGCCCGACAGCTCGAGGCAGTCGAACAGGCCCGTCAGCTCCAGCTCGTAGGCGACCGAGAAGGCGATGACCTCGAAGCCGCCGACCGGCTGCTCCGACTCGTAGGTCAAGAGCGGCAACCGCGAGCGGCGCCAGTCGTCGACGTCGTCGGGCAAAAAGGCGCGCTCGGCCGCCCAATCGGGCTCGCGGTTCAGAAGCGCCATACAGCGTCTGAAAGCCGAGCGACGACATGCCGACGTGATACGGGCTCGGGTAGACGAGCGCCATGCGACGCGGCGCTTCCCGGCGGATGGTGCCGATCTCCTCGTCGAGGCGGTTGCGCAGCTGCGCGCGGGCGTCGTGATGCGTGGTCATCGATGCAAACGGGAACGTCTAGCACGGGCGGTGCGCCGGCGCCAGTCGCGTCGCCGTCGAATGGGCCAGGTCAGCTGCGTCGCGCGGGCCAAGCCGGCCGTGCGCGCAGCCCGGCGTTAGCGGCGAGTGGCGGACGGCCTGGCGGACGCGACGGCGGGCGGCGAAGGCGAGGAGGGCCAGCGCCGTCAGCGCCAACGACGCCGGCGTCGACGGGGTCGCGCCGGTCGCCAGCGCGCAGCCGCCGGAGTGGCCGGTCGCCGCCGACTTGCCGCTGCCGGTCGTGCTGCCGCTCGTCGATCCGGTCGTCGCCGCGCTGGTGCCGCCGGGCGTCGTCGCGCCGCCGGCGCTGCTCGCGTCGGCCGGCGGCGTGCCCATCGACGACGTCTGCCCCGTCAACGCCTCGATGCGCGCGGCGATGCGGTGGCGCGCGGCATCGATCGACGCCGGGTCCGTCATGTTCGTGTACGCGTCGGGCGACAGACCGGCGGCTTCGGCGTCGGCCATCGTCGGGTCGCCCGAGTCGCTGAGCAGCTTCAGGTACTCGTAGTCTTCCTGGCCTTCGCGGATCATCTTCAAGCGCAGGCTGGCGATCGGAATCTGCGACGTGCCGCCGATCTTCGCGGGCGTGCCGGGGTAAAAGAGCGTGCCGTCGCCGTTGCCGTAGAAGTAGTACTGGTTGGTCCAGGCGTCGCCGCGCGAGAAGGCGTAGCTGGTGTCGTAGTAGAGCTCGCCCGAGACTTTCTCGCGCCAGGCCTGCCACTCCATGGCGCGGTTCTGCGTCGCGGGCGCGTCGATCATGTAGCTGGGCCAGCCGACTCGTCGGCGCGCCGCCGGGACTATTGCAGCCGTGCGAGTCGCAGGACTGATACATCCACACGCGCTTTTGCGTCGACGTGGCCAAGAAGGCGTCGTAGGTCGCGCGCGTGTTCGTCTGCGGCGGCATCGGATCGACGAAGTCGACGACGGGAACGAGCGTGTCGATGCTGGATACGACGCCGGCCGCCAGCGCCTGCGTGTAGGTCGTCGTCACCAGCGTCTCGAAGCCGGGGTCGCCGGCGTGGACGACGGCGGCGAGCGTCGGAATGTCGCTCCAGGCGCAGCCGTTCGGCGGCTCGTCGCAGGTGTAATCGAACGTGCGATCGAACCAGTCGTTGGCGCGGAAGTGCTGCGCCCACGCGGCGTAGTGCGCTTGATCCTGCGTCCAGTGGAAGCGCACCGACGTCAGCTGCGCGCCGATGAGCCGGCCGCCCATGCCGCCGTTGAGCATGTCGGCGTAGGTGGCGTCCCACGTGGCCCAGTCGTAGGTGCCGTCGCTGTTGGCGGCGGGGCCGGTGTAGACGACGTCGGTCAACGAGACGCGATGGTCGAGGGCGAAGCGCGCGTACTTGTTGAGCATGGCCTGCGTGCCGGCGTCGCCGCCGCAGGCCGCATAGCTGCCGTAGTGCGCGATGCACGGGTCGTCCCAGCCGATGCCGAAGGCGGTGCGGATGCTGGCCGTCGACGGCAACGAGAAGGCGTGCACGTAGATCTTGACGGGGACATCGACGGTGACGCCGCCGGTGACGTGGACCGCGCCCGCGTACCAGCCGGCCGGCGCGCTCGCCGGCACGTGATACTCGATGAACATCGGCTGCTGCTGATTGGCCGGCACGTCGTAGGGGAAGGCGTTGCGCGGCTGATTGTCGATCTCGTCGACGGCGGGGATGAGCGCGTCGGGCCAGTTGCCGGTCGCGCCTTGGATGTTGGAGGCGGTGGCGACGTTGTACCAAGCCTCGCGGTAGACGCGCACGTCGGAGATGGTGTTGCCGTTGCCGTCGCTGAGCGCGTCGGCGCTGACGGTGACGGCTTTGGCGCCGGCGCCGCCGCCGTTGACGACGACGTGGAAGGCCTCGAACTCGTTGCCGGCGGCCTCGAGCGCGATGCTCGTGGCCGTGCCCGACGCGGTCGTGGGGCGAACCTTCGTCGTCGAGGGCGCGACCCACACCGACTGCGCGAACGCGGGCGCCGACGACAAAGCAACGAGCGTAACGAGGGTGGCGTGCTTCATTGCGGCGACGACAGAGCAGCCGCTATGCCACCGAGCGAGCGAGTGATTACGGTGCGTTCGGCCGCCAGAATCTGTCGCCGGCCGGCCACAGTCCGGTGTTGCCTGTAGGTCACCGTCGACAGGAGTACACTTGACGACGGGACGGCGGGCACCGAATATTCGCCTGTGCTGGCCCGATCTTCATCCGTCGTCGACCGCATCTGCGCGGCCGAGGACGCGCTCGCCGAAGCGGGCGCCGAGGTCCTCGCGCTGCCGGCGGGGCGCGTGATTCGGCAGGCGGCGTTCCCGCACGTCTACGACGCGAATTTGGTGCGGCGAGCGCGCTTGCGCGAAGAGACGCTCGACGAGGACTTGGAGTCGCTGGCGGTGCCGCTGCGCGCCGTCGGTGCGCGCCATCTGCAGCTGACGCTCGACGGCGCCGACGTGCCCGATGCGCTGGCTCCGTCGCTGCGCCGGCGCGGCTTCGTGCGCGATCGCCTGCTGGCGATGATGCTGTCGGGGCCGCTCTTGCGCGCCAAGGCGCCGGGCGTGCGGCTGCGCAAGGTGCCGCAAGAGGCGCCGTGGGACGCGTTCGCGTTCGCGATGGACCGCATGAACCGCGAGGAAGCGTGGTACGCGCCGTCGGTTTCGATGGAGATCGTGGGCTCGATGCGCGCCAAGAGCGAGCGTGGGGCGCTCGACGTGTTCGTGGCCGACCGCGACGGCCGCACCGTCGGCACCGTCGGGCTCGCCATGCATCGCGGCGTCGCCAGCGTGTTTTCGGTGGGCACGCTGCCCGAGGCGCGGCGGCGCGGCGTCGGCCGCACGCTCGTCATCGACTCGGTCGAGCGCGCTCGCGCCGCTGGCGCCGACCTCGTCTACTTGATCGCGCGCGCCGACGATTCGCCGAAGGACATGTATCGCAAGCTCGGCTTCCACGCCGAGCTCGGCTTCGACGTCTGGCTGCGCCTGCCGCGCTAAAAGCCGGCGCGCAGCCGCGGTTCAGGCGGCTTGCCGCACGAAGTGCTCGACGAAGTTGACGAGCACGCGCTCGCCGTCGGGGCAATCGCCGGCGCCGGCGATGACGCGATCGACGCAGAAGCCGTCGCGGCAGCGGCGCCGCGCGTCGTCGAGCAGGATGCGCCGCCGATGCTCGACGATGCGCTGGATGACGAGCGCGTCCATCTCCGGATGAAACTGCACGCCGCGCACGTGCTCGCCGACGGCGATCGCCTGCGTCGCCGTGTGCGCGCTGGCCGCCAACAGCGTCGTCGTCGGCCCCAGCGTCGCGACTTCGTCCTGGTGCGACTGATTCACGCGCAGCGCCGCCGGCACGCCGGCGAACAGCGGATCGCGCGCGCCTTCGTCGGTGAGCGCGACGTCGACGGTGCCGACTTCCCAGCCGTTCGGGTTCTGCCGCACGCGTCCGCCGTAGGTGTAACCGATGAGCTGATGGCCGAAGCAGACGCCGAGCACCGGCACGCCGGCGTCAGCGGCCGAGCGGATGAACTCGGCCGCGTCGTCCATCCACGGCTCGGGGTTGACGAGCGAGCGGGGCGAGCCCGTGATGACCATGCCGTCGTAGCCGTCGATCGTGTGCTTCGGCTTGTCGAACGCGCGGTGAATCTCCAGCGTGTGCGACGACCCGAGCACGCGCGCGAACCAGCGCTCGTAATCTCCGATCTGCGGCAAGAGCGCCGGATCGGTCTCTCCGGTTTTGTAGAGCAGGATGCGGTGCATCGTCGTCAATTGTACCTAAGCCGATTATTGCGGTAAACGTCCGGTCATCCGATCGAGCGCCAACTTCGCGCCGCGCCTGACGTCGGGGTTGGCGTCGGTGGCGGCGGTCTCCAGCGCCGGTCGCGCCGCCTCGCCCAGCCGCTCGACGACGAAGCGCAGCGCCTTGTCGCGCGTCTTCGGTGTCAAGCAGGCGATCGCCGTATGCTGCAGCGTCACGTCGGAGCCGAGCGCCGGCGCCTCGCGCAGCGCCGCTTCCAGCTCCTCGAGCGCGTTCGAGCACCACAGCCGCCGCTGATAGCCGACCGCTTGTTGTAGGTGGCGGAGCGCGTCTTCGGGGATGAAGCGGCATCGCCTGCACCGGCGGCGCCGGCAGCGTCGTCAGCCGCGCCGGATCGTGCTTGCGCGCCGCCGACACGACGACGACGGTCATCGTCAAGATCACCGCCAGCACGACGCCGCCGAGCACGAGCGCCTGCCGATTGCGCGGCACCCGCTGCCACAAGGCCTTGACGCGCATCGTCGCCGAGCGCTCGACGGGAACGTGCGTCGGCACCGGCTGCGCATGCTGCGGTGCCGGATGGCCACCCTCCGGCGTATTGGCGAGCGCGCGCGAGAAGTCGTCGGCCGTCTGCCAGCGCTTGTCCGGCTCCTTGGCGAGCGCGCGCAAGATCACCGCCTCGAGCTCATCCGAGATCGGCGCGCCCAAGCTCCGCGGCGACGGCGGCGGCGTGTGCAGATGATCTTTGACGACCTCGATCGGATCTTTGCGCACGAACGGCCGCCGCCCGGCGACGAGCTCGAAGAGCATGATGCCGAGCGCGTACAGGTCGCTGCGCGCGTCGGCGGGCAGGCCGCCCGCTTGCTCCGGGCTGAGATAGCCGGGCGTGCCGAACACCGTGCCCGCCTGCGTCAGCTGCTCATGATCGCCGTCGTCGGCCACTTTGGCGAGCCCGAAGTCGAGCAGCTTGACGACGAAGCCGGTGCCGCTGCCGTCGACGAGCATGACGTTCGCCGGCTTGATGTCGCGATGGATGATGCCGAGCCCGTGCGCGTGCTTGAGCGCCGAGGCCACGCCGCGCGCGATCACCGACCGCTTCGGGCGCCGTCATCGTCTGCGTCAGCCGCTCCGCCAGCGAGTGTCCGCGCACCAGCTCCATGACGAGGTAGGGCACGCCGAGGAGCTTTTGGCCCACGTGCACCGGCTCGACGCGCTCGATGCGCCCGTAGTCGATGACGCTGACGCACGCCGGATGGCTCAGCTTCGACGCCGCCCGCGCCTCGCGCTCGAACCGCTTGTGGAACTCGCCCGTGCCCGCGAAGACGGCGTGCAGGACTTTGATGGCGACGTGGCGATGGGTCTCGACGTGCTCGCCTTCGTAGACCGCGCCCACGCCGCCTTGGCCGAGCCGCTGCCGGACGTGATAGCGGCCGTCCAAGATCGCGCCCGGCAGCGGATCGGGCGGCGCTTCGCGTTTTCCGCTGGCGCTCGCCTTGCCTTGCACGGTCGTGGTCGTCGTGACGCCCTGCAGCAGCACCTCCGGATGCTCGAAGATCGGCGCGGTGTCAGGACGCACGGTCGTCCCGTCCTTCGGGCAAAAGCGCGCGTTGTCGGCGAGCGGGTCGCCGCAAGTTGGGCAGTTCGGCACGGCCGGCAGTGTAACAGAGGCTACCCATGATCGCCGTCCCGTGCGGAGCCGCACCAATAGAAGCTCGCGTTTCTACAGTAATCAGGCGTACGAATCTTGTTTACAGGAATCATCACAACTGCTTACGATGCCGAGCACATGTCGAGTCTGCGGCCGAGAGGGGCGGCCCTGCTGCTGTGCGTGACCTCCACGATGCTGGCGTCGTTGCCGGCGGTGGTGCGCGCGCAAACGGTGGCACCCCAAGATCGCTCGTTCAATCCGCAGCTCTTTCATCCAGCGCCCGGCCCCGACGAGTTCATCACCGTCGAGCCGGCGATTCCGTTACGGCATAAATCGTACGGGCTCGGTCTTTTCTTCGACTACGCGCACGACGAGTTCTCGATCTTTGGCTACAACCCGACGACGCAGAAGGAGACAGCGGCGCGCGCGCAGCTGCTCGAGCACGCGCTGTCGATGGACATCTGGGCGGCGATCGGGCTCTGGGATCGCTTTCAAATAGCCCTCGCCTGGCCGATGACGCTGTATCAAGCGGGCCAGAGCTTCAACGACACCAACCCGCCGCCGGGCGGCACGCACGTCGCGGCGCCGTCGGGCTTCGCGCTCGGCGATCCGCGCATCCACTTGAAGGCGCGCCTGTACGGCAAAGAGCGCGGCTTCGAGCTGTCGCTGTCGCATTGGCTCAGCATCCCCATCGGCAACGACAAAGAGTTCGGCGGGCAGGACCACTTCTCGGGCTTCGCCGGCGAGGGCCGACTGCTCGGCGGCTGGGAAGGCGATCGCTGGCGCGCCGGCGTCTTCTTCGGCGTGCAGTGGTACGCGCATACGTCGCACTTCTTCTCGACGACGGTGGGCCCGGTGGCGCTGAGCTACGGCGGCGCCTTCGCCTACGACGTCGTGCGCTCGCGCTTCACGCTGCTCGCCGAGATCTACGGCGACCACGACTTCTCGAGCAAGGTGAACGCCAACCCGCTCGAGTTCGACGTCGCCGGCAAGATCACCATCATCTACGGCCTGTCGCTCAACGTCGGCGTCGGCTCGGGCATCGTCGCCGGCTTGGGCTCGTCGTCGCCGCGCGTGTTCATGGGCTTCGTGTGGTCGCCGAGCTTCCTCGATCGCGATCACGACGGCGTGCCCGACAGCGTCGACCAGTGCCCCGACGAGCCGGAAGACAAAGACGGCTTCGAGGACAAGGACGGCTGCCCCGATCCCGACAACGATCGCGACACCATCCCCGACGTCAACGACAAGTGCCCGAATCAGCCGGAGGACTTCGACCACTTCCAGGACGAGGACGGCTGCCCCGAGCCCGACAACGACAACGACGGCATCGACGACTTGCACGACGCCTGCCCGAACGATCCCGAAGATCACAAGCCGCCCAAGCCCAACGACGGCTGCCCGGCGACCAAGACCGACTCCGACGGCGACGGCATCCCCGACGCCATCGACAAGTGCCCCAACGATCCCGAGGACAAGGACGGATTCCAGGACGACGACGGCTGCCCCGATCCCGACAACGACAACGACGGGATCCCGGACAGCTTCGACCAATGCCCGAACGCGCCCGAGGACATGGACGGATTCCAGGACGACGACGGCTGCCCCGATCCCGACAACGACAAGGACGGCGTCCTCGACAAGGACGACAAGTGCCCGAACGAGCCCGAGACCATCAACGGGTTCCAGGACGAGGACGGCTGCCCCGACTCCGGCCCGCCGGCGAAGGTGAAGCTCGACGTCGCCAAGAAGCAGATCGTCATCTTGGACAAGGTCTTCTTCGACACCAACAAGGCGACGATTCAGCCGGTCAGCTTCGGGCTGCTCGATCAGGTTGCGCAGCTCTTGCGCGGCCACTCCGAGCTCAAGGTCGAGGTGCAGGGCCACACCGATTCGCAAGGCGACATGGAGCACAACATCCAGCTGTCGAAGGAGCGCGCCGAGTCGGTGCGGCTCTACCTCATCAAGAAGGGCGTCGAGCCCGCGCGCATGATCGCCGGCGGTTACGGCCCGACGATGCCGATCGCCGACAACAAGACCAAAGCGGGCCGCGAAGCCAATCGCCGCGTCGAGTTCCACATCCTCGAGGACGCGAAGCCCGAAGCGCCTGAAACTCCCAATGACGGCAAGTCGTCTGACGGCAAGCCTTCCGCGCAGCAACCGGACACCAAGGAGCAATGAACATGCGTCGTGTGGGATTGGGCCTCGTGGTCGGGGGACTGTTGATCGTGGGCGGTGCGCGGCCGGCGGCGGCGCAGACCAACCAAATCAAGCCGCGCGTGCTCATCATGGTCGACACGTCGGGCTCGATGACGGAGCACTTCACCGACACGACGTCGACGGGCGGTGACGGCTCGACGCTCTACAGCGACGCGGTCATGACGCGCTCGCAGTCGACCAACTTCAACTTGGGCCTCTATACCGGCTTCGAGACCGGCACGCTGACCTGCGGCGGCGCGACCGCGGCGACGCTGTACGACGGCGTCAACAGCCGCATGTACGCCGCCAAGCAGGCCGTGACCAACGTCGTCAACGGCTCGGGTGACATCGACTGGGGCCTCATGCGCTACACGGGCACCACCTGCGCCGTCCCCAACACGACCGGCAACAGCACCGGCAACTGCACGACCGACGACACCTGCGCGCTCGGCTCGTTCTGCATCGGCGGCAAGTGCCGCACCGACAACAACTTGTGCACGCCCTATTGGAGCGTCAGCGGCGGCGAGACCGCCGGCTACGGCAGCACGCGCACGCAAGGCGGCACCTGCACCAATCGCCCGACCGGCAACACCACCAACGGCAACACGCTGACCTACAGCGGCACCTGCGGCACCAACAACAACGCCAACACCACCGCCTGCGCCACGCCGCAAGTCTGCTACAGCGACGCCGATTGCAACGGCGGCGCGGCCGGCTCGTGCGTGGCCATCGCCACGAGCGGCGCCAAGGTCTGCAAGTGCGGCGGCGGCTTCAGCTGCCCCAACACCGTCGGCAACGACGGCACGACCGCCATCTGGACCTGCTCCGCCAACACCTGCGTGTTCAACGAGAGCTGCCGCAGCCCGGGCGGCCAGATCCTCGTCGACCCGAGCACGGCCAACTCCAGCGGCGCGGTGCTGCCGTATGTCGACGGCATCGAGGCGCTCGCCGGCAACCTCGCCGGCATCCCGGTGAACCCCGAGCTGCGCGCCGTCGGTGGCACGCCGCTGGCCGGCGCCGCGCGCGCCGCCGCCAGCTGGTACAACAACATCGCCACCGGCACGAACGGCGAGACCCTCGACACCCAGATCACCTGTCGCCCGTACGTGCTCGTGCAGATGACCGACGGCTTCGACAGCTGCGACTACGACACCACCAACGGGCCTGTCGCCGCCGCCGGCTCGTTCGTCGCCGCCACCGTCGCCGGCGCCAAGGCGATCAACAAGGTCTACGTCGTCGGCTTGGCCTTCGGCAACAACTCCAACAGCACGCTCGACGCCATCGCCAAGGCCGGCGGCACCGGCTCGGCGCGCCTCGCCAACTCGCAGCAGGACATCGAGGCCGCGCTCGCCGACATCGTCTCCAGCTCCGTCCTCGTCGAGAAGTGCAACGGCATCGACGACAACTGCAACGGCCAGTGCGATGAAAACTTCCCCGGCGTCGCCATCCCCGGCCTGCCCACGTGCACGAACGGTCCGCGCGCCGCGGCCACGTGCAACAACGGCTGGCCCACCGGCACGCACTGCAACGACACCGGCATCTTCCAGTGCTCGACCGATCAGCTGAGCCAAGTGTGCAGCGCGCAGACCTGCACCGGCGCGCTCGGCGCCGCCGTTTCGCTCGTCGCCGGCAAGGAGCATTTGACCGGCGTCAGCGGCTTGGGCGCGTCGGCGGTCGGGCAGCTGCTCTACGTCAACGGGGCGTCGGCCGCGGCCAACAACGGCGTCTTCGTCATCAGCGCCGTCGGCAACAACACCGTCGACCTGACGAACGCGGGCGCCGCCGCTGACACGGCGACCAACGCCGCGTACGGCCTCACGTCGCTGCAAGGCACGGCCACCATCACCGTCAACGGTACGAACGAGGTGTTGACGCCGGCCGGCGGCGTGCCCACCGAAATCGGCGTCGGCGACGCCATCTACGTCGTCAACGGCCCCGCGGGCGACAACGGCGGGCCGTTCACGATCACCGCCGCCACCGGCACGACGATCACGTTCGTGAACGCCACCGCCGTCGCCGGCACCGCGCTGTGGGCCGTGCCCAAGCTGTGCCCGGGCGTCGAAATCTGCGACGGCATCGATAACGACTGCGACGGGGTCATCGACGACTGCGTCAACGGCGCCGCCGGCACGTGCACGAACTGCAAGCAGTGCCCGGCCTGCGCCGGCGGCAGCCCGCACCCCGAGACGTGCAACAACTGCGACGACGACTGCGACGGCGTCATCGACAACAACCTCATCGACACCGGCCTCGCCTGCGGCAACAACGTCGGCGACTGCGCGCCCGGCGTCACCGAGTGCTGCGCGTCCGATCCCAACGTGAGCACCTGCAAGCTCAACGGCACGACCGACGCCTTGTGGTGCCTCGGCGGCAATCCCGGCTATCCCAAGCCGCTCGACCTGTGCGACGGCACCGACGACAACTGCAACGGCGTCGCCAACGACGACCCGCCCATCGCCTGCTACGTCGATCAGCAGTCGGGGCAGTCGTTCCCGCCCGGCCTCGCCGGCGTCGGCGCCTGCCACGCCGGCACCGAAGCCTGCGCCACCGTGCCCTTGCCGAGCGGCAGCGCCGGCTGCCCGGCCGGCTGGCCCGCCGGCAAGGCGTGCCCGAATCCGACGCCGGTCTACGGCAGCTGCATCGGCGGCATCGGCCCCATCGCCGAGACCTGCAACGGCGTCGACGACGACTGCAACGGCTGCATCGACAACGCCCCCACCGATTCGTGGCTGAACACGGCCTGCTGCCCGACGGGAAATATCGCCGACTGCCAGAACACCGGCACCGGCACGCGCTGCCACACCGGCACCTGGCAGTGCTTCCAGAAGGCCGGCAGCTGCACCGCCGGCGTGCGCACCTGCGTCGGCGCCGTCTCCAAGTCGCCCGAGGTCTGCGACACCGTCGACAACGACTGCGACGGCCCCATCGACGACGTCCCCGGCGTGGGCACGCCCTGCACCGGCGCCGGCATCTTGCTCGGCGGCGCCTGCAAGGCGGTGCTCGAGTGCCCGGCCAACAGCTCGCCGACGAGCCCGCAGTCGCCGGTGTGCGTGCAGACCGTCGGCCCGACGCCGGAGACCTGCAACGGCATCGACGACAACTGCAACGGCCAGATCGACGACACCAACCCGCCGTTGGCGCCCGCGAGCGGCCAGCTGCCCGGCGTAGGCGTCAGCTGCGACGCGCCCGTGCCGCCGGCCGATCAGCCGCCGTGCAAAGCCGGCCTCACCGTCTGCGTCGCCGGCATGATCGATTGCGAAGGCGCGGTCGGTCCGCAGCCGAACCAGTGCAACGGCATTTCCACCGATTGCACCGGCACCACCAACACCAACGGCAACTGCCCGAGCGGCTTCCAGTGCTACCAAGGCAACTGCGTGCAGCCGTGCACCGCGGGCGAGTTCCCGTGCCCCGGCGGCTTCATCTGCCAGCCGTCGACGAACTTGTGCGTGCCCGACGTCTGCGCCAAGGCCAACTGCCCGAAGGGCGACACCTGCTCCGTCGACGCCAGCGGCGCCGCGCAGTGCATCGACCCGTGCGCCACCGTCACCTGCCCGGCGACGTACATCTGCCAGCTCGGCGTCTGCGTCGACGGCTCCTGCCGCACGCAAGGCTGCCCCGACGGCGAAATCTGCGTCAACGACCCGGTCGCCGGCGCCAACTGCCAGATGGATCCGTGCGCCAACGTCACCTGCACCGGCGACGAGTTCTGCCAGAACGGCCAGTGCGTCCCCATCTGCAAGGGCCCGTGCGCGAGCGGTCAATTCTGCCAGGACGGCAAGTGCGTCGACGATCCGTGCGGCGGCGTCAACTGCCAGGAGGGTCAGTCCTGCAACGTCACCAACGGCGTCGGCGTCTGCGTCGAGAACGAGTGCATCGGCGGCTGCAACAGCGGTCAAGCCTGCTGCGGCGGCTCCTGCATCGCCGATCCCTGCGTGTCGCTGCACTGCCCGAGTGACACGCACTGCTCGGTGAACGCGTCGTGCGCCGGCTTCTGCGAGACGAACCCGGCCGGCGCGACCGATCAAGTCGTCGGCGCCGGCGGCGGCGGCTTCAGCTGCGCCGTGTCCGGCCCGGCGAGCGCGCCCAACTCGGCCGCGTGGCTGCTGCTCGTGTTCGGCGCGCTGGCGTTGCGCCGGCGTCGCCGCGCGGAGGTGCAGCGATGAGAGCGCTGACCTTCGCCTGGCTGTCGACGATCGTGTTCGTCGCGGCCGGCTGCAAATCGGAGCCGTACTGCCTCAACTGCAAGGACTCGGGCAACGGCGTCATCGCGCCCGCCGACCTCTTGCCGCCGCCCGACCTGACCGGCGCGACGATCGATCTGTCGCCCGGCATCGACATGGAGAACCCCAACGGCGCCTGCGTGCCGACCAACGGCGGCGTCGAGATCTGCGACCACATCGACAACGACTGCAACGGCATCATCGACGACGTGCCGCCGTCCAAGCTGGCCAACGATCCCAACAACTGCGGCATGTGCTTCAACGAGTGCTCGTATCCCAACGCCTTCGGTGTGTGCGGCGGCACGCCGCCGGCGTGCTCGATCGGCGCGTGCCAGCCGGGCCACATCAACCTCGACGGCAACCCGGCCAACGGCTGCGAGTACGTCTGCACGCCGAGCAACAACGGCGTCGAAATCTGCGACGGCAAGGACAACAACTGCGACGGCCAGGTCGACGAAGGCTTCACCAAAACCTGGTCCGACGCCGCCCATCAGAACCCGCTCTACGACAGCGACATCAACAATTGTGGCCAGTGCGCCGTCGTGTGCAGCTTGGGCGCGGGCACGGTCATGTCCTGCGATCCCGACGCGACGAACGCCGGTCGCGGCAAGTGCGACGTCAAAGCCTGCTTCAACGGCAACGACTCGGCCGGCAATCATCAGACCTATCGCCACAACCCGGCGGCGGGCGCGATCAACGTCACCGGCTGCGAGTACCACTGCCCGATCGCGGCCACGCAGAGCGGCACCGACTGCAACCCCAACGGTGCCTGCACCTTCCCGAAAGAGGTGTGCAACGGCATCGACGACGACTGCGACTTCGTGGCCGACGACAACTTGACCGATCCCGGTCTCGGCGGCCGCTGCCCCGACGGCTCCGCCGGCAAGCAGTGCAGCGACAACCCGGCACCCGGCAACTGCCAGGGCCAGTGCGCGGCCGGCACGCTCGCCTGCGTCAACGGCGGCTTGACCTGCCAAGGCTCGCTCGGCCCGTCGCCCGAGACCTGCGACGGCAAAGACAACGACTGCGACGGCAAGATCGACAACGGCTTCACCAGCACCTGGGCCAGCAACGGCGCGCCGCACTACGACAGCGACGCCAAGAACTGCGGCGGCTGCGGCGACGTCTGCGCGCTGCCCAACGCGACCAACGGCTGCCAGCTTCTCGGCGGCGCCGCCGTCGGCACGTGCAAGGTCGTCAGCTGCAACGCCGGCTGGTACTTCGTCTCGCACAAGGACTCGTCGACGACGACACCGACGTGCGACGTCACCGTCAGCGGCACCGAAAACTCGACGACGACGACGACCGGCCTCGGCTGCAACTACAACTGCCCGTCGAGCCCGGTCTCGCCCGAAATCTGCGACGGCAAGGACAACGACTGCGACGGCTGCATCGACAACGGCCTGACCGGTCCGTCTTTGTGCAGCAACCTGGGCGTGTGCGCCGGTCAGCCGCTGCAAACCAAGTGCTTCGGCGCCGCCGGCTACAAGTGCGACTACTCGGGCGTCCCCAACATCAGCCTCACCGGCGGCAACTTGGCCTCGATCGAGCAGCAGTGCGACAACCTCGACAACAACTGCAACGGCGCCTGCGACGAGAACTTCCCCGGCGTCGCCGTGTCGACGGCCGGCTGCACCAACATACGCGCGGCCACGACGTGCAAAGCCGGCAACGGCGTCTGCCAAACGACCGGGCCCATCACGTGCCAGAAGTCGGTGGCGACGCTGGCGTACAACGACGAGCAGGCCTGCTCGGCCACCGCCGACAACACCAAGGCGTCGAACGAGCTCTGCAACGGCAAGGACGACGACTGCAACGGCCTCATCGACGAGCCGACCACCGCCACCATCGGCACGACCACCTATCAGGGCTGGCACGATCCGACGGTGCAAATCAGCGTCGCCGCCGATCCCGTCACCGGCCAAGCGGCGCACACCGTCTATGTGTACGCCTACGAAGCCTCGCGACCGGACGCGACCGGCGTCTCGCCCGGCGCGCAGTCGACGCGCGCCTGCGCCAACGCCGGCACGCTGCCGTGGTCGAACGTGACCGAAGCGCAAGCGGCGGCCGCCTGCGCCGGTATCAAGGACACGAACGGCAACTCCATCGGTCGTTTGTGCACGGCCTGGGAATGGACGGAGACCTGCAACGCCAACGCGACCTCGGGCACGCACTACTCGATGTCGGCGTCGAACACCAGCTACGCCGCCGGCATCTGCAACGACAGCCAAGAGGGTGATCAGCGCTGCAGCGCCAACTCGCAGTGCCTCTCGTCCAAGTGCGACTACACGAAGACGCCGCCGACTTGCCCGACGAACGGCTGCAACGCCAGCGGCCAATGCACCTGCGGCGGCAACGCCGACTGCAACGCTGGCTTCACCTGCACGGCCGGCATCTGCTCGGGCTCGGGCGCCTGGCCCGCGGGCGTCGCCGGCACCGCTTCGGGCACGACCAACTTCTGCTACTCGACCGTCGGGGGCAGCCAGTCGCACGATCTGTCGGGCAACTTGATGGAGTGGACGTCGACGCAGGTCAGCTTGAAGTCGGGCAGCGCCGCCACGATCGTCGCCGGCCCGTCGGCCGGGCAGGTCACGGTCAACGGCCTCACCAACATCTACAACACCGACGCCGGCGCGCAGCTCGTCCTCTCGAACGCGACCAACCCGGCCAACAACGGCACCTTCACCATCGTCAGCGTCTTGTCGTCGACGTCGGTGGTCATCAGCAACCCGAGCGGCGTGACGCAGGCGTCGCCGGCGACCATCGCCTGGAGCTTCGTCTACCTCAAGCTGCGCGGCGGCGCCTACTCGACGCCGACGACGCAATCGTCGACGGGGCTCTCGTGCGAGTTCGACTTCGACATCCAAAAGGCGTCCTTCGCCAACACCGATGTCGGGTTCCGCTGCTGCTCCGACACGAAGCCCTAAAACACAAGCACAATAAATCGTCCTCCAAAGCGTCACCGAGCCGCACGAAATCCCAACTGCTCACGCGCGGTTGGCGATGCGGCGAAATGAGTGTCAGGGAGGAGACAGTCAGACCTGGGTGTTTCGTAGATAATCGACGCTACCGGACATGCCTTACAGGGTGACGACGAGGAAGCGCGGGGGCTTCGAGTACACCAGCTTGGCCGAGACGGAGTCGGCGGCGTTGGTGTTGGCTCGGATGATGCGGCGCGCGGGGGATGAGTATTGTGACGAGGCGACGGTAACCGTGCGCGACGGCAACGGTGCGCTGGTGGCCGGTTGGCGCGGCGGATACGGCTGGCAGCCGCTTCCGCTCGAACGCGTCAGCGCGTCCTCGGGCGGGCTGCAGCCGCTCAATCCGCCGGCGCCGGCGACGAAGCGGAGCGCGCGCTTCGCGACGCTGCCGACGGATCCGATGCGCGAGCTGTCGATGCCGTCGATTACCGAGCACTCCGTAGCCTAACGCCCGCCGCGCTAGGTTTTACGGGTGCTCGAGCCGGTAGTCGGCGAGCATGCGCAGCACGCGTTCCAAGAGCGCGCGCGGCACCAGCTTGTCGCCGATGCGGTCGCGCGCCGCCTTGGCGGCCGCGAAATATTCGGCGCGAAACGCCGGCGACACCGGCAAGGCGCGCAAGCCCTGCTTCTGGAACAGGCCGCCGAGCAGCTGCGCGTCCTGCTTGCGGCCGAGCTCCTCGATCGACAAGAGCAGCTGCGCGGCGCCGGCGCGTAGCGACTTTTGCGCCGCCGGCGGCAGCCTCTGGAACGATCGCTCGCTCAACGCCAAGCAGCCGTAGAGGTAGGCCGAGTGCAAGTCGGTCACGTAGCGCGCCGTGCTCGACCATTGGAACGCGACGGCCGCCGACGGCGCGGCCATGAAGCCGTCGAGCTTGCCCGACTCGTAGGCGCCGCGCGCGTCGAAGAGAGGCGTCGGCACCACGGTCAGGCCCATCTCCTTCGACATGGCGATGGCGGCGTCGTCGGCGGCCCAGCGCCACAGCTTGACCTTTTGCAGCTCGGCCAAGCTGTTGACGGGCTCGCGCGTGAAGAAGATGTCGGCGCCGATGCCGGCCGAGCCGAGGATGACGAAGCCGGCCTGCGCCGCCTCCGCCTCGACGGTGGGCTCGAGCCGCGTCAGCACGTCGCGCGCTTCGTCGCGGCTCTGGAACACGCCCGGCAAGCGCAAGACGCGCATCGACGGGGCCACGATCGCGCACAACAGCTGCCCCGAGGCGACGCCGTCGAGCTGGCCTCGGCGCGTGCGCTCGCCCATCTCGACCTCGTCACCCGCGACGGCATTCAAGTACAGCTTCACCTTGAGCGCGCCTTTGGACTCGGACTCGACGTAGCGGGCGAAGGCGCCGAGCGCGTTGGCCCAGCCGCTGCCGTCGGGCGCGACGCTGCCGATGCGCAGCACCTGCGGCTCGGCGGCCGCGGTCGCCGTCGTCGCCAGCAACGCCAAGACCACGGCGCCGTAGCGGTTCACGGCGTCTTCCCGCGCAAGGTCAGCCGCGTCGACTCGCCTTTTTTGATGCGCACTTTGAGCGCCGCCGAGCGCGCCACGTCGCCTTCGCGCAGCTGCACCGTGTGCACGCCCGCGGGCACCCCGAACGTCGATGGGCTCAAGAAGCCGGAGTCGCCGCCGTCGACCCACACCGCGGCGGCGATGTCGCTGTCGATCATGAGCGTGCCGCGATCGTGCGTCTCGGGCACGAGCGCCACCGTCACCTGCGGCGCGTGATCGTCGGGCGTCAGCGAGCGCGTCGCCATCTCGAACCCGCTCTTCTCCAGCCGCAAATAGTGGAAGTCGTCGTCGACGATGGTCAGGTCGAGCGGCGTCTGCCCGATCTGCAGCACGCCGTCGACGTAGACCAGCGCGCCCGACGGCATCGACTCGAGGCGCACGACGTGGCTGGCCGGCGGCAGCGTCACGTCGACCATGAGCCGCCCGTCGGCGGCGAGATCGACGTGCTGCTCGACCGGCGCGTGACCGGCGAGCGCGATGCGCACGAGGTGCGCGCCCGCGCCGAGGCCGCTGACGGCCGTCGGCGTCGTCGCCGGCGCGGCTTTGCCGTCGACGAGGACGACGGCGCCGGGCGGCTCCGACGCCACCATCAACATCGCGCCGCCGCTCGGCCCGTGCTGCCGGTGACTGCGCCAGCTCCACGCGCCCGTCGCCAAGAGCGCGCCCATCGCGAACGCGCCCGCGGCCCACAACGTCGTGAGCGCGCGCGGCGGCAGCGACGGCGGCGTCACCGCGGTCACGCCGCCGAAGCGCGCGCCGCCCGCGCGTTTGGGCGCGCCGAACGGCTCGAGCGCGCGCGCCAGCTCCTGCATCGAGCCGTAGCGCTCGGGCGGGCTCTTGGCCAGCGCGCGGGCGATGACGCGATCGAGCGCCGCCGGGCTGTCGGGCGCGTGCAGCGAGAGCGGCTCGGGCGGCTCGTGCAGCTGGCGATAGAGCGTCTGCACGTCGTCGCCACCGTCGAAGGGCGGCCGTCCGGCGATCATCTCGTAGATGAGGCAGGCGAGCGCGTAGACGTCGCTGCGCGCGTCGACTTCGCGGCCCGAAATCTGCTCGGGCGACATGTACGACGGCGTGCCGATGATCTGGCCCGTGCGCGTCAGCTTGTCGCTGCCGGCGGCGGCGGCGATTTTGGCCAGGCCGAAGTCGATCAGCTTCGGCGTCTCGCCCGCTTCGCGATCGGCCGACAAGATGACGTTCGCCGGCTTCAGGTCGCGGTGAATGACGCCCGCGACGTGCGCCGCGTCCAAGCCCCACGCCAGCCGAATGCCGATGTGAATCGCGCGCTGCACCGACATCTGACGTTCGCGCTTGAGCGTCGCCGCCAGCGTCTCGCCCGGCACGTACTCCATGACGAGAAATGTCGGGTCGCCGACGACGAGGTCCAAAAAGCGCGCCACGTTCGGATGCTCGATGGCGCCGACGGCTTGCGCCTCGTATTGAAAGCGCTGGCGAAACTCGGGATTGGCCAGCAGCTGCGGCTTCAGGACTTTGACCGCGACGCGCATGCCGATGGCTTGGTTCTCGGCCACGAAGACGTCGCCCATCGCGCCACCGCCGAGCACCTCCGTCAGCTTGTAGC
Source organism: uncultured delta proteobacterium (assembly GCA_963785725.1). Lineage (GTDB taxonomy): Bacteria > Myxococcota_A > Polyangia > Palsa-1104 > Palsa-1104 > JAQBQH01. The sequence continues at coordinate 303,350 of CAWAWS010000002.1, read as the reverse complement.
GGCTGCCGACGACGTCGCCGGGCGCGAGCGCGTGGCGCTGCAGGATGGACGCGAAGCCGTCGGGCAGCGTGTCGATGCGCGAGAAGCCGCCATCGTCCAGCTCGCGCTTCAGGTTTTCCGCTCGATCGCGTGGCAAACGCAGGACCTCCGACGGGAGTGGCTGGCGGGTCGTGTCGATGCGGGCGACGTCGATCTCGGTGCCGCGCGTGTCGGCGTCGACGAGGTTCGTCAGCTCGCCGCCGCCGCGCGTGGCGCCGCCGCCGGCCCCTTCGAGCAGCGGTTTACCGCGCCGATCGTCGTCCCGAACCCCCATGTAGAGCTTACCAATTGTTATTTTACCTGAAGCCGCGGCCAGTGGGTGGGGTTATCCTGCCCTCGGTCATGACGTCGTCCGACACGGCGCAACCCGCGACGGCGGTGCAGCTGACGACCCCGCGCGGCCAGCTGGGCATGTGGATCTTCCTCGCCGCCGACGCGCTGTCGTTCGCCGCGCTCCTCATTGCTTACGGCGTCTTGCGGGCGCGCGCCGCGGCTTGGCCGCTGGCTTCGGCGCGGCTTGGCCTGCCGCTCGGCGCCGCGCTCACCTACATCCTGCTCGCGTCGTCGACGACGATGGCGCTGGCGACCGGCGCCGCGCGCGCCGGCCACAAGCGAGCGGCCGCGCGCTGGCTGTGGGCGACGATCGGCCTCGGCGCCGTCTTCGTCGCCGGCCAGGCGTTCGAGTGGCAGGCGCTCGTCGCGCACGGCGTCGGCCTCGCGCTCGACCAAGCGGCCGCCAGCTATTACGTCTGCACCGGCTGGCACGGCGCGCATGTCATCGCCGGCTTGGCCCTCCTCGTCGGCCGCACGCGCGGTGTCGTCGACGAAGGCGCCGCCGCCGACAAGCTGGCCGTCGCCGGGCTCTTCTGGCATTTTGTCGACGCCGTGTGGATCCTCGTCTTCACCTTCGTGTACTTGGCGTGACCGGCGCGCGCACGCAGCTGACGCTCGCCGGCGCCTTGGCCACGTTGACCGCGGCCGAGCTCGGGATCGCTTACGCGCACGTCGCGCGCGGTCCGCGCCTGGCGGCGCTGACGATGTTGGCGCTGGCGCAAGCCGCGGCGATCCTCGGCGTCGGCATGGGGTTCGGTCGCGAGCCGCGGCCGCTGCGCCTCGCGTTCGTCGGCGCGCTGGTCTTGCCGTGCATCTACGCCGCGGCGCTCATCGGTGAAGCGCTCGCCGGGAGCCACGGCCCATGATGCTGTGCCCCAACTGCGCGGCGCAGCTTCCGCCCGTGATCTGGAAGGTCGTGGCCGCGTTCGTGGCGGCGCCGTTCGCCGTCGTCGCCGGCGTGGTCGTCGCGCTGCGAGCGCTCGGCGTCGGATCGACCGGCGAATGACGCGATCGATCGCGCGCCACGACAGCCGCGACATTCGGCGCGCCGCTTGCTTCGAAAGTAGCTCATGCGAACGACGTTGACGGGCGTGTTTCGCGACAGCGAGAAAGCCTTGCGCGTCTCCGATCAGCTGCGCGAGCTCGACGCGGTCGGCGGCAATCTGCGCCTGTTTCTGCCCGGCAGCGACGGTCAGCCGGTGGAGACGCTGGTCGTTCAAGAGCGCTCGCCCTGGTTGCGGCTGTCCCTCTTCGGCTTGGTGACGGGCGTCGTGTTCGGGTATGTGGCGCTGTCGATGTCGCCGTCGTGGCTGTACGCGGCGGTGGCGATCGTCGCCGGTGTCGGCTTCGGCGCGCTGCTCGGCCTATGGCTTGGCGGCCAGCGCTATCCGCAATCGCTACGGCCGCACATGCGTAAGCGTTATGCCGAGCTGGCGCGCTCGGGGCGCTCGGTCCTGCTCGTCGACGTCGCCGATCCGGTCGCCAGCGCCGAGGCGCGCCGGCTGATGGAGGAGGGTGGCGCCTACGTGTCCGTCGGCCACTGGCCCGTGCGCGACTCGAGCAACTTGCAGCCCGTCTGAGGTCAACGCTTCGGCGTCGGCTGGAGTGAATGGACGTAGTAGGCGAGCGCCCAGATGTCGTCGTCGGGCAGCGCGCCTTTCCAGGTCGGCATGTTCGAGCCGCTGATGCCGGCGGCGATGATGCGATAGAGGTCGGCCAGCTCGCTGCCGCGATAGATCGTGCGCAGCGGATCGCGCGTAAAATCGGGCGGCAGCACTTTGACCGGCAGCGCGCATTCGCGTTCGTCGAGCGTGCGCGCGCCCGGCTTCCACGCGAGGCAGAAGTCGGTCGGCTTCAGCTTCGCCGGCGCCGTCACGTTGCCGTTGCCGTCGTAAGCCGCATGGCAGGTGAGGCATTGCGCTTTGTGCGCGTACAAGTCGGCGCCTTTGGCGATCGCTTCGGCCGCCCGTGTTGGGCCGAACGGATCGGGCGGCGCCACGATCGATTCGCCCGGCGCCTCCTGCGTCCAGCGCGGCGAGAACGTCTTCAGATATTGCAGCGTCGCGTCCAGCTCGCGCTCGGACAATTCCCACGGCAGCATCGCGGTGCCGTTGAGGCCGTGACGCACGAGGCGGCCGAGCTCGGCGTCGCTGGGCAAGGCGCCGTTGGCGACGTGGCCGAACTTGAACAGCGCCTGCGTGAAGTCGCGCGGCGGCGGGCGCAAGGCGTACGACGAGAAGCCTTTGCCGTCGCCGTCTTCGCCGTGGCAAGGCCGGCAATATTGGTCGTACGCCGCTTGCCCGCGCGTCAACGTGGCGACGTCGATGACGCGACCGCCGGCGAGCTTGAGCGGCCCCGAGATCTTGCGGCGCGGCATGCAGCCGCCGAGATAGAGCGCGGCGAACAGGCACAACCAGACGGCGCCGACGAAGTGCCAGAACCAGCGCCAATGGCGGGCCGCGGCGCGCGCCACCATCAGGCCGACCAGCCCGACGACGACGTGCAGCGCGTGAAAGGCGCCGAACGTAAACATCAACGAGCCGTAGCGGCCCGACGACGGCGTGACGCCGAGCCGCCACAGCGCGCTCCAGCCGGCGACTTGCACGCCGATGAAGGCGAGGCCGAGCGCGATCGTCAGCTTGCCGAAGCCGCGGCCGAGCGTCCATGAGGATGCGGCCATGAGCAGCGTCGCCAGCGCCGGCCAGACCAGCGGCGCGCGCGGCTCACCGTCGGGCGGCCAGGCGCCGGCCGAGAAGCGCACGTCGGCCCAGACGAACAAGAGCGCGGCGAACGTCATCGTCCAGGCGCCCAAGAAGACGATCATGCCGACCGACGCGGTCGTCTGTGCGCGCTCGTTCACGCGTCACCCTCTTCGCGCTCGCCCGGCAGCGCCTCGGTCTGCCCGAGCCAGTCTTTGTCGTTGTCTTCGCGGTTCGCCAGCGACGGATGATTGAACTCGTGCGGGCCGCGGACGACGCGCGGAAGGTCGTGAAAGTTGTGCGCAATCGGCGGCGACGCGGCGCAGGTCCATTCGAGCGTGCCGACGCGCCAGGGGTTCTCGATCGTCGGCGCGCCTCGCCACAGCGACACGACGAAATTGTAGACGAACAGGAGCTGCGCCAGCGCCAACAAGTAGGCGATCTGCGAGATGCGGAAGTTCCAGATCGCCAGCGGCTTGAACGTGTCGTAATTGGACGGGTCGTACAAGCGGCGCTGCATGCCGGCGTTGCCGATGAAGAGCATGCCGACGAAGACGACGACGAGCGGCACGAAGGTCAGCCAGAAATGGGCGATGCCGAGACGACGCGACATCGTGCGGCCGTACATCTTGGGGAACCAGAAGTAGATGGCGGCGAAGGAGCCGAGAAAGACGGCGGCGGCCATGATCAAGTGGAAGTGGCCGACGACGAAGTAGGTGTCGTGCAGGTAGACGTCCTGCGGAATGTCGGCGAGATAGAGGCCGGTCAGGCCGCCCAAGCCGAACACGAAGAGCACGCCGAGCGCGAACAGCATCGGCGGCTCGAGGTGAATCGCGCCGCGCCAGATCGTGTGCAGCCAGTTGAGAAAGAGCACGATCGCGGGGATGGAGATGATGAGCGTCAGGATCATGAAGGCGCGACCGAGCAGCGGCGCCATCGACGTGACGTACATGTGATGGCCGTAGACGAGCGCCGACAGGAGGGTGACGGCGCACATGGCGAACACCGTCGTGCGATAGCCGTAGGCCGGCTTGCGCGCGAAGAAGGACAGCAGATCGCCGACGATGCCCCACACCGGCAAGATGAGGATGTAGACCTCGGGGTGGCCGAAGATCCAGAACAGGTGTTGATAGAGCAAGGGGTCGCCGCCGTTGCGAATGAGCGCGCCGGCGACGAAGAAGTGCGTGCCGGCGACGCGATCGAGGAGCAAGAGCAGCATCGCCGAGCCGAGCACGGGGACGAACAGCGCGTTCAAGATCGCCGTCAGAAAGAGGCCCCAGATCGTCAGCGGCAGACGCAGCATCGTCATGCCGGGCGCGCGTTCGCGTAAGACCGTCGTGATGTAGTTGACGGCGCCCATCGTCGTCGAGGCGCCGGCGACGAAGAGCGCGATCGTCCACAACGTCTGGCCGAGACCGGGCGTGCCGAGCTGCGTCGACAGCGGCGGATAAGCGGACCAGCCGGCCTTGGCCATGCCGCCCTGCACGAGCGCGCTCACGCCGAGCAGCAGCGACGAGACGAGCTGCGTCCAGAAGCTCAGCATGTTGAGCGTCGGGAACGACATGTCGCGCGCGCCGATCATGAGCGGAATGAGGAAATTGCCGAACGCGCCGATGAGCAGCGGCGTGATGGCGAAGAAGATCATGATCGTGCCGTGCACCGTGAACAGCGTCGTGTAGGTCGCGGGCGAGACGATGCCCGAGTGCGCCAGCTGCATGCGGATGACGATCGCGAACAGCCCGCCGACGAGCAGGAACACGAGGCCGAGCCACAAGAACTGCTGCGCGATGACTTTGTGATCGCGCGAGAAGAGCGTCGCTAAGCGTCCCACGGCCAGCCCCAATGCGCATCGGCGTCGTCGGCGTCCCAGCGCAGCTGCGCGTCGGCTTGCGCGGCGGCGAGCCAGCGCCCGAACGTCGCCGCGTCGTCGACGGTCAATAAGCCGCGCATTTTGTAGTGGCTGGCGCCGCAGTGTTGCGCGCAGCCAATCTCGAACACGCCCAGCGCCTTGGCTTGAAACCACATGCGCGTCACGACGTCGGGCATCGCGTCCTGCTTGACGCGAAAGTTCGGCAGATAGAACGAGTGCACGACGTCTTTGGACTTCAGCTTGACGATCACCGGCCGGCCGACCGGGACGTGCAGCTCGTTGAGCGTGACGATGTCGTCGGCGGTGCCGAACTTGCCGTCGCTGCCGGCGTAGCGGATGTTCCACGCCCACTGCTGCGCGTAGACCTCGACGAGGAGCGGCTGCTCGGCCGCCGTCGGAAACTTCCACAGCGACTGATCGAGGTCGGCGTAGCTGTCGTAGAGCAGCGTGCCGTCGACGCCGAAGAAGATGCCGGCCGTGACCAGCACCGTGAGCGCGAGGTGTCTCCGGCCCGAGCCGCGCTCGTACGGCACCTGCGATTTGCCCGCACGATGCATCACACAGGCCCACAACAGGATGCCGCACATGATCGCGAATAGAACCGCGGCCATGACCGTGGTGACGTAAAAGAGCGTGTCGTTGCGGTAGCCGTTCAGCGAAGCATCGAACGGGCGCCCGAGCGGAATCGCGGAGAGCAGCGTCATTCGCGCTGGTTTCATATCACGCGGAGGAATATTGTGGCGGTATGAGGCGCATTTGTTCGGGGCTCCTCTTGCTGGCCGTGACGGGTGGCATCGGCTGCGCGCCGCTGGCTCGGGAGCACCAAGGCGACGCGGCATTTCGCTCGGCATTGGCGGCGCAGCTGGGCAGCGACGAAAATCGCGCCGAGCTGCTCTACAAGCAGGTGTTGGCGCTGGGGCTCGACTGGAGCCCGGTGTGGAACAACCTGGCCGTCATCGCCGTCCATCGCCACCATTACTCGCAGGCGCGCAAGCTCCTGGCGCAGGCGGTGGCGGCCAACGATCGCGATGTGGTGGCGCTGACGAACTACGGCGTCATCAGCTATCACTTGTACGACTTCGCCGAGTCGCGGAAGACGTTGCAGGCGGCGCGCGAGCTGCGGCGCAAGATCCTCGACGGCATCTCGTCCGATCATTTCGGCTGGGACGAGCGGCAATACGAGCGCGCCACCGAGCGGCTCGAGCGCACGGCCGTGAAGTATCTGGCGCGCATCGATCGCGCGCAGGCGTCGGACTCGCCGCCGCCGCCGGCCGACCTCATGGCCGACTTGCAAATGCACGACGGTCGCGCCCGTTTCTGAGTCGTCGCCTAGATCACAAAGGTTCAGGCTGCCGCCGACGTAGGATGTCGCATGAGCCTCGTCGCGCTCTTCGTCGTGATCTTGGATACTACGATCGCGCCGGCGGCCGCGCCGGTTTGTCCGGCGGCGGTCGACTTCGCGGCGGCGCTGGCGAAGGCGCCGAAGACGGTGACCGCCGTGCGCAGCCAAGCCGCCGCGCTCGACAAGCTGCAGGCCGCGGCGCCCGACGAGGCTTGTCGCGTGCAGCTCTTCGACCGCTACTGGGGCTTCTACGGCGACGTGCAAGATGCGCTGGCGACCAAGCTCGAGCCGCTGTCAAGGGCGGCGCGCGCCAAGAAGCTGCGCGTGCTCGGGCCGGTCACGTGGTGCTATCACGACTCGGAAGCGGGCGCCTACGTCAGCGACTGCGGCGACTGGCTGCTCGCGCAAGCCGGCAAGCGCCTGCCCGCCGACTATCGCGCCTATCTCCGGCTGCGGCTCGACGACTTCGCGCGGGGCTTTTCCGAGGACGCCGGCCTCCTCATCGGCTGGACCGAGCTGCGCCAACGGCTGCGGCGCTGGGAAGACTTCGATCGCCTTCATCCGCAGTTCGAGCACAGCGAGGAGATCCGCGGCTATCTCGGCATCTACTTGGCGACGCTGATGTCCGGCACCGACAACACGCGCGCCTTCGATCCCCACTCCGACACGCTCGATCCGGCGCTGCGCGTCGAGCTCGAGGCCTACGCGGCCGATCCACAGGCGCGTAACGGCGAGCTGATTCGCGAATACTTGGCGCTCCTGAAAAAGGCGAAGTTCAAGTTTTCGGATGACGTGGCGGAGTTCGTGGCGGTGCACGACGGGTCGATGATCGGCCACGAGCCGCCGCGCAATTAGCGGTCACCAGCCGGCGAGCGCGTTGTTGGCGAGGTGCAAGAGCGTCGCGATCCAGATGTTGCCGCCGAGCTGCGTCACCCAGCCGAGCACGAGCGACAGCGCCACGAGCACGAGCGACATCGGCACCAGCTCGACGCGCATGCCGGACGCGATGAAGCCCGGCAGATGCATCGACAGGAACATGAGCGTCGTGATGACGTTGGCGCGCCAGAAGGGGCGATCGGCGGAGAGCCAGCCGAGGATGAAGCCGCGGAAGGCGATCTCCTCGACGGTGACGTGCGCTGCCATGAGGAGCGCGGCGGCGACGCCGGCGGGCCAGATCGACGTCGCGTCTTGGCCAAGCAGCTTGGAGGCGCCGTAGACGAGGCCGATCCAGCCGAGCGACACGAGCGCGGCCGCGCGCGGTCGCGGGCGCATGCCGGCGCGCGCGCGTAAGCCGAGCTGCTCGGCGAGCGGCGCCTCGGGCATGAGCCAGCGCAGCGCCAGCGCCGGCAAGAGCACGCTCAGCGCCGTTTTCAGCGTCAGCTGCGCCAGATCGCGCGTCGTTCCCGGCGGCAAATGATGCTTCATCGCCATCACCGGCCAGCGCAGCGCCAAGCCGAACAGCCAATAGCCGAGCAGCCACCAAAGCCGCTTGCGCGAGGAGTCGACGCGCGTCAGCGGTCGGGAATCAGCCACGAGTCGCCCCAGAGCGACGCGCCGCCGTCGATGCGCAAGGTGGCGCCGGTGATGAACGCCGCCGCCGGCGACACCAAGTAGACGATGGCGTGCGCGATCTCTTCGACGGTGCCGATGCGTTTTTGCGGCGTGCGCGCCACCGAAGCCGCGACCAGCTCGGGCGGATACTGCGCGATTCCGGTCGACTGCACGATGCCGGGCGCGACGGCGTTGACGCGTACGTCGAACTGCGCCCACTCGACGGCCATCGTCTTGGTCATGTTCTCGACGCCGGCGCGGGCGGCGCCGGTGTGCACCATGCCGGGAAAGCCGCGCGCGATGTTGGCGATGACGTTGACGATGCTGCCCGACTGCTGCGGGATGAGCGCGCGCGTGGCCACTTCGCGCGTCATGTAGAACGTGCCGTTCAAGTTGTTGCGGATGACGGCTTCGAAGCCGCGCGGCGTCAGCTGCTCGGCGGTCGTCGGAAATTGGCCGCCGGCGTTGTTGACGAGGGCGTCGATGCGGCCGAAGCGCTCGAGCACGCCGGTGACGAACGCCGCCACCGAGTCGGGCTCGCGGATGTCGCAGGGGAGGGCCACGACCTCGCCCAAGTGGCCGAGCGCGGCGACGGTCGGCTCGAGGTGCTCGGGCTTGCGGCTGCCGATGGCGACGCGGGCGCCGAGCTGCAGCAGCTCCTCGGCGGTAGCGCGGCCGATGCCGGTGCCGCCGCCGGTGATGATGACGCACTGGTCCTTCATTAAGTCTTTACTGAACGGGTTGCGACGCGCCTCGGCGACGGGAAGCATGGCGCACCATAACATGGGCTTCAGCGTCCAAAGGTGGTTCAAAGAAGTTGGATTGCGTGCGCCTTTGCACGCGGCCGGCTTGGTGTAGACTGCCGGCATGGTCGCCGTCGCTCATTCCGAAGCCGCCACGCTTTCGACACTGCTCGGCCGCTCCGACTGCACGCAGCCGCAGCTCGCCGCTCACCTCGATCGGCTCGACGCGGCCGCTCGGCTCGCCGAGTGCCGCGCGCTCTCGGGCAAAGAGCAGAAGCGTTTGTGGGAAGTCTGCGCCGGCGCGCCCGCGTTCACGGCCGAGGACTTGGTGCCGTCGAGCTTGGGCGAAGGCAAGCAGGTCATTTGGGGCGGCAAGAACTCGCTGCCGCTGTTCCAAATCTTCGAGAAGCGCTTCATCCGTCATGAAGGCCAGCTCGTCGGCTACAACAAACAGTCGACGTCGTGGGTGACGGGACCGGGCTACTTCGTGATGGTGCCGTCGCCGCACAACGCCAACGAGATGCGCGTCGACTACACGCAGGTGCCGAAGACGACGCCGGCCGGCTGGCCCGAGGTCAAGCCGAACGATCGCGGCCTCTCCAACCTCGTCTACAAGAACCTGTACGACTATTTGCGCCGCGTTTCGCAGCACGTCTGCATCGGCTTCGCCACGCGCCTCGACAAGCCGATGGATTCCTACTTCGTCCTCGCCCGCGAATAACTCGTTTAGTTTCCGCTCGTATCGAATCAGTTATCGTCAGCGCAGCTGCGCCAGATATTGCAGCGGGTGCTGCACGTCTTCGACGGCGTGCTTGTAGAGCGCGACGAGCGCGCGCAGGTCGCCGTGCAGCCGTAAAAGCTGGCGACGATGCTCGGGCGTCGACTGGTGATAGACGAGGAACGAGATCAGCACCGCGTTGTTGAGCGGCTGCGCCGTGAACGCGCCCGGCTTATGACCCGGCGGAATGGGAAACAGCTGTAAAAAGCGCTGCTTTGCCCGCGCGAAGATGGGCTCGCGCTGCGCGATCTTCTGCGCCTTGGTCAGCTGCGGCGACGCATACAACGCCTCGAGCTCGTGCACGACCGGCTCCAAGAAGCGCGCGAACGTCTCTTGGTCGCGCTCGCGCGCGCGCGACTCGGCCTCCATCTTCGCCGCCGATGCGGCGTCGCCGTGCGCGGCGAAGAAGGCCGACGCGCCTTCAATGCCGACGAGCGTCGCCATGCTCTCGTTCCACTCGCTGTGGCCAGGCAGGTAGACCGTGGCGTGCGTCATCTCGTGCAGCGTGACCTCGACGATGCGCGCGTCGCCGCCGTCGAGCATGCTGGAGTAGATGGGATCGGACGTGATGCCGAGCGTCGAGTAGCCGGCGACGGGGCGAACGTAGACGTCGAGCCCTTCGTCGCTGAGGCGCTTGGCTTCGCGCGTGGCGTCGGCCTCCTCGAAGAAGCCCAAATACGGGATGACGCCGACGATGGGGAAGCGGTTGAGATGCGCCTCCAGCTTGTCTTTGGGCGCGGCGGTCAAGTTCCAGGCGATGGGGGCGCCGTGCGAGTCGACGAAGCGCGTGAAGCCGTCGCCGCCGCGCAGGCCGAGCTCGTCGATCCCGAACTGGCGCGCGGCCTCGGCCAGCTTCAAGCGCCGGCGCAACTCGGCGGGGGTGGTCGGGTCGGCGAGGACGTCGCTGATCTTGCGGCGCGCGCGCAACAGCTTGAGCTGTCCGACGCCTTGCTTGGCGAGATAGCCGCCGCTCCAGCAGCCGCTCATCGCGAATAGTAAGAGGAGGACGAACGCCTTCACCGCGGCAAATTGTAGCAGCTAGGCTTTGAGGCGCACGGTCGCAGCGACGGGATCGGACGGCGACACGTTGCACAACAGCTCGCCCGACGACTGCAGACACAGCTCGTAATGTGGCAGCGGTAACGGCGCCGGCGTCGTCGGGTTGAGCCCGTTGGCGTCATAGGTCGCGCCGTGACAGGGGCAGAGGAAGCCTTGTGACAGATCGCCGGGCGCCTTCAAGGCGACGTCGCAGTCGACGTGCGTGCAGCCGGCGTCGACGGCGTAGTAGCCGCCGGCATCGTGGCAGACGAAGATGCCGGTGCCGTTGGCTTGCGCGGTCAGCACCTTGACGGCGTCGTTGAGCGCGATGCTGCTGGCGAGGCCGACCGCGAGGTCGCTCACGTCGCAGCTGCCACCGTTGTTGGAGTTGGAGCTGCCGCCGCAAGCGGGCAGGGCAGCCGCGCAGCCGAGCGCGAGCCCGGCCTGACAAAGGGTTCGTCTAGTGCGGTCCACGCGTCGATTTTATCTTAGGACGACGCCGAGCGATAGTGCCCAATCGAGCGGCGCCAGACGACGCGCGCCAACGCCACGAACGCCAGCGCGCCGGCGAGCGCGCGCAGCGTCGTTTGCGGCGCCAAGCGGCCGAGCAGCGCCAGCGCCGGATAGGTCGTCATCAGCGCCAACGGCACGACGAACGTGAACAGGAAGCGCCAGATGCCGCGAAAGACCGAGGCCGGCCAGCGACCGGCGTCGAACACGCTGTTGAAGAGGTAGATGAGGTTGTCGAGGCGCACGACGTAGAACGCGGCCGAGATGACGAGGATCGAAATGGCGTACAAGAGCGCGGCGGCGGCGATCGTGAGGAGGAGCGCCGTGCCCAGCTGCGCCGCGGTCGGGACGCGATGCAGCTCGTGCAGCGCCCAGACGGCCATGCCGACGGCGGCGAGCGCGTCGACGAAGCTCAAGACTTCGAACTTCGCCGTCGAGACGAGGAACTGCGTATCGGCGGGCTTCAAGAGCACGAAGTCGAGCGTGCCTTTGCGGATGTGCTCGACGACCGCCGCCAGCGACGGCTGCACGGCGCCGTCGAGCAGCGAGCGCAAGAGCGTGAACCAGGCCGTCACCAGCATCGCCTCCGGCAGCGACCAGCCGGCGATGGTCTCGCGCTGCGACCAGAGCACGAACAGCGGCACCAAGTTCCAGAACAGGTAGAACAGCGCCATGAACGAGCCGATGAAGAACTCGGCGCGATATTGCATGGTCACTTGCAGCGACGCGCGCAGCTGCACGCCGAGTAGGCCGAGGTAGCGCATCAGCCGCCGAACGCCGCGAAGCGACGCTGGCCGCGGCGCCACAACGTGAGCAGCATGACCCACGCGGCGGCGGCCCACGCCGCTTGCGCGCCCAGGCCGGCCAGCGCCTCGGCGCGGCTGTGTCGTCCGGTCAAGGTTTCGACGGGGAACGCCTGCAGATAGGCGAACGGCAGGCAGCGCGCGGCGTGCTCGGCCCAATGCGGGAACAGCTCGAGCGGGATGAGATAGCCCGACAGCAACATATAAGCGCCGAACCACAGCTCCCAGACTTGCAGCGAGCTGTCGATGAAGAGGCCGAGCGTCCCGATCGTCGCCGAGACCGCGAAGTTGAGCAGCCAGGCGCCCAAAAGCGACAGCAGGAAAATGAAGACGACGACCGGATCGTGCGTCATATGGTCGTGCGACGACAGGACGAGCACGGTGACGGTCAGCGGCAGCGAGATGAGCGCGCGCATCGGCAGCGCCGCCAGCGAATCCGCCGAGTAGCCGGCGAGCGGATGAATGGGCTTGAGCAGCCTGAGCGCCAGCGTGCCCTCTTTGATCTCGCGGTTCATGTCCCACGCGATCCAGGCGCCCGTCATCTGGCGCACGATGAGCGTCACGAGATAGTAGGCGACGAAGCCCGGCTGATCGAAGCGGCCGACCGGCGCCTCTCGCGCCATCGCCGTCATGATGGCGAGCATGACGAGCGGCATCGTCGTCGCCAGCATCCACACGATGAACTCGGCGCGATAGGCGACCGCCTCGGCCAGCCCGACGCGCAGGAGCGTCGGATAGGCGCGCCAAAAGCGGCGGAACGCGCCGTCGTCGACGTAGGCGCGCTCGGGCTCGCCGGCGGTCGGTCGCACGCTCACGCGGCGTCGCCCTCATGTCGCTGAAAGAGGTCGCGCATGACCTCTTCCAGCGGCGGATCTTCGACGGTCAAGTCGGCGACGCCGCGCTGGATGAGGCCGGCGATGGTGGCCTGCAGCTCGCCGGCGGCGACGTCGAGCGTCTCCGACTTGCCGTCGTTGGTGCGCACGATGATGCGCTTGAGCGGCCGCACTTTGCGCACCAGCTCGACGAGCGCGCCGTCGTACGTCAGCCGCCCTTTGTCGATGACGATGACGCGCGGACAGAGCGCCGCCACGTCGTCCATGTAGTGGCTCGTGAGCAGCACCGTCGCCGAGAAGCGCTCGTTGTAGTCGCGCACGAAGCGGCGCAGCGTCATCTGCATCTGCACGTCGAGACCGATGGTCGGCTCGTCGAGGAAGAGCACGCGCGGCCGATGCAGCAGCGCCGCCACCAGCTCGCACTTCATGCGCTCGCCGAGCGACAGCTGCCGCGTCGGTCGCCGCACCAGCTCGCCGAGCTCGAGCAGCGTCGTCAGCTCGCTCAGGGTCTCGTCGTACTCGCGCTTCGGCAAGTCGTAGATGGCGCGGTTCATGGCGAAGGTATCGAGCGGCGGCAGATCCCACAAGAGCTGCTGCTTTTGCCCCATCACCAGCGTAATCCGCCGCAAGAACTGGAAGTCGCGCTTGCGCGGATCGAAGCCGTCGACGTGCGCCGTGCCCGACGTCGGATGCAAGAGGCCCGCCAGCACCTTGAGCGTCGTCGTCTTGCCGGCGCCGTTCGGGCCCAAGAAGCCGACGCGCTCGCCGCCGGCGATCGAAAACGACAGCTCGTCGACGGCGCGCGCGGTCCGATAGCGCCGACGAAAGAGCGAGCGGAACGACGCCCACGCGCCCGCCGCGCGCTCGTGCACCCGATATTCCTTCACGAGCTTGTCGACAACGATCTGTTGGGTCATGCCTTGACGCGCGTTAGCGTAACTCGAAAACAAGGGGTAATGCGTTTGCGATCGTTCTTACTGCTGCTCGGTCTCGTTTTCGCTGCCGCCGCGCTGTCGGCGTGCACGCCCGCGGTTCCACCCGGTCCGCTCGTCAAGGCGCCGCGCTCGTCTCGTGGGACGACGGAGACGGCGGCGGCCGATGCCGCTTGTCGCGCCACCGTGCGCCGCTTGTCGACGCCGGGCACCGGCGCGGCGCGCCCGCAAGTGGCCGGCGGCGATGACGCGTTCGCCGTCGCCTGGGAAGAGACGACCGATCACCGCGGCGTGCGCGTGCAGACGTTCGACGACGCCGCGCGCCCGCTCGGTCCGTCGATCGAAGTGGCCGACGTCGCGCGCTCGGGCGCCGATCCGCGCGTCGTCGCCGACGGCACCGGCTTCCTCGTGTTGTGGACGGTGGAGCAGGGCGACAGCTCGGTCATCGACGCGCGCCACCTCGATCGCAGCGGCAAGCCGACGGGCGACATCGTGCCGCTGGTGACGTCGCCGGGCGCGCGCGCCTTGACGGCGGTGTCGTTCGGCTCCGACTACGCCGTGGCCTGGTGGAACTGGAGCGGCCTGCCGCACGTCGTGACCGTGCGCTACTTCGATCATCGCGATCAGCCGCTCGGTAAGCCGTTCCTCGTCACGCGCGCGCCGTCACCGGATCCGACGGTCGACCTCTTGCCGATCGGCGACGGTCACGCGACGATCGGCTGGGAAGAGATGCTCGACGGCCAGCAGCACGTGCTCACGGCGACGTTGACGCGCACGTCGCTCGACGGGCGGCGCGACTTGGGCGCGGGCGAGACGCCGGAGCTGGCCGGCGATCGGCTGGTGTGGGAGCTGCCGGCCGACGCCGGGCTCTACATCGCGCCTGCCGCCGGCGGCACGCCCGTGCGCTTCACCGACGGTCACACGCCGGCCGCGGCGACGCGCGCCGACGGCCACGCCGCGCTCTGCTTCGTGCGCGACACGTCGCTCGAAGCGGGCCGCGCCGACGAGCTGTGGTGCGGCAACCTGACCGACGGCAAGCTGACGCAAGCGACGAAGCTGGCGCTGGCGCCGCGCGGCATCCTCAACCTGCAGGCAGCGGCGTCCAAGTCGCGCCTGGCCGCCGCCTGGCAAGCGCAGGAGGACGACGACACCAGCGTCTCGTTCGCGACCGTCAGCTGCCGCGGCGACGGCGGATCCTCGCCAGCTCGGCCGTGAAATCGGGCGGCAGCGGCGACGACAGCTGCACCAGCTCCTTCGTCACCGGATGGCGAAACCCCAGCGTCGCCGCGTGCAACAAGAGCCGCGGCGACGGAATCGGCTCCTCGCCGCGGTTGCAGAAGTCGCGAATATAGACGCGCTCACCGACGAGCGGATGGCCCGCCTCCGCCAAGTGGATGCGAATCTGGTGCGTCTTGCCCGTCTCCAGCTTGACCTCGCACAGCGTCGCTTGCGGCAGCTCCTCGAGCACGCGCACGTGCGTCACGGCGCGCTTGCCCAGCTTCGGCTTGCGCGTCGAGCCGCGCAGGCCGTCGCCGCGATCGGTCACCAGCATCGACTCGATGCGCCGCGAGAACACCTTGCCGTGGGCCACGCAGACGTAGGTGCGCTCGACGTCGTGCGTGCGAAACAGCGCCTGCAACTCGCGCTCGGCCAGCTTGCTCTTGGCGAACGCCAGCAGCCCCGAGGTCTCTTTGTCGATGCGATGGACGACGAGCAGCGGCGTCGACGTGCCTTTGATGCCCAGGTGCTTCCAGGCCGCGCGCACCATGTCCATCGCCGTGCCGACCTCGCGCTTTTCGTAGGGCACGCTGGAGATTCCCGACGGCTTGTCGAGCACGACGACGTGCGGATCGTCGTACACCAGCTCGGCCGCCGTCGCCGGCTTGGGCTTGGGCGCGCGCTCGTCGACGGCCACTTTTTGCGCGCGCTTCATCCGCGCCGCCGGATCGAGCGCGGCCAGCCCGTCGACGGTGACTTTGCCGCTCGTGCACAACATGCGCGCCCGCGACCACGGCACTTCCACCGCGTCGTCTTTTGGGCCGGCCAGCCGCTTCCGCAAGATCGCCGCCAGCGTCAGGCCGTTCTCGTCGGCGCTCACCGAAAACTCGAGTTTCACGCGCACAATCTAGTTGAACCGACGCGGATGGCCGAGATCTAAATTCGACGCTCGCCAATCGACTGCTAAAGTCTGTCGCATGTGGGCGCTGGCGATGGTGCTGTTGGGCTTGGCTGCCGAGCTGCCGCAGCCGCTGCCGCCACCGGCCGCCGACGGCCGCGCCTGGCTGCCGGTCAAATCCGTCGACGGCATCGCCGTCACCCGCGCGCCGCTGCCGTCGCCGCTGCAGCTGTTGACGTGGGGCGCGGCCGAAGGCGACATCGACGCGCCCATCGAGCGCGTGATCGCGCATTTGACGGACTTCGACCTGTTGCGCCGCATCGTGCCGCGCTTGGCCGAGCTGCGCATCCTGAGCCGCGGCAGCGACGAGGCGCTGCTCTATTTTCGCTTCGATCTGCCGTGGCCCATCAGCGATCGCGACTGGACCTCGCGTTATCGCTGGCGCCGCGAAGGCGACGGCTTCGTCATGACCTGGAGCGACGTCGGCGACCGCGGCCCGCCGCCGGGCAAGCCGGTGCGCGTGTCGCCGCTGCGCGGCACGTGGGAGCTGTCGCCGCGCGGTCCCGGCCGCACGCATGCGCGCTATGTGTCGTTGGAGAATTTGGGTGGCAAGCTGCCGCGCGCGATCGTCGAGGAGACCAGCTGGAAGCAGCCGCTCGAGACCTTCCGCGCCGTGCGCCGCGCGCTGACGACGCCGCCGAAGTAGCCGCCGCCGTCGGCGTTACGGCGCGCCGAGCGAGCGCGCCAGGGCCGCCGGATCGTGCTCCGGCTTCTGGCACGTGAAGTCGCGGCACACGTAGGCCGTCGCCGCGCCGCCGAGCGCGCTCTTGCCGTCGACGAGCGCGTGCACGAGCTTGGGCGCCGTGGCCGCGCGCACGATCATGCGGTTCGGCAGATAGACCGACGCCACCGCGCGCTCGAGCGCCGTGACGTCTGCGCCCGCGAGCACGATCTCCGTCGGCCGCTCCAAGTACAAGTCGAGCGCGTTGAGCAGGTTGGAGAAGCCGAACGGATTCTCGAGCGCGCGCGTGTAATGCGTCTTCAAGACCGCCTCGGCGATGTCGAGCCACGCCTGCTCGCCGCAGATGTCGCCCATGCGAATCAGGTTCTCGATGCACACGCTCATTCCCGACGGCACCGCCGAGTCGAACACCGACGGCGGCCGCTGAATGAGCCCGGGATCGTCGGCCGCGGTCATGAAGAAGCGCCGCTCGCCGGCGTCGTAAAAGAGCCCGAGCGCCAGCCGCGTCAGCCGATGCGCCTCTTCCAGCCAGCGCGCCTCGCCCGTCGCTTCGTACAGCGCCAGAAGGCCGTCCGAGACGTGCGCGTGATCGTCGAGCGTGCCCGGCAGTCGCGCCACGCCGTGGCTGTACGTGCGCAAGAGCCGCCCGCGCGACGACTCCGTCATGTGGCCGAGCACGAACTCGGCCGCGCGGCGCGCGCCGTCGATGAACGCGGGCTCGCCGAGCACGCGGCCGGCTTCGGCCAAGCCGGCGATGGCCATGCCGTTGTTGCCGGCCAGCACTTTGTCGTCGAGCCCGGGGCGCACGCGCTTATTGCGCGCCGCCAATAGCGCCGCCTTGGCCGCGTCGACGAGCCGCGCTTCTTCGTCATCGCGCGGCCGATCGACGACATGCAGAATGCTGGCGCCCTCGGGCCCGTGGCCGTGCGGATCGTGCCAGTTGCCGGCGGGCGTGACGTCGAAGCAGCGCATGAACACGTCGGCCGCGCGCGCATCGACACCGGCGGCGTCGAGCGTCGCCTTCACCTCGTCCGGCGTCCAGACGTAGAACTTGCCTTCGACGCCTTCGGAGTCGGCGTCTTCGGCGGTGTAAAAGCCGCCTTCGGGCGCGCGCAGATCGCGCTCCAGATAGGCCACCGTCTCGCGAATCACGCGCGGCAGCGACGGCTCGCCCGACAGCTGCCAGCACTCCGACATGAGCGTCAAGAGCTGCGCGTTGTCATAGAGCATCTTCTCGAAGTGCGGCACCAGCCAGTGCGCGTCGGTCGAATAACGGGCGAACCCACCGCCGAGGTGGTCGTAAATCCCGCCTTCGGCCATCTTGGTCAGCGTCAGCGTCACCGCGCGCAAGAGCTCGGGCGCCTCCGCGTCTTTCGCCCGCGCCGCCCGCCGCGCGCCGCGCAAGATGAGCTCCATCGACTTCGGATTGGGAAACTTGGGCGCGCCTTCGAAGCCGCCCTCCTTGCGATCGATGCGCGTGCCGAGGCGCACCGACGCGCGCTCGATCGTGTCCACGAGGATCGCCGCGTCGCCGTCGCCGCGCTCGAGCCGCGCGATGCTCTGATAGCCTTCGGTGAACTGCTTGGCGTTCGACAGGACATCGGCGCGCTTCTGCTTCCACGCCTCCGACAGCGAGTAGCAGAGCCGCTTGAACGAGGGCCGGCCATGCAGGTCGCGCGGCGGAAAGTAGGTGCCGCCGAAAAACGGCGTCCCGTCGGGCAAGAGGAACATCGTCAGCGGCCAGCCGCCATGCTCGCCCATCAGCTGCAGCGCCTGCTGATAGATCTGGTCGACGTCGGGCATCTCTTCGCGATCGACTTTGACGTTCACGAAGCGCTCGTTCATGAGCTGCGCCACCGCCGGATCTTCGAAGCTCTCGTGCGCCATCACATGACACCAGTGACAAGCGGAGTAGCCCACCGACAGTAGGATCGGCTTGTCGTCGGTCTTCGCGCGCGTGAACGCCTCGTCGCCGAAGGGATACCAGTCGACCGGATTGTCGGCGTGCTGGCGCAAGTAGGGGCTGGTCTCGTTCGCGAGCCGGTTGGTCATGGCGCTCGTTTTATAGTACAATTCGGCGTCGGAGGTAGACCTGATGTCCGATGCCAAGCGCACGCAGTTCGCCGTTCGAGCGATCACCCTGGCCGAGACGTTCAATATCGCGTTGGCCAAGGAGCGCGTGCGCGGACCGATCACCTATCGCGTCGAGCTGTCGGCGCCCGAAGGCATGTCGACCGAAGGCGGCAAGCAGGCCACGCAACACGTCAAGTTGATCCCCGAAGGCGGCGGCAGCCTCATCGTCGCCGGCTCGGCCAACTCCGCCGAGTCGTGGGCGGAGCTGCGCAGCTTCGAGATGCTGCGGGCGCTGCATCGCGAGCGCTTCAACGGCGCCGACATTCCGCTCGATCGCGTGCAATACAGCGCGCTCGTCGTGAAACTGCGGCACTTCTTCGGCGAGCATCAGTGCGTCGTGCGCATGGCCGCGGCGCCGGCCGGCGCGCCCGCCGCCACCTCGTCCGACGGCTCGAGCCTCTCGGGCACCTTCGTCGTGGGCATGGTGCTGCTCGCCGCCGCCGCCTCGGCCGCCGGCGTCGTCTGGTTCTTCACGCACCGCTGAGCCCATGTCGTGGGCGCTCACGCTGGTCGTCGGTGCGGCGCCGTCGCTGTTTCTGCTCGTCTACTTCTATCTCCGCGATCATTACGAGCCCGAGCCGCGCGGCCACGTCGCCTTGGCCTTCGTGCTCGGCGCGGCCGCGACGTTGCCGGCCTATGCCGCGTCGTGGACGTTGGCGCGCGCCGTCGGCGACGATTGGCTGGCGCTCGGCGGCCTGCCGGCGCGCGCGTTCGAAGCGTTGGTCTTGGCCGCCGCGTGCGAAGAGCTGCCCAAGTGGCTCGCGTTCTACGCCATCATCGGCCGCTGGCGTGAGCTCGACGAGCCGCTCGACGGCGTCGTCTACGGCGTCGCGCTGGCGCTCGGCTTCGCCACCGTCGAGAACGTCTTGTGCGTCGCGCGCGACGGCCTCGGCATCGGCGTCTTGCGCGCGGTGTTCGCCGTGCCCGCCCACGCGCTCTTCGGCGCCGCGATGGGCTTTTACTTCGGGCGCGCCAAGCTCGGCGACGGCCAGTGGCAAGGCATCGACGTCACGCGCCGCCAACGCCGCGACCGCCTCCTCGCCGCGCTCGTCGTGCCGCTGGGCTTTCACACCGGCTACGACTTGCTGCTCGGCAGCTTACGTGGCTGGCCGATGTACGCGGCGGTGGCGCTGGGATCGCTGGCGCTGTGGGCGTTCGTCTTACGCCGCGTCCGTCACGCGCAGGCCGCGTCGCCCTTCAAACCGCAGTAGCCGGATGATATGATCATGTGATGCGGCAGTCTTGGCTCGTCGGTGCGTTGCTGGTCGCGGCTTGTCACGGTCAACCGGCGGCGCGGCCCAAAGGCGACCCGCAGTTCGACGCCAAGTGGCAGGCGATCGTCGCAGCTGCGCAGCCGGCCGTCATCGCCGGCGAGCGCGGCGGCGGGCTCATGGGCGAAGTGCGCCGCGCCGTCGATCCGCCGAGCCCGGCCGCCATCGCCGTCGTCGACACGATGCCGGGCCCGTTGCCCGATCCCGAGGTCGTCACCGTCATTCGCCGCAACTTGCCCGGCGTCAAAGGCTGCTACGAGGTCGAAGAGCGCGCCGGCACCGTCGGCAGCGGCAAGGCGATCGTGTCGCTCGAGATCGCGCCCGCCGGCACCGTGTCCAACGTCGCCGTCGACGCGCCCGACTTCGCGGCGTCGAAGCTGCCGGCCTGCATTCAGTCGCGCGCCCGCGGCTGGACGTTCCCGAAGTTCACCGAAGGCCCCAAGAAGTTCAGCTACCCGTTCGTCTTCGTCGGCGGCTGATCCACAAACTCGGCGTCGCTGTCGGGCGGTAGATCGCGATCGCAGGCGAAGTAGCGCGCGTGCGCGTCGTCGAGCCCCCAATAGCGGGCAATGCGGCGCGCGCGCGGCAGATGATCGGCCGTCGAGATGACGAGCACGGTCGACCAGCCGTGCCGATGCAGGAGCGGCAGCGAGAAGCGCAGATTCTGCCACGTCGTGAGCGCGCGCCCTTCGCGCACGACGGCGCTCGCCGGCACGCCGCGGCGCACGGCCAGGTCGCCCATGACGTCGGCCTCGACGTCGTGCGAATGGGCCGCGCCGCCCGAGAAGACGATGCCGCCGATGGCGCCGCGCCGCCATTGCCGTACGGCGCTCTTGACGCGACAGCGCTCGCACAGTGACGGCGAGCCGTCGGGATCGGCCGGGCAGCCGAGCACGAGCGCGGCGTCGTAGTGCGGCAACATCGTCTGCGACGCCAACAGCGCGTCGACGGCGGCCGGATGCGGCGCATACGGCGTGAACAGATCGCGCAGATCGGTACAGCCTGCGGCCATGAGCGCGCACAACGCCCAAGCTCGCTTCACGCTTGTAAATCCGTGACGAGATGGCCGGCGATCTTTGTGGCCGGCGGCGTAGATCGTCAGCTGCGGCGGGCCGCCGAGGCTCGTCGGAAACAGGCTGCCGTCGGCGACCCACAAGCGCTCGACGCCGCGATAGCGGCCGCGCTCGTCGACGACGCGGCCGAGCGCCAGCGTGCCCATCGGATGCACCGCCGTCAAAAGCGGGTCGAGCGGCCGATAGCCGCGCGCGAGAATCTGCGGCAATTCATCCACGCGATCGAGCATGAGCGGCTCGGCGAACGGCACCATCACCCGCTTGGCGCCCGCCGCGAACAAGATCTGCGCGCACGCCGTCATGCCGCGACCGAGCGCGCGCGCGTCCGACGCGTCGAGCGCGTAATCGACGACCGGCCGCCCGCGCGACACGCTGACGCGACCTTCGGAGCGATCGTGCAGCATCGCCGCCAGCACGCTCATGCGCGGATAGAGCCGCATCATGCGCATGTGCGCCGCGCCGAACCCCGGCAGCGTCGCCGCCATGCCGATCGGATGCGCGAACGCCGGCACGATCCAGGCGCGATCTTCGTGGTCGTCGTCTTCGAAGCGTAATTTCTCGGTGCATTCCCACGACTGCGGGATGCCGTTCCAGCCTTCGATGATCTCGTCGAAGATGCCGGCCAGCGCGACGCCCGGATGCAGCCGCAAGCCGCGACCGACGCATCCCGACGGATCGGGCAGCCCGCTGCGAATAGCCAGCACCGCCGAGCCGACGGCGCTGCCGGCCAAGACGACGGCGCGGGCGCGCACGTCGACCGCCAGCCCGGCGCGGCCCTGCGCGTCGACGGCGCGCGCCTGCACGCCGATCGCGCGGCCGGCCTCGACGACGACGCGCTCGGCGCGACATTCGCTGACGACGCGCGCGCCATGCGCGACGGCGTCGGGAATGAGCACCTTGAGCGCGTTCTGCTTGGCGTCGAAGCTGCAGCCGAGCTCGCAAAAGCCCGAGCCGACGCAGCCGACGCGATTGTGCGACAGCCGACCGCCGCGCCAGCCCAGCTTCTCGATGCCGCGGCGAATGACGGCGTTGTTGCGGTTGATGCGCGAGTCGTCGATGGGCGTGACCGACAAGTCGCGCTCGACGACGTCGTAGTGCGGCGCGAGCTCGGCCGCGCGCCAGCCGTCGAGCCGCCAGCCGTCGAGCACTTCGGCCGGCGCGCGCTTGCACAGGTTGGTGTTGTGCACCGTCGAGCCGCCGACGCCGCGACCTTGCAAGATGCTGATGGCGCCGTCGCTGGTGGTGCGGCCGCCGCCGTCTTGGAACAGCAGCGGCAACATCTCGTCCTCGCGCTGCGTGAAGTCGCGCGCCGTCGAGAATGGGCCCTCCTCGAGCGCGATGACGCGCAAGCCGGCGCGCGCCGCCTCGCGCGCGACCATCGCGCCGCCGGCGCCGGTGCCGACGACGCAGACGTCGGCGTCGAGCGTGAGGTCGCGGCCGAAGTCGCGCGCGCGTTCGATCGTGCCGCCGCTCACGGCGCCCGCTTCGGCAGCATCGGCCCCGAGTAACCGAGCAGCGGCCACGTGCGATCGTCCCGCCAATAACCGACGAGCGCCAGCGTCTTGAGCGCCTGAAAGCCGCGCCGCCGCACCGTCAACGACGACTGCTGCCAGCCGCGCAGCGCCGCGTCCTGCGCGTCCGCCGGCAGCCGCGTAAACCGCGCCGTCAGCGACGCGCCATGCTCGACCAGCTGCAAGAGCGCGCGCACCTCCTCCTGAATCGGCAGCGGCAACTGGGCGACGTAGGCGTCCGCCGCCAGCGCCGCGTCGACCGCGTCCGCCGACGGCGCGTCGGGCTCGTCGCTGGCGCAGACGCGCCGCGCCACCGCTTGCAGCACTAAATATTCCTTCGGCGACAGCGCGCGCAGCCGAGCCGCCTTGGCGTCGTCGAGCCGATAGCCGCCGCCCCAGCCGCCGAACGAACGGGCGACGAGCGCGGCGCCGCTGACGACGAGCGCGCCGCCGAGCCCTGCGCGCAGGAGGCCGCGTCGCGAGATCACGGGGCGCAGTGTAGCATCGGCCCATGACCATTCTCGACAAGCTCGACTACACGGCGGCGGTCGCGGACAAGAAAACGTACGAGGAGGAGCTGGCCAAGCTGCAGCTGCAGCTCCTGAAGGCGGCGCTCGGGCTGCGCGAGTCGAAGCGCTCGGTCGTCGTGGCGTTCGAAGGCTGGGACGCGAGCGGCAAAGGCGGCGCCATCAAGCGGCTGACCGAGCGGCTCGATCCGCGCGGCTTCAACGTGCACTCGATCGCTGCGCCGTCGGACGTCGAGCGCCAGCATCATTACATGTGGCGCTTTTGGACGCGCTTGCCGCCGCATGGTCGCTGGGGCGTGTTCGATCGGACCTGGTACGGCCGCGTCCTCGTCGAGCGCGTCGAGGGCTTCGCCAAGAAGAAAGAGTGGAAGCGCGCCTATCGCGAGATCAACGAGTTCGAGCGTATGCTCGTCGACGACGGCGTCGTGCTGGTCAAGACGTTTCTCGCCATCACCAAAGACGAGCAGGCGCGCCGCTTCGACGAGCGCGAAAAAGATCCCTACAAGCGCTGGAAGATCGGCCCCGAAGACTGGCGCAACCGCGAGCATTGGGACTTGTACGTCGATGCCGCCGAGGAGATGTTCGCCGAGACCTCGACCGCGCACGCGCCGTGGAAGGTGCTCGGCGCCGACAAGAAGTGGCACGCGCGCATCGCCGTCCTCACGCACGTCCTCGACTGCATCAAGAGCGCCCAAGGTAAATCCAAGGACGACTGAGACCGCCGCGGGCTACAGCGTCGGCTTCTTGCTGATCGCGATCTCGTCGTCGCTGCCGCCGGCCGTCGCGCCCTCGTCGTCGAAGCTGACCTCGCTCTTGCTCGCCGTCGCCGGCGGGTACAAGTAGACGAGCGCCGTGCCGCGCTCCTCGACGCCGCGGCGCACGACGAGCCGATAGGCGTGCCCGGCGACGAAGCGATCGTCGTCGAAGAAGAGCGCACCGTCGCGCACCGCCAGCGTCCAGCGCGCGTCGTTCGCGCCATCGGTGACGTCGACGGCGTCGGCGACGTCGGCGCCGTTCGCCGCGCCCAGCGCCAGGCGCCAGCCGTGGTCGCTGCGCTTCGGCATCTTGAGCCCGACGCCGACCTCGCGCTTGCCATGCACCGCCACGCGCACCGACGAGCCACCCTGCAGCTTCAGCGGCGCCGCGTGCCCCGTCGCCGCGCTCGCCACCACCAGCATCCCCGCGATCCAAGTCTTCATGTCGTGTCCCCTTGGCCGGCGCCCATGAGCACGCCCAATGCCAAGCGTCACGCGAAGTCAATTCAATGAGTTGCGGCCGACGACAGTGTCCTACATGGCGACAGTGGTCGAACCAGTGGCTAGTCTAGCCACCTGCGTCGTGACCCAGATCACGTCGCGGCGGTGGCCTCTTCTTCGCGGTGCATGAAGAACAGATCGGTGTCGCGCGAGTAGCCGAAGACGTCGCCGTAACGGCCCCAGTTGAGCAGCGTCGTGAACATCTGCCGCGGCGTCTCGTGCGGCAGCCGCACCGCCAGCTCCTCGAGGATCAGCTCCGCCGGCAATTCCTGGCGCGGCGTCCCTTTGAGCAGCTTGACGATGTGCATGAACACGTTGAGCTTGAGCATCTGCTGCCCGAGCATCACTTTTTTGTCCTTGATGCCGGCCGCGAGCACCTTCTGACCGAACGCCGTAATCTGCGCTTCGTGTCCCGGCGTCTCGATCAGCGACAGCATCTCGGCCGCTTTGATCACCAGCAGCACTTCGGAAAACGGCATGTGCATGTCACGAGCGAGCGCGAACAGCTCTTCGCGTCCGCCCTTGTCCTCGAGGATCTCGCACATGCCGAGGATCTTGCTAATCCCCGTCGACGGGAGTGGCTCTATCGAAGGCATGGCCCGAACATCTAGCACATTTGTGTTACGGTTGCAGGCCATGGGGGCCACGTTCTTGATGTCCTACCCGAGCCCGGGCTGGACCATTCGCGGAGGGCAGAACTTCCGCTCCAAAGAGCGCGCCGCGACCAACCCGCGCGCCGCGATGCAAGAGTGGCTGACCTTGTGCGACGCCATCACGCGCCACGGCGGCCGCATCCTCGTCATGGCGCCGCCGGCGGAGGCGGCGACGCCGCTGACGGGCTTGCCGTACACGGCCAACACGGGCGCGCTGTTTCGCAAGGGCGACCAATGGACCTGGCGGTTGCCGAAGATGCTCGTCGCGCATCGGCAAGCGGAGCAGGGCCATATTCGCGCCTTTTGGGCCGAAGCCGGCGTGCCCGTCGAAGAATCGGCTCACACGTGGGAAGGGCAGGCCGACGTCACGACGCTGCCCGGCAATCGCTTCATCCTGACCTGGGGCGTGCGCTCGGTGCGCGAGTCGCTCGCCGACGTGCGCGAGCGCCTGCCGATGGGCGCGCGCGTCGTCGAGGCGCAGCTGCGCGAGCCCTGGTTCCACGGCGACACCGCGCTCGATCCGCTGACGTCGCGCGGCGGCGACACGACGCTCTTGGCCTACGGCGGCGCGCTCGTCGACCACACGCTGCCCGAGCTGCGCATCTTCGCCAACAACGTCGAGGTCCTGTCCGTCGAGGAAGAGGACGCGCTCGGCTACGCCTGCAACTCCTTGTGCGTCGACGGGACGATCTCTGATGCCGAGCGGCTTGTCGACGGGATTGCGCGGCAACTTGCTGCGTCGCGGCTTCAACATCGAGGAGCTCGAGCTGCCCGAGCTGTTCGGCAAAGGCGGCGGCGGTCCGCGCTGCCTCGTCAACGAGCTGCGCGGCTTCGTGTTGACGGCGACGGCGCCCGATTACGTCTCGCAGCGCGACATGCTGCTGGCGCTCGTCGATCGCTATCCCGAGTCAGCTGCCTAAGAACGTCCGCAGCGCCGGGATCAGCTGCTCCGGCGCTTCGACATAGGGCACGTGCCCGCAATTGTCGATCGCCACGAGTGGCGCGTCGAGCGCGTTCGCGGTCGCGCGCGCCGTCGCCAGCGGGATCGGATCTTCGGCGCCGTGCACGACCAGCGCCGGCACGCCCAAGCCGCGCAGCGACGGCCGCAAGTCATAGTCGCCCAAGCTCTGCCACACCGCCGCCTCGGCCGACTGCTTGACGACGAACGGCGTCAGCCCGACCGCCAATTCCGGCTTGGCGAAGTAGCCGGCGACGGCGAGGGCGAAGCGATTGCGCCGGTCGGTCGTGTCCAGCGTCGCGCGCAGCGCCGCGACCGACGGCCGCTCGCTCATCGCCTTCAGTCGCGCCGCCGATTCGGCCCGCTCGCGCGCGGCCGCCGGCGCCGGCGACACCAGCGCCAGCTTGCCCACCCGATCGCGGTGCTCGATGGCGTACAAGAGCGCCAAGAGCGCGCCCCACGAGTAGCCGACGAGGGTCAGCTTCGGCAGCCCCAGCTGCTCACGAATCGCTTCGATATCGGCTACATGCGTCTGCCAGCCGGGCAACGGCACGCCCGGCTCCAGCGTCGACCGGCCACAGCCGCGCTGATCGTAATAAAAGAGGCGCCGCACCCCCGGCTCGGCCAGCGCATCGAACCCCGGACGTAAATAATCGTGGCCGGCGGCCGGACCACCATGCAGCATCAAGGTGACGCTCGGCCCGTCGCCGAGCTCGGTCACGAATAGCTCGGCCCCAGGGACGTTCAACATCATGTGACCGTAGCTCGTACGCGGGCAGATGAAAAGTAGCCCGCTTGGCCGTATAATGAAGCTCGAAGGAGTAAACGCGATGAAGCTCCCGTACATGGACGCGCTTGGGTCGGTGGGACTGGTCGGTGAGCGCAAAGCGCTCTCGCTCTTGTTCCTCGGATTTTACGCCACGCTCTTTTTCATGATCGGCTTGAGCGCGCGAACCGAGCTGCCCGAATGGGTGCCCGTGTTCTCGGCCATGACGCTCGTGTATTGCGTGACCTTCTTCGCCGTCGCTGCCGAGTGGTTCTGGGGCCGCTGGTTCGCCACCGGCATCGGCCAATGGGGCGTGACGATGACGATCTTCGGCTGGGTGGCGGCGCGCTCGTTGCCGCCGGCGCTCATCATCTTCGGCCTCACGCACGCGCTCATCGCCTTGTGCTTGCAGGGCGAGAAGATGGCCGTCCTCTTCGACGCCAAGCCCGATTGGCGCGCGCGCTGGAAGCTCGACGACCAGGGCGTCATCCGCATCCGTAAGTCGGTGACCCGCGCGGCGAACTCGCTGCCGGGGCTCATCATGTTCACGCTCGCGCCGCGCCAGGATCAGGAGATGCTCGCCGCGGCGGCGTTCGCGTTCGCCGTCGTCGGCTTCGGCGGCGTGCTGCTCAACCGCACCTATGGCGTCATCGCGCTCACCGTCGCCGCGTTCGCCACCGCCGGCACGGTCGTCTTCGGCGGCTTGCCGGTCAACGTCGAGGCCTACTTCCAGAACGAGTTCCAGATCACCGCCGGCAATACGCTGCTCTTGCCGATGGGCGCGCTGGCCGCCGTGATGCTCGGTCTCTCGGCCTTGCCGTTCTTGAAGCCTATGGCCGGCTTCGTTTTGCGTCGCCGCTAGCTTCCGCAGGCACGCCCAGCCGTCGCAGCATCAACAAGCAGGCGGTGAAATAGATCGTCAACAGCACCGCCGCCATCGCCGCGAGCGTCTGATCGACCGCGAGCCGCGTCTCCAGAAACGGCGCCGCCTTCAGCCCACCGAACAGCCGCTCGACGTCATGGCTCGTCACCACCACCGCCACGAACGTCAACAGCCGATGCGGTAACGCCGCCGTCGCCGCCAGCCTCCACGTCGAGAGCGCCGTCGGATCTCCCATCATGCTGCGCAGCGCGCCCGAGAACAGCAGGCACGAGATGACGATTCCCGCCGCCGCCAACGGCAGTGTCGCCAGGCGCCGATCGTATTGCGCCTCGGCCTCGTGCAGCGCGAGCTTCTCCAGCTCCGCCGGCTGCAGGCGGAAGCTCATCGGGTTCTGCTGCTTGACGATGTCGACGTACTTATCGCGCGGCAAGAGGAGCCCGAGCGCCGTACTGAGCGACGTCGCCGACACCAGCGCGCCGATGACGAGCCCGAAGGCGCCCAGCACGAACAGGAGCGCCGGTCGCTGCGGCGGTGCGGAGACTGGGATGGCAGCGCTTCTCGATTCCGGCGTTGGTTCGGTCACGAGCGGAACCTATCACGATTCCCGCATTCGGCGGCTTGACCGCGCCCGGCCGCGCGCCGATGATGTGGGCCATCATGCGGATCGCGGAAAACAAAGTGGTACGACTCGACTACACGCTGCGCAACAAGGGAGGCGACGTGCTCGACACGTCCGACGGCGCCGAGCCGCTCACCTATTTGCATGGCTTCAGCCAGATCGTCCCTGGTCTGGAAAAAGAGCTCGAGGGCATGGAAGCCGGCCAGGGCAAGGACGTCGTCGTCACGCCCGAAGAGGGCTACGGCGTGCCCGATCCCGAAGGCGTTTTCAGCGTCCCGCGCTCGGCCTTCCCCGAGGACGCCAAGCTCTCGGTCGGCGACTCCTTCATCGGCGAAGATGACGAGGGCCAGGCGCTGCCGGTGCGCGTCGTCGAGCTGAAGGAGGACGCGGTCGTCGTCGACGCCAACCATCCGCTGGCCGGCGAGACGCTGTTCTTCCACGTCGACGTGCGCGAAGTGCGGGACGCGACGGCCGAGGAGATCGAGCACGGCCACACGCACGACGGTGACGAGCACGACCACGACCACGATCACGAGTAACCGTTCCGGCTCGCCGTAAATCCTCCCGACCGTATGCGTTCAGCGCTCGAGCCTACCGCTCGATGCGGTGGATTGCGCACGCTTTCAACCACGCGTCACGGGCACCGCGTAGCGACGAACGCTCGCGCTCGCCATCTCCGCCAACACCGCCTGCGTCCCGTCGCTGGAGGCGTCGTCGACCACCAGGAGCTCGTTGTCGACGGCTTGCCTGACCAATAGGCGGATGGTATGGAACCGCATGCCTTCGCCGAGGGCGCTGGATTACTGCTACGTGCCCGGGCGCCCGCTGACGACGTTGGGCCGCTGATGCTCTCCGTCGTCTTCGAGATTCCGCGGCTCTTCACGCGATATTTCCGCACGTTTCGCCAGCTGGTCGGCGGTCATATGTACGTGCTCACGGCGCTGAACGTGCTGATGAGCTACGCCGAAGGCATCGGCATCGCCCTATTTTTTCCGCTGCTGCGCGGCGAAGGCGAGCCGGACGCGCTCTCGGCGTCGCTGAGCAAGGTGTTTCATTTTCTGCATATTCCGCTGACTCCGCTGGGCGCGTTGCCGTTCATCGTCGCCGCCTTTCTGGTCAAGGGAATCCTGACCATGGTGACGCTCTCGTATCAGGGACACCTCACGGCGCACATCCCGCTGAAGCTGCGGCGGCGGGTCATCAAGGGCCTCAGGCGCCTCGACTATCGGATGATTGTCGCCAACAACGCCGGCTTCTACTCGAACCTTCTGGTCAACGAGGTCAGCAAGGTCGCTTCGGGGTTCTTGTTCTTCATTCGCACCTTTCCGCCGGCGCTGAACGTCATCGTATTTTTCGGCATGGTGCTGTGGCTCGACTGGCGGCTGACCATCATTTGCGGTTTCATGGGTCTGATCACCGTCGGAATGATTCGTTTCAGCGGGCGATTCTCGGTGCACGCCTCGCGGGTGACGGTGAAGGAGAACGCTGTCCTCACCAGCCTGTTGATTCAGATGGTGCAGGCCTTCAAATACCTGCGCGCGACGGCAGGATTCGCCCCCTTCGAGGCGCGCATCGACGGAGCGGCGCAACGACTGGCCGACGCCGAATATCGAAACTCGGCGGCCAACGCGTTTTCTCAGTCGGTGTCACAGCCGTTGATGGTGATGTTTTTGGCGGCGGTCTTGTATTACCGCGCGGGGATTCAGCATCAGCCGCTGGGCGCGCTGTTCGTTCTGTTGCTCTATTTCTTCCGCATCATGAATGAGTTGTGGACGCTGCAATATGGCTGGCAGTCCTTCCTCGGATATGTCGGTCCGATCGATCTGGTGCAGTCGTCATTCGACGATTTCGAGCGTCAGGTGGAGCCCAACGGAAAGAAGCCCTATGCGCAGCTGGATAAGGAGATTCGTCTGGAGAAGCTCGGCTTCGACTATGTGCCCGAGCGCGCGGTCCTACGCGACGTCGACCTGACGATCGCTCGCAACGCCACCGTCGCGTTCGTCGGTGAATCGGGATCGGGAAAATCGACGCTGGTCGACCTGATCATGGGGACGCTCAAGCCGGTGACTGGGAGCATCGCCATCGACGGCACTTCGCTGGCCGACCTCGACCTCGAATCCATGCGGCCGCACATCGGTTACGTTCCGCAGGACGCGATGCTCTTCGACGACACCGTGGCCAACAACATCGCGTTGTGGACCTCCAGCGACATGAGCGCCATCCGCGACGCCGCCAAGCGCGCCAAGTGTCTGGAGTTCATCGAGTCCACGCCGCAAGGGTTCGAATCGCCGGTCGGCGACCGCGGCGTGCGCCTGTCGGGCGGGCAGCGGCAGCGCCTGGCGATCGCGCGCGAGCTGTTCAAGCGCCCCGATATCCTGGTGCTCGACGAGGCGACCAGCGCCCTCGACTCCGAGTCGGAGCGCGCCATCCAGCAGAGCATCGACGGTTTGCGCGGGCAGATGACCATCCTCATCATCGCCCACCGGCTCTCCACCATCCGCAACTGCGACCTGATCTGCGTGCTGCACGAGGGGCGCATCGTGGAAAAGGGCTCCTACGACGAGCTGGTGTCGCGCAGCGGCTCGCGTTTTCACAAAATGATCGAGCTGCAGAAGCTCACGCAGGAAGTGCAGGCGGTCGGTTGATGCGCGCCATCCTCCACGGATTTCAGGACCCCTGGCAGCAGCCAATACTGGAAAAGCTCGTAGCGGAGCTGGGGATCGAATATTGCCAGCTCACTCATTTCGATCTCCGCTCGAATATCTCCAACTCCGTGTCCCATTTCTGGTGGGATTTGAACTGGGGCGATTATCACGTCGATTGGAGCCGATTGCGCCCAATCGACGAGGAGCTGCTCGAGCGGCTGGCCGGCGCCGAGGTCGTCTTCCTCAAGATGTGCGATCGGCTGGAGCAGGCGTTTCCACAGTCGTATCAGCAGCGCAAGAACGTGTATTTGAAGCACGTCCGTTATTGGA
The DNA here is from genome assembly GCA_963785725.1 of uncultured delta proteobacterium. Lineage (GTDB taxonomy): Bacteria > Myxococcota_A > Polyangia > Palsa-1104 > Palsa-1104 > JAQBQH01. The sequence goes on along the minus strand of CAWAWS010000002.1, from coordinate 272,396 downwards.
ATCACGTCATTCTCGAAGAGAAAATCGACTTCTATCTGGGGTTGAACGTTCCCCACGAGACGTTCGATTTTGTCGTCTATTCGCTCTGCAAGCTGCACGGGATTCCGGCGATCTTCGGATTCCAGACGCAGGTGAGCGACACCTTCTTGATGCTCACCGACTGGGAGCGCTCGTCGCCCGCGATTGCGCAGCGCTACGCCGCGCTGCAGGGCGCCGAGGTGGAGCTGAGCGGGCGCTTTCGTCGCGACTACGAGCGCCAGACCAGCAGCGCCAAGCCGACGCCGTTCTACATGAACGCGCAGCCGCGTCCGGTGGGGCCGTCCATCACCAGCCGGGTGACGCGGGTGGCGCGGGTGTTGGGCAAAGATCCGTCGCTGGTGCGCAGCAAGTTGCTCAACCCCGGCTTCTGGAAAGAGTACTCCACGCGCGCTTTGGAGACGCGGCAGCGGGCGCGCGCCGATCAGGAGATGCTGGCGCGCTACGAAGCGCTGTCGTCGCCGCCGGACGTGAGCCGCAAGTTCATCTATCTGGCGCTGCATTATCAGCCGGAGATGACCACGTCGCCGCTGGCGGGCGCGTTCGTCGACCAGGGGCTGATCGCGCAGCTGATCGCCGCCACCATGCCCGAGGACGTGCACCTCTACATCAAAGAGCATCCGATGCAGAAGAAGCAGCTCGGGCGCTATCCCGAATATTACGACGAGCTGCGCGCGCTGCCGCGGACCACGCTGGTGCCCAAGCGCTTCGACACCTACGAGCTGATGCAGAAGAGCGTCGCCGTGGCGACCGCGACGGGCACCGCCGGTTGGGAGGCGCTGTTCCGCGAGAAGCCGGTGCTGCTGTTCGGGCACAACTTCTACCAGTTTGCCGAGGGCGTATTTCCGATCCACCGCGCAGACGACTGCCGGCGCGCCATGACGCGCATCTTCAAGGAGGGCTTTCACCCATCGTTGAAGCAGCTGGAACGCTTTCTCGCGGCGCTGAGCGATACGACCTATGAAGGCTATTTGAGCGCCGAATATGGAACCGTATCGTCTCTGACGCCGGAGCAGAATGAAGCCAACGTGCTGGCAGCGTTATTGTCCGCGGTTCGAGCCAATACGCAGAGGACATGACCGAAGGCGGGCGCACCGACGCTGATTCGCGGGTGTGCGCGCCATGTGAAGCGCTCGAGCGCTAATCGGGTGGTTTCCATGGTGCCGGGCGAGCTTCACGACCGGCGCGGAGACGAGCCATGCGCGTTCAGCGTTCGAGCTTGGCGGCCAATTGGTCGGCGGCGCGCGTCGCCAGCGCCATGATCGTCACCTGCGGATTGACCGACGGCGACGAGGGCACGACGCTGCCGTCGGCCACGTAGACGCCGGGCGTGTCGTGCGTCTCGTGATCGGCGCCGACGACGCTGGCGCGCGGGTCGCGTCCCATGCGCGCCGTCCCGAGCGGGTGATAGGCCGTGATCTCGAAGTCGCGCGCCTTCAGCTTCGCCTGTTGCAAGTCGCGCAAGTCGTCGGGGCTGCGCAGCTCGTCGAAGCCGTGGATCATCGGGAACACGCTGCGCGCGCCGGCGGCAAAGTAGACGCGGCTCAGGATGTCGACGGCACGTTTCAAGCGCGCGACGTCGTGATCGCCGACGTTGTAGGTGATGAGCGGTCGACCGCCCGGGCCGCGGCGCACGCGACCGCGCGAGCGATCTTCGATCATGATGCCGAAGCAGGCGATGTGATCGTAGCGTTCGAGCAGCTGCACGAGGCGCGGGCCGATCATCGTGAACGTGGCCGCGGCGACGTCGAGCGCGGCAAAGGCGCCTTCGAAGAGGATGCCTTCATCGTGAAAGTGCTCGATGGCGTAGCCTTGCGGGATGGCGTTGCCGCCGTCGATGCGCTCTTCGAAGTCAGCCATGACCGCGAGCGCCGGGTGAATCGACAGGTTGCGGCCGAGCTGTCCCGACGTCGCGCCGATTCCCGAGGCCTCGAGCAACAGCGGCGTCAAGAGCGAGCCGCAGGCGACGACGACGTGGGGCGCGCGCACCGTCAGCGTGCGTAATTCGCCGTCGCTGTTGCGGTTGCGCGCGACGACGCCGGCGGCGCGGCCGCGCTCGACGAGGACGCGCTCGGCGCGGAATCCGGTGAACAGCTCGGCGCCGGCCTTGAGCGCGAGCGGCACGTAGCTGACGTTGGTCGAGCGCTTGGCGTCGGTCGGACAGCCGAGACAGCAGACGCCTTGGCCGTCGCACTCGGGCGCGTTGCGCGCGAGCGGCGAATGCGCGTAGCCGAGCACGTCGCAGCCGCGGGCGACGACGCGCGCGACGCCGCCCAAGTGGCGCGCGTCCGCTTTGGCGACACCGAGCACGGCTTCGACGCGCGCGAAATAGGCGTCCATCTGGCCGCCGCCGAGCTCGTCGAGGCCGAAGTCGCGCGCCCAATGCTCGAGCACGCGCGCCGGCGTGCGATAGCAGGTGCCGGAGTTGATGGCCGTCGTGCCACCGACCGCGCGGCCGAGCGGAATGGGGATGACCGCGTTGCCGACGGAGATCGTCGCGCCCATGTCGCGGTAGAGCTTGCGCTGCATGTCGACGGCGTGGCCGCTGAAGTCGGCGCGCGTGTGGTAGTCGCCCTCTTCGATGAGCACGACGGCGTGGCCGCGCTCGGCCAGCTCCTTGGCGACGACCGCGCCGCCGGCGCCGGTGCCGATGACGACGACGTCGCAGTCGATCGTCTCGTCGTCGTCGAGCTGCGCCGCCGCATGCACGCGCTCTTGCATCCAGCGCGGCGGCGCTTCGCGCGCCACCGGCAGCGTGCCGAAGCGACAGCCGACGTCGCGATACATGCGCGGATCGTTGTAATGCGCGATCTTCAGCGGCGCCGTCAGCATGCGAATGACCGTGCGCCGCGCGATGTCGCCGCCACGCCACCGCTCGAGCAGCGCCAGCACGTCCGCCTCCGCCAGCTGTGCCAGCGGTTTGCGATGATGCAGCCAGGCCGCGCCCTCGATCGCCAACAGCATGCCGCGGTAAGCCTTCGTCACCGACGGCGGCGAGAGCGCGAGGAACTGCTCCAGCTTGGCCACCGTCGCCGGCCCGGCGCCGCTGAACAGCGTGCCCGCCGGCATCGCCGCCCGCGCCACGGCCAACAGCGACGCGCGCTCCCGCTCGCCGAGACCGTCACGCGCTGGTCCCGACGACGAATTCGCGCGCGGGCCTGATCCCGCGAGGCGTCCGCTCGCCACCGCCGCGTCTGCCGCCACCTGCCGCATATTCATATCTTAGGACAAGTGGTCGGACCAATCAACGGCAACCGATCTATTCGCCGTGCACCACCAAAAGCTTAGCGGTTACGTCAACTTGTGGAGGCTTCAGGCTCACGCGCTTATGCCACGGCTTGGTCCCGAGCAGCGTCACCGAGACGTCGTAGTGGTGGAACGCCTCCAGCGTCACGTCGACCGGCGTCTTGCCGCGCGGCTTGCCCTCGACGACGACGTCGCCGCCCGCCGGATCGGAGTCGACATGCAGCGTCGCCGTCGGCCGTTTGAGCGCGACGTCGAGCTTGCCCGGCGTCGTCACCGACTGCGTCACCGTCGCGTAGCGCTCCTTGGCGACGGCGACCTCGTGCGCACCGGCCGGCACCATCAGCGTCAGCGGCGTCTTGCCTTTGTCCTGCCCGTCGATGGTGACCGCGGCGCCCGGCGGCTTCGACGTCACCTGCAGCTCCGCCTTCGCCACTTTCAGCGGCTTGCCGTCCGCGTCCGTTGGCGGCTTGGCCGGAGCGATCGGCGCCTTGGCCCAGTCGACGACGGCCGGTTTCGCCGGCTCGCTCGCCGTCGGCTTGGCCGGCGCGGCCGTCGGCTTGGCCGGCGCGACCGTCGCTTCGCCGGCTCGGCCGGCGGCGGCTTCGTCGGCAGCGCCGCCGTCGCCACAGGCGCTGCCGCCGCGTCTTTCGGCGCGGTCGTCGCTTCCGGCGCCGCGGTCGTCGCAGTCGCGGCCGTTGCGCTCGCGGTTCCCAGATCGGGCACGACCAGCGGTCGGGTCGGCGCCGGCGGCGCGTGCTCGGCCGTCAGCAACTCCGCCCCGCGCACGTACACGTACCAAATCCCGCCCGCGCCGAGCGGCACCCCGAAGAGCAGCCCGAACAAGAGGCCCCACAAGAACGGCTCGCGCCTCGTCCGACTGCGCTCGGCCTGCGGCGTCACCATCTTGACGTTCGAGAAGCTCGCTTTCGCGCCTTTGGGCTTGGCGTCGCGCGACTGCTCGAGCGACCACTCGACGAAGTATTCGATGGCGCCGTCCGACACGTCGCTGAACGGATTGGCCGGCACCGTTCCCGTCGGTGTCGCCGCCGGCGGCTGGCCCGGCAGCGGCGTGCGAAACGACTCCGCGAACGGCGGCGCCGGCCCGTGCGCCGCGAACGCGCGCGGCTCGTCGGCGATCGGCTGCGCCCGCGGTGGCGTCGGCACGCGCGCGCCGAGCTCCGTCCGATTCGGCCGCGATCCGTCGCTGGGCCCGACGAACGACTCCTCCGAGCCCGCCGGAATCGGCGCCGGCAGCGGCGTCGGCGACGAGTAGCTGCCCGAATGACGATCGCCGCCGGCGCTCAACGGCTCGGTCGTGCCGGCGCCGGTCGCCACCGGCTGCGTGAAGCCGCCCGACGGAATCGTCCCCGGCGCCTCGAACGCGCTCGACGGCAGCGGCGGCCGCGCCGGCGTGCTCGTCGGCTGCGGCTGCGCCAGCGTCACCGCGCCCGACTCGTCCTGCCGCGGCATCTCCGGATCCGTGCGCGGCAGTAAGCCCAACGCCGGCCCCATCGCCAGCGCCGAGAACGCGCCCGTCTGCGGCAGCGTCGGCAGCGTCGGCGGCCGCTCTTCGAACTCGCGCGCCGGCGACGTCGTCGAGCGCACCTGCGTCTGCGCGTCGGTCGGCTCCTCGCGAAACTGCCCCGTGCCGTCGCGCGCCTTCAACATGCGATCGACGAGGTCGCGGCTGTGCTGATCGAGCGGCACGAACTTCAGCTCCATGCCGGGCGGCTTCGACACGTCGGCGGTCTCGGGCCGCACGCGTGTGACCGTGCCTTCGCCGTGAATGAGCGGCTTGCCGTCGCTCAATTCGAGCGTGAAGCGCACCTGCGTCCCCGCCGGCTGCGACGACTTGGTGAAGATGAAGATGCGGTCGTCTTTGATGAAGCGTGAATACTTCGCGACGAAGGTGTCGAGATCGGGGCTGCGAATCACGACCCGCAGCACGATGACCGGCTGCGGGTGCGAATCATCGGCACTCATGAGCGCCGCTATTGTAACAAATTACGCCGATTACGTCGATGGAGCGGGGGCGGCCTTCCGCTTGAGCGACTTCGCGATGACCTCGGCGACATCGAGGATCTGGACCTTCTCTTCCATGTTCCGCGCCTTCATACCGTCGGTGATCATGATGGTGCAGAACGGGCAGGCGACGGCCGCCACTTCGGCGCCGGTGGCGATGATCTCGTCGGCGCGGTTGTTGTTCACGCGCGTGCCGATCTTCTCTTCCATCCACATGCGTCCGCCGCCGCCGCCGCAGCAGAAGCCATGCTCCTTGCTGCGCGTCATCTCGACGTACTCCTTCGACGTCTGCGTGGCGATGGCGCGCGGCGCGTCGTACTCGCCGTTCCAGCGACCGAGATAACAGCTGTCGTGATAGGTCATCTTGCCCGCCACCTGACTCTCGATGGTCAGCTTCTTCTCGGCCAAGAGATGCGCGAGTAGCTGCGAGTGGTGGATGACCTCGTACTTGCCGCCGAGCTGCGGATACTCGTTCTTGATCGTGTGGAAGCAGTGCGGGCACGACGCGATGACCTTGCGAATCTTGGCGTCGTTGATGGCCGTGACGTTCGCTTCCGCCTGCGTCTGAAAGAGGTACTCGTTGCCCGCGCGCCGCGCCGGATCACCGACGCACTGCTCGGACTTGCCGAGCACCGCGAAGTTCACCTTGGCCGCGTGCAAGACCTCGACGAGCGCGCGCATCGTCTTCTTGATGCGATCATCGAACGCGCCCGCGCAGCCGACGAAGAGCAGATACTCGGGATTGGGGTTCGTCTCGACCGTCGGAACGTCCAGTCCCTCGCTCCATTCCATGCGCTTTTCGGCCGCGATACCCCACGGATTCGAGTTCTTCTCCAGGTTCGAGAAGGTGCGCGCCAGCTCGGCCGGCATGCGCGACTCGGTGAGCACGAGGTGCGTGCGCATCTGCAGAATCTTGAGCGGATGGTCGATGAAGACCGGGCACACTTCCTGGCAGGCGCCGCAGGTCGTGCACGACCACAACGTCTCGTCCTTGATGCGACCGCCGACGAGCGGCGGCAGCTCGTCCAGCTGCAGCTTCAACGCCTCGCGCTGCTGCGGATAGCCCATCTCCGACGGATTGGCGTGCTGCTGAATGGCGCCGTCGAGCGCGTGAATCTGCGACACGATGTTGCCGCGCGTCAGCATCTCGTCGCGCAAATCGTGAATCAGGTGCATCGGCGACAGCGGCTTCTCGGTGTTGAACGCCGGACAGAAGTTGGAGCAGCGCGCGCACTCGGTGCAGGCGTACTGATCCATCAACGACTTCTGCGTGAACTGCTCGATCTTGCCGACGCCCCAATCCGTCTCGTCCTCGAGGTTGAGCTTCGGCATGACGCCGCGCTGACCGAGGTTGCGGAAGAAGATGTTCGGCAAGGCGCCGAGAATGTGAATGTGCTTCGAGTACGGCACGTAGTTCAAGAAGGCCAGGCCGAGCACGATGTGCGCCCACCAAAAGCCGTCCGACACGAGCGCGGCCGTCTCCGGCGGCGTCGACGCGAACCAGCCGGCGACGACCGACGAGACCGGGCCCTCCTCGCCGACGGTGCCCGCGGCGACCATGTGGAAGCCGTGGAAGAAGAAGTGCGTAATCATGAGGCTGGCGATCGCCGACAGGATGATGCCGGCGTCGAGCGACATCGGAATCAGCCGCGGCTTGACGACGAGGCGGCGGAAGAAGCCGTAGCCGATGGCGATGAGCACGACGAGGTTGAAGACGTCGATGGCCCATTCGAGCGGCTTGAAGATGAAGTCCGGCAGCATCGCGAACGACAGGCCGGTCAGGCCGTTGACCCACAGCTCCGTCGTGCCCGCGGTGACGACGAGGAAGCCCCAGAAGATGCCGAGGTGATGCAGCGACGTGAAGCCCGGTTTCGGCTTGTCCATCGGCTTCTGCATGACCTTGCGCTGGAACAGCCAGTAGATGACTACCGACCCCAGCCGCTCGGGAATTCGATCGGTCGGAATCCACGGCTTGCCGACCAACATGAACTTCACGAGCCGAAGAATCGTGAAGCCGAGCCCGCCCATTCCCGCCACCAGAACGAGGGCGAAAATCAATTGTCTCATTGTGATCATGCCTATACCACAAGTGCGGCGCAGCGCGTTAGCTACGCCACAGCTCGTATTTCGCCCGCGAGCGCTCGATGCGCGGCTGCTTACAAGAATCATGGCGAACGATTTGCACAGGCTGCATGCAGACGGCCGCTAACGTGGACGCCGTGAGTGGCGATTGATCCATGTAGAGGACTCGAAGTCCGTAGATGGGAAAGACTTTGGATAAAAATATTCTGGTCATCTCCGATCTGCACCTGGGCGAAGATTTGCGGCCCGGTGGGGCAAACGTGTCCTACTTACGCCACCTGGTGAAGCTCGAACGCGAGCTGGAGGCGTTCCTCGTCCATTATTCGTCGCATCAGCGCGACGGGCGGCCGTGGCGGCTCGTCGTCAACGGCGACATGGTCGACTTCATGTCGGTCATGATCCTGCCCGAGCTGGCCGCGGTGGTCGAAGAGGGCGACGAAGAGGATCGCCTCTACGGCCTCGGCTTCGGCGAGCGCCAGTCGCAAAAGAAGATGGAGCGCGTCATCGCGCGTCATCCGGGCGTGTTCGAGAAGCTCGGCCAGTTCGTCGCCGCCGGCAATGATTTGGTCATCGTGGTCGGAAATCACGACGCCGAGTTTCATTACACGTCAGTGCAGAAGACGCTGGTCGAATGGCTGGCCGGCTTGACGCTGGGCATGGGTGCGTCGGACGAAGCGCGCGCCGAGTTTTCCCGCCGAATCGAGTTCTGCCCTTGGTTCTATTACAAGGAAAACCTGATTTATATCGAGCACGGGCATCAATACGACGAGTATTGCTCGTTCGATTATCTGCTGCATCCGGTGACCGAAGACCGTCGCCGCGCCCGAGGCAGTCGCGACGCAGGCAAGCCGCTCAATCGTAAATCCGGTATCGCACTCTCGGTTGCACACGCCGGTATGCGTTATTTCGCCAATCAGGTCGACGGCTACGACCCGCACACCGCCGAGCATTGGGGCTTGTCCGACTACGCGCGCTGGGGTTGGGCCAAAGGCCTGCGCGGCCTCGTGCATGTCGTCTACATCTACGGCCTCATGGTCTGGCGTCTCGTCGAGCTGTGGTATTCGCTGCGCGGCGTCGACGAAGAGCGGCGGCAGCTGCATCACGCGCGCTTGAAGCAGCTGTCGGCGCACTGGAAGATGTCGGAAGAGAAGCTGCTCGCGCTCGACTCGCTGCGGCGTGAGCCGGTGACGCGCCGCTTCTGGAAGCTGTTGGCCGCGCTGTTCATCGACCGCATGCTGCTCGGCATCGTCGCCGTCATCGCCGCGACGATCATGTTGGCGCTGTTGCCGGGCGCGTGGAAGGCGCTGGGCGCGCTGGGCGCGGTCATGGCCTTCGCCGGCGTCAACGAGATCCTGAACAACATGCGCCTCGAGTCGTCGGCGGTGAAGCTGCGCGCGACGACGAACCTGATTCAGGGCCTCGTGTGCGCGCCGTTCATCGTGTTCGGCCATTCGCACGCGCCCGAGCGGGTGCCGCTGTCGAGCGGCGCGACGTACTTCAACACCGGCACGTGGGCGTCCGACGACATCAGCCACGCGTTTACGCATCTCATGGTCGTCGGCGACGAGAACGGCGCGCCGCAGGCCGAGCTGAAGCAGTGGCGCGACGGCGCGTCGGCGCCCTTCGCGGCCGTGAAGAAGGGCAAGCGCTGAGGCGCGGCATCGGTCGGCGCGGCGACCGCCGTCACGGCGCTTTGGGCGCAGCGCCTGCGACGGAATGTCCCACCGTCGGCGGAATTTTCCAGGGCAAAGCCGAGCGCACCGCGAATCTGGCCCGTTGCGCTTTTCACGAGCGCCCGCATGTGCTAACACCGACGGCATGTCGATCCATCCGGACCTGCTGGAGATCGTCCGCTGCCCGAAGTGTAAGGGCAAGGTGACGGAGCGCGATACGAAGACCGGACACGGCCTCGTCTGCGACTCGTGCAAGCTGGTCTACGCCGTCGTCGACGACATCCCCAATTTTCTCGTGGACGAAGCGCGTCCGTTGGCCGAATAGCGATGGCCATCGGCGACGGCAAAGCGATCCTCGTCCTCGAAGACGAGCCGGCGGTGCAGACGCTGCTGAAGAAGCAGCTGACGGCGCACGGCTTCACCGTGACCGTCGCCGGCGACGGCCTCGACGGCCTCATGAAGCTCGAGTCGATGAAGCCCGACCTCATCATCTGCGACGTCATGATGCCGAATCTCGACGGCATGGGCTTCGTCAAGGCGATCAAAGGTCATCTGCAGACGCAGAAGATCCCGGTCATCTTCCTCACCGCCAAGACCGATCCGCGCAGCATGATCGACGGCATCAACGTCGGCGCGCGCTTCTACGTCACCAAGCCATTCCAGATCGACGACCTGATGGCCAAGGTCCAAAAGGCGCTCAGCGGCCGCTGATTCGCCTTCGCCTTCCGCAGCAGATTCTGTAGCGAATGTCGGATCGGATCTCAGAGCTGGCGCAGCGCGCGCAGGATTCGCGCGTGATCGAGCGGCGACAGCGAGTCGAAGCGCACGCCGCAGCGGCGGTGCTCGCGCGCCGCGCCCGGGCCGTGGCTCTCGGAGCGCTCGAAGACGACCGCGCCCTGCACGCTGACGAGGTCGCCGCCGTCGGGCAGCTCGAACGCCAACGACACCGGCGTCGACGGCGAGTAGGTCCGTCCCGGCGGTCGCTTCAGCTCCATGCCCGTCGGCCCGAGGTTCTGCGCCAGCGCCAACTCCACGTCGGCGCCGACTTCATGCCGCACCGCCGCGACGAAGGGCGAACGCCGACTCTCCCGACGCTCCACGCGCGACTGCCGTCTATCGTGCATGTCGCAAGCTTCGCCCGAACGTGGCGCGATCGCAAAAAACTGACGTAAATCAGCGTTCGCCAGCCCGCCCGCGATCAGCCTTCGAGGACGGCGCCCTTGACGAGGTCGCGCTTACGCTCGGTCTGTAGGACGAGGCGCGCGGCGGCCCAGCCCGCGGCCAGCTCGCCTTCGACGCCGAGGTTGGGCAGCACCTGTCGCGACGCCAGCAGCAAATGCTTCACGCCCGTCGCGTGCGGCAGGCCGCAGAAGCCGAGCGGACGCGGCTGCGGCAGATGCCACATCGGGTCCATCGGCACCAGCGTCGGCGGCGCGGACGCGCGCTCGCCGTCGATGCCTTCGGGCGCGACCCCATCGTGCGGCGAATGGACGAGCAGCAAATGACGATCGACGAAGGGCAGTAAACGCGTCAAATGCGTACGGATTTGCTGCCGCAGCGCGACGAGAGCACCGGGCGACGGATCGGGCGCCAGCGCTTCGACCGACAGGACCGCGTGCTGCCCGTAGCCGTCGGCGAGATGGAGCATGAGCGCGTTGGCGCCCGAAAAAGGCTGCTTCAAGTCGGCGACGGCGTAGGCGAGGCGGCCGAGCGCGTCGGGCAGCGCGTCGAGCGGCGCCACGAGGTGCAGCAGGTAGCGCCACGCGGCCGGCGTCAGCGCCGCCGCTTCCTGCAGCCGCTTGGGCGGCTTCTCGCCGTCGGCAGCGACCAGCTGGGCCACGCGATCGGCGCCCATGCCGCACAGCACGTGCGTGCAGCCGACGACCTCGCTGCGCCCTTCGAAGGCGACGCCGGTGACTTTGCCGCGCTTGGACAGGATGGCGCGCGGCTGCAGCTCGGGTCGCACTTCGCCCGAATGCGTCTTGAGCCGCTCGAGCAAGAGGCCGCGCAGGCCCTCTTTGCCGCCGTCGAGCCGAAACGTGCCGCGCCGATGCAGATCGCCGAGCCGCGCCGTGCCGACGGCGCCGACGTCATCGCAGGCCGCGCCGAAAATAGCCGGCAACGTCAACGCCGCGCGCAGCGGATGACCGTCGGGCAGCGGGGCTTGCGTGTCTTCGCCCTCTTCGGGCAGCCGCGCGGCCACGCGATTGGCGTCGCGACGATCCCAAAATCCGTCGGGCGGCAGAATCAGCTCTTGCGCCAGGATCGACTCGAGCGCCGCCGAAATCTCCGCCGCGCGCGCCGACGCCGTCTCGAACGGCGCCACCGCATCGGGCAGCTCGCGCGCGAGCTCGCGGCCCAAATCGTCACCGAGGTCGATGCGATGGTCAGGCAAGAGCAGCTGATAGGCGGGGCGATTGGGCTCGAGCCGCCGGCGCAGCAGCTGCACCAGGTTCAGCTCGCCGACGATGCGCTTGAGCGTCGGCGCTTCGGTCCCGACGAAGGCGAGCGGCGCGCGCGGCAACGTGTAAGGCCCGATGGCGTAACGCTCTTCGACCGGCACGCCCGCGACCAGCACGCGAAATCCGCGATGGGCCAACACCGCGCCGCCGACCGTCGCGCCGAGGTCACTGCCGAGGACCACGACGTCGTAGAAGCTGGTCGACACGCGTCGAGCCTAGCACACGCGATTGGGCTACAATCGGGCAATGCGAACGCTGCGCGTGGCGGCCGCGATCACGCTCTTGGGCGCGGCCGGCGGCTGCTCGAGCGACGGCGGCGAGGTCATGCTCACCGTCAGCCAAGCCATGTCGATGGCGCCCAGCTTCGCGCAGCTCACGGCCGGCAACGGCGTCGCCGTGGTCGACTCCGTCGGCGTCGTCCACTTCTCGGCTTCGGCGCCGGCCGGCATCCTGACGATCGACATCCAAGGTCCGCTCGCCGGCGGCGACATGCTGCCGCTCACCGCGCCGAGCGCCGCCGTCAGCTTCACCGTGCGGCCGACGAGCGGCTTTTCCGGCGGTTGGTCCGGCGGCGGCGGTCAGCTCGCCGTCGACGGCATCGATCCCTACCGCCTGCGCTTCGTCTCGATTCCCATGCGCGTCGCGTCCGGCAGCGTCACGGGCACATTCCTCTTCGACGGCTCCGGCAGCTTCAAGTAGTCGAAGGCTGGGAGGACTCGCTGACGACGGGCAGGCCGCGCTTGCGCAGGCGCGCCGTGAAGCGACCTTCGCCGGCGCGCAAGCCGCCCTCGCCGTCGTGCACGCTGTGGACGCCGCACGAGGGGCTGCGTTCCTTGAGCAGCGCGCGCGATGCGCCGGCGGTCTCGGCGAAGCGATTGGCCAGCCGCGCGCCCGCTTCCAGCTCGGCCGTGACGTCGCGGCCGCGGGCGTCGGTGGCCTGCTTGCCGTCGGCCGAGAGCGTGATTGCCGGCCGCGGAACGCCCAGTCGCGCCAAGACTTCGGGGCACAAGGGCAAGAGCTCGGCGCCTTGTGCGACGCGGGCGACGGCGGCGGCGTCGGCTTTGTCCTGCCCGTCGAAGCGGCAGCGCACGCCGAGCAGGCAGGCGGAGACGATGACGACGGGCTTGCCCGCGGTGCGCAGGCGCTCCAGCTCGGCGCGCGCGGCTTCGGTATCCGCGCCATGCAGCAGCTGATAACGACGCTGTAAGTCGGTCACGACTTGATGATGACGCGACGGCCGGCGATCCGCACGCGGCCTTCGGCGATGGCGCGGATGGCGGCGGGGTAGAGTCGATGCTCCTCGGCCAAGATGCGCGCGGTCAGCTGCGGCAGGTCGTCATCGTCGGCGATCGTGACCGCCGACTGCGAAATGATCGGCCCCGAATCGAGCCCCTCGTCGACGAAATGCACCGTGCAGCCGGAGACGCGCGCGCCGTATTCGAGCGCCTGCTTTTGCGCGTGCACGCCGGGAAAGGCCGGCAGCAGCGACGGGTGAATGTTGACGACGCGCTCGGGAAAGCCGCGCAAGAACGCCGGCGTCAGGATGCGCATGAAGCCGGCCAGCGCCACCAACTCGACCTCGTAGCGCGCCAGCGTCGCCAGCAGCGCGGCGTCGAAGGTCGCGCGCGACGTGTAGGCGTTGTGCTCGACGAGCTCGGCGGGAACGCCGGCGGCGCGGGCGCGTTCGAGGGCGCCCGCGTCGGAAACATTGGCGATGACGACGACGACCTGCGCCGGACCGAGCTGGCCGGCCCGATCGGCGTCGAGGATGGCCTGTAGATTCGTCCCCGAGCCGCTGGCGAGGACGCCGACTCTCACGTGCTGAACTCGACGCGCGCTGCGCCTTCGCCGGCGACGATGTCACCGACGATGAACGCGCGCTCGCCGGCGGCGTCGAAGGCCGCGCGCACGGCCTCGGCATCACCCGCCGCGACGACGGCGACGAGCCCGAGCCCGCAGTTGAACGTGCGTCGCATCTCCGGCCGCGCGACACCGGCTGCCGCAATCTTCGCGAACACCGGCAGCTCCGGCCACTTGCGCTCGTCGAGCCGCATGACGAGCCCGTCGGCCAAGACGCGCGGCGGATTCTCGACGAGCCCGCCGCCCGTGATGTGCGCGAAGCCTTTGACGTCGCCCGCCGCGCGCGCCGCCTTCATCGCCCGCACGTAAATGCGCGTCGGCGTAAGCAATCGCTCGGCGTCGTCCTCGATCGTCAACACCCGACGCGCCAACGAATAGCCGTTCGAATGCAGCCCGCTCGAGGCCACGCCGATGACGACGTCGCCGGGCGCGATGCGCGCGCCGTCCAAGATGAGCGACTTCTCGACGACGCCCACCGCGAAGCCGGCCAGATCGTATTCGCCGTCGCTGTACATGCCGGGCAGCTCGGCCGTCTCGCCGCCGATGAGCGCGCAGCCGGCCTGGGCGCAGCCGTCGGCGATGCCTTTGACGACCGCCTCGCCGACCGCGACCTCGAGCTTGCCGGACGCGAAATAGTCGAGGAAGAAGAGCGGCTCGGCACCGGAGACGGCGATGTCGTTGACGCACATGGCGACGAGATCGATGCCGATCGTGTCGTGGCGGCCGGTGGCGAAGGCGACCTTGAGCTTGGTGCCCACGCCGTCGGTGCCGCTGACGAGGACCGGCTCTTTGTAGCCGCTCGGCATCGCGAACAGGCCGCCGAAGCCGCCCAATCCGCCGATGACTTCGGGCCGCATCGTGCGTTTGACGTGCGGCTTGATGCGCTCGACGAGCTCGTCGCCGGCGTCGATGTCCACGCCCGCGTCGCGATAGGTGAGCGGCTTCTTGGGTTGCGCTTCAGCGTCGTCAGGCATGCGCGGCGAAAGCTAACGCCGACTAAGGCAAAGACGCAAGGCGAAGCGCATCTTCGAAGGCGTAGATCATGTCGTGATTGGTCGCGATGAGCCAGATCGTCGACGGCTGCGGCATCTTGTGCGCGCGCAATTCATCGACCATGGCGCGCGCGGCCTCGTCGTACGGCACCTGACCCGTGCCGGTGCCCATGCCCGGGAAAGCCACGGTTTCGTAGCTGTTGCGCCCGGCCGCCAGCAGCGCCGCGCGCGCGGCACGCCGCACGTTCTCGACGCCGACCCGCATTCCGGGCGTTTCCATGGTTGGCGCGTGGATGACGGCCTTGCACCAGAGCGCGCCGGCGCCGGTGACGATCGCCGCGCCGACGGCAATGGGCGCAGTCGATCTGGCCTCGACCTCGATTTCGTCGCCGCCCTCGACCTTGATCGTCCGCGCCACGCCATTTTCCATGATACCCAACGAGTTCGCCGGGTTAACGATGGCGTCCACGGTCAACTGAGTGATGTCGCCGAGCGCGACATGGATGACCATGCGCTGCATATTCCGCATTTGACCTGAAAACGTCAAGATTTCAGCTAATATCCGCTGCAAATGGCGTGGCTCCCGATCGTCATCGGCAGCATCGTCGGCCTGGCGCTGCTCAGTTACGTCAGCTTTTTGGCCGCGCGCTACTTCTTTGTCCCGCGATTTCCTGATGAAATTCAATATGGAACGACGTCGGATGGTTGGCGTATCGCGATTTTACGCTATCGTCCCGATGCGCCGACGCCGGGTCGGCCGCCGGTGCTGCTCGTGCACGGCGTCGCCGCCAACCGCTACAACCTCGACCTGACCGACGAGCTGTCACTGGCGCGTCACCTGCGCGATCGCGGCCACGACGTCTGGATCGTCGAGCTGCGCGGACGCGGCTACTCGCTGCGTCCTCGGCTCTTCAGCGGCCTTCGCTACGACTGGTCCTTCGACGACTACGCGGAGCGCGATCTGCCCTGCGCCGCTGCCGTCATCGCCCGCGCGACCGGCGCTACATCGTTGCATTTGGTCGGCTTTTCGACCGGCGCCCTGGCCTGTTACGCGTTCCTGTCCGATCCGCGCCGGCAGATGGCGGTGGCGTCGCTGGTCTCGATCGGCGGCGCGGCGTCGTTCAAGCGGCTCGGCCGCGCGATCTCGGGCCGGCTTCTGCGCAGCGTGCGTTTTCTCCGTCATCGCTGGCTGTTGCGCGTGCTGGCGCCGCTCTCCGGGCATGTCCACCTCATGCCGATGCAGATCATTCACAACCCGGAGAACCTCGACGGCAGCATTCAACGGCGGGCGATGGTCAATATGATCGCCAACTTCTCGCGCAACGAGCTGCTTCAATACAGTGACTGGATCATGCGCGACGTCTTTCGCGCCATCGATCAGCGCCGCGACTATCGGGCCGAGCTCGGCAGCATCACGGTGCCGACGCTGTTCTTGGCCGGTCCGCGCGACGCGCTGTCGTCGCCCGACGCCGTCAAAGCCACGCACGACGCCATCGGCTCGCGCGACAAGCAGTTCGTCATCTGCTCGCGCGCGCAAGGAATGCGCGTCAACTACGGCCACTTCGACCTCGTCATTGGTCGCGAGGCGCCGGCTGAAGTGTTCCCGCTCGTGCACGGCTGGATTCGAGTCGCACGCCGTCGTCGAGCGCACCAGCGTCGCCCCGGCTCCCGCGCTCGACAGCTAGTCCCGCAAGGGTTTACGTCGGCAGGAGGACGGTGAAGGCGAGGTACCAGACGGCGCCGAGCGCGACGGCGCTGATGCCGAGCGTGGCCAAGAGCTGCACCGGCGCCTTCGAATTCGGCGTGCCGAGGAGGAGCGGCAGCGCCGAGACGCCGATGAGCACGCCGTACGCCAGCCCCGCGATGTGCGCGAGCGGCGCAATGAAGCCGAGATGCGGAATCGAATCGAAGAGCGCGAACGGCCCGGCGAGCCAGATCGGCGTCGCGATCGCCAGCGCCGCTTTGCGCGCCGCCGGCTCGTCTTGACGACCGCCGAACTGCGGCGACGTCGCGGCCAAGAGCCAGCCAAAGAGCCACCAGGCGCCGACCTCGAGCGCGATCGACAGCGGCACACCGGCGAGAGCCGCGGCCACGGGCTGACGGCGAAATCCGCCGCCGACCGCCATGCCGAAGAGCACGGCATCAGGCGCATGATAGGTGCCGATGAGCCCTTGGCCGAGCCCGCGCACGACCGCACCCAACGCCGACAGGATCAACACCGTCGGCAAGAGCGCCTTGAGGTCGCCGCGCTCGGCGATGAGCCGCGGCAGCTCGCGCCGCGGATCGCGCAGAAGGCCACGAATTCGCGTGACGAGGCGCTGGTACATCAGTAAATCCTAACCAAAATCAGGCACAAACGAAAGAGGCGGACCTACGCGGCCCGCCTCTTGGCGTAAAACGACCTACGTCGCGGTCAGCAGCTGAAGATCTTCTCCAGCTCCTTCTCGACCTTGACCTCGGTGATGTTCTTGGCGACCGAAAGCTCTTTGACAATCAAGTTCTTGGCCGTGTCGAGCATGCGGCGCTCGCCGAACGAGAGCGTCTTGGTCTCCTTCAAGCGATACAAATCCCGAAAGACTTCGGCCACTTCGAACAGGCTGCCGGTCTTGATCTTCTCCATGAAGCCGCGATACCGGCGGTTCCACGTCTGCTTGTCGATGTGCAGCTCTTTTTCCTTCAAAATATCATAGACTTCGCGGATTTGGTCCTCTTGCACGACTTCACGCAAGCCGACCTGCTCGGCCTTATCGACGGGAACCAGGATGCGCATGTCGCTGTCCATGACCTTCAGGACGTAGAACTTGTGCATCTTGCCGGAGATTTCCTTGGCATCGATACCTACGACTTCCGCGACCCCCTGCGCCGGATACACCGCCTTGTCACCTACCTGAAATTCGAGCATCGGTTCCTCCGGTTGTGGCCAGGCATGGTGCCAGGCGGATCTGCCACTGAGCACAAACCATGCCGTGTACCGAATAAGTGAACATTTCGCTGCTATATCAAGTTAATGCGGGATCTGGAGAAAGTCACCCCCAAAGGCTCGCTGTGACAGATCCGCACAGTGGCGGGCCTCGAAGCCACCGAGGTTTCGACCGATCCGTGAACGGCTGTCGTAGGTTACGATCGCGCGGGGTCAAAGCCCCCCGCGACCGTGGCAGCGCTGGCCGGGGGAGTAGCCGCACACAGAATTTTACAGCGATCCTGTTAATTAAAGTCCGCTATCCGCCATCGCCCGTTTTCTTGTACAAGGTCGATGTGATAGCGCGCATCATAGCGAATTCGCGTCGGATTCCCCGAGCTTTCGAGTCCGCCTTTGTGTAAAGCGGCTTTCAGATGTTCCAGCCGATCCGCCAAAGAATTTTCCACCGTCGCACGCAAAGGCTCGCCCAAAAGGCCCAGGATGGCGTCGAAGTCGCGCGATTCGACTGCCGCGATCAGACGACGAATGGCGTCTTCGGGCGTATCGCCGCCGATGGGCTGGGGTCGAACGGCCGCCAGCCGCCAGAGGTTGCCGTCGCGCACGAGCGGCATGGCGCGACCATCGGGCAGCTCGGACTCGGCGCGGCGGAGCGTCCACGGCTTGGTCAGCCAAGGCTGCTGCGTGGCCAGATCGGCGGCGGCGGCGTGCCAGGCGAGCCCGAAGTCGTTCTCGCTCGTGTTCTTGCGTAAGGCGGAGGAGAGCAGCTTCCAGGCGTCGGCCGGCTGATCGGCGGCGATTGCGTGCGCCCACGCTCTCAATAGAGGCGTAGGATCGGCGGTCGGGCGCGCTGGCGCATGGGCACAGCCGAACGTGGTCATTCCACAGAACAACAGCGCCAGCCGCGTCGCCCTGCGCATCGGGAACGACAGTAGAAGTGCACCGGCAGCCGGTCAAGGTAATGAACGTTCACAGCGGCCGTTGTGAAGCAATGTTCACGAAGTCGTAGCGGGCCTAGCAGTTTCGCGTAGTTTGGTGGCGGCATAGGCCTTGTATCCGCGACCCTCGACGCATGCTTTCAACCGCTCGGAGGAGCACGATGTCGCGCCCGAATCTCAGAAGCTTGCTTGGTGTGGTGGCTGCGAGCCTCTTGTTGGCTGCGGCCGGCGCGTGCACGCGCAACAATCCCTCGACGACCACGGTCGGCGGCGGCGGCACGACAACGACGGGTAGCGGCGGCGGCACCGGCACCAGCTCGAAGGGTGGCGGCGGCGGCACGACGACGAACGGGCAGAACCCGACGGCGCCGTGCTCGGTCGACAGCGACTGCACGTCGGGCCTCGTCTGTACCGTCGGGCAGTGTGTCGCGCCCTGCAGCGCCAGCAACCAGTGCGCCGCGGGCCAGACCTGCAACAACGGCCGCTGCAACACGGGCACGGCGTGCGGCGAATCGACCGTCGTCCTGTGCTCGAGCGACACGGCCTGCGGCCAGGGTCGCGTCTGCGCCAACGGCCAGTGCCACACGAGCTGCGGCTCGACGACCGACTGCGCGCTGGGCCAGGCCTGCGCCAGCGGCTACTGCAGCGATGCCGCGCCGACCACGGCGCAGTGCTTGTGGGACAGCGATTGCGGCGCCGCGTACCGCTGCATCAACGCCACTTGCCACCCGACTTGCTCGACGACCGCGCAGTGCGGAACGAACGCGTTCTGCGACTCGGGCGTCTGCCGCGCCGACTACCGCCCCGCGGGCTGACCGACGGCCATCGTAAGCCCACGAGGGCAAGGCCCGGCCGCATAGTGCGACCGGGTCTTTTTTATGTCCGGAAACCTAGGGCGCGGCTCGCCTAGGGTTTCCGACGAGATAACGACGGTACGAGGATTTACGCGGGATCCGGACCATCTCCACGGCGGAGGATGGTATCGCGGGCCAGGCGTTCGTCTTTGTGGGGGTAGTCGGCGTTGAAGTGGAGGCCGCGGGATTCGTGGCGGCGGCGGGCGCTTTCGATGACGAGGTGAGCGACGAGGGCTAGGTTGCGCAGCTCGAGGACGTCGCTCGTGACCTTGAAGTTCCAGTAGTACTCGCGGATCTCGGCGCGGATGAGCTCGATGCGGCGACGGGCGCGCTCGAGGCGCTTGTCGGTGCGGACGATGCCGACGTAGTTCCACATGAGGCGGCGCACTTCGTCCCAATTTTGCGTGATGACGACGGCTTCGTCGGACGGGGACGCGGCGCCGGCGTACCAGCTGGCGACTTGCGCCGGGCGGAGCGACTCGAGGCCGCGCACGTCGTCGGCGGCGCGGCGGCCGAACACGCAACCTTCGAGCAGCGAGTTCGACGCCAGGCGACAGGCGCCGTGCAGGCCGGTCATCGCCACTTCGCCGATGGCGTAGAGGTTGCGGATGGTAGTGCGGCCTTTGTCGTCGGTGACGACGCCGCCGCACGTGTAGTGCGCGGCGGGAACGACGGGGATCGGCTGCGTGCGCATGTCGATGCCGAGCTCGAGGCAGCGTCCGTGAATCGCGGGAAAGCGCTCGACGAGGAACCCGGGATCGAGGTGTGTCATGTCGAGGAAGACGCAGTCGTCGCCGGTGCGCTTGAGCTCGCTGTCGATGGCGCGGGCGACGACGTCGCGCGGCGCCAGCGACTTCATCGGGTGGTAGCGCTCCATGAACGACTCGCCCGAGCGCAGCCGCAAGATGCCGCCTTCGCCGCGCAGCGCCTCGGAGATCAGGAACGACTTGGCGTGCGGATGAAAGAGGCAGGTCGGATGGAACTGGATGAACTCCATGTTGCCGATGGCGGCGCCGGCGCGATAGGCCATGGCGATGCCGTCGCCGGACGCGACGTCGGGGTTCGTCGTGTACAAGTAGACTTTGCCGGCGCCGCCCGAGGCCAAGATCGTCGCGCGCGCCGTGACGGTTTCGACTTCGCCGGTCGCCTGATCGAGCACGTAGGCGCCGAAGCAGGCGTCGGGGCCGCCGTACTTCGCCAGCTGCAAGAGGTCGACGGCCATGTGGTGGTCGAGCAGCGTGATGTTGCGGTTGGCGCGCGCGGCGGCGACCAGCGCGCGCTCGATCTCGCGGCCGGTCGTGTCTTTGGCGTGGGCGACGCGGCGCGCCGAGTGGCCGCCTTCGCGCGCCAGGTCGAGCGCGCCGCCGGCGTTGGTGTCGAAGTGCGCGCCGTAGCGGTCGATGAGCTCGCGCACGGCGGCCGGCCCGTCGGCGACGCAGAGCTCGACGATGTCGCGGTGGCACAAGCCTTCGCCGACGGTGAGCGTGTCTTGGACGTGGGCCTCGAAGCTGTCGGCCGGGTCGAGGACGGCGGCGATTCCGCCTTGCGCGTAGTTGGTGTTCGACTCTTCGACGGCGCGCTTGGTGACGACGGTGACGCGGCCGTGCTCGGCGGCGTGCAGCGCGAACGAGAGGCCGGCGATGCCCGACCCGATGACGAGGTAGTCGGTCTCGATCATGACGAACGGCTCATGTGCCTCCTATATCGTTGCGCGGCGATTTTGCAAACTCCGACGGGCGCGGTACGATCTGGGCCCGTGCAGCTCAGGTTGGCGCTGTTGGCTCTCGTGTCGTCGCTGTTGACGCTGTCGGCGACGGCGCGCGCCGACATTTACTCGTTCGAGGACAAGGACGGCGTCGTGCATTTCACCAACCTGGCGCCGCCGCGTGGCACCGGGCACAAGTGGACGACGCTGTACAAGACCGGGCCGGGCAAAGCCGGGATGATCAGCGGCGCCGCGGGCCCGACGTCGTTCGCGGGCTGTGCCGAGTCGCGCGCCGACGTCGTGCCGGCCACCGATCGCGCGCCCGATCGGTACACGCGTTATGACGCGTTCATCGCCGAAGCGTCGCGGCTGTACGCGTTACCGCAAGCGCTCATTCGCGCGATCATCAAAGTGGAGAGCGACTACGATCCGCGCGTCGTGTCGTGCGCGGCGGCCAAGGGGCTGATGCAGCTGATGCCGGACGTGCAGAAGGAGCAGCACGTCATGAACGTGTTCGAGCCGCGCGAAAATATCCTCGGCGGGACGCGGCTCTTGCGGGTGAACGCCAATCGCTTCAAGGGCGATTTGGTGCTGACGATCGCGGCTTATCACGCGGGGCCGGGCGCGATCCTGAAGTACAAAGGCGTGCCGCCGTACGAGACGACGCAGGCCTACGTCAAAATGGTCCTCAAGCACTACTACAAGTTCAAGGCCGCGCAGCCCATCTGAAACTGGTGTAAGTTCTCGAGGACCGATGAGCGAGCGTGAGCGAGCGGGCGTGAGCGTCCGGCCCGTAGGGCCAGCGGATCGAGGGGATTGCTCGAGGCGAACGCCGAAGAGCGAGCGTGAGCGAGCGGGCGTGAGGTCCGGCCCGTAGGGCCAGCGGATCGAGGGGATTGCTCGAGGCGAACGCCGAAGAGCGAGCGTGAGCGAGCGGGCGTGAGCGTCCGGCCCGTAGGGCCAGCGGATCAATGGGTTTCCGAGCAGGTGCGCCGATGAGCGAGCTCACGACGGAATCTGGAGCGCCGGTGCCTGTCGAAGACGAGCGGCGGCTGTCGGAGCACCTGCAGCGCGCCGGCGAGCTCTTGCGCGGCGAGCGGCTCGACGAGGCCGAGCGCGAAATCGAGAACGCGCTGCGGATTCGGCCGCAGGATTTGCGCGCGCGCAATCTGCGCGGGCTGTTCCTGTTTCGCGCCTCGCGGTACGAGGAGGCGCTCGCGGTCTACTTGCAGCTCTGTCGCATCTATCCCGACGACGCGGCGCTGCGGCTGAACTTGGGGCTCGTCGAGCTGCGCATGGGCCGGCACGCCGAAGCGGCCGAGAATTTGAAGCGCGTCGTCGACGCCGAGCCGCTCAATCAGCGCGCCCAAGGCTATCTCGGCTTGGCGTTGATGCGCGCCGGTGAGCTGGCGCCGGCGCGCGAGGCGTTTCATCGCGCCGGTCAAGAAGAGCTGGCGCGGCAAGTCGAAGAGCGCATGGCGCACCTCGGCGAAGAGGCGGTGTCGGCGCGCAGCGATCTGCGCCGCGCGGCCAACGAGGGCGAGCGCGTGCTCGACGGCGAGCAGCCGTTCGCGGCGGTGGAGCTGGAGTCGCCGTCGACGGAGGCCAAGCGCGCCGGCGCCTGGCAGCTGCGCGAGCACGGCGAGCGGCCGCCGTTGCCCGGGCCTGAAGGTCCGGCGACGACGGGGCGCTTCGAGCCGCTGGTGTTGACGCCGCCGTTGCCGGTGGCGGCGTTCGCGACCGCGCGCCTCTTGCGCGCCGGCGCGATGGGCGAGCCGTTCGCGCTCGCCGAAGGCGGCATGCTCGTCGTGCGCGTCGACGGCAAGCTACCGACGCGCACGTTCGGCGCCATCGCGTCCTCGGGCAACTTGGTGTTCCAGCCGATGAGCCGGCGCGTGCGCGGCCAGCCGACGGACGAGCCGTTCGGCGACGGCGCGGACGCGATGTTCAACGCGGTCGGCAATGGCGTCGTCGTCGTGGCGCCGCGCGGCGCGCGCTTCACGGCGTTGGCGCTGGCCGAGGACATCTTGTACGTGCGCGAAGCGGGGCTGTTCGCGTTCGAGGAGTCGCTGCACTGGGAGAACGGGCGCGTGCCGGCGGGCGGCCCGGACTCGATGCGCGTCGTGCAGTTCCGCGGCACCGGGCGGCTCGTGTTGCGCGCGGCGCGGGCGGCGTTCTCGCTCAAGATCGAGCCCGATCAGCCCATGTTCGTGGAAGCGACGGCGCTGCTCGGCTGGATCGGCCGCGTCGTGCCGCGCGTGCTGCACGGCCAAGACGGCGAGCCGACGCCCTACATCGAATGCACGGGCGAGGGCGTGCTCATTCTCGAGGAGCCGGCGGCGGCGTTGTAGCGAACCATGTCACCTGGGTTGGGAGACGAGCGCGAGACAAGGACGACGCCAGGAGCCCGCGCCGCAGACGTTCGGCCGTGTGAGCCGGCGCCGCCGCGTCAGACGCTCGGTCGCGCGATGGGTTACGAGCCAGGAGACCGCGTTTAATGGCGTTCGAGCGAATCCGCGGGCGTCGGCGCAAGAAGCGGCGCGCGACCAACCTGCGCGCGGAGTCGACGTATCTGCCGAATCTGCTGACGATGGGGCGCATCCTGTGCATCCCGCTCGTCCTGTACTTCATCGATAACTATTCGCCGACTCGCTCGTTCATCGCCACCCTCATTTATCTCGGCGCCGCGCTCACCGACGTGCTCGACGGCTATTTGGCGCGCAAGAACAAGCAGATCTCCGTGCTCGGCAAGTTCCTCGATCCGCTCGCCGACAAGCTCATCGTGACGGCGGTGCTCGTCTATTTGACGGCGATGGATCGCTGTCCGCCGTGGCTCGTCGTGGCGCTGTTGGCGCGCGAGCTGACCATCACCGGCTTACGCTCGATCGCGACGACCGAGGGCCTCGTCATCTCGGCGTCGGATCAGGGCAAGCAGAAGACGGCGCTGCAGCTCGTGGGGACGCTGTTCCTGCTGATTCACTTTCGTTATCCGGTGTGGGGGCTCGAGAACGTCACGTTTCGCGACGAGCGGCTGCTGATTAATTATCACGCGGTCGGGATGATCACGCTATACCTCGCGCTGGCGATGTCATGGATCTCGGCGCTCGACTACTTCTTGCGGTTCGTTCGCGCGGTGCAGGCGCAGTCGCCGCCGACGGTGGCTGCGCCGGGCGACGCCGCGTCGCCGCCGACGGTGGCTGCGCCGGGCGACGCCGCGCCGCCGACGCCGCCGACTGCGCCGACCGCACCCGACGGTGGCGGTCATGATCCGGGTTCCAGCGCCGGCGCTTGAGCCGGGCGAGGCGCTGCGCCGGCTGCATCGCGGCGAGCGGCCGTTTCTGCTCGACGGTGGCATCGACGCCGACGGCTTGGGCGGCGTCACCTGGGCCGGCTGCGATCCCGACGACGGGCTCGTCTGGTCGCTCGGCGACGCTGGCGATCCGCTGCAGCTGCTCGGCGCCGCGCAGCGTCGCTGGCAACATGGACCCGTCGATGAATTTTGGCCCTTCGCCGTCGGCTGGATTTCGTATGACGCCGGCGCCGAGCAGCTGGCGCGCAGTGCCGGCCGCCGGCTGACCGCCGTCGACGACTTGGGCTTGCCCGGCGTCGACTTCGCGCGCTATCGGGCCGTTTGGCGCAAGCAGGGCCGGAAGTGCGAAGTGTTGGCGCTCGACGGCGCGGCGGCGCGACAGCTGCTCGATCGGCTCGAACGCACGCCGCCGCCCTTGGCGACGCCGCAGCTCGACCAGCCGCGCTGGGCCATCTCCGACGCCGAGTACATGCGCCGCGTCGACCAGGTGCTCGAGTATTTGCGCGCCGGCGACGCCTATCAGGTGAATCTGTCGCATCGGCTGCATGCGCAGCTGGGCGCGCACGACGCGTTGCCGCTCTACTTACGGCTGCGCGCGCTGGCGCCGGCGCCGCTCGGCGCTTACTTGTCCGCCGACAGCTGCACCGTGCTCTGCAACTCGCCGGAGCTGTTCTTGCGCGCGCGGCCCGGCTTCGTCGAGACGCGGCCGATCAAGGGCACGCGCAAGCGCGGCGCCGACGCGGCCGAGGACGCGCGGCTCGCCGACGAGCTGCGCCGAGCGACGAAGGACGCCGCCGAGCACCTCATGATCGTCGACCTCTTGCGCAACGACTTGGGGCGCGTGGCGAAGACCGGGAGCGTCGCGGTGGACGGCTTCTCGCGGCTGTTGCAGCTGCCGACGGTGCAGCACCTGGTGTCGACGGTGAAGGCGAAGGTGCCGCTCGATACGCCGCTGGCCGAGACGTTGGCGGCGACGCTGCCCGGCGGATCGATCACGGGCGCGCCCAAGCTGCGCGCGGTCGAGATCATCGACGAGCTGGAAGGCACGCGGCGCGGCGTCTATTGCGGCGCGATCGGTTGGCTCGGGCCGTCGGGATCGTGCGATTTGGCGCTGGCGATTCGCACGGCGGTGGTGCGGCAGGGCGAGCTGACGCTGGGCGTGGGCGGCGGCATCGTCGCCGATTCGGTGCCGGCCGACGAGCTGGCCGAGACGCGCGTCAAGGCGGCGGCGTTCTTGCGGGCGCTCGCGGGAAATTAGCGGGGGAGCAGGACCAGCGTCGTCGTCGTGACGGCGCCGGCGCGGATGGGCAGCTGGAACGTGTCGCCGACGACGGCGGACGAGGCGGCGGTCGTCAGCGTCAACGTCAGCGTCGGGACGACCGTGTTGACGATGCCGATGGCGCCGCGGCTGCCGGTGGCGCTGGCGGCGACGAGCACGTTGGCGTCGGCGCCGTCGGCGAGCATGGACGTGTTGGCGCTGACGCCGGCGACCGGCAGCCCGACCTCGTCGACCGCCCACACGAGCGCGACGCCGCGGTTGGGATCGAGCGTGGCGTCGGCGTTGTTGGCGATGCCGGTGACCGACGCGGCGGGGACGAGCGGCAAGGCGACGCTGGTCTTGGCGCCGTTGATGAGCTTGAGCGGCGTGATGGTCGTCTGATAGCGGCCGCTCGGATCGACGACGGCGACGGTGGCGGTCGCGACGGTGGCGGACAGCGGCAACGTGAAGGCGCCGGCCAGATCGGTCATGACCTCGTCGCGCGTCTCCTCGACGGTGATGCGCAGCGCGGACGGGTACGTTTCGACGGCGCAGCTGCGGTAGTCGCGCACGTCGGTGATGACGCAGACTTGACCTTGGATTTCGCGGACGACGCCGAGATCGCCGGACATATCGGTCGACGCCAGGTCGGTCGAGGCCATGTCGGTGGCGCCGCTGCCGAAGAGCGCGGGCAGGATTTGGTCACAGCCCGGCAACGCGCAAGCGGCGACGATGAAGAAGGCGACGTGGACGCGCATGGCCGAAACGCTAGCAGCGATCGTTCAAACGCGCGAAAAAGCCGATCGGCGCCGATACCAGGCCAAGCCGAGCGCCAGCGGCAAGGTCACGAGCGCGATCGCTTGCGACGTCGACAGCCCAGCGACGACGAACTTGCGCGCGTCGTCGCCGCGAAAGAGCTCGAGGACGAAGCGCAGGATGGCGTAGCCGCCCAGATACGCGCACAAAACTTCACCATCGAAGCGCTTGCGACGACCCAGAATCGACAGCGCCAAGAAGAGACCGAGGTTGGCGAAGGCTTCGTAGAGCTGCACGGGATGGAGCGGCGGGGTGGTCAGGGCGTCGGGCGAGAGCGCGTGGCGGGCGACGTAGTCTTGCCAGACGAGGCTGACGCGCGGGAAGCGTGCCGCCCAATGCAGCGCGACGCCGTCGGCCGGTCGGCCCCAGCAGCAGCCGGCGGCCCAGCAGCCGAGGCGGCCGAAGAATTGGCCGAGCGGCACCGACGGCGCCAGGCTGTCGGCGACGCGCCAGACGCGCATCTTGAAGTGGCGCATGTAGAAGACGCCGGTGACGAGCGCGCCGAAGAAGCCGCCGAAAAAGACGAGGCCGCCTTCCCAGACGCGCAAGGCGCGCGTGCAGTCGCCGAGGTCGCGGCACAGGTGCACGTAGTCGGGGACGTTGGTGAGGATGAAGAGCAGGCGCGCGCCGACGAGCGACGAGATGAGCAGCCAGAAGCACAAGTCGCGGACGCGATCGGGGTCCTCGCCGCTGCGCGCGGCCGTGCGCGTGCCGACGAAGATGGCGACGAGGAACGCGACGGCGATCGAGACGCCGTAGGTGTGCAGGCCGAAGGGCGGCGAGCCGAACGGAAGGCTGAAGAGGATGGGGCGCAAGCGATTACAGCGTGGCGCGGGCTCGGCGGCGCGTCCACCACAAGAGCGCGACGCCGCCGACCATGAGCGGGACCGAGATGATCTGCGACGTCGAGATGAAGCCGAGGATGACGCCGCGGTCGTCGTCGCGCCAGATCTCGCAGATGGAGCGGCCGATGCCGTAGAGGATGAGCATCCAGGCGAAGACTTGGCCGTAGGCGCGACGACGCGGGCGAATGACGTAATAGAGCAGCGCGAAGCAGACGAAGCAGGCGAACGATTCGTAGAGCTGCGTCGGATGCACGGGCAGCGCGTTTTGCCCGGCTTGGATGAGCCCGTTGTCGAGCTGTTGCTTCCAGGCGGCGCCGCCGCGCGGGAAGACGACGCCGATGAACGACGTCGTCGGCTTGCCGTAGCAGCAGCCGTTCAAGAAGCAGCCGAGACGGCCGCAGACGAGGCCGAGCATGATGCCGGGCGACGCCGAGGTCGGCCGTGCGCCACCAGCCGAGCTGGTGCTTGCGGACGTAGTAGAACGCGAAGCGCGACGGCGAAGATGAAGCCGCCGTAATAGGCGAGGCCGCCGCGCCAGACCTCGAGCGCGGCGAAGCAGTCTTTGGGCGGGTAACACTTGTGCGTGACGGTGTCGCACAGATAGTCGTAGCCGCACTGCGCGGCGTTGACGCATTGGGCGACGCGCGCGTCGATGGCCGGCACCAGCTTCGGGTTGACGCACAAATTGACGTAGTCGTGGAAGTGGCCGTCGGCGATGAGGTGTAGCACGCGGGCGCCGATGATGCCCCAGACGACCATCCACAAGTTGGTGTCGAGGACGCGGTCGCCGTCCATGCCGAGGCGGCGGCCTCGCGGACCGTCAGGATCATCGCCAGGCCGAAGCCGAGCATCAGCAGCGATGAAGTAGGCGGGGAAGCCGACCTGACCGAAGACGGCGCAGTGGAAGTCGAGCAGCACTGGGCGCATCACGCGCGCTTCTTGGCGCTTCGGCGGCCTTGGCGCAGCTGTCGATGAGCAGGCCCACCGATGCCGACGACGAGCGCGGCGTCGGCGACGTTGAAGGTGGGCCACTCGTGGCGAGCCGACCTTCCACACCACGAAGTCGGTGACGCGGCCGAACGCCAGGCGGTCGATGGCGTTGCCGAGCGCGCCGCCGACGACGCAGCCGAGCGCGCCGCCGAAGAGCACGGGACGCGCCAGCTGCGCGCGTCGCAAGTACAAGACCGAGCCGACGGCGAGCGCCAACGCCAGCGCCGCGAAGGCCAAGTGCGCGCCGGGAATGCCGCCCGCGAAGCCGAACGCGGCGCCGCGGTTCTCGGAGTAGCGGAAGTCCCAATAGCCGGCGACGACGACTTTGACGCGCGGATAGATCTGGCTGCAGCACGCGTCGCGCCCACGACTTCGACAGCTGATCGGCCGCCAACGACAGCGCGGCCGCGAGCGCGAACGCGCGATAGCGCCGACCCTCCGTTGCGGGCTTACCGGTCATTTTTTCGCCGGGCTGGCCTTGGCCGCTTTCGGGCTCTCGTGGTTCTTCATGTCGAAGAAGAGGAAGGCGACGCCGACGACGAGCGCGGCATCGGCGATGTTGAACGTCGGCCACTCGTACGAGCCGGCGCGCCAGACGATGAAGTCGGTGACGCGGCCGATCATGATGCGGTCGATGATGTTGCCGAAGGCGCCGCCGGCGAGCAGGCCCAGCTCGGCGCCGAGCCGACCGGCCGACGGCGCCGCGCGCTTGAGCATGTAGGCGACGTAGAGCAGCGCCGCGATACCGACGATGAACAGGAAATAGCGCGAGCCCGGCATGTTGCGGAAAACGCCGAACGCCGAGCCCGGATTCTCCGAATAGCGCATCTCGAAGAAGCCGCTCACGACCGTCTTGACCTGCGGATAGATCGGCTTGAGCACTGCTGCGCGCCCAAATCTTCGAGCCTTGATCGAGACCGAGCGCGACCACGAACCAAATGACGAACCAGCGATACTTGGCGACCATCAGACGTTCCCTTGCGCGGCCACGGCCGCTTGGCAGCGGGCGTCGAGGTGCCCGCTGATGGTGTCGCTGCTCCATTTCCAGCAGCGCTCGCAGCGGCCGCCGGCGGCGTCGGCGACGGTCACCGCCGGCTCGCCCAGCTTGACCGTCACCTGCGACACGATGAAGAGATCGGCGAGCCAGCCTTGCGGCAGCGTGCCGATGAGCGCCGCGTCGGCCGCCGACACGGTGACGCGTGACGTGCGCGTCGAGCGACGCCTTCTTTTGCGCGCGAAACGGCTCCAGCGCTTTTTGCACGCGCGCGCGCAGCTCGAGCAGGCGCGCCATCTCTTCGGCCTCGCGCTCGCTCTCCGCCGACGGCGGCTTGCCCTGGTCCATCAGCATGAGGTGCACCGAGTCGGGATCGCTCGCCAGCTTCGGCATGTGCGACCAGATCTCCTCGGCCGTGAAGCAGCAGATGGGCGCCGAGCGCGATGGTGACGGCGCGCAAGCAGCGATAGAGCACGCGTCTGCGTCGCGCGCCGCTCGGGCGCCGTCTTGGCGTCGCAGTAGAGCCGATCCTTGCGGACGTCGCAGTACAGCGACGACAGCTCGATGGTGCAGAAGTCGGCGAGCGCGCGCAGGACGACGTGGAACTCGTACTCGTCGTAGGCCTTGTAGGCGCGCGCCGCCAACGCTTCGGCGCGATCGTAGACGTAGCGATCGAGCCGATCGTCGAGCGCCGTCGCCGGCACGCTGTCGTGCGTGGGATCGAAGCCGTCCAAGTTGCCGAGCAAGAAGCGCATCGTGTTGCGCAGCTTGCGGTAGGACTCGCCGAGCTGCGTCAGGTGCGCGGGCGAATACTGCACGTCGTTGCGGAAGTCGGCTTGCGACGACCCACAGCCGGAACAGCTCGGCGCCCTGCGTCTTGATGACGTCCTCGGGCGGGATGTAGTCGACCTTCTTGCCCCTTCGCGCGCGCCTTCTCGATGTCCGACTTCGAATAGGGCCGGCCCTTGTCGTCGAGCACGAAGCCGTGCGTGAGCACCGCGCGATAGGGCGCGTGACCGCGCGTCGCCGCCGACGTCAAGCAGCGCCGAGTGGAACCAGCCGCGATGCTGATCCGAGCCTTCGAGATAGAGGTCGACCGGCCGCGGATCGTCCTGGCGTCGCGCTGTCGAGGCCCTTCTGGCCTTCGCAGACCGCCGCCCACGACACGCCCGACTCGAACCACACGTCGACGATGTCTTTGCCCTTTTCGTGCGTGCTTGAACGCGGGGCCGAGCAGCTCCTCGGTCGACTTGGCGAACCACGCGTCGGCGCCTTCCTTCTCGAAGACGTCGGCGACCTTGGTCATGACGTCGGCGTCGATGACGGCTTGCCCGTCGGCGCTAGAAGACTGGGAATCGGCACGCCCCAGACGCGCTGGCGCGACAGCACCCAGTCGGGACGGTTCTCGATCATGCCGCCGATGCGGTTCTTGCCCCACGGCGGAACCCACTGCGTCTGCTCGATTCCGGCCATCGCCGCGTCGCGCAAGGTCGGCCGGGTTTCGCCGTCCATCTTCGCGAACAGCTGCTCGGTGGCGCGGAAGATGACGGGGTTCTTGCAGCGCCAGCAGATCGGATACGAGTGCGTCACCTTCAAATTCGGCGACGAGAGCAGGGCGCCGAGCTCGACCAGCTTGGCGACGATCTTCGGGTTCGCCTTGAAGATGTACTCGCCTTTCCACGGCCCGTCGACGTAAACGCCGCCGTCGTTGAGCGGCGCGTCGACGGGCAGGCCGAACTTCATGCCGGTGATGTAGTCGTCGGTGCCGTGGCCGGGCGCCGTGTGCACGAGGCCGGTGCCCTGCTCGAGCGTGACGTAGTCGGCCGGCAACAGGCGCGAGTGCCGCGGCGCACCCTCTGCCGGCATGAACGGATGCAGCGCGTACTCGAGCTCGGCGAGCTTGGCGACGTCGATCTTGGTGCGCGGGCCGTCTTCGGTGAGCTCGCAGGCGGCGACGAACTTGTCGGCCAGCTCGGCGGCGACGATGTAGCGCTCGCCCTTGGCGTGCACCTCGACGTACTCGAACGTCGGCTGGTAGACGATCGCCCAGTTCGCCGGCAGCGTCCACGGCGTCGTCGTCCAGATGACCGCGTAGAGGCCTTTTTCCGGCGTCGCGAACTTGACGTAGATCGACGGCGACACGTGATGCTCGTCGTATTCGATCTCGGCCTCCGCCAGCGCCGTCTTGTCCGACATGCACCAATGCACCGGCTTTTTCGCCTGGTACAAGAGGCCCTGCCTCGCGAACTCGGCCAGCTGGCGCACGATCGTCGCTTCGTACGTCTTCGACAGCGTCAGATACGGGTCGTCCCAGGTGGCGAAGATGCCGAGCCGCTTGAACTCGTCGCGCTGCGTCGCCACCCACTTCATGGCGTATTCGTGACAGGCCTGGCGCACTTGCACCGGCGTCATGGTCGCGATCTTGTCGCCGAGACCGCGCTGCACGGCGAGCTCGATGGGCAGTCCGTGACAGTCCCAACCCGGCTTGAACTCGACGAAGTGGCCCGCCATCGTGCGCGACCGGCAGACGATGTCCTTGAGCACCTTGTTGAGGACGTGGCCGTAGTGAATGTTGCCGTTGGCGTAAGGCGGTCCGTCGTGGAACACCCACGTCTTTTGCGCGCGTCGAGCGTCGAGGATGCGCGCGTAGAGGCCCGACTCCGTCCAAGCGGCGAGCTGGCTCTTTTCGCGATTGGCCAGATCGGCCTTCATCGGAAAGCTGGTTTCGGGCAGATTTAGCGTCGCTTTGTAGTCCATCGAAGCCTTGGACACTAGCACACTCTGCCGACGGTGCGACCCGACGCGATTGGACCGCGCGCGCGGCCTCGCCGCCGCGGGGTCAGGCGAGCGCGCGGTCGGCCCAGAAGGCGCCGCGCGTCCACGCGTCGAGCGCGCGGCGATGCCACGGCGCCGCGGCCTCGCGACCGTTTGGCGGATGCAAGAAGTCGAGGATGCGCGGGCCGAAGCCGTGCGCCGGATTCAACAGGCCGCGCACGGCGTCGCTGCGCTGCTCGCGACTGGCGCCCTCTCGGTCGGCGTCGGCGAGGATGTCGCGCGTCACCTCGTTCTGCATCTTGACCGTGTATTGCGCCAGCTTGCGCGGGTCGATGCCGAGGTTGTGCCAGTGCTCGTGCATCGTCATGCCCGCCGTCATCAGCATCAGGATCGAGCGCAGCTGAAACGCGACCGTGCCGGCCACTTCCGCCGTCGACAGCTGGCTCAAGAGACGCGGCAGATAGAGCACGCCGAGGCCGACGTGGCGCGCCTCGTCCTTCTCGTAATACGGCAGCAGATCGGCGAGCACCGGCTCGATGCGCACGTCGACGAGCGCGTGGAAGATGGACAGCGCGTTCGACTCGGTCAGGAGCTGCATGCCGATGAGCTTGTGCACCAAGGAAGGCGTCTCCAAGATCGACACGAGCAGCCGGCGACCGATCCCGCCGAGGCGCGGCACCGGATCGCCGAGCGCGCGCAGATAGTCGCGCAAGACGTAGAAGTGGCGCGCCTCGTCGTGCGCTTGCGAGGTGGCCGCCATCTTGGCCTCGACGTCTTCGATGCGCTCGGCGAGATCGGCCGAGATCGCCCACGCCGCCAGCTCGCCCCACAACAGCACCGACAAGACGCGCAGCGCCGACTCCTTCTGATGCGGCGGCAACACGGGCTTGCCGTGCTTGGCGATGAGCTCGCCGAGAATCTGGCGGCCGTCCCAAATCTGGGTCTGCCCGACATGATAGAGGCGCTCGAGCCGATCGAGCTTGGCCTGCGTGCGCTCGACCAGCGAATCCTCGACCAGCGAACCCTCGACCAATTCGTACGGTGGCCAATACTTGCTATTTTTCATGGCGGCGAACCTCCTCGTTCAAGATGCCGAACAGCTCCATTTCGACGGCCAAATCGACGATGGCGCCGATCTCGACCACCTCGTCGGCTTCGATCGCCGTCAACACCATTTTCTCGACGCCGCCGAGCAGGTAGCGCGCGATCAGCTTCGGGCTGCCGGCGCGCAAGAAGCCGGCGTCTTGCGCGGCCCTCAAGTCGGCTTCGAGCGCGCGCAGGATGAGCCGATCGATCGTCGCCATCACGCGATCGACGTTGCCTTCGAGGCCGCGCGCTTCACGCAAGAGCAGCCGCAAGGTCGGCTCGTCGACGAAGACGGCGTCGAGCAGCTGGCGCAAGCGACCTTTGCAGAAGGCGACGATGAGCGGCAGCTGCGCGACCTCACGCGACGGCGGGCTGAGCTGCGGCCGCGTCTCGAGCACGTTGGCGACGCGCGCGGCCAGCTCCTCCATCAACGCCAACATGACGTCGTGCTTGTTGTCGAAGTGTTGATAGAGCGTGCCGCGGGCGATGCGCGCCTCGTTGCAGATGTCCTCGACGTTGACCCCGTGATAGCCGCGGCGCGCGAAGATGCGCTTGGCCGCGTCCAAGATCTGCGCGCGCCGTTCGTCGGCTCGCAAGTAGGCGCGCGGTCGCTGCCGGCGGCGGATGGGCGCGCGAGCGCGGTCAGCTTTGGCGTCGCCGGACATGGGCTGACGATAATGAGAATTGAACATCAGTGTCAATTCTAAATTGAACACCAGCGTCATATGTTGTCATTCGTGATTGACGCAGGCGGTCATAAGTGGTTAGAATGCGAGTCATCGCTCATGTTTCGAGCGATTCGTAGGAGCAAATCGCATGTCGCCTCGTACCCGCACCGTGCCGCGCAAGGCCCCGCAGCAGCGACGCAGCCGTGAGACCGTCGACGTCATCTTGGCCGCGACCGCTCGCGTTTTGGTCAAGGAGGGCTTCGACCACGCGAGCACCAACCGCATCGCCGAGGCGGCCGGTGTCAGCATCGGCTCGCTCTATCAGTATTTCCCGTCGAAGGAGTCGCTGGTGGCGGCGCTCATCGAGCGGCACTTCGACGAGATGGCGGCGGTCCTGTCGGAAGAGATGGAGCGCGTGGCCGACTTGCCGTTGGCGGCGGCGCTGCGGCGCATGGTGACGCTGATGATGCAGGCGCACGCGGTCGATCCGGCGCTGCATCGCGTGCTCAACGAGCAGGTGCCGCGCGTCGGGCGGCTCAGCCGGCTGCATGACGTCGTCTCGCGCATGCGCACGCTCGGGCGCGCCTATTTCGAGCGGCATCGCGACGAAGTGCGCGTAGCGGATCTCGACGTCGCGGCGTTCATCACGGTGCAGACGATCGAGGCGCTGATTCACACGGCGGCGACGCGGCCGGAAGACGCGCCCAATCCCGACGTGCTCATCGAGGAAGTGACGGCGCTGCTCGTGCGCTATCTGCAGCAGGCGGACGTGGCGGCGACGGCGACGCCGGCAGCGACGGCCCGCCTCGAGCGGCCGGAGCTGAAGCTGCAGAAGTCGGCGTAGCGTCGTTTCGCCCGGCCATTCCCGCCGCAGCTTCGTTCATCCGCAATTCCGGCGGCGATTGTTCGCGCCGCACAGGCTCGGCCTACGCAGTTTCGCGCGGCCTATTCTCGGCCGCACACTTCTCGACAGCGACGGTGCGGCGCGCCGTTCTTGCGCGCGTCGCGCTGCCAGGCTGTCACGCGCGCTCGCCGCGACCGCTGACAAGATGGCGCTAGAACGCCGCCAATCGCCGATTCGCGAGCGTTTATCGACGGCACGGCGGTTGCTCAAGGCCGGACCATGCGCGGGGATGCGTTCGTACTGACGTTGCTGTCGATTTTCATGGCCGGCGTGGCCGGCGCGCGCGAGGAGCGCCTGCTCGCGGTCAAGCCGACGGCGACGCCGCCCGGCGCCGACGAGTTCTTGGGCTGCAAGAAGTATCCGCCCGACAAGAAGTTCAAGTGGACGGTGCGCGGCGAAGTCGGCGTCAGCGAGCTGGCGGCGTCGCTGGGCGAGATCTCGTGTCGGCCCATTCTCGTCGCCAGCGCCGTCGCGCAGCGGAACGGCAAGATGGTGCTCGAGGTGCCCGATCTCGTGACCGCGGCCGACGTCTATCGCCTCTTCTATGGTGCGCTGGAGGTGATGGGGCTGACCGTCGACGCCTCGGCGGGCGCGATCAAGATCGTCGACTCCGGCCGCGCGCGCGAAGTGGCGTCGCCCGAGCTCGGCGACGGCGCAGTGCCGCTCGATGATCGCTTCGTCGTCCGGCTGTTTCATCCGGCGCACGCGACGCCGAGCGAGCTGGCCGAGCTCCTCGGCAAGCTGAAGTCGAAGGACGGCGACGTCAGCGTCTTCGGCGCGGCGTCGCTGGTGCTCATCGACCGCGCCGTGAACGTGCGGCGCATGGAGGACGTGGCGCGGGCGCTCGACGTCGGCGAAGCGGGCGCGCGCATCTACACGATGGAGACGCACGGCCAGTCGCCGACGGAGCTGGCGGCGGCGCTGGAGAAGATCTTGTCGGCGGCGTCGCATCATTCGCCGGCGCCGGCGAGCGGCGACAAAGGCGCGCATCCGATGGCCGTGGCGCTCGACGGCGACGTGCGCGCCCTCGTGCCGCTCGACAGCGCGCGCCAGCTGGCCATCATCGGCAACGAGGTCGGCTGGCAGCGCGTGCAGGCGATCGCGGCGCGCATCGATCCGCCGGCCGACGACGGCGCGGCGTCGCAAGGCCACGTGCTCTATCTCGCCAACACCAACGCCGAGGACGTCGCCGCGACGCTGCAATCGATCGGGCTCGGCAGTCGCTCGGCGGCGTCCTCGTCGACGGCGCGCCCGGTCAACACGGCGGGCGGCGCGGCCACACCGTCGACGCCGCTCAGCTCATCGGCGGCGCTGCCGCTCTCGGGCGAGGTGCGCATCGGCGCCGACAAGACGTCGAACGCGCTCGTCGTCTATGCCAACGCCGTCGACTGGGCGATGGTGCGCGACTTGGTGGCCAAGCTCGACGTGCAGCGGCGCCAGGTCTACGTCGAAGCGGTGATCCTCGATTTGTCGCTCGACAACCTGCGCAGCATCGGCGTCACCTTTCATCAAGGCGCGGCGGCGACGAACGCGAGCGGCACGTCGACGACGACGGCGGCGGTCGCGTCGGAGTCGGGGACGAACGCCGTGACGTTCAGCCCGACGAGCGTGGCGGCGGCGGCGGCGTCGGGCGGCCTCTTCGCCGGCGTGTTCGGCCAGGCGTTCTCGTTCCTCGGCACCGACATTCCCAGCTTCGGCGTCGTCTTGCAGGCCTTGGAGACGAGCACGAACTCGAACGTCATCTCGCGGCCGCATCTGTTGATGATGGACAACACCAAGTCGTCGATCTCGGTGGGGCAGAACATCGTCTACCAGACGTCGTCGCTGGCCTCGGCCACGACCGGGGCGTCGACGGCGCTGGCGGCGACCTATCAGCGCACGCCGGTGGCGTTGACGCTGGAGCTGACGCCGCACTTGAACGAGTCGAACTCGATTCGCCTCGAGATCGACGGCAACATCGAGGACGTCGCCAACAACGCCAGCACGTCGGTGCCGGGCGGTCCGACGACGAACGATCGCAAGATCAAGACGGCGGTGGTGGTGCGCGACGGCGATTGCGTCGTGCTCGGCGGTCTGACGAAGGAGTCGGAGTCGGAGGTGGTGACGAAGATCCCGCTGCTCGGTGACATTCCCATCTTGGGGCGGCTGTTTCAGTCGAAGAGCAAGCAGCGGACGAAGCAGGATCTGTTGATCGTGTTGACGCCCTACATCATCCGCGGTCCCGACGACATGCGGCGCATTCACGAGCAGCGCGAGCGCGAGCGGCTGGAGTATATCGAGCGCTCGACGGCGTTCACCGGTCCCGGCTACGACGAGCACGTCGACTATCGCCGCAAGCGCGGGCTGCTCGAGGAGATCAACCTGACCGCCGTGGCCGCGGCGCGCGACGCCGACGCGATGCGGGCGGCCGAGCGCGCGCTCAAGCCGCGGCGGCCGTCGGGCGAAATCGCGCTCGAGCCCGTCAATTAGCGGAACCTCGGTTAGACTTGGCGCATGTGCGGTCGCATGACGCTGCAAAAGCCCGATTGGCGCGCCATCGCTCGACTGCTCGGCGCCGATGCCGACTCGGCCGACGCGGAGGATTGGCGTCCGCGCTTCAACGTCGCGCCGGCGCAGCCGCATCCGATCGTGCGCGCGGACGGCAGACGCCGCACGTTGTCGCGCGCCGCGTGGGGTTTTGCGTCGCGCGACGGCCGGCCCATCATCAACGGTCGCGCCGAGTCGCTGGCCGAGCGCGCGCGCTTCGCCGACGCCCTACGCGAGCGCCGCTGTGTCGTGCCCGCCGACGGCTACTTCGAGTGGCAAGGCGGGCAGCCCTATTGGTTCCACGCGCCCGACGATCGCCTGCTCGCGTTCGCCGGCTTATGGGAGCCGAGCCCCGACGGCGCCCGCTTCGTCGTCGTCACCGCGGCCGCCAACGCCGAGGCGCGCGCGGTGCACGACCGCATGCCGGTGCTGCTGACGCCGGCGTGCGTGGCCGAGTGGCTGGCGCGCCCGGCGCTCGACGTGCTCGTCCCCGCGCCCGACGGAACGCTGACGGCGACGCCGGTCTCGCCGCGCGTCGGCCTGACGACGAACGATGACGCGACGCTCCTCGACGCCGTGCGGCCACGCGGCCAGCTCTCGCTGCTGTAATATTTGCGCTGGGCTAGGTGGAGCTGGGCGTGGCTTGGCCTCGCCATATCGCGCGCCGCTTGATCCGTCGCGGAGGTTGCGTGCTACGGTCGGCGCCATGAATCGCGCGCTCGTCATCTCGTCGCTGCTCTTGTGCGGCTGTGGTCTCAAGCTCGGCCTCGTCGACGCCAGCGTCCGCAAGCCGTCCAACGTCGCCGTCTACTTCTCGGTCGTCGATCACAAAGACGTCGGCGTCGCCAACCTGGCCGCCGATCAGTTCCACGTCTACGAAGACGGCAAGCTCGTCTCGCCCTTCGAGTCGAAGCAGACGATCCTGAACCCCGAAGTCGCCGCCGTGCAGTACACGCTCTTGCTGATGGACGTCTCCGGCTCGGTGACCGGCTCGGGCGCCATCGGGCAGCTCACCGAAGCGGCCTCGCAGTTCACCGATCGCGTCTCGAAGACGCAAGAGGTCGCCGTCTACGCCTTCGCCGGCGAGAAGGAGATTCATCCCATCGTCGGCTTCACCTCCGGCGGCGGCTCGGTCAAAGGCGGCATCGACGCCCTGGCGCACTACAAGCCGCGCGATCCGTCGACCAACTTGAACGGCGCCGTCATCGAAGCCTTGGGTGTGTTGGGCAAGCAGATGGAGCACGCGCCGCAGCCGCTCAAGTTCGGCACGCTCGTCGTCTTCACCGACGGCACCGACCACGCGCATCGGGTGTCGCGCGAGGATCTCATGAAGGCGCTCGACGACGTCAAAGGGCAGATCGGCGTCTTCGTCATCGGTGTCGGCGCCGAGATCGATCCCGGTGAATTGCGCGCCATCGGTCGCGCCGGCTCGGTGACGTCGCGCGATCCGCAAGCGGTCAAGGCGGCGTTCGACCAGATCGCGGCCGCCGTCGAGGCGTACACGAAGTCGTTCTACCTGTTCAGCTACTGCTCGCCGGCGCGCGCCGGTGAGCACGACGTGCGCATCGAGGCCGACGTCAAAGGGCGCGGCGCCGGCAGCCTCGAGTATCACTTCAACGCCGCCGGCTTTGCCCCCAACTGCGATCCCAACCAAAAGCCGTCGTTCGACGTCAAGCGGCCCAAGCTGCACAAGAAGGAAGCGGGGCGGCCGGTGCAAGTCAGCCGTCGCTGACGCGACGATGTTGCAGGCGTCGGCTTGACTTCTGCGTCTGCGATCGCGTAGACCGAATGCTGATCTGAATGTTGTTCGGTAGCCTGCATAACCGCCGCAACGCACCGCGCGCGCGCTTCGCCGCCGGGCTCATCGCCGCGCTGTCGCTCGTCGCGCAGCTGGGCAGCGTCGCCCACTTGGCGGTGGTCCAGCACGTCACCTGCTTGGAGCACGGCGAGCAGATTGACGTCGCGCGCGACTCGGGCGCGCCGGCCGTCGCCGACGCCAAGCCGGTCACCGAGCCGCACATCGCGGCGTCGGGCGAGCCCGGCCACGGCCACGAGCACTGCCCGCTGGCCGCGTTCCGCCGCCAGCGCGCGCTGCCGGAGTCGCACGCTCGCGTGCTGCCGCCGGCGACCGCCGACCCGCGCGCCTTCGTCCTGGCCGCGCACGTCACGCCCGCACCCGCCATCGCTCTGCTCTCGCTCGCGCCCAAAAGCTCTCCGCCGCTCGCCTCCTAACGCCGTCTCCGACTTCGCCCTGAGGTGAAGCGCTGACGCTCGGGCGCGCCGCGTGCACGTCGACCCTCGTCGACGGCGTACGCGCGCGGTACCAGCCCTGCGTCGCGCCACCGTCGTCGTCGGTCGCGGCCGTTTCGTGCACGCGTTTCGCCGTGCGCGCTTGCCACAGTCGGATTCGCCATTGAACGCGGAGCGATTGCTTCGCGAGGAGTTGCGCCGTGCAGTCTCGTTCGCTCGCAAGATTGGCGTGCGCGCCGGTCGATCAGTTGTTGCAGTGGGTGCGCCTGTCGTGGGCGCCGGTCGTCGCGCTCGTCGTCGCCTGGTCCGCCGTCGCGTCGGCGCAGGCGGCCGACGTCTTGACGCCGCCCGCGGTCGTGCACGGCGTCAAAGCCGAATACCCGGCCGACGCCGAGGCGCGCGAAGCCGACGTCGTCGTCTTGGCGACGGTCGGCGTGCATGGCGAGGTCACCGCCGTCGAGGTCGCCGAGCACGCCGGCGACCCGTTCGACGACGCGGCGTTGGCGGCGGCGCGGCAATGGACGTTCACGCCGGCGCTGCGCAACGGCAAGCCCATCGAGAGCCAGGTGCGCATCCCGTTCCACTTTCGCCACGGCCACGCGCCCGACGCCGCGCCGACGCCGGCCGCTCCGCTCCCGTCGCGCCGACGCCGAGCCGCGGCCAGCCCGCCGCCGCCGACCGCGGCGCCTGCCGCCGAGCCGCCGGCGCGCCCGAGCTGCCGCGTCGTTGCCCGGCGCGGAGCGCACCTACGCGTCCGACGTCACCGGGCACATCAAGGCGCCACCGAGCCGCGGCGCCTCCGACTACCACGTCGACGTCGGCGCGCTGGCGCTCGTGCCGCGCGGCGAACGCCGCCGAGTTCCTCAAGCTCGCGCCCGGCATCCTGCTCACCAACGAAGGCGGCGAAGGCCACGCCGAGCAGGTCTTCTTGCGCGGCTTCGACGCGCGCGAAGGTCAGGACATCGAGTTCACCGTCGACGGCATTCCCATCAACGAGTCGGGCAACCTGCACGGCAACGGCTACTCCGACCTGCACTTCATCATCCCCGAGCTCGTCCAGTCGCTGCGCGTGCTCGAAGGGCCGTTCGATCCGCGCCAGGGCAACTACGCCGTCGCCGGCTCGGCCGACTACCACCTCGGCCTCGCCGAGCGCGGGCTGACGGCCAAGTTCTCGACGGGAAACTACGGCACCAATCGCATGCTGCTCCTGTACGGCCCGCAGCACATGAGCGACGAGCACCTTCGCCGCCGTCGAGCTCTATTCAGACCGCCGGCTACGGTCAGAACCGCTCGGGCGAGCGCGGCTCGGCCATGGCGCAATACGAAGGCGGCAGCGGCGCCACGCGCTACCGGCTTGTTCGCGCAGGCGTACATCTCCAGCTTCCACTCGGCCGGCGTCGTGCGCGACGACGACTATCGCTCCGGCCGCGTCTGCTTCTACTGCACCGAAGATCCGCTGCAGGGCGAGGACGCGCAGCGCTACTCGGTCGGCGTCGCGGTGTCGCACAAGGGCGAGCACGTTCGCACCGAGAACCTGGTCTTCGGCATCGTGCGGCCGCTGCGTCTGCGCGAGAACTTCACCGGCTTTCTGCTCGACGTGCAGAGCCCGCTGCAGCCGTCGCACGGCCAGCGCGGCGATCTCGTCGACCTCAACATCATGGAGGAGACCGTCGGTCTGCGCGGCTCGGCGCGGCTGTCGGGCGTCGTCCTCAAGCAGCTGCAGGAGATCGAGATCGGCTACTTCGCGCGCGGCGACTTCGGCTCCGGCATCCAGCAGCGCATCGAAGCGGCGACCGGCCACCCGTACCAAACCGACGTCGACAACGACTTTCCGGCTCGGCGACATCGGCCTCTACGCCGACGTCAACCTGCGGCCGGTGCGCTGGCTGGCGCTGCGCGGCGGCGTGCGCGGCGATCTCTTCACGTTCGACGTGCAGAACAACTGCGCCGTGCAGGACGGTCGAGCATCCCGAACCCGACCGAGCCGCTCTACGGCCAGAGCTGCCTGAGCGAGGAGAACATGGGCGCCTACCGCGAGCCGACGCAGCGCGCGTCGACGGCGTCGCTGGCCTACATGCCGCGCGGCAGCGTCCTCGTCGGGCCGTTTTGGGGCCTCTCGCGCACCGGCGTCGGCGGGCGAGGGCGTGCGCTCGATCGATCCCATCTACATCACGCAGGACGCCAAGACGCCGTTCGCGCACA
Organism: uncultured delta proteobacterium; assembly: GCA_963785725.1. Classification (GTDB taxonomy): domain Bacteria; phylum Myxococcota_A; class Polyangia; order Palsa-1104; family Palsa-1104; genus JAQBQH01. The sequence continues at coordinate 230,985 of CAWAWS010000002.1, read as the reverse complement.
TCACGGCTCGTACGAAGGCGGCCTCAGCTACGCGCAACCGCTTCCGCGAGGCGCCATCGACCTGTCGCTCAGCTCGGTCGTCTTCAACACCAACGTCGACCACGATCTCATCTTCCAGCCGACGTCGGGACAGCGTGCAGCTCGACGGTCCGACCACGCGCATCGGCTCCGCCTCGACGCTTGCGCGCCGATCGGCCGCTTCTACGACGTCGGCGCCAACCTGACGTGGGTGCGCGCGACCTACGCAAGGCACGAGCCTCCTCGTCCCTTACGTGCCCGACCTGGTGCTTGCGCGGCGACGGCGCGCTCTTCGGCACGCTGCCGTGGCGCTGGACGCGCTGGCACGAGCACGCGCTGTTCGCGCTCGCTGCGCGCTCGGCGTCACCTACGTCGGCCCGCGCCCGCTGCCCTATGGCGAGCGCTCGCAGACCATCTTCACCGTCGACGCCGGCGTCACGCTTGCGCTGGTGGTTCGTCGAGACGGGCATCGCGGCGCAGAACCTGCTCGACACGAAGTATCGGCTCGGCGAATACAACTACGCCTCCGACTTCCACTCGCAGACGCAGCCGACGCTGGTGCCGGCGCGCGCCTTCACCGCCGGCGCGCCGCTGACGTTCTTGTGGTCGCTCGTCGCTTCACTACGGAGATCGCCGATGAGGCGCGTTGTAAACGCTTGTTTACTTGTGGGCGCCGTCGCGCTGTGGCCGGCTGCAACGGCACGACCGGCAGCGGCCTGGTCTACGTTCGCGGCGCGCGCCGGCGGGCCCGGCAGGCGTCGTCGCCGGCGCAGCCGTTCTCGTTCACGAGCGGGAACGGCTACGACATCTGCGCTGACCGAGGCGCGCTTCCACGTCGGCGCCGTCTACTTCAACCAGCTCGTCCCGTCGCTCGGGCAGCCCGGACGCAGCCGTGCATCTTGCCCGGCGTCTACGTCGACGAAGTCTTCGGCGCCTGCGCCAGCACCAACAGCTGCGGCGTCGACGCTCGACCTCTTGTCGGGCGCGCTGGTGCCGTTTCCCACGCCCGGCGACGGCACGCTCAACCAAGCCTTCACCGCCGACGTGTGGCTGAGCGGCGGCGACATCAACGCCGCCGACGACGAGACGCCGCTCCTGCAAGTCGCCGGCACCGCCGAAAAAGATGGGCTGTCGTGGCCGTTCACCGGCCTCGTCACCATCGGCAGCAATCACGCGCAGGCGCCGTCGAGCGTGGCGACGCCGGGCCAGCATCCGATCTGCCTTCAGCGCATCGTCGCCCGCCGCTCGTTGCAGAAGGCGTCACGACCGGCGTCACCATTGACAACGGCGGCACGCTCACGATGCGCGTCAACCTCGCCAACATCTTCAACAGCGTCGACTTCGAGACCTGGGCGCCGACCGGCGCGACGACGACGCTGACCATCCCCAACGACTCGAGCGTCTTCGGCTTGCAGCTGTTCAGCGGCTTCACCTCCAACGCAGGGCCGCCGCCACCGGGCAAGCCGGACCTTCGGGTCTATCAGTTCGACGTGTCCAACCCGCAGTGAACGAAAGAGGAGCAACAGCGATGCGCGTTTCATGGATCGTAGCGGCCCTGGCAGTAGCGACGGCAGGATGTGGCGGTAACGGCGCGGCGACGAAGAGCGGCGGCGGCACCGTGCAGTTCACGGCGTCGGGCGAGGTGCTGGCGCTCGGCGGCTATGCCTTCCCGCCGGTGAACGCCGGCGACGCCGACTTCGTCGACGGCTGGGAGGTGCACTTCACGAAGTTCATCGCCGTCTTCGACAAGGTGACGCTGTCGGAGACGCCCGGACTTGTCGGCGACCGATCAGTCGCTGACGGGCAAGAAGGTGGCCGAGATCGACGGACCGTGGGCGATCGACCTGCACAAGGCGGACCGCTCAGCGGCAAAGGCGGCAGCGACGAGCAGGCCTTTCCCATCGAGGCGATCGCCAACCAGAACCTGAACGGCGGCGCGGCCTTCGACTCGTCGGTGCGCTACGCGTTCGGCTTCCAGTCGGTGCCGGCGACGGCGTCGGCCAAGCTGCTGCAAATCGACGCCGGCGACGCCGACTACGCCGAGATGGTGCAGAACGGCTGGAACGTCCTCTACGTCGGCACGGCGACCTGGAAGGGCGACGCGGCGGGCGTCGACCTGCAAGTCGACCGGGCCGGCCTCCTACGACTTCTCGGCGATTCCGCACGACGGTCAACTTCCGCTTCGGCTTCGCCACGCCGACGACCTACGCGAACTGCCAGAACCCCGACAACGATCCGGCGCTGGGAATCGGCGGCGAGGATCACGAGCGCGGCGTGCAGGTCAAAGACAACACGCAGACCATCGCGCAGGTCACCTTTCACACCGACCATCCGTTCTGGGAGAGCTTCGTGCACGACACGCCGGCGCACTTCGATCAGCTGGCGTCGCTGGCCAAGCTGCAGCCGGACGGCTGCTATCTCGTGAGCCTCGACGACACGACGGGCGTGGATTATCAGGCGTTCGTCGATCCGGCGGGCAATCCGCTGCCGTGGCGCGCCTGCGATGCCGAGCTACATCGCCGCCCAATCAGAACCCGCAGATGGGCTTCGACAGCCTCGGCATCCAGTACAGCCCGACCGGCGATCCGAGCCAGGTCATGCGCGACTATCACGACTACATGGACTACGATCAGTCGACGCAGGGCCACCTCAACTCCGACGGCCTCTGCTACGTCGCGCGCAATTATCCGTCGCCGAATTGATGGCGCGACGAGCCGTTACGGCGTGCTGACGGCGGTGGTCGGGCAGGGCAGATAGACCGAGGCTTGGCCGGTCAAGGCGACGTAGACGCGCAGATAGGTCGGATGCGCGTGCACGCCGGTGATCTCGATGCGCGAGACGGTGGCGCGCAGGCAGCCCTGCGTGTCGCCGAAGCTCAGGTCCGACGAGAGCTTCTTGCGCACCTCGGCCAGGCGATCGCCGATGTCGAGGTGCAGGGCGTCGCGCGCTTGATCGCGGATCGAGTCGCCGTCGAGCGCCGCTTTGAGCCGCAAGAGGAAGCTCTGCGTCTCGATCGTCGGCTCGAGATCGGGCACGCGCACCTCGTTGTCGACCACCGTCGGATGGCCGACCATGAACAGGTCGCCGTCGAGCTTGGTGTGGATGCCGTATTTGTCGATGGGCCCGACGATGTGCAGCTTCAAGACCAGCTGATCCTTGGCCGCGTACACCTCCGGCTTCTCCATGTACAGCTGCGGAAACTCCTTGGAGAAGTAGAGCTTGCCGTCGGTGAAGGCGAGCACCATCGCTTTCTGCAGCTCCTCGTAGCGCGCCGCCACCGGCACGTTCACGGTGAACGGCCCCGTCGGCAGCGTCGCCACGTTGGCCAAGGGCGGCAGCTCTTGCGCCTGGTCGGGATAGACGCACGGCAGCGTCACCGACGGCGCCACGACCACCGCCAGATCTTTCTCGATGCCGTCGGCGAGCACCGTCGGGCCGGCCTCGACGCCGAGCACGCGTCAAGGTCGCGCAGCCGCGCGCGCCGCCGAGCGGCAGATCGATCGGCCGCGCGATGCGATCGTGCGTCTCCGGCGATGATGGGCCGCAAGTCGTAGACGAACGTGCGCACCTGCGTCTCCAGCTGCGCCCGAATGCTGTCGAGCGCGCCGCCGATCGACTGCGCCATGCGCAAGCGCGGATCGGGCGACGTCACTTGCACCTGCGGCGCCTGCAGCCGCGCGCGATAGTCGGACGAGACCACCGGCTCGGCGGCGATGTCGAGATCGAGCGGGAAGTCCATCGTCGTGCCCAGCGCTTCGACGGTGGCATCGACATGCGCGTGCACGTTGACGCGACCTTGCGCGAACGCCAATTCGAGCGGCTTGCGACTCCAGATGTAGCGATGATCGCTGCCGACGGCGTGGAAGGCGCCCGAACCCGAGCGCGGAATCTGCTGATCGAGCGCGTGCTGCAGGCCGGCCGAGGTGATCGTCGCGTGCACGACCACCTTCGACGGCGCCGGATCGGAGACGGCGAGACCGGGGACGGCCGGCGGCCGCGGCGGGTACACTGCCGACGAAGTGCCACCACAGCCGGCGACGAAGAGAGCGGCGACGAGGAGCCGTTTCATGAAGCGCAAAGTTAGCACGCTGCTCGTCTCCTGGGCTGCCTCGCTACGAGCGGATGCGCGCGCCCGCCCGTCGTCGCGTGCGCAGCGCCAGCATCGCCGCGCCTGCCGCTCATCGACGCCTTGGCGCCGTAAGCATGCGCCACCGCCGGTCATTGTGAAAACTTGGTGAAAATAGCCGGGGCTCGCGGCGCGCGCTGAAATCCGGCATATGCTGCGCGCGTCATGTCCACCAAAGCCGCTCTGTTGACGCTGTTTCTGGCGACGCCTGCGCTCGCTGCACCCACGACGGGCACGCGAACGCTCGTCTTTTTGGGCACGTCGGATCAGCACGGTCACATCGAGCAGGTGCCGCTGTTGGCGCGCTACGTCGAGGACGAGCGGCAGCGCAATCCCGGTCGCGTCGTGCTGCTCGACGGCGGCGACCTGTTCCAAGGCACGCTCGTCTCCAACTTGCACGAAGGCGCGGCGATGGTGCACGCGCTCAACGCCGTTCGCTACGACGCGGTCGCCGTCGGCAATCACGAGTTCGACTACGGCCCGGTCGGCCCGCACGAAGCGCCGAAGACGCCCGGCGAAGACGCGCGCGGCGCCTTGGAAGCGCGCGAATCGGAGGCGCACTTTCCGTTCCTGTCGTCCAACATCTTCGACGCCAAGACGGGCAAGACGTTCGCCAAGCCGTGGGTCATCCTCGACGTCGATCACGTCAAGGTCGGCATCGTCGGCGGCACGGCGGAGGACACGCCGCGTACGACCAATCCGCGCAACCTCGTCGGGCTGCGCATCGCGCCGCTCGCTCCGGCCGTCGCCAAAGCCGCGCAAGAGGCGCGCGCCGCCGGCGCCACCGTCGTCGTCGCCGTCGTGCACGCGGGCGGCAACTGCAGCCAACTCGCGGTCGTGACCGAGGCCGCGCCCGCCGACAACGCCAAGAGCTGCGAGCCCGACGCCGACAGCTTCCGCTTGGCGCGCTACCTCCACGACGCCGCCGCGCGCGGCCAAGGCGGTCGCGTCGACGCCATCTTCGGCGGCCACACGCATCAGGGCGTCAACAACGTCGTCGCCGGCATTCCGATTCTGCAGGCCTACGACATCGGCCGTGCGTTCTCCAAGCTGGAGCTCGAGGTCGACGGCGCCGGCCATCCGACGGGCCATTTCGTCGCGCACCCGCCCGAGCCGGTCAAGAAGGACACGGTGCCCGTCGCGGCCGTCAGCGCCGCCATCGCCGGCGATCTGGCGGAGGCGGCCGGTCTGCGCGCGGCGGCCATCGGCGTGACGCTGCCGGCGCCGCTCAGGCGCGCCTACAAAGCCGAGTCGCCGCTCGGCAACTTCGCCGCCGACATCATCCGCGCCGCCACCTCGACCGACGTCGGCCTCACCAACGGCGGCGGTCTGCGCGCCGACCTGCCCGCCGGCCCGCTCACTTACGGTGCCATCTTCGAGTCGTTCCCCTTCGACAATCGCTTGGCGACGATGACGCTCACCGCCGCCGAGCTGAGCGAGCTCTTGCGCCGCAACTTCGCGCACGACAAGGGCATCCTGTCGGTCTCCGGCATTCAGGTGCACGCCAAGTGCGAGGCCGGCGCGCTCGCCATCGAGCTCGCCCGCGATGACGGCCAGGTCATCGCCCCGACGACGCCGCTGCACATCGGCACGTCCGACTTCTTGGCCAACGGCGGCGACGACTTCGCCCCCACCGTCGCCAATCGCCATCCGGTGTTCTTGGAGAGCGACCCGCTGCGCGACATCATCGCCGCCTCGCTCAAGGAGCGGCTGAAGAAGGGCGAGCACGAGCTGCGCACGGCGCCCTGGTTCGACGCCGCGCATCCGCGCATCACGCTGCCGATGCCGAAGCCGGTCGTCTGCAAAACCGCCTCCTAATTCCAAGATCGCGAAAATAGTCCGGAAGGTTCTGGCGCGCCGCTCGTATTACCCGAGCGGAGGGGTGCATGGATCGCTACGGACGACTCGGCCTCGGAATCGCGCTCGCCTGCGGTCTCGTCGGTGCCACGGCCATCGGCGCGCGTGCGTTGGTGCGCGTCAAGAGCGACGACCAGACCATCGCCGTCACCGGCTCGGCCAAGCGGCGCATCCGCTCCGATTTGATCGTCTGGTCGGCGACGGTGAGCTACAAAGGCGACACGATGCAGGGCGCGTACAAGTCGCTGGCCCAAGCCGTGCCCAAGGTCGTCGACTACCTGAAGCAAAAGGGCATCGCCGCCGACGCCATCCAGGTCGATTCGATCGTGGTCAAGACGCTGCATCCGCGCGACAACGAAGGGCGCGAGCGCGAGGACGCCGTGAGCGGCTACACGATGGCGCAGGCGATCGAAGTGCGCTCGAACGACGTGACGCGCGTGAGCGAGGTGTCGCGCGCAGCGACCGAGCTCATCAACCAAGGCATCATGCTCGAGTCGGCAGCGCCCGAATATCACTACACGAAGCTGGGCGAGCTGAAGATTCAGATGCTGCACGAGGCGGCCAAGGACACGCGCGAGCGCGCCGAGCAGATCGCGCAGGCGACGGGCGCGCGGCTCGGTCCGCTCCGGTCGGCGCGCATGGGCGTCATGCAGATCAACCCGGCCGATTCGACGGAGACGTCGTCGGAAGGCAACAACGACACGTCGTCGCTCGACAAGGACGTCATCGCGGTGGTGACGTCGAACTTCCAGCTGGAGTAAACGGCTGTTTACTTAGCTGCCGTCGAGTAATGTAAACGGCTGTTGACTCAAGGTGCGGGACGGCGGTGCGCGACGACGCGGTTGCGGCCGCCGCGCTTGGCGCTGTAGAGCGCGGCATCGGCGTCGACGAGCAGCGTCGTCGGATCGCCGCCGGTCTCGCGGCTCCAGCCGGCGACGCCGAGCGAGATTGTGACCTGCAGCTCCTGCCCGGTCGTCTGAATGCGCAAGGCTTCGACCGCCGAACGCAGCCGCTCGGCCATTTGCAACAGGCCCTCCAGCTCCGTCTCGACGGCGACGACGGCAAACTCCTCGCCGCCGAGCCGCACCAAGCGATCGGCGCGACGCACGCCCGACGTCTGCATGCAGCCGGCGACGGCGCGCAAGACATCGTCGCCGGCGCCGTGGCCGTGCACGTCGTTGACCTTCTTGAAGTGGTCGACGTCGATGGCGACGACGCCGAGCGGCCGGCCGTAACGACGCGCGCGATCGACCTCGGTGGCGTACCAATTGTCGAAGTAGCGGCGGTTGAACAGCTTGGTGAGCGCGTCGGTGTCGGCCATCTCGGCCAGCCGCCGATTGGCGACCTCCAGCTGATCGGTCAACGCCTTGATGCGCAGCATCGCCTCGATGCGAATCTTGAGCTCGATGGGCGAGACCGGCTTGGTCAGAAAATCATCGGCGCCGGCCGCTTGGCCACGCCGCTTGGAGTCGATGTCGTTGAGCGACGTCAGCATGATGACGGGCACGAAGCGCGCCTGCGACTTGATGAGCGCCGCCACTTTGAAGCCGTCCCACGTCGGCATGACGACGTCGCAGAGCACGAGGCTCGGTCGCATCTCCTGCGCCAGCCGCACACCCTCGAACGGCGACTCCGCGCAGAACGGCGTGTAGCCGAGCTCTTCGAGCATGCGCGCCAGCTCTTCGCGCATCTCTCGACGATCGTCGATGATGAGTACGCTTTGTCTCTCCACGGCCGCCACCGCCACTGCGCTCCCACTTCCCATGCACATTGAACATCGGTAGCCAGCTCACGAACTTTAGCGACGATGATTACAGGGGCAGCCACTGCGCAGAAAATGCCAACAGCTGTGCCGTTCTAGGTCGTGATGCGCTTGCGGACGACGGGAACGACGGCGAGGGTGCCGGCGCGGTCGACGGTGAGGCTGACTACGCTATTTTCAGGGCCGCGGATGAGCTGGATGGCCGAGCCGAAGCCCATTTGGTCGACCGACTGCCCGTCGATGGCGGTGACGCGATCGCCGACGAGGATGCCGGCGCCGGCCGCGCCGCCGCCGGGCATGACCTGCACGACGATCATGCCCGCTGGGTCGGCGTTGAGGATGGCGCCGATGCCGACGAGCTCGGTCTTCGGATCTTCGCCCGGCGCCGTCGCCTGCAGGTCGATGCTGAGCGGGCCGAGCTCGCCGTCGACGGGGACGCGCAGGCCGGAGACGATGCGGCCGTCGTGGCCCTCGGCTTGGACGGCGATGGAGTGCGCGCCGTCGCCGACGCCGTCGACGCGGAAGCTGCCGTCGGCGCCGGTCGAGTTGTCGGTGGCGAAGGCGATGGCGCCGGCGCCGTCGCCTTCGATGGCGACGTTGGCGCCGGCGATGGGCGCGCCCGTCTGTCGATCGGTGACGCGTCCCGTGATGCGCCCGCCGCGCGTCAGCTGGAAGTCGGCGCTGACGGTCTCGTCGGCGACGGTGACGGCGCGCTGGTCCGACGTGGCGAAGCCGTTGGCGGCGACGCGCACGTCGTAGCTGCCGGGCGGCAGCTCGAGCTGATAGCGCCCTTCGGCGTCGACGACGGCGGCGCTGACCTCGTGACCGCGGCCGAAGAGCCCGACGCGCGGCCACGCGACGATCGAGAACGCCGTGACCGGATGGTCGTGCGTGTCGCGGACGACGCCGCGCAAGCCGGCCGCGGGCGCGCGCAGCGTGAGCTCGAGGTCGCGCGTGTCGGCGGCGACGTCGCTGGCTTGGGCGCTGCCGAGGCCGCGGGCGCTGGCGCGGACGCCGAAGCGCGCGCCCTCCAAGTCGGCGAGCACGAAGCGGCCGTCGGCGCCGCTCAGCGTCTGCGTGCGATCGGGCGCGTTGTCGGCGCGGCGCGACGGCCAGCCCTCGACGAGCGCGCCGTCGACTGGCTGGCCGCGCGCGTCGACGACGCGGCCGGCGATCGTCGCCAACGGCGCGTCCGTGCCGCGGGTCAGCGTCAGCGTCATCGTGTGCGTCGTCTGCATGGCGTAGCTGATGCGCTGCCGCGCGCGCTTGTAGCCGACCTTGGTGGCCTCGATGATGCCGTCGGGCTCGGCGCTGACGCGCGCGTCGCCTTTGTCGTCGCTGATGACGCTCGCGCCCGGCGCCGCGCGGCCGCTCGACGAGATCGCCCGCAGCGCCACGGCCGCCAGCGGATGATTCTCGCCGTCGCGCACGTGCACCGTCATCGGCAGCGTCGGCGTGAGGTAGATGTTGGCGTCGTCGATGCGCACACCGGCACGCGCGAAGATGACGAGCGGGCTGTGGCCGAGCTGCGGCTCGAAGGCGACGAAGCCGTCGGCCAAGGCCGCCGTCAGCTCGTAGGCGCCGGCCGGCGCGGGCGCGATGGCGAATTTGCCGGCGGCGTCGCTCTCGACCGACAGCGCGGCGCCGCCGTGCAAGAACGTCAGCTGCGCCTGCGGCACCGGCTTGCCGTCGGCCGTCGACAGCACGCGGCCGCCGAGCGCCGCCGCGGCCGCGTCGACGGCGGTGGCGGTCGCCGCCGACAGCCGCAACGGCCGCGGCCGGTCACCGTCGCGATCGCCGGCGCGCGGTCGTGTCGGCGCGCGCGGCACCGTCGCGGCGACCGCGGCTGCCGCTTGCGCGGCTCGCTGTTGGGCATGACGACGAAAGAGCAGCGCCGCAACCAGCGCCAACAGGACCAATAAGGCGAAGGCCGCGCGCTTCATCGGCAACCTCTACGGCGACAATGGCTCGGGGCTACTGCGACTGCCAGGCTGTTGCCGGCTATTGATAGATGAAGATGATTTCGACGCGGTTGTTGAGCGCGCGGCCGGCGGTCGTGCGGTTCTCCGAGACGGGCTCGTCGGCGCCGTTGCCGCTGACGACCATGCGCTTGGCCTCGACGCCGCGCGAGATCAGCCCCGAGTAAACCGCCGTCGCCCGCGCCTGCGACAGCGCCAGCAGCGACGGGCGGCTGCCGCGGCTGTCGGTGTAGCCGACGACGAGCAGGCTGTACGTCGGATACTTCTTCATGACCGTCGCCAAGCTGTCGAGCACCGAGTCCGAGCCCGGCGTGATCGTCGTCGACTTGCGCAGGAACAGGCCGCGCACCGGCACCGCCGCGCGCTCGACGTCGCCGCGGCGATCGACGCGCACCTGCACGCCGGGAATGCCCGACAGATCGCGCACCAGCGCCTCGTTCCGCGCCTGCGACGACTGCGACGACTGCTGCTGGTCATAGGTCGGCTTCGCCGTCTGCAGCGCGCGCGTCGCCTGATCGTGCGCCGCGTCCGCCGTCTGCGCCGCCATCGCGAAGTCGCCCGCCTTGAACAGCGTCTGCGCCCGCGCCAACGTGTCCTGCGCGCTCTGATATTCCACTTTGGCGTACTCGGCCGCGTTCACGCCGTCGGCGCCTTTGATCGCCAACTCCGCGGCGCCGATCTTGTCGCGCGCCTGCGCCGACGCGCCTTGCGCCGCCAGCTCGCGCTGCAGCTTCTCCTGCTGCTGCTGCGCCGCCGACGAGTTGTCCTTCAGCCGCTGCAGGAGCGCGATCGACTCGTTCGTCGCCTGCAAGTCTTTGTTGACGCGCAGGTACTCGTCGTCGACCACGCGCTGGTCCGCCACCGAGCGATCGGCGCGCGCCTTCGACTGGTCGTACTCGACGAGCGCCAGCGCCGTCTTGAGCTTGATCGAGCCCATGAGCGCGTCGCGCCGCGAATCCTCGAGCGAGTTGTCGCGCCACTCGTCCTGCGACTTGGTGAACAGCCGCTCGGAGTCGGCCACCAGCTCCGGCTGCCGCCTTTGCGCCGCCGCGTAGTTGGGCGACTGCTTCAGGTGCTCGAAGCCTTCCAGCTCGTTCGGCTTGGGTGGCGTTGCGCACGCGGAGATCGCCAGCGGCAGCGCCAGCCACATCGTGCTCAGCGTCTTCTTGGTCGGCGACATGCGCGTCATTTGCTGTTCATCTCCAGCGCCTTCTTGGTCGATTGCGCGTCGAGGAGGGTGCGTTTGGTGCGCTCGATCTTGTCGCGCGTGGCCTTGACCTGCGCCTCTTTGTCGTTCGCGTAGGCCGTCATCTTCGCGGCCGTGATGCGCTGGCGAATCAGCTCCGCCTGCGCGATGCAGCGATCGACGTCCTCACGCACGCGCTTCCATTCCTCTTTCGAATATTGGCTCCAGGCTTCGTCGAGCCACGTCTTGAGCAGCGTGATGTCATCGGTCACCAAGTGACGATCGTCGAGCCGATCGAGATCGGAGACGGCGGCTCGCTGCGACTCGATCTGCCGCTTCAAGTCCTCCGCCTCCTGATTCGCCAGCGCCGAGCTCCCGCACAGGAGCACGAGGCCGAGCGTGCTCGCTCTCATCCAGCGCAATGATTTCATGGTAGGAGAGCATCGTTCCGGGGTGCGGCTCCGTCAAGTCCAGTAGCTGACCTGGCCGCCGGGTGTCGACCTGACGAAGTGCGCGCACTTATCGAAGCGGGCATAGAAGTCGCGGCATCGATCGCCCCTTGCGGGAACTCTTTTGCGTCCGATTGCGTCATTATAGGAACCAACAACCGACTTACGGGACTCTTGCCTGCAAAGCCATTCACCAAGAAACCCGTAGGAAATCCCCGACTAAGTAGAATAAAATATATCGCTGCTGCGTCTGGCCCGAGTCCTCAAAATGCGCCCTGTGCTTGCTGTCCTCACTTTGCTGGTTGCTTCGACTGCCTTTGGCGATGTCGAGCCGCCTCCACCCGTCGCGCTCCCGGACATGCTCACGCTCGAAGATGCTTTGAAGATCTTCCGGCAGCGCGGCTACGACCTCTTGATCGCGGATGCCGCAGTCTACGGCGCGGAAGGTGACGTCAAAGTCGCCGGGGCGATTCCGAACCCGAGCTTCTCGCTCGACGGCAACTACTCGTTCGCCTACGGCGCCGGCAATCAAGGCATCTGTTCCGCCAACATGGGCGTGAAGCCGACGAACTGCAGCCCGTGGGGCGCGACGGCGACGTTGAGCGACTCCAACGCGCTCGAGGACACGCTGTCGGGCAAGCGCGGCCTCCGGTTGCGCGTGGCGCGCGCGGCATTGACGGCCATCAAGCTCAACCGCGCCGACACGCAGCGCACGCTCGAGTTCCAGGTCAAGCAGCAGTACATCCAAGCCGTGCAGGCGCGCGATTCGCTCGACTTCGCGCTCGAAGTGCAGAAGACGTCGACGCAGACGTTCGAGCTGACCAAGCTGCGCTACGAGAAGGGCGCGATCTCGGAAGCCGACGAGGCCAAGATCGAGACGGCGAAGCTGGAGGCCGATCAGGCGGTCGACTCGGCGGCGCAGCAGCTGCGCGGCGCCAAAGTCGGCCTGGCGTTCTTGCTCGGCGTGCGCGGCTCGGTCCCCGATTTCAAGGTCGAGCCCGATCTGCCGAAGTTCGTCGTGCCGCCGCGGCTGGCGGTGGCGACGACGGCGTCCTTGTACGACGAGGCCATCAAGACGCGCCCCGACTTGCGCGCGCAGCAGGCGCAGCGCGACCGCGCGCAGGCGTCGCTGTCGTTGGCCAAGCGGCTCCTCTTTCCCGATCTCAACATCAACGTCGGCTATTCGCAGCAGACGGGCACGGATTCGGCCGCCGCGCAGCCGCCGACCTTGAGCTTCGGGATCGGCGGCACGTTGCCGATCTTCTATTTCCAAGGCGGCGAGATTCGCAAAGCCGAAGCCGACGCGCGCACGCAAAAGCTGCAGCTGGCCAAGCAGGAAGCGCAGATCGTGAGCGACATCGAGGGCGCCTACAACAACTTCGCCGGCACGCGGCGGCTGCTCGATCGCATGCAGACGCGGCTGCTCGAGCGGGCGACGCGGGCGCGCGATCTCGTCGGCATTCAGTACCAAAAGGGCTCGGCGTCGCTGCTCGAGCTGCTCGACGCGCAGCGCCAGTACATCGCCACCAACCTCGAGTATCTGCAGGATCTCGCAAATTATTGGACCGCCGTGTTCCAGCTGGAGCAGGCAGTGGGGACGGACCTTCGATGAAGATGCAAAACGTGGTTTTGTGCGCGCTGTTCGCCGGCGCCTGCTCGTCGCACTCGGAGGGCGCGGTCACGCCGACGACGCCACCGGGCGAGGCGTGGCTGACGCAAGAGCAGGTGACGCGCAAGCTCAAGATCGAGACGATCGACGATCGGCCGGTCGGCGGCATCATTCCGGCGAGCGGCAAGATCGCGTTCAACGACGCGCACGTCACCCACGTGTTCTCGCCGGTGACGGGACGGCTGACGAAGATCTTGGCCAACCCCGGGCAGCGCGTGAAGAAGGGCGCGCCGTTGGCGGTCATCCTGTCGCCCGACGTCGGCGGCGCGTTCGCCGATCTGGCCAAGGCGCAAGCCGACGCGACCGCGGCCGATCACGATTACAAGCGCAAGAAGGAGCTGTTCGAGGCGCACGCCGGCTCCGAGCTCGACATGGAGACGGCGCAGGACAACGCGCTCAAGGCCAAGGCCGAGCTCGAGCGCGCGCAGAAGAAGGCGCGCCTGTTGCGCGGCGGCAACGTCGACACGGTGACGCAGGAGTACACGCTGACGGCGCCCATCGAAGGCGAAGTCGTCTATCGCGCGGCCAATCCGGGCGTCGAAGTGCAGGGTGCGTACTCGGGCAACACGCCGGTCGAGCTGTATACGATCGGTGAGCTCGACGATGTGTGGGCGATGGCCGACGTCTACGAGATGGATCTGGCGAAGGTGCAAATCGGCCAGGATGTCACGGTTCGCGTCGTCGCCTATCCCAACAAAGTGTTCCACGGCAAGGTCGACTACGTATCGGGCACGCTCGACGGCGCATCGCGCACCGCCAAGGTTCGCTGCACGATCTTGAACCCCGATCGCGTGCTCAAGCCCGAGATGTACGCGACGATCTCGATTTACACGGCGGGCCATTCGGCGCTCGCCGTGCCGCGCTCGGCCGTCTTGCGCGTCGGCGATCAGCTGTGCGTCTTCGCCGAGAAGCGCGACGACAAGGGCCAGCCGATGCACGGCCCGAACGGGCAGCTCATCTTCATCCGCAAAGACGTCGCCATCGACGAGGATGACGAAGGCGAATGGGTCGGCATCAAGAGCGGCCTCGATCGCGGCGAGCACGTGGTCTCTTCGGGAGCGATCGAGCTCCTCAACATGATCTAACCGGAGGCGATCATTGATCCAGAAACTGGTCGCCGCGGCGTTACGCATGCCGCTGGTCGTGTTCGCCATCGCGCTCGTCATCGTGATCGGCGGGCTTTATTGTTACGCGCAGCTCGACATCGAGGCCTATCCGAATCCGGTGCCGCCGATGGTCGAGGTCATCACGCAGCCGCCCGGCTCGAGCGCCGAGGAGGTCGAGCGCTACGTGACGATTCCGATCGAGATCGGCCTGTCGGGTATGCCGGGGCTCGATCATATTCGCTCGCAGTCGCTGTTCGGCCTGTCGGACGTCAAGTGCTACTTCAAGTGGGGCACGGCCTATAAAGACGCGCGCCAAGAGGTCATCAATCGTCTGCAGTTCGTGACGCTGCAAGGCGGCGTGCAGGCGACGTTGTCACCGACGAACGCCATCGGCGAGGTCTTCCGCTACAAGCTCGTCGACACGACGCCCGAGCACAAATACAACCTGCGCGATCTCAAGACCGCCGAAGATTGGGTGCTCGAGCGGCAGTTCAAGCAGGTGCCGGGCGTCATCGACGTCACCAGCTACGGCGGGCAGACCAAGCAGTATCACGTCGAGGTCGATCCCTATCGCTTACGCGGACAAGGGTTGACGCTGCAGCAGCTCATCGCCGCCATCGCCAACTCCAACTCCAACGTCGGCGGGCAGCGCCTGTCGATCGGCGAGCAGTCGTACACCGTGCGCGCGGTCGGCATCATCAAGTCGCTGCGCGACATCGGCAACGTCGTCATCGCCGAGACCAAGGACAAGTCGGGCGCGCAAGTGCCGATCCGCGTGCGCGACGTGGCCGAGACCGTCATCGGCTACACGCCACGCCTCGGCCTCGTCGGCAAATGGGGCTGCATGTCGCCCGAGAAGATGCCGCGCTACTGCTCGTGGGACGCGTTCAAGGACTTCCGCACCTGCGACGAAGCCCACGCGCTCAACGACGGCCACCAGTGCGTCGACCAGGACGATCCCGACATCGTCCAGGGCATCATCCTCATGCGCTACGGCGGCGAGACGCCGCACACGCTCGAGGGCATCTACGAGCGCATCAATTACATCCGCAAGTTCCATTTGCTGCCGCCGGGAATGGACATCGAGCCCTATTACGATCGCGGCCACCTCGTGAAGGTCACGACGCACACGGTGCTCGAGAACTTGCTCGTCGGCATGGTGCTCGTCACGGTCGTGCTCTTCATCTTCTTGGGGCACACCAAAGCGGCGCTGATTACGGCGATCAACATTCCCTTGGCGCTGCTCATCGCGTTCATCGGCATGGTCACCACGGGCACGCCGGCGAACCTGATCTCGCTCGGCGCCGTCGACTTCGGCATCGTCATCGACTCCACCGTCATCATGATGGAGAACATCTTCCGCCACTTGGGACCGCACGGGCACGGCTCGATGCGGCAGCGAATCGAGTCGGCGGCGGCGGAGGTCGGCGGGCCGATGTCGTTCTCGACGCTCATCATCGGCGTCGCCTTCTTGCCGCTGTTCACGATGACCGGCGTCTCGGGCGTCATCTTCTCGCCGATGGCGCACACCTACGCCTTCGCGATCGGCGGCGCGATTCTCTTGGCGCTGACCTTGACGCCGACCTTGTCGAAGCGGTTCATGCCGCCCGATCTCGAGGAAAAAGAGAGCTTCGTCATGCACGCGTTGCAGCGGATGTATCAGCCGCTGTTCAACTTCGCGGGCCGCGCGCCCAAACGCGCGGCGACGTTGGCGCTCTTTCCGGTGCTCATCGTCATCTGCATCTTCCCGTTCTTGGGCGGCGAGTTCATGCCCAAGCTGGAAGAGGGTAACTTCTGGATTCGCGCGACGTTGCCGCAGTCGATCTCGCTCGAGCAGTCGTCGAAATACGTCGGGAGGATGCGCGCGATTTTGCGCTCGCACAAAGAGATCGTCACCGTCGTCTCGCAGCTCGGTCGCCCCGACGACGGCACCGACGTCTCCGGCTTCTTCAACATCGAGCTCTTCGCGCCGCTGGCGCCGTTCGACGAGTGGCCGCGCGGTCAGACCAAAGAGAAGCTGACCGAGGAGCTGAGCGCCGAGTTCCAAAAGGAGTTCCCGGGCATCGTCTTCGGCTTCTCGCAGATGATCTCGGACAACGTCGAGGAGGCGCTCTCGGGCGTCAAAGGCGAGAACTCGGTCAAGATCATCGGCCCCGACTTGCGCATCAACGAGAACAAGGCCAACGGCATCGTCGACGTGATGAGCACGGTCAAAGGCATCAAGGACCTCGGCCTCTTCAGCTCGCTCGGGCAGCCGAGCTTGAAGATCGTGCCCGATCGGTTGCGGTGCGCGCGTTATGGGCTCAACACCGGCGACGTCGAAGCGGTCGTGCTGGCGGCGATCGGCGGGCAGACGGTGACGTCGGTCTACGAAGGCGAGAAGTTCTTCGACTTGACCGTGCGCTGGAACGAGGCCAACCGCTCGACGGTGTCGGCGATTCGGCAGATCACGGTGGCGTCGCCCGACGGCTCGCAGATTCCGCTCGGCCAGATCGCCGACATCTCCGAGGAGGACGGGCCGTCGGTCATCTATCGCGAAGACGGCATGCGCTACGCGCCGGTCAAGTTCTCGGTGCGCGGCCGCGATCTGAAGTCGACGATCGGCGAAGCGCAGCAGAAGATCGCCGAGAAGGTGAAGCTGCCCTACGACACGCACTTGGAGTGGGGCGGCGAGATCAACGAGCTCAAGGAGTCGATGGGGCGGCTCGTCATCATCATTCCGCTGACGCTGCTCTTGATCGTCTTCTTGGTCTTCAGCGCCGTCAAAACGTGGATCGACACGGCGATCGTCGTCTTGTCGATTCCGGTCGCCTGCGCCGGCGGCGTGCTCGCGCTCGGCATCACCGGCGTCAACTTCTCGATCTCGGCGGCGATGGGCTTCATCAGCATCTTCGGCATCGCCATTCAGGATTCGTTGATCGTCGTCACCTATTATCAGCGGTTGCGCGAGCTCGATAAGCTCGGCATCGAAGAGGCGGCGAAGTTGGCGGCCGAGCGGCGTTTGCGGCCGGTGCTCATGACGACGCTGGTGGCGATGTTGGGTCTGACGCCGGCGGCGCTGTCGCATGGCATCGGGTCGGAGACGCAGAAGCCGCTGGCGATCGTCGTCATCGGCGGCTCGATGCTGCTGGCGATTCTGCCGCGACTGCTGCAGCCGGCGCTGTTGGTGCTGGCGCATCGGCGGTTCGACGTCAAGCCGTCGGAGGACGAGGACGAGGCGGCGGACGCGGCGCGCGGCGTCGGGGCGAGCGGGGCAGACGAGGACGATTAGGCGCTGACCAGGGCGCGTCGCGCGGCGACCGACGTTCGGGCGGTGCCCGGGTCGGCCGTCGCCGACGGCCCGGTCAAGCGAGGCTGCTAAGGTGTCGTGCCGCTCGAGCCGGACGTGCCGCTCGGTGCTTTGCTACCGCTCGCGCCTGGCTCCGGCGATCCGCTCGGGGTCGTCGGTGTTTCCGCCGAGGGATTGGTCGTATCGCTGCTATTGCCGGTCGACTTTGGCGTCGCGCCGGTCTTTCCGGTCTCGCCGGTCTCGCTCGTGCCCGGCTCGGTGCCTACCGCTCCGCGCGAGCTCGACCCGCTCGTACCCTTGCCTCCACTCGCCGCAGCGCCTCCCGCGGCTTGCGCGAATACGGCGCCCGGCAGAGCCAATCCCACGATGACCGCTGCCAGCTTGGCCGTCTTCAGTATCGTTCGAATCATCTTCACCTCTTGCCGCGCGTGCGGCTGTGTGGCTGCGATGATGCGTCGCACTGCCGGGGCTGCCAGCCGTGAAATCCTGTATACGCGGCGCATCGACCGATCGCTCCGCCTGGTCCCCGACATGCGCGTCGTCAAGCTCGACCGACACGCGAACGCCAATGATTCGCCCATAAAGCTTCGTCATGGGCTGGCGCTGTCGGCGGTCGCCGCGGGCTGCGTCAAGACGCGCCCACCGGCGGCTGTTGCCGCCAAACCGACGGCGGTGCGCCAGGCCTTCGTCGGCGACGGCGTCGAGGTCACGCTCGATGTCGCCGGCTGGAGGCCGCCGCCAGGCGCGGGCAGCCTGGGCTACCATGCAGAGCGGTTGGCCGTGCTCGACCGCGACCGAGCGGAGCAGGTGTCGATCGAGATCGACGATCTGCCCGACGGACTGTTCATGACGTTGGCGGACCTCCTGAAATACGGACTGTAGCGTTTCGGATTTACATGCTCATGCGCGGGCACCGGACCGTCCGCTTCCACGATTGTCGTCCCGCGACTCGCGCTCTCGGGCGGCGCGCGTATACTGAGCCGACCGTGGCTCGTGATCGTGGATTCCTGGCGCCGCTCTTGAGCGCGGCCGCACCGCTCGACTTGCGCATCCTCGGTCGAACGCTGCTGCGCGCGGCGCTCGTCGGCTTGGGCGCCGGCATCATCGGCGCCGGCTTCTTCGTCAGCTTGGAGGTCGTGCAGCGCCTCCTGCTCGAGACATTGTGCGGCTACGTGCCGCTGCGCGCCGCCGGCGAGGGATTGTGGGACAGCCACACCTACCATCACTATCGCCCGTGGCTGCTGTTCGTCGTGCCCGCCGTCGGCGCGCTCGCCGCCGGCTGGGTGACGACGCTCGCGCCCGAGACGCGCGGCGGCGGCGGCGACGCCATGATCGACGCCTTCCATCACGGCGGTGGCGTCGTGCGCCGTCGCGTCATCTGGGTCAAGGCCGCCGCGTCCATCTTGACGCTCGGCTCCGGCGGCGCCGGTGGCCGCGAAGGCCCGACGATGCAGATCGGCAGCGCGCTGGGCTCGACCGTCGGCCGCTGGCTGGGCGTGAGCGAGCGCGAACGCCGCGTGCTGCTCGTGGCCGGCGTCGCCGCCGGCTTGGCCGCCGTCTTCCGCACGCCGCTCGGCGCCGCCTTGCTCGCCGCCGAGGTCCTCTATCGCGACGACTTCGAATCCGACGCGCTCATCCCCGGCGTTCTCGGCAGCGTCATCGCCTACTCGGTCGTCATCTCGCTCTTCGGTGAATCGACGCTGTTCGCGCACGCGCCGCGCTATCCGTTCGTCCCCGCGCATCTGCCGCTCTACGGCCTGATGGCGATCCTCATCGCGTTCGTCGGCATCGCGTTTCTGAGCGTCATGCGCGCGGTGCAGCGGCTGTCGAAGAAGCTGCCCGGCCCGGCCTGGACGCATCCGGCGTACGGCGGTCTCGCCCTCGGCGTCTTGTGCGTGCCGACGCTGTGGATCTTCGCGCGCTACACCGGGCAGCCCGGCCAAGGTCTCGGCATCCTCGGCGGCGGCTACGGCGCCGCGCAGCTCGCCATCAGCGGAGCGCCCTGGCTCGGCAGCGGCTGGGGCGCCGTGCAGCTGCTCCTCATCCTCGGCGTCTGCAAGCTGTTCGCGGCCACGCTGACCATCGGCACCGGCGGCTCGGCCGGCGACTTCGCGCCGTCGTTGGCGCTGGGCGCGATCTTCGGCGGCGCCTTCGGCTACGCCGTCAAGATGGTGTGGCCCGAGCAGCACCTCGATCCCGGCGGCTTCGCGCTCGTGGGCATGGCGACGCTCTACGGCGGCATCGCGCACGTCCCCTTGTCGGCGATGGTGCTCGTGTGCGAGCTGGCCGGCTCCTACGATCTGCTCGTGCCGCTCATGCTCGCCGAGGGCATCGCCTTCGTCGCACTGCGCCGCCGTTCGCTCTATCCGGCGCAGCTGCCGAGCCAGCGCGACTCACCGGCGCATCAAGAGACCGACTTCTTGCGCGGCTTGCGCGTCGACAAGGTGATGACGGCCGGCCGACCGTTCGTCAGCTTCGCGCCCGCGACGACCGCCAGCGAAGTCCTGCGTCACGTGAGCGAGACGACGTGGCAGGACGTGTTCCCTGTCGTCGGGCCCGACGGCAAGATGCTGGGCATGATCACCGCCGACGACCTGCGCGTGCTCGGCTCGTCGCCCGAGTCGCAGCCGTTCACCGTCGCCGCCGACATCATGCTGCCGCCGGCGACGGCGCGCGCCGAGGACGACCTCCGCGCCGCCGCGCAGCTCATGCTCGAGCGCGGCCTGCGTGAAATCCCCATCGTCGCCGCCGACGGCCGCATCCTCGGCTTCCTCGACGAAGCCGACATCGCCAAAGCCTACGTCGGCGGCGTCCGCGGCCCGCGCCCGCCAACGATCGTCTAACTCGGGCTACGGCACGACGACGACATCGTGATGACGGTGATGGTAGTGATGCACGACGCGCGGATGCACGACCACCACGTGACGCGGATGATGCTCGCGGACGATCACTTCATCCGCCTGCGCCACGCTGGCCACGCTCACGAGACCCGCGAAACCAATCGACGCCGCCACGATCAATGTTTTCATCATGACTGGATCATAAGCGCGTCGCTGTAGGGGCAAGACGCGACGGTCACCGCAGTAGGTCGATTGTCGCTCGCCGTCGTTGGGCGCGGTTGGCTTACGGATCGCTGGTCGTGTCGCCGTCGCCGGCATTGGGGCTCGCCGGCGGCGCGACGGGCGCGCGCAGCGTCGCGTTGACGCCGGCCGCGCGCAGCCAGGCGCCGGCCGCGGCGACGATCGCGTCGTCGTTGGCGTGCACGTCGAAGCCCGCCGGCGCCTTCCGGCCGAGCGCCGCCTCCAGCGCCGACTGCGCGTAATAGCGCACGATCGGCGTCGTATGCGTCAGCTGCGCCGCCATCAACGCTGCCGGCGCCTGCGCGCCGCGCACGCCGAGCAGCGCCAACGCCAACGCCTGCTCGTGCGGCTTACCGCGCGCCAACGTCGCAACGAGCGGATCGGCGTGCGCCAAATCGTCGCCGTAGAGCGCGCGCAGCGGCGCGCGGTCGTAGCGCTTGCGCCACCACGCCTCCATCGTCGCCACCAGCGTCTCCACCGACTTGTCGCCGTGGCAGAGCGCGCACTCGAGCGGCCGGTCGCCGAGCACCTTGGCGCTCTCGGTCGGCGAGGCGATGCGGTGATAGCGCGTCAGCCGGTTGTCGAGCGACAGGTTCTTGCGCGGCATATGACAGTTGAGGCAGCGCCCGCCCGCGCCCGCCGGGTCATGATGCGTGTGCGCCTGCTGCTGCGCCGTCGTCGCGAGCTCGCGATGGCAGCGCACGCAGACGGCATCGGCGCGCGTCTCGAGCTCGGCATTGCGAGGCTTATTGTGCGCGTGCGGATCGTGGCAGTCGCTGCACGCCATGGCCGACGCGCAGCCGCCGAGCAAGAAGTCGCGCGCCTCGCCGCTGTTGATGTTGCTGCCGCCCGGCGCCGCGCCTTTGCGGCGCTCGCCTTCCCACGTCCACGGATATTGCGTGAACAGCACCTGATGACAGCGGGCGCAGGCTCGGTTGATGCCGCTGACCCGCTCATCGCGCGCCGCGCCCGGCACGCTGACGCGCAAGAACGACGCCCGCGGCGCGAACGACGGCTTGGTCGCGTTGTGCTTGACGTGCTCGACGCTGCCGCCGTGGCACGACTCGCAGCCGATGCCGAGCTCGACGAGCTGCCCGGCGCCGAAGCGCGCGCGCACCGCTTGCAACAGCGCGCCGGCGCCGGCGTTCGCTTGCTGCGGCCGCGCGCCGAGCACGCTGAGCTCGTCCGCGACCGCGCTCGCCAACGCCGCCGCGTCCGTCACCTCCCACGTGGCGCGCCGCGCCGCCGGCAACAACGGATCGACGACCTCACCTTGATAAGGGCCGAGACGCGGATCGGAGATCGCGCCCAAGATGTCGTCGAAATAGGGAATCGTATTGTGGCAAAAGATACAGGTCTTATTCCAGATACCGCCCGGCCGTAATCCCGGCCGTTCCGGGCCCAATACCGAATATCCTTTGTAACGCCACGTATTCGTAGTCAAAAAATAGGACGCGGGGAGGATTCGCTCGGATTTCGCGTCGCGACCGCCGATTTCCACGCCGGCGAAATCCTCGCGATAATGGCCGCCGATGACGCGCGTGACCTTGAACGTGCGCGGCGGCTGTCCTTGCGCGTCGATATGCATGAGCCGATCGTCGCCGCGGGTCTCGAAGCGCACGGCGTCGTCTTTGAACGTGAACGCGCCGACGAAGGGCGGCATCGGCGTCGTCGCCGTCGGCAGCCGCGTCATGTTGTGCATCGGCGCCGCCATGAACTTGTCGTAGACGTCCGCGTGACAGGCCGCGCACGCCTGCGACCCGGCGTAGTCGCGCCGCAAGATGTTGCTGCCGACGACCGCGGGCGCGGCCGCGGAATTGACCGCGCTGGCCGCCTGCGGCAGCGGCGCGCGCGGCGCCGCGCAACCGGCCAGCACGCACACGACGAGCGCCCTTCGCACGCCGACATCTTATCGTTTCACTCGATTCCACGCGACCTTCCTCGCCACCTGTCGCCGCTTGCCCAATCGCGGTCGCGGTTGTATTGGCTTCGCTATGTCCATTCGACTCGCCGCCGCGTCGTTCGCGTTCGTCTTCGCGGCCACGGCCGCTGTGTGCGCGCACGCCGAGCCATCGCCGCTCAAAGTCGCCGCCGCCGCCGACTTGGCCGTCGCGTTCAAGGAGGTCGGCGCCGCCTGGGAAAAGAAGAGCGGCGACAAGGTCGTCTTCAGCTTCGGCTCGACCGGCCTGCTCGAGAAGCAGCTCGTCGAAGGCGCGCCCTTCGACGTCTTCGCCGCCGCCAACGTCTCCTTCGCCGACGACGCCGTCAAAGCCGGCGTGTGCGCGGCCGACTCGAAGGCGCTCTACGCGCGCGGTCGCGTCGTCATCTGGTGGCGCAAAGGCGGAAACGTCGCGCCGCCGAGGTCGCTCGCCGATCTGGCCGACGCGCGCTTCGTCAAAGTGGCCATCGCCAATCCCGCGCACGCGCCCTACGGGAAAGCGGCGCAGGAGGCGCTGACGAACGCGAAGCTGTGGCAAAAGGTGCAGCCCAAGCTCGTCTACGGCGAGAACGTCCAACAGACGTTACAGTTCGCGCAGACGGGGAACGCCGAAGCCGCGCTCGTGGCACTCTCGTTGGCCCTCGTGGCGCCCGATGGCGACTATGTTGCCGTCGACGACAAGCTGCACTCGCCGATCGACCAGGCGCTCGTCACCTGCGGCCACGATACGGCGCGCACGACGCGGGCACGCGCGTTCACCGCCTTCGTCGCCTCGCCCGACGGCCGCAACATCATGCGGCGCTACGGCTTTCTCTTGCCCGGCGAGACGCGCGCAGCCACGAAATGAGGGCCACGCGCGCGCGGCGGAAACATCGGCGCGCGCGTCCTCGACGGCAAGCTCGTTCCTCTGGCACGTCGGCTGCTGAGCTCAGTAGCACGAGGTGAAGAGATGCACGAGGAGAACGAAGTTTCCATGAGCCCGGTCAACGAAGAGTACGACGAGGAGCTCGCCCTCGAGTTCGACGCCACGCACGATCCCGAAGCCGTCTGGGAGTGGAACGGCGAGTCCTGGGTCGCCGTCAACGCGTGACGATCGCGCTCAGCGTCACTCGCCACTTGGCGCGCATCGTGAATTACCCGCTCCAATATGGGGAAAAGGGGCCGCCAGGGCTGCGCGCAGCACCGAGCGATCATGGTTGTCGAGGACGATAGTGACATTCGCGAATGTGTCCAGCTGGTGCTCGAAGAGGAGGGCTACCAAGTCTTGACCGCGGCCAACGGCGCCGAGGCCGAGCTGCTCTTGGCCGATCTCGGTGAGGCCGGCTGCCCCTGTCTGATGCTCCTCGATCTCATGATGCCGGTGATGAGCGGCTGGGAGCTGCTCGATCATCTGCGTCGCGACGGCAAGCTGACGGACGGCCTGCGCGTCGTCGTCCTGTCGGCGGCGCCGGCCAATATTCCGTCGGGCCCGGTGGCGTGTATGCGTAAGCCGGTGCCGCTCGATCAGCTGCTGGAGGCCGTGCGTCAATACTGCTGAGCCGTCAACCGTTGGCGATGGCCAGATCGTCGGCGATGTCGTAGAGCCCGCTCTTCGGCAGCGCGCGGAAGCCGTTCCACGCGGCGCCGGCGAGCGTGCCGTCGTCGAGCCACTCGTCGAGCCAGTTGCGGGCGACGCGCGGGTCGCGCTGCGGCAGGGCGGCGCCGTGCTCGCTGGCCCAGCGCGCGTTGAGCTTCTCGTGCTCACCGACGGCAGGCGCGAGGATGACGGGCAATCCCAGCGCGGCGAAGAAGGTCATCTCGCTCGGCTTGGTCCACAAGGCGTCGCTGTCGGCGAGGCGCGCGTTGAAGCGGCGGAAGTAGTCGCCGATGTTGTCGGCCACGAGGATGTCGATCGAGCGCTCGCGTTCGCGGGTCAAGCCGGCGCGCGCGAGCGAGCGTTCGAAGCGCTCGGCGACTTCGCGGCGCACGCCGGCGACGAGCGTCAGCTGCAGCCGCCCGGCGCGCAACGCGGGCGCGAGGCTGGGCAGAAAGTCGTCGGCGATCTCCGCCTGCGCGCCGGCGCCGCCGACGGCGAACGTGATGCGCGGCGGCCCGTCGGCGGTGGCGACGGCGGCGCCCAAGATGGGCTCCAGCTCCGACGCTGCCTGCTTGCGGAAGAGGCCGCCGCGATCGAGCCGCGCCAGCCGTCGCGCCAGGTTCGCTTTGGCGGCCGTGAAGTCGCGACCGCCGAGCAGCTCGTGCGGCAGCGGAAAGCCGGTCATCTTGATGCGCGCTTGCGGCACGCCGTAGGCCATCAGCCGCCGCACCACGCGCGTCGACGGCGCGTAGTACAGGATCTTCGTCGCCGACGAGCGCAACGGCGCCCACACGCGGTTGATGTCGCTGTCGGTGACGACGCAGCGCACGTCGAGCCCGCCGGCGCGATCGGCGAGCAGCGCGGGCACGAAGTAGGTCGTCAGCAGCGTCTGCTGCGACTGCCGCAGGTAGGCCACGAGCCCGTCGCCGAGGCCGCGATTGGCCAGCCGCTCGATCAACCGCAGCGGCAGCGTCGGCGCCGACAAGTCGCGCGGCGGATTGAGCGGCGGAATCACCGTCAACGCCGCCAGCGCCGCCTTCAGCGGCAGCCCGACGAACGGCAGCTGCGACAGTCGACTGCCCGCTTCGTACGGACCGCGCGCCCGCGCCCACAGCTTGCCTTCGTAGGCGTCGGCGAGCGGCGGATGATCGGCCTCGCGCACCGGCGTCTGCAAGTAGTCGCCGAGCGCGTGCGCCGGCCGCAGATGCCCGTAACCCATCGCCACGGCGACGAGCAGCGGCTTCTTCGCGCCCTGGGCGGCCGGTTCGGCGGTCTCGGCATTCTCGCGCCGCTCGCTCATGACAGCAGCACCGCCGGCAGGTCGACGACGCGCGCGCGCACGTACTCACCCAGCGTCTTGGCCTGCGGATCGCTGCGCGTCGAGGAGGCCACGCCTTCCCCGAGCAGCCCGTGAATGTAGAAGTGCACCGCGTTCAGATTCGGCAACAGCGTTCGTGTCATGGGATAGGGCGCCAGATCGCGGAATAGGGTTCGCATCTCATCGACGGTCAAGTAATGCTCCAGCCACGTATAAGCGAGTGAGGTCTTGGCCCATAAACCGAGGTTGGCGTTGCCGCCTTTGTCGCCCGAGCGGCTGCCGAAGACGCGACCGAGCGGCGCGCGCACCGTCGGCCCGTCGAGTCGCGCGTCCCACGCCGGCGTGGGCTCGCTGACCGGCGCGCGCGTGGCGACGGTCGGCGGCGCCGCGATCGGCCAGCTGTCGCGGTCGCCATGAAAGGACACCCGCGGCTGCAGCTGGCTCGCGTCGACGAGCGCCGGCCAATAGACGAGATAGGGCGTCGCGTCCGCCGGCGGCTGCGTCAGCGAATGGCCGGGCACGCTCGACAGCGCCAGCTCGACCAGCTTGGCTGCCCACGCCTTGCCGACGCGCGTCTTGTCGGGCGACTTCGCGGTCAGCGTCAAGAGGGCCATGGCCGCGTCGTTGTCGGCCGGATCGTCGTGATCGCCGCGCATGAGCCGCGCCTCGCACTCACCGACCGCCGCCCGCGCCAGCTCTTCGACCAGCGCCGCTTTGGCCGGCACGTCGAGCCCGGCCAGCCGCACCGTCATGCTGTTGCGATAGCCGCCGACATAATTGAGGGTCACCTTGGCCGTCGGCGGCGGCGGCTCGCCGCGCGTGCCCGAGCCGTGCACGCGATCGGCCCCGAGCTGCGCCAGCTGCACGCTGTCGAAGCGTGCGACGACGTCGGGGTTGAAGTAGCGCGGGCCGTCGATCTCGTACAGCAGCTGCGCGGTGACGGTGCCGATGGAGACGCGGCCGCCGGTGCCGGGGTGCTTGGTGATGACGAAGCTGCCGTCGGCGAACATTTCGGCGATGGGGAAGCCGAGCGGGCGCGACCAGTCGACCTCGCCGAAGAAGCTGTAGTTGCCGCCCGTGGCCTGCGCGCTGCACTCGATGATGTGGCCGGCAGCGACGGCGCCGGCGAGGCGATCCCAGTCGTCGCGCGCCCAGCCGAAGCGCCACGCCGCCGGGCCAACGACGAGCGCGGCGTCGGTCACGCGGCCGGTGACGACGATGTCGGCGCCGCGCGCGAGCGCCTCGGCGACGGGCCAGCCGCCCAAGTAGGCGTTGGCGGTGACGACGTCGACGCCGCCGAGCGGCTGGCCTCGATCGAGGTGGACGAAGCGCTCGCCCGCCGCCTGCAGCTCGGGCAGCCGCGGCAGAATATCGTCGCCGCTCACCACCGCGATGCGCAGCGACAGACCGAGCCGCAGCGCCAGCTCGTGCAGCGTCTGGGCCAGCGCGTCCGGTGTGAGGCCACCGGCGTTGGTGACGATCTTGATGCCGCGCGCGGCACACTCGGCCAAGACGGGCTCGATCTGCGCCACGAAGCTGCCGACGAAGCCGCCTTTGCCGTGCGCGCGCTGCTTGGCGAGGAGCGCCATCGTCAGCTCGGCCAAGTAGTCGCCGGTCAAGACGTCGATGGGCCCGCCGCGCACCATTTCGGCGGCGCCCGTCGCACGATCGCCCCAGAAGCCGGAGCAGTTGGCAATCCGTAGCGCCGTCATCCGGGCGCGGACTTTAGCATGGTATGAATCGCCCATGGCTCAGCCGCTCGACGAGTATCGCCGCCGCCTGCAAGTGCGCGCGGCCGACGCCGAGGCGGCGGCGCGACGCTCGCGCCGCTTGTCGCACGCCCGTGTCATGACGTTCATTTTGGCCGTCATCGCCATCTGGCTGCGCTCGGAGCACGTGCTGCCCGGCTGGACGATCGCGCCGCCGTCGCTGGCGTTCTTCGTGCTCATCGCGCTGCACGACCGCGCCGACAACGCGCGCAAACGCGCGCTGCGGGCCGTGAATTTCTGGCAACGGGGCCTGGGCCGCCTCGAGGAGCGCTGGCAAGGTCAAGGCGAGCCCGGCACGCGCTTTCTCGACGAAGCGCATCCGTACGCCCGCGATCTCGACCTCTTCGGCCGTGGCTCGGTCTTCGAGCGGCTGTGCATCGCGCGCACGCGGTCGGGCGAGGAGACGCTGGCCAAGTGGCTGCTCGCGCCCGCGCCCGCCGCCGAGGCGCGCTCGCGCCAGGCCGCCGTCGACGAGCTGCGCGGCCGCCTCGACCTGCGCGAAAAGCTGGCGCTGGCCGGCGAGGACGTTCGCGCCGAGGTCGACCCGGCGCTCTTGGCGCGTTGGGGCACGGCCGCGCGCGCGCTCGTCCCGGGCGCGACTTGGGCGGTGGCCGGCGTCGTGTCGGCGGCGGGCGTGGTCTCGCTCTTCGGCTGGCTGCTGCAGTTTTGGAGCTGGCCGCCGACGGCGATCGTCGCGCTCGTCGTCGCCGGCCTGTCGCGCAGCTACGGCGACCGCGTGCGCGCGGTGCACGCCGGCGTCGACCGCCCCGGCCGCGACCTGCTCGTGCTGGCGCTGGTGACCGATCTCTTCGAGCGCGAGACATTTACTTCCGCAAAGCTGCAATATTTAGCCAAACGGTTAACGAATGCCGGCGCGCCCGCGTCGCGTCGCATCGCCGAGTTGTCGCGCCTCGTCGATTGGGCCAACGCGCAGCGCAATCAGTTCTTCGCCGTGCTCGGCTGGTTCCTCTTGTGGCCGCTGCATTTCGCGTTCGCGATCGAGCGTTGGCGGGCGCGCTCCGGCGCCGACGTGGCCCGCTGGCTGGAAGTGGTCGGCGAGCTGGAGGCGCTGTCGTCGCTGGCCGGCTACGCCTACGAGCAGCCCGACGATCCCTTCCCGACCATCGTCGACGGCGGCGCCGAAGTGAGCGCGACGCAGCTCGGCCATCCGCTGTTGCCGGCGGCGACCTGCGTGCGCAACGACCTCGCGCTCGGCGGCGACCTGCGCCTCTACGTCGTCAGCGGCTCCAACATGTCGGGCAAGAGCACGATGCTGCGCACGCTCGGCGTCAACGTCGTGTTGGCGTTGGCCGGCGCGCCGGTGCGCGCGCAGGCGATGCAGCTGTCGCCGCTGCAAGTGGGCGCGACGCTGCGCATCCAAGATTCGCTGGCCGAGGGCGCGTCGCGCTTCTACGCCGAGATTACGCGCCTGAAGCAGCTCGTCGATCTGTCGCGCGAGCAGCCGCCGTTGCTCTTCTTGCTCGACGAGATCCTGGCCGGCACCAACTCGCACGATCGCCGCATCGGCGCCGAGGCGGTGGTGCGCGGCCTCGTCGAGCGCGGCACGATCGGCCTCGTGACGACGCACGACCTGGCGCTTGCCGACGTGGCGACGGCGCTCGGGCCGCGGGCGCGCAACGTGCACTTCGAAGACAAGATGGTCGACGACCAGCTGCGCTTCGACTACCGCATGCGCGACGGCGTCGTGCAGCACTCGAATGCGATTGCCTTGATGCGCGCGGTCGGTCTCGATGTCTGACGTCAGCGCAAACTCGCCGCGCTGAGATTCGTCGCCGCGTCAAGCGGTCGCATCTGCGCCGAGCTGCGTTATGATGAAGGCATGTACGCGCTCGCACGTCTCGGCCCCATCGACGTCGAAGTCGCGCACGCGCTCGTCGCGTCGTGCGGGCGCGCCTTGCGCGAGCGGTTCGGCCTGTCGCATTGGGAGCCGCCCTATCCGCGCGAGCGCATGGCGGAAGAGGCGATGACGCGCGAAGTGTGGCTCGTCAGCGACGGCGCCACGCCCGTGGCCACGTTCACGCTCGGCGCCGATCCGATCACGCGCTATCCCGACGACGTCTTCGATCCGAACGTGCCCGCGATCTATCTCAACCGCTTGGCGGTCGTGCCCGCGCGCTGGGGCGGCGGCATCGGCACCTTCTGCCTGCGCGAGGTCGAGAGCCGCGCCCGCGCCGTCGGGGCGCGCGCCGTGCGCTTCGACGCCGCGACCAGCCACACGCGCATCGGCACCTTCTATCAACGGCTCGGCTACGTCGCGCGCGGTCCGGCCAAGGTCGGCTCCGTCGACGTCACCTGCTTCGAAAAGAGGATCGCATGAAGATCCCGCTCTATCAGGTGGACTCCTTCGCGCGCCGCCCGTTTGCCGGCAATCCGGCGGCGGTGTGCGCGCTCGAGTCCTGGATTTACGACGTGACGCTGCAGCAGATCGCCGCCGAGAACAACCTGCCGGCGACGGCGTTCATCGTGCCGCACAAGGGCGAGTACGAGATTCGCTGGTTTTCGCCGGCGCGCGAGATCGAGCTGTGCGGCCACGGCACGCTCGCCGCCGGCTGGGTGGCGCTGACGCATCTTCTGCCCAAGCGGCAGGTCGTCCGCTTTTCCTGGCGCGGCGGCGAGCTGCGCGTCGAGCGCGACGGCGATCGGCTGACGCTGGCGCTGCCGCGCCGCGATCCCGAAGCCGCCGACGGCGCTGCCGCCCGCATTGGCGACGGCGCTCGGCCATGCGCCCGATCTGGTGCTGACGAACGGCACGACCTGGCTCTGCGTGTATGACGACGCGAAATCCGTCGCCGACCTCACGCCCGACTTCGCCTCGCTGGGCGCGCACGAGCTGTCGGTCATCGTCACCGCGGCCGGCGGCGGCTACGACTGCGACTTCGTCTCGCGCTACTTCGCGCCTGCGCACGGCCACGACGAGGACTCGGTCACCGGCAGCGCCCATTGCCTGCTCGTCCCGTATTGGGCCGATAAGCTCAAACGCGATACGTTGTTTGCGAAACAGATATCGAAGCGGGGCGGCGAGCTGTGGTGTCGCCTCGGCCAGAAGGACGTCTTCTTGAGCGGCTACGTCGCGCCCTATTTCGTCGGTGAGCTGGAATTCTGAAGCGGCTTCGTGATCTGCTGCAGCACGTCCGGCTTGCCGTTCTCGCGCGCCAAATGCGGATTCTGCTCGCCCGCCCGATAATCGATTTTGATCGTCTTGTAATAGTCCGAGTTGAAGAGCAGTAGCTCCAGCGGCTTGCCGTCCTTGAGGTGCGCCTTGAGCGCGTCCGGCAGCGAGTCGTGCGTCAGCTTGCGCCCGTCGACGCCGATGATGCGCATCGCCGGTCCCAGCCCGGCCTTGAACGCCGGCGAATTGGGCAGCACGTCCGAGACGTAGCCGTCCTCTTTGAGCGTGAAGCCGAGCGAGAAGACGAACGACTCCGTCTTGTCGACCTTGCTCGCCGTCTTGGCGCGCTCGTTGGCCTTGTCGGTGTAGACGACCTTCCAGCCGCCGCCGGTGATGCCGCCGAGCGGCGCGTGCGGCGCGACCGCTTGCACGCGCGCGTGAATGAAGCCGCGCCAATCGTGCGGCGCGACGGTGTTGAGCGCGCTGACGACGTCGTCGAGCGTGTAGGGCTTCACTTCCGCGCCTTTGTTGGCGCCGCCGTGGAAGAGGCGGCAGAAGTCGTCGAGCGACTTCTTGCCGCCGGTGAGCGCGCGAATGGTGACGTCGGCGTCGAGCCACAGAAGGACGCCTTCGGGATAGTAGTCGAGCGAGCGGCGCCACGAGCCCCACTCGGGTGAGCTGCGCAAGATCGACGCCGCCAGCGCCGTGTCCTCGAGCGGACGCCACTGCCGGCCGCTGCGCGTCTCCATCTGCGCCGCCGTCAGCGCCAACTCTTCCTTGGCCCACTCGGGCGCTTCCAAGCCGCTGCGCGCCGCCAAGACCCAGCCGAGATAGCTCGTGAGGCCCTCGTAGACCCACAAAAGGTCGCCGTGCATGGGCTTGTCGAAGCCGTCGACCGCGAGGCCGGCCGGGCGGCGAAACTTGCCGTTCCAGGAGTGCACGAACTCGTGCGGCAACAGGCCCGACGACAGCTTGCGCGGCCCCTCTTCGATGAGGAAGCGCTCGCGCGTGCGGTTGTCGCTCGACTGATGATGCTCGAGGCCGAAGTGCGCCACCTTGTCGCTCAGCGTCAGCAAGAAGTGATAGCGCTGATAATGCCGCGTCCCGAACAGGAGGCCGGCTTCGACGACGAGCCGCTTGAATTCGTCGAGCTGCTCGGGCTCGATCGCCAGCGCGCCTTCGGAGTCGGCGACGGCGTCGAGCGTGTGGACGACGCCGTCGACGGTGCCGAGCGGCCACGAGCGGAAGAACGCGCCCGCGATGACCGGCGAATCGACGAGCGTCTCCAGCGACACCGGCTTGAACTCGGTCGTGTCGCCCGACTGACGCGCGGTCTCGAGCGCCGTGCCCAGCTTCCAGCCGTGCGGCAGGGTCAGCTTGGGCGCGATGACGAGATCGCGCTGATTGACGCCGTCGGGATAGATCAGCACCAAGTTCCACTCGAGCGCGACGAGCTCGGCGGTCGTCGAGCCGCCGCTCGAATAGGACTCGCGCTCGGCCGGCGCCAAGTAGTCGAAGCTGACGTCGACGGAGTTGGCGCCGGCCGGCACCGTGACATGCACGGCGTAGAGGTCGACCTCGTCGCGGCGCCACTCGAGCGGCTTGCCGCCGGCGCGAATGACGAGCCCGGCGACGTCGACGACCGGCCCCGTCGGCCCGTGCTCGCCGGGAATCCACTTGGGGTAGCGCAGCGTCAACGGACCGGGCGGCGCCGGAATCGTCGCGCGCGCATGCAGCAAGCGGCGCGGCGCGTCGGTGGCGTCGACGGTGAGCGTCATCCGACGCTCGGCGGCGGCGGCGGGAAGCGCGAGGAGGGCCAACAGCGGCAGCGCGAGTGTTTTCACGGCGGCAGCTTACGAGCCCGACGCGCGCCGACGCAAGCGCAACGAGGGCGTCACGCCCGTCGAATGTGCGTAACGCCCGGCATGCGAAAGCGACGTGAGACTACGGCTTCCCGCTGCGCGTGACGCTCGGCGGTCAGTGATGACGGCGGTCCGCCGGCGGCGGCGGTGGCGGCTGCAGCGCCGGCCCCGATGCGATGTCGTTCACCGCATCCGCGACGACTCCGCTGTGCGTGCGCGCCGCCGAGGTCGCCAAGGCGCGCTCGATCTCCGCCACGAGCACGCGCCCTTCGCACGGCTTGTCGATGAACGCCGAGCAGCCGGCCTCGAACGAGCGATCGACGTAACGACGCAATCCATAGCTGGTGTAGGCGATGACGGGGATGCGATGCGTGCGCAGGTCGGCGCGAATCCGCCGCGTCGCCTCCCAGCCATCGAGAATCGGCATGTCGAGGTCCATGATGATGACGTCGGGGCGCCGGCGAATCGCCGCGCCGATCGCCTCCTCGCCGTTGCAAGCCGTGCACACGCGGTAACCCGCCTGACGCAATATTTCACCGTGTGAGTCGAGGATCTCCGGCGAATCATCGGCAATCAGGACCAGCGCGTTCATGCTCCCGTTGTAGCCCCACGAGCGCTTATTTCAAGATAGCCGGCCGCATATTTTAACGAATGGTAACCGCGGGCTTGCAAAATTACAGCGCGGTTGGGAAACGAAGTGGAACGAGCGAATCCTGACCGGCGAATCAGCCGAAATCTCGCGTGTCGTGGCGCGGGCGTCGTGCCGCTCGATTGGTTTTCGGATCGGCGCCGCCGTCGTCGAATATCGCGAAAACCGATATCGTTCGTGCGTCTTCGAAATCGATATAAGCGGTTATTGCGGGGACGAAGTGGAAGCGGTCGTTTCGGTGACGAGATGGGATGCTGAAGTGAATGCTTCAGTATCAGCGCTGCGCGACGCAGGTGGCGGTGCTGACGCCGGTCCAGCCGGCTTCGAAGGCGCCGCCGTCGGACAGCCAGACCTGCGCGTGCTGCTGCGCGCCTTCGGACCAGCGGCGGACGAGGTCGGTACGGCCGTCGCCGTTGACGTCGAGCGCTTCGATGGCGGCGTCATCGTGCCACTTGCCGACGCGCGTCGACGACTGCAGAATCGCCCTGGAAATAGACGTCGGCCCAGCTCTCGTCGCCGATGCGGGTCAAGATGACCTCTTCTTTGCGCCCGTCGCCGGCGATGTCGACCTCGAGCTGGCGCGCCGAGCACGTGGCCGTCGCCACGACCGCCCTGGCCCGCCGCGCGGCGCGGGCCTGCATCGAACCCTCCACCATGGCCGAGAGAGCCAGCAACGCGACCGGAACCCAGATCAAAGAAGACTTGCGCATGACATCACTCCTTCGGTCGAGCTTCGACCGCTTGCAATCGTGAAACACCGACTGCCTGCGCTCTGTTCCCGACGATTGACTTACAACCGGTAGTGACGCGAGGGGCGCGCTGGTTTCAGCGGCGGGCGATATGAAGATCGCCGGAGAACGTCTGCACTTCGATGATGCCTTCGCTCTTGCCGTAGCGCGCGTGCACCGAGCCGGCGCCGGAGCGCGACGGCGAATTCTCCAGCGTCGTCATCTTCAGCTCGTCGGACAGGTCGCCCGAGTGCGTGAGATAGCGCAGGTCGAAGCTCGAAGACTGTGGCATCTGCAGCTTGACGTCGCCCGACGTGGTGCGCGCTTCGATGCGGCAGTTGCCGTTGCACGCGCCCGTCCATTCGAGGTCGCCGGAGGTGGTGCCGAACTCGAGCTTGTTGCTGGCGCCGTTCTGCGTGACGACCGCGTTGCCGGAGACGGTGCGCAGCCGCACCTCGCCGGTCACGTTCTCGATCGTGATGTCGCCCGAGACGAGCTGCGCTTCGACGTTGGCGGCGCGGCGCACTTTGGCGTCGCCCGACGCCGTGCGCAGCCGCACGTTGCCGCCGATGTCGCGCACCTGCAGGTCGCCCGACGCCGACGTCAGCTCGACGCAGCTGCCCCACGGCACTTCCACGCGCAGCTTGCCGTCGATGCCGGCGGGGATGTGCGGCCAGCTCGAGTGCGTCGACGCGAACACGACCTCGACGCGGTCGCCGCTCTGCACCAGCTGAATGCCGCTGCCGGTCGCGTCGATGAGCTCGGCCTTGACCTGCTTGTCATTGCCGTGCACGACCTCGATGTCGGACGAGATCGTGTCCGCGCGCAGCGTGATGGCGCCTTTGACGTTGACGGTCGCGACCGTCGACGAGCCCGAGTGGTGCTCCATCGGCGGCAGCGGCGGCAAGGGTGGCATCGGCGGCGCCGCCGGACGCGGCGGCATCGCCGGGCGGGCCTCTTCGGGCGCCGGCGTATCGTTGCCTTCGACGGCAAAGGCGCTGCCGGCGAGCCCTTCGGCGAGTAACAAGGCTAGCAAAGTGCGCTTCATGATTTCACCTAATGTCCGTCACGATGGTTTGCAGCGAGTGCAGATAATCGGCGTAGCCGTCGAGAACGACCATTCGTCCGTCGACGTCATTGCCGGCCGACAGGCGGGCATCGGCCATCTGCATGCGGGTCTTGTGCAGCATGCGATCGTACTGCTCGGCGATCGGCGCCGGCAGCCGCGAGCGCTCCTGCTTGTACTCTTGCTCCAGCACCGCCGCCGCGTCGCGATACTCGGCTTCGGCGCGATCGAACGTCACGTTGGGCGCGACCTTCTCGCGCGGCAGCGGCTGCGGCAACGGCGCCGGCTCACGCGAGTGCATGAGCGCCGTCAGCGGGTTCGGCAGCTCGAGATTGAAGAGCTTGAGCCCCGGCATCGTCACCAGCACGACCGCGGCGGCGGCGGCGACGATGAGCCCGCCGTACGCCAGGCGCGCGCCCAATCCCCAGCGCGAGTGCGGCTCGGCCGCGGCCACCGGCGGATTGGCGACGCGCGCGGCGATGCCGTCCCACAAGGCCGGCGCCGGCGCCTTGGCTGACTCGCGCCGCCGCGTCATCAGCTCGGCCTCGGCGCGCAGCCAGGCCAGCTCCTCTTTGCACTCGTCGCAGACTTCGGCGTGCGCTTGCACGCGCGCTGCCGTCATCTCGTCGAGATGGCCTGCCACCAGCGCTTCCAGCTCCTCAATCGAGCACATCACATGCCTCCCACGTACTTCGCCAGCCGCGTCCGCAACACCAGCCGGGCGCGATGGATCTCGTTTTTCACCTTCGACAGCGGCCAGACCATGATCTCGGCTATCTCGTCGTAGTCGAGACCGTGGTCGATGCGCAAGACCAACGCGGCGCGCCGCTCGTCGGTGAGCTCGGCCAACGCCGCCTGCAGCTGCGCGTCGGCCTCGGCGCCGAGCAGCACGCCTTCGGGCGACGGCGCGCGGTCGACCTCTTCCGGCGTCGATTCGTCCACCGGCTTCAAGTGCCGCTTCTTCGCGCGCAGCTCTTCGTAAAAGACGTTACGCGCGATGCCGAACAGCCACGGCAGCACCTTGTCGCCTTCGCGCAACGTCGCGAGCCGGGCGTGCGCTCGCACGAACGTCTCTTGCGTCGCCTCGTCGGCGCTGTTGTCATCGCGCAATAAATCGCCCAAGAAACGACGTACCGAGCGCGCGTGCTGGTCATAGACCACGCGAAAATCGAGCTCGGGCGGCGCTGCCGGCAGCGTCACGACGTCCGCTTCGTGGCTCTCGACGGCCATCAACCTCACGTCCAAATGTGACGCGAGCGCGACCTTGGTTTCGGAATTTATTTCCGGTTTCTTCAGGTTTGTGAGGCGCTGCCAGAGGCGATGGCGGCGGAGGCGTCGAGGAACAGTCGGGCGGCCGCATAGCTGTTGAATTCCAGCTGGATGAGCCGATTCTGCCGATCGTACAAGAAGATCGTCCAGGTGCCGTGCAGCTGCGTCACGTGACGCACGCCCTCGGCAATTTCGCGGTACGTCAGGTCGAGCGGCGAGCCGGTGGCGACGCGGTCGGCCCGCCCGGCGACGCCGTGACGCGTGGCCTCCACCTGCGCGCGCCGCGTCGAGTCGGGATCGGGCTCGCCGTAGCTCCAGGTGACGTTGCGCAGGTCGTGCAGCGTCCAGGCGACGACCGCCAGCGGCTCGGCGCCGGTCGGCAGCGGGCGCGGCTGGTAGGTGTAGATGTCGACCGTCGAGCAGCCGGCGGCGACGAGCGTCGACAGCGCCAACACGAGCGACCTCACGGCATCACCCCGCGGTGAAAGTATTGGATGACGTCGCCGCCGACGCCGAAGGTGGCGCCGTAGCGGTCGCCGTAGCCGGCGAAGCCCGCCGCCGAAATGAACATGCGCTCGGTGAGGTAGATGCGCGAGCCGATGACGGCGTCGACGCGCAAGTCGTCGTGGTGGGTGAAGTTGTTCAGGTAGTCGTCGTAGCTGTTGACGCCGATCATGCCTTTGACGAAGGGGATGAAGCGGCCGAAGCGGTGTTGGAAGCCGAGCGACAAGTCGCCGCCGACGAGCGTCGTGGCGGACTTGCCGAAGCCGGCCTCGCCGGCGCGGAAGCCGACGGCGAAGAGGAAGCCGGCGTCGGTGAGGATCGACGGGCGAATCTCGGCGGCGGCGATGCCGTTGCCGATCGACGGCGTCGACGACGTCGCGTTGACCGCGGCGCTGCTGAGCGCGCTGCGGGCTACGCCGGTGCTGCCGCCGCCGCCGGTGTCGATGTTGTAGGCCGACACCATTCCGTCGAACTCGACGGAGACTCGGCTCTGCGCCCGCGCGCTCGAGGCTGAAAACAACGTCACGAGCATGGCCGAGACGACGAGGCAGACTCTCATGGCGACCCTCCTCCAGTCCGACGGCGTCCACCATGATATGCGGCGTAGTGCTGCTGGCTAGCCCCAATCTCGCGTAGCGCACGCGGTCATAAGGAAACCTTCTTGAACGAGCGCACCGAGAGCGTGACGAGAACGGCCGAGATCAGCAGCAGTGCAAGCACGTTGGGCAAGAGCTCGGCAGGTCCCGCGTCACGCAAGACTACGCCACGCATAATCGCCACCATGTGCGTCGCCGGCAGCACGCGGCCGATGTTGCGCAAGACGAAGGGCAGCCCCTCGGCTGGAAAAATGTAGCCGGAGAGGAAAATCGACGGCAGCAGAAACATCTGCGCCATCTGCTGCGCTTCGCCTTGGGTCTTGGTTCGCGTCGACACGAAGAGCCCGAGCGCGAGCAGCGAGAACAGATACACGAGCGCCATGCCGAACAAGAAGATCAGGTTGCCGCGAATGGGGACGCCGAAGCCGAAGCGCATCGCGAACAAGATCATCGCCATCTCGCCGAGGCCGATGAGCAGGTAGGGTCCGAGCTTGCCGAGCATGAGCCCGAGCGGATTGATCGGCGTGACCAGCAGCTGCTCGAGCGTGCCTTTCTCGCGCTCGCGCACGATGGCGACGGCGGCGAGCACCATGGCGACGATCTGCAAGAGGATCGCCGACCAGGCCGGGGATGATGTAGTTCGCCGTTCGTCCGTCGGGATTGAAGAGGATGATCGGCTGCGCGCCCAAGGGATCGGCGAGGCGCACGCCTTTGCGGATGTCGTCGAGGTTCATCGACGCGACCAGGCCATTGACCGAGGCCAGCGTCTGCGCGCTGACGGTCGAGTCGCTGCCGTCGATGAGCACGAGCACCTTGGCGTCGCTGCCGCGGGTGCGCTTGTCGTGGTAGTCGGGCGGAATCACGACGCCGACGCGGGCGCGACCGGCGGTGATTTCGCTGCGCGCGTCGTGCGGGTTCTCGGTGACGCGCGTGATGCGGAAGGTGCTCGTCGCGCGCAGCTCGATCCATCAGCTCGCGGCTATCGGTCGAGCGATCTTGGTCGACGACGACCGTCGGCACGTTGTGCACCGTTTGATCGATGAAGCCGAACAGGATCAGCTGAAACAGCGGGATCGTGAAGGCGAGGATGAACGTCCCGCGATCGCGGCGCAGATGGACGAACTCCTTCTCGAAGATCGCGCGAAAGCTGGCCCACATTTAAGCGCCGCCGCCGGGTTGCGCGCGCGCGCGTTCGCGGCCTGTTCGGTGAGCGTGACGAAGACGTCTTCCAGCGACGGGGCGATGGCGCGCGTCGTGGCCTTGGGGAAGCCGGCGGCGTGCAGGAGATCGAGCAGCTTGGCGTCGTCGAGGGCGCGCGCGATCACCGCGTGCACCGACTGGCCGAAGATGGTGGCGCTGCCGCAGAACGGCTGCTTGCGCAGCCACGATAGAGCCGGCGCCGGATGCTGGGTCTCGATCTCCACGCGGCGCGCGTCGGGCGGATTGACGACGGGCAGCGCCTTGAGCTGCTCGGGCGTGCCGTTGACGAGCAGCTTCGACAGGTACAAATAGCCGACCTCGCCGCAGCGCTCGGCTTCGTCCATGTAGTGCGTCGTCACCAGCAGCGTGATGCCTTCGGCGGCGAGCTGAAACAGG
This sequence comes from uncultured delta proteobacterium, assembly GCA_963785725.1. Classification (GTDB taxonomy): domain Bacteria; phylum Myxococcota_A; class Polyangia; order Palsa-1104; family Palsa-1104; genus JAQBQH01. The sequence goes on along the minus strand of CAWAWS010000002.1, from coordinate 192,462 downwards.
AGGTCCCACAGCTCGCGGCGCGCCACCGGGTCGATGCCGGCGGTCGGCTCGTCGAGAAACACCATGCGCGGCTCGTGCATCAGCGCCGACCCGAGCGCCAGCCGCTGCTTCCAGCCGCCCGACAACAGACCGGCGCGGCGATGCACGTAAGGCCCGATGTGCGTCAGCTCGATGGCGGCGTCGCGGCGCTTGCGCAGCTTATCGCCCGACAGACCGTAGACGCGGGCGTAGAAGTCGAGGTTCTCCATGACGGTCAGGTCGTCGTAGAGCGCGAACTTCTGGCTCATGTAGCCGATCTGGCGGCGGATGGCCTCGCCCTCGGTGGCGACGTCCATCCCGAGCACGGTCGCGTGGCCGCTCGTCGGCGCCAAAAGGCCGCACAAGATGCGAATCAGCGTCGACTTGCCCGAGCCGTTGGGGCCGAGCAATCCGTAGACGGTGCCGCGGCGCACGCTCAAGTTCACTTCGTCGAGCGCCGTGAAGTCGCCGAACTTGCGCGTCAGCCGGTCGACGACGATGGCATGGTCACCGTAGCTCGGGACCGCCGCGGTGGTCATTTGGCCACCTGAATGAACGCCGCCATGCCGGCGCGCAGCTCGTCTTTGCCGTCGCGCAGGCCGACGCGGGTGGCGAACACTTGGTCGGCGCGCTCGTCGGCGGTCTGCAAGTTGCGCGGCGAATATTCGCCGACGGCGTTGATGTGCTCGACGATGCCTTGGAACGACTTGCCCGGGAAGCTGTCGACGGTGACCGGCACCTTCTCGCCCGGATGCAGATGGCCGATGAGCGTCTCCGGCACGTAGATGCGCACGTAGAGCTGGTCGTCTTCCAAGAGCGTCGCCGCCGCCGCGCTCGGCGCCAGAGATCGCCCGGGCGCAGGTCGAGCGACTCGACGCGCGCGTCGCGCGGCGCCTTGACGATCAGCTCGTCGACCAGCGTCTTGATGGCGTCGAGCTTGCCTTGCGCCGCTTCCACTTCGCCGCGCGCCGCCTTGATGTCCTCGACGCGCGAGCCGGCCTTGATGAGCCGCTCGGACGCCCGCGCTTCGGCCGCGCGCGCCATCGCCTGGTCGACGTCTTCGGCGCGCGAGCCGTTGGTCAGCTCCTCGAGCGACTGCTTGAGCGCGTCGCGCGTCGCCAGCGCCGACTGCAGTGCCGACTCGACGTTGTCCAGCTCGGCCCGCGCCGCCGCGCCGCGCGCGAACAGCTGGCGGTAGCGGTTGGCGTCGAGCTCGGCCTTCTCGAGCGCCACCGACTGCGCCTTCAAACGCGCCTGTGCGCCGAGGATCTGCTCGCGCCGCGCGCCCGTCTTGGTCTCGGCCAGCGCCGCCGTCGCCGTCTTGGCGCGCGCCGAGGCCTCTTCGATCTCTTCGGGCCGCGCGCCTTTGACGAGCTTGTCGAGGTTGGCCTGCGATTGATCGAGGAGACCCTGCGCCTGCAGCTGCTGCGCCATGATGTCGCCGGGCTCGAGCTCGAGCAGCGCCTGCCCACCTTTGACGCGATCGCCTTCGCGCACGAGGATCTTGGCGATGCGGCCGCCGGCGCGCGAGCCGACGGTGATCGTGCGGGCCTCGACGGTGCCGCTCCATTCGTACGGCTGCCGCGCCTGCCACAAGCGATAGCCGCCATACACCAACGCCGCCAGCGCCACGACGCCACCCACCGTCGCGAAGCGCGATTTGCCGCCGCCGGCACCATTCTCGATCGTCGTCGCGTCCGCCATGTTCCCCTCGTCCGTTTACTGTGCGTGCGTGGTTACTTGAGCTTCAGGTTCGCCGGAAACGCGCCGGACAGCCGCTCGAGCGACAGCGCGCCCAACGACAGGTCGAAGCGCGCCTGCGCCAGCGCCACTTCCGCCGACACCAGGTTGTCCTGCGCTTGCAGGAGGTCGAGCTGCGTCGCCGTGCCCGCGTCGTGCTGCACCTGGACGAGATCGAGCGTCTCCTTCGACAGCTGCACCGAGCGCTTGGCCGTGTCGAGCGCGCTGCGCTTGGTGCGCACGTTGCGGTCGGCGTTGTAGACGTCGTCGCGCACTTGGTCGCGCAAGAGGTCGAGCTTGGCCTCCTGCTCCTGCCGCTGCGCCAGCGCCAACTTGCGCTGCCCGTCGCGCAAGCCACCGTCGTACAGCACCCAATCGAGCTGCAGGCCGATGGCCCACGAATACTTGTCGCCCGAGAAGCCGGCGTAGTTGAACAGGCGCGCGTTGCCGAACGCCGACAGCGTCGGCGCCCACTTCCACAGGTTCGACTTCTCCTGCAGCTCGTAGGACGTGATCGTCTTTTGCAGCGCCGGGAACTCGGGCCGCTGGCTGAGCGCCTGCGCCGTCAGCGCGTCGATCTCGGCGGTCTGTGCCGACGGCTCGTCGCTGCCGACGACCTGGATGGCGTCGTGCACGTTCATGATCGTGCCCAGCGCGCGATACGACTGCGCGGCGGCGTCCTGCGCCTCGAGCACGGCCTGACGGGCGCGCACCAGCTGCAGCTCGGCGCGCGTCACTTCCACGCGGTTGACCACGCCGGCCTCGAGCCGGGCCTTGGCGTTGTCGAGCGCCTTGGTCTCGAGCACGACGGCGTGTTTACGCGCGGCGACCACTTCATCGGCGCCGGCGCAGGCGTAATAGGTCTGCGCCGTCGTGTAGAGCACGGTGGCATCGGTGACGTCGTCGTTGGCGCGGCTCGAGTCCTCGAGCGCCTGCGCCGCCTTGAGCGCCTGATAGGCTGACGGCACGACCAACGGCACGGTCGCCGTCAGCGACGCGTCGAGCTGCTCGCCCTTTTGGATGACGATGGGCGTGGTGGGCAGTCCCGCTGCCGCAGCCTCCGGGCCGAAGTCGAGCTTGACCTCTTTGTAGTTGTGCGTGTACTTGCCCTGCGCGGCCACCTGCGGCAAGAGCGCGACCCACGCCTGCAGCACGCCGGCGTGCGCTTGCGCGATGCGCGCCTTGGCCTGCGCCAGGTCGCGGTTGTTGCGATGCGCGATCGACAGCGCCTCGCCGATCGACATCGTGCGGGCCGGCGCGTCCACCTGGCGCGCGACTTCCGGCTGGGGCGCCTGCGCCATCGCCAGCGGGCCCGACAGCATCGTCGCCACTGCGGCGGCGCCCATAATGCGTGAGCGCTTACTCATGAACTCCACAAACCGTGTCACGTTCGATGCCCCCTCTTGGCCGGCGGCGCGACGCCGCTCCACAAGACGTCGATGAGCCCGCGCAGATAGACCTCGACGGGCAACGTCATTCGCTCGGGTGAGCGCAGCAGAATTTCGAAAAACACGTAGCTTTGGATGCTGCCGAACATCATCCGTGCCACGACTTCGGGCTCATGTTGACGCATGCGGCCGGCGCGCATTTCGCGCTCGAAGAACGCCGCCCACGCCTTGAGCGCGCGCAGCGGCGGACCGTGCGGACCTTGCAAATGCTCGGGCGGGCCGAAGTGCTTGCCCGACGACCACTGCATCATGATGAGCGGAATCAGCCGGCGCAGGAACTCGACCGCCTGCAGCCCGCACTGCATCAGCACGTCGCGCGGATCGGCGCCTTCTTCGGCGTTGAGCAGCGTGCGCAGCCAGTCGGGCTCGTCCATCTCCGGCTGCATCGCCGCCCGAAACAGCTCCACCTTCGTCGCGAAACGCTTGAAGATCGAGCCCTCGGCGACGCCGGCGCGGCGCGCGACCTCGGCGGTGGTGCCGGCGAAGCCGAGATCGAGGAAGACCGCGCGTGCGGCCTCCAGAATCTTCTCTTCGCTGATGCGGATCGGACGCGCCACGTGGCCTCGTTAGTAAGTGAGCAATTACTCAATAACGAATCGTGTACGGCCGCGTCAAGCACAAATTCGTGCTTAGCTTGCAGACCATGAATGACCGCCAGCTGCAACGCGCCGAGACGCTGGCGTATTGGCTCGATGACCGCTGGCTCGATCCGCTGCTCGGCTTTTTCTTGCCTGGCGTCGGCGACGTCATCGGCTCGCTGCTCGGCCTCTACATCGTCGCGGTCGCCATCGCGCGCCGGCTGCCGGCGGTGACGCTGGCGCGCATGCTGCTCAACCTGGCGCTGGACGCGCTCGTCGGAGCCATCCCCATCGCCGGCGACCTGTTCGACTTCGCGTGGAAGGCCAATCGCCGCAACGTGGCGCTGCTGCGCGCGCGCACGACGGGGCCGGCGTCGACGGCCGGCGATTGGCTCTTGGTCGCGGGCGCGCTCGTCGTCGTGCTGGTGGCGCTGGCGACGCCGATCGTCGCTCTCTGGGCGCTCATCCACTGGATCGTGACGCGCGGCTGAAACGTAAGCGGCGCTAGGCGTTCATGCGGGAGTGGGCGTGCGAAGCGGCGGTCTTGCTAGAAGCCGCTCATCGACGGCATACGGTCCGACGGGCGCTTCTTGTGCCACGCCGACAGCTGCCACTGGCCGGCAGTGAAGAGCGTGACGCCGATGAGCGCGACCGCGCCGCCGCCGATCATGAGGCCGAGGCCGGCGTTCACGTCGAGGTTGCTGACGCCGCCCGGCCCATTGCCCGGGATGCCTTGCACGACATCGTTGTTGCTGGTGTGGCCGTAGAGGATGCCGCCGGTGAGCACGCCGGCCCAGCCGAACCCCGAGATCCACAGGCCGGCCTGACGCAGCCGCTGCGCCTGCTGAACCTCGGGCGCCATCGTCAAAAAGAGCGCGCGCCGGTTCTCGCGCGGCGTCGGCGGCGGCGGCGACCAGTCCGGCAGCGGCTCGTCCGGCACTTCGGGCACCTCCGGCAGCGTCGTCTTCGACGAGACCGGCGGCGGCGGCGGCGCGACCGGCTTCGGCGGTGCGGGCGGCGGCGGAAGCGGCGGCGGCTCTTGAATGCCCGCCGGCTCCGGAGCCGGCGTCGGCGTCGGTGTCACCGTCGCTGCCGGCGGCGCCAGCGGGCTCGGCGCCGTCGTCGGTGACACCTGCGTTTCGTCGGCCCAAGCGGGCGCCGCGAAGGCGAACAACGTCATGAGGGCCACGGCGCGCATCAGTGGGTCTGACCCTGCGTGCTAAACCCCGACGCGCCGAGACCGCCGCCGGAGCTGTGGTTGAGCATCTGCTGCTCGTCCATCGTCGTCGTGTGATAGAGCGCGCTCACGTGGCGGGCCTCCCAGCTCTGATGTCCGCCGAAGCCGATCTGGAAGTTGTTGCCCAGGCGGTCCTCGATGGCGTCGCCGTAGCACGTGAGCAGCGCCGGCAAGACTACCGCCTGCGCCGCCGCCGGCATCGTCCACAAATCCGGCGCGCCGTTGATGGTGGCCTTGGCGACGATGCTCTGCCGCACCTTCAGCCAGCCGACATACTGATCGCCGCGACGTCCGAACGCGAACTGCCGCTGACCGACCACGCCGTAAATGTGGTTCTTGCGCAGCTCGAGGTCGACCGTGCCTTGCTCGGCGAGCCGACCGACGATGCGCCGCGTGACGCCCTTTTCGTCGTGCACGTCGATCGTCGACTCGAACGACCCGTCGTCGACGAAGCCGGTCATGTGCGTGTGATCGCCCTGATGCATGACGTCGTACGTGAGCTCGAGGCCGCAGACGTTGCCGCTGACGTGACCGCCGAAGTCGCGCAGGCCGCCCGACGGGCTGCCCGGCTGCGGATGCGCGCCCGTGACTTGCACGGCGAACGGCTGGCCGTAGAAGTCCATGTCGAGGCGCGGCACCGTCTTGCCGTTGACCACCGCCGTGGTCGGTGAACATCCGGCGACGAGCGCCGCGAACAGCATCCAACGCATCGATCGGCTCATAGCAGCAATGTTGGACACCGTGGGACAAAAAAGGCGGCAACGCTTTCTTCCTGAATATTCGTGAGGAATTTGGTGTGATTCAGGATTCGCTGGCGTGCCCGGGGTCACGGACTACACTGTCAGCCCCCATGAAAAAGCCGCGCCCGGAAGCTACGGAGTCGGAGTTCATCGTCGTCAAGGGTGCGCGCGAGCACAACCTCGACATCGCCTACCTCGAGATTCCCAAGCGCAAGCTGGTCGTGTTCACCGGCGTCTCGGGCTCGGGCAAGTCGAGCCTGGCGTTCGACACGCTGTACGCCGAGGGACAGCGCCGTTACGTCGAGTCGCTGTCGTCGTATGCGCGGCAGTTCTTGGGGCAGATGGAGAAGCCCAAGTACGAGCATATTCGCGGGCTGTCGCCGACGATCGCCATCGAGCAGAAGTCGGCGTCGCACAACCCGCGCTCGACCGTGGGCACAGTGACGGAGATATACGACTATCTTCGCGTGCTTTATGCGCGAGCCGGCGAGCAGCGCTGCCACGTCTGCGGCGGGCCGGTCGCGGCGCGCTCGGCGGCCGAGATCGTCGACGAGCTCTTGGCCATGCCCAAAGGCACGAAGGTCACGCTGTTGGCGCCGAAAGTGGAGCATCGCAAGGGCGAGTTCCGCGAGCTGCTCGACGACGCGCGCAAGGAAGGTTTCGTGCGCGCGCGCATCGACGGCATGGTCGTGCGCCTCGAGGACGTGCAGGGCCTGGAGAAGCTGAAGAAGCACACCATCGAGCTGGTGATCGATCGCTTGACGCTGGTGGCGACGGAGCGGGCGCGCCTGACCGACTCGGTGGAGCAGGCGCTGCGCGCCGGCAAAGGCGCGATCGGCGTGCTCGTCGACGGCGAAGAGCGGGCGCGCGCGTATTCGGAGGCGCGCGGCTGCCCGAAGTGCGGCGTCGGTCTGCCCGAGCTGACGCCGCAGATGTTGTCGTTCAACTCGCCGCTCGGCATGTGCCCGCACTGCAGCGGCCTCGGCAAGGTCGACCTCGGCTGGGAGCATCAGTCGGGCGAAGGCTGGAAGCTCGAAGGCGAAGCGTGCACCGAGTGCCACGGCCTGCGTCTGCGGCCCGAGTCGCGCGCCGTCTTCTTGGCCGGCAAGTCGATCAGCGACGCCACCGGCTTGACCGTCGCCGACGCCGGCAAGCACTTCGCCAACATGAAGCTGGCCGGCGCCAAGCAGCAGATCGCCTTCGAGGTGCTCAAGGAGATCAACGCGCGGCTAGGCTTTCTCAACGACGTCGGCCTCGAATATCTGACGCTCGATCGCGCGACCGAGACGTTGTCGGGCGGCGAGGCGCAGCGCATTCGCTTGGCGTCGCAGCTGGGCTCGGAGCTGTCGGGCGTCATGTACGTGCTCGACGAGCCGTCGATCGGGCTGCATCAGCGCGACAACTTGCGGCTCATCGCGACCTTGCGGCGGCTGCGCGATCTCGGCAACAGCGTGCTCGTCGTCGAGCACGACGCGGAGACGATCGAGAGCGCCGACTGGGTCCTCGACTTCGGTCCCGGCGCCGGTCGTCGCGGCGGCAAAGTCGTCGCGCAAGGCACGCCAGCCGACCTGCGCGCCGACAAGAAGTCGCCGACCGGGCGATTCCTGTCGGGAAAAGACGAGATCAGCGTGCCCGAGACGCGCCGTCGTCCGAGCGGCTGGATCGAGATTCGCGGCGCCAGCGAGAACAACTTGAAGAACGTCGACTGCCGCTTTCCGCTCGGCGTCTTGTGCGCCGTCACGGGCGTGTCGGGCGCGGGCAAGTCGTCGCTGATCAATCAGATCCTGCATCCGGCGCTGCGACGGCAATTGCACGACGCGCAGGTTCGCGTCGGCGCGCACAAGAGCCTGGCCGGCGTCGAGCTCATCGACAAGGTCATCGACATCGACCAGAACCCGATCGGCCGCACGCCGCGCTCGAACCCGGCGACGTACACCAAAGCGTTCGACCACATTCGCAACCTGTTCGCCGGCACGCAGGAAGCGCGCACCTACGGCTACGCGCCCGGTCGGTTCAGCTTCAACGTGCGCGGCGGCCGCTGCGAAGCGTGCGAGGGCGACGGCGTGCGCGAGGTCGAGATGCACTTCTTGGCCAACGTGCACGTGCAGTGCGAAGTCTGCCGCGGCAAGCGCTTCAACGACGCCACACTGCGCGTGCAGTGGAAGGGCAAGAACATCAGCGAGATCTGGGCACCACCGTCGCCGAAGGGCTCGAGCTGTTCGCCAATCAGCCGCAGATCGTGCACATCTTGAAGACGCTCGACGACGTCGGGCTCGGCTACGTGCAGCTCGGTCAGCCGGCGACGACGCTGTCGGGCGGCGAGGCGCAGCGCATCAAGCTGTCGCGCGAGCTGGCCAAGCGCGACACCGGCCGCACGCTCTACGTGCTCGACGAGCCGACGACCGGTCTGCACTTCGGCGACATTCAGCGCCTCATGGCCGTGCTCGATCGCTTGGTCGCGTCGGGCAATACGGTGCTCGTCATCGAGCACAACCTCGACGTCATCAAGCGCGCCGACTGGATCATCGATCTCGGCCCCGAAGGTGGCGCGCGCGGCGGCGAAATCATCGCGCAAGGCACGCCCGAAGCCGTCGCCGAGGTCAAGCGCAGCTACACCGGCCAATTCCTGCAGAAGATTCTGCCGCGCAAGCGCAAGGTCGCGTAGCTCGTCGGCATTTTTGCCTGGCGCCGGCACTCGCAGCGCTGTCGCCGCGTTGACAGCTTCCGAACCCGGTCTTAGGCTGAAGCTTAGGCGTGAGGCATGTTGCCCACGCATTTACGAGCCCGCCGAGCGCGTTTCGCCTCGGCAGACGGAGGAAGCATCATGCATCCAGGATTTTATCAGTGGTGGAAGGGTCGCCATGGCGGCGACTGCGGCGGCGACTTTGCCGGCGACTACGATGACCATGGCCATCATGGGCATCATCACGGCGGCCCGCGGCAGCATTGGCGCGAATTCGCCGAGCGCATGGCCGGCCACGATCACGGCGGCAGCGAGTTCGGCGTGCGTCGTCCGCTGCGCTTTTTGGCCTACAAGCTCGAGCTCGACGAGAAGCAAGTGGGCGAGCTCGCTCGCGTGCTCAACGAGCTGAAGACCGAGCGCGCGCAGGCCGAGGTCGATCAGCGGCGCACGACGGCCGCCTTCGCCGACGCCGTCGGCGGCGCCGGCTTCGACGACGGCAAGGCGACCGAAGGCGCGCAGCAGCGCGTGCAGTCGGCCGAGCGGCTCAAGACCGCCGTCGTCAAGGCGCTGCGCGAGATTCACGCCGTGTTGAGCGAGGAGCAGCGGGCCAAGCTCGCCTACCTCATTCGCACGGGCGTCGTCACGCTCTAAGCCACACCTCAGTAGGCAGTAAGTAAACCGCGAAGGCCGCGGCTCACGTCGTGTCGCAGGTTACCGGGCGTGCGTGAGCCGTGGCCCTCGTCTCTCGTTTCGCTACGCACAGTAGGAGAATCGCATGGCTGCTATCGCCGTCTCGGACGGTGAGCTGCTCGACGCCTATTCGTCGGCAGTCACCCGCGTCGTCGACGAGGTCGGACCGGCCGTCGTCAGCATCTCCGTTCGCGGTCCACAGAAAGCGAATGCCAAAGGCCGAGGTCGCGAGGGCAACGGCGCCGGCTCCGGCGTCCTCTTCACGCCCGACGGTTACATTTTGACGAACGCGCACGTCGTCGCCGGCGGCCACACGTTCGAGGTCGCGCTCACCGACGGCTCGACGCATCCGGCGCAGCTCATCGGCGCCGATCCGGCGACCGACTTGGCCGTCATTCGCATCGAAGGCGAGCATCTGCCGCACGCGGAGTTTGGCGCGTCGGCCACGTTGCGTGTCGGTCAGCTGTGCGTCGCCATCGGCAATCCGCTCGGCTTCTCGTCGACGGTGTCGGCCGGCGTCGTGTCGGCGCTCGGCCGCAACATGCGCGCGCAAGACGGCCGCTTGATGGAGAACATCATTCAGTCGGACGTGGCGCTCAACCCCGGCAACTCGGGCGGACCGCTCGTCGACACGCGCGCGCGCGTCATCGGCATCAACACCGCCGTCATCTTCGGCGCGCAAGGCATCAGCTTCGCCGTGCCCATCGATACGGCGCGCTGGGTCGTCGGACAGCTGATGACGCACGGTCGGGTCAAGCGCAGCTGGCTCGGCGTGGCGGCGCAGACGCGCAAGATCGATCCGCGCATTCGTCGTCACCTCGAGCTCTTGCAGGAGTCGGCCGTCGAGGTCATGAGCGTGACGCCCGTCGGTCCGGCGGCGCTGGCCAACGTCAAAGAGGGCGATCTCATCCTCGCGCTCGACGGCGAGCCGGCGCGCTCCGTCGACGACGTGCATCGCATCCTGTCGCAGTGGCAGGTGGCGCGACCGATGAAATTGTCGCTGATTCGTCGCACGGAGCGGCTGGACGTGATCGTGCTGCCGACCGAAGCGCAGTCGTAGTAAAGTGCGCGCCATGGCCGACAACGTGGTGACCTCCTCCGGGCTGCAGTACAACGACGTCAAAGTGGGCGACGGCAAGTCGCCGACCAAAGGTAAGCGCGTCACCGTGCACTACACGGGCACGCTCAACGACGCCAACGGCAAGAAGTTCGACAGCTCGCGCGACCGCAATGACCCGTTCCAGTTCGTGATCGGCGTCGGGCAGGTCATCAAGGGCTGGGACGAAGGCGTGATGTCGATGAAGGTCGGCGGTCGCCGCAACCTCATCATCCCGCCCGATCTCGGCTACGGCGCGCGCGGCGCCGGCGGCGTCATCGGACCGAACGCGACGCTGCACTTCGACGTGGAGCTGCTCGGCGTCGATTGAGCCGCCCGAAAGCGCGAAAGCCGTCGCGCCAGAAACCAGCGGCGCCCGCGAAACCAGCGCGCCGCGCGGTGAAGTCGAGCCGCGCGGCCGCGAGCGTCAAGCCTGGCCGCGGCGCCCAGCGCAGCACGAAGGTCGCGCAGCAGCCGACGGCGAGCCGCGCGAAGGCGCGCGGTCGGTCGTCCAAGCAGCCGGCGGCAACTTCACCGTTTACCGAGCTGCGCTTTGCCGTCGCGGACAAGGCGTCGACAGCGCGCGTCTATCGCGCGGCGACGCCGGCCGGACGGCTGCTCGTGCTCGCGCATGGCGCCGGCGCCAATCAGTCACACGCGTTCATGGTCGGCTTCGCCGTGGCGCTGGCGGCGCGCGGCATCGACGTCGTCACGTTCGACTTCTGGTACAGCGCGGCCGGCCGCGGCGCGCCCGATCGCAACGACGCGCTCGAGTCCTGCTGGCGCGCGGCGCTGGCGTTGGCGCGCGCGCAATTCGGCGGCCGCCTGCCGTTCATCGGCGGCAAGTCGATGGGCGGGCGCATCGCGTCGCACTTGGCGGCGGCGGGCGACGAAGCGCGCGGGCTCGTGCTGCTCGGCTATCCGCTGCATCCGCCGAAACAGCCGGAGAAACTGCGCGTCGAGCATCTGCCGCGCGTGACGCTGCCGACGCTGATCGTGCAGGGCGAGCGCGATCCCTTCGGCGCGCCCGACGAGCTGCGCGCGCACTTCGCGGCCACGACCGAGATCATGGCGCTGCCGGGCGCGCATTCGTACGATGACAAAGCCTGGCCGCGCGCGCACGCGCTCGTCGCCGACTTCATCCTCGGCTGACCGTTCGCTGAGCCCGCACGGCGACGCGCGGTTAGGCGGCGCTGACCTGGAGCCGCCAGGTCGTGCCGTCGGCGGTGACGAGGTGCGGCGCGCCGGTCGCGTCGTCGAACGCGTCGACGACCGTGCGCCAGCTGCGCGCGATGAGCCGTGGCGCGGGCGCGCCGGCGGCGAACAGCCGCAGCCCGTCCTGATCGGCGACGACGAGCAGCGTGCCGCCGGCGACCGCGCGCGCCAGCGACGCCAGATTCGTCGGCAGGCGCGCCTCACCGACGGCAAGCTGATGCGCACCCACCGCCGCCGGCACGCCGCCGAGCCAAGCGACCTCGATGCCGTTGGCGCCCGGATCGTGCAGGACCGTCGTCCACTTGCCGTCGCTGCGCGTCAGCAGGTGCGCCTCTTCCGCGCCGCCGATGAGGAGCTGCGCGCCGTCCCGCGACCAGGCGTGACGACGCCAATGCGGCCACGGCGCCAGCGTTCGTTCGTGGCGCGAACCATTGTCATCGATGACGACGCCGGTGATGTGGCAGTGATCGCCGGTCCACTGCCACTCGATGGTCGCCGGCGCGACCGGCACGAACGGCGTTGCCGACGGCGCCGGCACGATGGTGACGCGCAGCTCGGCCGCTTCGCCGTCCAGCTCCTCTTCGTCCACGCGTTGATGTTAGCGCCGATCGGGCGCGCGCGTCAGGCGCGCTGGAACAGCGGCGGAAAGCGGTCGCGACGGCGCGGCGGCTTCTTCGTCACGAACAGCCGCACCAGCAGAAAGCCGGTGACGAAGCCGCCGACGTGCGCCATCCACGCCACGCCCGGGCCCGGCATGAAGAGCTGCGACAGGAACCACAAGCCCAACAGCAGCCACGCGGGCACGTAAATCGTCGTCACGATGATGATGAGGATCCACAAGCAGCGAACGCGCGCGTGCGGATAGAGCATCAAGTAGGCGCCGAGCACGCCGGCGATGGCGCCGGAGGCGCCCACCATCGGCGCCAGCGACGACGGGCCGCTGCCGATCTGCGCCGCCGCCGCCGCGATGCCGCACAGGAAGTAGAAGGCGACGTATTTGCCGCGGCCCATGGCGTCTTCGACGTTGTCGCCGAAGATCCACAGAAACCACATGTTGCCGATGATGTGCATCCAGCTGCCGTGCATGAACATCGACGTCAAGATCGTCGCCGGCCAGGGCAGCGGCTGCTGCAGCTGCACCGCGGCGTAACCGGGCAGCTCCAAGACGCCGCTCGTCGTCCCCGCCAGAATCCAGCGCGGAATGAGGCCGAATTCGAGCGTCGACAGGTCGACGCCGTGCGCCAGCTCGAACAGCCAGGCGACGGCGTTGAGCGCGATGAGCGCCATCGTCACGACCGGCTTACGTGACGCCGGGTTCTCATCGCTGATGGGAAGTGGGATCACGTTCTATCGATAAGTCGTCGGCGCCGCCGCGTCAATCGACGGTCAGGACCAGCTTGCCGAAGCCGTCGTTGGCGGCCATCGCCTGGTGCGCGGCCGCGGCCTCGGCGAGCGGAAACACGCGCTCGACGATCGGCTGCAGCGCGCCCGACGCCACCAGCGGCACGATGTGGCGCGCGAACGTTTGCCCGACGGCGATCTTCTCGCCCAGCGGTCGATTGCGCAGCTGCGTGCCCATGATCGTGAGGCGCTTGCGCATGATGAGCGTCTGGTCGAGCTCGGCGCGCGTGCCGCCCATCATGCCGACGAGGACGAGGCGCGCTCGCGACGCCGCGCACAATAGATCTTCGGCCAAATAGGGCCCGCCGACGAGCTCGAGCACGACGTCGACGCCGCGGCCTTCGGTGGCGCGCAGGACGTCGTCGGCGAACTTGCCGTTCTCGACGGCGAAGCCGCGATCCATGCCGAGCTTGCCGGCGCGCGCCAGCTTCGACGCCGTGCGCGCCGTGCCGAGCGCGCGAGCCGACAGCGCGCGGGCGATCTGGACGGCGGCTGTGCCGACGCCCGAGCCCACCGCGTGCACGAGCACGGTCTCGCCCGCGCCGAGGCCGGCCTGCGCGACCATCGCGTCCCAGGCGGTGATGAACGCCTCGGGGATCGCGGCCGCATCGGCGAACGACAGGTTGGGCGGAATCCGCGCCAGCGTCTCGGCGTGCGTCAGGAGCTGCTCGGCGTAGGCGCCGCCGCCGACGAGGCCGAACACGCGATCGCCGACGTTCCAGCCGAGAACGCCGGGGCCGAGCGCGTCGATCTCGCCCGCATATTCGAGCCCGGGAATCTGCTGCGGCGAGTCGGGCGGCGCCGGATAGAGCCCCATGCGCTGCAGGAGGTCGGCGCGGTTGACCGCGGTCGCTCGCACGCGCACGCGCACCTCGCCGCGACCGGGCTCCGGCGTCGGCGCGTCGCGCAAGACGAGCACTTCGGGGCCGCCCGGCTGCTCGATGACGATCGCTCGCATGACCAAGAACTTAGTCCAACGAAGTCGCCGTCGCGAGCGGAGTTACAGGTCGAGGACGTCGTGCTTGGTGGTCGGGTCGGGCGCTGTCTCGGGCGAGGTCGCCGTCCCGCTGTGCGTCGTCGAATGCTGCTGCAGCTGCGCCAGCGTGTCGGCGCACTCCCAGCAGCCGTGCTCGGTGGCCACCGCGCGCCGGGCGAACGGCAGCCCCTCGTCGACGCGGCCGCGATCGGAGTAGTAGCGCGCCAAGAAGTTGAGCGCCTGCGCCGAGCGCGCCAGCGGCCGTAAATGGGCCACGGCGTCGTCGAGCTCCTCGGCGTCGGTCGCCGGCGCCAGCGCCGGATCGGGCACCATCGTCGGCGCCGGGAGGCTCGGCGTCACCCGATCGTGGCGCGACAACAGCTCGCACAAGAGCAGCCAATAGCGCGGCTGGCTCGGCTCCTGCGCCAACGCCGCGCGCGCCTCACGCTCGGCTTCGCCGAAGCGGCGCCAGCGCACGTCGTAGAGCGCGCTCCAGAAGCGCAGCTCGGCCGACGGCGTGTCGCCCGCCAAGTGGCGCGCCTGCGCCAGCTCGGCGCCCGCGGCCAGGATGCTCTCGCGCGAATCCCACGGGCGAATGCGCGCCAGCATGAGGTGCAGCTCGTCGGGACGCATCTGGCGCACGCTGTCGGGCTCGGTCACGGGCGGCGTCGTGATGGTCAGCGCGCGCTCATCCATCTGCTCGCGCAGGAGGTACTGGCGGAACTGCTGCTGCAGCCGGTCGAGCGACACGCCTTCGAACGCCTGGCGCCACGCCTGCGGCGGCTGCTCGCCGGCCGACAGCAGATCCATGAAGCGCACGAAGCGATCGGCGTAGCCGTACGGCCCGTTCAGCAGCATGTGCACGAACACCCACGAGCCGGCGTAATAGGCGACCTCGTGCTGCGGCTGATGAAACGTCGTGTAGTCGGCGTTCAAGAGCTCGTGCGCCGTCGGCAGCTGCTTGAAGTCGACGCGCTCTTCGTCGAGCCCTTGCGCCAACGAGATGCTGGAGCGAATGTCGATGCGCACGATCTTCTCGTTGTGCAGCGTGCCGACGACCGCTTCGTTGCGCCGCTCCATCTTCAGCGTCGAGTAGTACTCGGCCAGGCCCTCTTCGAGCCACGGCGGCGACCAGCGCACGTGATGATCGAGGAAGCGATGCGCCAGCTCGTGGCGGAAGCGTCGCTGCGTCGTCTCCACGAAGTCGCCGAAGAAGAGGATGCGGCCGTGGATGGCGATCGTCGACTGCGGGTCGGGATCGGCCACTTGCCGCGGCATGAAGTAGCCTTCGGCGCCCGTCGGCGCGACGTGGCGGAACTGCTGATCGTCGCCGAAGAGCACGACGTCGATGCGGTCGCGCGGCGGATCGGTCGCGAACGCCAGCGCCTGCAAGACGGCGTAGGTGTGCTCGAAGTCGGCCAGCGCCGCGCGCGCGTCGCCCACCGGCAAGTCGGTGCGCAGGACGAAGTGGCGCGAGGTCAGCTCACGCCAGGCGCCCGGCGAGTGACCGGCGAACGGCCCGTGCGCACAGCCAGCGGCGGCAAAGATGAAGAGGCCGGCGAGAGCGAGACGCATCGTGCACCCCCGGCCTGAGAGTACCACGACCCGACCGTCTCGCGAAAGGACGCTAGCTAACTAGAACATCAAGAGCTCGAAGCGACCCTCGTCATGCACGATGTCACGCATCGCGTCGCGCATGGCCAGCTGGTCGCCGTCGAGCTCCTCGTCAGCGGAGGTCTGCTCGGGGTCGAATTGGTAAGACTCGTACATATCCGCGTCTTCGCTAGAGGAAGAGAAGTTCTCGGAGTCGTCGATGTCGAACATGCCGGGCTACTAGAGCAGTCGGCGTGCCAACGAGCGGGGTGACGAAGGTGGCCGAGGCGGCCGAAGAGCGGCGCTTAGTGGAGCGGCGGGAGCGAGCGGAACGACCCGGGCGGCAGCGCCAGCGGGAAACGCGTCGACATATCGGAGATGACGAGCGTGATGAGCAAGAGGACGAAGAACACCGCGATGCCCATCGTCAAGCGGCTCGGTCCCGTCTGATCCCAAAGGTGCATGAAGAAGAGAATGACGAACATGCCCTTGGTGCAAGCGATCGCCATGGCGATGGCGAACGACCACTCGCCCATCGGATGCCGGGCGAGCAAGAACGTCAGAACCGTGAGGCAATAGAGCACGCCGGCCGTGACGTAATACATCGTGGCCGAGTGTTCGTGAGCGTGACCTTTATCGTGCGTGTCGTGAGCCATCGGCGTTTCCTCGGGCAGTCCTTAGACCAAGTACAAAAGCGGGAAGAGGAAGATCCAGATGAGATCGACCAAGTGCCAGTAGAGGCCGCCGAGGTCGACCGGGTGATCGTAGGACGCGTCGTAGTCGCCGCGCCATGTGAAGTAAGTCAGCGTGGCGATGACACCGGCGCCGATGATCACGTGCGCCGAGTGCAGACCGGTCATGAGGAAGTAGACGGCGTAGAACATCGGGGCGCCCGTCGCCTTGACCTCTTCGAAGTGGTAGTACTTGCCCGGCAGCGCGCCTTCCAACCACTCGTGGTAGTACTCGTAGCTGTGTAGGCCGAGGAAGCCGAGACCCATGAACAGGGTCAAGAGCAGGAAGACGACGGCGACGTTCTTCTTGCCCAGGCGCACGAAGTGGATGCCCATCACCATCGTGAACGACGAGGTGATGAGGTCGAAGGTCTCGAGCAGGCCGAACGGCCGGTTCAAGTGCTCCGAGCAGTCGTGCCACGCCAGCGGATAGAGCGTGCGATAGGCCGAGTAAGCGCAGAAGAGCCCGCCGAAGAGCAGGATCTCCGTCGCCAAGAACAGCCACATCCCGAGGCGCACCGCGTGCTGCTGCGTGCGCATGTCCTGAAAGTGATGCTGCAGACGCGGGTGGCTCGCGCCGTGCCCGTCGTCGTGTGCTCCGGCGTGCTCAGACATTTTGGTCCTGATCCTTGTGACCGTGTTCGGTTCCACCGTGGACTTCGGTCTGGCTCTCCGCTTCGTGACCTTCCGAGTCGTAATCGTGCGGCGGATGGTCGAAGATCTGCGGCGCGTCGAAGTTGTTCTTGGGCGGCGGCGACGGCGAGTTCCACTCGTAGCCGCGCGAGCCCCACGGATTGCGGCCGACCTTCTCGCCGTGCATGAGCGCGACGATGAGGTAGATGAGAATGATGACGAAGCCGAAGGCGAGCAGGGTCGCGCCCGCCGTCGAGGCGACGTTCAGCGCCTGGAATTCCGCCGGGTAGCTCCAGTAGCGACGCGGCATGCCCATGTTGCCGAGC
This sequence comes from uncultured delta proteobacterium, assembly GCA_963785725.1. Taxonomy (GTDB): domain Bacteria; phylum Myxococcota_A; class Polyangia; order Palsa-1104; family Palsa-1104; genus JAQBQH01. The sequence continues at coordinate 175,357 of CAWAWS010000002.1, read as the reverse complement.
AAGAACTGCGGAATGAACGTCGCGTTGAAGCCGAGGATGATGAGCGCCGCCGAGACCAGGCCCCAACCTTCGGAGTAGGTCTTGCCGAACATCTTGGGGAACCAGTAGTGCAGCGCCGCCAAGAAGGCCATGATCGTCGCGCCGACCATGATGAAGTGGAAGTGCGCGATGACGAAGTAGGTGTCGGTCCAGTGCACGTCGAGCGAGACCGTCGCCAAGGCGACGCCGGTCATGCCGCCGAACACGAGCAGGTAGATGAAGCCGCAGAAGTAAGCGAACGGCGTCGAGAAGCGGATGCGGCCCTTGTAGAGCGTGCCGACCCAGTTGAAGACCTTGATGGCGGTGAAGACGCCGACGAGCATCGAGATGACGCCGAAGACGCCGGCGTTGAACGTCGACTGGCCCGAGACGAACAGGTGGTGGCCCCAGGCGAAGAAGCCGACGAGCGCGATGCCGACCGACGAGTACGCGATCGCCTTGTAGCCGAAGATGTTCTTGCGCGCGAAGGTCGGGACGACCTCCGACATGACGGCCATGGCCGGCAGTACCATGATGTAGACGGCCGGGTGCGAGTAGAACCAGAACATGTGCTGGAAGAGCACCGGGTCGCCGCCGTGCGCGGGGTCGAAGATGCCGAACCCGAAGGCGTGCTCGATCGCGGTCAAGAGCACCGTGATGCCGAGGACCGGCGTCGCCAGGACCTGGATGACCGACGTCGCGTAGATCGACCAGACGAAGAGCGGCAGCTTGTTCCAGGTCAGGCCCGGGCCGCGCATCGTGTGGACGGTGACGATGAAGTTGATACCGGTCGCGATCGACGAGAAGCCGATGATGAAGGCGCCCAAGAGGATCGGCACGACCTTGGTGAACGTCGTGGTGGAGTAGGGCGTGTAGAACGTCCAGCCGGTGTCGGCGCCGCCGTGAATCATGCCCCACAGCGCGAACGACGCGCCGGCGAGGTAGATGTAGAACGACGCCAGGTTCAGCCGCGGAAAGGCGACGTCTTCGGCGCCGAGCATCATCGGCAGGATGAAGTTACCGAAGCCCGACGGAATCGCCGGAATCATGAACAAGAAGATCATGACCACGCCGTGCAGCGTGAACATGCGGTTGTAGGTCTGCGCCGTCATGATCGTCTCGTCCGGCGTCAACAGCTCGACGCGGATGAGCATGGCGAAGATGCCGCCGAGAAAGAGCGCGACGCAGACGCTGGCCAAGAACATCAAGCCAATGCGCTTGTGGTCTTTCGTCAGGAGCCAGGACTTGAGCCCGGTCTCGCAATTCAGGTAGTTCAGGGGCTCGGACGGAGCTTCCGCAGCCGCCGCGGCCGGCACGTTACTCATTGCGCTGCTCCTCCAGTACGAACTTCGATCGAGCCATTGCCAGGCTGCACTTCGATTCCAGGCTTGCTGTCGAACAGCGGACCCTTGTCGCGCTGCCGATCAGGATTCGTCGAGCGCAACGTCTTGATGTACTCGACGATGGCCGCCGACTCCGGTCCTTCCAGTCGACCCTTGTAAGCGGGCATGACCAGCTGATAGCCCTGCACCTGCTTCAGCTTCGGCTCCATCATCGACTCGGTGATGTACTCCTCGTCGGCGACCACGAGCGAGCCGTCCTGCATCGTCTCGATGCGGCGGTACATGTCGAGCCACGTCGGGCCGATGTGCGGCGAGCCGTCGACGGAGTGGCACTTGAAGCAGCCGGCCGACTCGGAGATCTTCTGGCCGATCTCCGCCATCGTCGCCTGCGGCCACTTGTCTTCGTAGTGCGTCTTGGTGCCGTCTTTCTGGCGCTGGCGAGTCTGGTCCTTCTGCTCGCGCATCCAGTTGTCGAACTCGTCTTGCGTCATGACGATGACTTCGGCGCGCATCGTCGAGTGACCGGTGCCGCACATCTCCGTGCAGAAGACGGGGAAGCGGCCGGTCATCGTGGCCTCGAACCAGGTCTCGGTGTAGCGACCCGGCAAGACGTCCATCTTGATGCGGAAGGACGGCACGAAGAACGAGTGGATGACGTCGCGCGACGTCATCAACAAGCGCACGGGCCGGTTGACCGGCACGCGCAGCACGTTCACGCCGTTCGGACCTTCGGGATAGGCAAACTTCCACATCCACTGCTTGCCCATCACGTAGACGTCCATGGCGTTCGCGGGCGGCGTCTGCATCCGCACGAAGTCGCGATAGCCGATGGCGAACCACAGCAAGAAGAAGAAGGCTGGTGCGCCGATGATCACCACCTCCAAGCTCCAGCTGGTGTAGACCGGCTCGCCTTTGGCGCCGATGCGACCCTTCCAACGATATTTCACGTAGAAGGCGAGCGCGGCGAGGCCAATCATCGTCGAGACCACCATCGTCGTGATGATGACGAAGTAGTGGAGGTAGTCGACGTGCGTCGATATGGTCGACGCCTGCTCCGGCAAAAAGAGCATTCGTCGGAGGAGATCGTTCATACGCCCTCCGCGCGGCTACGGCGCAGGTCGCGCCGCCACAATATGGTCAGAAAGGTCACGAGCAACCCCAGCACGAGTAGGCTGCCGGCGCGCATGAAGCGCACGGCAAACAGCCGATAACTTTTGGTGGAATTATCATAGGCATAGCAGCGGAGCAGCACTCGATCGAAGGCCGTACCGACGCGTCCGCCGGCGGCCTCGAAGAGCGACATCTTGACGTCGTTCGGTGGATAGGTGACGCCGTACAAATAGCGGCTGATCTTACCGTCGGGCGACAGCGCGATGAGCGCCGCCGTGTGGTCCCACGTCTTGTTGACCGCGTCCCAGCGATACTTGAAGCCGACGGCGTCGGTGAGCGCGGCGATGTTGGCGGCGTCGCCGGTGAGGAAGGGCCAGCCGGCCGACTTGTCGTCGGGCAGGCCGAGCGCGCCCAGGTAGCCCTTCTGTTTTTGGTGCGCGAGCTCGGGCGTCTCGGCCGGATCGAAGCTGACGGCGATGACGCGGAACTGATTGCCGACCTGCCACGACTGCTGGCGCAGCGCCGAGACGAGCCCGTTGAGCGTGAGCGAGCACAACAGCGGGCACTTGTAATAGACGGGCGCCAACAGCACCGGCTTCCCGTCGTGCAGATAGTCGCCGAGCGTGACCTTGCGGCCGTTCTCGTCGGTGAACGCCAGATCTTTGGGCACGCGATCGCCCAGCTTCTCGACGATGTTCACGCTCTCGGGCAACGGCTCCAGCGAAAAGGCCGGAGTCGCAGCGGCGAGCAGCGTGGCAGCGACGAGAACGCGCTTCACTTGCCGGCTCCAGCGCCCGCTTGCGAAACGTACTTCTGAATGGCCGTCTCGATCGGCACATGAACCGTGCCCTTGGCCTTGTCCGTCCAGCCGTAGTGGTTCAGCCAGAGCTGCTTCTCCGCCTTCTTGTCCTCGGCGTAAGCGCTCTTGTTGAACGGCAGCTGATAGACGATGCCGACCTCCGGCTTGCCCGTCTGATCGGGACCGGCCGGCTTGTGCCACTGCACGATCGTCTGATTCTCGCTGCGCTGAATCGAGACCGACCAGACGACGCCGATCGCGAACACCGCCAGCGACACCACCGCGACGAGCACGATCTTGCCGACTGGGATGCGATCTTCCTCTTGAACCGGATGGCCGCTCACGGGTGATACTCCATCGAGGCTGCGAGGTAGGGGTCACCGATGGCGACCAGGTTCTTGCCGCGCATGCGCCAGATCAGCGTCGCGATGGCGATGCCGCCGACGCCGACGAAGGCCGCGATGTCCGAGACGGCGACGTGCGGACCGTCGGCGTTGCCCGAGAACTGCGGCAACACGATCCAGTAGAGGTCGACGGCGTGCGTGATCAAGAGCCAGATCGCCATGAACGACAGGCGACCCTTGGAGAACTTCAGGCGCTTCGACAGCAGGATGATGAACGGAATCACGAAGTGGAACGCGACCAGGAAGTAGCTGAGATACTTCCAGTCGGTCCAGATGCGCTGGTGAAAGTAGGGCGTCTCGTCCGGGATGTCGGCGATCCAGATGAGCATGAACTGCGAGAAGCCGGTGTAGGCCCAGAAGCACATGAAGGCGAACATCAGCTTGCCCATCGAGTGCAGGTGGTTGCCGTTGATCGGCGTCTTCGCCCAGACGTTGACGAGGATCCACACGCACATCGCGGCCATCGCGCTGCCGCCGACGATGTAGAGACCGAACATCGACGAGTAGAAGCTCGGGCTCGTCGACATCATCCAATCGAACGCGGCGAAGCTGATGGCGAAGCCGAGCAGCGGCATCGCGCCGGGGCCGAGGCGCCAGGCGCGCGCCGTGTTCATCGGCTTGCCGCCGCCGTCCTGCTCCACCGACCACTTGTGGATGAAGTGACCGACGCCGACGAAGACCGCGAAGTAGATGACCGCGCGAACGAGGAAGAACGTGTGGTTCAGCCACACTTCGCGGTGTTCATAGAGGCGGCGCGTCTCTTCGTCGGCCGCTTCCGGGTTCATCCACGGGTAGAGCGTCTTCATCGTGAGCACGAGCGGGATGAAGAGCAGGATGAAGATCGGCGCGACGTTGGCGATCGACTCGAGCGCGCGGCGCGGCAGGATGATCCACTTGGCCTTGGCCGCGTTGAACGCGCACAGCCAGCCGAGCGCGCCCAGCGCCGGCGTCAGCCAGTACATGAAGGCCCACAGCCACGAGTACATCGCGCGCTCGGTGCCGCCGGTGAACAACATGGCCGCCCAGCCGAGGATGCCGAGGACGCCGATGGCGGCGGCGATCGTCATGACCTGGCCACCGGCCGTAAACGGCTCGCGCGACAGGGCGGGCGCGTCGTGAGAGGCGCTCATTCTTTCGTCTCCGAATTCGAATGCTCTGATTCCGCCGGCGCCGTCGCCGGATGGTCGAGCGAGCTGCGCTCGGCCGCCGGCACGTCGTCGACGGTGGCGCGCTGGCTGAGCTGCAGCGCCTTGACGTAGTGGCTGATCGCCCAACGATCGGCGACCGAGATTTCGGCAGCGTAGGTGGGCATGTAGCCGTAGCCGAGCGTCGCGACGTCGAAGATCTGCGCCGGCGTGTAAGCGCGCAGCTTGTCCGAGTGGAACGTCGGCGGCGCGCGCAGCGACATCTTGCTGGCGACGACGCTGTCGCTGTCGCCGGCGTAGCCGTGGCAAACGGCGCAGTGGATGTCGTAGCGCTCGTGGCCGCGCTCGAGCAGCGCCTGCGTCACCGGCGGCGACGCCGACGTGTCGATGGTGCGCTCGACCGGCACGGTGTGCTCGGGCGGCAGCCGCATCGCGCGACCGTCGGCGTAGAACTCCGTCGACCAGTAGGGCTTGTACTTCTCTTGGCGCATCATCGGGTCGACGTCGCTCTCGTGGCAGCCGAAGCCGCCGAGACCGAGGCCGAGCGCTATCGTGCCGACGTGCAGATATCCGGCAACCTTCACTGGAGCTGCTCCGTGACGAAGTCGGTCTCTTCGGCGCCGAGCGACTTGAGCTCGTTCTCGATGGCGTTGCGATCATCGCCGCCGACGAGCTGCACCGAGAGCCAGAAGCGGTCGATCGAAGCGCGACGGAAGCCCGCCGACTCGAAGACCGGGTGGTAGAGCTTGGGATAGCCCATGTACGTCAGGACGCCGAAGAACGCCGCCAAGACCGAGAGCAGAATGCCGCACTCGAACGTGATCGGGATGAAGGCCGGCGCCGAATGCAGCGGACGACCGCCGACGTTGATCGGGTAGGCGATCGCCGAGCACCAGTAGAGCAGCGAGTAGCCGCCGATGACGCCGCACAGGCCGCCGGTGCCGACGATCTTCGGGATGATCGACTTCTTCAGCCCGAGCGCCTCGTCGACGCCGTGAACCGGATACGGCGTGTAGGTCTCGACTTCGCCTTTGGCCGTCTCGCGCATGCGCTTGGCGGCGACCAAGAGGTTGTCCGGCTCGACGAATCCGGCAAGGACGAATTGGCGCGGATCAGCCATGTTTATGCCTCATCTCGTGCGCCAGCTCCTTCACTTCGCTCGCCGCAATCGACGGGATGAAGCGCAGGAACAGCAAGAACAGCGTGCCAAAGAAGCAGAGCGTACCGACGAACAGCGAGATATCGATGGCCGTCGGCGCGTACATCGACCAGCTGCCCGGGATGAAGTCGCGGTGCAGCGAGATGACGATGATGTTGAAGCGCTCGAGCCACATGCCGATGTTGACGAAGATGGCCGCGATCCACATGACGATGAGCGAGCGGCGCATCGAGCGGAACCAGAAGATCTGCGGTACGAGCACGTTGCAGAACATCTGGAACCAGAAGAAGAAGGCGAACGGGCCCGTCATCTTCTGACCGAGATGGCCGACTTCGTAGACCGAGCCCGAGTACCAGTCGTTGAAGATCTCGACCGAGTAGCCGTAGGCGACGATCCAGCCCGTCGCCAGGATGACTTTGTTCATCGCTTCGAGGTGGCGCATCGTGACCACGTGCGCGAAGCCGAGGAACTTACGGGCGGGCACGATCAGCGTCACGACCATCGCGAAGCCGGAGAACACGGCGCCGGCGACGAAGTAGGGCGGGAAGACCGTCGTGTGCCAGCCGGGCAGCTGCGACACCGCGAAGTCGAAGGAGACGATCGTGTGGACCGAGAGCACGAGCGGCGTCGCCAAGCCGGCCAAGAGGCCGTACGCCGACTGGTAGTCGCGCCAGTGGCGACCGGCGCCGCGCCAGCCGAGCGAGAAGATGCCGTACACGCGCTGCGCCGTCTTGCTCGTCGAGCGGTCACGCAGCGACGCCAAGTCGGGCAAGAGGCCGAGGTACCAGAACAAGAGCGACGTCGTGAGGTACGTCGAGACGGCGAAGACGTCCCACATGAGCGGCGAGCGGAACTGCGGCCAGATGCCGAGCGTCGACGGGTACGGGAACAGCCAGTAGAGCGCGAACCAGGGACGGCCGGTGTGGATGACCGGGTACAAGCCGGCGCACATGACGGCGAACAGCGTCATGGCCTCGGAGAAGCGGTTGATCGACGTGCGCCACTTCTGCTGGAAGAGCAGCAAGATGGCCGAGATCAGCGTGCCGGCGTGACCGATACCGATCCACCAGACGAAGTTGATGATGCCGAAGGCCCAGGCGATCGGGATGTTGTTACCCCAGACGCCGATGCCCTTCCAGATCGTGTAGGCGATCGCCGAGAACAGCATTCCGGCGCCGGCGAGGCAGGGGAGAAACAGCATCCACCAGCCCTTCAGCGTCGGCTTCCAGACCGGCGCGAAGAGGCTGTCGGTGAGCGCGAGATCGGACTGCTGCTCTTCGTTGGCGTCGATCAGCGCTTCGGGGATGAGCGCCGCGGGCAGCGTGCGTGCCGGCTCAGCCATTGGTCAGCTCCGGATTCTGGTTCTTGACGCGCGCCATGTGAGCGGTGCGCGGGCGAGTGCCGAGATCGTGCAGCACGTTGTAGGAGCGCGGGTCTTCGTGCAGCTTCGAGACAGTCGGCTTCTTTGTCGTGCAACGAGCCGAAGCTGATGGCCTGCGACGGGCACACCTGCTGGCAGGCGGTGACGATGTCGCCGTCGGCGATGGGCTTGCCGGCGACGCGCGCCTCGATGCGCACGCGCTCGATGCGCTGCACGCAGTAGGTGCACTTCTCCATGACACCGCGGCTACGGACCGTGACGTCGGGGTTCATCGCCATGCGCGCGACCGGCTGCACGTCGGGGTGGTAGTCGAGGAAGTTGAACCGACGCACCTTGTACGGGCAGTTGTTCGAGCAGTAACGCGTGCCGATGCAGCGGTTGTAGACCATCTCGTTGAGGCCTTCGTCCGAGTGCACCGTCGCGTTGACCGGGCAGACGTACTCGCACGGAGCCTTCTCGCAGTGCACGCACAACATCGGCTGCGGCTGCACGGACGTCGGGTCGTTCTCGTCGCCGCTGAAGTAGAGATCGAGGCGAATCCAGTGCATCTCACGCGAGCGAGCGACCTGGTCGCGACCGACGACGGGGATGTTGTTCTCCGCCTGGCAAGCGACGACGCAGGCCGAGCAGCCCGTGCACTTGTTGAGGTCGATCGCCATCGCCCACTTGAAGCCCTCGTACTTGTGGGGCTCGTACATGGAGTCGACCGGCTTGGCCTGCTCCTCGACGATGGGCAGCTTCTTGGAGACGAACGCGCGGTTGGTGACCTCGAGCGCGATCGGGCGGCCTTCCTGGTTCCAATGCTCCTGCGTCAACGCCAGCTTGTGCGGCGCTTTGTTGCCGCTGTCGCTGATGGTGACGCCGGTGGCGAACCAGCTGTTGCCCTGGCGCAGCTGGTACGCGTCGGCGCCGACGGAGCGGGCGTTCTCTTCCGCGACGTCGCCGCGGCCGTAGCCGAGGGCGATGGTGGCGCTGTCGTCGGCGTGACCGACCGCGGGCAGGACGTTGAGCGTGATCGTCTTGCCGCCCACTTTGACGTCGGCGAAGGCGTTGAGCCCGAGGCCCAGCTTCTTCACCGTCGCGGGCGAGAGCAGAAGCGCGTTGTCCCAGGTCAGCTTGGTGACCGGATCCGGCAGCTCCTGCATCCAGACGTTGTTGCCGTAGCGACCGTCGAAGACTTTGTAGTCGAGGACGAGGTTGAGCTCGAGGCCGCTCGCCGCCGCGATCTTGCCGGCCGCGGCGACGACGGCGTTGCCGTCGAGCGCGCCGGTCTCGGCCGCCGCGGCGTCCGTCGACGACGCCCTTCTGCAGCTGGCGCTGGAAGCTGAGCTCGTCGGCCGCGTAGCTGTCGCGCAGCAAGCGATAGCCGCCGGCGCCGCCCAGACCGAGGAACGTCGACCACAGCTCGGCGACGCTCTTGCCGTCGTAGAGCGGCTGGATGAGCGGCTGCTGAATCGTGACCGTGCCGTCGACCGCGCGGGCATCGCCCCAGGTCTCGAGCTCGTGGGCGCGCGGAATGACCCAGCTCGCCCGCTGCGCCGTCTCGTCGTCGTAAGGCGCGAGATAGATCGTGTTCTGGATCTGCTTGAGCGTCTTGGCGAGGTCGATGTCAGCCGGCGCGGTGTAGACCGGGTTCCACGCCGTGATGACGAGCGTGTCGACGTTGCCCGCCTTGGCGGCCTCGACCAGCGCCGACAGCGGCTCGTAGGTCGGCAGCACCGGCGCCGAGTAGCGCACGGCCGTCGACTTGAGCGCGGCGTTGATGGCGTGACCGAGCGCGTGCACGACGGCCGGCTGGCGCGGACCGACGACGACGACGGCGTCGTTGCCGGCGGCGAGCAGATCCTTGGCCGCCGTCTTGACCCACGCCGTCGCCTTGGCGTTGCCGGCATCGCTCGCGCCACCCGTCACCGCTTGATGCAGTGCGCGGGCAACCGTCGCGATGTCGACCGAGCGCGAGCGCAGGCGATGGTCGGCCATGACGCCCGTGCAGCTCAGCGCCGCCTCGGCGACGTAGAGCCGGCTCATGTTGCCGCCCGGCTTACGCGAGGCGGCCCATTGACGCTGCTGCTGAATGTACCAAGGCCACGCGCCCAAGAAGTCCGCGTCGAGCGAGACCACGGTGCGCGTTTTCGAGAGGTCGAGCTGCGTCTCGAGCGGCTTGCCGAACGCGATGCGCGCGCCTTCGTAGGCGTCGTTCATCGTCAACGCGGCGTGACCGAACCAGCGCGCCTTCGGCAGCGCCGTCGCGATCTTCTTCTGCAGCGAGGCGAGCAGCGGCGAGCCGCTCGGCTCGACGAGGAACGCCAGCTTGGCGCCACCGTCGACAGTCGGCGCCTTCAGGTGCTCTTCGACCGTCTTCGCGAAGCCGATCCACGTCGCGCCCATGCCGTTCTGCTTGAACGAGCGGGCACGGTTGGTGTCGTACAGCGACATGATCTCGGCCTGGTCGTGCGTCGAGGTCGTGCCGCGCGAGACCGGATGCTCGGGATTGCCCTCGACCTTGGTCGGCCGACCTTCCCACGCCGTGACGAGGACGCCCGTGGCGTAACCGGCATGCGTGAGCGCCGTCGCGTAGTGCAGCGGCTTGCCCGGCGTGATGTCTTCGGGCTTGAGGTTGTAGGGCAGGATCTTCTCGGGCGGATCTTTGCAGCCGGCCATCGTGCCGGCGACGCCGGCCAAAGCCAGCGAGCCGCCGACGAGCTGCATGAACTCGCGACGCGAGCTACCTTCGAGCTCGCTGGCGCCCGCCGGAAATTCCTCGGCGACGGCGCGCTGCGCGGCCTCGTGATTGTCGCGCTCGGCCGTCGTGCGCCACAGGGGCGACTCGACGGGCGGCGTGGGGACTCGTTTACTCATGGCGCTCGCTCATCGGTGGCACGTGGTGCAGCTCGTGCGGGAGTGGACGTCGCTCATCGTCGTCGGATCCTGCGCCGCGCCGAGCCCGGACTCGTTCGACTTGGCGTCGATCGTTCCCTGACCGGGCGCGTGCTCGACCATCGCCGTGATGTACTGATGCGGGCGAATGTTCGGCTTCGGATCGCGATGGCAGTCGAGGCACCAGCTCATCTCGAGGTTCGGACCCTGGCGGATCTCGGCCATCTCGTCGACGCGGCCGTGGCAAGTGACGCAGCCGACGCCCTTGGCGACATGGATCGAATGGTTGAAGTAGACGAAGTCCGGCAATCGGTGGACCTTCTTCCACTCGATTGGCTTGCCCGAGAAGTAGCTCTGGCGCACAAAGTCCAAATACGGACTCTGGTTCCAGATCTGTGCATGACAGTTCATGCACACGCTCGTGGCGGGGTACCCGGCCGAGGATGACGTCTCCACCGTGTTGTGGCAGTAACGGCAGTCGATGCCGTCATCTGCCACATGGTGGCGATGATCAAACTCGATGGGCTGGGTGACCGGTTCGTTCTGCGAAGTGGACAGCGGTGTGCGCTTGTAGAGCAGCAGTAGCAAGATGCCACCGCCAGCGCCGCCAGCCAATAGCGCGAGCACGACTCGGATAACTGTGTTCGACCAAGGTGGGAAGAGTGGTCTCATGACGTGGCGCGTTTTGCGTCGCATCTATAAATTTTTACTGGTTTCTGTCAACTCATTTGTTGCTCGGGTCACGGTCGGCGACGGGGTCGAATGCGTGCGAAATCAGCGCGAAAACCCGCGTCAGCCTCGGGGCGCCCACGCGCGTGGTCGCCGGGCTCGCATTCGGATTTTTTGCGGAGCGGGGAGAGTTGGTTTACTGCCAGTTGTCGATGATGCGGCCGCGACCGCTCGGTCCATAGACGACGACCCGGCGCCGCATCTGATTCTGCGTCGTCGTCGTGCCGACTACGTTGTTGGTGGCGCGGACGTAGATCGTGAAGCCCAAGCCCGAAAGGCTGGAAACGTTGAGGTAAGTCGCGTCGACGGTTCCGGTGGGGCCGAAGTAGATCTGGTCGGGCACGGTCGTCGTCGGATGCGAGACGGTGGCGTAGGTTTGGCCGGGCTGCCAGATGTCGGGCGCGTTGTACGTCGAGTCGGTGGTGGCGTCGGCGGGCGCGTAGACGATGTCGCCGTTCTCGGCGCCGGTCGCCGCGTTGGGACAGGTCGTCGGCGGCGATGGGCAGCCGCTCGGCAGGACCAGGCTGCACGTCGTCGACGCGTCCTGCGTGACCTGGCACCACTGCGCCGTGGCCTTCGGCGTTGCGCGCAAGTCGATCATGTAGACCTGCTTGGTCGAGATGGCGCGGGCGCGGGCTTGCGCGACCATGTTGCGCAGCGTGTTGGCCCAGGCGTCGGAGTCGCTGGTGGTGCGCGTGCGGCGCATGGAGACGACGGCGATGGCGGCGATGACGCCGATGAGCGCCACGACGACCATCAGCTCGACCAGGGTGAAAGCGCGCGATCGTCGGGTCATTGGGTCGCGTCCGTTCCCATGTTACGCAGCTCGATCTCCGCCGTCAGCGAGCGGTGCAAGTAGCCGACGACCGTCGGGTCGTTGGCGGACACGCGATCTTCGACGAGCGGCGTCGTGTCGACGGTGACGCCCTCCGCCTTCGACGACGAGCGCGCCACGAGCGTGATGCGCACGGCCTGAGCGGTCGTGATGTCGCAGCTGTTGGCGTCGATCGGGTTGTACGACGGGTCGTTCGCTTGGTTGCAGACGAGGCCGGCTTTGGTGATGACGGCGATCTGCATGTCGTCGATGTTCTCGGCGATGACGTTCCAGTTGGCGTTGTAACCGGTGTTCATCGGCGCGTAGCGATAGGTGAGCTTGGGCGTGGCGCCGGTGAAGTTGTTGTTGGCGTCGCTCGTGGTCATGACGCGATAAGCGGTGACGGCGGGCTCGAGATGGCGCAGCGTGACGGGCGCCAAGGAGTGGATGCCCGCCGCGCACGGATCGCTACTGACCGGCGCGTTGAAGCAGTAAGAGGCGCTCGACAAGTTATGCGTCAGCGTTTTGACCGTGCCGCCGGATGAGACGGCGGTGATCTCGCGGATGCAGTGCGAGCTGCTGTCACTGAGATCGCCGGTCGACTCCACAGGCAACGTGAGCAGCGAGCAGAGGCCGCTCGGGCAGGTCGAGTTCGTCGGAAACTGGATGACGAAGAGGTCGTGGACGCCGAAGTTGGTCATCTGCGCCGTCGTCGTCGCCGTCGTCATCGTGGTGAGGCCCGCGAGGTTGTCGTCCGCGGCGTAGATCGGCGTCGTCGTTGGTGACGTCGTCGCATCCGCATACATGACCCAGAAGTAGTCGGGATCGACGTCGGTGGCGGTCGCCGGCTTCGCGGCCCAGGTCACGACGGTCATCGGGTCGGTGAACGTGTTGCTGTTCGACCACTCGAAGCCGTAGTGGAAGCGCTTGACGTTGTTGTTGCAGCTGGGCGGATTGCTCGACGACTCGGGCAGCATGCCGCCGGGAATGCCGTAGCCGGCGTTGCGAATGGCGCGCTCGAGGATGAGCATCGACACGCGCAAGTTCTGCTGCATCTCGGCCACTTCGCTCTGCCGCTCGGTCTGTTTGCCGAACGAGGCGTGCAGCTGCAGCGCGCCGGCGACGACGAGGCCGGCCAGCGCCATGGCGATCATGAGCTCGATGAGGGTGAAGCCAAACGCGCGCCGTCTCATGGACCCGCCGGAACGTAGACGCCCGAGCGCAGCACGATCGAGTGATCGGGATCGCCGGTCGTCGTGTTGTCGTCGCGCCAGCCGACGACGACTTGGATCTCGGACACCGAGCCGTCGGTGCCCGCGGCTTTGACGATCGATTTCGGCTTCGAGGTGCTCGTCGTCGAGCCGGGCTGCGGCACCACGAAGTAGTTCTGCCCGTTGGCATCTTGCGTGTCCGATAGCTGCATCGCTGCCGTCGGTGTCGGCGCCAGCGTCACGTACATGCAGGCGTCCGGCTTGATGGTCGTGTTGGTGGACTTGCAGATCGTCTCGCAGCTGACCCAGCCCGACGAGTCCGGCTGTCCGAGCAGGCAGGTCATCGCCAGCTTGGGCGCGCTGCGAATCGACTCCATGACGAGCACGGCGCGCTGCTGCGCCTGGCTGAAGCGCGACGCCGTCATCGAGCCGGTCACCGCGGTGCCGAGCGTGCGAAACAGCGCCAGCATGCCCACGAGCACGACGCCGAGCGAGATGAGGATCTCGATGAGCGTCGTGCCGCGGCTGCGCGATCGAAGGCGTCGGCGCATCATTGCTCCGTCCAGTGGAGCGTGCCGAGCGTGACGCCGCTGCCGGTGCCGGCGCCGCTCGGGAGGTTGTTCCAGCTGTTGGAGGCGCCGATGACGGCCGTCTCCTGCGCGATGCCGTTGAGGAAGACGTGGCCGTCGTAGACGCTGATCGACGACGCCGCCGCGTTGTTCAAGGGGACCGGCGTCGTCACCGACGACGGCTGCGGGTTGGTCGTGGCGTTGTTGCCGGTGGTGCTGAGGCCGATGAGCTGGCCCGCGCCGGTCGCGCAGACGCCCTCTTCGGTCGAGCTCGACGTCGCGACGTAGACGCTGGTGCCGGCGACGAACGGCGTGGCCCAGGTGCTCTGATTGCCCGGCGTCGCGTATTTGTAGACGACCGTCGCCGCCGTGCAGGTGGCGCCGCTCGCCGGATCGTCGTCTTCGAGCGCGAAGATGTGCAGCGTCGACGGCGTGGCCGGCAGGTTCGAGCCGTCGGGGTTGGCGCCGCCGCCGAGGAACAGCTGCACCTTGCTGGGGCTGAGGACGTTGATGGCCATGCCGCTGAAGACCGGCTCACCGGTGGAGCCGATCTGGCACTTGGTCAGGTTGCCCAAGTTGACGCGGAAGATGCGGCCCGACGTGTCGACCATGTAGGCGCGGTCGTTGATGCCGTCGCCGTCCGAGTCGACGAGGTTGGGGGAGCTGGCGAAGCCGTAGGCCAAGGGCGGGTTGGCGACGTCGAGCGCGATCTTGCCGTTGGTGATCGTCGTGCCGTTGGAGGCGTCGATGACGAAGGCATATTCGTCGATGGTGCCCTCGGTCGCCGCCTGCGCGAGGCCGGAGTTGGTCATGACGATCCAGCGCGTGCCGTTCGGCGTCGTGGCCACGCCGGTCGCGGGCGACATGCCGCTGCCGCGATAGTCGGGATCGGTCCAATCGTTGGTCCACAGCGGGAAGGGCAAGGTCGAGACCGGCGTCGTGCCGCTGTAATTCATCGTCGTCCAGCCGATGGCGGTGATGTAGTTCCACTGCTGGCCGAGGCTGGCGAAGGCGGCGGTGACGAACGTGTTCTTCGGGTTGCCGGTGACCGGCGTCGTCGGCTGGTAATAGACGTCGTCGACGGCGACCGAGCCGTCCACCTCGGCCTCGGGATAGGTCGGGTTGCCGAAGACGGGGCCGACGTTGTTCTTCATGGCGTTGATGAGCGTCGGCGGAATGTAAGCAAATATTTCTTTTCCTGTCCCGTAGTCGGGCGGGCCGCCGGTGTTGTCGGGCGCGAAGCAGCCGCGCACGAGCCGCGTCTGCTGCGTGGCGCACACGAGCTCGTTGGAGTTGTGGAAGTTGCCGGCGTCGAAGCCGTGCAGCATGCCGTCTTGGGCGCCGATGATCGCCACCGTGCGCCGCTTCATGACGCCGTTGACGTCGCCGAGCCAGCTCGTGCCGTTGTAGGCGTTCTTGAACGTGCCGAGCGCGGCGTTGGTGCCGTCGAGCCACGGCGGATGGCCGGGCGTGCCGATGATCGCGGGCGACGAGTTGTGGATGGCGCCCAGCTTCCAGGCGCGCTCCGTCGTCGTCGTCGAGCCGGTGGGCGGGTTCTGCGGATACTCGAGCCCGCGCGTCCACTCCATGACGTAGGCGGCGTCGAGATCGTTGGTGAGGCCGTCGCCGTTGAAGTCGAAGATGAGCGCGCCGTTGGCCTTGGCCGTGCGATCGTTGGCGCTCAAGATCTTGCCGTACAGCGTCGGCGCCGCGCCGGCCGAGCCGTTGGTGGCGTTCCACAAGAGCGACAGGCCGTTGACGTTGGTGAAGATGCCTTGGCGCAAGCTCGACGCCGTCGAGTTCATGACCGTGCCCGAGTCCCAATTGACGATCGACGAATCCTGCAGCGTCGTCGGGTTGAACAGCTGCGACGAGTAGAAGTGGCCGCGCGAGCGGTAGTCGTTGCGCGTGACCGTCCACTGCGAGCTCGACGTCTCGAGGCTGCCCGAGAAGACGACGTTGGCCGCCGGCACCGGCGAGTCGAACTTGTATTCGCCGTGCTGCAGGGCCTCGTAGCCGACGTTCATGCTGTTGAGCACCGGCTGGCAGTACTGCGACGACGAGATGAAGTTGGCCTTCCAATAGACCTGATGGCCGATGATGCCGAGCGAGAGCACGTCGATCGTGATGTCGCCCGACGTGGCCGCGGTCGGGAAGCCGGCCGGATACCAGTTGACGTTGTCGACGCTCCAGTAGAACTGGATGTTGGCGTTGGCGGCGGCGGTGCAGCCCGGCAGCGGATAGGTGGCCGAGAAACGCAGGCGAATCTTCGAGATCATGTAGTCGTTGGCCGTCGAGCCCGTGGGAATGTCGGTCGACTTGACCTGGTTCTGCGAGACGACGAGACCGCCGTTGGTGCGCTCGATCAAGAAGACGACGTCGTTGTAGTCCGAGTCGGAAGCGCCGGGATATTCGGGCTGATCGTCGAGCGCCATGATCCAACGGTTGGGGTCGGTCGACGGCGCGTTGACGACGAAGTGGGGCACCGAGCCATCGGATCCGACGGCGATCGTGTTGACGGTGTTATCGAGGTGCAAATAGTTGTAGGGCGCAGTGTTGAGGCGCGAGATGGTCGTCGCGTCGAGCCAGCCGAGCGTCGCACCCTGCGCGAGATAGCACACGCTGTCGTCGCGCGAGCAACCGATGGCCTGCTTCTGCAACACCGTGCCCGGCGCGTAGCCGCCGCGATCGGGGTTGAGCAGGTTCTTGGTGAACCACGGCTGGCTGTCGGTCTGAATGTCGGAGCCAGAGCCGGTGAGGCCGAGGCCGGCGCGATGCAGATTCGAGCTGTAAGACGTAACCGCGAAGAAGACGATCTCGCGGTTGCCCTGCACGGTGCCGAGATCGTACGCGCGGTCCGCCTCGTTGCCGGCGATGCCGTCGTTGTTGACGTCGTAGTCGGGGATGCCGTCGGGGTTGGTGCCGGTCGGGTTGTTGGTGCTGACGACGGTGGTCGAGCCGATGACGTCGGCGGTAGGTGTGTAGCCGGCGCCGCTCGGCCACGACGCCGTGTCGGTGTCGTCGTCGCAAATCTTGAAGATGAAGTCTTGCGCGTGGTCGGCGGCGACCGTCGAGTTGGCGACGCCCGAGAGGAGCTCGAGTACGTGCGGAACGTGGCCGTAATAGAAGCTCGTCTGATCTTTGTACGTGTAGCCGCTGTTGGCCAGATCGGGGACGGTGTTGCTGCCGGTGATGTGCCACAGTCCGTCCTGCGGCCGCGACGTGCCTTTCGCTGTCTGGAACCAGTCGGGGATGCCGTCGTTGTCCCAGTCGGCGAGCGAGTCGACGCCGTTGGTGGTGATGACGAAGGGCTTGCTGCCCGTCTTCAGCTGGTCGTAATAGAACCAACCGAGCATGTGCGAAGCGCCGGCGTTGCGATACACGTACTTGACGTCGACGTCCTGCGCGAACGGCAGGACGATCTGCTGCGGATTGAGCGGCACCTGGTTCGTGTCGAGCGAGATCGCCCCCGTGCTCGACGGCACGACGACCGATGTCGACGACGAGAAGTCGGTCGACGAAAAGCCGCTCGGGTTGGTCAGGCGGTTGATGTTGCCGATGCAGCTGGCGCCGGCGGCGCCGACGAAGGCGTGCACGCGCAGCTCCCGACGCACGCCGAACAGCGCCAGCGCCAACATGATCAGACCGAGGCCCAGCTTAATGACGCGGCTCATCGATGCACCATCCCCGTCGGCTTGAGCGCGGGCGGTGGCGCTGCCGTCTGCCATGGCGTCTCCGCCGTCAGTTTGCCGGTGCTCAGCCGCATCGCGTTGGGCGGCGCCGCCGCGGCGTTCGGATCCGCCGGCGGCGGCGCCTTCAACAGCTTCTTGAGGAAGCGATAGACGTCGTCCGCGTCCTTCTCGCTCAGCTTCGTGCGGCACGCCGAGTCGGCCTTTTCGCTCGTCGGCTTCTGCATGAACGACAGCAGCCACTTGCGATCGTGCTGCTTGGCCGCGAGCGTGATGTCGATGAACGTCTTCGGCTTGTCGCGCAGCGGCGCGCCCTGTCCGACGACGTGGCAGCGCGCGCAATGATCCTGATAGACCGACGTTCCGCGCGCGTCGGCCAGCGCCGGCACGGCCCACGCGATCACGACGAGCGCGAGCAAATGACGCATTACAACCCCCTCACGGTAGTCGAAGCCCCGTTGTTGATGACGGTGATGTTCTGCTCCGAGGCGCCGCCGTTGCCGGTCTTGGTGCCGCAGCCGCCCGGCTGCTGGTAGCAGCTGTCGGCCACCGTCGGAGCATTGCCGGGCGGTCCGATGTAGACGGTGACGTGCGCCTTGGCCAGCGGCACGGGATTGGTCACGCCCGTCGGCACGATCTGCCCGTAACCCTCGATGACGATCTGGTGGTAGGCGTCGTTGGCGTCGTTGTTGTCGCCGGTGACGCCGCCGGTGTCCTTCGTCGAGTCGATGTAGTTGATGTCCTCGGCGTCGTTGTGCACGCACCAGGCCCACTGCACGCTGTTGGTGCCGATCGCGAACACGTTGGTGCCCGTTGCTGGCGTCGGAATCGACCAGGCGTTGTTGTAGGGGTTCGTGGCCTGCAGCTGCGTGCCCGGCGCCGTCGGCGGCGACGCGACGCCCTTGGGCGCGCAGAGCTGCACGATTCCCGACGACAACAGCGGCGTCCAACCCGGCCCCGCGCCGCCCCAAAAGACCGTCGTCAGCGACGCGATGTAGTCTTTGGCCTGCGCCACCGCATATTCGGCGGCATAGAACGACTCGAGCGCCTCGCGATCCTGGCCGGCGACGGAGAGATCTTGCTGCGTCGAGAGCATGACCGTCGCCGCGGCGCCGACCATGACGATGATGAGCATGAAGACGACGAGCAGCGAGAAGCCGCGGTCGCGTCGTCGCCGACGAGGAGGGCGTGAATTCGTCACGGTGCCGCTCGCCTGTGCAAGCGGCTTGCCGGGACGTAAGTCACGTTGTTACGCGACTTACGTCCGATTCAGCAGGAAACGCGCAGTAAAGTTTGCGTAGTGACGAAAACTTTCTGGACGCGAACCTGCTACATCAGCGGTTGGTGTCTACCAGCCCGTGACGAATGGCGAAGCGGGTCAAGCCCTGGGCGTCGTGTAGATCCAGCTTCGACATCAAGCTCACGCGGTGCGCGTTGACCGTGTGCACGCTGATGCCGAGCCGCTGCGCGATCGACTTGTTGGTGTTGCCCTCGGCGATGAGCTGCAAGACCTCGCGCTCACGACCGCTCAAGCGATCGATCGGATTGGATGCCGACGCGGCGTCGAGCACCTCCGACGAATAATAGGGCTGACCGGTGAGCGCGCCGCGAATGGCACGCGCCAGCTCGCTGACATCGGCGCCCTTGACGACGTAGCCGTGACATCCCGCTTCGCGCGCCCGCTGCACGACGGCCGGCGACGAGTGCATCGAGAGCACGACGATTTTGGCGTCGGATTGTTCCCGGATGCGTTTGATCGCTTCGGTGCCGTGTAATTCGGGGAGCGAGAGATCCATCACAACGACGTCGGGCTTGAGCTCCGTCGTCAGCCGCACGGCCTCGATACCGTCGGCAGCCTCGCCAATGACCTCGAGATCGGCCGAGGCGCCGAGCAGCGCGCGCAACCCTTGGCGCACGACCGTGTGATCTTCAACTAAGAGAACCCGCGTTCGCATGTTTCCTACCTTAGCACTTTAAGATTACACTTACAGCGTGACGTGGGGACATGCAGCCGCCGCCGTGGCCCTGATGCTCCTGTGTGGGAACGCAAGTGTGATCTACCTCACATTGCGTCTGTCCCGCCGTAACCGCCGTTTGGAAGAGAAGCTCGCCGAGCGGAACTCCAAGCTGCACGCCTTTGCCGTCGAGCTGATTCGCGCCGAGGAGGATCAGCGCAGCCGGATCTCGCGCGAGCTCCACGACGGCGTCGGGCAGATCATGACGGCGGTGAACATCGAGCTGCAGATGCTGCACGAAGCGGCGCCGGGCGAGATGAAAGCGCGCGTCGAGGACGTGCGCGCGCTGGCGGCGCAGTGCCAGACCGAGATGCGCCGCGTCTCGCACGAGCTTCGGCCGGCGATTCTCGACGAGCTGGGCCTCGCCGAGGCGGTTCGCGCGCTCGGCGCCCGCATGGCCAAGCACGCGCACATCGCCATCGACTGCCGCGTCGAAGGCGACGTCGATTCGCTGCCCGCCGACTCGGTGATCGCCTGCTATCGGCTGGTGCAAGAGGCGCTCAACAACGTCGTTCGCCACGCCAACGCGACGGCGGCGCACGTGTCGCTGACGCGCGGGCAGAACCAGCTCGTCGTCACCGTCACCGACGACGGACGCGGCATTCGCTACGATCCCTCGGCGCCGGAAGCGACGCGCGACGGCCACTTCGGCTTGGTCGGCATGCAGGAGCGCATCCGCGCCATCGGCGGCACCTTCCGCTACGGGCCGCCGCCGGAAAAAGACAAGCGCGGCACCCAAATTTGCGCGGAGTTACCCGTCGCGTGAAACCTCTACCCAGTTGTGGTAGTGTGCGTGTGGATGCCGGTCTGTAATCGTTGTCATAAAGATTGGCCAGAGCAGTATTGGGTCTGTCCCGAGGACGGAACCATCTTGTCGGTGGCGCGGATGGCGGCGAGCGGCGACACGTCGCAGAAGCACCATTTCGGGCTGCAGCTCGACGAAGATCTACGTCCGGGCACGACCATCGGCGAATACCGCGTCGAGGGAAAGCTGGGCGAAGGTGGAATGGCGTCGGTGTTTTCCGCCATTCACCCGCTCATCGGCAAGAAGGTCGCGATCAAAGTGCTCTCGCGGCGGCTGTGCGCCGACGTGCACGCCGTCGATCGCTTCATCGGCGAGGCGCGCACGGTCAATCAGATCGGCCATCCCAACCTCGTCGACATCTTCGCGTTCGGTGTGCTGCCGGATGGTCGCGCCTATCTCGTCATGGAGTGGCTGCAAGGCGAGACGCTGGCCGAGCGCACGCATCGGCAGCGCTTGTCGGCGCCGCTCGCGCTCGACGTGCTCTTGCAGATCGTCGACGCGCTCGAGGCCGCGCACGACAAACGCGTCGTCCACCGCGATCTGAAGCCGCAGAACATCATCGTCCTCGAGCGTAAAGACGCCGTGCGCATCAAGCTGCTCGACTTCGGCATCGCCAAGCTGGCGGACTCGGACGCGAGCGTGCCCAAGACGCGCTCGGGCGTGGCGATGGGGACGGCCGGCTATATGTCGCCCGAGCAGGCGCGCGGCAAGAACGTCGATCACCGCACCGACATTTACGCGCTCGGCTGCGTCGCCTACGAAGTGCTGCTCGGCCGCATTCCGTTCGTGTCCGATACGGCGATCGACATCTTGGCCATGCATTTGGCGGCGGTGCCGCCGGCGCCGCGCTCGTTGTGGCCCGATGTGCCGTCGTCGCTCGAGCGCGCGCTCCTGCAGATGCTGGCCAAGGAGCCCGACAGCCGGCCGTCGCTGCTCGAAGTGCGGGCGCAGTTCGAGTCGGCGCTGCGATCGATCACGCCGACGATGGGTGTGCCCGCGGGGCCGATCCCGCGCACGCCGCGGCGCATGGCGGCGTGGGCGGCGGCAGGAACGGCCGTGGCGCTCGTCGGCGCCGCCGCCGGCGCGCGCTTGTGGCGTCGTCCGCAGCCGCAGCCGCCGCACGTGGCGACGAGCGAGCCGCCGGTTGCGAGCCCGACGCCGACGCCGAAAACCGCGCCGGTGACGCCGGAAGCTGCGACGACGCCGCCGCCGGCCGCGAAGAAGCAGGCGACGCTGATGGTGTGGGCGCCGCTCGGCTCGAGCGTGCGCATCGATCACGACAGCCAAGCCGTCACCGCCGGCTCGACGCCGCTGCAGATCGACGTCGACGGCGGCGAGCACGTCGTGCAAGTGAGCGGCGGCGGGCAGCATCGCTTCGAGCAGCACGTGCTCGTCGCGCCCGGCGCCGTCGTCGACGTGCGCGCGGCGTGGAGCGCGCGGCCGGGCAATCACCGGCCGAACGGCGTCGTGCCGGCAGCGACGAAGACCGCCGCGCCGTCGACCACCGAGGCGACGACGCCGATCGCAGACGACCCGAAGCGGACCGAAGAAGCCGCCGATCCGAAACCGGGCGGCGACTACACGCTCAATCCATTCAAGTAGCGCCCCAATTAGTTCGCGCTACGAACGGCATTGGTTCGCGCCGCGAACTAAGCAGTATCGCATGGGCGAGGAGCCGGCGCAGGACGCTGGATCTCGCGATGGATCACCAGCCAAGAGACACGGTTTAGTCTTCGATCTTCTCCCACCACTGGCACCACCACGCCGCACCGACGAGGATGCGCAGCTTCGGATGCCAGCAATAGGCCAGCTTCTCGTCGGGCTCGATGTAGTAGAGGCAGTTGTCGCAGCGCTCGTCGCCGTTGGGCGCGCCGCGCAAGACGGCGTCTTCGGCGAGATGACGCAGCTGCAGATGGAGCTTTTCGTCGATCTCTTTCGGCGCCGGCTTGGGCAGCTTGTACTCGTCTTCGTCGGCCATTGGTCGCAGCTTAGCCCAAGTCAGCCGGCGGCCGCCACGTCGTCGAACGACTCGCGTGCGACGGGCGCGTGGGGGCTCGGGCCGTCGTCGAGGTGATGCACGCGCGTCCAGCGCGCGCCGTCGAACGCCCAGCCACCGTCGTGCCGACCGTGGCCGGCGAGGTGGAAGTGACCGTCGCTGGCGAGGATGTCGCGGACCGCGTCGGTGTATGCCGCGGCCATCAGTTTCATCGGTTCACGGTGACGGATGCGCTGCTTCGTAGCCTTGGCCATGTCGCTCGCTCCAAAGATTATCCAATGGAACCTAGAGCAGCATCCGTCGTGCCAGCGATCGTCCCGGGGCCGTCGTCGAGCTCGTCGTCGTCGGGGGTCTCGTCGGTGCTGACCGCGCTGGCGGCGACCGGCACCGGCGCGGGATTAGGGCGCCGATTGCGCGGGCGCCCGATGCCGAACTCGCGGATCTTGTACAGAATCGCCTTGTAGCTGATGCCCAGGCGCTCGGCCGCCTCGCGCTTGTTGCCGCCGGTGTGGCGCAGCATGATGACGATGGCTTCGCGCTCGGCGGCGTTGGCCGCTTTGCGTCCGAGCTCCTTCAGGTCGATGCGGTATTCGTCGTCGATCTGGCCCGGCGGTGCCGTCGGCGTCTCGTAGGGCACGCTGACCGTCATGAGGCCGGGCTGCGTTCCCGGCGCCGGCCCGGGCGCGTAGCCGTACGTCATCGGCTGGGTCGGGCCGCTCGGCGGCTGCTGCGGCGGGCTCGGCCGCGTGAACGACGGGTTCTGATAGGCCGCGCCGTCGTTCGGGAATGGCAGGAGCTGCCCGCTCGACGGCGACGCCGCCGCGTCGATGGCGCTCGGCGCGGGCGCATTGGCCGGCCGCGTCTGCAGCTCGCCCAAGATGTAGCGCGGATCGCGCAGCACGATGAGCCGGCGCACCAAGTTCTCGAGCTCGCGAATGTTGCCCGGATAATCGTAGGCGATGAGGCGCTGGAAGACCTCGGGCGGCACCGCGTCCATCGGCCGCTGATAGCGCTTGCCGTACTTGTCGAGGAAGTGCTCGAGCAGTCGCGGGATGTCGTCGCGACGCTCGCGCAGCGGCGGAATCGCCACTTCGACGACGTTCAAGCGGTAGTACAGATCCTCGCGGAAGGTGCCGCGCGCCATGGCCTTGCCGAGATCGACGTTGGTCGCGACGATGACGCGGGTGTCGACTTTGATCTTCTTCTGCCCGCCGACGCGATAGAACTCGCCGTCTTGCAAGGCCTGCAGGAGCTTGGCCTGCATCGACACCGGCATCTCGCCGATCTCGTCGAGGAAGAGCGTGCCGCCGTCGGCGAGCTCGAACTGGCCCGGCTTGGTCTTGGCGGCGCCGGTGAACGAGCCACGCTCGTGGCCGAACAATTCCGACTCGAGCAGCTCGGCGGGGAGGGCGGCGCAGTTGATCTTGACGAACACGCGCCCGGCGCGGGCCGAGCGCGCGTGGATCTCGCGGGCGACGACGTCTTTGCCGACGCCCGATTCGCCGGTCAAGAGCACGGGCACGTCGGCGTCGGCGATGCGCTCGATGAGCTCGTCGATGGCGCGCATCGACGGCGACAGCCCGAGCGACGGACGATCGCCCTGCTTCGGCGTCGGCAGCGCGGCGGCTTTGCCGCTGGAACCGGCGGCGCGCTCGAGAATTTCGCGCAGCTCGTCGGGGTTGAAGGGCTTCGTGACGTAGTCGGTGGCGCCCGCGCGCATGGCGCGCACGACGGTGTCGGCCTCGTCGAGCGCCGAGCACATGATAACCGGCGCCTTGCCGCCGCCGGCGCGATAGCGACGCAGCGTCTCCACGCCGTCGAGCTCGGGCATGATCACGTCGATGACGACGAGATCGGGCCGCGGCGGCTGCGCCAAACGGGCGAGCGCGGCCTGGCCGCTGCCAGCCGTCTCCGCGTCGTAACCGAGCGCTTCGACGAGCGCGCTCAGGTACTCGAGGTTGCTCGGATCATCGTCGACGATCAGGATCGAAAGGGCGTCACTCACGAGTGCCTCCAGGCTCAAGCGGCCAACGCCGAGTCGTTGGCGCTGAAGAAGTCGCGGCGCGAGTCGCCGAGGCCGCCCTCACCGTTGCAGTATGCGCGCAGCTTGGCCACCGCGCGCAGCTCGAGCTGGCGGACGCGCTCGCGGCTGATGCCGAACTTCTTGCCCAGCGTCCCCAAGGTCATCGGGCGCGAGCTCATGTGGCGCGCCTTCAAGATGGCACGTTCGCGCGGATCGAGCTGCTTCAAGGCCTCGTGCAGCAGCGACTTGCGCGAGCTCTCTTCCTGCCCGTCGGCGAACAGGTCTTCTTGCGTCGGGCCTTCGCTGGCCAGCATCGTGCCCGGCTTGCGCTCGTCGTCTTGGCTGCGCGGCGCGTCGAGCGACACGTCATGGCCCGACAAGCGCGTCGCCATCGACTCCACGTCGTCCGTGGGCACGCCCAGGATCGACGCCAGCTGGTCCGCCGAGACGTTGCGCCCTTCGCGCTCGAGCCGGCGCCGCGCGCGGCCGAGGCCGAAGAAGATCTTGCGCTGCGAGCGCGTCGTGCCGATACGCACGGGGCCATGCGAGCGCACGACGAACTCCATCATGCAGGCGCGAATCCAGTAGGTGGCATAGGTCGCCAGGCGCGTGGCCTTCGACGGATCGAAGCGGCGGGCCGCGATCGTCAAGCCCACGTGACCCTCTTGAATGAGGTCCTCCATCGAGGGACCGGAGTTGCGGAACTCGGTCGCGATCTTGATGACGAGACCGAGGTGCGCATGAATGAGCTGGCCGAGCGCGTCGATGTCGTTCTCCTGCATCCACAGGCGCGAAAGCTCCTGTTCGGCGGGCTGGCTCAGCGTAGCGGTGGAGGGCGTCGTAGAGAGGGCCATGGCGTTCTCCTTCTGGCTGGCCCCCTTGTGCAGCTGCCATGCCTGCTCGTCGAGCGACCGCCAAAAGTCGCGCATTCGCCGAACTCCGCGGCGGACAAGCGTCTCGACGGGCCGGTCGCGCGTGCGCAGAGGAAAACAAGTTCCATGTCACATTTCGACACACCGGGTTTTCCACAAATGGGCAAATATTGTCCTCTCGACTCGGCAAGCGCTGCGTGGAGGTCAGTTTCCACGTGCACATAGGGACCGACTCGTGCGCACCCGATCGGCAAAAGTGCACATAAGCGGTGTGCAATAGTTGCCGATGTAACATTTGTAAGGGCCGGAACACCGACGATAGCGGGTTGTCTGGCCGCGCTTCGGCTTGTAGGCTCCGCCGCGGAGGTTCTGCATGCGTACTTTGTTGGCTCTCGCCGCCGTCGCGCTGTTGTCGTCGCCCGCGCTCGGACTCGAGCGTGACTCCGACGGCTTCTTTCACACCGGTGAAGGGATTCGCGTCAAGAAGATCGCCTTCGTGAAGATCAAGGTCTACGAGATCGGGCACTACATGAAGGAGCTGCCGCCGCAGAAGTCGAAGCAGGCGGTCATCGACGCCGACATCGACAAGCGCTTCACCTGGAAGATGCTGCGCAACGTCGGCGCGTCCAAGATGCAAGAGGCGCTGCGCGAGGCCTACGCCGCCAACGGTTACGGCGACGCCGGCAAGATCGACAGCTTCGTCAACGCGCTCAGCCGCGACTGCAAAGAGGGCGACGAGGTCACGATTCGCTACGACGCCGGCAAGAAAGCGACGACGATCACCGGCCCCGGCGGCACGGTCAGCGTCCCCGGCGACGACTTCATGAAGGCGACCTGGCGCATCTGGCTCGGCAAGATCGATCAGTCGGGCCTCGGCGATTCGCTGATCGAACGGCTCTGAACGCCGCTGTGACGTAGCGCAATCGTTCGTCGCCCGCCCTTCGTTTCGTCCTTTTCGTTCGTCGGCACACCATATTTCTTCTCTGTTTCTAGGTAATTCGCATATTTACGAGCAGGGTCGCGCTCTGCCGCGAGGCGACATCGGCGTGTCGCTTCTGCTACGCTCGCGCAAGATGTGGGCAGTTGTGGGAGAGACTTCGTGAAAATTGCCGCGTTGTGTGCATTGCTCGCCACCCTCGGCTGCGCCGCCGCTGCACCGCCGGGCGGCATCGGAATCGACAAAGGTCCCGACCTGTCGTTCGGCACCGGCGGCGTCGGCGGGCCTGACTTGTTGCCGCCGCCCGATCCGCAGCCGGGCGATGATTTGAGCGCGTCGCCGCAAGATCTGGCGAAGCCGCCCGAGCCGGGCGCCGATCTGTCGGTGACGACGCCGCCGCCTCCGCCGCCGGATATGGCCAATCCGATCGTGCCGCCGGACCTGGCCAAGCCGATCGACATGACGCAGCCGATTCCGCCGGATATGGCCAAGGCGGTGTGCACGCCGACGATCTCGGGCAGCACGTGCAACGTCTTCCCGCAGTGCGGCTGCGCGGCGAATCAGAACTGCAACGTCGAGAACACCAAGACCGGCGCCGCCCAATGCGAGGCCGTCGGCACCGTCGGCTTGTGGGGCAGCTGCGATCCGAATCAGACCGGCGCCAACGGCGACGGCGTCTGCGTCGCCGGCTCGTCGTGCGTCGACGGCGTGTGCTCGCCGTTCTGCAGCGTCGACGCCGACTGCGGCGGCGCGCATCGCGACTGCGTCGCCGTCGACTCGGTCAACAGCTCGACCGGCGTCGCCACGCCCATCCCCGGCTTCTCGATCTGCTTGTCGTACTGCGATCCGACGAACCCGCAGTCGAGCGCCAGCGGCTACACCGCGTGTGGCGCGGGCGTGAACTGCTTCGGCAACACCGACGGCTCGAGCTACTGCATGGCGCCGGTCACGGCCTCGGGCACGCAGAAGGTCGACTGCACCGGCACCGGCGCCGACATCGGCGATCCGACGTTGTGCGCTGCCGGCTACGCCTGCATCGCCGGCACGTTCTCGGCCACTTGCTACAAGCAGTGCCACGTCTCGGGCGGGACCGAATGCACGGGCACGCAGACCTGCCACTCGCAGCCGACCAAGCTCTACGCCGGCACCGTCGGGACCACGACCGAGATCGGCTACTGCAAGTAAGCCCTCGGACGCCGTGAGGCCTTGCCAGCGCCGCCGAGGAGTTTATGATGGCGGCCATGTCCAAATACACTCTCCCCGAGCTGAAGTACGACTACGGCGCGCTGGAGCCGCATATCAGCGCCAAGATCATGCAGCTCCACCACGACAAGCACCATGCCGCCTACGTCACGGGCGCCAACAAGGCGCTCGAGGGGCTGGAAGAGGCGCGGTCCAAGAACGACTTCGCCAAGATCGCGCTGCTCGAGAAGCAGCTCGGTTTCCATCTGTCGGGGCACGTGCTGCACTCCTTGTTCTGGCAGAACCTGGCGCCGCAAAAGGGCGGCAAGCCGGCGGGCGAGCTGGGCACGGCGATCGATCAGCACTTCAACTCGTTCGACGGGTTCAAGGCGCAGCTGACGCAGTCGGCGATGACGATCATGGGCTCGGGCTGGGCGGCGCTGGCCTGGGATCCGATCTCGAAGCGGCTCATCACGACGCAGATCCACGACCACCAGTCGGAGACGGCGCAGGGCTCGGTGCCGCTGCTCGTCATCGACGCCTGGGAGCACGCGTTCTATCTGCAGTACGTGAATGAGAAGGCGAAGTTCTTCGACGCGATCTGGAACGTCTTCAACTGGGACGATGTCGCGGCGCGCTTCGCCAACGCCAAGAAGCTCGATCTCGGCCTCGTCGGCGCGGCCGACTGAGCTTCGCGTTTTTCCGCGTTTTCGTAGCGCTTCGTAGCACCGAATAGGACAACAAGCGCCGCTGCCTTCGTGATCTTTCGATCGCGTGGGCCGCGGCGCGTCCGGGACATTGGCGTCGCGGCGGCGGCGATGCGAAAGTGAGCGCATGAGGCGCGACCCGCATTCGTACGCCGACGACACGCAGCCGCAGGTGACGGCGCTCGACTGGGCTGCACGCGTCGACTTCGCCACGCGCACGCTCGACTGCACGGCGACGCTGCAGCTCGGCGCGCCGACGGTCCAAGCGGGCCCGCTCGATCTCGACACGCGCGAGCTGAGGATCGACGCGGTGGAGTCGGGCGGTCAGCCGCTTCCGTGGACGCTGGCCGAGGCGGAGCCGATCGTGGGCTCGCGTTTGCGCGTGCAGCTGCCGAAGGGCGCGGATTCGGTGACGATTCGCTATCGCACGGCGCCGTCGGCGTCGGCGCTGCAGTGGCTGACGCCGGCGCAGACGGCGGGCGGCGCGCAGCCGTTTCTGTTCTCGCAGTGCCAGGCGATCCACGCGCGCTCGATCGTGCCGGTGCACGACACGCCGCGCTCGCGCATCACGTACACGGCGACGCTCGACGTGCCCGCGCCGCTGCGCGCGCTCATGGCGGCGCGTCACGACGGCCGCGACGCGCAGGCCGCGACCGGGCGCGCGGTCGAGCGCTGGACGATGCCGCAGCCGATTCCGCCGTATCTGCTCGCGTTTGCCGTCGGGGAGCTCGCGTCGCGCGAGGTCGGGCCGCGCTCGCGCGTGTGGGCCGAGCCGGCCACGCTCGACGCCGCGGCGTGGGAGTTCGCCGGCGTCGACGCCATGCTGACGACGGCCGAGTCGCTGTTCGGCCCTTACGACTGGGAGCGCTTCGACATCCTGACGATGCCGCCTTCGTTTCCTTACGGCGGCATGGAGAATCCGCGGCTGACGTTCCTGACGCCGACGCTGCTCGCGGGCGATCGCTCGCTCGTCAGCGTCGTCGCGCACGAGCTGGCGCACTCGTGGACCGGCAACCTCGTGACGAACGCCTAGGCCGAGCACTTCTGGCTCAACGAGGGCTTCACCGTCTTCGCCGAGCGGCGCATCGTCGAGGCGCTGTGGGGCGCGGACGCGTGCGCGCTGCAGGCGGCGCTCGGCCGGCGCGACGCTCGAAGAACGCGCTCGATCGGTTCCGCGACCGGCCCGAGCTGACGCAAGCTGCGCACGCAGCTTGCCGGCATCGATCCCGACGAGAGCTTCTCGCAGATTCCCTACGAGAAGGGCTACCTGTTCTTGCGCGCGCTCGAGGAGGCGGTGGGACGGCCGGCGTTCGACCGCTTCTTACGCGCGTGGGTGACCGAGCTGCGCTTCGGCGCCGTCGACGATGCCGACTTTCGCCGGCTGTGCGAGCGCGAGCTGCCGGGCGCGCTCGCGAGCGTCGACGGCGCGGCGTGGCTCGAGGGCGTCGGGCTGCCGCCGTCGGCGCCGCGGCCGCATTCGCGCACGCTGGCGACGATCGAGGCCCTGGGCGCGACGTTGCCGCCGGCGGAGCTGGTCGCGACGTGGGGCCCGACCGAGTGGACGCTCTACTTGGAGGCGCTGCCGCGACCGACGCCGACGGCGCTGCTCGACGAGCTCGATCGGCTGTACGCGCTGACGGCGAGCCGTAACGACGAGGTCCTCGTGGCGTGGCTGCTGGTGGCGCTGGCGTCGGGGGTGACGAGCGTCTTGCCGCGCGTCGGCGAGCTGCTCGGTCGCGTCGGCCGCATGAAGTATCTGCGGCCGCTGTACGGCGCGTTGGCGGCGACGGCGGCGACGCGGCCGTTGGCGGTCACGCTGTTGGCCCGTCATCGCGACAGCTATCACCCCATCGCTCAGCAGGTGATCGACGGCTTGCTCGCTCGCCACTGACGCCTACTTTTGCGTCGCATGGCCAACCAAGACGAAGACAACGAACGCATGACGGTGCGGCGCGGCAGCGAGCACGTCCGCATCAAAGGCACGACCGAGGAGCTGGGCGAGATCGTGCCGCCGCCGGTGGAGATCGAGGCCGGCGAGCCCGACGAAGACGAGCGCCGCCGCAGCTAGCGCCGCTGCGGGTGACGCGGCCGTCGACGAACGATGGCCGGGCGATCGCGACGCCGCGTCGGCAAGCGCGCGTCGTCGCGATTAGGACGCGGCGTAGCGCAGCGTCGGGTCGCGGCGCGCGAGCTCGTGCACGGTGGCGACGAGCTCGCCGGCGTCGACGGGCTTGGCGAGGTGCGCGTCGAAGCCGCTGGCGGTGGCGCGCCGGCCGTCTTCGGGTCGGGCGAAGCCGGTCAGCGCCGCCGCCGGCGTCGCGCCGCCGTGCGCGCCGTCGAGCGCGCGCACGCGGCGGATGAGCTCGTAGCCGTCGGTCCCGGGCATGCCGATGTCGCTGACGATGACGTCCGGTCGCGCGGCGGCGACGAGGTCGAGCGCCTCGTCGGCGGTCGCGGCAAGGCTGACGTCGGCGCCGTGCAGCTCGAGGACGGCGGCGAGCAGCTCGCGCGCGTCCGGCTCGTCGTCGACGATGAGCACGCGCACACCCGCCAATTCGCGCCGGTCGCGCACGTCGGGCCGCCGCGCATCGGCGTGAAGCTCGTCGGCACTACTGGCGGCGTCGGGGTCGAGCGCGGCCGGCGCCGGCGCGCGCAGCGGCAGCCGCACGGTGAAGGTCGCGCCCTGGCCTTCGCCGGCCGACGCGACCGCCACTGATCCGCCATGCAGCTCGACCAGATGGCGCACGATCGCCAAGCCGAGACCGAGGCCGCCATGACCGCGCGTCGACGATGAATCGGCCTGCCGAAAGCGCTCGAAGACGTGCGGCAAGAAGTCGGCGGCGATGCCTTGCCCGCTGTCGGCCACGGCCAGCTCGACGTGCGCGCCTTGGCGCCGCAGGTGCGCCGTGACGCGCCCGCCGCGCGGCGTGAACTTGATGGCGTTCGACAAGAGATTCCACACCACCTGCTGCAGCCGCGCCGCGTCGCCGGTCGCGCGCGGCACGTCGGCGTCGACGCTGAGCTGGACGTCGAGCTGGCGCGCCTCGGCCGCCATGCGCACCGTCTCGAACGCCGCGTGCAGCACCGCCTTCAGATCGACCGGGCGCACGTCGAGCAGCAGCTTGCCGGTGATGATCCGCGACACGTCGAGCATGTCCTCGATGAGCGCCGCTTGCATCTCGGCGTTGCGCTCGATGGTCTCGGTCGCGCGCAACGCCTGCGCCTCGTCGAGCTTGCCGGCGCGCAGCATGCGCGACCAGCCCAAGATCGCGTTGAGCGGATTGCGCAGCTCGTGCGACAGCGTGGCCAAGAACTCGTCCTTGGCGCGGCTGGCCTGCTCGATGGCGCTGCGCGCCTGCCGCTCGTCGTCGATGTCGCTGCCGGTGACGATCCAGCCGCGCACTGTGTCGCGCTCGCGCTGCGGCACCAGCTGCAGCTGATGCCAGCGCGGCACGCCGTCGGCCGCGCGCACGAGGCGCGCCTCGGTCAAGAGCGGCCGCTCGTGCGCCAGCGCCTCGTGCCAGGCCGCGCGCAGCGGCTCGCGATCGTCGGCGTGCACGATGTCCCAAAAATGCGCACCGGTGGCGCGCGCCGACAGGCCGCTGAAGCGCGTCCAGACCTGGTTGCAATAGTAGAGCTCGCCGTCGCGACGCATCGCCAGCACGCACTGCGGCATCGACTCGATGAGCCGGTGATAGCGCGCCTCGGACTCCTCGGTCAGCCGGGCGCGCTCTTGCTGCGCCAGCGCAACTTCGCGCAGCCGTAGGCGTTCGCTGCGCTGCCAGAGCTCGACGAGCACCTGCGCTTTGCGCCGCAAGATCGTCGGATCGAACGGCTTCAAGAGGTAGTCGACGGCGCCATGCTGGTAGCCGGCGAAGACCTGGGCCGCGTCTTTGTTGATCGCCGTCAAAAAGATGATGGGGATGTGGCGCGAGCGTTCGCGGGTCTTGATGAGCGACGCCGTCTGAAAGCCGTCCATGCCCGGCATCTGCACGTCGAGGATGATGAGCGCGAAGTCCTGGCGCAGGACGGCTCGGAGCGCGTCTTCGCCCGACGTCGCGCGCACGATGCGGTGGCCGAGCGGCGCCAGCACCGCCTCGACGGCCAAGAGGTTGGCCGCGTAGTCGTCGACGACGAGGA
Source organism: uncultured delta proteobacterium (assembly GCA_963785725.1). Classification (GTDB taxonomy): domain Bacteria; phylum Myxococcota_A; class Polyangia; order Palsa-1104; family Palsa-1104; genus JAQBQH01. The sequence goes on along the minus strand of CAWAWS010000002.1, from coordinate 143,432 downwards.
TGGCCGCCGGCGGCCCGTCTTCGCCGGCTCGTCCCGTATCGTCGCCGGCGCCGCTTGCTTCGCTCAACTGAGCCCTCCCCCTCGACTACATCGAAGCTGAAGAATTCCCGACAGAATTCGCTACGACTGAAGTAGGAACGGCGGCCGACGAGTCAAGGGCGGCCCGTAGCGCGGTTCGCAGTCGGCGACGGGGCGCGGTTGTGGTATCGATCGCTCGATGAAGACGTACAAGACGCGCGCGGAGCTCGACGAGCGCTACTACGGCGTGGTCGTGCAAATGATGCAGTCGCAAGCGTACCGCGAGCTGGCGGCGGCGCAGATGTTCGGCTTCGGGCTGCAGTACGTGCCCGAGCTGAAGTGGCTCAAGTTCATGAGCTGGCACATCCGCGAGGAGATGGAGCATTACGAGGACGTCGTCAAGATGTACGCGACGTTCACCGGCGAGTCGGTGGAGCCGGTCGTGCAGGCGCGGCTGGCGGACAAGCCGATCGCGTTCGCGCAGTCTTGGTACGAGCTGGCGATGGCGCAGTTTCTCTACGATCGCGGCGGCTTTTGGCAGCTCAAAGAGTACGAAGAGTGCTCGTTCGAGCCCTACCAAAAGACGATTCACAAGATCATCAAAGAGGAAAAAGGGCATCAGGCGCTGGGCGAGCGCATCGTCGTCGAGCTGACGCGGACGGGGCAGTTCGATGCCGTCAAGCAGGCGCACTTCGACAAGTGGTTGCGGCAGGGGCTGTTGTCGTTCGGCCGGCCGGGCACCGACGGTGCGCGCTACGCGATCGAGGTCGGGCTGAAGAAGCGCGATCCCGGGCCGGTCATGCAGGACTTCATCGACGACATCAAGCCGGCGGTCAAAGCGTGCGGCCTTCAGTTCCCGCCGATGGCGTCGATCGGCATCGCGCCGCCGGAGGGTGGGCTCGACCTGTCGCTCGACGCCGTCGACGAGAGCCGCGCCGAGGGTTTCGCGTCGTGATCTTGCCGATCGTGCAGGCGGGCGATCCGGTGCTGCGCGTGCCGTCGCGGCCGCTGTCGCTGGACGAGATCCGCTCGACCGAGATTCAGCAGCTCATCGAAGACATGAAGGAGACGATGCGCGCGGCGCCCGGCGTCGGGTTGGCGGCGCCGCAGATCGGGCTCGGGCTGCAGCTGGCCGTCGTCGAGGATGCGCCGGAGTATCAGGCGAACGCCAGCGCCGAGGAGCTGGCCGAGCGCAAGCGCGACGTGGTGCCGTTCCACGTCATCATCAACCCGGCGTTGACGCTGTTGCCGGGCGCGCCGATCGAGTTTCACGAGGGCTGTCTGTCGGTCGACGGCTGGCTGGCGCTGGTGCCGCGCGCGGTCGGCGTGCGCGTCGAGGCGCTGAACGAGCGCGGCGAAGACGTCGTCATCGAGGCGCGCGGCTGGCATGCGCGCATCTTGCAGCACGAGATCGATCACCTGCACGGCGTCTTGTGCATCGATCGCATGGATCCGCGGACGTTGTCGTCGCACGCCAATTACTCGAAGTTCTGGCGCGGCCGGCCGGTCGAAGAGGTGCGCGCCGAGCTTCACGCACCGCGTAAATTCTAGAGCTCGAAGACGTTGGCCGAGACGATCGCGCCCGAGCGCCAGGCGGCGGCGAGGTGGCGGTCGACGACGAAGCGGGCCAGGTTGAGCCACGAGCCGCAGCGGTCGAGCACGACCGAGTCGGACGTGACGACGTTGTCGGCGCGCGCCAAGATCGCGTCCGGGTTGGGCACGGTCTCGCAGTCGACGGGGAACGGCCAGCGGCTGGCGACCTCGTCGATGCGCGTGCGTAGACGGCCGGAGTTGGAGACGGGCGCGTCCAAGAAGATGCGCACGCGCGCCGGGCCGAGCGCGGCCAATTCGCGGCCGATGAGATCGAGCGCGCCTTCGGTCTCGTCGACGGTGCGATAGCTGCCGCCGAGACCGGCCAAGTCGCGCACGGTGCCGTCGACGCAGTCGAGGATGAGCCCGCCCGAGAGCGCGACCTCGAGCGTGATGATGAGGTTGAAGCCGTCGACGAGCAAGGTGCGGCCGCGCGCGTCGGTGCGCTCGATGATGCGCGTCGAGCGCTTCTTGCGCTGCTCGGGCGAGCACAGCGCGCGGCCGAGCGCGATGCGCTGGCGCGCCTCGAGCTGATGGTGGTTGCCGACGACCTCGGTGGCCGTCGCCAGCGGATAGCCGCGCCCGAGCAGCCACACGATCTCCTCGGCCGCCGGACGCATGCGCTTCCACTGCGTCTTGTCGAACAGGCGCAGATCTTCGGGATGCGCGCCGCGATGTCGACCCATGCCGACGTCCACTATATCCGCAGCGCGCCGCCGTTTCGATTGCCGTATTGTTTCCAACGAAGTAGCGAATCGATGCGATGGCGCTCGCATCGTGATATGCCTCGATCATGGGCAAGAAAGTGTCGGCGGTGGTGGTGGGCGCGGGGCATAACGGGCTCGTCGCGGCGGTGATGTTGGCCAAGCGCGGGCTGTCGGTGCGCGTGCTCGAGGATCAGCCGGTCATCGGCGGCGCCGTGCGCACCGAGCGGCCGTTCGCCAAAGCGCCGGGCCTGGCGACTTCGACGGGCGCCTATTTGCTCGGGCTCATGCCGCCGGAGATCATGCAGGCGACGGGCGTCGAGATTCCGGTCATGCGCCGCGATCCGCACTATTTTTTGCCGACGACCGACACGCGCTATCTCTTGTTCGGCAGCGATCAGGCGGCGATGAAGCGGCAGTTCATCGACTTCTTCAGCGAGGCCGATTGGCGCGCGAATCAGGCGATGACGGCGGAATTGGCCGCGCTGCGCGACGACATCGGGCCGACGTGGCTGCAAGAGCCGCTGTCGATCGAGGAGACGGCCGAGCGCTTCGTGCGCGCGCCGCTGCGGCAGATCTTCGTCGACCTCTGTCGTAAACCGGTCGGCGACTACATCGACCGCTTCGGGTTCAAGAGCGATCTCGTGCGCGCGATGTACGCCGTCACCGACGGGTTCAGCGGCTTGTACGGCTCGTGGGATACGCCCGGCACGGGCATGAACTTCCTCATCCACAACATGTGTCGACTGCCCGGCAGCGACGGCACGTGGATGATCGTCAAAGGCGGGATGGGCACCGTCACGCGCCTGTTCGCCGAGGCCGCGCAGAAACACGGCGCGACGATCGAGTGCAACCGCCGCGTCGAGCGGCTGCGCATCGACGGCGGCCGCGTCACCGGCGTCGTGCTGGCGACGGGCGAGGAGATCGCGGCCGACGTCGTCGTGTGCAACGCCGATCCGTTCCGCATGCGCCAGCTCGTCGGGCAAGCGCAGCTGCCGGCGGAGTACAACGCGCGGCTCGACAGTTACGCGCGGCCGGGCTCGACGTTCAAGGTCAACTTGGCGCTGCGCGGCCTGCCGCGGTTTACGTGCTTGCCCGAAGATCGCGGTCAGTTCGGCCCGACGATTCACCTCTTGCCCGACGAGAAGGACGTCATGCGGCACATCAAAGAGGGCTTCGCGATGGTGCAGCGCGGCGAGCTCGATCCGTTCCCGACGATCGAGTGGTACATCCACACGACGGTCGATCCCTCGCTCAAAGACGACGCGGGCAATCACAACTCGGCGCTGTTCGTGCAGTGGGTGCCGTACGAGATCAAAGGCTCGTCGTGGGAGGCGGAAGAGGCGAAATACGTCAAGCAGCTGCTCTCGATCTGCGATCGGTTCGCGCCGGGGACGAGCGATCTCGTGGTCGATACGTTCGCGCTGCATCCGCAGAAGATCGAGTCGCACTTCGGGATTACGCGCGGGCACATTCACCACGTCGACAACGGCTTCGGCTTCGCCGATCGACTGCCGTATGCGACGCCGATCGAGGGGTTGTACTCGTGCTCGGCCGGCTGTCATCCGGCGGGCAGCGTCATCGGCGCCGCCGGCCACAACGCCGCCAACCGCGTGCTCGCGGACGTGCGCGCGTGAAGCTCAAGGTCGACTTCAGCCTGGGCAAGCTGGCGCGCGTGAAGCTCGCGGTGAAGCTGGGGCTCGAGGAGGGCGCCGCCGTCGACGTCAAGCTGCGCCTGCGCGGTCGCGATCCGGTGCGCTGGAGAGCGGCGCTCGGTCGCGGCAAGACGCGCGAGCTGCCGCCGGTCGATCATGCCGATGCGGCGATCGACGACCCGCTGTTTCCCAACAACTGACGATTATTTACGCGAGGGTGATGGTGATGCCGGTCGCCGTGACGGCGGCCGTGTACTTCTGCAGCGGCAGCGTCGCCGGGCCGGTGATGACGTGGCCGTCGGTGCCGAACACCGAGCCGTGGCACGGGCACAAGAGGTCGCCCTTCTTGTCGTCGTAGCCGACGGTGCAGCCGCGATGCGTGCAGATGGCGGAGCAGGCGCTGGCGTCGGTGGCGCTGATGCGCACGACGGCGATCGTGTCGCCGAAGCCGCTGGGCTGACCGATGGCCGAGCCGCCCGTCATGCCGAGGTTCGGGAACGTCGCGAACGGCAAGGTGACGACGTTGTCGACGGCGGCGGGGAAGGCGTCGTTGCAGGCGATCGGCGCCTTCAGATCGATCGTGGCGACGGCGCCGTCGAAGGTGACGGTGTAGACGGTGAGGCCGGCGCGCGCCGGCGGATGCACGACGCCGCCCGCGCAATCGGCCGAGTCGTTGGGATCGGTGATGACGCGAAAGCGCGACGAATGGCAAGGGCACTCGATGAGCTGATCTTTCGCCGAGTAGCCGAGCGCGCAGCCGGCGTGTGGGCAGCTCGACTGCATCGCCGCGAACAGCCCGCTCGAATACTGCACGATGAGGATCGTTTCGTCGGGCGGCAGCGCGTAGGTGCGATTTTGATCGGTGAGATCGAGCTTCTGCAGCTGCAGCGTGAGCGCGCCGCCGACGACCGCCAGCTGCGGATAGCGCGCGACCGTCAGCTGCACGGTGCCGTAGTTGAGCGACGTCGGATCGTCGTCGACATCGACGTCGGCGACGGGCGCGGAGTTGACGGGGTTGCCGCAGCCGCCGGCGCCGACGACGGTGAGCGCGACACCGCCGGCCGCGGTCGTTTGCAAAAAGTCTCGACGAGTGAGGCTCATGGTTATTCCTTAAAAGACGTAAGCCAAGGTTCCAGCCGACATGAACGCGAACATGGCGTAACCGGACACGAGGTGCGTGACGACGAGGTCGCGCTGATCGGCCTTGCCGTCGCGTGAGGCGGTAATCGGGCCGAGCACGATCTGCAGGAGCAAGCAGGCCGCCGCCGCCGCCATCGACGCTTTGTGCACGAGCGCGGCGTCGAATTTGATCGGCTTCGGATAGGGATTGGGCGCCACCAGCGCGAGCACGCCCGTCGTCGCGAAGAGCGCGGTGGTGATGATGCCGAGATCCTCGTGCGTGTTGTAGAACTTGCCGGTGTCGCTGCCCGACTTGGTGTACTTGTCGTCGTAGTTGAGCTGGCCGAGGACGTCGGTGGCAGCGACGGCGGCGAGCGTGGCGAAGCCGAGGATCTGGTGCGCGATGAGCAGCTTGCGGCGCAAGCGCACGGCGCGCTCGAGCCGCGCCAGTCGATCGGCTTCGCGCGCTTCGTCGAGCGGTGACTTCTTCTTCTCGTCGCCGAAGAGGTTGAAGTCGAGGTCGCTGCCTTTGGCGGCGGGCGCGGCGGCGGTGCTGCCGTCACTCGGCGCCGCCGCCGGCGCGGGCGTGCTTGGCGGCGCGGCCGATTCCTGAGCGAAAGCGCGACCACCGACTGCCACGGACAACAATAAGACAAGCGAAACGGAGCGCATCATGCCATCACGGTACAGTTTACCTCGGGGGATGGATGGGGAGGTCGGAGAGCCTTCCGCGCGGGCTGCGCGTCGCCGCATGCACGATCGACGCGGCGATCTCCTCGGGATCGATCCACGTTTTCGGATCGGCCCCGGGCATATCGCGACGGTTGGCGGGAGTATCGACGACGCCCATCGGAAATACGATGCACACGCCGAGCTGGCTGTTACGCACCTCGGCATCGAGCGAGCGCAACAACGACGTGGCGGCCGATTTCGCGGCGCCGTAGAGCGCCGAGCCGGGCGCGCGGCCGGTCCAGCCGGGCTCGGACGAGAAGCCGCACACGAAGCCGTCGCCGCGCGCGAGCATGCCGGGGACGACGGCCTGCAAGACGTTGAAGAGGCTGCGGACGTTGGCGTCGAACATGCGATCGTAGAGCTGCGCGTCGCTGTCGACGACGTGGCCCATGGCGAAGGCGCCGACGGTGTGGATGAGCCCGTCGATGTGGCCGAAGCGGTCGACGACCGTGGACGCCATCTGCTGGGCGCCGGCCGTCGTCGCGAGGTCGGCGGCAATCGCCAGCGCGCCTAGGCTTTGGGCGGGCTCGGCGTGCGCCGTGCGATCGACGAGCGCCAGCTTGGTGCCGGCCGCGGCCAACGCGCGGACGATCGGTGTGGCGATGGCGCCGCTGGCTCCGGTGACGACATAAACGCGCCCGGCGAGTGTCGGCATGGCCGGTACACTAGCAGCATCGACTGCAGCGGTACAGCTAGGGCGCGGTCAAGACGAGCACGCCGCGCGCCGGCACCGTGACCGACGGGCCGGCCAACGCATTGCCGGTCATTTGATCGGTGAGCGCGCTCGCCGGCAAGCCGCCGACGGTCTTGGCCGCGTCGCTGCGATTGACCGCGACGTAGACGGTGTCGCTGCCGTCGGCCATGCGATAGACCCAGCTGTCGGCGTCGCTCGACAAGGTCGTGCGATCGCCGCGCCTGAGCGCCGTGTGCGCCGCGCGAATCGCGCCCAGCTTCTGCATCTTCGCGAGCAGCGACTGCTGCACCGCCGAATACGTCGACGGCGCCGGCATGAAGCGGCGATTGTCGGGATCGCCCGCGCCCGCCAAGCCCACTTCGTCGCCGTAGTAAATCATCGGCGCGCCTTGGTTCGTCATCAAGATCGCGAACGCCGTCGCCATGCGATCGTAGGGATTCTGCGCCGTCGGCTGCACCGGCTGGTTGGCGAAGTTGCGATCTTTGCCGTCGGCCCAAACGTCGGTCCACTCGGGCGTGTCCTCGGCGAAGTGGATCGAGCGCGGGACATCGTGGTTGCCGAGGAACGTCGACATGACGCTGGTGCCGTAATAGCCGGTGTTCGAGTCCATGAAGCTGACGAGGTCGGTCATCGCGCCCTGGCGCATGAGGACGTTTTGGTCGAGCTGCGCGCGCAGCGGGAAGTCGAACTGGCCGTCGAGCATCGTGCACGGCGAGACGAACGACTTGATGAGATCGCGATCGCCCGAGAACGTCTCGCCGACCAAGTAGATGTGCTGCTGCGTCGTCGCTTCCACTTTCGCCAGCAGCGCGGCGCGGAAGTCGCTCAGCCAGATCGGCTCGATCTGCTTGATGGCGTCGAGGCGAAAGCCGTCGAAGCCGTAATTGGTGATCCACGAGACCGCGTTGTCGACGACGTAAGCGCGCGCGTCGGCGTTCAAGAAGTTCCAGTCGGGCAGGTAGTCGGCGAACCAGCACGACTTGCCGAGGCTGCCGTCGTAGTTGCAGGCGTCGTTGGCGATGCCGTTGCACACGCAGGTCTCGCCGTTTTGCATGAGCGGGTTGAACCAGCCGTCGGTCTCGTGCGCCTGCCAGATGGGCGAGTCTTGATGCACGTGGTTCATGGCGTAGTCGACGATGATCTTGATGCCGGCGGCGTGCGCGGCGGCGATGAGCGCCTTCAAGTCGGCGTCGCTGCCGAAGCGCGATTCGGTGATCGTCAAGTCGCGTGGCCAATAGCCGTGATAGCCGGTGTACCAATTGGTGTCGCCTTCGGTGCCTTGGCCGACCGATTCGGCGTTGTCGACGGGCACCGAGATCCAGATGGCGTTGACGCCGAGCGCCGCGAAGTAGCCGCTCGTGACTTTGGCGGTCAGGCCGGCCCAATCGCCGCCTTGCCAGTTGGTGGCCGTCTGCAGGCGGCTGTCGACGATCGGTTTGTCGTTCGCCGGGTTGCCGTTGGCGAAGCGGTCGATGAAGGCCCAATAGATGACGGCGTCGCGCCAGTCGAACGAGCCGGCGGCGAGCGGCGCCTGCGCGCAGGCGATCTGCGTCGACGCGCAGGTCCACGTGTCGCAGGTGGTGCCCATATAGATCGAGTTGAGGCCGCCGAAGCCGTCGGGGATGGTCACGGGATTGTTCGGATCGGGCACGTAAGCGTCGGCGGTGCCGTCGCTGTAGGCGATGTGGAATTTGTAGGTCGTCTGCGCGTCGTAAGGCACGGCGACGGTGACGGACCAGGTGCCGGCGGCGAGCGTCATGGCGTCGCCGTTCGTCCACGAATCCGCGCGATAGTCGCCGATGAGCGTCACCGACGACTCTTTGCCGGTGAGCGGCAGCGTCGACGAGCCGGCGTACGTGAACGTGTGCGGACAGCGGCGCAGCGACGGATCACACTGCGGCGGGCCGACGGGCACGCTCGAGCCGCCGCCGCCGGCGCTGCCGCCCGAGCCCGCGCCCGAGCCGTAGCCGCTCGTCGTCGGATTGCCCGGGTTGAACGGGTTCGACGGCGGAGTCGGGATCGGATCGGTCGTGCCTGAGCCGCAGCCTGCGATCATCGAGGGCGTCAGCAATGCCAAGAACGACAGATGAAGAAGCCGCGTCATAGACATGAGTCGTTCTCCGGGAAATAGAGGGCGGCGGACTGCGCAGCGGCGGTGACGGTGGCGTGGGTGCCGTCGGAAACGAGCGTGGCGGTCGACAGGAGGTCGCGATAGTGGCCGGCGGGCAGGCCGGGCACGTCGAGCGTGGCGTCGTTGGCGGCGCGCGAGAGGACGACGATCGCGCTCGCGCCCGCTTCCGACTGCAGGAGCGCGACGTCGTGGTCGGCGTCGGCGAGCGCGACCGTGCGGCTGCCGCGCAAGGCCGGCGAACAGCGGCGCGCGCGGCCGAGCTGCTGCACCGTCGCCAAGAGCTGCGACTGCGCCGGCGCCAGCGTCGACGGATCGGGCATGACGCGGCGGGAGTCGGGGTCGCCGGCGCCGGCCAGGCCCACTTCGTCGCCATAGTAAATGACGGGAATGCCCGGCAGCGTCAGCACGAACGCCAACGCCAAGAGCTGCATGCGATACGGCGTGACCGCGGTCGGCTGCGGCGGTGGCGCCGACCACGGATCGCCGTCGGCGTCGTCGTTGGCCTCGGACACGAAGCGCGTCGTGTCGTGGTTGCCGATCATGTGCGCGATGGTCGCGCCCGAGCCGGCCCACGCGACCGCGCCGGCGGCCACCTCTTGCTCGACCTCGGCGAAGCCGCTGGCCGCGCCGTGCGCGACGTTGTCGCGCAGCGACCACATGAGCGGGAAGTCGAAGGCGCTGTCGAGGCCGTCGAGCTCGCTGCCGAGGTAGTAGCGAATCTGCGCGCGGCCGGCGTCGCCGGCGCCGGTGTAGATTTCGCCGACGACGAGCTGATCCATCGGCGCGCGATACATGAGGCTGCCGACGGCGTGCATGATGTGGCGCGTCGCGGCCCGCGGCATCATCGGCACGGCATCGAGGCGCAGACCGTCGAGATCGAAGCGCGTCATCCACCACGCCAGATCCGCCGGCGCGGCGACGAGCACGTCGGGATGGCGCCAGTTGAGATCGGGCAAATAGGAGGCGAACCAGCAGGTCTCCATGTTCGCGCCCCAATCGCAGCCGGGATCGCCGCAGACGCAATGGCCGGGGCCGTCGTTGAACCAGCTGATGGTGCCGGGATCGCTCGTCGCCGTCGGGTTGGGATCGATGGCGACGTTCTGCCGCGAATGCTCGGCGTAGTAGGGGTGGTCGGCGAAGACGTGGTTGGGGACGACGTCGAGGATGACGCGGACGCCGCGGCCGTGCGCGTCGGCGATGAGCGCGTCGAGGGCGTCGTCGCCGCCGAGCAAGGGATCGACCGTGCGCGGCGCGTCGGGCCAATAGCCGTGATACGCGACGACGGGGTGACCGCCCGTTCCCGGCTCGGCCATCGTCGGATTGGTGTAGACCGGTGACAGCCACAGCGTGGTCACGCCGAGCGCGTCGAAGTAGCCGGCGTCGAGCGCGGCGCGGACGCCGTCGAGCGTGCCGCCGGCGCGATCGCCGGGTGACGCCGGCGGCGCCAGCGCGCCGTTGGGGCCGGCAAAGCGGTCGATCATGACTTGGTAGACGAGGGCGTCGCCGCGCGCGGCGGCGGCGGCGTTGGCGGTGGCGACGAACGCGCTGGCGGCGGCCGAGAGCGCGCGGCCGCGACGATCGCGCGCGGTCAAGGTCAGCGTGTATTTGCCGGCGGCCAGGCTCGGTGCGCGCGCCGTGACATGCACGACGCCGTCGCTGCCGCTCGCGTGCGCCAGCGCCACCGCGGTCGCCACGGCCGCGCCGCCGCGCGTGACGGCGGCGGCGAGCGAGCCTTCGTCGAGCCCGACCGCGTCGGCGCCCGGCTGAAAATCGGCCGCGACGACGAGCGCGTCACCGTCGGCGGCAGCGGACACGGCGGCGAGCGTCGGCGCGCGACAGTCGGCCAGCTCCACCTCCGACACTTCGTCGCCGAAGAGGCCGCCGTCGCCGGTCACGAACGCCGTGCGCGGATTGAGCGCGTCGAGCACGACGGCGCCGCCGACGACGATGGCATATTGGTACGTGCCGGGCGGCAGATCGATCGTCGCCGTGCGCCACTCGGTGCCGTCGGCGGCGGTGACGCTGCGAAAGCTGCGCAAGCCGGGCCGCGCCCATTGGTCCCACGAGCCCACCAGCGCATCGGGCACGGCGGCCGCTGAAGCCGACGGCTGGTACCACACCGTCAGCGGACATCGCGCCGACGACGCGCCGCCGCAGCCGACGCACGCGACGGCGAGCACGAACAGGAACGCGCTGCGAAACCACGCCAACGAAAGGGACCTCGCCGTCGACGACGCGTAGTAACTCAATATGGAGTCACATGTCAACGAGGCGACGCGAGCGAATGCCAATATGTCACTGAATGCGAATGTTTAAGACTGTGTAAAGGGTGCTGATCGGTTCGTTCGGCGTGCTAGCGTTCGGGCATGCAACACCGGTTGGCCTCGTTCATTGGACTGACGGGCGCGAGCATCTTGTCGCTGGCGCTGCTGCCCGGCTGTCAGCTGTTCCAGAACAACGCCGACGGCGGCACGACGACGACCACGACGGCCTGGACGTCGCCGCAGCTGGAGGTCACCGTCGCGCAGAACGTGCATTACGGGCCCGGCGTGCCGTCGGGCACGGCGACGCTGATCAACTCGTATGATGACACCGGCGCCTTGAGCGGCGGCACGTTCACGCTCAACGCCACCGTCGACAGCGCCAACTGCAGCTTGTCGCTCAGCCGCTTCGGCAGCGGCACCAGCATCGCCGCCGGCTCGTACACGTTCTCGGCCGAAGTGGGCGCGGCCACGCCCGACGGCGTCGTCTATCCGCAAGGCGCCGAGAGCGTGTCGACGCCGGACGGCAACGGCCTGTGCAACGGCAGCGACTGCGACGGCGACACGCTCGTGCTCAGCGCGGTCGACAGCGCGCACGTCTACGGCTACTTCATGGCCGGCGACGTCAACAGCCCGGTCGTGTGCACGTTCTGGCTGCCCTGGGCGCAATACTCGCCGTAACGGCCACCGCCGCTAAGTATTCAGCGCCTGCTGTGCGATCGGGCCGTCGAGCGCTTTGCCGTCGACGTCGAGGTAGAAGTGGTCGCCGACGACGGTGACGCTCCAGCGCTGCCGGCGATCTTCACGCGCGGCCAAGTCGGCGACGAGCGCGCGATCGATCGTCCACACGATCGGCGCCGGCGTGCCGCGCGGCCAGCTCTTGACGGCGAGCTCCTCGAGTAGGACGCGCGCGTCCTCGGCGTCGTCGGTCACGACGTGGCTATGCGCGCCCGTGTGATGCAAGAGCGCCTTGCGCAGCCGCTCGCCGGGGATGGTGCCGCATTCGACCCAGTTGGTGAGCCGGCCGGTCAGGTCGTGCGTCCACAAGTCGGCCGTGTCGGGCGTCGAGAGGCCGGGGCCGAACTGCAGACCCTCCTCGTGCAAGAGGCACCAGGCCAAGATGCGCAACGTCAGGTGGCGCTGCGTCTCCGACGGATGGCGCGCGGCGATGAGCGTCTCGGCCGCTTCCAGCCCGCGATCGACGTGCGACAGCGTCAGGCGAAACTCGTAGCGCGTCGGCTGCAGCGCCATCTAGGTCGTCGGCCGCGCCGCCATCAGCAGCTGCGCGATGGCGAAACAGTAAAGCCCGAAGCCGACGATGAACAGCGTCAGCGACAGCGCCAGGAAGCGCGCCTTTTTATCGCGCGCGACGATGGTGCGCGCCAGCATGTCGACGATGTCGTCGCTGCCCAGCTCTTGCGTCATCCAGCGCAGCTTGAGCACGCCGCCGATGGCCACCGCCGCCGACGCCAGCACGACGAGGATGCCGGCCGAGATCGACAGGCGGGCCACTTGGCTGGTGTCGGCGATGGCGCGGCCGGAGAAGCCGGTGACGGTGACGACGATGCCGGAGAGCGACAACATGACCTGCGTCCGCATGACGAGCACGCTCAGTTGGCGCTCGACGAGATCGTAGGCGGCCAGCGCCTCGCCACGCACGAGTGTCAGGATTTGCTGCGCTTCCTCGCGCGCGGTTGGCATTCCTGATAACTAGTAAAGGAAGATGCCTGCGTCCCGCAAGCTGCAGCTTCCGACCGGCCTCGCTTATCACGTGCTCGAGTGGGGCCGCGCCGACGCCGAGCACACGGTTTTGCTGCTGCACGGCTTCCTCGACCACGCCTGGAGCTGGGAAGCGGTCGTCGACGCGGGCCTCGGCGCCGGCGGGCTCAGGCTGGTCGCGCCCGACCTGCGCGGCCACGGCGACAGCGACTGGGTCGGCGCCGGCGGCTATTACCACTTCGTCGACTATCTGGCCGACGTGCACGAGCTCATCGGGCTGACGACGACGGGAACGCTGTCGATCGTCGGCCATTCGATGGGCGGCAGCGTCGCGGCCTATTACGCGGGCGCCTATCCCGATCGCGTGCACAAGCTGGCGCTGCTCGAGGGATTGGGGCCGCCCGAGTCGACGGGGACCATGCCCGAGCGCGTCAACACGTGGCTGGCGGCGTGGAAGTCGGCGCGCGAGCGGGCGCCGCGCAGCTACGCGTCGGTCGAGGAGGCGGCGGAGCGGCTGATGGCGCACGATCCGCTGTTGGCGCGGCCGTTGGCGCTGCGGCTGGCGGAGCAGGGCACGGCGCCGGCGCTCGGCGGTCGACTGCGGTTCAAGCACGATCCGCTGCACGCGACGCCCGGGCCCTACGGCTTTCAGCCTCGACATCGCGCGCAGCTTTTGGCAGCGGGTCAAGGCGCCGACGCTGCTCGTCGAGGGCGGCGAGTCGCAGCTTCGGCACGCGCCGGAGGAGCAGGCGCGGCGTGAGGCGAATCTGCCGGTGGCCAAGAAGGTCACGATCGCCGGCGCCGGCCACATGATGCAGCGGCATCAGCCGGAAGCGCTGGCCCGCGAGCTGCGCGCGTTCCTCGAAGCCTAGCTGCGACTAAGACTTTAGTGCCTGCTGCAGCTGGCCCACGAGGTCGGCGAGCGGCTGGCCGGCGTCGACGTCGAGGGCGTGCTCGGGCGGCTCCAGTGTTTGCAGCTGTGACGCCAGCAGCGACGGCGGCATGAAGTGACCCTGGCGCGCCGCCAGCCGCTCGGCCAGCAGCGCCGGCGACGCCCGCAGATTCACCAGCCGCACCCGATCGTCGACGACGAGCTGCCGCTGATAGGCCCGCTTCAACGCCGAGCAGGCCAGGACGGCGTCGCGGTTGGCGTCGAGGCGGACGCGAATCTCGCTCACGAGGCGCGCCAGCCACGGCGCGCGGTCGACGTCGTCGAGCGGCTGGCCGCGCTGCATCTTGGCGACGTTGGCGGGCGGGTGATAGTCGTCGCCTTCGAGGAATTCCCAGCCGAGCGTGGCGGCCAGCGCGCGTCCGACGGTGCTCTTGCCGGCGCCGCTCGGACCCATGACGATGACGATCATGGCGCGCTTGTAAACGGCTGTTTACTTGGCCAGCGACGGGAAGACGGGGCAGCCGTGCGGGAACGGTCGGGCGTGCTCGCCGGCCGGTGGCGGATTGGAGTCATCGCGGCAGAGCGCGCTGTCGCTGCACGCGCACAGCCGGTCGATGGCGACATTGCGCTGCGCTTGCACCGGCCGATCGAAATGCGGGCAGTGCACGGTGACGGTCAGGAGCGGCGAGCGCTGCATTTCGTTAACTTAGCACCGCTGCCGAATCAGATCATGCGGGTGCGCAAGTCGCGGATGGTGTCGTCGAGCGTCTCGCCCGGATCGCGCGCGACGAACCCCAATTCGCGCTCGGCCTTCGACGAGTCGCACCACCAATAGACGTCGGCCATCTCGACCGAGATGCGCTCGATGGGCGGCTGCCGGTCGAGCGCCTTGTAGGCGTGCTCGATGAACGAGGCGGCGCGCAGCTGCAGCTTGCGCGGCAGCTTCAAGAGCGGCGCGCGCACTTTGGACGCGCGCTGCAGGCGGCCGAAATATTCGGCGCAGGTCCAGTTGGGGCCGCCGAGCAAGTAGCGCTCGCCGGCGCGGCCGTGCTCGAGCGCGGCCACGGTCGCCAGGGCGGCGTCGCGCGCGTCGACGAAGCTGACGCCGCCTTCGGGCACGACCGGAATCTCGCGGCGCAAGAAGCGCTTGACGTCGCCGGTCGACGACTGCCGCTCGTCGCCGGGACCGAGCAGCAACGTCGGATTGACGACGACGACCTCGAGGCCGAGCGACGCGCCGAGATCGAGCGCCAGCCGCTCTTGGTAGATCTTGGACAAATAATAGGGCCAGCCGCTGACGATCTCGGTCGGCGTCGGCGCGCGCTCGTCGAGGACTTCGGGCTCGCGCGACACGGCGATGGTGCCCGACGTCGACGCGAGCACGACGCGGCGCACGCCGGCCGCCTTCGCCGCCTGGAGAATGCGCCGCGTGCCTTCGATGTGCACGCGCATCATGCGCTGCCCGTCGCCGGGATCGCGCGATACGAAGCCGGCCAGGTGGAACAGGGCGTGGCAGCCTTCGAGCGCCTGCGCCAGCGTGACGGCGTCGGGATGCTCGCTCGGGTCGATGTCGCGGACGACGTCGCCGATGACGACTTCGGCGCCGCGCTCGCTCAACGTGGGCGAGCTGCCGCGCGCCAAGACGCGCACGCCGTGGCCGGCGCGGACGAGCTCGTCGACGACCCAGCGGCCCAAGAAGCCGGTGCCGCCGGTGACGAGCACGCGCTGCTTGGCGCCCGGTGCCCGAACGATTTCGACGCTCATTCGCTCGCCTCCGGCGCCATGACGCTCTCGGCGGTGAGCTTGCCCGTCGACGGCGCCGCCGCCGGGCCGCGGTTGACGCTGCCCTGCGGCGCCAGCTTGCGCACCGCCAGCTCGACGAGCCGCGACGCCTCGCGATAAGAGTCCGCTTTGGGCATGCCTTCGGTCGCCTTCTTCAGCTGCTCGTAGGTGATGAGCGGCCCGATGTGCGCCGCGATCTCGCGATGCTTCGGCAGCACGCTGCCTTTGGGCAGCGCGCCGAACGTGCCGTCGAGATACATCGGCAGCACGTCCACTTTGTTGGCCAGCGACAGGTAGCCAATCGACGGCTTGAAGTCGACCATCACGCCGTTGGTCGACCGCGTTCCCTCGGGGAAGATCAGCAAAATGTAGCCCTGCTTCATGACCTCGGAGGCGAGGCGCAAGGATTCGCGCAAGCGAGCCGTGGCGATCCATCGGCACCAAGTTCGTGAAGTTCTCGAAGTAGGCGCGCTTGATCGGATCCTCGAAGAAGTAATCCTTCGCCGCCAGCGCCACGAGGTGCGCGCCCCAATCGCCGAGCGCGTGCTTGACGAGGCCCATGTCGAGGTGGCTCGCGTGATTGGCCGCGACGAGGAAGCTGGTGTTTCCCGGGATGTTCGCGCGTCCCGTCACCGTCGTCTCGAACAGCCGCTCGTAGAGCGCGCGCTGGCCCCACGTCAGCGCTTGCCGGCCCATCGTCGCCACCATCTCGGGCACGTGGATCTCGTTGGCGTCGTCGTTGTCCTCGGCCGCCTTGAGCGCCTTCGTCTTCTTCTTGGGCTTCTTGTCGGCGTAGCCCCACGCGCGCACCAGCTTGGCCAGGTCGTCGACGGTCTCGACGCCGGTCAAGTCGGTGTTGCCGGCGTCGGGCACGGCCACGCCCGCCGCCTCCAGCGCCACGCCGAGCTCGGTGTACATGAGCGAGTCGAAGCCGAGCTCTTCCATGCGCGCGGCGCCGTAGACCTTGTCGCGCGGCTTATTGGCCACCGTCGCCACCAGCGCGAGAATCCAGACGTCGTCGCCCTCACCGGATGCGGCGGCCGTCTTGCGCGTCTCTTCGGCGCGCTTTTTCAGCCGCTCGAGCTTCTGCATCTCCTCGACGACGAGCTTGCGCTTCACCTTGCGCGTCGCCGTCTTCGGCAGCTCGACGTCGGTCAAATGCACGAGCTTGACGCGTTTGTAGAGCGGCAGCTTCGCCGACACGCCTTTGACGTGCTCCATCACGCGCTCGCGAATCACCTCGCGCGACAGCTCTTCGCCCGACGGCTCGTACTCGGGCACGAGCATCATCGCCACCGTTTCGCCGCCGCTCTCCGCCGGCAAGCCGACGATCGACAGCTCCTTGATGTACGGCGACTCGCGGTAGGCGTCCTCGAGCTCGTCGGGATAGACGTTCTCGCCCGACGGTCCGAGGATCATCTCCTTCTTGCGGCCGACGATGTACAAGCGGCCTTCGTCGTCGAAGCGGCCGAGATCGCCGGTGTGCAGCCAGCCGTCGCCGCCGATGACCTCTTTGGTCGCCTCGGGGTTCTCGAAGTAGCCGAGCATGACGTTCGGTCCCGAGGCCACGACCTCGCCGACACCGCGCGCATCGGGGTTGTCGATGCGCACGTCGATGCCCGGCAGCGGCTCACCGACGGCGCCGGGCAGAAGGCGCGTGCCCGGTCGATTGACCGTCAACACCGGCGAGGCTTCGGTCAAGCCGTAGCCTTCGAACAGGTTGAAGCCGAGGCCGCGCAGCGTCTTCATCGTGTCGGTCGGCAGCGCCGAGCCGCCCGAGATGAGCAGGCGCAGCCGTCCGCCGAACTTCTGATGCACCGGCCAGAAGAAGAGGCGTCCCCAGTTGAGCAGCATCAAGCTGTCGAGCGCCGGCGGCACGCGATCGCGCAGCTTGCGGTTGGCGTCGATGAGCAGGTCGAAGATGCGCTTGGCCCACGGCCCCGAGTCGGCGACCGACTTCTCGATCTTGCGCTGGAACAGCTGCCACAGCGCGGGCACGCCGACCATGCCGGTGATGTTGCCGCTCTCGAAGGCGTGCGTGAGCGCGTCGGCGTCGACTTCGTCGAGATAGGTGATCTGCGCGCCGCGCATGAGCGGCATGAGCAGGCCCGCCGTGAACTCGAAGGTGTGATGCAGCGGCAAGACCGACAAGAGACCGTCGTGCTTGTCGATGTCGAACACGCCCGCGAGCTTCGACAACAGCGACGAGAAGTTGCGATGCGACAGCATGACGCCCTTGGGCCGCCCCGTCGTTCCCGACGTGAAAATGAGCGACGCGAGGTCGTCCGCCTTCGGATGATGCACGAGCGCCGCCGCCGAGACTTTGGGCTCTTCGTGCAAGAGATCGTCGAAGCGGATGATCTGCGCCGCGGCGAATTCGCCGTTGAACGCGCTCAGCCGGTCGCGCACTTTGTCGCTGAGGACGATCGCTTTGGCGCGCGCCCAGCCGACGAGGTTCTGCACTTCGTCCGCCGTCGACTGCCAATCGACCGGCACCACGACCGCGCCCGCCTTCAAAATGCCGAAGTAGGTGATGCCCCACTCGGGCCGATTCTCGGCGAGCAGCATGACCTTGTCGCCGGGGATGACGCCGCGCTCGCGCAGCATCGCGGCGACGCGATCGGCCATGTCCTGCAGGTCGGCGTAGGTGTAGCGATGCGGCTCCGACAAGCTGTCGGGATGCGGCAAGAGGCGCATGGCGGTGCGATGACGATGGTGCTTCGTCGTCGCGTCGAACATCTCGAGCAGATCGCGATAGGTGTAGACCGCCTTCGGACGCTGCTTGAACTCCTCCTCGAGGTTGGGGAAGACCCACTTCTCGAGGGCGCGCATGTGAATGTCGAGCCAGTAATGGCGCCAGCTCAGCTGCTCGGGATCCCAGCGCAGGAGCGCCTGATCGGCCGGCGTCAAGCGCGCATAGAGCGCGCGAATGTTGTCGCAGCGGAAGACGTATTCGCGCTCGTAGATGAACGGCATGAACAGCTGAAACAGCTCGTTCGTCTGCTTGGCCACCTGTGAGACTTGGCCAAGGCGCGTCTTCATGTGCTCGGCCATGCCGGCCAAACGCGGCGCGCCCCAGCGCGGCGTGTAGTCGTCGATCAGCTTGGTCGCGCGCTCGGCCAGCGACAGCCACAGCGGCGCCGACGCGCTCTCGTAACGCTCGCGCGAGACGGCGACCGGCTCCATCCGCGACAGCACGATGTTGAGGAGCTTCGAGCCTTCGTCCTTGTCGTTGCGCTCTTGGAAATAGCGGCGCTTGTGCAGGCCGAGCAGCTCGACGGCGCGCTTCATGTACAGCGGGTTCACGTCCGACGAGCCGAGCTGATAGACGAGCTCGTTCTGCCCCGCGATGGTCGCCGCCGTCGCCATGATGAGCCCCGCGGCCACCATGTCGACGGGGATGATGTCGAGCGTCGCCTTGTCGCCGGCCGGATAGGTGCGATGGCCTTTGATGCTCATGAACGCCAGCGGCGCCGACGTCGTGAAGCCCTCGTTCCAGCCTTCGAACGGATAGCGCACCGACGATTCGACGATCGCCGGCCGCACGATGCAGGCGCGCACGTCGCCCGCTTGCGCGCACACCTGATCGCCGAGCGACTTCGTGTACGTGTACGTGTTGGGCCAGCCCCAATGTTGCGCGCGCTCCATGCCGAGATCGGTGAGCTTCTCGGCCACCCACACTTTGCGCTCGCGCTGGACGGCGATTTTGAGCGTGCGCTCGTCGTCGGCGTCGCGGCCTTCGCTCTTGAGCCGCGCGGCGCCGCGATCGCGGAACTCGGAGACGTGCGCGCGGTCGTCGGCGCGGCTCTTGATTTGATCGATGATGCGCTGGCAGTCGGCGATCTCGAGCTCGACCGAGAAGTCGTCGTCGCGCAAGGTGTCGGTCTGCGCGCCGTGGCCGCGATCTTTACGCGGGAAATAGCCGACCAGCGGCTCGTCTTCCCACACTTCGCCGTCGCGATTGCCGGCCACGAAGCAGGTCGAGATGTGCACCACCGACGCGCCGGTGCGCCGCGCCACTTCCAGCACATGCTTCGGCCCTAAGACGTTGATGCGTAGTGCGGTCTCCAACGACGGATTGAATGACACCAATCCCGCGCAGTTGATGATGGCGTCGAGCTTGCCGATCTTCGCTAAGGTCTCCTCATTGAAGTTCAATAAGGGTCGCGAGACGTCGCCGGCCAGCGGCACGCATTTTTCGCGCAGGAACGCGTCGGTGCCTTCGCCCCAGCGCTCGCGAATCGGATCGAACGTCGGCGACGCCGCTATTTTCGTGAAGAAGCGGTCGTCCGACGACGAGCCGGCGCCCGGACGCACGAGCACGAACAGCTTGCCCAGCGCCGGATAGCGACAGAGGAACATCGAGAGCGCCACTTTGCCGACGAAGCCAGTGGCGCCGACGAAGAGAATGCGCTTGCCCGCGAGCGTCTCGCCGACGTCGAGCGGCGGCAGTTGTGCCTTTTGCAGCATGGACGCTCCTTAGCGAACGTCGCTGATGACGATGGGCGGGTGATGCAACATCGTGATCTGCGCCGAGCGGCCCATGTGCGAGCGGCCCATGGCGATCGCTTCGGCCAGCGTCTCGGCGCGCTCCCAGCCGAGCAGCTTGGGCACGGTGGCGTTATCGCTGCCGACGACGATGATCTTGCCGCAATGCTCGCGGCCTTTCTGGCCCCAATACCACATGAAGAACGGATGCGCGCCGTGATAGGCGTTGCCGCGGCGATACATCTCGACATAGGACGGATTGAACGCGAACTCGTCCTGATACTTCTTTTCCAACGTGTACGCGTCGCGCGTTTCCGGCAGCAGTCGATTGAAGAACTCGATATACGACGGGTGATGCACCGGATCGAACTGATCGGAACAGGGATGCGTCACGATCAAGACACCGCCTTCTTTGAGCAGCGGCTTATGGCGATACATATGAAAGAAATAACCAAGCGCCATCACCTGCACGAGCAAGGGATTGAGCGCCTTTGAATTGACGTTGTAAGGCGAGATATACGGAATACCCGAGATCAGGATATCCGCCTGGCCTTCGACGGGAACCGCATATTGCTCGTAATTCTTCGCCAACACTTTGGCGTGCGTCGGTTCGGCCGAGCCCGCGTGCACGGCGATGACTTCATAAGGCGACGGCACGCGCATGAAGATTTCACGGCGCAGCGCACGAGGAGTGCGCTTTAGTGTCCACTGCAAACCTTCGAATGTCAGTCGGTCCATTTCGGTGAAGTCGTCTTCGTTCTTCATCAAGAACGACAACGGTCCATCGAACATCTTGGAGTTGAGCGCGGTCTCGATATGGAACACTTTCATGTGCTGCTCGCACACACGCCCGATGCGATGCACCGAATGCGCGAGCTCCGAGTTATCCGGATCCATGAACGAGTTCGAATTGACGATCGCTTTCGGCGTGTGATGCGCCTTGAGCGACTCGTAACCGCAAAGCCCGACGCCGACCGACTTATGCCCGCCGTCCATCGGCACTAAGTTGATGTTGACGTAAATGACGAGGTCGCTGTCGGCGGCGCGCTTGTTGGTCTCGACGACTTCGCCGTGGCGCGTCTTGCCGAGCGTGACCATCCCGTCGGGATCGCAGGCGTCGTGGTTGTAAAGCTTATCGGGCCAGTAAGCGTTGTAGACCTTGTCGCCGACCATGCGCTTGACTTCCCAGTCGTGCATGCGGCGGTGCAGCGAGGTCGCGATGATGATGTGAATGTCGTCGACGCCGTGGTCGGCGAGCATCTCGAGGACGATGTCGAGGATCACCTCGCGCACGTCGGGCCGCTTCATCGGCGGCAAGGGCAGCGACACGTCGTCGACGGCGATCGTCACCTTCATCCCCGGCGTCAAGAGCGCGTGCAGCGGCTCCATGTCGCCTTCGGGATGGTGCAGCGCATAGCGAATCGCCGCGCGCACATTGGGCAGGCCGGCGAGCGGCGCACGCGGATAGATCACGCGCGTGCCGACCGGCAGATCCTCGCAGAGGAAGTCTTCGCCGTAAAAGAGAATGCGGGGTGCGGAGTCGGTGTCGATGGTGACGACGCTCTCATCAGCGGCGCCACGGCTACGTGGACGAATTGCGCGCATCTTTATAGTTCCTGGCTTTCCCATTCCTTGAGCCTGATCGGGCTCGCAGAATGATTGCCCCTTGCTGCCAATACGGCCCGCAGGGCAGTTGTCTGTCAGTTACCGCAAGTCTAGGACTGGCCAGTCGTAAGAACGAGCGGTCGCTTTCAGTCTCCAATCGGGGTTTACCGCAGTCGGATGGCCGACCACGGCGAGCATTGGATAGTCGGAGTACGAATCGGAATAGGCGTAAGAAGCGGCTAGGTCGATATCATGCTTGGCCGCGTAGTCGCGCATGATGACCGCTTTAGTCGCGCCGGCTACGAACGGCTTACCGAGATGGCCTGTGGCATAGCCGTTCTCGAACTCGAGGGTATTGGTAATGAAGTCGTCGACGCCCAAATAGCGCGCCAGCGGTCTAACGGTGAAGTCGAGCCCGCCCGACACCAACACCTGGCGACAGCCGGCGCGCCGCGACTGCTCGATGAGATCGCGCGCCCGCGGAAAGATGCTCGGCTTGATCGTGTCTTCGAAGAGCTCTTCGGCGAGCACGATCAGCCGATCTTCCGGCTCGCCCGCGTAATAACCATAGAAGAGCTGATTGAACACTTTGCGCGACAGCTTGTCGGCGACCGCGAAGACCGGCGTCGACAAGAGCGTCTTGGCCGACTTGACGATCGATCCCGTCAGCGTCGGCTGATGCCGCGCATACCAGCCGAACGCGTGCACGATGTTGGTCTTGATGAGCGTGCCGTCGACGTCGTAAAACGCCGCCGATCGTCGCGCATTCATCGCATGGGCCGAGGCCATCTTCCCAATGCGTATTGCACTTTCTCACCGTCCGCACAAGCGCCCGATTGGTCCGACCGCGCGCGTGACGGTCGCCGCCGATGCCACCGAGCGCGCGATCGTTACCCGAGAAATGGCCACGCTTTCGCTGCGCTTTCTGGGTTGACCGTTTGGTTAATTGAAGGCTACTTTGGAATTCGAGATGCCGGCCAGCCCGATGCCGACGACGAAGACGCCGATCACGCAGCCGCCGCACGACGACGCAGCGCTCTCGCTCGCGCCGCCGATCGAATTGTTGGCGCCGTTCGAGCGCACCGCCTTCCGCGCCATGGATTTCCTGCATCGGCGCGCGCTGCCGCTGACCGAGCGCTGGCTGCGCACCATCGGCGCCGGCTGGATGACCGTCGGCTCGCGCAACATGATGATTCCCGTCGGTCTCGAGCGGCTGCAGGGCTTGAAGTACTCGGACGGCATCGTCCTCGTCTCGAACCATCGCAGCTTCTTCGATCTCTACATGTTGATGCTGCTCTTGCATCGTCACACGCCGCTGCGTCAGCCGGTGTTGTGTCCGGTGCGCGCCGATTTCTTCTATCAAAGCGCGCTCGGCGTGCTCGTGAACCTGTTCATCGGCGGCGGGCGCATGTTTCCGCCGTTCTTTCGCGAGCCGCAGAAGGCCGACTTCAACAAGTGGGCGCTCGAGCGCGTCGTCGCCGAGCTGCACAAAGGCCAGGTGCTCGTCGGGTTTCATCCGGAAGGCACGCGCAACAAGAACGACGATCCCTATCAGCCGCTGCCGGCACAGCCGGGCGTCGGCAAGCTGGTCATGGACGCGTGGCCGATCGTCGTGCCCGCGTTCATCCACGGCCTCTCGAACGACATCGTCGCCGACGTCAAAGGCAACTTCGCCGGCACCAAGCGCGTCATCGCCGTCTTCGGCGAGCCCATCGATCTGTCGCCGTTCAAGAAGTTCGGCAACCGCCTCTCGTCGCACAAGCGCATCGCCGACGCGTTGTTGAAGCGCATCTACGAGCTCAGCGAAGAAGAGCGCAAAGTCCGCGCGGCGCTGTAGCCGATCTTCGTAAACACAATCGCCGCTTGATTTTGGGCGGCGGAACGAACGATTCATAGCGCACATGCTGCGCTTCGTGACGCTCGCTGCCGCAATCTCGCTGTGCCTCGCGAGCTGTCATCGCGACGAGCCGCTCGTGACGGCGCCCAAACGCGCGCTCGCGGCTCGGCTCAGCTACGCCGCGCTCGATCGTTGGCGCCCGCTCGATGGAGGCCTCGCCGACCACAAGGACGCGCGCGAGTCGGTGCCGCTGGCGGCGGTGGCGCGCCTGTCCGACGCCGGCGATTGGCACGGCGTGGGCGCGGCGTCGCTCGTGGCCGGCGATCTCGGGCGCGCCGCCGAAGCGCTCGAGCGCGCGCCCAAGTCCGACGACGTCGCCGCCGACCGCGCGCTCGCGACGCTGATGCGCGGCAACGTCGACGAAGCGCTGGAGCAGCTCGACGCCGTCCTCGCGCACGCGCCGAAGCATTCACGCGCGCTCTGGAATCGGGCGCTGGCCTTGGTGGCGCTGGAGCTGCCGCTCGCCGCCGCGCAGTCGTTCGACGCGGTCGCCGCGCTCGCCGAGCCGGGCTGGGCCGACGAAGCGCGCGCCCGTTCGGCGGCGCTCAAGGACGGCTGGAGCGCGCGCCTCAAGAGCACCGCCGCCGACATCGCCGCCGCCAAGCCGATGATCACCGGCGGGCCGCTGCCGGGCGACGACGTCGTGCGGCGCGCGCCGAGCATGGTGCGCCACTATTTCTACCACGCCGCGCGTTCGGCGCAGTCGGTGCAGCGGCTGCAGGAGCTGCGTCCCTTGGCCGTGAAGCTCGACGGCATCTTCGGCGACGCGACGCTGGCGACGTGGATCGATCGCATCGCCAAGGAGGCGCCCGCGGCGCGCGCCACGCTCGGTCCGCGTTACGCGCGCTACATGCTGATGCCGACGTCGCCGCCGGCGGTGCCGCCGGCCGAGCTGGCCGAATTCTTCGCGGCCATCACCAAGGCGCACGCCGACGACCTCATGCTCGGCAGCCTCGTCCTCTTCAACCGCACGAGCCCGGCCGATGCTCGCGCTCCTGCGTCAGCTCGTCGCGCGCAACGGCGATCCGTGGTGGCAGGCCAGGCTGGCGCAGAGCGAAGCCGCCGTCGCCGCCGCGCGCGGCGACTTCGACGCTGCCGTCACCGAGCTCACCGCCGCCGTCGACGCCTGCAATCAGCACCACCTCGACTATCGCTGCGCCGACATGGAGAAGCAGCTCGCCAGTAACGAGCAAGAGCGCCATCGCACCAGCGTCTCCCGGCGCTGGGCGCTCGCCACCATCGCCTCGAGCCGACGCGCCGGCCTGGTGCCGCGCTTCGCCGAGACCATCGTCATCTTTCTCCTCGGCCAAGTCGCGCGCTATCGCAACGACTTCTCGCTCATGCGCGCCTATTTGACCGAAGGCATGCTGCGCGCTCCCGAGAGCTGCGTCGGTCATCGCACGTCGCACCTCGCCTTCGGCGTCGAGGACGTCTTCAAGCTCGATTTCGACGGCGCCGCGCGCGAATTGGCGGAGACGCCCGCGTGCGATCATTCGGTGGCGCTGTTGAACACGGATTTGGTGACGAGCCTCTACTTGGCCGGTCGCGACACGCCGCAAGCCAAGACCGTGCCCGCCGAGCTGCAAGCGGCGCGTCCGTCGCTGACGCCGAGCCAGCAACGGCTGGCCGACGTCATGTTGGCGCGCTTGTCGTTGCGCAGCGATCGGCCGGCGGCGATGAAGCTGCTGGCGCCGGCGATGACGCCCGCGCGCGCCGGCCTCGACGCCGACGCCAAAAAAGCGCGCACCTTCGCCTATCAAATGCTCGCCGTCGACGCCGGTCGCCGTGGCGACTTCGACGGCGCGCTCGACACGCTGGCGCAGGAAGCCGAAGCCAAGGCAGGGCAGGGCTGCGCGCTCGGCGTCGCCCTCGACGACGCGCGCCTCGTCGTCGCCGCGCGCGCCGCCGGCGGCGCCGCCGTCGGTCACTACGAGGTGCGCACCAACCCCGCGATCGACGCCGCGCAGCTGGTGCCGCCGGCGGTGCGTGCGGTGTTGGCGACGTGCCCCGAAGTGGCCGTGTACGCGCTGGCGCCGGTGAACGGTCGGCCCGAGCTCTTGCCGCCGGACATCGCCTGGAGCTATCGGCTCGGTCACGCGCCTGACGCGCCGCCGAAGGCGAATCCGTCCCCGGCCGCGCCGCGCCTCGTCGTCACCGACGTCTTGCCGCCGCCGACGCTGAGCCTGCCGCGGCTGTTTCCGTGGACGACGCGCGCCGACGGCGTGCGCACGCTCGCCGGCGCCGACGCCACGCCGAAACGCGCGCTGGCCGAGCTCGGCGACGCCGGCGAGATTGAGTTCAACGCCCACGGCCTCATCGATCTCGACTTGTCGGACACGTGGCTCCTGGCGCTCTCGCCCGACGCCGCGGGAAACTTCGCGCTCACGGCCGCCGATCTCGAGAAGCAGCCGCTGCGCAATCGCCCGCTCGTCGTCCTCGCGGCTTGCAACGCCGGCCGCGCCGCGCCCTATCTGCACGAGCCGTGGGGCTTGCCGATGGCGCTCATCGTCGCCGGCGCGCGCGCGGTCTTCGCGTCGTCGGAGGCGATCCCCGACGCCAACGCCGGCGCCTTCTTCGACGCCGTGCTCGCGCGCATCGCGCACGGCGAATCGCCGCCGGTGGCGCTGCGCGACGAGCGGCTGGCGCGGCTACAAAAAGACGCTAGAAGCTGGACCCGCTACGTCCTCCTGTTTCAGTAGACCGCCGTCGGAATCCGTAGCTCGCGCAGCCACAGCAATCCGGCAAGCAGCTGAAACGGCGCGGTGCGCGTCGTGGCCGCGGTCTTGCTTTGCCAGCGCACACGCTGCTGCAGCTGGATTCGCTCGTTTGATCCAGCGCACGCGTTGTCGCCCAACGAATTCGGAGGAACGATGCGCCTTCGCCTGCTGACGCTGTCCACGTTCGCTTTCGCCGTCATCGGTTGTTTGCCGCCGGAAAGCGCGCCCGAAGGCTCGACGACCGCCGCCGACACGGCGATTTCCTGCGTCGACACCTGCGAGGAAGCGCCGGTGATTACGGATCCGGCGTACAACCCTTGGGCCGGTCAAGCGCCGGGCTATATCGTTCCGGTACCGTCGGGAAGCGGCTTTGTCCTCTTCGGCTACGACGCGACGCTGACGAAGCCGGCGTCGTGGCAGCCGTTCGTCACCGACTGCGCCGCGCTGAAGCAATATCTGGCGTACTCGCTCTCCTGTCCGGCGGCGCTTCCCGCCAGCTGCAGGTCGCAGATCAGCGTCCAGATCGGACAGGTCGGCGGCGGCGGTCTCGTGCCCATCGACGGCACGGGCAACAATCCGTGCAAGATCGTCTGCGACGGCCCGGCCTCGCTAGCGCCGTTGGCCGCATGTCGCGCGACGCCGACCGTCACGACGCCGCCAGTCACGACGCCGCCAATAACCTGCCACGGCGACTGCATCTGACGACGACATCCTAACGCGCGCAAAACCACGCGGTGCGCCGCTCGCTCGATTCTCCGCACGCAGCTCCTTCGCCTCGTCGCCACCGCTCAATCGGCCCGATTCCGTCGACGAAGCGAGCCGCCCAGCAGCGGCAAATTCGTCTCCCGTGTGTCGTCATCGAGCTGTAGTGAACCGCTCGTTTTCACCGATAACCGCGAGGCTGTTTCGTCAGCCAGCTCTCCGATTTCCGTAGCTCAGTCAGCTACAGGTCGCGCGTAAGTCGTTGTGCCGCTTGGCGCTGTGATCGGCAACAGACTTGCTATGTCCTGTCGCACATTCGTCCGCTCAGGAGAACCATGCGCGCCTTCGCTAGCGTCCTCGTCTTTTTCGTTGCTGCCGGCTGTGCCGTTTCGCCCACGAGTAGCAGCACTTCTGCAGTTATCGTGAGGGGAGGAGGAGGCGTTCCGGACTGCAACACCGCCGAGAATCCGCTCTGCACGATCATGTGGGAAGCGAACGGCGTCTACAATTGCTCCGACAACCCGTGGGCGGACCTCGGAACGGCCGGCTACCTCGTCACGACGCCGACTCCGGCCGACCCGGACACCGGTATCTTCAACCTTCTGGCCATCGGCTTCGCGCAGAGTACCGACTTTGCGTATGCCACGGATCTAAAGGCGACGCCGGCCCAGGTGTTCGCGGACAAGCTCTGGTACTGTTCGCTGGCGCCGGCACAGCTGAGCTACTTCCAGACGATGCCGGGAACGATCCCGTTCGTTCCGGCGGCGCCGACACCGGCGCCGTCGGGCGGTGGCATCATCCCGGCGGCGCTCCCGGTTCAGGGCGGCGACGAGGGCGTCGGACAGGTCGGCAGCGTCGACGTCCCGCTCGGCACCGGCGGCAACGAGCCCGGCTTGGACATCACTCTCGACCCGGGGGATTTCGCCAAGCTCGCGAGCTACCAGTGCATCCCCAAAGAGACGACCAAAGCAGACTGGTGCGGAACGGCCAACTGCGGTGAGGTCGTCGATGATTGCAACATCCCGCACAGCTGCGGTCAGTGCAACGGCAGGCTGTACTGTTCTTCCGACACGGGCGCAGGCCATTGCGTTCTGCCGCCCACGATTCCGAATCCGCCCTGCGTCGGCAAGTGCATCTAACTCGTCTCGTTGCGAGAAGGTCGCTGTCATTCAGCGGTTGATAGCTCACCGCCTTGCTTTCCTTCGCGCTCGGCTTCGCGGGCTGCGCGCAACCTCACGCGATCACACGAGCGCCTGGACCGGCAGGCCGCCGTCGCTCGGCGCCGAGCTGCAATCGGCGTCACTGGCAACGGCGAGCCTATCTCTGCTCGCGCGCGCCTTCGTCGTAACGGCGCGACCAAGCGTCGACGCCAACGGTCGACGCTCGGCAATCGCCATGAGTCGCAGGAAGTTAGGAGCGGAGCAGCTCGTCGTCGGGCGAGCACTCGAGGACCAGCTCGCAGCCCTCGGCGCTCCACGTCTCGCGGTGCACCGTGTTGGGCGGCGCGACGAGGACATCGCCGGCCTTCAGGCGCGCGCCGTCGACGGTGAGCGAGCCACGCACGACGTACATGACCTCGGTGCCGACGTGCTTGTGCGCCAGCATGCGGCCGTTGGGCGTGATGCGGACGAGCTGGAGCCGCCGTCCGTTCTCCTCGTTCAAGTCGAGCACGCTCAACCCGGCACCGACATCGCGCCATTTGCGCTCGTCGGCGCCAAATTTCTCCTGACCCTGCGCAAGCTTCTCGGCCATGGCCGTCTCCTATAGCACGACGTGGGGTGCTTCGGCTCGCAGGAAATGACGCAAAAACGGCTACTTCTTGCGAACGAGGGCCGTCATTCGCCAGGTGGCGCTGGCAAAGCGCGGCAGCGGCAGCTTGCGCGCCGTGGCCAAGAGGCAGTCGTGCGGCCCTCCCTGGCCGGCGCCGTCGACGGCGAGCGCCATGACGTTGCCGTCGCCGGTGAGCGTGAGCTCGACGGTGGAGCGGTCGGCTTCGAGGCAGGCGCGGCCGTGCTGGTCGAGCGCCTGGGCCAGCTTGGCGGCGTCGGCGCGCGAGGGCGCGCTCGGCAACGACCGCGTCGACTTCGGCTTGACGTAGGGATCGAGCGCGCCGGCGGGCGTGTCGGCGGCATCGGCGGCGGCGAGCACGTCGCCGGGCGGCAGCTTGCGCTGGTCGGCGCGCACGTCGGGCACGTCGATCTCGGGTGGCGGGCCGGCCGGCGCCTGCGACGACGGCCGCAGTGTGATGGCCAGCGCCAACCAGCCGGCGGCATCGAGCGCGTCGCAGCGGGTCAGCGTCTGATCGGCGCACTGCAAGAGCGGTCCATCGGCATCCTCGACGAGCCACAGCCGCCGCTTGATGAGCGGCGCGCCCGTCGGTCCGTAGACTTTGAGCCGCGCGGCCTCGATGGCGCAGCCGATCTTCGGCGACTCGATGCAGCTGCGGCGGCGTTCGGCGCCGGCGAAGAGCGCGCCCAGCTCGTCGCCGACCTTGAACGACGGCGCGGTGGCGACGAGGCGCAAGAGCTCGCCGGCGGTCACGTAGGCTTGCGGATTTCGTCGCCGCGCGCCGCGCAATTCGCGGTCGAGGACGACGACGCGGCGGCAGCGCCAGTGGCCGTCGCCTTCGTCGCACCACGAAGTGGAACGCTTGGGCTCGTAGCGCTCGACGATGGCGTAGCGCGTCCCGCCGACGAAGAGGAGACGACCGCCCATGCCCGGGCAGCGCGTGGCGACGTCGGCCGCCGGCAGCTGCAAGCACTGCTCGGGCGCCAGGTTGCGCTCGGAGTGCATGACGAGGTCATCGGCGAAAGCGGGACGAGCGAATAATATCAGGAGGAGCAGGCAGGGAAGGGCGCGCACGGGCGCAATGTAGCACCGACGACATGCTATCGTGCGCGCGTGCGGCGCTGGTTCATGCTCGCCTGCCTCGTGGTGGGCGGCAGCAGCTTCGCCGCCGAAACGGGCGGCGCGCGGGTGCGCTGGCGCGGCGTCAACGTCGACGGCCACGGGCCGGCGCAGCTGCAGTCGGCGGCGGCGGCGCACGTCGCGGTCGCCCTGCGCCAGCTCGGCTCGACGCTGACCGTGACCGCGCCGGCCGACGCCGAGGCGCAGGCGAGCTGCCTCTTCGTCGGCAACAAGCACATCGCCCGCTGCCTCGTCGAAGTCAGCGGCGCCGGCAAGACGCGCGCGCAGCGACGAGCGGAGATCCCCTATCGCGACGCCGAGGATTTGGCGGAGAGCTTGTCGCTCTTGGTCTCCGACGTCTTGACGGCCGAGTTTCCCGACGTGCTGGCGCCGCACGGCGCGCCCAAAGCGGCACCGCCCGAGACGCAGCCGGCGCCGATTCCGCCGCAGCCGGTGCCGCCGCCGCCGCCGGCGCCGATCGTCGCCGAGCACCCGACGGTGACGGCGCCGCCGCGCCCGCAAGACGAGGACGAAGACGCCGTGCAAAAGCGGCTCGCCGCCGAGCGTTCGCGGCAGGAGCAGCTGGCGCGCACGGCCGATCGGCAAGAGGCGGCCGAACGCGAGGCGGCGGCTCGCCTCCGCCGGCCGTCGGCGCCGCCGGCCGAGCGACTGTCGCTCGACGCCGCCGCCACCGCCATCGTCGGCTTTGGCGCCGACAACCCTTCGTTATATGGTGGCGCGGCGCGGATCCTGTGGACGCGCGGGGTCTTGCGGCTCGGCGGCACGCTGTCGCTGGCTGGGGCCGACCAGACGCTCGACGGCCACGCGCTCGGCTTCTTTCGCGCCGCCTTGGCCGCGCGCGCCGGCGTCGGCGTTTCCGGCGGCGCGGTCGCGTTCGACGCCACGGCCGGCCCGGCGCTCGTCGTCCTCTCCACCGACGCCCACGGCGACGGCCGGCACGCCGTGGCGTCGTTCGCGCTCGTCATCGGGCCGCGGCTGTCGTTCCGGCTCGCGGGCGCGCTGTCGCTGGTCATCGGGCTCGACGTGACCTTGGCCGTCACCGACGAGAAAGTGACGCTGGGACCGACGACGGTGGCCGAGTTTTCGCGCGCCGTGGCCGAGATCACGCTCGGGCTGTCGTGGGGTCGACCGACCCTGCGACGGGCGCCGACATCGAACGCACAAGACACACCATAACGTATGAAATTCGCTATACTCCGCTCGCTCGCAGAGATGGCAGCAGCGTGGCCCTTGTTGGTGCGCTGAGATACTCACTGGAGGCATGCAGCTCGTGGATAGAACGCAAAAACGCCCTGCGACGTTAGCGGCCGGCGATCCCGAGCCGCAGCTGGCCGCGCTGGTCGAGCGGCATCGGGCCGGCGATCCGGCCGCGCTCAACCTGCTCATGACCGCGCTCTATCCGTCGATCTATCGCATCGTCTATCGGCTGGCGACGCCGCGCGATCGCGAGCAGCACGAGGATTTGGTGCAGTCGTCGCTCGAGCAGGTGTGTCGCTCGATCGATGGCTTCGAAGGTCGTTCGCGCGTCTCGACGTTCGTGTTCGGCATCTGCCACCGCGTCGTCGCGCGCGCGCGCCGTTACGATCGCGTGCGCAGCTGGTTCCGCCGCGACGCCGAGGAGGCGACGCTGCCGCAAGGCTCGCGGACGCCCGACGAGCTGCTCGATCGGGGCCGCGCGGTCATGTCGGCGCGCGCCGCGCTCGATCAACTGGGCGCCGAGGAGCGGGCGGCGTTCGTGCTGCACGAAGTGGAAGATCTGCCGCTCGAAGACGTGGCGGCGGTGCTCGACTGCTCGACGCGCACGGTGAAGCGGCGGCTGCGCACGGCGCGCGGCAAGCTGATGACGAAGCCGATCGACGGGGGACGGCAATGAGCGCGGGCGCGCCAGTCGTTCACGTAGGCGGTCCGACCGAGGAGGCGCTGTTCGCGTTTCGCGCCGGCCGTCTGTTGCCCGAGGCTGCGGGTTGGATCGGCGATCACGTCGACGGCTGCCAGCGCTGTCGCCGGGCCATGGCGCGCATCGACGCGGTGCATGAGGCGCTGGAGCCGCCGGCGGAGCCGCCGTTCATGCGGCAAGCAGACATCACGGCGGTGCGCCGGCGCCTCGAGCGGCGGCGGCCGGTGTGGTCGCGGCTGACGCTGGCGGCGTGCGCCAGCGCGCTAGCGGGCTTCGCGTTGATGATGGCGTTCAAGCATCCGCAGCGCGCGGGTCACGAAGCCGTGGCCAGCGGCGGCGACAATGTCGGCTTCGCCATCGCCGCGCGGCAGGGCGTGGCCGACGTCGAATTGGGCGACGATCATGCCGTGGCCGAAGCCAAGATGGTCGTGCCGACGCGCGGCTGGCTCACCATCGCGCCTCAAGGCCGCGTCTTGGCGACGTGGGGCGGCGCGCGCGTGGCCGTCGAGGGCGGCGCCACCGGTGCGCGCGTGCAGCTGTCGACGAGCCTGACCAAGCTGCGCCAGCTGACGCTCGAGCGCGGCACGGTCGTCCTCGACGTCGATCCGTTGGCGGCGGGCGCCGAGCTCATCGTGGCGACGGCCGATGCGCGGGTCAGCGTGCACGGGACGCGCTTCTTCGTCGATTCGTCGGCCGCGGGCACGCAGGTCGCCTGCGATCGCGGCCGCGTGCGGGTGGCCGTCGCCGGTCGCATCATCGAAGTGCCGGCCGGGACGCAGCTCGCGGCGGGCGCGACGGCGCCGGGCGCGCTGTCGGCCGAGTCGGCGTTGCGCCTGAGCGCGCTCGACATGACGCTCGCCTCGGGACCGACCGAGAGCCTCGATGTGTTCGCCGACGTCGCCGACGCCACGGTCGCCGTCGATGGCGTCGATTATGGTCGCGCGCCGCTGTCGTTGGCGGTGGCGCCGGGCAGTCACGCCGTGCGCGTGCGCGCCGAAGGGCACCTGCCGGTCGAAGAGCGCGTCGACGTCGGCGCGGGCACGCCGACGCTGTTCCGCGCCGAGATGCTCGAGCTGTCGATCGACGAGCCGCCACCGACCGCGGGGCACGCGGCCGAGGCGCCGAGCGCACAGCCGCGCGCCGACGCCAACCAAGCCGCGCGCGACGCCCTCGGTCGCGCCCGAGCCGAAGTCCTTGCCGGCGCGTACGATCGCGCCATTTCGCGTTTGCAGCTGCTGCGCGCCGGCCACGCGCCCCGCGTCCAGCTCGATCGCGCGGCGCTCCTGCAAGCGCAGGCGGAGCGGCTGGCGCATCGGCCCGAGCGCGCGCTGCCGCTGCTCATCGGCGTCGCGCGCTCGGATGGTCCCGAAGCCGAGCAGGCGCAGTTCCTGTTGGCGCAGACGTTCGGCCACGACATGGGCGATCCGCTGCGCGCTGCCGTCGCGTACGGCGAGAGCGAGCGCCGTTTCGCCCACGGCATCTTCGCCGAAGAGGCCGCGTTCCGTCGCGGCGAGTCGCTGCTGTCGGGCGGCGATACGCGCGCGGGCCTGGAAGCGCTCGAGGATTATCTGCGCCGTTTCCCGTCAGCGCCGCACGCCGATGACGCGCATCTGTTCCTCGCCGGCGCGCGCCGCGATCGTCTCGGCGATTGCGCGGGCGCCGTGCCGCACTTGCAGGCGGTCGCGGCCGGTCACGGTCCGCGCGCGCAGCAGGCGCTCATCGGCGCCGCGCGCTGCCTGCACGCGCTCGGTCGCCAAGGCGAAGCGAACACCGCCTACCAGCGCTACTTGCAGGTCCAGCCGCACGGCCGCTATGCCGACGAAGCACGTCTCGGCGCCACCGGATCGGCGCGTCTCGGCAAGTGACGATGGGCCGCAGCTGGGCGCTCGTGCTCTTTTGCGCCGGCTGTAGCGACGTCTTCGCGTTGCCGTACGGCGGCAGCGACCTCGGCCGTGACGGCGGCGGCATCTTCGTCCCCGGCCAAGATCTCAGCGGCGACAACGGCGATTTGAGCGGCATCGTCGGCGACGGCGGCGTCACCCTCGTCGACGGCGGCCCGGTGTTGCCGGCGGCCTGCGCCAAGCTGCCGTGCGTCCCGGCCAGCAACGAGGGCGACATCAACTTGTCGGGCGCCAGCGTCAGCGGCTGCCACGCGTACGATCGCCTGACCATCACCGCCACCGTCAACGCCACGCAGTTCTTCGCCTGCGCCAACAGCATCAGCATCGCGGGCACGCTGCAGGCCAACGGCGGCGGCGACTTGGCCGAGACCGGCGTCGGCGCCGGCGGCGGCTGCGCCAACGACGCCGGCGCGTCCGGCGGCGGCTACGGCGGCGGCGGCGCCGACCCCGGCGTCTGCGGCGGCGGCGCGCCCTTCGGCGACAGCGCCTACCCGCGCGAGCCCGGCTCGGGCGGCGGCGGCGACACGGGCGGCAACGGCGGCGGTGTCATCGAGCTGGCCTGCAGCTCGCTCAACTTGTTGACGCTCATCAGTGCCAACGGCCTCGACGGCAGCGGCGACGCGGCCGGCGGCGGCGCCGGCGGCAGCGTGCTCATCGAAGCCGACACGGTGTTCGGCGGCGGCCAGATCTTGGCCCGCGGCGGTCGCGGCGCCGGCAAGAACGGCGGCGGCGGCGGCGGCGGCCGCGTCGCCATCTACGCCACCGCCAACGCCGCGCGCTTCGCCATCGACGTCTCGGGCGGCACCAGCACCGTCGGCAGCGTCGGCGGCACCGGCACCATCAAACAGTAAAACGTCGTGAGCGACGCAATCGCGGCGTTGTCGCTGCGATACGGTGCTCACGGGCACAGAGCCCGCTCCGCTCCGTTTCTCGCTCCGCCTTGCGCTTGCGCCGCTCACGACGTTTTACTCGGCGAGCGCGACGGTTTAGGGCTGCGACGTTAGGACTTTTTGGCTTTGTTGAAGAGCGGGTCTAGGGAGCCTAGGCGATCGCCGAGCATCTCGACCATCGACGGCGTGGTGTCGACTTTTTGCCGTTGGCCGAAGAGCGTCACGTCGAGCGCGATGTTGTTGAGCGCCACTTCGGTGATCGCCGGATGGCCGGTGACGACCGCTTCCGACGACTCCAGCTCGGCGCCACCCATCAACGTGCGGGCGTGATCGACGACGAGGATGAGCTTGTGGCGCCAGAACGCCTCCAAGTCCTCTTCGTCGAGCCGATAGCTGTAGACTTTGCCCGGCAGGTCGTCGAGCGCGCAGAAGCTGAAGGTGATGATCTTGACCTTGCGGCGCGCCGCCGCTTCCAAGGCCGCCTTGAGCCGCAGCGACTCGCGCTTCCACAGGCTGCAAAAGATGTATTTTTCGGCCGTGTGAATCAGCGACTCGGCGCGATCGAGCACCTCGGCGTAGCCGGTGACGTTCCACAGATCGACGGGCGGCGGCGGCGGGCGCAGGCGACGCAGGCTGCCGTCGAGCGCCTCGAGCGAATGCTGAAAACGGCGGCGCAACACGCCGAGCAGATCCGACGGCGGCAACGGCGCGTAGCGAGCGGGCGTCTCTTCGACGCGGGCGACGAGGCCGTCGTCTTCGAGGCGCTTCAAGACCGCGTAGATGGCGGAGCGCGGAATGCCGGCGCGCTGGGCGATTTCGTAGCCGGTGGCCGGGCTCTCCATCAAGAGTCCCTTGTAAGCGCGCGCCTCGTTGGTCGAGAAGCCGAGCTCGGTCAGCGAATCGAGAATGTCGTCGCGGCTCATCATCGTCGGCGCCAGCCTTTAGCCATTAACGCAGAATTCGGATAAAAGCTAACGGACAAATGGCGGAAAAGAATTACATCACGCCGGATGGTTACAAGCGGCTCGTCGACGAGCTGACGGAGCTGGCCGTCGTCGAGCGGCCGCGCATCGTGCGCGAGGTGTCGGACGCCGCCGCCGAAGGCGATCGCTCGGAGAATGCCGCCTATATTTACGGCAAGCGCCGCCTGCGCGAGATCGATCGGCGCCTCGGCTTTTTGAAGCGGCGGCTCGAGTTCGTGCAGGTCGTCGAGGCCGACCAGTCGCGCAAAGATCGCGTGTTCTTCGGCGCCTGGGTCGAGGTCGAGGACGACGAAGGCGAGAGCCACGTCTATCAGATCGTCGGCGTCGACGAGGTGGAGGCGGAGCACGGGCGCATTTCCTGGAAGTCGCCCATCGGCCACGCGCTCATCGGCAAGCAGCTCGACGAGAGCTTCGTCGTCAAATGGCACGCCGGGTCGCGCGAGCTGACGATCGTCGACATTCGTTATCAGCGCGCCAAGCGTGGCGAAGCGGACGAGACGCGGCCGATCGAGCTGACCGTCAAGGCGGCGCCGATCGCGGCCGCCGTCGCTCCCGACGACGACGAGGATGACGAGCCGTTCGAGTCGGACGAGGATGCCGAGCGCTATGCGCAGGCGCGGCTCAAGGCGCTGCCGAAGAAGAAAATGCCGAAGGTCAAAGTCGCGGCCAAGCCGAAGATGCCGGTGCCGAAGCCGAAGGTGGTCAAAGCAGTCGAGAGCTCGCGGACGGCGCAGATCAAGGCGGCCCAGGCGAGCAAGACGGCGGGCAAGCCGGCGAAGAAGCCGTGACGCTGCTTCTGTCGCGGGCGGACGTGGCGCGGCACCTGGCGATGCCGGCGCTGGCGTCGGCGATGGGCGATGCCTACATTCGCCATTCGACCGAGCCGATGCAGCCGGCGCCGCAGCGCGCGCGGGCGCAGATCGCCGACGGCGCGACGGTCGTCGTCAACTTTCCCGGCGTGCTCTCGGGCTACGACTGCTACACGGTCAAGGTCAACGCCAAGACGCTGGCCAATCCGGCGCTGGGCTTGCCGTTCTTGCGCGGCGCCGTGCTGCTCATCGAGCGCGAGACGGGCGCGCTGCGGGCCATCGTCGAGTCGTCGCTGTTGACGGCGATGCGCACGGCGGCGGCGGGCGCGCTCGGCGTGACGATGCTGGCGCGGCCGGAGGCGTCGACGGTGGCGCTGCTCGGCGCCGGCGTGCAAGGCACGTGGCACTTGGGCGCGCTGCAGGCGACCGGACGGCTCGGGCGCGTGCGCATCTACGATCCGGTGGCGACGCGCTCGGCGCAGCTGGCCAGCGAGCTGACGCGCAGCCTCGGCGTAGACGCCGGCGCCGCCGAGTCGACGCGCGCGGCCTGCGACGGCGCCGACATCGTCATCGCGGTGACGACGAGCCGCGCGCCCATTCTCGACTTGTCGCTCGTCGCCGCCGGCGCGCACGTCTCGGCGTTCGGCGCCGACGAGCCGGGCAAGGTGGAGCTGGCGCCGGAGTTGGTGCGCGCCGCCAAAGTCATCGTCGACGATCGGGCCTTGGCGCTGACCGACGGCGCGCTCAACGTCGGCGCGCGCGCGGGCGACTTCGACGGCGGCGTCATCCACGCCGAGCTCGGCGAAGTCTTGGCCGGCCGTCAACGCGGACGCGAAAGCGCCGACGAGATCACCATCTTCGCCGCCGTCGGCTTGGCGTGGCAGGACCTCGTCGCCGCCGAGCTGTGTTATCGCGCCGCGCGCGACGCCAACGCCGGCACCGAAATCGACTTTTAGCCGCCCGCGTCATCGACTTCGGCATTTGACGCGCGTGCCAGCGGCGGCTACAAAAGCGGCCCATGCCCCATAAGCCCGAGGAATTGGCAGCGCTCGTCGAGCAGGTCAAGCGCGGCGGCGCCGAGAAGTATCAGGCCAAGAATCGCGAGGAGGGCAAGCTGTTCGTGCGCGAGCGCTTGCGCCGCCTGTTCGACGACGACGGGCGCGACTTCGTCGAGGACGGGCTGCTCGCGAACAACGGCGCGGCCGATCTGCCGGCCGACGGCGTCGTCACGGGATTGGGCAAGATTCACGGCCGCACCGTCGCCGTCATGGCCAACGACTCGACCGTCAAAGCCGGCTCGTGGGGCGCGCGCACCGTCGAGAAGATCGTGCGCATTCAGGAGCAGGCGGGGCGGCTCGGCGTGCCGCTCATCTACCTCGTCGACTCGGCGGGCGCGCGCATCACCGATCAGCTCGACATGTTTCCCGGGCGTCGCCACGCCGGTCGCATCTTCAACAACCAGGTGCATCTGTCGGGCGCGATTCCGCAGATTTGCCTCTTGTTCGGGCCGTCGGCGGCGGGCGGCGCGTACATTCCGGCGTTCTGCGACGTCGTGTTCATGGTCGAGAAGAACGCGTCCATGTACCTCGGCTCGCCGCGCATGGCCGAGATGGTCATCGGCGAGAAGGTGACGCTCGAGGAGATGGGCGGCGCGCGCATGCACTGCGAGGTCTCCGGCTGCGGCGACCTGTTGGCGAAGACGGAGCTCGAGGTCATCGACAAGGCGCGCGCGTATCTGGCGTATCTGCCGCAGCGCGCGGGCGAGAAGCCGCAGGCCATCGCGCCCAAAGCGCCGCGCGCCGGCAAGCGCATCGACGAGATCATGCCGGCCAATCACAACCAGGCCTTCAACATCGTCGACGTCATCGAGACGATCGTCGACGAAGGCTCGTTCTTCGAGCTCAAGAAGCTGTTCGCGCGCGAGCTCGTGACCGGCTTCGCGCGGATGAACGGCGAGGTCGTCGGCATCGTGGCGTCGCAGCCGAAGTGGAAGGGCGGCGTGCTCTTCGTCGACTCGGCGGACAAGGCGGCGCGCTTCATCTGGCTGTGCGACGCGTTCGAGATTCCGCTGGTGTTCTTGGCCGACGTGCCCGGCTTCATGATCGGCAAAGCGGTCGAGCGCCAAGGCATCATTCGCCACGGCGCCAAGATGATCTCCGCCGTCGCCGACGCCAGCGTGCCCAAGTTCTGCGTGGTCTTGCGCAAGGCCTACGGCGCCGGCCTCTACGCGATGTGCGGTCCCGGCTTCGAGCCCGACGCGACGTTGGCGCTGCCGCAGGCGTCGATCGCGGTCATGGGGCCGGAAGCGGCGGTGAACGCGGTGTACTACAACAAGATCCAAGAGAAGCCGGAAGCGGAGCGGCCGGCGTTCGTCGAGCAGCTGCGCGAGCAGTATCGGCAGGACGTCGACTTGTACAAGCTGGCGGCGGATCTGCACATCGACGGCATCATCGTCGGCGATCAGCTGCGCGAGGAGCTGTTGCGGCGGCTGGAGGCGTCGCGCGGCAAGCGGCTGGCGCGGTATCCGCGCAAGCGCGCGGTGTTGCCGGTCTAAAAGGGAATACCGCTGGACGCGCCGCCGCTCGCAAGTGGCCGGGCGCGTCCAGCGGAGTAGCAGTTATTGCGGCAAGGGCTGCGCGAGCTTCAGGATCCACAGCCGCGACGGGTCGCTCGCGTTGGTGATGCCGAAGTCGTTGTCGTTGGCGATGGCGACGGTCGAGCTGTTGATGATGGCGAGGCCCTCGAGCTTGTCGGGCGAGACCAAGCCGTTGGTCGGCGTCGTGATGAAGCCGGGCGTCGTGTCGCTGTCGAAGACGTAGCTCGTCGCGGCCGGCGTGATGCCGAGCGCGGCGTAGCCTTTGCCGCTGGCGAGGCTCTCGGGCGACAGCGTCGACTCGTACGCCGGCACCGGCGCGGCCAGCATGTTCGTCGCCGCGCTCACGTCGACGACGACGAGGTAGAGCCGTCCCGTTTCCGGCGCTTTGTTGCCGCTGGCGCGCTCGAGCACGAGCAGCTTGTCGTTGGCGAGCCAGGTCGCCGAGTTGAAGAACACTTTGTTCTGCTTCGTCTTCTGCGCCGGGAACGCAGTCGCCACCGCCTGATGCAAGACGATGTACTCGGCCGACGCGACGGCATTGGCCGGGTCGTCGACGTGATCGATGCGCAAGATGCGGTTGACCAAGCTGGCGGCGAACTCGGTCGTCGAGTCGTCGCCCATCGGCGTCTGCAGGATCGCGTAGGCGGTGTGGCCGTCGGGCGTGACGGCGAGCCCTTCGAAGCCTTTATTGAGCCGGCGGCTGGCGTAAATCGCCGGCAAAATGGGCGCGATCGGATATGTCGCCGCCGGCAAGACCTCGCTCGCCGGCGTGTAGCGCACTTTGACGGCGCCCGTCTTGCCGTCGATGAGCGCGATGCTGGTCGCGTATTCTTCGCTGATGAGGAAGTCGCCGC
This sequence comes from uncultured delta proteobacterium, assembly GCA_963785725.1. GTDB lineage: Bacteria > Myxococcota_A > Polyangia > Palsa-1104 > Palsa-1104 > JAQBQH01. The sequence goes on along the minus strand of CAWAWS010000002.1, from coordinate 103,868 downwards.
TCGGCAGCTTGCGGACGTCTTCGGGATCGAGGCCGTCTTGGTCGTACGGCAGCGGCGTCGTGCTCGTCGCCGTCAGGTAGGGCACTTCGTCGTTGGTGTCGTTGCAGATGCCGGTGGCGGGCGTGCCGGCGCTGTCGGCGAGATCGATGACGCTGTCGATGGCCAGGCTCGCGTCCTCGTTGGCGTCGAAGGTCGCGATCATCGGCGTATACGCGGGCAGCGGGAAGCTGACGCCGTTGGTCTGGTTGCTGTCGCCGTTGATGCCGCGATCGCCGATACCGAAGAACGTGCCCGGGCAGCCGCCGCCGTAATCGAGCCCCGAGCCGAGGCTGGGCGCGGTGACCGTCAACGCGCCGTTGGTGAGCGCGTCCGCGAGCTGGGCGTCGGTCAGATAGGTGTCCATCAGCTTCATCGAGGTCGGCGGCAGCACGAAGGTCGCCAGGAGGTGCGCTTGCCCGTCGGTAGTGGTCGTGTAGGGGCAGGCGATGGCGCCGCTGCCGCTCGTCGTCATGTCGGGGCTCGCGAGCGGCGTCATGTCGGGACCGGCGACCGGCGGCGTCATGTCGTCGCCGGGTCCGACGGGCGCCGTCATGTCGTCGGCGACGCTCATGTCATCGGCAGCCGGCGCGGGCATGTCGCCACCGTTCGCGAGCGCCAGGTCGACGCCGCCGTTGCCGCCCGCGCCCGTCGCCAGATCAGCGCCGCCGCCGCTCGCATGATGATCGCCGCAGCCGGCCGTGACCCAGCCGGCGCAGACGAAGAGGGCGCTCGCCATCGCGTATCGACGCATGAACAGCCGCGTACCATCGCCAGCGTGACGTCCGTGTGGCGCCTCGTTGACTTGATCGCAACCCAACGAGGCCTCGTGTTACAACCCGCGCATGCACGCCCTGCCCATCATGGTGGTCACGCTGTGCGTGCTGACCATCGCCTACCGCTTCTACTCCGCGTTCATCGCGGCCAAGGTGCTGGCGCTCGACGACGCGCGACCGACGCCGGCCCATCGCCTCGCCGATGGCAAAGACTTCGTCGCCACCAACAAGTGGGTGCTCTTCGGCCACCACTTCGCGGCCATCACCGGCGCCGGCCCGCTCATCGGCCCGGTGTTGGCGACGCAGTTCGGCTTCCTGCCCGGCCTTCTGTGGATCCTCGTCGGCGTCACGCTCGGCGGCGCCGTGCACGACTTCGTCATCCTGACCGCCTCCATTCGCCGCGACGGCAAGTCGCTCGCCGAGATCGCGCGCGAGGAGATCAGCCCGGCCGCCGGCACGGTCGCCGCCATCGCCATCTTCTTCACCGTCATCGTCGCCATCGCCGCCATGGGCTTCGCCGTCGTCAACATCCTGGCCGAGTCGGCGTGGGCCACCTTCACCATCGGCATGACCATCCCCATCGCCTTCGTCATGGGCCTCGGCATGCGCGGCAAAGGCCACGGCGCCATCCGCAACGCCACCATCCTCGGCGTCATCGGCCTCTTCGTCGCCGTGTGGGGCGGCCGCTTCGTCGCCGCCTCCGACTTCGCGCACTATTTCAAGTATTCACAAAACTCGTTGATTTACCTGATTTGCATATACGGTTTTGCGGCGTCGGTATTGCCGGTTTGGCTCTTGCTCGTGCCGCGCGATTACTTGTCGGCCTATATGAAATTGGGGACGCTGGCCATCGTCATCGTCGGCATCATGATCGTGAACCCCGAGCTGAAGATGGACGCCGTCACCGAGTTCGTGCACGGCAAAGGTCCCATCATCCCCGGCAAAGTATTCCCATTCGTATTCATTACCATCGCCTGCGGCGCCATCTCCGGCTTTCACTCGCTCATCGCCTCGGGCACGACGCCCAAGATGATCGACAAGGAGTCGGACGCGCGCGCCATCGGCTACGGCGCCATGCTCGTCGAGGGCTTGGTCGGCGTCACGTCGCTCATCGCCGCCGCCTCGCTCTACAAAGCCGACTACTTCGCCATCAACGTCTCGCCCGCCAAGTTCGCGCTCATGCACCTGCAGACGGTCGATCTCGACGCGATGATGCAGGCCATCGGCGAGGATCTGCGCGGTCGCACCGCCGGCTCGGTCTCGCTCGCCGTCGGCATCGCCAAGATCTTCAGCGGCCTGCCCGGCATGAAGACGCTGCTGGCCTATTGGTACCACTTCATCGTCATGTTCGAGGCCGTCTTCATCTTGACCACCGTCGACGCCGGCACGCGCGTCGCCCGCTTCTTGCTGCAGGAGCTGCTCGGTAAAGTCGAGCCGCGCTTCTTAAGGCACGATTGGCAGCCGGGCACGCTCATCGCCTCGGCGCTCGTGGTCATCGGCTGGGGCGGCTTTCTGCGCACGGGATCGATCTCGACCTTGTGGCCGCTGCTCGGCATCGCCAACCAGCTCCTGGCGACGACGGCCTTGTGCGTCGGCACGACGATGCTCATCAACACCGGCAAAGCGCGCTACGCCCCCATCACGGTCATTCCGCTCGTCTTCATCGCCACGACGACGCTCACCGCCGCCTATTTGTCGACGGTAAACAACTACCTGAAGCTGCACACCTTCGCCGGCTGGCTCGACGCCGGCCTCTCGATTTCGCTCATGGGCTGTACCGCGGTCATCATCGTCGCCTCGGTCGTGCGCTGGGTCGGCCATGCGCGCCGCTCGACCACGGCTACGACCGCCGGTTGATCTTCACCGTCACCGTCGGCTACGCTCGCCCCATGCGAGCTCCGATTCGCCTGACGCCTATCGCCTTCCTAGTCATGCTCGTGAGCGGAGTCGCCGCCGCGCAGTCGCCGCACAAGATGCGCATCAAGATCGACTCGCAGCCACAGCAGGCGGCGATCTACATCGACGCCAAAGAGGCCGGCATCAAAGGCTACACGCCGGCGACGATTCGGCTGCCGCGCGGCACGTACAAGATCATCTTGGAGCTGCCCGGCTTTCGCACGATCGAAAAGCCGATCACGGTGACGCGCTCCGAAGGGTTCATCTTCACGCTCGATCGGCAGGCGCGGCCGGCGGTGCTCGACGTGCGCGCGTCGAGCGGCAACGACGCGGCCACCGGCGCGCAGCTGTTCGTCGACGGCGCGCCGGTCGGCAACGTGCCGGCGCGCGTGGAGGTGTCGGCCGGCAAGCACGCCATCAAGATTTCGAAGCCCGGGTTCAACGACTACAGCGACACGGCCGACGTCGGCGAAGGCGATCAGCGGCAGATGGTGATCGACCTGCAGCAGGCGGTGAAGAAGGGCGCGCTCTTGGTGACGTCGGACGTGCCGGGCGCCGATGTCTACGTCGACGGGCAGAAGCGCGACACGACGCCGGCCTTGGTGAGCGACCTGACCGAAGGGCAGCACAACGTCGAGGTGCGCAAGGATCCGCTGTCGTGGAAGCAGGTGGTGACCGTCGTCGGCAGCCAGCAGCTCAAAGTGCAGGCGCAGCTGACGCCGGCGGCGCCGCCGACGGGCACGTTGCGCGTCATCTCGGCCCAGCCCGGCGCCGAAGTGTGGATCGACGGCCAGCTGGCGGGCAACGTCAACAGCTCGATCCCGAACGTGCCGGCGGGGCAGCACATCGTCGAGGTGCATGCCAAAGGCTTCGCGCCGCAGCCGCTCGACGTCACGATTGCCGCCGGCGAGCAGCGCGTCGTGCGCGCCGACATGACGGCGCAGCCGGCGGTGCCGCAGATGGCGCGGCTGCGCGTCGTGACGCCGGTGCCGAACGCCGAGGTCTTCATCGACGGCGCGTCGGCCGGTCCGGCGCCGTTCGATCACAACGACATGGCGCCCGGTAAGCACTTCGTCAGCGTGCGCGCGCGCGGCTACGCCGAGTGGAAGCGCGAGGTCGACCTCGATCCCACGCAGCCGACGACGCTGTCGGCCGAGCTCAACTCGTCGGGATCGATCAAGATCTTGTCCAACGTCGCCGGCGCCACCGTCATGCTCGACGGACAGATCGTCGGCAAGACGCCGCTGCAGCTGGACAACGTGCCGGCGGGCGAGCACTTCATCGAGGTGCGCCAGCCCGGCTTCTCCGACGCCAAGCAGCCGTTCCACATCGACGGCGGCGAGCAGAAGATCCTGGCCGCCGACCTGGCGCCGCTGCATCACGGCCACTCGCGCGAAGAGCTGGCGCGGCGCATGCGCGGCATGTCGTCGTTCTCCGCCGTCGCCATCGACCCGGCGCGCTTCACGGCCGACATCGCCGGCGGCTTCGTGCCCTTCGGTCAGATTCGCCTCACCGTCGGCGCGTTTCGCTGGAACTGGATCGGCATGGACGCCGGCATCGAGCTGCGCACGATCGGCTACTTCACCGAAGGCGGCGCGCACGCCAAGCTGCAGTTCGTGCAGGCGGGCCCGGTCGCCATCGGCGTCGACACCTTCATCGGCGGCGGCGGCGGCCCCACCCATCGCAACGACTTCATCTTCGAGCTCGGCCTGCCGATCTCGCTCCTCTTCGGCGACATCGTCCGCTTCACGGCGCATCCGTACTTGCAGGTCTACAGCGACAAGAACTGCCCGACCTACGGCGACATCAGCGCCGACGCCAGCGCGCAGGACAAAGACGTCGGCGACTCGAGCACCTATCACAACGAGATGAACGCCTGCAAAGCGCGCGACGGCATGGCCGGCGCCAACGGCGCGATGCTGCCGGCGCCGGCCAGCGTGGCCAACGTGTCGCAGGATCCGCGCACGCGCTTCGTCGGTGGCCGCTTCATGCTGCAGGCGGTGCTCGAGATCGCGGTGACGGAGAACGTGAACATCTTCTTGCTCTTCGAAGGCGATCCCGTCGGTCAGCGCCAGGCGTTGACGGCGAAGTTCTCCTCGATCTTCCCGGCGCAGGATCCGCAGGTCTACGGTCGCGCCGGTCTCACCTTCAAGTTCTAAGCGTCCAGCAGCGAATTCAGGTCCGACTCACCTTCGGTAAACTCGACGAAGCGCGCGCCCATGAGCGGGCCCGGCGCCGCCGTCGCCCCGTCGTGCGTGCGCACCCAGACGATCTCGCCGCGCGCGCGCACTTTGCGGCCGCCCGGCAGCTCGAGGCCGACGTCGACGCGGCCGGACGGCATGAACGGCAGGTGCGCGCGCACCGACAGGCCGCCGAGCGACAGATCGTGCAAGCGCAAATAGACGGTGTGGCGATCGTTCGTCAGCCAGCAGCGCACGCCCACTTCGACGCGTCGATGGCGCCGCTTTTCCGGGCCTGGGCGCTGATCGTCCTCGTCGATGACCGGCGCCGGACCGGTATTGTCGAGCGTCGGGTGGCCCATCAGTTGCGCTTTCCCGTGAAGGTGCCGCTGGCCAGCGACGAGGACATCCACACGCCGCCGCCGATCGTCGCGACCGTCAAGTCGCTGCCGGCGGCGACGGTGGCGCTGCCGGTCCAGTCGAGGTCGATGCCGCTCTCGGGCGCCAGCGGCGCGACCAAGCCGGCGGCGATGGCGCTCTTGGCGCTCGTGCAGGCGGCGGTGACGTCGCAGCTGCCGCCGACGATGCTGCAGACGAGATCGCTGACGGCGGCGCAGTCGCTCTTGCCGTTGCGCATGGCGGCGGCCACGGTGGCGTCGATGAGCTGCGGCACCGTCGGCGACAGCGGCGCCGTCGCGGTCGCCAGCGCCGGCACGCGCACGGCGATCGACAGGTCGGACAGCCCTTGCAGCCACAGGACCGGCCAGCCGAGCGTAAAGCCATGCTCGCCCAGCATCAGCGTCGTGCCGTCATAGCCGAGCGGGATGTTGGCGACGTCGATGATCGGCTCACCCAAGTGCACGAGGTCGTACGACTGGCTCTGCGCGTTGACGGCCAGCGCCAGCGACCCGAGCGTGTGCTCGGCGGCGAAGCTGCTCGCGCCCGCCGCGGTCACCGCCAGCGTCGACGTCAGCGTGGCCGCGCCGACGATCGACTGCAGGTCGGCGTAGATGTCGCCGAGATGCAGCGCCGGCGGGTCTTTGACGCTCGCCGACGGCGTCGTCAGGAGCGCCTGCAGCGGGCCGTCGAGCGCGCTCGTCGTCGGCCGGCAGCCGTCGGCGCCGGCGGGCGAGCGGTGCGCCTCGAGCTGCGTCGCCAGCGCCGGCGAGGTCGCCTCGATGGCGTCGAGCAGCAGCTGCGCCGCGTTCGTCGTGCAGCCGAGCGGCTTCCACGGCGCCAGCACCGCCGCGACGCGCGCCGCCGTCGGCGTCAGCTGCGACGTCAGCGTATAGCTGCCGAGCGGCGACGCCACGACCGGCGCCAGCGTCAACGGCAGCGTCGACGTCGTGCCCGGCGGCACCAAGCCCGCGCCCACGTCGACGCAGGCGTAGCCGACGAGCTGTCCCGACACTTTGTCCTCGGCGCTGGCCGCGACCGCGTAGCTCTCCGACGCCAGCTTGATGAACTTCAGCGTCGTCGCGTTCGAGCCCACTTGCACGATCGAGCGCAGCGCCATCGGCAGCGTCGGCAGCGTCGGCAAGAGCGTGGCGCAGCTGGACGTCGTGTACAGCTGCGCGCGCAGCGTCGTATCGGCGGCCGTGCCCGACCAGGCCAGCTGCACGTCGAGCTCCACGAACGCCAGCTTGGATACGGTGATGCCGAAATCGACCTCGGCCGCGTTCGTGGCCGTCGCCGCGACGACGAAGGAGGCTTCGGCCTGGCCCGCCGTCAACGTCACCGTGGCGATGCCGTTGTCATCGGTCACGCCGTGATCCGACGTCAGCGTCGAGCCCGCGGGATCCATGAAGATCGAGTAGTGCACGACCGCGCCGGCGATCGGCTTGGACGCGTCATCGGCCGTGTGATAGCGCACCTGCAGCTTGTCGACGGCGCCGTAGGCCAAGCCGAGCTGCGCGCCGGCGCCGTCGGGCGGCCAGACGTCGAGCGCCAACGGCGGCCCGCCGTCGACGGGCGACGACTTACTGCCGCCGCAGCCGGCCAGCGCCACCATCAACAGGGGCGCGAGACGCCACGAAGTCACGGCCAGAAGGTACCACGAACGGGGCTGTTGAGAATCTGTGCATTACGCTGTGGTCAAACGCGAACGCTCGCTCATAATCTGCCGCCGCAGCTGACGATTTACATCACAGGCGATTTTGCCAGCGCATGTCCACAACCCGGGCATGTACATGGGTGAGCATGGCCGAGTTCACGCACCTGCACCTGCACAGCCAATATTCGCTGCTCGACGGCGCCATCCGTCTGGCCGACCTGTTCAAGACGGTCAAGTCGATGGGCATGGACCTCGGTCGCGCTCACCGATCACGGCAACATGTACGGCATGGTCGACTTCTACAAACGCGCCAAAGACGCGGGCGTAAAGCCGATCTTCGGCTGCGAGACCTATATCTCGGCGACGTCGCGGCAGGACAAGACCGAGCGCAAGAACTACCACCTCATCCTGTTGGCCAAAGATATGGAGGGTTATAAAAACCTCACCTATCTCAACTCGATGGGCTTTCTCGAAGGCTTCTATTACCACCCGCGCATCGATAAGCAGCTATTGAAGGATCACTCGAAGGGCCTCATCGGCTTGTCGGCCTGCCTCGGCGGCGAGGTGGCGCAGACGCTGATGCGCGAAGGCTACGAGAAGGCCAAAGAGAAGGCGCTCGAGTACAAGTCGCTCTTCGAGGACAACTGCTTTTACCTCGAGGTGCAGCCCAACGGCCTCGACGAGCAGGAGCAGGTCAACGACTCCTGGCGCAAGATGTCGCGCGAGACCGGCCTCGGCCTCGTCGCCACCGGCGATTGTCACTACGTCAACCAAGGCGGACTGGAAGTCGCACAACATCTTGATGGCGATTCAGCAGGGCAAGACGCTGAACGATCCCGGCCGTCTCGAGCACCGCACGCCGAGCTACTACATTCAGCCGCCCGACGAGTTCAACGCGAAGTTCTCGGACATTCCCGAGGCGCTCGAGAACACCGTCGACATCGCCAAGCGCTGCAACGTCGAGCTCGATCTCGGCAAGACGTTTCTGCCGAAATACAAAGTCCCCGAAGGCTTCGATCTCGACAGCTACTTCCGCAAAGTGGCCATGGACGGCCTCGAGCGCCGCTTCGCCGAGAAGCAGGCGCGCGGCGAGAAGTGCGACGTCGATCAGTATCGCGAGCGCTTGAAGCGCGAGATGGACGTCATCGTCAAGATGACCTTCTCCGGCTACTTCCTGATCGTCTGGGACTTCATCAACTGGGCCAAGGAGCAGGGCATCCCCGTCGGGCCCGGCCGCGGCTCGGGCGCCGGCTCGATCGTCGCCTAGTCGCTGCGCATCACCGACTCGACCCGATTCCGTACAACCTGCTGTTCGAGCGCTTCCTGAACCCCGAGCGCGTGTCGATGCCCGACTTCGACGTCGACTTCTGCATGAACCGGCGCGACGAGGTCATCCACTACGTCACCGACAAGTACGGCAAGAACAACGTCGGCCAGATCGTCACGTTGCATCAGCTGAAGGCGCGCGGCGTCATCCGCGACATCGCGCGCGTGATGGCGATTCCCTACGCCGAGGCCGACAAGGTCGCCAAGCTCGTGCCCGAGCCGGTGCAAGGCAAGGCGCCGACCATCGACGAGGCGCTCGAAGCACGAGCCGAAATTGCGCGAGCTCTACGCCGACGAAAAGGGGCCGTACAAAGAGCTCATCGATCATCGCCAAGGCGCTCGAAGGGCTGAACCGCCACGCCGGCATGCACGCGGCCGGCGTCGTCATCGCCGAGAAGCCGCTGTGGGAGTACGTGCCGTGCTCGCGCGGCCCGAAGGCGAAATCGTCACCCAGTTCGCCAAGGACGAGGTCGAGCAGGCCGGCCTGGTGAAGTTCGACTTCCTCGGGCTGAAGACGCTGACCGTCATCGACATCGCGGTGAAGATGATCAGCGCAAAGAGAACCCCGAGTTCGACATCACAACGATCCCGCTCGACGACGCCGGCGTCTACGACATGATCTCGGCCGGCGACACGACGGGCGTGTTCCAGCTCGAGTCGTCGCGGCTTCAAAGAGATGCTCAAGAAGCTCAAGCCCGACTGCTTCGAGGACATCATCGCCGCCGGCGCGCTCTATCGCCCCGGTCCGCTCGAAGGCGGCATGGTCGACGACTTCATCGACCGCAAGCACGGCCGCAAGAAGGTCACGTACCCGCACGCCGACCTCGAGCCCATCCTCAAGGACACCTACGGCGTCATCGTCTACCAAGAGCAGGTCATGCAGATCTCCTCGGCGCTGGCGGGCTATTCGCTCGGCCACGCCGACCTGCTTCGCCGCGCCATGGGCAAGAAGAAGAAGGAGGTGATGGAGAAGGAGAAGGCGAAGTTCCTGAAAGGCGCCGAGGTCAAGCAGCATCGACCGCAAGATCGCCGACGAGATCTTCGAGCTCATGGAGAAGTTCGCCGAGTACGGCTTCAACAAGTCGCACTCGGCCGCCTACGGTCTCGTCACCTATCAGACGGCCTATCTCAAGAAGTTACTATCCCGAGGAGTTCATGGCGGGCCTCTTGAGCTGCGACAAGGAAGACACCGACAAGGTCGTCAAGAACGTCGGCGAGGTGCGCGCCAGCGGCATCGACGTGCTTGCAGCCCGACGTCAATCGCGTCGCACCACGACTTCAGCGTCGTCAAAGAGCCGTACAAGACCAAGAAGGGCGAGGTGCTCAAGAAGGTCATTCGCTTCGGCTTGGCGGCCGTCAAAGGCGTCGGCGAAGGCGCGGTCGAGACCATCTTGGCGGCGCGCGACAAAGACGGCGACCTTCAAGGACGTCTTCGACTTCTGCAAGCGCGTCGATCTCAAGCGCGTGAACAAGAAGGTGCTCGAGGCGCTGATCAAGTCGGGCGCGTTCGACGGCTTGCATCCGCAGTCGAACCGCGCGGCGATGCTGGCGTCGCTCGAGTCGGCCGTCGACGAGGCGCAGAAGGTGGCGCGTGAGCGCGAGAGCGGGCAGGCAACCTGTTCGGCGGCTTCGCGGCGCCGGTCGCGCAGGCGGCGTCGGCGGCGCACTTGAAGTATCCGACCGTCGACGATTGGAACGCCAAGGAGCGGCTCGCGTTCGAGAAAGAGGCGCTCGGCTTTTACATCACCGGCCATCCGCTCGATCGGTATCAGGCGGACCTCAAGCGCTTTCGCGCCACGCGCACCGTCGACGTGCAGGAGCGCGAGGATTGGGAAGAGGTGCAGGTCGCGGGCATCGTCGCCGGCTACAAAGAGTGGCCGCTCAAGTCGGGCGACGGGCGCATGTGCGTCTTCAACCTCGAGGACACCGTCGGCTCGGTCAAGGTCGCCTGCTTCTCGAAGGGGTTCGCCGCGTTCGAGGCGGTGCTCAAGTCGGACGAGCCGATCTTGGTGAGCGGCAAGATCAAGCCCGGTCGCGTCGACGAGAATGACGAGAACGCCAAGGCGCTCAAGGAGCTCAACTTGAGCGAGGCGATCCCGTTGGCGCGGCTGCGCGCGGAGAAGACGAAGCAGATGCTCGTCGAGATGCCGGCGGATACGTTGACGGACGAGCGCATGGACGCGTTGAAGGCGGCGCTCGAGAAGCATCCGGGTCCGGTGGTGACGGTGCTGCGGCTGAAGGTGCCGATGCGTTCGGTCACCGACTGCGTGCTGCCGTCCAAGTTCAACGTCACGCCCACCGACGACCTGCTCGTCCGCATCGAGAAGCTGTTCGGCAACGACTCCGCTCGTTTGCGTTAAGAGCGGGCCCTCAAAACCTGTTCGGTCGCCAAGCCGGCTGCGGGCGCGGTCTGCTTCGTTGCTGCTCGGTCAGATACACACCGGTATCTTCCCTCGTCGCGCCTCGCAGCCCGCGCTCCGCGCTCGGCCTGGCTCGGTCACAGGTTTTGAGGGCCCGCTCTAAGTCACACGATGACGATTGGCCTCGTGTTTGCTCTGCGAGGCGTCATGCGAAAATCCAACGTCCTCGTTTTATTGACCGCGATCACGCTGGCGCCGGCGACGGCGTTGGCCCTCCCAGTCCCGCAAATGAGCGGCACCTGCAGCGGCACCGACGCGAGCGGCGGGACACTCGCCGGAACCGTCGGGCTCGCCATCCCCGATGGCAACGGCGGGTACGAGTCGGTGCAGCAGGCGTCGGTTCCGTACGTGTTTGGCGCGGCCGAGTGCCAATGCGCCACACAAGACATCGCGCTCGAGATCCAATTGACATCGGCGTTCGGCAACGCCGACACGCCGGCCACCGTCGAGGTCTGGGTCGGCGCCGGCTGCGACGACTACGCGACGCGCACGACAGCCGGACAGACCGCGTGCGAGAAGCTCACGGTCGGCATCCCAAACTTCGAGGACTTCACGACGGCGAGCCCCGCCGGCCTGACCATACACATCCCGATTCCGGCGCAGTCGCTGTACGCGCCGGTGACCCATGTCTGCGCGCCGATCACGCTCAGCAACAGCATCTACGTCTTCATTTACAACGACCCGATGCAGCCGATGGCGTCGTGCACGCTCACGGATCTCACGGAGAATTCGCAGCCGCCGACGGCCGTGTCCGCGGTGCAGGCGACCGCCAACACGGGGTCGGTGACCGGCGGCGTGGAGGTCTCGTGGACGTTGCCGCCGCAGACGTCGTTCAGCCCGACCAGCTTTCAGCTCCTGTGCGCCGACGCAGAGGGCAATCCCGAGGACATCTACACGACGCCGGCGAGCTACTCGATCTGCCTGCCGACGGGCATCGAGCGGCGCCAGATCCCGACCGGTGGCACGCTGGGGCAGCCGCTCAAAGTCTCGCCCGCCAAGACGCCGGCGACGGGCACGTTCGCGTCGCTCGATCAGCGCTTCGTGTGCGGCTCGGCGTCGGCCGTCTCGAATAACGCGAAGCTGCTGCTCGATCCCGGCAAGTCGCACCAGATCGAAGTCCTCGCCGTCGACAACTACGGCAACGCCACGCCGTCGCCGGTCGTCGCGGTGGGCCCGACGCTGGCGACGGGCAACGACATGGGCGGCGGGTCGACGGCGCCGACGAAGTCGCACGGCTGCAGCATCGGCGGCGCGGCCGCGTCGTCGCCGTGGGCGCTGGCGTTCGTCCTGTTGGCGCTGGCCGCGATCGTCGTGCGCGGACAGCGTCGCCGGCGCCGGTAGCCGCGTCGTCTTTCAGCGGTCGCGACCGGCGACCGCGACAGTCATGTCCGAGCTGTAGCCGCACGGTCCGCGCCTGACCTTGCAACGTCAAATCCGCTGCTCAATCGAGTCGTATTGCAGCTTGCAACGCGCCAACTCCAGTCGCCATTGCAGGATGCAATGTTTGCGCGCTCAGCGACGGGCAAATCGTCGTCGTCGCCTTGACAGCGCCGCGCGTCAATTGCATCTTGCGCGCTAAGCCTAATCGCGCGCGGACGTCAGACGCGAACGAGCGGGGGACCCAGGTAGTCGGGGCAAAGCGCGTCGAGCGCGGGAGACCTTCCCCTCCCAGCCCGTCAGCTAACCTCGCCGGCTTCGGAAGGACGCGCGGGAACGGCGCGCCTCATGGAGCGTCATGACCAGCGACAAGCTTCCCAAAAGCGCCTTGGGCCGCGTCCGCCGCGCCGTCTTCGGTGCGCCGCGCAGCGTGCAGGACCCCGGCATCTTCCACAAGATGGCGCTCATCCCGTTCTTGGCCTGGATTGGCCTGGGCGCGGACGGGCTGTCATCGTCTTCGTACGGCCCCGACGAGTCGTTCCGCGCGCTCGGCCAGCACACCTACCTCGCCGTCTTCTTGGCGCTCGCGACGTGCTTCACGGTCTTCATCATCAGCTGGGCCTATAGCCGCGTCATCGAGCAGTTTCCGACGGGCGGCGGCGGCTACGTCGTGGCCACCAAGCTCCTCGGCAGCCACGCCGGCGTCATCTCCGGCTGTGCGCTGCTCGTCGACTATGTCCTCACCGTCACCGTGTCGATCGCCTCGGGCGGCGACGCCGTCTTCAGCATGGGCGGGCTCGAGCGCTTCCAAGGCGCCAAGCTGCCGGTCGAGATCTTCGTGCTGGTGGCGCTCATCGTCCTCAACCTGCGCGGCGTCAAGGAGTCGGTCAAGGCGCTGATTCCGATCTTCCTCATCTTCTGCATCACGCATCTCGTGCTCATCATCGGCGGCCTCATGCAGCACGGCGGCCGCGCGCCCGAGCTCATCCACGGCGTGTCGACGGGCGTGCACGAAGGCGTGGCCACGCTCGGTGTCGGCGGCCTGTTGCTGGTGTTCTTGCGCGCCTATTCGATGGGCGGCGGCACGTACACCGGCATCGAAGCGGTGTCCAACGGCCTGCAGATCATGCGCGAGCCGCGCGTCGAGACCGGCAAGCGGACGATGGTCTACATGGCCGTCTCGCTGGCGTTCACGGCGACGGGCATCATGGTCTGCTACCTGCTCTTCGCCGTGCATCCCGTCGAAGGGCAGACGCTCAACGCCGTGCTCGTCAACGCCTTCGCCGGCGAGTGGCACCTCGGCGGTCTCGCCGTCGGCAAGTGGTTCGTCTACGCGACGCTGGCGTCCGAGGGCGCGCTGCTCTTCGTCGCCGCGCAGACCGGCTTCATCGACGGCCCGCGCGTCATGGCCAACATGGCCGTCGACTCCTGGCTACCGCATCGCTTCGCCTCGCTCTCGGATCGCCTGACGACGAAGGACGGCGTCGTGCTGATGGGCCTCGGCGCCATCGCCGTGCTCGTCGCCATGGGCGGCAAAGTGGACGCGCTCGTCGTCATGTACGCCATCAACGTCTTCGTCGGCTTCACGCTGTCGAACGTCGGCATGACGCGCTTTTGGTTCCAGCATCGGGCGAAACATCCCGGCTGGTGGCGCAAGATCTTCATCCACGTCATCGGCGCCGTCTTGTGCGCCGGCATCTTGACCGTCACCGTCATCGAGAAGTTCAGCCAGGGCGCGTGGCTCACCATCGTCATCACCGGCGTCGCCATCGCGATCTGCATCAACGTGCGCCGCCATTATCGCAGCGTGTCGCGCCGGCTCATCGAGCTCAACGCCGAGTTCGAGGATCTGCCGAGCGTCGACCACGCCGGCGGCGAGCCCGATCCGCGCCAGCCGACGGCGGCCTTGCTCGTCGGTCAATACGGCGGCCTCGGCATCCACTCGATGCTCGCCATCCACAAGATGGTCCCCAACTACTTCAACAACATCGTCTTCGTGTCGGTGGCCGTCGTCGACTCGGGCACGTTCAAGGGCGCCGAGGAGATTCGCGCGCTGCAAGAGAACGTCGAGACGAACCTGGCGAAGTATGTCGCGTTGGCGCGGCGGCTCGGCTGGAACGCGACGTCGGCGACGGGCGTCGGCATCGATCCCGCCGACGAGATCACGCGCGTCTGTCTCGATCTGTCGACGAAGTTTCCGCGCGTCATGTTCTTTGCCGGCAAGCTGATGTGGAAGCGCGAGACGTGGACGCAGCGGATCTTGCACAACGAGACGGCGTATCAGGTCGAGCGGCGGCTGCAGTGGAAGGGGTTGCCGATGACCGTCATTCCGCTGCGCGTGCGCGAAAAGCCGAAAAAAGCGGCCTGACCCGTTCGCGCCTTCGCGGCTGCGTTCTTTCGCTCAACCATCCACTTCAGTGTTTTTCGCGCCTCTTCGAGGCTCCCCGCTTTGGCGTGCGCGTCGTCGCCGTCGGCGGCTGCGGGCGGCGCGGCAATTTCAGGCTGAAGCGCTCGCGCACGAGGTCGAGGAACGTCGCCACCTTCGGCGAGAGGTGGCGCGCCGTCGGATAGAGCGCTTGCACCGGCGCCTCCGCCGAGCACCAGCGCGGCAGGACGTGGCGCAAGCGGCCGGCGGCCAGATCGTGCGCGCACACGTATTCCGGCATGTACGCGATGCCCAGCGCGGCGCGCGCGGCGTCGCCCATCATGTCGAAGTCGTTGACGACGAGCCGCGACGTGACGCGCACGTCGACGGGACGATCGCCGTCGTAGAGCGTCCAGACGTTGGGTTGGGCGCCGGCGCCGAAGGTGATGCAGGCGTGCGTCGCCAGATCGGCGGGCGCTTTGGGCGTGCCGTGTCGCTTGCAGTAGCCGGGTGCGGCGACGAGCACGCGCTTGAGCGCGCCCAAGTTGCGCGCGACCAGCGTCGAATCCTCCAGCTTGCCCGCGCGAATGGCCAGGTCGAAGCCCTCTTCGATGAGGTCGACCGCGCGATCGGTGCACATGAGCTCGACCTGCACGTCGCTGTTGCGCTCGAGGAACTCGGCCACGATCGGACCCAGCATCGCGAATGACAAGCGGCGCCGTCACGCGCAAGAGGCCGCGCGGCGTCGACTGCATGCGGTTGACCGCTTGGTCGGCCTCTTCGATCTGCGCCACGATGCGCGCGCTGTATTCGAAGTAGATGCGGCCGGCGTCGGTGAGGCCGAGCTGACGCGTCGTACGCTGCAGGAGGCGGGCGCCGATGCGGTCCTCGAGCTCGGAGACTTTGCGGCTGACGCTCGACTTCGGCATGTCGAGCTGCTTGGCGGCGGCGGTGAAGCTGCCCGACTGCACGACGCGCGTAAAGACGAGCAGCTCATTCAGATCCATGGCGCCATTGTTCCATGGGTAGGACAGTGATTCCAGGATTACGGATCTAGTGCGACAGGCAGAACAATCGCATGTTGTGTCTCACGAAGGGCGGCAGCAAAAGGCGCCTCGAAACGACACACTTTCTTGGGAGGAGAACCCCATGTTGACCATTCGCAAAGCCGACGATCGCGGGCACGCCAATCACGGCTGGCTCGATTCGCATCACACCTTTTCGTTCGCGGACTATCACGATCCGCGGCACATGGGCTTCGGGCCGCTGCGCGTCATCAACGACGATACCGTCGCCGGCGGCGGTGGCTTTCCGCCGCATGGACACCGCGACATGGAGATCATTTCGTACGTCATCGAGGGCGCGCTGTCGCACAAGGACAACATCGGCAACGGCTCGGTCATCAAGCCGGGCGACGTGCAGCGCATGAGCGCCGGGCCGGGCGTGACGCACGCGGAGTACAACGCGTCGAAGACGGAGCCGGTGCATTTCCTGCAGATCTGGATCATGCCGTCGAAGAGTGGGCTGCCGTCGGGTTACGAGCAGAAGTTCTTCAGCGACGACGACAAGCGCGGCAAGCTGCGCCTGGTCGGCTCGCCGGACGGCGCCGACGGGTCGGTGCGGATTCAGCAGGACGCGCGGCTGTACGCGACGCTGTTGGCGGATGGCGCGAGTGTCAGGCACGGGTTCGCGGCCGGGCGGAAGGGGTGGCTGCACGTCGTCAAGGGCGTGGCGGAGGTGAACGGGCAGCGCGTGGCGGCGGGAGACGGCGTGGCGATCGAGCGGGAGGAGGCGGTCACGCTGACGTCGCAAGAGGGCGGCGAGCTGCTGCTGTTCGACTTGCCGGCGTAGGTGGCGTTGGTGAACGCGCGGTGCGGACGTGGCGGCGGCGGGCGATAGCGGTGGCGGTGGCGGACGGTTCGATTGGCGGGCCGTTCGCGGTGGCGGAGGGTTCGATTGGCGGGCCGTTCGCCGCGGCGTTGGCGGTGGACGCGGGGGCGAAAGCGGGCGCGGCGGGGTGAATTCGCGAGGGTGTGAACGGTGGAAAAAGGCGCGGCAAAATTGCTTGACACCCAAGGGGCCCCGGACTAGAACTTCACCCGTTCCAAGCAGTTCGCTGACAATTTGCGGGAGTAACTCAGTGGTAGAGTGCCACCTTGCCAAGGTGGACGTCGCGGGTTCAAGTCCCGTCTCCCGCTCCAGATATTTAGGCCCTAAGCCGTCAGGTTTAGGGCCTTTTTCTTTAGTGCTGCACGATCGCTTCTCCGTCGGGTGCCACGTGGGTGCCACGCCGATCGCGCGTGGCATCGGATGCCACGTCCGTCCATGTCACGGACGCTCGCCGGCCCATCAGAAACAGGAGCCGACGATCGGGGTCGTCCTGGCCTGAAGCGGCACGAAGCGCGTCGGGTAGCGGCCGATGGTGAACGCTGGCGACGTGGACGTAGATCATGGTCTCGTCGATCCGACCGTGACCCATCCACGCCTGCAGCCGCCAGGGGTTCACCCCCAGCAGCGCCGCGTGCGTCCCGAAGCTGTGGCGCAGTGAGTGCCAGCCACGCTCGGCGAGACCCGCGCGCCGGATGATGCGCCGGATCGCGTGCGTCGTCTGTCCATCGGTCAGCTGCGAGCCGTCGAGATTGCGCGCCACGTAGCCGACGCGCACGACCGACAGCGTCCTGAGCGCCGCGATCAGCGTGGCAGTCATCGGCACGACACGCCGGCGCCCGCCCTTGGGCGTCCCGGTGATGCCGTGCCGCGTCTGCTCGCTGACCGTCAGCGTCCCAGCCACGAGGTCGAGGTGCTCCCAACGCAGCGCCTTAATCTCGCCGACGCGCAATCCAGCTTCGCCCGCCAAGCAGACGGCGACATACCACTCTTCGCCCTCGCGCCTGGCCGCACTGAGAATCCGCGCGTACTCCTCGAACTCCCAATACTCGATTTCGGGCCGCTCCAACTTCCGCAGCCCGACTTTCGGCGCCGTCGCAATCTCGCCCGCGTCCGCCGCATATCGCAGCGCCTTGGACAAGACCGCCAGGATGTTGTTGATGCGTTTGCCCGACTTCTTCGCCTCGACGAGCTTCGCCCGAAACTGCGCGATGGACACCACGCCGATATCGTCTAACGGCATATTGCCGAAAGCCGATTTCAGATGATGCGTATATATCGATTTCTTCGCTTCCATCTCGCTCGGCTTGTTCTTCTCGGCGATGACCCACTCGCGCCAGAATCGGCCCGACGGCTCTTTGGCGTCCGCGTTCGCTCCCCAAAACCATTCTGCGAAAGTTGGCACCTTCCTTTTCTCGACGGGCAGCGCAACGGGATTCTGCACGCGATCGATATGATCGCGCTCGGCCTGCTCGGCCGACTCCCTCGTATTGCGTTCGGGCGTTCCGAAGATCCGCACTTTGCTCCCGTCCCGCAGCTTGACGATCGTCCGATAGATCCACTTCTTGCGTGAATTGCGTCTCACCGGCATTTGATATGCCTTTCCGGCGCGACGTTGGCTTGCGACTCAAATAATTCTATCACCTTACGTGGTATTCGCACAAGACGGCCGCAGCGGCGGGCGGTTATCTCGCCGCGCTCGATCATGCCGTAGACCGTCTTGCGATCGAGTCCCCAGCGACGGGCGACCTCTTCGACGCGCAGGAGCGTCCGGTCGGCCGATTCGGGAGCTGGACCGGGATCGGGCACGCGCTTCACGTCATCAAGCGTGACGGTCTCCGGCTCAGCCTCGCGACGACGCTCGCGGTCGAAGGCGAGCTGCGACAGCCGAATCGTCAGCCACGACAGCAACGCCGCGCCACGCGACGGATCGAAGGTGCGCAGTCGCCGCATGTCGTTCTCGACGAGCGACAGCCAGAGGTCGGCGACGACGTCATCGGCGTCGGCGTCGCTGAGACCATCGCCCGCCTCGCGCGCCGCCTCACGGAGCGCACTCGAGTGACGTCGCATGAGCTCGCGCCACGCGGCCTGGTCGTGCGACATTGTCGCGCGGACGAGCTGGGCGTCGTCCAAGACGCGCAGGTCCGCGCGAGCTTCGGCCGGTTTCGCACTCTCCTGTTTCACGACGGCAACCCGAGCGAGGGAAACAGCGTCGTGCGCAGATAGTCGACCGCGGCTTGCGGGTCCATCTGCATGAGCTGCGCTTCAGCCATGGCCAGCTGCGACTTGGGCAGCTGCGCCACGACCGACGATAACCGCTGCCGCTCGTCCGCATCGAGCAGCGCGTAGATCGCCCCGAAGTGATCGACGACGTCCGGCGGAATTGTCACGCCATCGGGAGTCGTGACCGGCGGCGATGCTGTCTCTTCGATCGGCGCCGCCGTCGCCGGCTCGTCTGCCGAGCCCATGCCCGCATCGATGGTGGCATTCGCCGAATCATCCTGCGTTTCGAAGCTCGCGGCCTCGTCAGCGCCGAACGAGCATGCATCGTATGCGGCGGCATTGCGAGCAATGACGGCTTCTGCCGCAGCGACCTCGCGTTCGTGCAGATAGGCGGCCTCGGCCGCGCGCAGGCGCTGGACCTCACTCTGTGCGTCGCGCAGCTGCGTCACGAGATCGCGAACCAACGACTGCACCTCTTGCAGCTGCGCGGCCTGCGCTTTATCGCGCTCGACTTGATCCGCCTGATTCCGTTTCAGCAGCTCGGCCATGGCTTGTTGCAAATCAGAGCGCGTGATCGCATCGGGCGGCGGCGCGGCTTGCCGATGCTCGGGCTCGTGCGCGACCGGCTGACGATAGAGCCACGAGGGCCGCAGCGTTTGCAGCAGCTCGACGACGCCGAGGCAGACGCCGGCCGTCGCTGCCGCTTGCAGTAGGTCGCGCGGGAAGCCCGTCACGCTCTGCGCAGCCGCCAACGCGAGCGCCGCCCCACCAAACGTGGCGACCTCGCGTTTGACACCGTAACGCTCGGTGGCGACGGTGATAGCGAGCGCCCCACCCGCGGCACCGACGAGCGGCGTTGCTATCTTCACGATCTCGTTCTCGGCCAGCTGCGCCAGCATCGACTCAGGCTCCTTTGTGTTGGCGACGACCGCGGTCGACGGCGCCGCCTCGATTGATCTTGAATTCCTCGTCTGATCCGACTGCTCGTCGATGTCGTCGTCTCTCTCGTCGTCGAGCTGACGGCGCATGACACGACGGGACGGCTTGAGCGGACGTCCACGCGTGGCGGTTCTCTTCGCCGCCCGCTGCGTCTGACGCGGCATGAGTTACGAGGACGCCTGCGGATTCTGCGCCAGGACTGCGGGTCCACCTGTCGGCCGCTGGTCGTTCCAGCCCTTGAGCATCTGCAGGATCGCCGTGATTGATTCCATCGGATTGCTCGCATGCTCGGGCGACGCGACGATCACCGGCTGCGGCTGCTGATGTTCCGTCGGGCGAACCTGTCCGAACGCCGACGCCATCGCTTCCATGACGCGCGCGTTCGTCTTCACGAGCTCGGCGACGAGCTGCATGAGCTGCTGCGTGTCGGCTGGCTTCTGATTCGTCTCGACCTCGTCGTCGTCCTTCTCGCCGAACGCCAGCTCGGTAACCGCGACGCAGCCGGGAATGAAGCGCCCTTGGGCATCGACGGCTTCGATGCGATAGCGGCCCTGCTCGTCGACGTGGGCCGCGAAGTCGTCGAAACTGGCGGCGAGCGGTAGCTCCATCGGACGGCCCGTCTCGGCGTCGAAGATGACCTTGGGCCGACCAGCCTTTTTCGCTAGCTTGCGCACGCGCCAAGCGACGGCATGTGACGGCACGTCGAGCGGCTCGCCGTTCGCGTCAAAGGCCAACGGATAGGTTCGGGAACTCGTGGAATTGGGATCGACATCGCTCATCGGCACGCTCCTCGGAGTCGTTCCGGTATAGGCGATCGCGCGAAATTCGCTGTGTGCCTGTGGAGGCATCGGCGTACGGATCTGTACGGGTTCGTGAACCGTGCAATTGCCACAACTGTATGAAACTGCTACGGCTTCATGCGGGCATCTTGAGCACGAAGAAACGCAGCGGCAAGCGGACCAAAACGGCGCGTGGACGCAAAGCCGCGGGCGTTCAGAGGCTGCGCGTCGACAGCGCAAAGCTGAGGAAGCTGCGCGAGGACGCCGAGCTATCGGTGCGCGCGTTGGCGTTCGCCGTCGGTGTCGACCCTTCGACGGTGATGGACCTCGAATCGGGACGGCGCGAATGGAGCCAGCTTCGGACCGTGCGCAGCATCGCGTCGCATCCCGCGCTCGATGTCGACTATCGCGAGCTGCTCGTCGAGGAACTCGCGCCGGCGTCCGCCGTTATGCCGAAGTCGACCGCGAACATTCCGCCGCGCTCGAGCCTCGATGCCTACGTCAATGAGGAGCGTCGGCTCGGGGCAGCTCCGCAGATCGAGACCGAGCACGGTGCGCTTCCATTGTTCGGCGCGACGGATTTGGTGCGCGTGTTCTCGTCGCCGTCGAGCGTCGCGGGCGAACGGTTCTGCGTAACCGGGCGCGTGCATGCGACGCGGGGACTCAGCTACACCGACGGGCTGGTCCTCGGAATCCGCCATCAGGACGGCTCGCGCTTCGAGATTCTGCGGCACATCGGGACGCTCGAAAACCCGATGTCGCTGACCGTCCTCACCACGACGGTTGAGCAGACGCGACGGTTGCAAGCCGCCTGGACGCAGCAGACGGATGTCAGCCTCGTCATCCGTGTGATCACCACACACGACATTCCCGACGAACCTGAGCGTGTGCTCGTGATTGGTCAGACCAAATGTGACGAGGTTCACCGCCCTCGTCGACACGGTAGTGAATTGTGGCGCGGTTTCATGCAGATCGAGCCTAAGGGCAGCGTCGCGAAACCGCATCCGTGGGCGCTCTTGGTCGAGTTCATTGCCTGACGCTCGCATCGAGTTGGATCGTCGCGATTACAGCGCCACGGGATTAGGTCGCGAATTATTCTTGTCGAGAATTATTGACGAAATCCGTTCCGAATTACGTCTGAGTATTCGAAGGAGTTGAGCGGACGCAGAGGGGATAATGGCATTCGCAAACGCAACTTTTGGTGGCCGTTGCCGATAACATTGAGGGGGCGACGCGTGATGAATCTTAGGTGCGCGAGACATGGCTGACAGGCTTCAGGGTCAGCAGAAGTCGACTGGCGATGACGCTGCTCGGGGTCCGAGCGAAGAGGGCGACCTCGTCGGCGGCAAGTTCACGCCACAGCAGATTCAGCGGCTGAGGGCCATACGCGCGGCACGCAAATACAATCGCGACCAGCATCCAGATCTCGCGGCGAGGTTTCTCGCTGCGACCGGTATCGACCCGCTCACGATCAATGCGGTTCGCGCTTGGCAGCGTGAACATGGGTTGAAAGCTGACGGCAAGATCGGGCCGGAGACGGCGAGAGTCGCCGAAGAGTCTGCGCCCAAGTCTCCCGTCGATCAGGCTAGCGGGGAGGGCGCACAGGAAGCCGCCAGCGGTGAAAAAGATGCGGCGCCGAGTTCCGGTGCGGCGGCTGGCGCGAAGCCAGCGTCTAGCCCAGCCTCCCTGGCTGCTTCTGGGCAGGCGAGCGAGGCTGACGAGGCGCGTGAGGCTGGCGGTGGCGCCGCTGAGGATGAGACGCCCGCCAGCAAGACGGACAAGGAAGACGCTGCGCCGGTTCGTCGTGTGCCGTTGACCGACGCCTACGAGATGTTGACGCCGGTTCTGGCAGCCGACGTTTTGCCCGGCTCGGACGGCGGACTGGAAGTCGTCAACCAAGCTCGATTACGTATCTTCGACGCCGACGGTGCGATCAAGTCGGCGCTCGTCGAAGGCAACCCTGCTGTGAAAGCCGGCCTGGCGTTCCTCAGCGAGCAGGACGCCAATTGGCAGTCGCACGTCGACCAGGTAGTCGGCGCTTTCAAGCAGCTGCTGCAGCCAATCGCGCAAGAGCTGGCCGTCAAAGGCGGCGCGGCCAAACCCGCCGGTGGCGGTGCGGGCGGTGCCAACGCGACGCTGACGAGCGCACACGAAGCGCCAGCAGGGTCCGGGCACGGCCACGGCCATGGCGGTCATCATCCAAACGCGTCCAAGGAATCCTTGGCGGGGCAGCCGAAGAACGCAGCCGCGAATGGATCAGCAGGTGCGCCCGCGAGCAGTGCAGCTGCGGGCGAAACGGTAGAGCAGAAGACGGCGGAACTCGAGAAACGCATTCAAGCGGGACAGCTCGATCCGGAGGCGGCGGTCGGCGAGCTGGCGGCGTACGCGCAAGCGCATGGTGGAATGACGTCGCAAGCCATTGGCTTGATGGATCGTCTGCGCAACGCGAAGCCTGGCAATGCCGAGGCGCCGCACGCGGCGGGCGCGGCCGGTGCTCCGATGCTCGCCGGTGCGGGCAATGCTGCGCACGACGGCGGCAAGAATCAGGCGCTCGGCGCGGGCGACCAGGTTCTTCACGACGGTCATGTCGTGCCGGTGTTTCCCGCGACGCCCGAAGGCGTCGTCGCGGCCGCGTACTACGAGCTGCATCGCGGCGACAAGCGTTCGATCGACGACATCATGAAAGACGACTCTGGCGGCCGCACGGCGCAGGGAGCGCAGGCCGCGCACGAAGGTCACGTCGAAGGCGCCAAAGGTGGCACCAACGACGATCGCGCTGGCGCGCAGAAGATTGCGACCTTTACCGAGACGAAGGGGAAGAAAGGCCATCGCGTCACCGAGACCTCGGAGCTGGGGCCGATCGAGACGTACATCGCGCAAGTTGGCGTGGATCCGCACGCGGGCATTCCGTGGTGCGGAAGCTTCGCGACGTACGTCTATCGTCGCGCCGGCATCAAGACGCCGAGCCTGGCGTTCTCGCTCGACGTCCCCGATCGGCTGGCGCAGATGGCGGCGAAGGGCGAAGGCGGTGCCTACTACCGGATGACTGGTGACGAGCACACGAAGAGGAAGCACGGCAAGAAAGACAAAGAGTACGGCGGCGACTTCCAAGAAGGAAAAGCCGGGAAAGAGCAGGACTACGACGACAAGGCTATCAAATCGACGAGCCAGCTGGACATCCGCGCTGGCGACGTCTTCTGGCAGGAGCATTCGGCGAAGTCTGGCCACGTCGGCATCATTGTCGGCGTGCACAAAACCGAAACCGAGGTCACCGTCGTGACCGTCGAGGGCAACGCGTCGGATCAAGTGACGTCGAAGGTTCACAAGATTACCGTCGACGGTTCTGGTAAGGTCACCTCGGGATTCAAAGGTTGGGGCCGACCGCCCGAGCTTGGTGGCGCGGCTGCTCCCGACACGGGCGGAGACGAGCCCAAATGGATGAAAGAGACCGAAGACCGCTCTTCTCACCAAAAGGGGAATGACCGTGATCGCTAGACTGACAATCGTTGCTGTAGTCGGATTAGGCGGGACGATCGTGAATGCCGCCGAGGGGAATAAGTCGGCGCAGGCGCTTGCCAATTGTCTGCCGGGAACGGCCTTTCAGGCGTGCAGTGCTGCGCTGGCGAGCGCTGGTGTCAAACTGGATGACGACAAGACGTTGACGCTGTCAGCGCCGTTCGATTCGGCGACGATTGAAGTCGCGGACGGCAAAGTCGTCATGGTGAACTTCAAGCTCGCGCCGCAGCCTGCGCACAAGCGGAAAGCGTTTGTCGATTGGCTCAAGAACCATCTTCCGGCGACGGCTGAAGCGGGCGAGGCCGACGGTAACATTGGCTGTGGCGCCGACTCTGGGGGGCCGGCGTGGACGTCGGTGAAGAATGGCGAGCCCGAGGTGCAGTTCGCGATAGCGACGTTCCCTAAGCTGCAGAGCACGAGCCACGCGAACATGGAAGACATCGTCGAGAAGACGAAGACGAATCAGCTCGACCTCTGCTTCAGGACGGCCAAGAAGGGCTCGACGTACATGCAGCCGATCTATTCGCTCATCATGGCGGACTTTGTGCGTTCGCAATTATTCCAGTCGACGGGTCACTCTGCGAAGTGATCTTGCGGCAACTCTGCTAACGAGCGGTCGCTAAGCCGTTGCCCTTTAGTAGCGCTAACTAGACAGGGAGGACGTCCTTCGCTTTGCAAAACTGATCGATATCGCTCTTATCGACCCAATCAATTTCGGAATATTCGTTGGTTCTCGCAGCCATCGCGGCCTTGATTTCGTCAAAGCTCGCGGATAGCTCGATATGGAAGCCGATATCGATGACGTGAGCGGCGACGTCTTCGACCAGAATGAAGGGTCGCGTCGAACCGACGAGCGATTCCGATAGGCCTAGCTCTTCCCGCAACTCTTCTAGTACCTGCACTACGAAGAGCAGGTCGGAGGTCGCCATGCTCGTTTGCGACTGCCAGAGCCGAACCGTGAACGTCACGGTCGTGGTCTGGAGAGCGGCGGCGCATTGGAATTCGCCGCCGCCGTATTTCGGCGAGAAGCAGCCGGCGGCGGTCAAGACCGTCAACGCGATGATGCGCTTTAGAAGCATCCTTGAATCCCACTCATGAACGAGCTTTGACTAGTGAGTTATTTCTTAGCCAACTGAGCTAACGCAACCGCCCCTCCGGATAGCTCGGTTGCCCACTTGTCGCCGTTCCGTCGAGCAATGATCTGCCCCATGGATGGAAGCGCCCGGAGAACGCGCGCGGCATTTTGGATAGTTCGCGCAACCTGAGCAGGACGCCTTTTGGCTTTCGGGGACGGTTGTGCACTAACAAAGGCGTGGGGGGTCAGCGAACAAATTCGATTCGCATCGCTCGTCGTCGGCAGTTTGACACTCCCGCGGACAAATGGCGTCAACAGAGAAATTGGCTCGGCGGTCAACATACTCGACCAAACACCGTCTAGGTGTCCGGTTCTAGAGCCGTGATGGGGAACTTTAAAAAGAGACGCGGGCTGCTTGGGCCTGCCGCTCGACGCAAGAATTGCACTCCAACCCTGAGCCGGATTTCGCGTCTCTTCGAGGTCGGATCCGAGCAGCAAAGCGACGTCAGTGCCCACTCGAATCCAAAGAACGACTGCTACATGGTTTGGGTTGATAGAAGGTATCTTAGTGGATGCACCCACCAACTTAGTTTGTTCCAAAAGAGCGGCAATTTCGCGGTAGCCAGCTAACTGCGCGTCGTCAGATGGTGAAAGCGCAAAGATTTCGCATTCAGGAACTGTTGCTGTTGCCGGGCGGTGCCAAAGTCGGCGATCACAGAATGCAAAATGGGGTCGATGGTTCGGCTGATTGAGATTTGCTCTCGTCTCAAGAATAGACAGTATTTCGCTGAATTCTTGCACCCCGGACTTCAACCGCTGGGCTGGTCGAACCTGAGTCAGAGCTAGAAATTCCTCACGCTTGAGCGCTCCGGAGCACCAGAACTGAGCAGACGGACACGCCCGCACGACTTCCGCCAGTCCTCCAATATGATCATCATGCCAATGCGTGGCGATAACATGCAGAACTTCAGTAGCAGGATCGCTGCCGATTGACCGCAGGTAGTCGATTGCCGCCGCCTGTTTTTGCTCGTTCAGACAGGAGTCTACAATGATCCAGCCTTCGCCGAGACCCAAAAGAATGCACTCGCCGTAACCTGGTCCGAAGACCGAGATCTGAATCTCCGCCATTTACTTCCAGTCGAGCAGGTCACTGAGGTGACGCGCTCGAGATAATGCGCTATCATACTCCTGAGCGCTGACTGGCGGCACTCGCTTAAAGCGAATTTCCGATGCCCTGATTCTGTTACCGTTGTGAGCATTGTCGCGATATCCGATGTTCCAATAAAATCCCGCGCCAATTTGCAATAGTGCACGATCATCGTCAGTCACGTCGTCTACGAACAACTCCGCTTCTTCATCGGCTCCCCCTTGGGTCAAGTCGATTAGGTGAGCCCAAAATGTCTGCTCGTCGATCGCCGTCACGACTCCTTCCCATTTTTGCAGAGAGATAAATCGGTCCTGCGCGAGTTGAACAGCCTTCGGACTAACGACGACCGAATGTCGGCTGAGCTTCTCGCTGAGCGGCCGATAGCTAGTTCTGCTTCCCCGACTGGCTTGTTCGGCAGGCGACGATACCGGCTGTGCTACCAGTTCGTCTATGTAAACGAGGACAGGATTCGCGGTTATGCGGGGGCTCGACGCCGTGCTGGGCAAAACCGGTCTATCCTCGGTGCCAGTACCGCGAACCTGGTACGGTGCATACCTATCCACAACCGTCACGAGAGCACTGCAAGAGCTGACGATATGGATTGCGCCCTGACCATTATCTCAGACCAAGACTTCGCCAAGATGCCCATCAATCCTTCACAGGTTGTCTGAGTCTCATCGGTCGGCGGATCGAAGTGATCATTTACATTCACATAGAGGCCGGGAACCACCTGCACAGAAGGTTCTACTTTCACGACAGTCCTACCTCTATTTCCGTCGGTTCTTTCGCCCTGAATCGCCAGGGATAAGAGGCCAGGCTTTTCTAGGAGCGGAGCCCAGACCTCTTTCGGCGCAAGTCGATGACCAATCGCATGCCACTCGTCCTTCGAACGACTTGTGAAATGACGATCCCTGTTGATGCCCATCTGCGTTAACGGAGTATGTTTCAGCAACTTGAATGTTTCGAGCACGAGATCACGCATGGGTTCATAGGCACTCTGTTGGACGGTAGAGATCGCAAATCGTTCGCGAGTGACTGCCAAATGAAACCAATCGGTTCTGAACGTACACACTTCCGGATGAATCAATTCGATAGTTGCGGCCTCAGCCTCTTGCTTCCTAATCAACTCAGCGCTACCGAACCAGGCTGGTTGAAATATCTGCGGGTTGAACGACCCAACAAGAACTATGGACAGGCCGTCGATTTGAGGAGAAAGTTCTGTCATTGGCTTGGCTTCCGATCGCTTGAATTCCGCATTATACCGAGATCGCGGCTACCTGCAGCTCTGCAGTCAGCTGCGACTCATCGCCATGAAATTACTACCCTATCCAGCGCCGGGCCAGCCCGTCAGTCGGTGGGGTGCTACTTCACGTTATCGACGACCGCGAGGATCGTATCCACCGGCTCTATGGCGTCCCCGCCTCCGATGTGCAGAGGGCGCCCCCCTTCGTAGGCCTCATAGCTCGTAAAGCCGAGAACATGTCCGAAAGCGTGCGTGACGGCATGGGCTGCTCGAAGAAAGACTTCGAGGGCGGTGCGGGCATCGCCGACGGTGAGCTGATCTGGCCTGGAGAACGAGAGTCGCACGAACTTCGACGTGTCGTGCACGACTTCGATCTCCGGCTGCGCTGCATCGTCCCAGAGCATGAGTCCCGGCATTGCGTAGCCGTGCGCAAGCATATTACGGAGTAAGGTCACGTCCATTACGGCCTCCCCAAGCGGGCTATCGAGTTTCTCGCCACGCGCTTCCATGAGAAACTCGCAGCGCCGCCGGAGCGAGCAGCGCCGATTCGTCCAGTCCTCGAGCAGCTTCGCGACGCGCGGTTCGGCAGCGTTGCCTTTGTATGAGTGAAAGCCTTCTGTGTTCTCGAATAACTCGAATCGGAACATTGCCGTGGCGGCTTCAAGCGCCGCGAATCCATGGATCACACTCGCGCATGCGAAGCGCGGCTCACGAGGACGACGGCCTCGCTCGGGTGATGCCGCGAAGCGGCTGGCGCGAATGCACGCGTCGACGCTTTCGCCGAGATGCACGTGAACGAGCGTCTGCACGTAGCCCAACAGTGCCGACTTGCCATCAAGGCTAATCATGGGCTCAACGCTATCATGCGCTTCATTACTACGCCTTCGACGAAGGTTCGTTTGCGGGACCTGTCAATCGCCTACGAAGCCGAGCTCCGCGCGCTCGACGGCGCCAGCAACAAGATCGGCCTATCTCCGGCGTGCCGCCGAGGATGACCAACATGCGGCGAATCGTCGCAGTGCGCGACGCACTTACATCCACCAACACCAAGTTTTGTCGTGCGGCGACGGCGACACCGAAGGTAAGATCAAAGTAGCAAAGCTCCGCCGTTCTGTTCTGAGACGAATCAGGGGGAAGTATGATGGTTGTGGCCGTCGCCGCGCTCGCGATCGTAGCGCTCATCGTCGCTGTCATCATTGCGCTTAAGGCGACTCAGGTATCGGCGGCCGCGAGACGCGAACGACAGCTGCGCGTCGCAGCGGAGACGCGCAGCTCGGAGCTGGATGCACAGATACGTTCGCTCGCGAAATACCAAACTGTAGTTGATGCCGAACGGCGTGCTGCAGAACTCGTTGCGGATGCCGAACATCGTGCGGCGAATGTCGCAGCGAGCGCCTCAGCACAGTCGACTGCGACGCTTAACGACGCTGGCGAGCGAGCCAACGCCGCAATTGCGGCCGCCAGATCTCAATTCGCCGCGCTGATTGCGGAGGCACAGAGCACGCGCACAGCGGCGACGGCTGAAGCCGCCGCGTTACGCGAGCACGCGAATACGGCAGCGCAGAATGCAAAACTTCAGGCCGACTCGATGGTCGCAAATGCCGGTGCCGAGGCAAATCGGATCATCGAAGTCGCAAAGAAGCGGGCCGAAGAGATCGCGGGCGACGCATTTGCGGCACTTCACAGGGCCAAAGCCCTCGAACAGACTGCCGCGGCTATGCAGAACATCATTGACGGATATGGCGACCGGTATGTCGTTCCTACGCATAGTGTGCTCGACGACCTGGCCGAGCACTTCGGCTTTGCCGACGCTGGCCAACGGCTAAAGCTAGCGCGGGAGCGGATGCGCCAGATGATTAAAGACCATACTGCGGCAGTGTGCGAGTACGCCGAAGCCTATCGTCGTGCGACGGCGATCGAATTTGTGCTCGACGCCTTCAATGGGAAGGTCGACACGGTTCTCGCGGACGTCCGTGACGACAACTACGGAACACTCGCGCAGAAGATCAAGGACGCCTTTAGTGTCGTCAACCACAACGGGACTGCATTCCGAAACGCTCGAATCACGCCAGAGTATCTCAACGTCCGCCTCGATGAGCTGCGCTGGGCCGTCGCCGCGACAGAGCTCAAAGAGAAAGAAAAAGAGGAGCAGCGCGCCCTGAGGGAGCGCATTCGAGAGGAAGAGCGTGCTCAGAAGGAATACGAACGCGCGATAAAGGAGGCGGAGAAGGAAGAAGAGGTGCTTCGTAAGGCGATGGAGAAAGTAAGGCGTGAAGTTGACAAGGCTACTGACGAGCAAAAGGCGAAATACGAACAGCAACTGGCCGAGCTAAGTGGCAAGCTCCGCGCCGCGGAAGAAAAGAACCAGCGCGCATTGTCGATGGCGCAACAAACCAAGGCCGGTCACGTTTACATTATTTCAAATGTCGGCTCCTTCGGGGAGCATGTCTACAAGATTGGGCTCACCCGTCGACTTGACCCGAATGAGCGCGTCCGCGAGTTGGGTGATGCAAGCGTCCCCTTTGATTTCGACGTCCATGCGATGATCAGCAGCAATGACGCGCCGACGCTTGAACGTCAACTACACAAACGGTTTGTGCGCAAGCAAGTGAACAAGGTGAACGCGCGGAAGGAATTCTTCCGCGTCGAACTTCGGGAAATTCGCGCGGAACTCGAGAAAATCGGCTGTCAGACGTCTTGGACAATGACTGCCGAATGCCGTGAGTACAAAGAGAGTCTCTCCATGGAGCGTGCACTGCAATCCAATGACGTATCTCAGGAAAAATGGGCCGCGGCGCAACTGGATCAGCAGGCGGAGACCAATCGGGCCCCCGAGACAGAAGAGGCATCCGGCTAGTTTTCCTGCGGCGGTCCCCGAGCATCCTCAACTGGCCTCGGTTCGCCTCACGCATGCCTCAGATGCGGATGGACGCCAGCCCGTCCGATGCGTGAGGTGGACCCTTCAGCTGCATCATCCTTCGATCGTTCGCGTCCACGAGCTCGCGCAAGTCGACGGCGAATATTTCCTGGCGCTGGAATTCGTCGATGGCTTGACCTTGCGCGAGCTGTTGCAGCGCTGTGCGGATGCGGGCGCGCCAATGACGCCGTCGCTGGCGCTGGCCATCGCGGCGCGGCTCGCCGACGCGCTCGGCTCCGCGCACGCGCTCACCGATGGCGCCGGGCAGCCGCTGCAGCTCGTCCACCGCGATGTCAATCCGACGAATGTCATGCTGTCGAAAGCGGGCGAGGTGAAGCTGCTCGACTTCGGCGTCGCGCATAGTCTCGCGCCGACGCCGCCAGATGACGCGATCGATACGAACGAGCACGGCCTGCTTCCGCAAGGCACGCTGCGCTAAATGTCGCCGGAGCAGGCGCGCGGAATGGCGGTCGACAGCCGCAGCGATCAGTTCTCGCTCGGCATCGTCCTGTACGAGTGTCTCACCGGCCAGCGGCTGTTTCTTGGCGACGACGAGTGGCAGACCATCCGGCTAATCTGCGAGTCCGCGGTGGCGGCGCCTTCGCGCTTGCGGCCGGAGCTCGGCGCCGACGTGGACGACATCGCGCGCACGCTGTTGGCGCACGATCCGGCCGCGCGCTACGCCACGACCGCGGCCGCGGAGGACGCGCTGCGACGACTGGCGCCCAGCGACGACGCGGGCGCGGCCGAGCTGCGCGCGCTCGTCGCCCGCTTGGACGCGGCGCCGACGACGCCGAGCCAGCCTGCCGTCATCACGCTCGACGCGGACGCGCCGCGCACGCGGATGGCACGCGCGAACGCTCGCGTCCCGCCGCTGCTCGTGCTCGCGCTCTTGCTCGGCCTGTTCGGCGCGCTGTTTCCCGGCGATCCCTCGACCTCGCTGCGCCTGTTGCGGAGGCGGCCGCGACCGGCCGTGGCCGTGCTGCTGCTCGCGAACCGCTCGCAACACGCGGACGAACGACTGGCCCGCGCTGCCGACGCAAGAGGCGCTGGCTATCGCGCTCGGTCAAAGCGAGCGGCTGCACGTCATCGACGGCGATCGCGTGGCGCGCATGCAAGTGGAGCTCGGCCTTTCGCCCGAGACGCT
This sequence comes from uncultured delta proteobacterium, assembly GCA_963785725.1. Taxonomy (GTDB): domain Bacteria; phylum Myxococcota_A; class Polyangia; order Palsa-1104; family Palsa-1104; genus JAQBQH01. The sequence goes on along the minus strand of CAWAWS010000002.1, from coordinate 72,566 downwards.
GCTGTCGCCGCCTCGCCGCGAGCTCGTCAGCCCGATTGCCTCGACTGCTGTGGTGGTCGCGTATCCACGCTCCCTAAAGCAATCGTCGAGAACGAGTGCGACGAGCGACTTTCGTGAAAACCTCGTTGTGCGGTGATCACGATCGCCTCGATACGAAATTGGGATCCTGTAAATCAGGAACACGCGACGTTTTGCGCTGTCACTAGTCCGCAAATGTCCGCTCGCGTGGAGATTCGACGATGAGATTTGCGATCCGCTTACTGGCTGTGGTGGTGCTGCTCGGCGTTCCGACTGCAGTCATAAGCGCCAACGGCCACTCGCTTACGCCGGCTACCGCAGGCTCGGGCAGCGACATCATCGCCGGTCCGCGCGCGGTGGCCGCCATCAACGCCAACGACGTGGTCGTCGGTCTGACGACGGGCGAAGTGGCAGACATCGGACCTACGGGCAAGCGCACGCTGGCCACGATTGCCAACCTCGTCGCGGTCAGCGGGTATCAAAGCGCCGACGGCGTCAATCACGCCATCGTCGGCGCCGCCGACGGTGACGTGTGGGACCTCGCGTATACAGCCGGCGCCGCCACGCAGAGCAAGATTCTCACGGTCTCCTCCGACTTTGGTCCAGTGCAGGCGCTCTCTGCCTGGGGCGATCCCTATGGCAAGCAGAACATTGCCATCATGTCGCGCCAGCCGACCGGGTCAGTCGTCGAGGTGTCGCAGAACGGCGCCGAGCCGGCGTTAGTGCTGATACAGCCCGATACCGATCCGGGCGGTCCCGCAGTGGATGTCGCCGGCCAGTATCTAAACGCCGGCGGCGCCGACTCCAACTGCGTTGTCTTGGCGACGACGAATACGTTGCAACAAGCTCTGTGGCCGGCGTCGACCATCGTCGATCTCGACTCGGCCTTTGACATCATTCCAAGCGACAGCCAATTCTGGGCCACGCATTTTCCGAACGGCGGCGCGACGCAATCGTTGGTCAGCTACTCCATCAACAATCGGTGGCCGGGCGGAAACAGCGACGAGCTCAGCGCCGCGCTCGAGGGCGGCTTCGTCAACACGCAGAGCCAGCTCCTCGACTACGGCGCCAATCCCTCGAGCGCCTTGCCGCCGTTTCTCGACTGGAGCTTCGCCGCCGCGCCGACGTCGGTCAGCTCTTACTTCGGCGACGGTCCGATGCGCGTCGTGGCGCTCGCCAACGGGGAGGTCTGGCAGCTGACCGCCCCTATGACGAGTGGGAGCACGCCGCCCAGTTGGAGCGCCGCGCTCTTGGGGACTTTCAGCCAACAGTGCACGGGCGGAAGCTGCACTTCGAGCTTCTGCACGACGGCGTGCACCGGTCCGTGCCAGACGTGCGACTCGACGGGCGCTTGCGTCGGCTGCGCCACCGGCCAGGTCTGCGTCGGTGGAACAGTGTGTATACCTGACCATTGCAGTAACACCACCGATTGCCCGACCGGCTACTTCTGCTCAGTCGGCAATGCATGCACGCCACTGTTGACCAATGGCGCCGCCGGCTCCACGACGGCGTGTGCGTCCGGCTTCGCCGCCGACGGACTATGCTGCGACCGCGCCTGCGCCAACGGCTGCGAGCGCTGCGACCTGCCGAGCTCTTTCGGTACTTGTATGACTGCACCGGTGGGAGCGCCGGAACGGTCGAGCTGCGCTGACGGCTATTTGTGCAGCGGCGCCGCCACCTGCACGTCGTCGTGCTCGAGTGACGCACAGTGCGCCAACGGCTTCTATTGCAATGGCGGTGTGTGTCAGCCGCAGAGCGCGCAGGGCAGCCCTTGCACTTCCCCGTCGCAATGCGGTACCGGCTTTTGCACAGACGGAGTCTGCTGCAACTCCGATTGCACGACGGTGGATGACTCGGTCGCCGATCACGCTCCCACCGGCTGCGGCAGCTGCGCCATGGCCAACCACATGGGCACGTGCACGCTGGCCCCGATTGGCAGCTGCGCCAACGTACCGTCGTTTACGCCGACTGCCATTCCGCCCGGTCTGTCTTCCTCGTTCGTCGACGTCACGCGCTTCGTGTACGAAGGCGGCACGCAGCGGATGGCCGACGGCAGTGCGATCGACCCGAGCACCATTCGCGTCGATCGCGGCGCCGTGGTGCGCGGGACTGTCAGCCGCGCCGGCGCTCCTTTGGCCGGTGCTACGGTCAGCGTTCGCAATCATCCCGAGTACGGACAGACGTTGACGCGCGACAACGGCGAGTTCGACCTGGCGGTCAACGGCGGACAGTCGCTGGTCGTACGCGTCGACGCAATCAACCATCCGTCCGTGTTTCGCGAGGTCTTCGTTCGTCCGCTGGACTACACGAAGACGGCCGATATCACGCTCGTTCCTTATGGCGCCGCACAGCAAGTCGACCTGACGGACGCCACTCAATATCATGCTGTGCAGAGCGAAGTCGTCGGCAGCGGCTCCTCGGCACGGCAAATCACGGTCTTGTTCCCGCCGGGCAGCCGCATTCGCCAGCAGTACTCGACGGGATCGGTCGATCTGACGCAGCCTTCGATTCGCATCACGGAGTACACGAAGGGCGACGGCGATCTGGATGCCATGCCGTCCACGCTGCCGCCGACCAGCGCTTACACCTTCGCGGCCAACTTCTTCGTCGAGCCGTCCAGCGGCGTGACGGAAACGCCGTCCTCGACTACATTCGTCGATGCCAGCGGCAATGCTATCTCCGTACCGCTATACGTAGACAACTTCTTACAGTTTTCGGTCGGTACGACGGCGCCGCTCGGTGGCTATGACGAAGCAAGCGCCTTCTGGACGGCACATCCTTCGGGCACGGTCGTACGCATTCTCTCCGTCAACGGTGGGGTGGCCTCCGTCGACGACACCGGCGACGGCGCTGCGCACAACGACCATTTCTCGCCAGGAGAGCTGCAGATCTTGGGCGCGCTGTATCCCAATGCAGTCAATCGCGACTTCATGCGCGTCGTCGTTCCGCATTTCTCCGACTACGATATCAATCAAAGCCAAGTTCCCGACTGCACGGCGCCCGATCCCAGTAGCTGCTTCCCGCCAGACGAAAACCCGGCGGTACTGAGCAGTCCCGATGACCAGACTTGTCGAGCGGGATCCATCATTGAATGCCAAGCGCAGACACTTGGAGAGTCGCTGCCGATCCCCGGCACGCCCTTTGGTCTGTCGTATCGCAGCGACAGACAGCTGGCTTACTCCGCGCGACGCACGGTAACTATTCCGCTTAGTCCGTCGACTTTTCCCAGCACCATGCTGGCTTTGGATGTTCAGGTCCAAGTCGCTGGACGGCTTATCAGCCAGACGCTTCCACTAAGCCAGATCGATCTGACGACCAACACCGCTACTATCACTTGGGACGGGCTCGATCCTTATGGTCGTCCACTGTCGGGAGAATTCCAAGCAGAAGTCCGTTGGGGCTATGTCTACGCCGCGGTCTACGGGACGACTTCTCAGTTCGGCTATAACGGCAATGGGCTCATCACCCGGGCCGGGACATCCGACGTCGTCGCGACGCGACAGACCCTGACGCTATGGACTAAATGGTATCCGACGTGGCTGGCCGCGTATGATGCGCGCAGCGTCGGTCTCGGCGGTTGGACGCTCGACGCCTACCACCACTACGACATTCAGCGCAATGTGCTCTATCCGGGCGGCGGGCGCGCTCAGCATGCCGACGCCAAGTCGCCATGGACCATCGACACTTTGGCGGGCGGACCCAATCAAAAGCTGACGACATTCGGAACTGCTGCCCTCAGTGGAATCGCAATAGGGCCGTCAGGCGCCACATATTTCACCGGTCCTTTGGCGGGCAACACTGTTCTCTGGCAATACCAATACGGCACGATCTCGCCGGTCACGCTCACGAAGGACGGCGTTCACTTCGACGTTCCAAGCTACGATGGGCAGCTCACCGCCGACCATGACGGCAAGCTGTACCTCTTAGTCCGTAGCGTGCTCTATCAGATCGTCATAACCCAGGCAGGCGGCAGCGCCACTGGCATCGTGACCGTCTATCCGAGCGCGAATGGGACGACTTGCTGGGTCGACATGATCTGCAACGCCAGCTCCATCAGCGCTGGAATCGACGGCTCCGTCTATGCGGCACATGGAAGCAGCCTCACACGGGTCGCCGCCGACGGCTCCATGAGCTCCATCTATGGACCAGACTCGGTCAATCCACACACCGTGACCGACGGCGGCTTATCAGTGGTGTTGGTCGCTGGGGCCGCTGATGGCAGCATTTATCTACTCGTGTCCAATGGCCTTCAATCGATTCAGCGAATTACTCCTGAGGGCGCGCTCATCAATGTCACCAGCAGAGTCAACAATGGTGCGTCTTCCGCCGATGGCAGCGTCGCTGCGGCCGCGGTGATCGACACCATCTTTGGCTTTGGGCTGCTACCCACTCGCGATGGCTCGATCTACTTTACCCAGGAGGTCGGCTATAAGCTGCGCCGGATTCGGCCCGATGGAACCTTTGAAACAGTGGGTGGTCAGCTCTACGGAACGACGAGCGGCGATGGGGGCACGGCCTTGGGCCTCACCATCGGTGGAATTTCGGGACTCGCCGAAGGTCCGTTAGGAGACATCCAGTTCTTGGATTTGGGACAGAATTCGAAGACCGGTCTACGCCACATTACGACGCCGCGGCCGAGTACCGTGAATCAGGCCGTATACGTGGCCTCCGAAGAAGGCAGCGAGATTTACATCTTCGATATCAACGGCGTTCACCAGCAGACGCTCGACGCTTTGACGGGAGCGCCGCGCCTCGGCTTCGTGCACGTAAACGGTCTGCTCACGGAGATCCAGCAGTTCAATTCGACCACCGGCGCTCCGCTTTTGACCGAGATTGACCGCTCCGGCGGGCAGATTGTTGTCACTGGGCCTTATGGTGACAGGACCACTATCATTCCCGACAGTGATGGCTACGGCTCGGTCGTCAACAATTCAGCCGGCGAGTCGACCGGCTTCGGCTTCACTACGGCTGGCTGGATGTCGAGCGAGACCGACCCGCGCGGCAACACGCACGTCTTCACCGCCGACGGCCTCGGTCGTCTGGTGCACGACGCCGATCCGGGCGGTGGCACGCAAACCTTCACGGCCGACCCGAGCCGGGCGCTCGTCCGCGTGACGACAGCGGGAAATACGCCCGCCGAGCACGAAGTGACGACGAGCGGCGGTGACGTGACTCTGACCGACCGCTTCCAAAGCGACGACGGCGATATCGATCGCCTGGTGTCGACGATGACGCTGGCTAACTCGGGCAACCGCTCTTACTCGGAGATCGACGGCAGCATCGCTTCGACGCAGCCTTGCAATGATCCGCGCTTCGGCGCGCAGCTCGACTCGGCGTGCGCGTCCACTAGCACGAGCGACTCCGTGACCTCGATGTCGGGCACCGTTCAGACTGCCACTTGTGCAGCGAGCGACTGCGGCGCGCCGGTCGCCTGCGACGGCTCCACGCTCACGATTCTTCGGACCGAGAACGACCAATACACCGTCAATGGGCGAACCTACACAACTCAGTACGATCGCTGCCCCAATGGCGCATTTGCACCGCTCGAGACTGTCACCACGCCGGAGGCTCGGCAGACTCAGCTCGGATACAACACGCTAGGTAGGCTCACCTCGGTTGGCATAGTCGATTCGCGACCTACTGCGTTCTTTCCCGTCGCCTACAACTACGACGACGATGGCCGACTGAAGTCGGTCACGCGCGGCGATCGCAGCCTCGTGCTGTCCTACTATCCGCAGTCGACTGACGGCAGCAGCGGTCGGCCGCAGTCTTTGACGCTGAGCTCGTTGACCGCGGACGATGACACACACGTCGTCACTTACGATCGCTATGACGGCGCGGGACGTCTCTTGCAGAGTACGCTGCCGGGCGCACGCATTCTTGGCTTGGGGCGCGATGGCGCCGGCAACGTCAATAGCGTCACGCCGCCTGGGAAAACGGCGCACCTCATGCCGCGCGACGGCTTGAACCGGGTCGCGCTGTATCAGCCACCGCCCGTGCCCGAGCAGACCATCACTGCTTATCAGTATGACGTCGACCGCCGCCTGTCGTGGGTCGCGCAGCCGGGCGACCTGCCGGTTGCGGCGAATTACGATTCGCGTGGGCGGCTGAGCACACTGAGCCACCCGTCGCGTAGCTTCACTCTGACGTACGAGAAGGGCACGGCGGGTTCGAATGGAACGCCCGCCAATCCGGGTTACGGCCGCTTACTAACGGTCGTCGACCAGGCGGGAGTGACGCTCGCTTACGGTTATGGACCTACCGGAGCCACGCCGCTTTCGGAGAGCTGGAGCGGCGGCGCGGTGACGGGCTCGGTGTCGCGTTCGCTCGATTCCGACCATCGTCTCCTGACGGAGAGCGTCAACGGCGGCAACACCATCACCTATGCCTACGACGGCGATAGCCTCTTGACGGCGGCGGGTGACCTGACGCTGTCGCCGGACCCTGTCAACGGCGCGCTTACGTCGACGACGCTCGGGGAAGTCAGCGATGCGCGCACCTACAATCAGTATGGCGAGCTGGCGACGTACACAGTGAACGCGGCGGGCAACGTCGTTTACCAAGTCACCTACGACGACTGGGCGACGACAAAGTCCAAGCCGCGCGACAACCTGGGCCGCGTACGGCGTAAGACTGAGAGCATCTTCAATGCCGGCAGTGGCGCTCTCGACGTGAGCGTGCGCGACTACGTCTACGACTCTGGCGGTCGCTTGTGGCAGGTGCTCGACGGCAACACCAGCGCCGTTCTCGAAGACTACGAGCTCGATCCGAACGGCAACCGCACGTCGGCGACGGTAAACGGCGCCACGGTGAACAACATGCAAGTCGACGCGCAAGATCGCCTGCAGACCTACGGCGACGCGACGTACACGTATACGCTGCAAGGTCAGCGACGCACCAAGGTCGCCGGCGGCGTGACGACGACCTACGACTGGGACGGCTATGGCAACCTGGTCGCGGTCAGCTGGCAGAACACGCGCATCGAGTACCTCTACGACGCCCAGCAGCGGCGCATCGGCCGCAAGAAGTGGAACACGGGGACGTCGCCGGCGACGCTGCTCGACGAACGCCACTGGCTCTACGGCGATCAGCTGCGCATCGTGGCCGAGCTCGACGCCAACAACAACATCACGAGCCGCTTCGTCTACGGCACGCGGCCCAATGTTCCCGACTATGTCATCCAGGACAGCGTTACATATCGCGTCGTCACCGACCAGTTGGGCAGTGTCCGCCTGCTAGTCAACACTCAGGACGGGACGATCACACAGCGCACTGACTATGCGGATTCGTTTGGAAACTACACGTCGAGTAGCTCGGCTCCCATAGTTGCGTTTGGCTTCGCCGGCGGAATGTCTGACCCGGATTGCGGCCTCACTCATTTCGGGGCGCGTGATTACGATGGCTCGACTGGCACTTGGCTCTCCAAGGATGCAAGGCGATTTGGTGGCGGCGATACGAACCTGAGTGCCTACGTCGCCGGAGATCCGTTGAATTGGATTGACTCATCTGGACGCACGTTCGGTCTCGGCGGCGTCACTATCGTAACCGGGCCACCGCCGCCGCCACCGCCGATTGTCATTGCCCCTGGAGCAGCAGAAGGTGCCGCGAGTGTAAGCGTGGGCACGGGGCTGGAAGGCGGCGCCGCTGGGGCTGCTGGCGGTGGTATACTGGCTGCGGGAGCTGTGCTCGTTTCCGGCGTCGTGGGCGTCGGTGTCGGTTACCTTATCGAGGAAACCTTCAGTGACAAAATCCAGGGCGTGCTCGATTCGATATTTGGCGATCCAACGGAAATGCCGGCAATATCGTGCGCGGAGCATTTGAAGAACAAACGGCCGTCGACGCTCGGAAAACACGAGAAAGGGCAGGCCAGAAAAAACCGTGATCGGGGTGGTGAGAAGGGTGACGCAAACAGAGGGTACTCGCGCCGAAAGCCGGACAACTACAAAGGTCCATGGCCTCCGCGAGACGATGATTAGAGAGTATCTGTGAAAAAGATAACGCGAAAAGACGCGTTAGCAATGTTGCAAAGCGCGAAGCTGCTTGCGGCGAAGACTGAGCGAACGAAGGAGGATATTCACGAAGCATTACTGCTGTTGCGGCAGTCTGCGCGTGCTGGGATTGCCGAATCGAATTATGCACTCGGCAACTGGTACGCTCACGGGTTGGGTGTGAGGCGCAACTTCCGTATCGCGGCGGACCTTTTCGCCAAGGCAGCGAAGTCCGGTCTAGCAGACGCCAATCATGACTTGGCCGTTTGTTACGAACGAGGGAAGGGCAGGAAGAAGAATCTGAAGCGAGCCGCGGACTTCTACTTAGCGGGGGCTCGCGGTGGGGACTGTGTCAGTGCGACGGCGATAGGCCGCTGCTTCGAGTATGGCATTGGTCGCGATGTGGATTTAAAAAAGGCTTTCCACTGGTATCGACGTGCTGCGATAGAAGGTCATCCTGAGGCTGAATACAACGTTGCGATCTGTTATCACCGAGGGATAGGCGTGCGTCGGAATGAGCGGCTAGCGCTTCAGTGGCTTAAAAAGGCGGCTGACGCCAATCATCCGGAGTCAAGAGAAACACTGCAGCATTGGACGTCATAGTACTACCTGCTCACTTGTTGCTCGCGATCCGATAATGTGATCTACCGTCAGCATGAAGCGAGAGATCGATCGACTGGATTGCGAGTTTGGTGGCTTTATCGACTCGATGGTCGATGGCATGGGCCGGCCCGAGCGCAGACGGGCGATGGGGCTCTACGTCACGGGGCGGCGGGTGCGGTTGGCGCGAATGGCAGCGTTGGTCGATTTGAGGTCGCGGGCGCGCTCGGTTGACGAATTCCTGGGCTCGAGTGCCTCGCATGTTCCACGCAACATCAGCTTGCGTAGGCCCTCGCGGAAGCGCTCAATGTATTCCGCAGTCGAGACGTGAGCTTCGGCTGTGCGAAAGCCGGTGCCACGCGGGTGCCACAGCGCTCCGGATTTGAAGGTTCCGAGGCGGTTTGAGCCGGAGTGAAATGGACCGTACCCAAGGAGAAATCGGCAGTTAAAATCAGAGGATACGTCGCAAGCCAGCGTCGCGCCTCCGGTTTTCGATTTCCTGCCTTGACGGGTTCAAGTCCCGTCTCCCGCTCCATTGCTTTTCAGCTCCAAGTCCTCTCGGACTTGGGGCTTTTTCGTTTTGGGCCTATTGGTCGAAAACGAGTTGTGGCCACGCTGTGGCCACGGCGATCGGGCTACGCCATGGCGAGCTCCTGTTCCTGGCCACGCGGCACGCCGATGCGGCCACCGAGCATGGCCAGGACGCGTCGATCGGGGTCGGTCTCGCCTTCGGCTGCTCGCAGGATCTCGGGCGGCGTCGGACGCGAGTGCGCCTCGGCCAGGTGCACGTAGAGCATCGTCTCGTTCATCGAGCGATGCCCGAGGTACGCCTGCAGCCGGAACGGGTTGAGCCCGAGCAGCGCTGCGTGCGTCCCGAAGGTGTGTCGCAGGCGATACCAGCCGGTCTCCGGCAAGCCTGCCCCGCGGCAGACTCGACGGATGGCGTGCGTCGTCTCGCCATCGCTCTTGGGCGAGCCGTCCAGATTGCGGACGACGAGACCGCTGCGAACGACGTCGAGCCGCTTGAGCGCCGCGACGAGTGTTTGCGTCATCGGAATCTTGCGTCGCCGTCCGCCCTTCGGCGTGCCCGTGACACCATGACGCGTCTGCTCGTTGACCGTGATCGTTCCGGCGACGAGGTCGACGTCCTCACGCCAGCGCAACGCTCGCACCTCGCCGACGCGCAAGCCTGCCTCGCCAGCCAAGCAGACCGCCGCGTACCACTCGGCGCCTTCGCGCCGCGCGGCTTCGAGAACGCGCGCGTACTGCCGATAGTCCCAATATTCGATCTCGGGACGCTCGAGCTTGAAGAGACCGACCTTGGGCGCGTGCGTGATGACCTGCGCGTCCGCCGCGTACCGCAGCGTCTTGCTGAGGACGGCGAGGATGTTGTTGCACGTCTTCTTGGTGAGCTGCTTGTCCTGCCGCAGCGACGTGCGGAAGCGAGCAATCGCAGGAATGTCGATCTCGTCCAGCGTCGTGTCGCCGAACGCCGGCCCGAGGTGGTGCCGATAGATCGACAGCCTCGCTTCCATCTCGCTCGCCTTGTTCTCCTTCGACAACACCCACTCCATCCAGAAACGTCCCTTCGGCTTTGCGCTGCGCGGCTCAGGATCGACCGCGCCCCAAATCCACTGTCGTAGTGTCGGCACCTCCTTCGGTTTGGCGGCCGGCGGCTTCTCCGCTTCGCGGATTGCGCGCGTCTCGTCCGCAATCGCGGCTTCCTTCGTGTTGATTTGGGGCGTACCTCTTTCCCTTACTTTTCGGCCGTCCCAATATCGAATTATGCGCCGCCATCTCCATTGACCATCTCGTTCGTCCTTGTACGCCGGCATCATCGAGCTCCCATGCCGGAACGCGACCTACGCTTGGACTCTATCATGCTGGTCCGACCAATTCCAGCCCTGGGAGCCGACCCGCCAGCGACGGTGAGCGCGGAGGAAGCGATGCGGAGGGTTCGGCCGACCCGCCTCGAAGGCAGCTCGCCGCGCCAGACCAGGCGATAGACGGTCTTGGGCGAGACGCTCAGTGCGCGAGCAGCCTCGGATACAGTGACATATTCAACTTTCGGTCGAGTTGAATGATTTACGATAATTCGTTTCTCGTTATCGGACGCTGCATGAGCGTGAAGCTCTTCGTCGAGCGGCTCGGTCGGCGGTTCGCGCGCCAGCTCGCGAATGCGGTTCATGGCGACCTGACAAGCGACCATCGCTAACCATGCGCCGAGGTCGTCGCCATGAAAGCTGCGCAGCCGTCGCAGATCGTCTTCCAGCAAGAGCAGCCACAGGTCGCCGACGACGTCGTCCACTTGGTCGGTGCGAAGCGGCGCATCCGCGTCGGCAGCCTCGCGGATGGCCTCGCGCAGCCGCGACTCGTGGCGGCGAACCATCACGCACCAGGCGCGCGGGTTGCGGTTGCAGACTTGCTCCAGCAGCCGCTGATCGTCGAGCTCGCTCTCGCTCATTACGTGAGGGTTTAGCGTGGCGCATGGTGCGGCAAGGATAGAGCCCGGTGGTGCGCGGTGGACTCTCCAGCGGACTCCATCATCTGGCCGACCCGTCGTGTCTTTGGTAGAACCGTCGAAGTGACGCGCGGCCAGAGAATCGCCTGTAACGGCAAGCGTCTGCGCGAGCTTCGGAACGACGTCGAAGTTTCGATTCGCGATCTGGCTGCCGAAGCCGAGGTCGACGCCAAAACCATCATCGATCTCGAGCATGGTCGGCGGTCCTGGGTGTACCCAAAGACGCTCAAGAACATCGCGCTGCGCTCACAGCGCTTGGCACGAGCGAGGTTGACTGGATGGAGCTCCAGGCGACCGAGGCGCCTGCGGCTCCCGCCAAGGCGTCACGCATCGCCGACGAGCTGCCACCCCGTTCCAGCTTAGACGTCTTCGTTGCCGCGGAACGAAAGGCGGGCGAGCGACCGTCGGTGTCGACTAAGAACGGCCCTATTCCGCCCTTCGGCCCGGCGCAGTTGGTCGAGGTCTTCACTGCTTACGCGGCCCACGCCGGCGAGCGTTACTACGTCGATGGCGAGGTCACGAGCCAACGCGGCCTGCGGTACTCGGATTGCCTCGTCCTTGGAATCCCGCACGCAACGGGCGCTCGTTTCGAGATTGGCCGTCGCATTGGCACGTTGCCGAGGCCCTTCTTGCTCACCGTCATCACGATGGACGCCGCCCAGACGCGCGCGCTCCAAGTCCACGCGTCAAATGGTACGCCAATTCGTGTTGTCGTTCGCGTGGTCGCTGCGATTGACGACCGAAAAGATGAGGGGCTCGTAGTCATTGCGGGCTTGCCGAACGCGGTCAGCAGCGAGCCGACGCCACGTCGTTACCGCGACGAGATCTGGACCGGCTTCGAGCAGATAGAAGAGAAGGCGGACAACAGGCGATCGAAGCCGCATCCGTGGGCGCTATTAGTCGACGAAATCCTTATTTGAAGACGGCTTTAACGATGAGGAGTCGTCGTTTTGGGGGCGCGCGGCGCGATTTTCCTGCCCCAATCGGTTAACTGTCCGCGCTCATTGGCGATATAAATTCTCGCCAGTCTCAAAAACCGACTCAATAGTTCTGCGCGCTTAGCCGAATAATAGTGCTGCGATTTTGTCGCGAATTACCCGCGTAAAAAGGAAAGCTCAGCGATCTTCACAATTAGCAGCGAACGGCATTTTCGGCGCAATCCGTCATGCTCAATTACAGTGACGTATGCAATGATCTTACGTGTCGAGAGACTCGTTCCATTCAGATCCGAGTACCCACGACAGAGCAGACAACCGTCCGCTCAACAGGCCCCACTCGAAGTCGTCCCAGCCCAGATTCTTCCGCCCGTATTTTTTCTCGATTCGCTTTGCAGCTTTGCGCGCTCGCTCAAATACGGGCTTTTGCTCCGCCGTAAGCTGCTCTTCGCCCGTCTTTATTCGATGGACCCAGTTCTGATGCCTGTTCCACCAAACCTTGTCCCAATGCTCTTTGTATTCCTTAAGGATCGACTTGTCGTTGCGTCTGAGCAGAAGAGGCCATTCCCGATTCGGATGCTCCTCGTCTGGAATCCATTCGACCTTGTCGCCACGTTTCGTGTAGCCGATTCGGTGACCATTCGGACCGACTTCATCCGGTGAAACGGGGTCATGGGTCTGGGACGGGCTTCGTTCCATCGGACCCGTGCGTTGGGAACGTGTGAACTCGCGGTTGATCTCCTCGATCGCTGCCATCAGATCGGAGTCGAACCGCGCGATGTGAATGCCCGCGTCCCGTAACCGCAGCTCGCCGCGGCCACGAATTCGGTCGTTCGGATCGAGGGTTCCGATAAAGACTCGTGCGATGCGCCGCTCGACGATCCGTTCTGCGCACGGGATCTTCGGGTGATTACGCGATGTGCAGGGTTCGAGCGTCGTGAACAGGGTCGCGCCGGCGAGCAGCTCTTCCGAGAGCTTTCCTTCGAGAAGCGTGAACTCCGCGTGCTGTCCTGGCTTGCGCTCGCCCCGGAAAGCCTCGCCGAGGACTCGGCCATCGCGGGCGACGACCGCGCCGACCTTTGGGGATGTCTTTCCTTTCTCACTCCTGCAGTTTCGAGCGAGCGCAACGGCGCGCAACATCATTTCGCGATCCGTGAGAGTCGCTTTCGCGGAACCGGATTCGCGGCGACGCTTCCTGTCCATGCCGTCAGAATCTGTTCTTCCAAAGCGACGGTCAATAAGAGGGCGTCTTTTCACGAGAGCGTATCTTTACATCGATTCTTGGTGGCGAAGGTCTGCCGCATCAAAGGTTGTCGACGAGCCGTCTACTTGGGGGGCGTAAACGGCGCTGATGCCGACTGAGTCGGGAACGTCGCGCCGGCGGTCGGCGTCGGTGGCTGTAGACTCTGCCAGACGGGCTTGCCATCGATCGCGCCTGGAACGGTAATGCCGAGCAGCGCGCACACCGTCGCGAACGTGTCTTCGGTGTTGATCGAGAGGTCGCGAATCGCCGACAGGTCGTTGTTCGCCTTGATGCCGGGGCCAAGCGCGATCCACGGAATCGTTCGCGCGCGCGGGTCGTTCGGACCGTGCCAGCGGCCTGTGCCGCCGTGATCGGCCGAGATGATGATGACCGTCGACTGATAGAGCTTCTTGATCTTGAGCGCCGTCAGGACCATGCCGACGGCGGCATCGGCGCGGGCGATGGCGGCCATCTGCTCGGCGCTGCCCCAGCCCACCGAGTGGCCCGCGGCGTCGACGTCGCCGAAGTGCACAAACATGACGTCCGGCGCGTGCGCGAGGATGAGCTCGGCCGCACGCGTCGCCGTCTCGTCGTCCGTAAACTCGTGCTTGCGCGGCGGATATTGGCTGTACGTCGTGTCCTTCGCGAGGATGTGAAACTTGCTCTTGCCGGCGACGAGCGCAGTCGAGTAGCCGGCGCGATGGGCGAGCTGAAACAGCGTCGGCACCGAAGGCGCAATCGGATCGTCGGGGCCGCCGTCGTTGTTGAACTGGATGCCGTGCGTCTTGGGGACGACGCCGGTGAGCATGCTCGTATGCGACGGCAGCGTGATCGACAGCTCAGTCGTACGCGCCCAGAAGCTGAAGCTCGCCGCATCGAGCAGCGCGTGAATGTTCGGTGTGTTCGCGCGCAGCAAGAGATCGGGACGCAGCCCATCGATGGAGATGACGAGCGCTCGCGTCGCCACTTTGGGAACGGGCGGCGGCGGAGTCGGGTCGGCGGCACGCGCGACCATGGACGTGCAGAGACAGACCGCGGCGAGCAAGCGGCCGAGCCGCGGCATCGAGTGAATCTTCGGGCGGAGCATCTCTTCTCCCAAGGTTGCAACGAGTCTCACGGTGCGCAGGCGCCTTCGACGCCGCCGCGGCACGCACGCTCACGCAGCTCGGCGGCGCGTGCTTCGTCGTGCGCGACCGGGCCGGTGGTCAAGAGGACGGACAAGTTGTAGCAGGCGAGGGCGACGCCGGCGTCGCAGGTGCGCGCGAGAAGCGCCACGCCCTCGTCGGGGCGGCGCTCGACGCCGCGGCCGAGAACGTAGCTGTTGCCGAGATTGAGGCAGGCGTGCGGTACGCCGCCTTCGCAGGCTTGACGGAGCAACTGCGCGCCGCGCGTGGCGTCGCTCGGGCACGGACCGCTGACGAGACAAGTGCCGAGGTTGTAGCAGGCTGGCGCGTGGCGCAGTCGGCACGCGAGCTCGTAGTGGGTGACGGCGCTGGAGATTCCGCCGTGGTCCGCTTCGTAAACGGCGAGGTCGTAGCAGGACTCGGCGTGCTCCAGCACGCACGCGCAAGATAGCGCGCGAAGACTCGCGGCCGGGTCGCGCTGCTCGAGCTCGCGGGCACGCTCGTGATAGGCAGCGGCGTTGCCCGGCGTGCACGTGTCGATGGGGTCAGCGCGGCTGGCGGGTCGAGTGCCGGCGCAAGCAGCGAGTGTCAGCACGACGCATACGAAGCCGGCGGTGCTGCGACCGCGCATCATGCGTCAGTCGCGCGATACCGCGTCACGCCTGCTCGGTGAGCTGACGGCACTTGGTGCTGCAATATCCCGCTAGCTGCGCGGCCGCCAAGCGAATCGCCTTGCGCTGCGCTTTGACGTCCTTGCGCGGCGTCAGGTCGAGCATTTCGCCCAGCTCCTTCTTGCGCAATCGCGACGCGCCACACACCTTGCAGCCGCGCTCTTTCTTGGCCGCCTTCTTCCATTGCGCGACGTATTCGCCGGAGCGGCGCATCGCACGGCCGGCGAGCCGTTCGTTGGATCGGCTGCTCACGCACGGCATTGTAGCAGTCGACCGGGTTCGCCACAGCATTCGCCGCAGAGTGGTCGCGCTGTCGCCGCTGCCGAGTCATCGCCGGATCAGGCTAGAGGCGAACGATCGTCAGCTCGATAAGATAGGCACCCTAGACGCTCCGCCGGCGAAGGATGACGGGCCGACGACGCGGCGAGGTCGACTGCCCTTCGTCTTGTGCGCGAGGGAAGCACGAATCAGGCGACTACTTCGAACGGCACTGTGATGCGAATGCGCGCGCCCGGCCCGGCGTCGTCGACGACCGTGAGCGCGCCGCCGGCGATTTGGGCGCGCTCGCGCATAGAGCCGAGGCCGAAGCCGCGCTGCGCCTGGTCGGCGATGCCGGCGCCATCGTCGCCGACTTCGAGCCGTAGCTGTCCGCCGTCGACGGCGAGGCGCACCCACGCTTGCGTGGCGCCGCCGTGGCGCGCGGCGTTGTGCAGCGCCTCTTGCACGCTGCGGTAGATGGTCGTCTCGACGTACGACGGCAGCGACGGCAGCTCGGTCGGCAGCTCGCGGTTTACTTTCAGTCGAGCGCTGGCCGTGAACGTGTCGCAGTGCCGCACGATCGCGCCCACGAGCCCGAGCTCGGCCAAGGCCGGCGGCGTCAGTGCCGTCGTCGATCGCCGCACCTCGTCGATGGCCTCGTCGACATAGCCGACGATGGCGCCGATAGTTTCGCGCGGCGCCGCGGTCACGCCTTCGCGCAGCGCCATGAGCTGCAATCGCGCCGCCGTCAGCGCCTGACCCGCGCCGTCGTGCAGCTCGCGCGCGATGCGACGGCGATCTTCCTCTTGCAGCGTGAGCGCGCGCTCGCCGAGCGCCAGCTCGAGCTGACGCTTGGTGGCGGCCGCCGCGCGTGTCGGCAACGCGTAAAGCAGGGTCGCCAGCAGCACCGCCAGCACCGCGAACCCGACCGCCGCCCACTTGGTCGCGACGAGCGGCGGTCCCGTATCGGCAGCGAGCGCCCGCACCGGCGCCGCCCACGCCGACGTCGAGCACGTCAGCAGCATCGCCATCGGCAACTTTAGCAATGTCGCTGTCAGCATTCTCATCGGGGTCGCGCCGCCGCCGGCAAGGCAGCCGCTGCGTGATGCCCGAAGTCTGATGGCTCGCGTGTGCGCGCCCTATAAGGCAGTGACCTTAGCTAGACGAAATCGTTACCGCCTAAGGTCACGGCCTTATGGGGTCAGCGCGTCGACGACTTCATGCTCGCCTTATGAAGCTTTTCGCGTCTCTGGTTTTGGCGTCGGCGCTGTTGGCGGGTTGCGGCGCCGAGCGCGAGCGCATGTTCTCCTTGGTCAAGCCTGAAGAGATGTGCATCGACTCGGGCACCGTCTGTCAGCACAGCCGCGACTGCTGCAGCCAGTGGTGCGTCAACGGCTACTGCGAGCGCCGCGAGCCGTAAGCGCACCTGCGTCCGCTATGACGGATAACGTCGGGCGTCGCCGAGTGCTATCGCCGCGTCTAAGGTGGATGCCTTAGGGACTGAGTCGGCCGCTTCCGGTAGCTCTGGACGAGGTGTCCACGCCATCGCCCACGGCCATGCGACCTCTGCGCGAGAGCGACGAGGAGCTGTGCGAACGCTGGCGTGAAAACTTCGAGCGGCTGCGACGCGAGCGCAAGCTGACCTTGGAGTCGCTGGCCGAGCGTTCGGGCGTCGACGTGAAGACCTTGCGCCGTTTCTCGCTCGGGCTGCAGTGGCCGTCCCTCGACATCGTGCCGGCGATCGCCCGCGCGCTCGGCACGACCACCAGCGCGCTGCTCGCGGAGCCGCGCTCACCGACGGTCATCATGCGCAAAGAGACGGCGCGCTGGGTGCGGTCGCGCGACTCCTTAATCGCGTCGCGGCCGTTGCGTCCGCAAGAGCGGACGACCGCGGTGCAGACCTACGAGCTGACGCTGCAGCCCGGCGCGATCGTGCGGTCGGAGGCGCATCCGCCCGGCACGCTCGTCAACCTCGTGGTCGCTGGGGGCGCGCTCGACATCGAGTGGGACTCGCAGCTCCAGCAGCTCGAGCTCGGCGATGCCATCCATTTCCTCTCCGACTCGCCGCACGCCTTCATCAATCGCGCCTCCGTCGAAGCGCGCCTGTATCTGGTCGCGCAGTTCCTGCCGCATTCGCACCAGCACGCGCATCCGTTATATTGACATTTTATCCGTTATAACGGACAACGCGATCCGGCGTCATGTGCGCCTGGAGATCGCGAATGTCGTTGCGAAGCGTGTTGCTCGTGCTGCTGCTGCTCGGTATTGGGCGTGCGGCGTCGGCGGATTCGGACGTCGTCACGCCTGACGGAGGCGCGCCCGATGCCGCGGTCACGGCGACGGACGTCCAGGCCGCCGACACCGACACGCTCGCGGAGGTGTTACGGCGGCAGCAGCAGCTCGAAGAGGTCGTGCAGCAGCAGCGCGTCGAGATTCAGCGACTGCAACGGGCGTCCGGTCTACCTGCCGCCGACGCGCCGCCGCCGTCGCTCGGCTCGCGCACGACGCTGGCGGTGCCCGCCTTGTCGACGCGCGGCGACGATCCCGAGCTGCTGGCGCCGCTGGCCGGCTACTCGGAGAAGAGCTTCTTCCTGCGCGATCGCCATAGCTGGTTCGTGCTCATCCCGAAGGGGCGCATCAACATCGATTGGTACAACTTCCTCAATCGACCGGCGCCGCCCGCCGGCGTCGTGCCCAACAGCGCCGCCGATCCGCGGGCTACCTTGCGCGACACCGTCTTCATTCGCCGCGCGCGACTCGGCATGGCCGGCACGTTCGTCAAGGTCATCGACTTCCGCATCGAGGCCGAGCTGGCGACGGTGCCGTCGAGCGGCCAATACAGCACGGCGGCCATTGCGGAGGCCGACATCAACATCGTGCCGTGGCTGCAGCTGCAAGTCGGGCAGTTCTATCCGCCGTTTTCGCTCGAGAACATGACGACCGAGAACTACACCGACTTCTTGGAGAAGGCGTCGCCGATTCGCTTCGCCGTGCCGCAGACGCGCGACACGGGCGCGATGGTGCACGGCGTTTTGCCGCGTCATCTCGGCCATTACTACGTCGGCATCTTTAACGGCGAAGGGCAGGGCTTCAAGAACCTCGATAACCAGCCGGCGGTGTTGGGTCGCGGCTTCGTCGCGCCGATTTCGCTCGTGCCGAATCACGCGCGCTGGATGGAGGAGATTTGGATCGGCGCGTCGTTCTGGTGGCAGCGCTCGGACAACGTCGGCGGATCGAGCGCGCCATCGACGACGGGCGCCACCGCCGGCGACGTCGGCGGCCTATCGACCGAGAGCGGCTTTTCGATCTTCAGCAGCAACTACGGCAACGGCACCGACGCCAGCAAGAACGCCGTCCGCTCGCACCTGGCGCCCGACGGCACGACGCTGAAGTACGCCATCGAGCTCAACGTGCCGCTGACGGAGCGCTTCGGTCTGCGCGGCGAATTCCTGCACGAGTCGCAGCAGGTGCGCCGCTACGACGACACGACGACGGCGCGCACCGCCGGGCCGCGCGGCTTTCTCGACGGCTACGGTGGCTACGCCGAGGTCTACGCGTGGATCGGCGGGCCGCTCGAGGTCGACCATCCCGGCTTGTACACGGTGCCGCACTGGAAGGGCTACTCGCCGCCGCCGCTGCCGCGCTGGGCCGTGCAGCTCGCGCTGCGCTACGAGCACAACGAGCTCGGCATCATCGACCTGCCGCCCACGGCGACGACGCACGCCGCGTTCGACCCGGCGCAAGGGCACTATCAGCTCGACACGCTCTTGGCCGGCGCCAACTTTTGGGTCACGCGCAACGCGCGCCTCATGGCCAACTACGGGTTCAACTACGTCGGCGGCGGCGATTCACACGCGACGTCGGCGCTGATCGAGAAGAACCTCTTCTTCCACCGTTACGAGCACGAGCTGCTGTTCCGCTTGCAGATCAACTTCTAGCGGCTCGTTAGACGTGGTGCGTCTCGCCCGGAATCGGCTGCCCGCCGCGCTTGGCAAAGAAGAGGAACATCACCGGCACGAGGAACAGCGAGATGACCGTCGACGACGTGAGGCCACCGACGACGGCCAGCGCCAGCGGCTGATTGGCCTCCGAGCCGTGCTCGAGCGCCATCGCCGTCGGAATGAGGCCGATGATGGTCGCCAGCGTCGTCATGAGGATGGGCACGAAGCGCGAGCGCGCCGCTTCGACGATGGCCACTTCCGCCGGCGCGCCTTCGACGAGGCGGCGATTGGCGTCGTCGACGAGCAGGATGCCGTTCGACACCGCGATGCCGATGACCATCAGCACGCCCATGAGCGCGGTGATCGAGAAGCCCTGACCGGCGGCGAGCAGCGCCAAGACGATCCCGAAGAGCGCCACCGGAATCGTGAACAGCATGACGAACGGCAAGCGCAGCGACTTGAACTGCGAGGCCATGATCATGAACACGACCATCACCGCCAGCGCCAAGCGCGAGCGCCGAGGCCCGAGAAGGTCGTGCGCATGAGGTCGACCTGGCCGACGAAGCGATAGCGAATGTGGCGCGTGCGCGGGTCGGCGGCGAGGCGGCGGTCGAGCTCGCCGGCGGCCGAGCCGAGGTCGCGCCCCTCGGTCTGCATGAGCACGTGCGCGACGCGCTGCATGCGGCTGCGCTCGACGGCGACAGCGCCGACGGTGCGATGCACGTTGCCGTAGGCGCCGAGCAGCACCGGCCGCTTGTCCTTGCTGTAGTGCACCGGCAGCGCGCCGAGCGACTGCGTGTCGGTGACCACTTTGCCGTCGTAGTAAGTGACGACGTAGTAGGCGCGGCCGTTGTTGGCGTCGACCCAGACGCCGGGCGTGTTGATGTTGCCGGTGGTCGCTTCGAGCGTCGCCTGCGCCGCGTCGCGCAGTGAGCTGCCGACGAAGCCCGAGCGCTCGCGATCGGTCTCGACGCGCACTTCGGGGTAGTCCATCTGCATCGACTCTTTGACGTCGCGCACGCCGGGCACGTGTTGCGCGCGACGGCGGCGACGGCGCGCGCCTCGGCGTCGAGCTGCGCCGAGGTCCTCGTTCTGCAGCTCGACGACGAGCGGCGCGGTGTAGCCGTTGGCGAACACGCTGGCGACGAGGCCGCCCGGATACTGCAGCACCTCGACGCCGGGGAACTCGCGGGTGAGGATCTCGCGCGCTTTGACGACGATCTCGCCTTGCGACAGCGTGCGATCTTCGGGCGGCGCGAAGGCGAGCCGCAGAAAGCCGGTGTTGGGCGCGACGTTCGGGCTCGCGAGGAGGCTGCGCTGCTCCTGCGGGCATGCCGATGTTGGTGACGATCATCGCGAATCGTCCCCGGCGGCAGCTCGCGCTTCAAGCGTCGCGCCCATCGCCGACAGCTCGCTCGGCCGCGTCTGACGACGGAGATGCCGGGCGCGAAGCGGACGTAGAGCATCTCCATCGACTCGTCGATCTCGGGGAAGAACGTGCTCGGCAGGCGCGCCGCCGCCCACACGCTGCACGACGACGAGCGCCAGCGACGCGAGAACGATGGCCGGCCGCGCGTGCAACACGCGGCCGAGCGCGCTCGCGTAGCCGTCGGCGAGTCGGTCGATGAGCCGCTCGAACGTGCGCGCCAGGCCGCCCGGCTCGGCCGTGGCCCAGGAAGTAGCGGCAGGCGACCGGCGTGACCGCGAGGCTGACGAAGTAGGACGCGATCATCGCCACGGCGACGGTCAGCGCGAGCGGCGCGAAGAGCCGCTTTGCCAGGCCGGCGAGCAGCAGCACGGGCAAGAGCACGGCCATCGTCGTCAGCGTCGACGCGAGCACTGGCAGCGCCACGGCGTTCGCGCCTTCGAGCGCGGCCGTCGCGGCGTCCATGCCCGCGCTGCCGGTGGCGGTGGATCGACTCGAGGACGACGACCGCGTCGTCGACGAGCCGGCCCATCGCCAGGTCAGCCCGCCGAGCGTGAACGCGTTGAGCGTCTGGCCCGCTGGCGTAGAGGACGATGAGCGTGATCGCGAACGACAGCGGGATGGCGACGGAGACGATGAGGGTGCCGCGCAGGCTCTGCAGGAAGATCAGGATGACGATGGCGATGAGGACGAGCGCCTGGACGATCTCGCGCTTCAGCCCGTCGTACGTGGTGCGCACGAACGTCGACTGATCGAAGTAGACCTGCCGCGTGCATGCCCGGCGGCAGGCTGTCAGGTGCGCGACCTTGTCCTTGACGGCGTCGACGATCTGCGATCGTGTTGCCGCCGGGAATGCGCAGGACGTTGAGGTAGACGGCGTCCCGGCCGTTGACGGAGACGACCTGCGTCTGCGGCATGCCGCCGTCTTCGACGCCGCGCGACGTCCTTGATGCAGGACCGGCTTGCCGTCGACCACCTTGACCGTGCCTTCGCCGATGGTCGCGACGTCCTTGGGGACGCCGTTGGTGTAGACGTTGGCGTCGAAGCTTCGGCGCGATGAACTCGCCCGAGGGCAGGAGCGCGTTGGCGCTGGCCGACCGCGGCGGCGACGTCCTCGGCCGTGACGTGCCGCGCCTGCGCCTTGACCGGGTCGACGACGACGTTGATCTGCCGCGGGCGCCCGCCGTCGACGGGCGCGCTGCCGACGCCGTCGATGCCCTCGATCTGCGGCTCGATGTAGTTCTGCGCGTAGTCGTAGAGCTGCGAGCCGCTGTAGCCCGCGCCGGTGATGACGATCTGGCAGACGGGCGCGTTCGACGGGTCGTACTGCAGGACGAACGGCGGCAAGAGCCCGAGCGACTTGGGCGCGCCGGCCATCGCGAACGCCGCCTCCGACTGCACGAGCGTCTGCGCGGCGCTGAGGTCCGTGCCCCACTTGAGCCACACGTAGATGAGCGCGAAGTTGTTGCGCGACAGGCTCTCGACGTGGTCGACGCCGGGCGTGGCCGCGACGTAGCGCTCGATGCGCCAGGCGACGGCCTTCTCGACGTCCTTGGCCGCGAGCCCGGGCGCGACCTCACCGACGATGAGCACCGGCGGCGTCAGCTCGGGGAACGTGTCGACGCTCATGCGCGGCGTGACGACGCACGCGAAGACGATGACGCCCGACGCACAGCATCAGGATCGCGATCGGGTTGCGCAGCGACAGCCAGGTCATCGCGCGCCACCGCTGTGGCGCGGGCGCGGCCGTCGATTGCCCGAGCTGCTGCTCGGCGAGTTGGTCGATGCCGGCGGCGACGCGTCGCCGTCGTTCAAGAGCGCGCGCCCTTCGGTGACGACGCGCGTTCCCGGCGCGAGCGTCGGCTCGAGGAAGAGCGTGCCGCCGGCTTCGCCGAGCACGACGAACGCTGGTCGCGTGCGCGATGTCGCCCGTCGACGCTGAAGACGGTGGCTTTGCCGTTGCGCGACCGTCGCGGCGTAGAGCGGGATCGCGGTGACGGCGATCGGCGCCCCGAAGCCGATCGTGACCTCGCCCGTGGTGTCGACGGGAATCGTCGCGACCGGGGTTGGGGAGGTCGACCTCGAAGTGAACGGTGCGCGCGTCGGCGTCGGCGTGCGGCGCGCGGCGCGCGATGCTGCCGTCGAGCTGCTGGCCGGTCGCGTCGACGTGGATGTGCACGGCGCGTCTTCGGCGCGACGACGTCG
The DNA here is from genome assembly GCA_963785725.1 of uncultured delta proteobacterium. Classification (GTDB taxonomy): domain Bacteria; phylum Myxococcota_A; class Polyangia; order Palsa-1104; family Palsa-1104; genus JAQBQH01. Next base: position 49,636 of record CAWAWS010000002.1, on the reverse strand, counting down.
AAGTCCGACCTCGGGCACGTCGGCGACGAAGCGCACCGTGCTGCGATCGACGACCGAGACGATAGCCGTGCCCGGACGCACGAACGCGCCCGGGTCGACGAAGCGGTCGCCGACCTCGCCGTCGAAGGGCGCGCGCAGGACGCAGTCGCTCGACCTCGAGCGTCGAGCGGGCGAGCGTGCGCCTTCTGCGCCTCGAGCTGCGCCGCCTCGGCCGCCGCTCTGCGCCAGCGCCTGCTCGACCTCGTTGGCCGACGCGAAGCCGCCGTCGAGCAGCTTCGACTGCCGCTGCGACTCGTCGGCGATCGCCTTCTGCCGCGCCTCGATGGCGCGCGCCTGCGATCGCGACGGCGCGCGCTCGCCGTGCTCGCGTTGCGGCAGTCGAGCGTCGCGAGCACCTCGCCGCGCTTGACGTGCGCGCCCGGGCGCACGAGCACGGTGTCGACGTAGGCCGAGACGAACTGCGGGCCGACGTTGGCCTCGACCCACGGGCGAAGCGTGCCGACGTAATGGCGCGGCTTGCGGTAGGTCTCGGCGCGCGCCGTCACGACCGACACCGGGCGCGGCGCGTCGGCGAGCGCGACCTTGTTCACGTGCGCCTCGGCGCGCAGCATCATGCCCAGCGCCAAGAGCGAGCGCCGTCGCCGCCAAGGCGACGATGATGAGCGAGATACGCAGCTTCCGAGCGCGTCGTCCGGCGACAGATTCGGTCACAGTCCCTCCGCAATGAATCGACCGAGCGACGGCGCGCGCACGCGCGAGCTCGAATTGCCCGCGCGCCAGCTCGATCTCGGCCGTGGTGCGCAGCTCCTCGGCGTCGGCCAGCTCGACGGCGTTGCCCATGCCCGCGTCGAAGCGCGCGTTGGCCTGGTTGTAGTTGGCGACCGCCGCCTCAAGGTCCGTTGCAGGACGGGCAGCGCATCACGCGCGACGACGACCTCGGTGTACGCGACCTGAATCGCGCCCGCCAAGCGACGCTGCACCGCCGCCGCCTGCTCGCGATAGAGCGCCACTTGCGCGCGCGACTGGTTGGCGCGCGCGCGCACCGTCTGATCGAAGATGCGGCCACGACAGCACGAGCCCGACGTCCCAGTTGGGCACGACCGGCAAGAAGCCGTCGTACTCGGCGCGCTCGCCGCTCGACGGCGTGGCCCCGCCGGCGTTGCCGGAGATGGCGCCCGACGCGAAGAGATTCGGCCGCAGCTCGGCGCGCGATGGCCTGCGTTTGCTTCTCTTGCGCCCGCATGAGCGTGACCACGCTGCGCAGCTCGGGGTTGCGATCGGCGGCCTCAATCGCCGCTTGCAGCGACGGCAGCTCCGACGGCGTGGGCGGTGTCGCGGCGATATCGAGCAGTCGATCGGGCACGCCGACCGTCGCCGCGAGCGTCGCTTGGGCGACGGTGACGCTGCCACGGGCGCGAATGCCGGCCAGCTCGTAACGATCGAGCACGGCCTGCGCGCGCGTGAGATCGATCGGCCGCCGCATGCCGACATCGACCGCGGCTTTGGCTTGATCGCGATGGACCTGCGCGCGCGCCATCGCGCTCTGCGCCGCCTGCACCACCGCTTTGGCCGCGTAGACGGCGAAGTAGGCCTCTTCGATCGCCTCGTCGACGACGAGCTTGACGCCCGTCGCCGAGATGCGCTCGGCGTCCGTGCGCAGCGCGTCGGCGGCACTCTGCTGGCTGATGCGGCCGAAGTCGTAGACCTCTTGGCGCGCGCCGAGGCCGAGGAGCGACGTCGCGTGCGGCGACCACGCGTTGTCCGACGCGTTGCGCGCGGCGGTGGCGCTGACGCGCGGGTTGTCGAAGCCGCTGACTGGCACGTACGAGCCGGTGCTGTTGTTGGCGGTGCCGGCGAAGAGCTCGACGGCGCCGGTGACGGTCGGGTACCAGCGCGCCTGCGACACGTCGCGCTGCGTGCGCACGGCTTCGACGCGGGCGCGTGCGGCGCGCAGGTCGGGCGCGTGCGCCTCGGCATACGCGAGCGCCTCGGCCAGCGACATCGCGCGCACCGGGCTCGACGTGTCGTCGGCGCGGGCCGAGCCGGCGACGAGGAGGACGACGAGACCGCCGAGCAGCCGAGACGCGCTGTGCATGCGCGTGTGCGTTGCCGTCACGTTCAGTGCGACGCCGCGGGCCGTTCGAGCTCGGCGTAGACGGCGCTGACGGCGGGAATGCTCAAGGCGTCGTAGATCGCGCGCGCGCCGGCGGCGTCGCTGGCGCGGCCGTTCAAGTAGACGACGCGGTTGACGACGCGCGAGCGCAGGCCGGCGCCGACGAGCTCGCTGTCGCCGCTGAGCCGCGTGGCCACGTTGTCGGCGATCATGTCGTCGGCGAAGACGTAAGCCTCCTCGTCGACGACGCGCGGCCATTGCGCGGTCACCTTGACGCCCTTGCCGTCGCGGACGAAGCAGTAGGCCGGGTCCGACCGCTTCGCGGCCGCGCCGGCGCGCACAGCCGCATACTCGTCGACGATGCGCGCGTCGGGCGGGCGCAGCTCGCTGTCGGCAAAGTGCGCGCAGCCGCCGGCGAGCACGAGCGCGAGCAGGGTCCGCTTCACGGCTCCCTCCGCTCGCAGTAGGAATTGACGCACCACATGCTGCAGCAGTCGCTCGAGCGCGTGCACTGCGTGCCGTCGGACCAGCACTGGTCATCGGTGGCGAGACGCGCCGTCTTGATGGGCGCTGCCGTGCCGCATCCGACGGCGAGCACGACGGCAAACAGAAGGCTCAACCTGATCTTCATGCTGCCAGGATGACGACGTCGACGGCGCGACCCCATAAGGTGCCTGCCTTAGACGCGTACGATTCTTCCGGCTAAAGTGCCGAGCCGTGATTTCGCACGTCGTGTTCGACTTCGATGGAACGCTGGTCGATTCGCTGGACGTGGTCGTCGAGCTGTACAATGGCCTCGCCGACGAGCGTGGCTACACGAAGATCACGAAGCACAACCTCGCCGAGCTGCGAACGCTGTCGATCTTGGAGCGCTGCCGGCGCTTGGGCGTGCCGGCGCGTCGTCTGCCGGGCCTCATTGTCGAGGTCGGTCGCCTGTTGCGCCACGCGACCGAGCGCGTGCGCGTGCATGACGGCGTGCCGGAACTCTTGCAGACGCTGCACGAGCGCGGTCTCACGCTGGCGGTCGCGTCGACGAACCGCGAGGAGAACATTCGCGCGATCCTGGCGCGGCATGGGCTCGACACGCTGATGACGAGCATCTCCTGCAGCAGCCGACTCTTCGGCAAGGCGCACCTCTTGCGCGGCATCTTGCGGCGCGCGCACGCCGAGCCGACGCAAGTCGTCTACGTGGGCGACGAGCACCGCGACATCGAGGCCAGCCGCGCCGTCGGCATCCGCTTCATCGGCGTGACCTGGGGCGCCGATGATCCCGAGCGGCTGCGCGAGGCGGCGCCGGATGCGCTCGTGAGTACGCCGGCCGAGATTGCCGAGCTCGTGCAGCGCTGGTCGTCGGTCTAACAGGAAGCGGTCAGCGCGGGACGTACCACGACGGCAGCGGCTCGGGGATCGGATGGCGACGTGCGAGCTGATAGCTGTAGACGGCGATCGCCAGCACTGTCGCCGTCAGCGCCCATGCCGCCCACAAACGATAAGCGCGCGCCGACGGCTTTCGCAGTCGCGGCAGCACGAAAGACGCGAGCGCGAAGGCGATGCCGCCGGCAGCCAAGGCCCACACCGAGCGCCCGTACCAATCGACGGCGAACGCGCTCGGATGCGTCTCGAAAGCCCAAGCATGGCGCAATGGGTAGTACCAAAAGATGCGCACGGCCGTGAACGCCGGGACGACGAAGGCGACGCTGGCGGCGACGACGCTGATGCACCAGGCGAAGTAGAGCGTGTCGCGCCGCTCCATGTCAGACGCCACGCATCATCGTGACCCACAAGCCGGCCAGCAGGTTGAACCAGACGATCGCCGTCTGCAGGATGACGAGGCCGATATAGCCTGGCAGCATGACGCGATCGCGCTCGGGATCGAGCACGCGGCTCAAGACGAACGCGCCCAGCGCCAGCGGCAGCCCGATCGTCGCCAGGTTCTCCTTGATCGAGAACAGGTTCGACGCCCATGGCGCGTGGCGATCGAGGAAGAGCCCGCGCACGTAGTAGCGATAGGTCGGATAGACGAGCGCGCCCAGCGTCATCGTGGCGACGTAGAGCGCGGCGACGGTGGCGGCGAAGACGTGGCCGACGTGGACCTTGTAGCGGCCGCGGCCGTAGTCGATGGCGACGAGCGCGTGGCGCGTGCTGGCGACGACGAGCAGGATGGCGCAGACGCTGTGCACGAGGATCAGCGGCCGGGCGATCGTGGCGAAGACGGTCGCGTCCATCTCGCCGAAGCGTGCAGTTTGCCGCCGGCGATTGCAAGCCCGATGGCCACGATATTGGACGCGCAGGCCGTATACTCGAGCGCGCGAACCGATGCGCAGCGTGTGGCGACAGTGGTTGCTCGGCCTCCTCGTGATGCTGCCGTGCTCGATGGCCTGGGCGCTCGAGCCGGCACGCGCGCTGCCGTCGGATACCGGGCCGCTCTTGCTCGAGACCAAGCTGGTGGCGGGAGGCTTCGCGCTCGTCGCGATGCTGCTGGCGCTGCTCTTGTACGCCGCGCCGGCGCGGGCGGCGGCGGCGACCAAGAAGCTCGTCGAAAGCGCCATGAGCGAGCGCGCCTTGACCTTGCAAGAGGAAGATCGCCGTCGCATTGCGCGCGAGCTGCACGATGGCGCGGGCCAGGCGTTGACGGCGGCGCGCCTCCAGCTCATCGCGCTGCGCGAGACGCTCAGCGACAAGCAGCCCGAGATCGCCGGCATCGTGAGCTGCGTCGATGAGGCCATCGACGAGGTGCGCCGCTCGACGACGGCGCTGGCACCGCCGGCGCTGGCCGAGCTGGGCCTGCTCGGCGCGATCAAGCGGCACTGCGAGACGTTCGCGGGCGCGGCCGGGCTCGTCGTGCACTGCGAGCTGCCGCCGACGCTGCCTAGGCTGCAGGCGTACGTCGAGACGACGCTCTATCGCAGCATGCAGGAGGCGCTGCACAACGCGGCTCGGCACGGCGGCGCCAAGCAGGCGTGGGTGCGGCTCGCCGTCGTCGACGACCAGCTGCGCCTCGAAGTCGGCGACGACGGCGCCGGCATTCGCGACCAGGCCAAGCGCGGCTTCGGGCTGAGCTCGATGCGCGAGCGCGCGCAGGTCGCGGGCGGCGCGCTCGCGGTCGTCGACGATGCCGGGCCCGGCACGCGCATTCGTGTCACTCTGCCGTTCGAGGAGCTGCCGTCATGATTCGCATCGTCATCGCCGACGACCACGCCATCGTGCGCGCGGGTGTGCGCGCCATCTTGTCGACCAAGGGCGACGTCACCATCGCTGCCGAGGCCGCCGACGGCCGCGCGGCGCTGGACGCGGTGGCGCAGCATCGTCCCGACGTGCTCGTCATCGACCTGACGATGCCCGAGCTCAACGGGATGGAGGCGATAGGCCGCGTGCGCACGCTGTCGCCGACGACGAAGGTGCTCGTCTTGTCGATGCACGCGGCGCCCGAGTTCGTGCGGCCGGCGTTGCGCGCGGGCGCGCTCGGCTACGTCGTCAAAGGCGCCGGGCTCGACGACTTGGTGACGGCGATTCGCACCGTCGCTGCCGGCGAGCGCTTCCTCGACGCGCAGGCCAACGCATCGTCGCTGAACGAGGACTTCGAGCCGGAGTCGGCCGACGACCTGGAGCGCTTGACGCCGCGCGAGCGCGAGGTGCTGCAGCTCGTCGCCGAAGGGTTCACCAATCGCGAGATCGGCGAGCGCATCGGCATCGCGGCCAAGACGGTCGACGTGCATCGTACGAGCCTCATGAAGAAGCTCGACTTGCACAGCGCCGCGGCATTGACGCGCTTTGCGCTGCGGCGCGGGCTCATTAGTCAGGAATAGCGGTCGTCAGAGACGCCAAGGCTGCCGATAGAAGTGCATGACGGCGATGCCGGAAGCGCCGAGCAGCACAAAGAGCGCGATCGGCCCGACTAAGGGCCCGCGAATGGCTGAGTCGATCGAGTTGTGCGAATAAAGGTCGCGCGAAGGATCGACAAGGACAACCGGGCGTGATCTACCTTCAGGGTGGGCACCGAAGAGCTGGTTCGTCAGAAGTGGCGACTGTTGAAGCCGACGATGGACGAGCGGGCGCGTCGACTGTGGGCCGGCCCCGAGGGAGGCGCCATTGGCTACGGAGGTGTGGCCGCTGTGGCGCGGGCGACGGGAATGGCGATCAGCACCGTGCGCAAGGGTCGCGACGAAGCCCGCGCCGGCGCGCGCCCAGAAGACGTGGTCAAGGTCCGGCGCAGCAACGGGAAGCGACCGTTCGAAGTCGCGCATCCGACGGTATGGCCAGCGCTCGAAAGGCTCATTGATCCGGTCACGCGGGGCGATCCGGAGTCGCCGCTGCGGTGGACGAGCAAAAGTACGCAAGTGCTGTCAGCCGAGTTGTTCGCCCAACACATGATTCGGGTCAGTGACCGGACCGTGGCTAAATTGCTCCGCAGCCACGGCTATAGCCTGCAGGCACCGAACAAATCGGTCGAGGGAGCGCAGCATCCAGACCGCAACGCGCAGTTCGAGCACATCAACGCGAAGGCTCGAGCGTGCGTCGAGCGTGGCGTGCCGGTGATCTCCGTCGACACGAAGAAGAAAGAGTTGGTCGGCAACTTCAAGAACGGCGGGCGCGAATGGCAGCCCAAAGGAGAACCGGAGTTGGTGGACGTACACGACTTTCCCTCGGACGCGGTGGGCAAAGCGATCCCGTACGGCGTCTACGATGTGGCCGCCAACGATGGCTTCGTGAGCGTGGGAGTCGACCACGACACGCCGGTATTCGCGGTGACTTCCATTGAGGCATGGTGGAACCGCGTCGGCCAGAAGCGATATCCGAAGGCGCGAGACATCTTTATCACCGCCGATTCTGGCGGCAGTAACAGCTATCGGTCACACGTCTGGAAGCAGCAGTTGCAGCGACTGGCAGATAAGATCGGGTTGGCAGTCCACGTCAGCCATTTTCCGCCGGGCACCAGCAAGTGGAACAAGGTCGAGCACCGACTGTTTTCGTTCATATCGATCAACTGGCGAGGGCGACCGCTGCGGTCGTACGAGACGATCATCAACCTCATCGGTAACACGACGAACGTCGGCGGGCTCGTGGTGAGTGCGCGGCTCGATCGTCGCAACTATCCAATTGGCAAGAAGGTCACGGCGAAGGAACTGCGGGAGATCAAGATCGACAGGCACGACTTCCACGGTGACTGGAACTACGTGATCAAGCCGCGCGACGCACAAGGTTGAACGGTCGACTTGTGCATTCGCGGGCCCTAAGCTCTTCACTAACCGGTAATTGGAAACACCAAAGCGATTTACGCCGTGGACTCCATCGCGAAGTTTGCTGATGGTTCGGTCTGTGCAAGCGGAGGCCGAATCGAGCTCAGCAGCTGGCTCTCATTGGCCATAACCGGGGGATGACCTTGCGAATTAGAACGCCAGCGAACATCGCTATTTCGGTCTCGAGCCTGTCCATATCCTCCCCAGTTCGCGTCGAGTGCTCGCCGATGTCGACAGCCGTCTTTGCGCAGCCTGGGACGGCTGGTTCGAAGGGAGTGGCACGGTGAAGGCAAAACTGCGCAATCGAGCGGGCTTCTTAACAGCAGCCGGGCTTATTTCACTCTTCTCGGCGAGCGGACGGGGCAAAAGATTGGTGTTGTCGCCGCCGGCAGCAATTCAAATCTTACGGCCGCTCAAATTGAGGAAGCCGAGTCGCTCGGTCTACAGGCAATTAGACTGCCCGAAGACCACGGTGAAGGTAAGATACTGGAGGTCGTCTTAAGCGGCGCGGGCGAGTTAGAGCGAGTCGCAATTGCAACCTCGCGCCCGTTCTGCTGGTGGCTTTGTATCCCTAGACTTATCGAGTCGGATTTTGATGTTATAACCAAGAGCAGGCGATAAAGGGCTTTTGATGAACTTCGAGGTCGATCACGTCGTTAAGAAGTTGAGCGAGGTTCAACCCGACCTACGTTGCGTTTTTGCTGCCCTGTGCGCCGAACGGTTGTTGCCATGGTTCGATTTGGTGACGAAAGAGATGTCTCTCCCAGATCCAATCTCTGTGAGCGAGGGACTTCGTTTGACGTGGGACTATGCAGAGCAGGGCCATCGCGACGACATCGCTGTGGCCGCTGTGCTGAAGAGATGTGAAACTCAAATCGATAGTAATTGGGAGCACAGGTGGGCTAACGCTGCGAACGACTGCGTGGCTAGTGTGGCCTACGGGCTGTTGGCCGTTCGTTCTAACGAAGCAGCCGATGCGGCTTGGGCTGGCATGCGAATCTCTGACGCTGTTTTTCAATACATTGTGGCCAACGTCGTTCTGAAAGGGGAAACCGGCGTTTTCAGAATAACCAAGGCAGACAAAGACAAGGCTGTTGATCACCCTCTTCATGAGGCTGAGATTGGTAGGCAGGAAGAGGATTTGGCTGATCTCGTGAAGATTCGAACAGATTCTTTGAGACCTCATTTGACCACACTGCGTGAACGTGCGCGGGCGGCTGTTCCGAGTGTGTTCGGCATCGCGCCTGCGTAGATTCCGAATCTAGCCGTATAGGCCGCGCAGCCTCACTGGAGTTCCCTTGTTTCCAAGATTATTGGTTCTTCTTGTCGTGATGGGATGCGCCGATCGTCCGCTCCGGTTCCCGAGCGCCTCGGATGTTGGCCGCGCTGATCTGGGGAATCCTGCTGCATCCGACGCCGGAATGTTAGTCGATCTTATGAATTCATCAGGTAGTCCCGTGCGAGCCGACCTGGCAATCGCGGACGCCGCGATCGAGTCGGATCTAAACGGACCCTCGCCTGATCTTATGGCGACTGATATGCCGCCGTCGTCGCAGTGTTCTTCCGGAAGCGGCAGTGTCAGGAGAAGTCGCGCGCCGCTGCGCTCGCGCTCGCGCTCGCGCTCGCTGAGAGCCAGAGGCTGCGGCGGAGCTGCCGCTTCGTGAGTTTCCTCGGCCACGACGCGCCGCTGCCGCTCTGCGCGTTCGACGACCGCTCGCGTCGCTGGTCCTGCCTGCGCTGTGACGCGCGCCGAGCAGGCTCGGCGAGAGCGCGCGCAAAATAAGCCGCCAAATCCTGCTTCCCCGCGTGCGTCAGCTTGGTCTGCAGCACGAGGTCGACAACCTCCGCCGGAGGCACGTCGTCGCGCTTGTGCGCGAACGCACGCTCGATGTGCACGGCGACCTTGGCCGTTGGGCCCATTCGTGCGACGGTGCGTCTACATTGTCGCGCCGCCCATCTCTGCCGAGCCGGCCGTTCGCGCGTTACGTCGCCTTCGCGGCGCGCCACGACGTAGCGTTGCTCGCCGGGCTCGGACTGTTGGCGCTACTATCGCTCGCCTTCGCCCTGCGTCTCGAGCTGCACACCGACATGACCGAGCTACTGCCCGACCATCACCCGGCCGTGTTGGCGTTGCGGGAGATGGCCGCCCATCAAAAGAGCGCCTCCAACCTCGTGCTGCTCGTCCGCAGCCCGTCGGCCGAGGCAGACCGCGCCTTTGTTCGCGAGCTGGCGCCCCGGCTGCAGAAGCTCGTGCCGACGACGTTCTCCGAAATCGAGTGGCGGCCCGACCGCGAGCTGCCGGAGTTCGCTGCGCAGCAAAAGTGGCTCTATGCCGACCTCGCCGACCTCCGACGCGCCGATGAGCTGCTCGATCGCGTCGTCGCCCGCCGGCTCAACCCGCTGGCGCTCGACTTGGACGGCGACCCCGCGGCCGAGCTCGAGCGACTGCGCCAGGAGCGCGAGCAGCGGCTACCCGCGCTGCCGCAGTCGAGCTGGTTCGAGCGCACCATCGATGGCCAGCGCTACCTCGGCGCCCTCTTGTGGCGCGGCCTCGGCGGCATCGCCTCCAGCGGCGACCGCGAGGCGCTGCGCGCCGTGCAGGCCGCCGTGGCTGCCGTCGATCCACGCCGCTTCGATCCACACATGGTCGTCGAATTCAGCGGCGGCATCGCCCAGGCCATCGACGAGCAGGACGGCATTCGCGCCGACCTGACGCTGGCCACGGTGGTCTGCTTCGCGCTGGTTCTGCTCGCGATCCAACTCTACTTTCGCCGCTGGGCGCTGCTCGTCGTCATCGGTGCGCCGGCCGTGCTGGGCCTGCTCTTGGCGCTGGCATTGGCCTCGATCGGTATCCGCTATCTCAACCTCAACACGGCGTTTCTCATCTCGATCATTCTCGGCAACGGCATCAACTCGCCGATTGTCTTGTTGGCGCGATATGGCGAAGAGCGGCGGGGGGCGACGGTTGCCGTCACCACGGCGTTGACGACGGCGCTCGAGGAGACGTTCGTGGGCACGCTGACGGCGATGGCGGCGGCGTCGGTCGCATACGGCTGCCTCACGTTGACGAGCTTTCGCGGCTTCAATCAGTTCGGGATCATCGGTGGCGGCGGCATGCTGCTGGTCTGGCTGGCGACGTTCGCGCTCGTGCCGCCGCTCGTGCTCTTTGGCGAGCGTCGCTGGCCGGGTCGACTTACACCTCGGCGCAATGCGTGGCGCCGTCCGTTCGCGGCCCTGGGCGCCGCCGTGCAACGTCGCTCGGCGCTGACGGCGCTCGTCGTGGCGGCGCTGCTGGCGGCGGCGCTCGGGCCGCTCATCCGGGTCGCGCGCGATCCGCTCGAGTGGAACCTCGATCGGCTGCGCAGCGAGGCGACTCCGTCGCAGCGGCTATGGCCCAAGATGGAAGCGCTGGGCTTGGGCGACGTCAGCGCCGGCTACATCGGCAACAAAGGCGTGCTGCTCGTCGACGAGCCGGCGCAAGCCGACGCCGTGGCCGCGGCCATGAAGGCAGCCGACGCCGCGCTCGGGCCGGCGCACGTCTTGGCCGCGGTGCGCACGCTGAGCTCGATGCTGCCTGCCGATCAGCCGGCCAAGCTGGCGCTGCTGGCCAAGATTCGGCGCACGCTCGATCGCCACCGCGACGCCCTCGGGACGGAGCTGGCGGCGTGGCGTCCACCCGAGACGCTGCGGCTGCTCACGGTCGACGATCTGCCACGGCAGATTCGTGACGCCTTTACCGAGCGCGACGGCCAGCGCGGGCGACTCGTGGGCATCGACGTCGATCGCGCGACGTACTACGACTGGAATGGCCACGACATCTTGCGGCTGGCGCGCGCGCTGCAAGTGGACGCGCTCGGTCGTCACTGGGTCGCGGCCTCCGCGGTCACGGTGTTCGCCGGCATGATGGAAAGCGTCATCGCTCAAGGGCCGCGCGTGACGCTGGCCGCGCTCTTCGGCGTGGCGCTGGTGCTGCTCTTGTCGTTCGGGCCGCGTGACGTCGCGCCCGTCGCGCTCGCGCTCGTGATCGGCCTCGTCTGGCTCGGCGGTGCCGGCGGTGCGCTCGGGCTCAAGATCAACTTCATGAACTTCGTGGCGCTGCCGATCACGCTCGGGGTCGGCGCCGACTACGCGGCGAACTTGTGGGCGCGCTTGCGCCTCCGGCCCGACTGCGCGGCGGCGATTCTCGGCGACACTGGCTCGGCCGTCGCGCTCTGCTCGTTGACCACGATCATCGGCTACAGCTCGCTGCTCCTGTCGCGGAACCGCGCGCTGCGGTCGTTCGGGCTCGTCGCCGACCTGGGCGAGGCCGCTTGCCTCTTGGCCGCGCTCGTCGTCCTGCCGCTGCTGGCGCGGAGGCGCGCATGCCGGTGAGCCTGTTGACGCGCCTGCGCTATAGCCCCTTCGTCGCCAACGTCATCGTCACCCGTCGCTGCAACCTGGCCTGCGGTTACTGCAACGAATACGACCGCACGAGCGCTCCGGTCCCGCGGGCGCTGCTCGACGAGCGGCTGACGCAGCTTCGCGCGCTCGGCACCTTCGGCATCAGCCTCTCGGGCGGCGAGCCGACGCTGCATCCCGATCTGCCGGCGATCGTCCGTCGCTGCCGTCAGCTCGGCTTCGTGCGTACGGGAATCATCTCGAACGGGCTGCTCCTGACGCCGGCGCTCATTCAGTCGCTCGACGACGCTGGGCTGCAAGAGCTGCAGATCTCGATCGACGGCGTCCACGCCAACGCCACGACGGAGAAGGTCCTCGATCGGCTGCGCAAGCGGCTCGGCTGGCTGCGCGAGCACGCCCGATTCCACGTCACCGTCAGCGGCGTCATCGGCGCGTGCCCGCCCGAGGAAGTGGCTGCCGTCATCGACTACGTGCGGCAGCTCGGTTTCACGCCGCGCGTGCTGCTCGTCCACGCCGGCGACGGCCGGCTCGAGCTCGGCGCCGACGAGCGCCGCGTCTTCGACGAGGTCACCGCGACCTTGCCGCGCACCTGGATGGACTTCGGCGACTATCGCGCCCAGCTCATCCGCGAGGGCGCTGCGCCGTTCAAATGCCGCGCGGGTAGCCGCTATCTCTACGTCGACGAAGAGGGCCTCGTCAGCTGGTGCTCGCAAACGCGCGCCGCCTTCGCCAAGCCGCTAGTGCAGTACACGCTCGCCGATCTGCGCACGCAGTTCTACGCCTACAAGTCGTGTCAGGATGCCTGTACGCTCGGCTGCGTGCGCTCGGCCAGCCAGCTCGACGGCTGGCGCGCGCAGGACACGCCCAGATGACCTCGCCGCGCCATCCCGAGTCCGTCGCCACCTGGGCCAACGCCGTCACCGCGCTGCGCACGCTCGTCTGCGTCGCGCTCTTCTCGGTGGCCGCGACCCGGCAAAGCGCGCGCTGGAACCTGGCCGGCCTCGCTACCTATTGGCTGCTCGACGTGCTCGACGGCTACCTGGCGCGCCGGCTGCACCAGGAGACGCGACTCGGCGCCCAGTTCGACATCCTGTCCGACCGCCTCCTGGTCGCGCTCTTCTACATGAACTACCTGTCCTGGCATCACGAGCTGGTCTGGCCGATCGCGCTCTTTTTCCTGCAGTTCATGCTGCTCGATCAATATCTGTCCAATCAGTTTCTGCGCTGGGACATCGTCTCGCCGAACGACTTCCATTGCGTCGATGGCCTCATCTGGCGGCTCAACTGGTCGCTGCCGGCCAAGCTCGTCAACACGGGCTTGGTGACCTGCCTCATTCTGAGCCACGCGCCGGGCTGTGCCATCGCGGCGACGCTGGCGCTGAGCGTGGTCAAGCTCTTCTCGGCGGCGCGGCTGTGGCGGCTCCGCAGCCCCGAGCTCGCCTGGCGGTCGCCAACACGCGCCGAGGAATGGCGCGACTAATCGATGACGGCGAGGCGATGGCGGGCCGGCGCGCGGCGACCGAGCGGACGATGACGCACGAGGTAGCCGGCGAACTCGGCGGCCGACGCCAGCGTGCGTCCGACGGGCATGCCGGTCAGCCCCGGCCAGACGAGGTTGCAATCCCCGCAGGGCGCGATCTCGCGCCGGCGCCCGCTGCGATGCATGTCGCGGTAGCGGCTGGCGACGGCACCGCGAAAGACCTCCAGCACAGAGTGTGTGCGCACGTCGCCCCACGAGTGACGTCCTTCGGCGTCGGAGCAGCACAAGGCGACGCGCCCGTCGTGCAAGATGTCGAGACGATCGAGCATCTGGCAGGGATACGAGGGCACGGGCAAGTCGGAGTCGATGTCGCCCTTGTAGTTGTGCTGCCCGACGATGAGCGGGCGGACGCGCGCTTGGCGACAGAAGTCGAGGAAGCGATTCTGCTCGGCCAGCGTCGACTCCGGCCGCCGCACCATGCGCACGTAGATGCGCCCGGCGACGCGTTGGCGCCGCGCCGGATCGAGCGCGTACCGCAGATGCTCGAGCGTGCGCTCGAGGTCGAGGCCCATCACCGCGCGATAGGTGGCCGCGTCGAGGCAGTTGAGACTGACGATGAGCCGATCGACGCCGCCTATCGCCACCAGCTCGTCGATGCGACGTTTCGTCATGGCGTTGCCATTGGTGACGAGGTGCAGCGTCGCTTTGGGCAAGCGGCGACGAATGTGCTCGAGGCGCTCGACGATGCGCGGGTCGACGAAGGGCTCGCCGTTGAGCAGCGGCTCGATCTTCGCGAGCGGAAAGGCGCGGCAGTCCTCGATGATCTTCTCGAAGAGCGCCTGATCCATCGCGCTCTTGGCCGTCTCCTTGGCCGGGTAGGGGCAGAACGAGCAGGAAGCGTTGCAGCGACTCGTCGTCTCGATCGCGACCAGCCGCGGGATTTCGCCGCCGTCCGCCGCGCGCCGCTCGAACATGCGTGCATCATGCCCGAGGCCCGGCGATGACGAAATACCGGATCGCGTTGGTGACCGATAAGTACCTGCCGATTTTCGGGGGCCTCGAGCTCTACCTGCATGATTTGGCGCACGAGCTGACGCTGCGCGGACACGAGGTGCACGTGATCTGCGCCACTCCCGGCGCGCCTGATGACGAGATCTTCACCGTGCATCGCATCGCGACGCCGCGGGTCCTGTATCGCGCGGCGAGCCCGCTGGCCGTCGGTCGGCTGGAGGCCATCTTGCGGGCGGGGCGCTTCGACCTCGTGCACGCGCACTGCATCTTCTCGCCGCTGGCGCACGCGGCCACGTTCCTGGCGCACAAGCTCGGTGTGGCCAGCCTATTCACGCTGCATTCGGTGCTGCATGGCGTGGGCGGCGTGATGCTGTCGCTCCTCAACCGCGCGTGCGGCTGGGGCAGCTGGCCGACGATCACGAGCGCGGTCTCCGAGTACGTCGCGGCCGAGCTGGCGCAGGTGACGGGGCGCAACGACGTCGAGGTCATCCTCAACGCCGCTCACCTCGATCGCTGGCGCAATGCGCGCCCGCCAGAAGGTGAGCTGCGTGTGGTCAGCGCCATGCGCTTCACGTTGCGCAAGCAGCCGACGGCGCTGGTGCGCCTCGTGCCGGAGGTGCTCGCGCGCTTGCCGCGGGCGTCGTGGCCCAAGTTCACGCTCGTCGGCGACGGGCCCGAGCGGCGGCGCGTCGAGCGCGAGGTGGCGCGGCTGGGTGTCGGCGAGCACGTCGAGCTGCCCGGCTTTCTGCCGCGACCGGCCATCGCCGAGCTGCTGACGCGCGCCGCGCTCTTCGTCGTGCCGAGCGCGCGCGAGGCGCTGTCGATCGTCGCCATCGAGGCGCGCGCCGCCGGTCTGCCCGTTGTCGCGCGGGTTCCGAGCGGCGTCGCCGAGGTGGTCGACGATGGAGTGCATGGCCTCCACGCGCGCAGCTCGGAGGAGCTGGTTGCCGCCATCGTTCGCCTCATCGCGGATGCCGAGCTGCGCCGTCGCATGTCGGAGGCAGCGCCGCGCAACCTCGATCGCTTCACCTGGCCGCGCTGCCTCGAGCGGCACGAAGCGTTGTACGCGCGCGCTGTCGTGAGCGCCGGTCGCCTTGCGAGCTCTCGTCGATGACTCGCGGCGACGCACGACCGGCCGTCTGGCCCTATGTCTTGATGAGTGGTTGTGGTGCGCTTTTGGTGACGCTGCCGGCTCAGCGTTATCGCATCGATGCCGTGCGCTGCGCCGAGTGGCCTTCGCCGTGGACGACATGGCCGCTGTGGATCGGCTACCTGGCGGGCATCGCGCTCCTCACCATAGCCTGGCTGCGCCTAGCCGCGAGCGCCCGCCGGCTAGGCCCGCTGCTCGTGGCTGGGCTCCTGCCGCATGTCATCGCGTGCGCGAGCCCGCTGTTCTTGTCCGAAGATCCGCTGTATTACGCGGCGCTCGGCCACGCGCGGACGACACGTCACGGCGATCCGCGCCTGCCGCTGAGCGCGGCGCTGCCACCGGGCGATCCGTTTTTGCAGCACGTGCAGCCGGCGTGGCGCGACCTGCCGAGCGCCTACGAGCGCGGCTTCGACGCGCTGACGGCCGTCGTCGATCGGCTCGCCGGCGACGAGCTTGGCCGCGCGCTGCGGCTCTATCAGCTCCTTGGCGCAGCCTGCATGCTGGCGACGGCTGCGCTGACGGCTCGCGCCGTGGAGCGCGCTCGCGATAACGGCGAGTCGCCCCGGCTGGCAACGCCCGATGGCGCCGGCGCCGGGGCCCGCGCGGCTGCGCTCGTGCTTTTTTGCCCGCTCGCCGTCGTCGAAGGGACGCTGAGCGGGCATAACGATGCCTTGCTGGCTGTCTCTGTCGCCCTGGCCGCGCTGGCCCGAGCCGAGCGGCGGCACGGTTGGGCCGTTGTGGCCCTCGCGTCGGGCCTGCTCGTCAAGGACTCGGCGATCTTGCTCCTCTTGCTGCTCGGCTTGACCTGGCTCGCCGTCGCCTTACGCCTCGGCGAGCGTACACGTCGGGCACGGTTGGCGATCGTCCTCGGCGTCCTGGCCGCGGGAGCCGCGGCCAGCGCCGCGCTCCTGCCAGCCATCGTCCGCCGCTCGCCGACGGTGCGCAGGCTCTTGACTCAAACCAGCAGCGGCGAGGTCTGCGTGCGCTCGGTCGAGTGTCTACCGCGCGCGCTTCTCTTCTGGCTGCTGCACCTGCCGACGGCCGCGTTCGCGATCAACCTCGCCTTCCGCGCCGCCGCCGTCCTCTGGCTCGGCTATGTCGCGTGGCGCGCCGCCAGCGACCGTCGCTATCTCGGCTGGGCGGGGGCGTTCCTGTTTTTGTACTACCTCTATCTGCACGCGTTCTCGCAGTCGTGGTACCTCCTGTCGCTCTTGCCGCTCCTGCCCTATTTGCACCCGGCGCTGCGACGGCCGGCGGGAATCTTCCTCATCTCGCTCGTTGCCTACTATCCGGTCGACGTTGCTTGGAGCTGCGCCGATGGCGGGCAGATCGGGCACTGGGCGCTGCTGCACGTGTCCGAGGGGCTCATTGTGATCGCGCCGGCGACGTTCAGCCTCTTCCGCAATAGCCGCGCGCGACTGAAGGCAGTCTTCGGCGCTGATTTGACGTTCCTGGAGTGGGCGAGAGGGAGTTGGTAAGCAGCGCGCCCTGACAGGCCTCGACGCGGCTCTTAATGGGGCTTAGTAAGACAGATCGACCACGCGCGCAGTCGACGTCGCGCCTTCCTGGAAGGGAAGATCGTTGAGCGTGATGTCGTGCAACGCGGCAGTCGGTAGGCCGCCGCCAGTGACCGTCTCGCTGACTTTGATGCCGGTGAAGAGCTCGCTCTTCCAACCGCGATAACCTTGACGCGTCAGCGGGGCGGTAAATGACGCCGCCGTACCAATCGGCGTCCACCCCGGCTGCATGGCGCCCGGCTGGCCGATCATCATGCTCGCCGAATACACGGCGACATTAGCTCTCGTCGGCGTATCGACAATGCGACTTGATTGCCGATGCACACGTGCATGACGCCGCTGTCATTCGTGTCATCGCGGCTCCAGCAAGGCGCATAGGGCGGCGCGTGAACTTCGGTCGTCGTCATTTGGCCGGCATTGTAGACGCGGATATGGGTAACGGTCCGTGCGCGGCGTCGCGTATGGATTTGTCGGGGCGCGAGCGCGATCGCATGTTCGTGTCGCGCGCGGCCAAAGACGTCGTCGAACTCTCGTATCTGTCGGGGGCCGATGGGTCGAAGACGCGCGGGCGATGGCCGTGGCCGACCTCGATCGCGACGGCTTTAGTGACTTGATTGTCGTCAATCGCAATGTGCCGCTCTTGCGCGTCTATCACAGTCAAGTCGGTCAAGCGTAGCTAGGGCATTTTGTCGCACTGCGTATCGAAGACACGCGGCAGGCGCAAGCGGTGGACGAGCACGTGACCGCCAAAGCGTGCGGCTTGACGAAGACGCGACAAGTGGAGATCGGCAGCGGCTTTGCCACGGTCAATTCGCTGTCGTTGACGTTGGGCCTCGATCGTTGCACCAAAGTCGATGAGCTCAACCTGATCGAGGGTGAGCGCGCGACTCGTTCCGGCTTGGGACGTTGTCTTTCGTCAGCTCCTCCCGATCGCATGCTTGTCTTGGAAGCTGAGAAGCGCTCCGCGTTCTCTCGACTCGCCCCATAGTCATTGCCCGTCTGCTCAACGGTCACGCGCTCAAGACCATGGGCTTGTTTGGATTGACGCTTGGCGTTGTGTTCCTCGCGTTCGCGCTCTCGGTCACGCGTCAAGCCGCGTGTCCTCGATGATCCAATCGTCGCTGACCTCGCCCGGCGCACCGGAAAGACGCCTGCGCAGGTGCTGCTGGCGTGGGCGGTGCAGCGTGGAACCGCGTTGTTGACGACGGCGAAGGCACCGACCCGCATTCGCGAGAACTTCGACGTGTCGCCGATTCCCGATGACGCGATCGCGCAGCTCAATGGCATCAGCAAGCGCTATCGCTTCAATCCGGGGTCGACACTGGTCTCCCCGGTTTCATCCCTCAAGATACGTGAGTCGAAGCATTCCTCAAATCGAGGTTGAAATTCCTGAACGTCGTAACTGCGTAGGTTGAAGCACTGTCTTCCCACGCTCATGCGGCGAGCCGGCGGGCATCTCGTGCGCGCGGCAAGCGATAACCTCAGGCGTACCGCTCGGCCAGCGCCAACGGCAAGCTGCTCACCACGCCGTAGGCCGTGTGGCCGAGAAACTCGGTCGCCGTCGCCAGCGGCGGCTGACGATTCAACGGCTCGGCGACACCGGTCAGCGGCATCCAACCGAGATAGCCCACACCCCAAACGAGCGCGCCCATGATCGCGCCAGCAGCGAGCACGCGCCCAATTGAGCGGTGACCGACCCGATCGGCGACGAGTCGACAGGGCGATCGGACCGCTCACGCCATAGAGGAAGCGCAACACGGGCTGCATGTTCTCGCGCAACTGATCGGGCAGCTTGCGACCGGTCAGGTCCTCGATCTTGTCGAGGACGACGTCCGCGGGGTTTCCGTGATAGCGCGTCTGTTGCTGTGTGGGCAGCTTCGACACCACGGTCAGCACTACCTTCTGCATGAAGAACGTGCCGAGCATGCCGCCCGCCAGCCCAGCTGCGACGTCGATGAGCTTTTTCATGTCGCTAGACGGTGCAAGAGACGCACCCATCAGCCGCCGAGCAGAACGACCGTGTTCAGCAAGGCCTCTCGTCCGAACGGCTTCTCCACCGCGACTCGCGCCTGCTCGGCGCACTGCGACTGGGCGAGATGCTCGATGACCGAAGGAAACGCGGTCGGCGGTATGACCGGCACGTTCAAGGCGCCTCGTTTCGCCGGTCCCATGGATCGCTGCTGTCGCGTCCGTCTCGATGGAGAGGCTAGGATCGAGAGCGGAGGATGCGAGGACTCGGCGGACCGATCTTCTCGACGGGGAGCAGGCCCTCATCGAGACCACCATCGAGGCCGAGCTTCCCCTTCGAGACGGCGTGTCCCAGATCGTTCACGGTCTTCTTGCCTGGTCCGGCGCTCGCGCGATTCTTGCTTTGGAATGAGGCGGGAGGTGGAGCGTGGCGAAGATGCGAGCAAGGGTGGCATTGGTGACAGGGGCCAGCAGCGGAATCGGTGCGGCCACCGCGCGCCTGCTGGCCGCGCGAGGGATGCGCGTGGTGGTCAACTACCTGCACAGCGGCACGGCGGCCGAGGAGGTCGTGGCCGACATCGAGGCCGCAGGCGGCCAGGCCATGGCCGTGCAGGCCGACGTGCGCGAGCCAGCGGCGGTTGCGGAGCATGATCGAGCAGGTCAGGCGGCATGGGGCGGCATCGACGTGCTCGTCCACAACGCGCTCACCCCGTATGTGGTCAAGTCGTTCCAGGACATGACGTGGGAAGAGCTGGGCGGCAAGGTCGACGACGAGATGCGCGCGGCGTTCGTGGTCACCAAAGCCGTGCTGCCCGCCATGACCGAACAGGGCTGGGGACGCATCATCTACCTCAGCGCCGGTCCCAGCCGCCGGCCCCGGGCGGGCATGATCGCGCTGGGCACGGCGAAGGCCGCACTGACGGAGTTCGCCCGGTACCTCGCCCAGGAGCTGGGCCCGCGAGGCATCACGGTCAACGTCGTCGAGCCCGGCCCGGTGGAGGACACCCACATCGCGGCGGCGGTGCTCGACGAGAAGCAAAAGCAGCGGCAGGTGGCCGCCACCCCGATGGGCCGCCTGGCACAACCGGGCGACGTCGCCCAGGCAGTCGCCTTCTACGCCAGCGAGGACAACGCCTTCATGACCGGCACCACGGCCGCGGTCAACGGCGGGATGTCCATGTACTGACGCGCCTTCGCACACCGGGACTGCGGCACGCGCGCCGCGCGACGGTGACGCGAGAAAGGAAAAACGCTCATGCACACGATCGATCTCGCCTACGTCGGACGGGGCCTGCACGAGGAGCTGGTCGCCTACGTCGCCGACCAGCAGGACTACTACGCCGACGAGGGCGTCCACGTCGCGCTGCACGACGGCTGCTCCTGGGACGAGGAGCGGCTGCGCCACGGCGCCACCATCGGGCTCGGCCGGACACTGCTGTCCCGACTGACCCATGGCATCCCCTGGGTCGCACTCGATGTCAACACCGACCGCCCGCTGTTCTGGTTCCTCGCCCGCGCCGGCCTGACCTCCCTGGCCGACCTGGCCGGCCAACGCCTCGCGGTACACGCCCCCCACACCGCACCCGGGTGCTTCGCCCGGATCGTGCTGCGCCAGGCCGGCCTCGACCCGGACCGCGACGTCCACACCGTCGTCCGCTCGCCCGGCGACTACGGCATGGACCTGCGCTGGTTGCACGACGGCAGGATCGACGCTGCCTTCGTCGGCAGCACCATGGCACCGGAGGCGATCGCCGCCGAGCACGGCTGGCAGGTGCTGGCCTGGGTCGGCGACCACTTCCAGATCCCCACCGTCGGCGTGGTCGTCGACCCCACTTACATCCACCCGGACGGCCCCGCGGTCCAGGCCGTCGTACGAGCCCACCGGCGCGCCTTGCAGGTGATCCACAACGAACCCGACACCACGGTGCGGTACATCCAGACGTTCCTCGGCCGACACACCGTAGACGAAGCCCGAGCCCATTACGAGACGTTCATCGCGCCGTATTTCACCACCGACGGCCAAGCCGACCTCGCCGTCGGCGCCGACGCGATCACCGCGGTCGCCGCCGAGCTCGGCGTCCCCGCCACCGTCACCGCAGCCGAGTTCTACCGCACTGTAACCGCCGATCAGCCGGGTGATCTCCCGTGCCACGGAGCGTCGCCATCGCCATAAACGAATACGCGACCCACGTCGCGGTGCGACGTTTGGTCGCACCCATTTCACGGCCTCGCCCTTGGTCTGCGCTGCGCGCCGGTCGATGACGGCGCCGTCGAGAGAGTAGCCCCGGGGACGCCTCAGTCGACCTGCTGCGCCGCGCGTCGGTGCGACCTCGCCGGCGAGCAGCCGCGCGAGGCACGTCTTGCCCACGCCGTTCGGCAGGTCGAACGAGACGCTACTCGCGGTGACGATAAAACGCCCCCCAACACCTTGTCGGCGCTGCTCCGCAGCTACAACTCGTGAGGCCCGGCCGACCGCTCGGTTCCCTCGAGCGACCGATCGAACAAGCGATCGACCCAGCCGCGGAAAATGAACAGGAGCGGCACCGCCGCGTAGACCGGCAGCGCTGCCTTGGGGGCTAAGGGTAGCGATCAGGTGTGGAGCGGGGCGCGTTCAAGTGCCCGGCTCACATGAACGAGCCAGAAGGCCAGACGATGGGCGTCGTGGCCTACCAGCGATTCGGCGCCGCGCAGAACACTTGCGGACGACCCGTTCACTGGATGCGCCAGCGCCGAATCGAGACCGTCGACGAGCGATTTGAAGCGGTCCCACACGGTCAGGATTGTGGCGTAGCTCGACGTGGCCAGCGCAGCGTAGCGCTCGTGCTGCTCTGATTCGTCCAGCTTCGCGACCAACTCGTCGACGTGCGCGATCACCTCGGGCGAGGACCACGTCATCGGTGACTCCGTTCGCGCGTCGCAATTTCGCTCGCAGGACGTAATTCGGGTAACTTCCGGCCAGCTCCCACGGTGGTCCTCCATCGTGGGGTCAGGTCCGCCGTCGTGTTGGCGCACGCTGACGGGCCGCTTTCACTTTTTGTGCTTCGGACGCGCCTCACGCGCGTCGATCGCTTCTTTCAACAAGAGTCGCACCACGTCCGTGCGGTTGATGTTCAACCCGGTCGAGCGCATGAAGTTGGCGAGAATAGCGTCGAGGCGCTCTGCCAGCTCTGGCTCGAGACGAATCGACAAGTGCAAGCTCTGGCCCGGCTCTAAGTCCTTCCGTTTGCGCGGCACTGCGTTCTCCTCGACGCGAGCCTAGCGCAGCTACCAACGTATTTACAGCGCCATGCTACGGTCGTCGTGTTTTGTAAGGCAATGAAAAATACATTGGGCACCACGGGGGCGAATAGGCCGCAACTGCCAAACGCCTCGCTGATTCGCTAAATCGATCGAGGACGCTCCCTAGAACGCCGATCGGTTTGAGGTCGCACCGCCAGCAATTTCCATCGGTTGTGAATGGCCTCTGATCCGCAGGTTTCGGAAAGAGGAACTAGTCGATGGCGTGAGCGCGGCCAGCGGGGCGAGTGCCAGCGCAGGCCGCGAGCGTCAGCGTGAGGAAGCGAAGTGCGAAGCCGGCGGCGCCGCGGCCGCGGATCATGGGTCAGTCGCGCGGTAACGCGTCAGGCCTGCTCCGCGTTATGGATCGATTGGACGAGATGGACGACGGCAGTGCCTCAGAGCCACTTGATGTTCTGCATGTAGCTGCGGATGCTGTTGCGCCACGACTCGGTCGTGGCGTAGACGGGGCCGGCAGCCACGACGCTCGCGCCTGCCCACTGGCTTCCAGACCCATAAGGAACGCAGCTCACATAGACCAGCGTATCGCCGTTGTCGCCCCAGACCTCAGTGCTGTCTTCACCGATGTTGGTGAATCCGTTTTGTTCGAGCGCATCGTGGGCGGCGAAAAGGCAGAAGCCAGGGTTTCCCATCCCCGACGCCGGCGAATTCTGAATGTAGAAGACGCTGAAGTTGGCGTTGGGCGGGGAGGCCAGCGCCGGCAGACCGAACGAGACGGTTCCCAGGAGCACGGCGGCGGTCGAGAGCGACTTGATCATAAGTGTTCCCCTTGCAGAGTTTGGCGTCTGCTAAGCAACCGGCGTGCCCGCGTCGACTGCTGGCGGCGCTTGTTGATGCGTGACGAGGTGTAGCCCAAGAATCTACGCCGGGGGCGAATCGATGAGCCTGCGTCTCACGCGGCGCTCATCGTCTTCTGCCACCTGCGCTGCCACTTCCGCAGCGCGTACGAGCTAAATTTAATGAGCAAGCAACATTCGTGGATCGCTCTGCGCCGATCGCGCGATACGGAGAGAACACCAGCGTGTGCTTGCCGCCGCTGCCGCCGCACGCGACGAGGTAGACGCTGGTCGCCGGGGTGCTCGTTAGGTTCGTGACTGCGGCGCCGTCGCGTGTCGTCGATCCAATCGAGGTCTTACCAGCTGGTGACATGATCGGTCACGACGAGCGGCTGGCCCCGGGCTCTTGCAGCGCGGCGGTGATATCCGCGAACAATTGAGGACGTCGCGCAACGCCGATGGCTGCCAAAAAATCAGGTGCCCACTCTGCACGCTGCGGATCGCGCGCGCAGACCGCATCGAGGAGCAGCACCCATAAGCAGCGAATTCGCGGTCTCGCGCGCGGCGCGCGCGGTTGTAGCCGTCGCGGCTGCAGGGTGGCTACCGCCGTGCAACGCGGTTTGCTCGCGCCAATTCCGCGTAACGCGCGGCGCTCGGGCCATGCCCATCGGCGCTCCTAGCGGAAGCGCGCGTGTCGCGAGCCCAAACCGCTGTCGCTCGTCGAGCCACAGGCACGGGCGACGACGGCGGCGTGCGCCCCTCGACGCTCGGCACATCGCTTGCTCATGCAGTCGAGCGCCGGCCCACCGAGAGCCGGGTGAGGAGCCCTTTCAAAATGAACAAGAGTCTGTTCGCCTTTGCCGTCGCCGCCATCACCTCGCTCGCCGCCGCGCCCGCGCACGCCGGCCTGTGCGTTTCTCCGCCGTACACGGGGAGTTGGGTGATCAGCGGCACGCCGCCTTATTATCCGCAATCTCAGGTCTCCTATCAGATGAACGACTTGGCCGTCGACACCGTGTGCGTCGACGATCCGACCGAGGTCTGCAGCGGCGACATCTGCTCGATCACCGACGGCGTCAAGCTGCTGCCGACGTTGAACGTGGCGACCACCGACTTCACCTTCACCGGCTCGGTCACGCATTTTTGGGGCGTCAACACGATGACCGAGGGCAGCGACGGCTGGTACTACGAGGACACGTCGCTCGAAGGAAATCCGACGCGCGTCTGGATCCAGCCGAGCACCACTGACAGCTTGCCGGTCGTTTTCGACGTGACCTATCTCGGCAAGCACTACGTGCAGTGGGTGACGTTCGTGCGGCCAATCAAGTTCGTGCCGATCCAGTTCATCAACGGCAGCAAGTAGTCGGCCCCGCACGCGCTCAACGCGAGCGACACGGGCGCAATATCTAGGCCCGTCTCTGCGCGAGCCAGCGTGATGGCTCTCCCTAGCCCCGTCAGGCTCAGTGAGCGTGTCGAGATCCTTTGTGCCGCCGCGAACGCCGTATCCTATCGCTGCCGCGCCGCCGATGAGGGTGCGCTCGGCGAGACGCGTCTGGTCGAACGCATTCCCTTCGTCAAGGGCTCTCATCGAGAGCTTCGGGTTCTTCGCTGTTGATCTCGGCGGACTGGTTTCGGGGAGGGCGAATTCAGCAAGCAGGCGGGCCGCTCGCGGGCCTCGACCGCCTCGTCGCGAGCTGACCACGGCGCCGCGACACGGACTCGGCCGGTCTGTTCATACGAAACAGATGAACTTCTAACGATACCTGGCGCCCGGTCCGGCGTAGGCCTCTCGGGGGTCAGCATGACGACCAACGCCGAGGCGCCACATCTCCAGGACCGAATCGACGAATTCCTCAAGGAAATGGCCGCGCATGTGCCGCCGGAGGTTGCCCGCACCTTGGGGGGCGGAATGGTGCGTCTCGCGTTCGTCGATCCCAATTATACGACGCGCCTCGAGCTCGGAGCCATCCTCGATGCGGTACGTCAGCTCGGTCGTGGCAGGCACTGAGCGTTGCCCTACGTCGATCGATTCGTCGCGAAAGCTCTAACGATGTCGCAAAGACGTTTGGCGTAGATCAAGGAATGCGCGTCGCTTGCGTACAGGATGCCCCGGTTTTCCTCGATCGCGAGGCGACGGCGGCGCGTGTCGTCGCTTGGATCGGGCGCGCCGCCGCGACCGGGGCGCGGCTGGTCGCGTTCGGTGAAGCATTCTTGCCCGGCTACCCGTTCTGGCTCAGCCTCACCGACGGCGCGCGCTTCGACGACCCGCGCCAAAAAGAGGCCTACGCCGCCTACGTCGCGGCCGCCGTTCAGCTCGACGGGCCGGAGGTCGCCGCCATCACGGCCGAAGCAGCGCGCCACGGGATCTTCGTGGTGCTCGGCGTCGTCGAGCGTACCCCGGGCTCCCGCTCGCTCTATTGCACGGCGCTGTTCATCAGTCCGCGCCTGGGAGTGGTCGGCGTCCACCGCAAGCTCGTGCCGACCTACGAGGAGCGCCTGGTCTGGGCGCCAGGCGACGGCCATGGCCTGCGGGCGCACGCCGTGGACGACGCGCGCGTCGGTGTCCTCAACTGCTGGGAGAACTGGATGCCGCAGGCGCGACACGCGCTCTACGCCGATGGAATCGACATTCACGTCGCGCTCTGGCCGGGATCCGTGCGCAACACGGTCGACATCACGCGCTTCGTCGCGCTCGAGGGACGCGTCTTCGTGCTGTCCGCGTCGTCGGCCCTCCACCGCGGTGATATCCCGGCAGGTTTTCCGCTCGCCGATCGCCTACCGGCTGACGGTGTCTTCCACGATGGCGGTACGGCGATCGCGCGGCCGGACGGTCAGTGGCTAGTACCTCCGCTGGCACACGAGCGCACGCTCGTCGTCGCCGACCTCGACCTTGGCGCGGTCGCGCGCGAGCGACAGAACTTCGACTGTACCGGTCATTACGGCCGACCCGACGTGTTCCGCGTCGACGTCGATCGCCGCCGGCGTCGGGCGGCGCGCTTCGAGGATGAATGAGGAGCTTTCATGTCGGTCGCATACCTGAAGGAAGCGCTCGCCGCCGGCGAGCGCGACAAGCTCATCCGCTTCGTTCGCCTCCACCTCGGCGACGGCGACGAGAACGCGGGACGGCGCGAGATCGACAAGGCGTGGACGGTGGCGCTCGAGCTTCTTCTCGACGTGCCGCCGACCGATCGCGGCTTCATCCTCGACACCGTCGAGCGCCACGATCCGGCGACCCTGGCGCATCTCTTTTTTCAGCTGCACTTCTACTTGGTCAAGCGTTCGGGAGAGTGGATCCATGACGGCGACCTCTGACGATCACGCGCAGCTGCGCTCCAAGCTATGGCACACGATCAACGACCGCTATCCGGGATCGATGATCGAGAAGCGCGACTTCGTCCCCCTCGCGTCCATGCGCAAGCCGCTGGCCGAATGCCGCCTGGCCTTCGTCAGCACCGCCGGCGTGCAGCCGCGCGGCTCGCTGCCGCTCGATACGGCGCACCCGATCGGCGACTACACCTTCCGGCGCGTACCGTCGACCGCGCGGCCAGCCGACCTCGAGATTCACCAGATCAAGTATCCGACGTTCGGCGCGCACGAGGACCTCAACGTTATCTTCCCGATCGAGCGGCTGCAGGAGCTGGCCACCGAGGGCGTGATCGGCGGCCTCACCGAGCACTTCTTCAGCTTCATCGGCTACAACATGGACCCCGAACGCGTCGAGCTGGACCTCGCCGAGCAGATCGCCGGTGCGGTCTTGGGCGAGCACGCGGACATCGTCCTTCTGTGCCCTGCTTGACCCATCTGTCATCAATCGATCGCGCTCGTGCAGCGCGCCATTGAACGCCGAGGCATTCCTACCGTCAGCATGTCGGTCGCACGTGACGTGTCCGAGATGGCCAAGCCGCCGCGTGTCGTGTTCGCGCCGTTCATGATGGGTCACCACTTCGGCGTGCCCCATCACCGCGAGCTACAGCGACGCATGATTCTCGAAGCATTGAAGCATCTGCAGCACGCCGAGCATTCGGGCGAGGTTCGCGTCGTCCCGATCACGTGGGCGCAAGCGCGCAAGGAGGGCAAGGCGCTCGAGGAGGCACTCAGGCTCCGGTAACAGACGGCGGTCGCTGATCCGACCGCGCTGCGACGCGCGCTGGTCGATCGCCTCTGCAGGCGGGAAGAGCGTTAGCGGAGCCCGGGATGTATGGCTGCGGGGCTCACAGGATGGCGTCGAGCAACGTCGCGCTTATTCTCTGCGTCGGCCGGCGGAGGTGCGACAGATGGCTCCAACAAAACGCCCGCAGCCGTGGATGGTGCGCATCACGCACTGGGTGAACGTGCCTTGCCTGGTCATCATGGCGGGCAGTGGCTTGCAGATCCTCGCGGCGTTTCCGTCTCTCGGTCCCCGGGGTGCGCCCTACGGCTGGTACCCGTTCCAGAACGACGCACCTCCCGATTGGCTACGGCTGGGGGGCTGGCTGGCGGGTGGGCGCGCCTGGCACTTCGCGTTCGCTTGGCTGTTCGTGCTCAATGGCCTCGCCTATGGCATCTATCTCGCCCTGAGCGGCGAATGGCGGCGCCGCTATTTCTCGCCCCGGCGCGACTCAGGCAACGCAGTACAGACCCTCGCGTACTATCTGCGGATCCGGCAGACCGCGCCCAGGCAGGGCCTCTACAACGGGCTGCAGCGACTCGCGTACACCGCGGCGTTCCTGCTCGCGATCATGATCGTGCTCTCCGGCTTCGCCATCTACAAGCCGGTGCAGCTCCACTGGCTGGCGGCGGCCTTTGGAGGATATGACGCCGCGCGAGCGGTGCACCTGCTGGTGCTCGGGGCGTTCGCGCTCTTCACGGTCGGCCACGTGCTGTTGGTCGCGCTTCATCCGCGCAGCATTAGCGAGATGATCACCGGAGGCCGGCGTGAGTAGCGCTCCCATCGTGTCGCGACGCACTTTTATCTTCGGTGCCGCTGCCTCGATCGCCGCCTGCAGCAGCGACCGTCCGCGTCAGGGTCTGCTCGGGCTCTCCGAGCGTTGGAACGATGCGGCTCAACGCGGGCTCTTCAGCAGCCATCGCCGAGCGCGCGAGCTTCCGGAATCGGCGAATACGCCGCCCGGCGGGTTCCCCACCTATTACATCTCGCCGACCGTACCGCTCGCGCCGCCGGGATGGGCGCTGCGTGTCGGGGGCATGGTGGCGCGGCCGGGATCGTTCAATCTCGAAGCGCTGCAGCGAATGGCACGCACCGACGTGCGCGTGCGGCACCACTGCGTCGAGGGCTGGTCGGCGGTCGCTTCGTGGCACGGCGTTCGGGTGCGCGATCTGGCGGAGGTCGTCGGCGCCGATCGGCGTGCGCCGTACCTCGAGTTCCGCTCGTTCGATTCGGGCTATTACTCCTGCTGGGATCGCGAGAGCGCGCTCCACCCGCAGTCGATCCTCGCCTATGGCATGAACGGCGAGCCGCTTCAGCCGGGCCACGGCGCGCCCCTGCGCCTCTATTCCGCCGTCAAGCTTGGCTACAAGATGGTCAAGTACATCACCGAGGTGAGCTTCCTACCGACGCGGACGCAAGGCTACTGGGAGGACCGCGGCTACGAGTGGTTCGCCGGGGTGTGAAGCGATGAACGGGAGCTCCTGATCGTCACACTCGCGGTCGTGGCCCCGGCATGAGCCGCCACCGAAGCTTCGACGTACGATCCACTCGGCCAACGTCGTATGTCGTCCACGCTGGTAGCCGCGCACGCGCCCGCGGATGCGCCGGACGATTCCGTGCCGCCACTTCTGAAAACCAACCTTTCGCCTCGACGACTGCCCGCGGCGGCGATGCGTCTCAATAGGTCGTGAGGTCGACCGTCTGCAGCGCGCCGCCGCTCACGACGTAGAGCGACTTGCCGTCGGGGCTGAGCGCTTGCGCGGCGGCGGTCACGGGCAGCGCGCCCAGCTTCGTGCCGTCGCTGGCGCGATAGACGGCGGTGGCGGAGAGGGCCAGCCGATTGTCCGGCGTGACGTCGAGAATCGTGTCGCTCTCGGCGTACTCGATGGTCTGCAGCTGCGTACCTTCGATGGCGTTGCCGGCGTAGTAGACGAAGCTGCCCTCGGGCGACGTCTGCAGCGCGCGCGGCGGCGCGTTGAACGCGGTGGACGTGGCTATGTTCACGAACGCGCCGCTGGAGACGTCGTAGCGCCTGACACTGGACGTGGAGAGTCCCGAGTCGCCGATGAAGAGCGTCTTGCCGTCGCCGGCGGCGGCGAGCGTGGCTTGATAGGCGACGTTTGCGAGCGAGTCGACGATGGTGCCGCTGGCGGCGTCGATGAGCATCGGGGTCACCTTTTGCTCGTAGTCGACGGCCACGACCCACTGGTCGCCGATGGTGGCGACGTCGTAGCCGTCCCGCGGGATGTACACGAAGCCGGTGAATTGCCAGCTGGCTAGATCGATCTTGCCGAGGCCGAGCATGCCTTCCTGCGCCACCCACAACGTGCCACCCGATGCCGCGACGTCGATATCGCTCGGCAGCGAGCCCGTGACGATGGCGCCGGTCGCGAGGCCCGTCGTCGTGTCGATGGCGACGACGAGCTGGCGCGTAGCGTCGAGCCCGTAGACGCGCGGGCGCACCGGATCGGCGACGAGCCGCGTAAAGGTGTAATTGGCGAGCGGCTCGGGCGCGCGGGCGCGTTGACCGAGCGGCACGCCGGCCAAGAAGTCGCCGACGTTCTGGTAGTAGACCCCGCTGCCGCCGGCGTACCAGACCTCGCCGTCGGCGGCGGTAAGCGCCGCGGCCTGCGTCTCTTCCGGTAGCTTGGCCACTGACAGCATGAGCTTCGTGTCGAACACGTCGTTCTGCCCGATGGCAAAGGTGCCGGCGGCGTCTTCGGCCAACACGCGCTCGCCGACGTAGCCGTTGACGCTGGCGAGGTGGCCTGGATCGAGCTGGTAACCGGCGTAGTAGACATGCTGGCCGCCCGGCGCCAAGAACACCCAGCGAGCGGTGTTGAAGAATCCGCTGGAGGCGCCGTTGCTCCACGTGCTGACGTCGGTCTGGACCTCGTCGCCGGGGCCGCTGACGTCGAATTTGATGAGGTTGCCGATGGTCGAGGTGCCGGAGTAGAGGGCGCTGCCGTCGCGGGACAGCTCGATGTCCGGCCCCGCTTCGCCGTGCGTGCCGATGATGGTGTCCGAGCTCGCGCCCACCGATAGATCGAGCCGATGCGTCTCGCTGTACGAAGAATCGCTGATGTAATAGACGAGGCCGGCGTCGCTGACCTCGATCCGCTGCACGTTGGTCGCGAGCGAAAGCGTGTTGCCGATGGTCCACGTCGTCTTGTCGATGACCGAGATCTTCTGGGCTACCGCGTGCGCGACGACCAAATACTTGCCGTTCGGCGATATGTCGATGTCGGTGGTGTCGTAGGGCAGCGCAATGGTCGCCAGCAGGCTCTTGCTCCCCGTGTCGAAGACGTAGAGCTGGGCCGTGGCCGCGAACCCGACGTAGACCGCGTAGATGAGGCAGGCGCCGGGATCGCTGATCATCGTGTTGATGGCGCCCGGGAACGGCAGTGTGATCGAGCCGCCCTGGCCGACCGGCGCCGGCGCGCACGTGCAGCCCTCGTCGATGACGCCGTTGCAGTTGTTGTCGATGCCGTCGCCGCAGACTTCCTGCGTCGGGCCGACGTAGCCGGCGCCGCCGCACGCACCCACGTCCCAGCTGCACGTCGCCGAGCAGGTGCGCGGCGCGGTGCCGGGCATGCACGCGCCGATGCTCGAGCCGCAGCTCGTCGTATCGGTGGCGCCGGGCGCGCACTCGCCTTGGCCGCCGCAGGCGCCGAACGCTTGCCATTGGCCGCCGCTGCAGGTGCGCGTCATCGTGCCGCAGTTGCCGCAGCTCTGCGTGTCGGTGGTGCCGTCGACACACGCGCCGCCGAGGTCGCCCGTCGGCGTCACCGAGCCGGCGAGATCCGCGCTGCCGGCGAGGTCAGCCTGGCTCGCGAGGTCGGCGCCGGCGAGGTCGCTCGTGCGGGCGAGGTCGTCGACGCCCGCGAGATCGGCGGCCGCGAGATCGTGGCCGCCGGCGAGGTCGGCGCCGCCTTTCGAGGGCGAGGTCGAGCAGCCGGCCGCGATGACGAGCACGATCGACAACGCTGAAAGTCGCATAGGGCTCGCAGCATGCCATCGCGCCGCCGCGACCGCGCGTGATCCGCGCAACAGAATCGGCGCTTTGCCGGCCTCAGTCGACGCGGCGGCGGATGACGAGCTCGGTCTGCTTGCAGCCATCGGCAAAACGCTAGCCGCTACGTCGCGACTACTCCCGCGCACTTCAGGTTTACGAAACAGACCGCCGTGAGGTCTTCGATGAGGGAGTGAACGGACCTAACCCGATGCCGATCGAGAACCGTCACAGCGCCAGACTCGACGCGGGCTCGAAGGAGCCCGGCGGCAACCTCCCGTCGGTAATCGTGGGGGAGCCGACGCCAATCGTGCCTGAGCAGGCGCCGATCGTGGCGGAGTTGACGCCTCCGCCGGTCTTCACGGCCGCCTCGGACGACGAGCGGACCGTGTACGCGTCGGTGTATCCGCCGCCGCTTGCGCGAACGCCGCAGCGGCCGCGCGAGATGTCCCCGCCGGTGCCGTCGTCGGACGGAAGCACGTCGGCGGCGACGCCCGGGCAGGAGCTCCCGAACCCGTTCCCCTGGGGCAAGCTGGCACCAGCGCCGCCGCCTGCGCAGGCGCTCTCCCAGCCGCTGCCCCGGGCGAAGCAGCCACAGCCGTCGGCACCTGAGCTCGAGCCGCCACTCTCCTGGCCGAGGCAGGCGCCGGAGCCGCTGTCCGCGCGCGAGCCCGACGCGCAGCTCTGGTCGAAGGATGTGGCGGCGCAGCTCCTATTCCACCGCCCGTCGACGCCGGCTGCGGCGGTGACGGCCACGGGGATGCCTCGGTGGCGGATCCCGCCGCCGT
This sequence comes from uncultured delta proteobacterium, assembly GCA_963785725.1. Taxonomy (GTDB): domain Bacteria; phylum Myxococcota_A; class Polyangia; order Palsa-1104; family Palsa-1104; genus JAQBQH01. The sequence goes on along the minus strand of CAWAWS010000002.1, from coordinate 17,742 downwards.
CGGCTTCCCCGCGGCCGCGGCGCCGGTCGCCGCCACAGACTTCGTGGGTCCCGCCGACCCCGTTGCCGAGACCGACTCCGTGGCAGAACGAGACTCCGTCACCAGCGCCGACTCCGCCGCAGCCGCAGGCTGCGTCGTCGCTTCCGGCTCCGCCGCTGTCCGCTCCGTTGCTGTCGTTGGAGTCGGAGATGACGGTGATGGCCGATGGCTCGCCGACGCCGGCGCTGCCGCCGCCGTCGCCGTCGCCGCCGCCGTCGCCGTCGCCGTCGTTGACTCCGGCACCGTCGCCGCCGCCGCCGCCGTCGTTGACTCCGGCACCGTCTCGGTCGTCGATTTCGTCGCCGACGCCCTCGGCGGCTTACGGGAGCACCGGCGGCACGCCGCGCACCGGCAGCTCGGCCGGCAACAGCCTCTCGATCGGCAGCGGTGAGATCGAGGAGCTCGATCTGCATGCGGGTGTGCGCATCGGCCAGTACGAGCTCATCCGCGAGCTCGGCTCAGGCGGCATGGGCACCGTCTATCTGGCGCGCGATCTCCGTCTCGGCCGGCGCGTCGCGATCAAGTTCCTGCAGTCGAAGGACAAGGACACGACCCGCCGCTTCATCCTCGAGGCGCGCGCGACGGCAACCTGCAGCCACGAGAACATCGTCATCATCTACGAGGTCGGCAACTACAAGGGCAACCCGTTCATGGTGCTCGAGTACCTGCAGGGCCAGCCGCTCAGTCATGTGGCGCGCTCGACGACGCGGCTTCCGTCGGCGCGCGCCGTCGATCTCATGATCCCGGTGGTGCGCGCGCTCGTGTGCGCCCACGCTCAGGGCATCGTGCATCGCGATCTGAAGCCGGACAACGTGTTCGTCACCGAGTCGGGCTCGGTCAAGGTGCTCGACTTCGGCATCGCAAAGATGCTCGCCGGTAAAGACGGCAACGAGGGCGAGGCGCCGGCGCCGGCCGACCTCGAGCTGATGGGCAATACCGCCAATTGGGAGCAGACGCGAGCCAACACGGTCGTCGGCACGCTCAAGTACATGTCGCCCGAGCAGTGGGGAGGCGTAGCGATCGATCATCGCACCGATATCTGGTCGGTCGGCATCATGCTCTTCCAGATGCTCGCCGGGCGCCATCCGCTGCCGCCCAACACCGCGCCCGCCGTGATGGTGCTGTCGCACGAGCCGATGACCAAGCTGCGCGACGTCGCTCCCGACGTGCCGGTCGGGCTCGGCGACGTGGTCGATCGCTGCCTGATGAAGAAGCGCGAGGAGCGCTTCGCCGATGCGACGGCGCTGCTCAAAGCGCTCGAGCCGTTCCAGCCGGGCATGATCGCGCGCGCTCTCTCCGACGATGCGAGCCCGTACGCCGGCCTGAGCTCGTTCCAGGAGGACGACGCCGGCCGCTTCTTCGGCCGCTCGCGCGAGATCGCGTCGATGGTGGCGCGCATCCGCGATCGACCGCTGCTCGGTGTGCTCGGCCCGTCGGGCGTCGGCAAGTCGTCGCTGGTGCGCGCCGGCCTCGTGCCGGCGCTCAAGCGCTCGGGCGAGGCGTGGGAGTGCTGCGTCTTGCGCCCGGGCCGGCAGCCGCTCGCGTCGCTGTCCGCGATGCTGGGACCGGTGCTCGCCGCCGTTACGACCGAGGAGGAGAAGGATCTGGCAGCGCGCCTGCGGGCCGAGCCGGGCCTCCTCGGCCGCGTGGTGCGACGGTACGCGCGCCATACCAAGAAGCACGTGCTCCTGTTCGTCGATCAGTTCGAGGAGCTCTACACGCTCGTCTCGGATCCCATCGAGCGCACCGCGTTCACCACCGCGCTGGCGGGCGTCGCCGACGATCCCGCTTCGCCGACCCGCGTCGTGATCTCGCTGCGCTCGGATTTTCTCGATCGCGCCTCCGAAGATCCATCGTTCATGAGCGAGCTCAGCCAGGGGCTCTTCTTCGTCACGCAGCCGGGGCGCGAGGGGCTGCGCGACGCGCTGGTGCAGCCGGCCGAGCTCGCCGGCTATCGCTACGAGAGTGAGGAGATCATCGACGACATGCTCAGTCATCTGGCGACCACGTCGAGCGCGCTGCCGCTGCTCCAGTTCGGCGCGAGCAAGCTGTGGGACGAGCGCGATCGCAATTCGCGACAGCTCACGCTGCACAGCTATCGCGCGCTCGGCGGCATCGCGGGCGCGCTGGCGAGCCACGCCGACGCGGTCATGGCCGAGCTCACGTCGCCGCAGCGGCAGCTGGCCCGCGCCATCCTGCTCCGCCTGGTCACGCCGGAACGCACCCGTGCCATCGTCACGATCGATGAGCTGTCCGAGCTGTCCAAAGATCACGACGAGGTGCGCAAGCTGATCAACCATCTCGTCGACGCGCGCCTGCTCGTGATCCAGAGCGGCGACGGCGGCGCCGGGGCCAGCGTCGAGATCGTGCACGAGTCGATGATCCACTCGTGGCCGGCGCTGCGCCGCTGGCTGGACGAGGGACAGGAGGACTCGCAGTTCCTCGAGCAGCTGCGCAACGCGGCCAAGCAGTGGGATGGTAAGTCGCGTGACCAAGGCCTCTTGTGGCGTGGCGAGATGTTGGAAGAAGCGAAGCGCTTCTCCCGTCGCTATGGCGGCGAGCTCACCCGGTTGCAGCGCGACTACTTGAAAGCCGTGTTCGAGCTCGATGCGCGCGTGGCGCGACGGCGGCGGGCGGCGGCGATCGGCGGCGGCGTGTTCCTGTCCGGCCTGCTCGTCGCTGCCGTGGTCGCACTCGTGGTCATCCGCGATTCGCAGCGGGGCGCCATGCGCTCCGCCGTGATCGCACGCCGCGCGGAGACCGAGGCCAAGCAGCGCCTCGCCGAGGTGCAGGCCGAGGAGCTGGCGCGCCGCCAGGCGGAGGCCGAGACCAAGAAGGCCGAGGCGAAGACCGCCAAGGCGGAGAATCAGGTCGAGCTCACCGATGAGCAGCTCGAGAAGAAAAACGTGCAGCTGCGGATGGCGTTGTCCAACGCGGAGAAGGAGCGCCAGCGCGCCGAGGAGTTGCAGGGCAAGGCCGAGGAAAACATGCAGCAGGCGGTCGCGGCGAAGAAGGACACCGAGTCGCTGCTCGCGCGCGAGAAGGAACGGGCCAGGCGCCTCGAAGCGCAGCTGGGGAGCTCTGTGCTCGACGAGCTGAAGGACGATTGATGACCGCGTCGATGCCATCGACCCGCTCGGCTGCGCTCGCGGTGGTGCTGCTCGCGGCGGCGCCTGCGTGGGCGGAGCCGCCGGCGAGCGACCAGCAGGGCTCGCGGCCGAAGTCGCATCATTCGCATCGCTCGCACAAGCATGAACCCACCGCCGACGCGGCGGCAGCGCCGACGCCCGAGCCTGCGCCCCTGTCGCCGTCGGAATCCGGCGCCGCCGCGGCTTCCGCAGCGAATTCGGCCACGCCTGCCGAGACGTCGGCGCCAAAGCGCGGCGTCTCGACGGAGGCGCAGTCCGAGCTGAAGCAGAGCCGCAACACCGAGCATCCCTGGGTCAAGGCGCCGCCGGCGGAGAAGACGGTGGCGCTCGATCTGTTCCACGAAGGCAACGGTCTATTGAAAGAGTCGCTCTTCGTGCAGGCGACGGCGAAGTATCGCGAAGCGCTCCGTCACTGGGATCACCCGGGCATTCACTACAACCTCGCGCTGGCGCTGCTCAACCTCGATCAACCGGTCGAGGTCTACACGCAGCTCGAGGAGGCGCTCAAGTACGGCGCGCAGCCGCTCGACAGCGACAAGTTCGATCACGCCGTCAACTACCGCGCGCTCATCGGCAAGCAGCTGGCGCGCGTCGACATCGAGTGCCAGCGCGACGGCGCGGTCGTGACCTTCGACGGGCAGAAGGTGTTGACGGCGCCGGGACGCTACGAGGGGCTGGTGCGCGCCGGCCAGCACACGGTGGTCGGTGAGAAGTCGGGCTACCTGACGGCGCAGAAGACGCCGACGCTGGTGGCGGGAGAGAAGACGACGATCGTGGTGAACCTGTACAGCGTCGACGATCTGACCCGCTACAAGCGCCGCTTCGCCAACTGGCTGCCGTACACCACAATCGGCGCCGGCCTCGTCGTCGGTGGCATCGGCGGCATCCTCTACTGGCAGGCGGACGAGAGCTTCAAGCGCTATTCAGCTGGCATCGAGAGCTGCTCGAGCGCGCGCCACAACGAGGGCTGCATCCCGTCGAGCTCGCTGACCAACAAGAAAACGATGGGCCGGAGCGAGCAATACTCCGCGTTCACGCTCTGGGGCGTCGGCGGGGCAGCGGTGCTCTCGGGCGTCGTGCTGGTGGTGATGAACCGCCCGCGCATGTTTCGCATCAACCCCGAGAGCGAAAAGCTCTCGCTCACGCCTGTCATCGGTCTGGGCTCGGCCGGTCTGACCGCGTCTCTCAAATTCTAGAGGGTGGAATGAGTTACAGTCGAATCGGCCTCGTCGCGCTGTTCGTCCCGCTGGTGGCGTCATGTACGTCCCCGACGACCGTCAATTGTCCAACCGGCGTCGTGTGCCCAGCAGGTATGCACTGCGCAGTGGGATCGGCGGTCTGCATCGCCGCCTTGTGTGGCGACGAGGTCGTCGATCCCGACGAGGCTTGCGACAACGGCACCAACCCCGTCACCGGCAACGTGGCCAGCGACGGCCCCGCCGGCTCGTGCCCGACGCAGACCTGCTCGACCACGTGCCAGAAGCTGGAGTGCGGCAATAAGATCGTCGACACCTGCAAGGGCGAAGCGTGCGACGACGGCGCAGACAGCGCGACGTGCAACGGCCCGCTCGGGCAAGTCGTTGGTGCCGAGTGCCAGCCGTCCAGGTGCGGCGACAACTACGTCAACGCGGCCGCCGGTGAGGAGTGCGACGCGAACAGTGGCCAGGACACCAGCGACTGCAACGGCAACAGCACCGACGCGCGAACCGTGAGCGCCGAGTGCCAGCCGTCCAAGTGCGGCGACAACTACGTCAACGCGGTCGCCGGCGAGAAGTGCGACGCGAACAGTGGTCAGGACACCGCCGACTGCAACGGCGACAGCGATTTGGCGCAACATGTGACCGCGCAGTGCCAGCCGGCGCAGTGCGGCGACGGCTACCTCAACCAGGCCGCGGGCGAGAAGTGCGACACGGGCGGCCCGGACACCACCGACTGCAACGGGAACACGCAGGCCGCGATCAGCCAGGGCGTGCAGTGCCACATCGCGGCCTGCGGCGACCACTACGTCAACGGCGCCAGTAACGAAAAATGCGACGACGGCGCCGACAATGCGCCTTCTGAGCTCTCGTGCCCGACGCAGCATTGCTCCCATGACTGCACGTCGGATCTGACGTGCGGCAACGGCATTGTCGACAAATGCAAGGGCGAGATCTGCGACTTGGGCGCGCTGAACGGCGTGGCCGGCTCGGGCTGCTCGGCAGACTGCATGTCGTACGGCAAGTGCGGGGACGGCGCCGTCGACCCGGGCGAGGACTGCGATCCCGGTAGGGACGACCAGCTGAGCCAGACGTGCAATGAGGCGACCTGCCCGTCCCAGACCGCACAGTGCAACCGCAACTGCAAGAGGCCCGTGTGCGGCGACGGCTGGGTCAACCCCGCAGCCAACGAGCAGTGCGACGACGGCAGAGACAGCGTCACGTGCAACGGCCCGAACGCGCTGGCGGCCGTGCAGTGCCAACTGTCGAGGTGCGGCGACGGCTATGTCAACATGGCCGCCGGCGAGGAGTGCGACGGCGGCCCCGGCGGCGCTCCGGTGCCGAGCTGCACGGTGAGCTGCTCGACCACGCTCAATTGCGGTCAGGATTATTGCGCCACAGACAGCTGCACGCAGAGCTCGAGCTGCGCTGACGGCATAGATGCTCACCTTTGCACCAACGGAAGCTCCGACCTGACGAAGTGCGGGAATACCATCTTCTGTAACGGCAGCCTCGCCGGCGCGTTGAGCTGCAAGATCAGCTACTGCGGCGACAGCTACGTCAACGCGGCCGCCGGTGAGACTTGCGAGCCGGACCAGACCGCTTGGAATGCCAACAAGGACACCTCGCGGTGCAATGGTCCAAACGCGCCGTCGGCCGTGCAGTGCCACGCGTCCGTCTGCGGCGACGGCTATGTCAATGCCGCCGCCGGTGAGACCTGCGACGCCGGCAGGGATGCGACTGGCAACCTTTTGCCCGGCTGCAATAAGAATTGCACGGGCGTCGCCTCCGGATATTCGTGCACGCAGCCCGCAGCCGGCGGCCCGTCGGTGTGCCGAGACATCTGCGGCGACGGCAACCCCGCCGGCGAGGTCTGCGACGATCACAACACGCTCGCGTGCGGCACATGCAACAACGCCAATGGCTGCCAGAACGCGACCACGGCGACGCTCACTGCGGCCACCGGCACCATCACCTCGGTGGCCGCGGGCAGCGCATACACCGATCACGAGACCTTCACGCTCTCCGACGGCTGGCACGCGCTCATCTTCGAGTTCAGCAACAGCACGGTCACGAGCGGCAACGTGCCCATCAGCATCGCAGCGACCGCGACGGCGATGACGTGCAACATCTGCAAGGCCATCAACGGCTCGGGATTGAGCATCACGGTCGACTGCTCGTCGTGCAACACCAACAACGTCTTCACGCTCACCAACGCGATAGCGGGCGCCGTCGGCAATGTGCAGATGGCCACGACCGCGCCGTCGACCGCCTTCATCGCCACTGGAATGAGCGGCGGCGCTGCCGGCGACTGCGCCGGGGGCGTCGGCTGCAACCAGGGGGCTGACTGCGCGAGCTCGATCTGCACTGCGAGCGTCTGCGCGGCGCCGAGCTGCACGGACGGCGTCAAAAATGGGTTCGAGACCGACTCCGACTGCGGCGGCAACTGCTCGCTGTCGGGGAAGAGCTGCGCCGACGGCAGCGGCTGCATCATTGGCAGCGATTGTGCCAGCGGGGTGTGCAACTCGACGCTCACCAAGCCGAGCGGCAACGGGAAATGCGCCCCGGCCTCATGCGCCGACGGCGTGAAGAACGGCAACGAGACCGACGTCGACTGCGGCGGCGGACCGTTCAAGGGCAACGCTGCCTGTCCACCCTGCGGCAGCGGCCTCGCCTGCAGCGTGCCCACGCCCAGCACGGATTGCGCGAGCAAGGTCTGCAGCGGTGGCAGATGCGTCGCCGGGACGTGCGACGACAAGGTACAAAACAGCGGCGAAACCGGTGTTGACTGCGGCGGAAGCTGCACACCGTGCAACGACGGCATCGGCTGCAACGTCAACAGCGATTGCCAGAGCCACTCCTGCGCGGCGAACAAGCTCTGCGCCACCTCGTGCAGCGACAACGTCAAGAACGGTAACGAGACCGACATCGACTGCGGCGGCGGCGTTTACACCAGCAACGGCACCAACGTCGGCCCGTGCCCGAGCTGCCGCAACGGTTTCGTTTGCAGTCAGAGCAGCGACTGCCAGAGCAGCATCTGCGTTTCGATCGGTGGCCGCCTGACCTGCGAAGCCACCTCGTGCTTCGACGGCGTGAAAGATTTCGATGAGACCGGCACGGACTGCGGCGGGAGCTGCGCGCCCTGCGCCGATGGCGGCGGCTGCAACGGGAACAGCGATTGTCAGAGTCGCTCCTGCGGGGCGAACAAAGTTTGCGCCACCACGTGCGCCGACGGCGTGAAGAACGGCAACGAGACCGACGTCGACTGCGGCGGAGGACCGTTCGAGGGCAACGCCGCCTGCCGCCCCTGCGCCAACGGCCTCGTCTGCGCAGTGAGCGGCGATTGCACGAGCCGGCTCTGCGTCACGCTCGCCGGCGGACTCACGATATGCGCTGCCACGACGTGCGCTGACGGCGTCAAAGACGGCAACGAGACCGACGTCGACTGCGGCGGCAGCTGCGCGCCCTGCGGCAACAACGCCGTCTGCAGCGCGCCCTGCGGCAACAACGCGGTCTGCAACGTGCCTGCTTATTGCGTGAGCAACGTCTGCACCGGCGGCAGGTGCGTCGCCCCCTCGTGCAGCGACGGCGTGAAGAACGGCAACGAGTCCGGCGTCGACTGCGGCGGCGCCAGCAACGGGAGCCACTGCGTGGCGTGCGCACCGGGCCAGGGCTGCACACAAAACAGCGATTGCCAACCGCCGACGATCGACTCGAACGTGAGTACCACCACGACGACCGGCATCTGCGACACGACTCAGCGGATTTGCGTGGGCGCGCAGCTGCTCAGGGTCACCGTCAATGGCAACGACACGGTCAGCTCGAGCACCTCCGGGTTCTCGACAGGGGACATCGTTTGCGCGCAGGGCCAGACCTGCATCGAAGCCCTCCCCGTCGGGGCAACGGTGACGCTGACCGCGACCTCCACCGCGACGAGCGGCAACATCATGTGGTCCGTGCCCCGCTGCGACTCGTGTTCGGTCGGCGACCCGAGCGACGGCGGCACCACCAGCTGCAGCTGCACCTTCGCGCTTTCACCCGATTCGTCCGACATGAGCGCCGGCAGCAACGTCAGCGTGACGGTCACGACTCCGTAGCTCATTCGGGCTTACGCGTCAGGAAATCGGAATGGAGGTTTAAATGAGCAGCGATCCGAAGTGGGAGCTACGACGGCTTTGTCAAACACCCCTCGTATTCGTGCCCGGCACGGAGCTCGTCACTCGATCTTCCCGACGGGACGCTTCGGGGAAATGTAAACGCTGCGGGTCCCGAGACTCGCAACATGAGCCGAAAAAGAGTTAACGGGGCAAGGCCTACCGAAGGTCGTCACGGCTGAAACCACAATCGGGAGGTTGCAATGCCACCGTATCCAATCTGCCGGGGATTGATGGACGGCGATGCGCTGCTCGTCGCCATCGACCTGGGGGACAAAGACAAGCCCATCGACCCGTTGATCCGCGGCGGCGAGATCGCGCAGCAGTTGACCAACTTTCGCCTGCCCACCGCGGCCGAGAGCCATGTGATGCTGTTTACCGACCTGCGTCCGGAGCGGATCACGTCGTCGCTCTCGACGGTCCCACTGGCCAAGCCGAGCAACGACGCATTCGACTCCGCGCATGTGCTGCACTACGAGCCCGGCGCGCACGGTGGCCTCGTCGGCAGCAAGCTCTATAGCAGCAAGCCCGGCGCCGGCGGCCGCGCGCACGCCGAGGAGTTGGTGGTGCTGCGCTGCCGCGATCGCAAGCTCGCTCAATGCGCCTCGCAGATCGCCGCCGAGATCTTCCTCGGCGCCAACAGCACCTATTACGACTGGAGCGACTACGCCAAGCTGGGCCTGTCGTCCGCCGCGAGCGTGTACAGCAAATATTCGACGTCCAAGGCGGTGGTGGACGTCGGCGCGGCGCTGTGGGCCGGTGGCTTCACCGGCTTGTGTGCCTACGGCATGTCCTGGCTGGCCCCGGCCACGATCGCGGCGATGGGCGCGGGTGCGCTGGTGAGTTGGTGGACCAGCGACGCGCACTACAAGCAGCAATCGACGTCGGACATGAGCGCGTTGGGCTATGGCATCGCCCGCGCCTCGCGCATGCTGCCCGAGCGCTTTCATGTCCAGTATCCCGAGTTCAGCCTCTTTGGGCAGTTTCATCGCTACTTCGACCCGCGCACGGGAGACTTGAAGGCGGGGCTCAACATCGGAGCGGTCTGCTCATCGTGGGTGATCATGTGCTACCAACTCGCGTACGTGAAGCTGGTGCGCTATTTCAATCACCCGCCGCTGAGCAAGCTCGGGCCGTCGCGCACACAATCGCCGACGGGTCTGCGCGAGCTGTTCGTCGAGAGCGGCCTGTTCGACATCGTCGGGACCATCGACGCCGCCTACGACACCGAGAATCCGCAGGCCCCCACACCTGCATACAACACCTATCGCCGGCACTTCGGTCCGCTGCTTCAGGAGAAGGCGCAGCAGTTCGCGCTGCGCGGCCGCGCCGGTCGAGCCGCCGAGATCTGATCCGCTAGCGTCGAAGACCCGAGGCCTACGACTCGGCAGCGAGCCTCGGTCGTGGCCGGCGACGCCACTTCGCGGGCGGGTGTAAGCCAGCCGCGGACGGCAAAGCGGCAAGTATGCTTCGATTGATTGTCGACCCGTGAACTGCACCGATTGTTTGGTGGGGCCGGTCGCCGATCCGCAGAATGGGTCCTACGCTCAAGCGCCGTCGCCGCACAGGCTGGCACGCAAAGCGCGGGCTCGCTTGCGCACCAGCACCAGCTTCTTGAAGACCGTCTGGCGCGACCAGCGGGTCTCAGCGGCGATCTCTTCCTGGCTCATCTCCTCGCAGTGGCGCAGCACTGCGATCCGCTGAACGCGAACGTCGAAGCGGCCCAGGAACTGGCGCACCAGATCGCGATCCTCGACGGTGTCGGCCAGATGCTGTGCCGGCGCTTTCGAGTCGAGGACATCGTCGCCGTAGTGCGGGCTCCGTCGCTTGAGCTCGTCGAAGCAGCAGTGGTCGGCGACGCGATAGAGCCAGTAGAGCGGTGACTCGGCGAGGCGAAACGAGTCGCCGTAGAGCCACAGCTTCAGGAACACGGTCTGCGTGGCATCCTCGGCGGCGTGCTTATCACGAAGGATCCTCCGACAGCGACGCATGATGAGGTGCCGATAGCGACGGTGGACCTGCATGAGCTCGCGCTCGTCGAGCGCCGGGCGGCAGCGGCGGCTCGGCGTTTTGCGGAGCGTCGGCGCGACCGGGATCTGGACCGCAGCATTATTCTTTCGATTGCACATGAGTCTCCCGTTCGTCGGTTGACGATGCACAGAGGCGCGCGCGTGTTCGTGACGCGTCTATGAGGTCCAGCACCGAATCCGACAGCGCGCTCGACATGATCTTTCGCGAGCGTCAGGGGCGGCCTCGGCCCGCACTGCCAGCGAGATGCAGAAGATGAGCAACCGAGTCGGGAACTGTGCCGCAGACATCATTGGAGCCCGCCGTCGTGGTTTGCGATCACCCCATGACAGTCACCCCGCTTTTTTGTCGCATCTTTCTTCAAACAGCTGACTTGGCGAGCTGGGCCGCAGCTCGTCGGGCATGCGCGAACAAGCGCGCAGGCGAGGCGAACAACGACCCCGCGTGTTCGAGCTAGCGTGCCGAAGCTGATGAAGTAGCGATTCGTGGCCCAGGATGTGCGGTGTGTCGCTGACCAGCTGCACTTGCCAGACATCCATCCGGGCGAAGACGAGAAATTTGATTGGCATCCCCGGGGCCCGATGCGATCTTGAGGGCGTGGTATTCGAGCAGCACGTCGTCCAAGCCTTTCTCGAGAAGGGCCGAGCCGAATGGTCCGAGGTCGACGTCTCCGCCGAAGCGCTCGCCCAGTCGCTGGCTCGCCTGCAGGACCACGACGGCAGGAACGCCGAGGATCGACTGGCTCATGGCGCTGACCTGTATCTGGCCTGCGCCTGTGCAGCTGGGCAGCCCCGTGCGCTCAGAGCTTTCGAGTCGCATTTCTTGGCGCGAGTGGACGCGTTCGTGGCACGCATCAATCCAGCGTCCGAGTTCGCCGCCGAGGTACGCCAGCGTTTGCGCACACGTCTGCTCGTCGGTGACGGCGGCTCGTTGCCGCGCATCGCGCGCTATGCCGGTCAAGGCCCGCTCGGCGCCTGGGTCCGCATGGCCGCGACCCGCACTGCGCTCGACCTGCAACGCGTCAGCGGCGTTCAGCTCGACGCCGATCGTGTTCCCGATCTCGGCGAGCGCGTCTCCCCCGAAGTCCAGCTGCTGCGCAAGCGCTATGCCGATGAGTACAAAGCGGCGCTGCGCCAAGCCTGGGCCGCGCTCACCGTGCGCGAGCGCAGCATCTTACGCCTGCACTTCGCCGACGGTAGCTCCGCTGAAGAGGTTGGCGTCGTCTTCCAGGTGCACCGCGCGACGGCCACGCGCTGGATCAGCGCCGCGCGCCAACGAATGATGGATTTGACGCTGCACATCGTCGGTGAGCGCCTGCGCCTGCCGAGGGCTGAGCTGCAGAGCATCGCGCACCTCATCCGCAGCGAGCTCGACCTCAGCATTAGTCAGTTCGCGCTATCCGTCTGAGCTGGGCGGCGCCACCCGTGTCGTGTCCCTCTGACGATACGTTGCTGAGCTGGCGATCGGGAAAGCTCCCCGGCGACGAGGGACAAACGGTCGAGCAGCACGTCGACCAATGTGCCGACTGCCAAGCGGTGCTGCACGCCGCGGCGGGATCCTTCGATTCGGCGAGCACCGCGGTGACGCCGACGACCTCATCGCTCGCGCCCGGCGAGCTCGTTGGCGGGCGCTATCGCATCGTACGCTTCGTTGGCAGCGGCGGAATGGGCGCGGTGTATGAAGCCGTGGACCAGGAGCTCGGCGATCACGTCGCGCTCAAGACGCTGCACGAGCGCTTCGCGACCGACCCGCTCGCCATCCTTCGGCTCAAGCGCGAGGCGCTGCTCGCACGCCGCATCACGCATCCCAACGTGTGCCGCATCTTCGACGTCGGATACGATGCTCCGGCGAGTCACGAGAGCACGCAGCCGCCACGCATCTTCCTGATGATGGAGCTCTTGCGCGGTGAGACGCTGCGCCAACGGATCAGACGCCGACGCCTGAACATGAGCGAAGCGAGGCCGCTCGTCGAGCAGCTGGCGGCAGCGCTCGGCGCGGCGCACGCCGGACGCGTCATTCATCGCGACTTCAAGAGCGACAACGTCATCCTCGTCGAGACTCAAGCGGGCACGCGCGCAGTCGTGACCGACTTCGGGCTGGCGCGCGCCATCCTGGGCGACGAGACGCGCCTGTCGCGCAGCGGCGCTTTGATCGGCACGCCCGCGTACATGGCGCCCGAGCAGATCCTGGCGGGAGCGATCGATAAGAGCGTCGACATTTATGCCCTCGGCGTCGTGATGTTCGAGATGCTCACGGGCGAGCTGCCGTTTGGGTCGAGCCCCTCGCCGTCGCCCATCAAGGAGCGGCTGATTGGTCGACCTCCGTCGCCGCGTGCGTTGGTCCCGGAGTTGAGCGCGAGCTGGGAGCGCGTGGTGACCAAGTGTCTCGAGCCCGAGCCTGGTGATCGCTTCGCGCAAGTGGACCAGCTCGTCGCCGCGCTCGACGCTGCGCCGCCGCGCCGCCGGTCGCGCGTCTCCAGGCTGGCGATCACGACGGGGGCGCTGTTTGCGCTCGGCCTCGGAGCGCTCGTCTCCGTCAGCCGTTGGCGCACCAATGAGAGCGCGCCGTGGAGCCGAGCCAACCAACTCTTTCGCGTGACACCGTCCATCGCTCCCGGCGGCGCGACCATCACGTTGGAAGGGCTCTTTGGCTCCGCTGCCGACGCCCGCTTCCCTGGCGTGGCACCTGTTCGCGTGACAGCGATCGGGCCCAATCAGGCGACCGTGCAAGTACCGGCGAGCGCGCGAAGCGGCGAGCTCACCGTCGCGGGCTGGACCGGCCCCATCGGTGCGTCACCGTTCCGTCGTACGTCTTTCCCGCTCGGCGTAGGCGTGTTCGAGCGCTATTACGAGCAAACCGAGCGAGCGCGCTCGACGCCGGCATTGCCCGGGCCCCGCGAGTATCACTCCAGCATCGTCATCGGCGACTCGTTGTACATCATCGGCGGATACGACGGCAGGTTCCGCGCCGGCGTGGATCGCGCCACCATCAACGCCGACGGCTCGCTGTCGTCCTTCTCCATCGTTCCCAACACGACGCTGCAGACCGCGCGCGACGGCCATACGTCAATCGTCATCGGCAACTCGGTTTATGTCATCGGGGGAAACGCACACGGCGCGATCGACAGCATTGAACGCGCCACCATCAACGCCGACGGCTCGCTGTCCCCGTTCTCGACGGTGCGCAACCTGACGCTGAACACGCCGCGGGCATTCCACACCTGTGAGGTCATCGGCGATTCGCTTTACGTCATTGGTGGCATCGGCGTCGGCGAGAATCGCCTCGCCACCATTGAGCGCGCGACGATTCATGGGGATGGCTCGCTCTCCGCGTTTTCCACGATTCCGGTGCAGCTCGGTACGCCGCGCTCCAATCACACCAGCGTCGTCTTTGGTCGTTGGCTCTACGTCATTGGCGGCGCGCGCGCCGAAGGAGACGACGACGTCGACGCGCTCGCCAGCGTCGAACGCGCGAGTCTCTTGCCCGACGGCTCCCTGTCGAGCTTCTCTGTCGTCTCGCGGCTCGCTGTCCCGCGTGGCTATCACTCGAGCACGCTCCTTGGCGACGTCATCTACGTGATGGGCGGCTGGCAGGGGCGACAATGGCTGCCGTCGGTCGAGCGCGCGACGCTGCACGAAGACGGCTCACTTGGGCCGTTTGCCGTCGTACCGCGCACGAGCCTGACCGTGAGCCGCGCCAGCCACAGCAGCGTCGTTATCGGTAACTCTATCTATGTAATCGGTGGGTCCACCAATAATGGGAGCGGACACCCGACTTATCTTGCCGACCTCGAGCGCGCGACCATCGATGCGCGGGGCGATCTGGCGCCGTTCTCCGCCGTCTCTGGAACGGGTCTGGCAGTGGCGCGCTCCGAGCAAGCAACCGTCGTGGCGGGCGACTCGCTCTATCTGATCGGGGGATTCGCCGGCGGGGACCTCGGCAGCGTCGAGCACGCCCGGATCGATGCGGATGGCTCGCTCTCCGCGTGGGGGATGGCCCCCGGCGTAGCGCTGATCAAGAGTCGACATGCCGCCTCCAGTGTCGTCGTGGACGAGTGGCTCTACATCATTGGTGGCATTGTTGACGGTGGCCGCGCCGATGCCACGATCGAACGGGCTCGCCTCCGCGCGGGCTCGCTGTCTCCGTTCTCCATCGCGCACAACGTCTCCTTGGCGACGGCACGCTCGGGGCACGCCAACGTCGTCATTGGCGGGTCGGTCTACGTGATCGGCGGCGCCGACCAACTGGGGCACGCGCTGGCGCTGACCGAGCGCGCGCGCGTCGGCACGGAGGGCTGGGTGTCCTCGTTCACGCCCGTGCCCGAGCTCGCGCTGACGACAGCTCGCTACGGGCACACGCTCGCGATCGTCGGCGACTGGCTCTACGTCATCGGCGGCGTCGATGCCGAGGAGCACACGCTGGCCACCGTCGAGCGCGCCCGCATTGGCGCCGACGGCCATCTCTCCCCGTTCGCGCCGGTGCCTGGGCTCGTGCTGACCACTGCGCGGCACGGCCATGGCAGCGCTGTCGTCGGCGACTGGCTCTATATCATCGGCGGCGAAAACAGGGGAGCACTCGGTAGCCTCGAACGGGCTGCGATTGGCCCTGGGGGCGAGCTTGCTCGCTTCTCGCCCGTCTCGACCACGCTGATGGGCGCACGCCACGGGTTTGGTGCCGTCGTTCTTGGCAATTCGCTAAATGTCATCGGTGGGCGTGGCGAGCGTCCGCTAGCCACACTCGAACGCGCGGATCTCTTGTGAAAGGAATCGCGGAGGCCGACCGATGGCCGTCATCTTGTGCGGAAATACGATCGAAGCAGATCGTGATGCTGATGCGCTAACGCTGTCGATCGGGGACGAGGAGTCGAGCATCGTGATTGTCTCGTCGCGGCCGGCGCAACCCAGGGCCTCTGCTATGAGGAATACGATGCGACGATCGGCATCGTCTTCCCGGTTTCACCGGCTGCCCGACGGGAACGAGCTGCAAGGCCTACAACATCGCGTCGCCGGTGCTCGATGCCAGCGGCTTCGCGTGCCAATGAGCCGCTAACGCGCGAACGGAACGGCGCCCGCCGACGTCAGCTGCCCGGCGCGAACGTCAACGCCGCCTGCGCCACGAGCGCATCGGCGCGCCTGCACCGCCTCGACCCCGAGGCCTACCCGCACGACTTGTTCGGTGTGGTGCCATGACGTAGGTGACGAAATCGCGCCAAGACCTCGGTGACACCTCGGCGCCCAGCCGGCTCCCCTCGAAGGGATGCCGTGGGCCGAGAGGTCAGTCGTGAAGCCGAGAAAAGAGTTTGTTCTGAAGGCGCTGGCGCAGGACGTCCCGTGCCGCGAGTTCGGCATCAGCAGGAAGACGGGTCGTGGGCACCGTCAGCGGTCTGCAGGCTATCGCTCAGGCAGAAGAAGAAAGCCGGGCTGCGCGTTCAACCGGTTGCCACCAGCTCCGCGCCGAGCTCGCGCAAGGTCGGCACAATCTCCTGATAGGCGCGCAGCTGCAAGCTGCAGAACGGGCACCAGCCACCGCGATAAAAGGTGAGCACGACCGATCGGCGCGCGAGGAGCTTGTCGAGCTGCACCGGCTGTTGGTGCGCGTCGGGAAGCGTGAAGTCGGGGGCGCGCGCCGACGCGGAGGCTTTGCTCGACGATACCGGACTTGGCGAGCTTGTCGAGCTCCGCCGCCAAGGTGCGAGCGACCTCGGGCGGTGTGTGCGCCGCGATCTCCGCGAGGAATTCGTCGATTCGATCCTTGAGCCGTGGCGCCTCGGCGTTCGTCGTCATCCCGATCTCCGAGATGCCTACGCCGGAGCGGGCGCCGGGTATCGATATGAAATTCGCGGCGTGACGGCGCAGATCCTCGCGGCTCTGGACGCTGTGAAGTTCAACAACCAGTGACGCATCAGACCGGCAGATGACCAACACCGTGAATTCAGTCGTTCTCTCCACGGCGCCTCCCGCCGGCGTGAGGGCGCTAGTGGATCTCGCGGTGGAGCATTTTTCCGTCTCGAGTCGCAGCTGCGCGTAACCGAGACCTTTGGTCGGCGTAGGCGGAATCGCGTCGGTGGTGACGCGTGGTTCGAACGCATGTCGCGTATCGATCAAGGAGAGCCTATGAAGACTCGTTATCTCGGAGCGCTGATGCTCGCGGTTTCGCTCGCGGGCTGCGGCGGCAGCAGCAACAACAATGGCGTCAGCCAAACGCCTCCCACTGGGCACTCGGCAATCGAAGCCTGGTTGTCCGCGGGGAGCTACAAGACCTGGGCGTCGGAGAGCGCCGTTCATGAGTCGCGGTCGCCCTCACCGCACGGCTTCAATCGCATCTTCTCCAATGACCTCATCGCCCACAACGCCACCGGAACCGGGAACTGGCCCGAAGGCGCCGCCGCCGTCAAAGAGCTCTACGCCAGCGTCACCGATTCGGCTCCGGTCGGCTACGCGGTCTACCTGAAGCAGGCGGCGGACTCGGCCAACGGCGCCCACTGGTATTGGTACGAGCGCGTGCCGCAGGACAGCGCCGTCCCGCACGACGGCAACGGCGTCGTCGCCGATGGCACCGGTGGCAGCGGAACGCCAATGACGATCTGCGTCGCCTGCCACAGCGCCGCCGGTAGCGACGCCGCACACACGCCGTCGGTCGGTGGCCGCGACGAAGTCTATACGCCGGTCCATTAGATCTTCAGGTCTTTCGCGATCGATACATGATTCGCCTCTTATCGTTGGTCTCGCTGTGACGTGGGTCGTCGCCGGACCCGCTCGGGCTCAGTCGCAAGCGGAGCCGGCGTCCGTCACGCCGAAGAGCGATCTCGACTTCAATCTCTTCGGCGACGAGAAGAGGAAATCACCGCTCGACGAGGCGCGCGCGGCCGACCACCTCGCGCGCCTCGAGAAGTCGGTGCGGCTCCGGCGCAAGCTGCTCGTCGTGCACCAGGTCCTCGGCTTCGCCACGCTGGCCACGATCGCTGCGACTGACGTCATCGGTCAGCTCAACTACGACGACAAGTACACGCGCAGCGGCAATGCACGACACCTTCCGTGGGGCGCACGAGACGCTAGGCGTAGAGGCTAGTTGCGCGCCTCGGCATCTGTGGTCGGACAACGGACCCGAGCTCGTCTCATCGGCGGTCCTGAAGTGGCTGGCGAACGAAGGCATCGACAGTGCGCATATCGCCCCAGG
>CAWAWS010000001.1:0-5618 GCA_963785725.1 uncultured delta proteobacterium | reverse complement strand
AGGAGCTGCGCCAGCGTCTGCGCTTCGTCCGACGGCATACGCGAAAGCTGCAGCCGCACGCGCTCGGCTTGCCAGCCCGTCGACGCCGTCGCCGTCGGGCCGCTGTCGGCGCCGCCGGCCGAGCGATTGCGCAGCGTGGCCACGAGCAAGAGCGTCGGCGCATCGGGCGGCGCGCATGAGCTCAGCCGAGGAGCGCCAGCCAGTCGGCGTCGGCCCACTGCAGGTCGTCGATGACGAGGACGAGCGGCCGCTGCCGCGCCAGCCGCGCGAAGCAGCTCGCGCAGCGCCGCGAAGGCGCGGGCGCGCAGCTCGTGCGGATCTTCGGGCGCGTCGCGCCGAGCGGTGGCGCGTCGGCGACGGCCTCGACGCGCGCGAGCACCGGGAACACCTGCGGCCACGAGCGCCGCCTCGCGCGGCAAGAGCGCCAGGAGCTCGCTCCGGCCAGCGCGACGACAGGCAGCGCGTCGAGCGCGTCGACGACGCCGTCGACCGCCTTGTACGGCACGCTCTCGCGCTCGTAGCAGCGGCCGGCAGGACGACGACCTCGGCGTCGGCCGCCGCACGTCGTCGAGTGAAGCGCCGCACGAGCGCGCTCTTGCCGACGCCCGACTCGCCGTGCACGAGCACGCGTGACGGCGCGCGCTGCGCGCATCGACGAAGGCGCGCGCGCAGCTCGTCGAGCTCGGCCGCGCGGCCGACGAACGGCGCCGTCGCGCAGCGACGGCGCCGGCCGAGCGGCGACCGCTGCACGCCGAGTCGGCGCAGCACTCCGGCGCCGCTCGGGCGCGCCGCCGGCATCGAAGCGCAAGAGCTCGAGCGCACGAGCGCGTCGAGATCGTCGCGGCACGCTCGGCCGACCAGCGGCGCGGCGGCGGCGCTCGCGCTGCTTGTCCATCAGCACCTCGAGCGCCGGCCGACGAACGGCAGCTCGCCCGTCGAGCGCCTCGTAGAGCATCGACGCCGACCGCGTACCAGTCGGCGGCGGCGCCGACCGGCCGCGCCGCCGCCTGCTCGGGCGCCATGTACGTCGGCCGTGCCGACGATGTCGAGCGCGAGCCGCTGCTCGTGCGCGCTGACAGCTCGGCGACGAGCCCGAAGTCGAGCAGCGACGACGCGCCCGTCGCGGCGTCACGAGCACGTTCGACGGCTTGATGTCGCGATGCACCTTGCCGGCGCGCGTGCAGCGCCGCAAGCCCGTCGGCCAGCTGCGCGCAGCGCCGCCGCGCAGCCGCGGCTCGTCGAGCGGCGCGACTTTGCCGCCGCCGCGCAGGCCGCGCGGCAGGAGCTCGGGCACCGTCGCCGAGCTCGGCGTGATCGAGGTCGGCGTCGGACGATCGAAGCCGAGCTGCTCGGGCCGCACGCAGTCGAGGAAGGCCAGCCCGTCGACGAGCTCCATCGTGAAGAACCAATCTTCGCCCTCCGAGAACAGCTCCCCGAGCGAGACGAGATTGGGATGCGAGAGGTCGAGGAAGTCGCGAAACTCCTTCTTGAAGCGCAAGAGCGCGTCCGCCGACAAGGAGCGCAACGTCTTGAGCGCGACGGTGCTGCTGCGCTCGCGATCGTAGGCTTCGTAGACGACGCCCATGCCGCCGGCGCCGATGCAGCGCTGCACGAGAAAACGCTCGGTGCCGGCGAAGCCGAACCCGCGATCGGGCAGCGAAGACGAGGATGGGAGGTCGGTCGCGGACATGCAGCAACCCGTATTTTATCGCAAAATCGCGCGATTGCACAAATTGCGCTGGGCTCGATTACAGTCCGTCGCTAGATGACCCGCGCTCGTGCATTTGCCGTCGTCGCGTTGGCAGTGGCTGCGGCCGGCTGTGGTGGCGACGATGATTTCGCGGTGACGCTGCTGCGCTCGCCCGTCGTCGCCGAGGATCCGCTGGCCGGCGTCGACACGCTGGAGCTGCGGCTGCCGACGGGCGTGACGCGCGTGCCCTGGCGCGACCGCACGACGTCGGCGTACAAGGCGCACCTGTCGTCGGTGGTGGCGGGCGCGCAGCTGACGGTGGCGGCGTTGAGCGGCGGGCAAGTCGTCGCCGCCGGACGCTCGGCGCCGCTGGCGGCCGGCGCGCACGCGGCCACGGTCTACCTCGGGCTCGTCGACCAATTCGCGGCCACGCCGACGGCGCCGACGCTGGCCGACGCCCGCTTCGGCGCCACCGCGACGCTGCTCGCCGACGGCCGCGTGCTCGTCGTCGGCGGCGCGACGGCAGGCGGCCCGCGCACGCCCGCGCCAACGGCGCTGTCGGCCGCGGTCACGCTCTACGATCCCGCGCGCGGCAGCTTCAGCGACGTCGCCGGCGGCAGCTTCCCGGCGCGCATCTTCCACGCGGCCGTCGTGGCCGCCGACGGCGCCTTCATCTTCGGCGGCCAAGGTGCCGGCGGCGGCCTGTCCGACATCGTGCACTTCGACGCGGCCGCGGGCACGCTGAGCACGCTGGGCGCGCTGCCGTCGCCGCGCTGGGCCGCCGCCAGCGCGCCGCTCGCCGACGACGGGCTCCTCTTGATCGGCGGCTACACCGACGCGACGACGTTGGCGACCGACGCGCTCGTCCTGCGCGCCGGCGCCGTCGCCGCGACCGTGCCGCTGCCGGCGCCGCGCGCGTTCGCGACGGCCGTGGCGCTCGCCAACGGCGACGTCCTCGTGTCGGGCGGGCTCGACGTCACCGGCGCCGTGCTCGCCGACGCCCTCCTCTACTCGGCCAGCGCCAACGCGTTCGTGCCCCTGACGGCGACGGGCGGTTCGCGGGCCACGATGTTGGCGGCGCGCGTCGGCCACTCGGCCACGCTGCTCGGCGACGGCACCGCGTTCATCTACGGTGGCAGCAACGGCCAGGGCTCGATGGCGCTGCCCGAAGTCTACCAGCCGGCGCTGGGCGGCTTCGTCACCGTCGGGCCGTTCAACCTGCAGGAGCGCGAGCGCCACGTCGCGGTCGCGCTCGCCGACGGCTCGGCGCTCATCTTCGGCGGCGAGTCGGCGCCCTCGACGGCGGCGGCGCAAGTGCCGGTGCAGCAGCTGTTGCGCGCGTTTCCGACGGCGGGCGCGCTCGAGCTGCTGCTCGATTTCCCGCCGCCGCCCGAGCGCGCCGATGCCGTCGGGCTGGTCCTGCGCGACGGCTCCGTCTTCTTCGCCGGCGGCGCCGTCGGTCCCAATCGCACGCTGGCCGGCGGCGCGCAGCTGCTCGTGCCCTGCTTCGACGACTGCTTATTGGCGACGCCGTAAACGCCGCTGCAACGCCAACGCCAATAACGAGAAGAGCGCATACACGATCGTCTCGTGAGCGCTGGCCGCGCCGGGAAGCGCCGAGCAGCCGCCGTGCTTGGCCGCGTCGGCGACGGTGACGACCCAGGACGTGGTCAGCGTCTGGCCGTTGATGTCGGTGATGTCGATGGCGATGCGCTGGTCGCCGCTCTCGTTGGCGCTCGGCGTCCACGCGACGTTGCCGGCGCTGTCGATGACGAAGCCGGCCGGCGAGGGCGCGACCACGCCGAACGCGAACGGCCCGTCGCCGCCGACGAGCAGCGCATGCAGCGTCGCGCCGGCGCCGTCGGGCTCGTAGGCCTGCCCGACCGTCGCGGTCGTGGACGGCGCCGCCAACAGCGACGGCGATGGCGCGTCGACGCCGGCGATGTTGACGCTCGGCTCGCCGACGGTCACGTGGCCCGTCGCCGTCAACGTCTGCCCGGCGAGCGCGACGGTGATCGGCACGTCGTAACGACCGGAGGCGGCGAACGCGTAGGACGAACGCACGACGACGCCGGTGGCCTCGGTCGTCACCGCCGGCGCCGCGTCGACGAGGCCGGGCCAATCGACGTGCGCGCTCACGACGCTCGGTGCCGCCGCGGCCGCGATATAGGCGACGAGCTGCACCTGCGTCAGCGGCGGCGAATCGGGCGGCGTCACGGCCACGAGCAGCGACGGCGCCGGCGAGCCGTCGGCGGCGTTGACGGCGACCAACAAGCGCGCCGCGGCCGTCATGCCCGAGCGCGACGTCGACAACAGCGCCGCCTGATAGAGCCCGGGGTGCGCGTAGGCGTGCAGCGGCGTGGCCGCGCCGCTGAAGCTGCCGTCGCCGAAGTCCCAGCGCCGCGCCACTTCCGGATCGCCGGCGGCCGC
The DNA here is from genome assembly GCA_963785725.1 of uncultured delta proteobacterium. GTDB lineage: Bacteria > Myxococcota_A > Polyangia > Palsa-1104 > Palsa-1104 > JAQBQH01. The sequence goes on along the minus strand of CAWAWS010000001.1, from coordinate 1,498 downwards.
GGTGACGTCGGGCATGAACGCCAGCGTCAGCGGATCGGTCGTGCGCGCCAGGACGACGTCGACCGCCGGCGGCGACTGCCCGTCGCTGACGCGCGCCACCGAGACGCCGACCGGTGTCGCCAGCGCCAGCTGCCCGCTCGGCGACTCGGCCAAGACACTATCGGCGAGGTAGAAACCGGACAGCGCGTAGGTGTACGTCAGCGGCGTCGGCGTCGTCACGACGAGCGCGTCGCCGTTGCCGGGAAACACGAGGTGCAGCGCCGCCGTTTGCCCGCTGTCGAGCTGGGTCGCGCTGGTGTCGAAAGTCGTCGCCAGCGGCGGCGAGCCGCTCGTCGTGCCGACGGCCAACGTCGCTTGCGCCGCCTGCGCCGCCGCCGGCAGCAGCAGCGCCAGAAGCACGCCGGCCGCGCGAACGGCCGTCACAGCTGCGCTCGCTGGCGCACGACCTCGTAAGCCACCACCGCCGCGGCCGTCGACAAATTGAGCGATCGCAGCTCGGGATCGCGCATCGGCAGGCCCAGCACGCGATCGTCGAAGCGCGCCAACAGCTCGCGCGGCAGGCCGACGCTCTCGCAGCCGAAGATGGCCACGGTGTCCGCTTCGTAACGCGCGTCCCAGTAGGCTTTGCGCGCCGACGCCGCGAAGAACCAGGGCTGGCCCAGCGACGGCAGGGCCGCTTCGAACGTCGCCCAATCGGGCCACAGCCGCGGCTGCACGCGCTCCCAATAGTCGAGGCCGGCGCGACGGACCTGCTTGTCGTCGAGCGAGAAGCCGAGCGGCGCGACGAGGTGCAGCTGCGCGCCGACCGCCAGCGCCGTGCGCCCGATATTGCCGGTGTTCCAGTGGATCTCGGGCGCCACCAGCGCCAAATGCAGCATCCCGACGTCATACCGCGCGCGCGGCGGCGACACAACGAGCGTTACTTCGGCAGCACGTCGGTGAAGTCGTCGAGCGACGGCGGCGCGTCGTCGAGCGCGGCCCAATAGCGATCGGTCACGGCGCGATCGTATTTTTCGGGCACGCCCGCGCGCAGCGCCGTCACCTGCAGCCCGAGGTGCATGAGCGCCTGACCCTCCTTCATGCGCCGCAAGATGCGCGCGACGGCCAAGTGGCGCGCGTGGTTCATGCGCGGCAAGCGACCGGCCAGGAACAGCGTCACGATGGGCTCGAACTCGTCCATGTCGTCGTCTCCGGGCGAGCCGAGCAAGCTAACGCCGACGACGCGAGCCGTCAAATGCCGCGCAGTGGAAGTGCGGTTCTCTCATCGTGCCACCCGATGCGCAACGACGGCACGGCCGCGGCGCGATCGGGCGCAGTCTCGGTTGGCGCGGCGCTTGCTCAACCTTCGAGCAATCGAGGAGGACTACGTGCAGAAGCGTTTGACGACCATGAACACCATCAAGGGCCGCGTCGCCGTGCCGATCCTGCTGTGGATGGCCGGCGTTCCTTTCACGATCGTCTTTCTACTGTGGCTGTTCTTCTTCCGCGGCCACTAAGG